>NZ_JBICTW010000007.1:0-119947 GCF_043197815.1 Actinoplanes sp. NPDC048988 | reverse complement strand
GAGTCCGGCGTGGCCGAGTCCGGCGTGGCCGGGTCTACCCGTCCCGGGTCCGGCGAACCCAAAATCGGCCCGCGCGCGGCGGCCGCCTCCGACGGCGCGTCTGCCGGAACAGGCGATCATGTCGATCTGATGCCGCCGGCTGTCCTGGCCACCCTGACTCAACGCGGCCCGGCGAGCTTCCTTCCGGACTACGATGCCCCGCGCCCGGCCCCGGTACCGGCCGTGCCACCGACTCCCTTCGGCGCCCCGGCCTTCGGCTCGCGCGAGGACCGCCCTTGGGCCGCCGCCGAGCCCGCCGAACGCCCCTGGACCACCGTCAGCCAGCCGGACGAACCACCGGCGTCCGCTTTCGATCAGCCCCACCGCCCCGGCGCCGCCCCGATCCAGCGCCCCGGTGTCGCCGCGGCTCAGCGCCTGGGCGCCGCGGCGGCCGGCCGCACTTGGACGAGCATCGCCCGGCAGGTCAGCCGCCTCGACACCTGAGCCACCTCCGCAGCCGAGCCACCTCCGCAGCCGAGCCACCTCCGCTGCCGAGCCACCTCCGCAGCCGGGCGCCTTGGCAGCCGAGCCACCTCCGCAGTCGAGCCACCTCCGCAATCGGGCGGCTCGGCAGCTGAGCCATCTCCACGCCCGCGCGAGCGTCTTCACTCGCGCGGGCACAGAGACCCACCGGGCCTTCGGTGGCGGTCCTCACTCGGATGTTCGGATCGGGCGCGAGCCGTCCCGCGACAGCTACCCGCCGGGACGCGGTGAGCGCACGATAGCCACCCACGCAAGCGCGAACACACCCCGGCGGGCACGTCGTACACCGATCGCGCCTGGGGTCCTCACTCCAGCGCGGGCCCGACCGCCGCTGTCAGCTGCGGGAGCGGGGCAGGCAGCACTTCTTGTACTTCAGGCCGGAACCGCACCAGCAGGCGCCGTTGCGCTCCGGAGGCCACGGGATGTGGTTCGTACCGCCGGCCAGGCGGGTCGCGTAGCCGGCGCGGACCTGCGGGTCGGCCGGGTCGCCGTCGGGGCCGGCGAAACCGGTCAGGCCCGACACCGTGCCCGGCAGCACCGTCAGGCCGGCGCGGCCGGTGCCGGCCAGGCGGACCAGCTCCTTCTCCAGGTGGGCCCGGTGCTCGTCCCAGTTCGACCCGTACGGCTCGGACAGCGCCGGCCACTGCTCCAGCAGCTTCTCCAGCTCCGCCTTGGGCCAGAACAGCAGGTCGTCGGCGGGCGCGCCGGCCGTACGCCCGGCCGCGTTGGCCAGCCGGGTCTCGAGCCGGTCGGCCAGGTTGTCGTGGTGGTCGTGTTGCAGGCCGAGCGCGTGACGCGTCCGGTGCCGCTGCTGGAGCAGGAAGAACAGCTGCCCGGCGTCCTCGGCGCTGGACGGCTCGGCGGCGTCGCCCCGCCCGGCCAGCACCTCGTTCAGCGCCTCGGTCAGCCATTCCTCGGCGACTCTGTCACGGCGCCCGGCGGCGAGGGCGGCACTGATGTACGCCGGCGCGTCCCCGTACTGTGTGAGCAGCGGCCGCAGCGGCTCGAGGGCGGCGATCGCCTCGTCGTCGCGCCCGGTGCGGAACAGGACGCGGGCCAGCAACGCCTTGGCCCCGGCGGCCTGGTTGTCGTCCCGCGACCCGAACGATTCGACGGCCCGCTGCGCGTACCGCAGGGCGGCGTCGAGCTTCCCGCGGCTCTCCGCGATCTCGGCCGCGAGGGCGAGGGCGTACCCCGCGTCGTCCTTGTCGGCCAGCTTCCCGGCCTCGGCGGCGTCGGCGAGCTCGGCCGCAACACCCAGCGGGTCGGCCGCCCCGAGGGCGCTCTGCCGGATCTCAGTAAGGTCTGCGCTGGTCAGATCGGCTTTAATTGGCACGCCGTCACGGTACAGCGCCGCGTGGACTCACGACTGTTGATCTGGGTCTCACTCCGCCCCGGCGGTACCTGACCTCGGTCAACGGAAACCCCCGCGAGTCGCCGGTCTTCACCCGGTGGCCTCACAGAAGCGGCGGGCCCGGTGGTTCCCGGCCAGCACCCACAGCACGCTCTGCCGGTAGCCGTCCGCCTCGAGCCGCCGCACCCAGGCGTCCATCAGCGCCCGCCCGACACCCTTCTTCCACTTGTCCGGGCGTACATAAAGCGCCTGAGCCCCGCCAACCGCTCCCGGATCCGCGTCCTCGTCGCGGCCGGCCACGAAGATCACCATCTCCGCTTCCCGGACCATCCGCTCCCAGCCGGGCAGCCGGTCGGCCGTCCTCATGCAGTCCATGAACTCTGCGGAACCATCCCGCGATACCCCGCCCGCCACGCCCGCACATTCACCTCGGCCAGCGCTCCCGTGTCGTCCGGTTTCGCCTCGCGCACGATCACCGGCAGACCATACGCCCGACGGCGGTCCACTGTGGTGGCGCCTCGAGGGCCTGCGCCGGCTGGCCGCCCGCACCGGTCAGAACAGAGCGGCTGGTGCTCGGCGCTTCCGAGGCGCGGATCCGCTCGACCGCGTCTGCGCGGCCTCCGGCGAGGTAACCTCGGCTACCTCTCTCTGCCGCACGCCTGGGGCCATGCTTCGCCGCCGAGGCGTGCGCGGCCCTCGACTGGTTCGGTGCCCGCGTCAGCCGCGCTCCTCGAAGAGGGTGACGTGCAGGTCGCCCGGAACGTTGAGCCGGGCGTTCAGGGAACGCCAGGGGGTTTCGGTGGGCGGCGCGACGACGTCGGCGCCGGCTTCAACCGATTGCGCCGTACGGGCGGTGACGTCCCCGACCTCAAAGGCGATCCGAAAACGCGGGGCGACCGGTCGCCCCACCTCGACGTCGTCGACATAGCGGTGGTGGGCCGGATTGGCCAGTTCGAGGGTGGCCCGCCCGGCGTCGAGAATCATCACCCGCTCGTCGCCGTCGCCGCTGAAGGCCGCCTCCTCGCCCAGCCCGAGCGTGTCACGAAAATACGCCACGGCGGCGTCGAAGTCCTCGACCTCCACGATCAGCCGCATCTGCCGGGCCCCACCCTCGAAATTCGTCATGCCGTCACCCTCACCCACGGCCCCCGCACGAGCAACGCCCGGCTAATCGCGGTGCTGGTGCTGCCTGGCTGGTGTGGGCGTCCACTACGACGGCCGAAAGGACGGGCGTTCTGAACCGGAGCGAGGGCGCGGCCGTATCCCCAGGCGACGCCGTTGCCCGCAGCAAGGAGACGACGATGGACGGTCCGACCGACACCTACCCTTTGTTGTCCGGGGCGGCCGGATACGCCTACCGGGATGAGCCGTCCGCGACGGCCGACGACGAGGAGCCGCCGACCGAGGAGTTCACCGTCGTCCCGGCGGTGGATCCCGCACCGAGCTGGACGGCGGAGCCCTCACCGGCTCCGCGCCGCGGGCTCCGGCCTAAGGCGGCGATCGCCGTGATCGGCGCCGTCCTTCTCCTCGGCGTCGGCGGTGTCGTGGTCTCCACATCGTCCGGCCCCTCACCGCGGGGCACCGCGTCGCCCGACAGCGGCCCGGCTGACCGCGGCCAAGCTGACGGTCAAGCTGAGAGCGGCCAGGCTGAGAACGGCCAACCGGACGGCGACGAAGCTCAAAGCGGCCAGAGCGAGGGCGACCCGGCGCCCGGGAGTGTGCCCGCATTCGCCGCCGGCACCTTCAACCTCGCGAGCAGCGTCGGCGAGCTCAGCCTCACGCTGGGCCGCCCGGAAAACGGCCCGATCCAGATCAGCACCCACGGCAACGGTCAAGGCGATCCCGACAACGACCAAGACCCCGACCGCAACCGCGGTTCCGCGGGCAACAGCGTCCCCAACGGCAACAACGGCAGACCGGACGGCAGCGGCCCGGACGGCAACGGCAGCGGCCCAGACGGCAGCGGCCCGGACGGCAGCGGTGCCGCCGTCGCGGTGAACGGCACCGAGGTTCGAGTCACGACCGGCGGGCCGGAGGTGGGCCGCGTCGATGTGGTGCTCGACCAGCGGATCGACTGGACCATCAGGATGAGCGGCGGCGTGCGGGCGGCGACCTTCGCGCTGGCCGGCGGCTCCGTGAGCGGGGTCGATCTGGCCGGCGGCGCCGACACGGTTCGGCTGACGCTACCCGGCCGGGACCGGGCGCTGCCGGTTCGGATGTCCGGCGGGGTGCGGGACTGGAGCATCACCACCGACGGCGAGGTGCCGGTACGGGTGCTGGCCCGTTCCGGGGCCGGCGAGGTCACCCTCTACGGGCAGCGCCAGAGCGGCATCGCCCGGGACACGACGCTGACCGCCGGGAACGGCACCGGCCTCGACGTGACCGCGGCGGCCGGCTTCGGGTCGCTGACCGTGACCGCGGACAATCGACCATCCGGCCGCTGACCCGCCGCGCGGCCGAGTTCGGGCTATCGTCAGTCGACAGCTGACCGCGGCGGGGTTCGGGCCGATGCCCGTGAGCGCAGTCAGCCAACCGTGGCAGGGTTCGGGCCGATGCTCGTGAGCGCGGTCAGCCGACCGCGGCGAAGGCCGGGGCGAAGGCCGGGCCGAAGGCCGGGGCGAAGGCCGTGAGCGTGGTGAGTCCAGCATGGCGGGGTTCGGGCCGCTGAGCGTGAGCGGGGTCAGTCGATCAGCCAGCCGGTGACCTGCTGGGCGGCGGGTGTCAGCGAGACCACGATCGTCAGCAGGGCGGCCACGGCGCCGGCGATCAGGGCGATGAACAGGGAGCGGCGGCCGCGCGCGTAGCCGGTCACGAACATCACCGCCGACACGATCAGGCTGAGGCCGGCCACCACCGGGGCCATCGGCGCGGTCAGCGAGATCCACGTCGCCCACGGCCAGCCGGCCCAGATGTCGGCGTTCGCGGTGTACGCGTCGTCGCGTGACGGCAGATACCAGTGGCCGGCGAACGCGGCGGCGTGCCGCAGGGTCTGGTAGGCGCACAGCGCGTACCAGGCGGCGTAGCCGAGCTGCGCACCGGCCAGGGTCCAGCCGAGGTTCCGTTCCCGGATCGGGGTGCGCGCCGCCATGGTCATCGCCGCATCGTAACGGGATCGACCGACCTGTAACATGCCGGAAAACTCTTCCAAAATCTGCAAGCGCTTGCTAGCGTCCGTTCCAATGTGAACACCAGATTACGGCTCTGTCACCACTTCCCCCGCAGGTGGAGGGCTGAAAAAGAGTCACGTCCCTCAATCGAAAGATCGGAACCATGCCCGATGGTCGGCCACGATCCCACTCCCCCGCTGCTGGTGGCCCCGGTGAAGGCGACCACGGTCGATTGCAAGCTGTTCGCGGACCGGAGCACCGGTGGCGCCTGGACGACCGCCCCCGGCGTGGCGATGGGCGCGGCCGAGCGTGCCGGCTGGTACGGCAACGACCTCGACGTCCGCAGCACCGGCGGCGTAGTGAGCGGTGTGACGCCCTGCACGGAAGTACTCACTGAACCGCGCAAGGACAGCATCTACGCGGCCGACAACCGCGGCGGCAGCCAGCACGTGACCTCGGGCAACGCCGCGACAACGACCCGATGTTCCCGGGCGGCTTGCAGGGTCTGATCGACAAGCTCGACCACATCAATTGTCTGAAGATCTACCACGACGTCGCCTACAACCACACCTCCCGGTGGGGCGCCAAGAACCTTTTCGTACCGAGGGTCTGGGGTGCGAAGGACGGCCAATGGCATGGGCTCTACAGCACCCACCTGAATTGAAAGGAGAACCGGTGAGAAGAAACGTCTCCGTCCTCGCCCTGCTCGCGGTCCTCGTGACTGTGCTGGTCGCGGGGCGGCCGGAACACGCCGACGCGAAAGCCGATGCGAATCCGGGCCCGCGCGATGTCATCGTGCACCTCTTCGAGTGGCCGTGGGCGTCGATCGCGTCCGAGTGCACCAATGTGCTCGGGCCGAAGGGCTTCGGCGGCGTGCAGGTGTCGCCGCCGCAGGAACACGTGGTGTTGCCCGGCTCGGGTTACCCCTGGTGGCAGGACTATCAGCCGGTCAGCTACCAGCTGGTGTCGCGGCGCGGCGATCGGGCCGCGTTCGCGAACATGGTCAGCACGTGCCACGCGGCCGGCGTGAAGATCTACGTCGACGCGATCCTCAACCACATGGCCGGCGGCGCCTCGACCGGCACCGGAACGGCCGGCTCCACGTACAGTCACTACGCCTACCCGGCGGTGCCCTACGGTAACGACGACTTCCATCACTGCGGGCGTAACGGCACCGACGACATCGCCAACTGGGGTGACCGGTGGGAGATCCAGAACTGTGAGCTGGTGGATCTCTCCGACCTCAAGACGGAGTCCGGCTACGTGCGGGGCAAGCTGGTCGCGTACCTCAATGACCTGATCTCGCTCGGGGTCGACGGTTTCCGCGTCGACGCCGCCAAGCACGTGCCGGTGGCCGACCTCCAGGCGATCTACGGGCAGCTCAACGGCAACCCGTACATCTTCCAGGAGACGATCGAGGGCGGTGCCGGCGAGCCCAGCCCGTCGGAGTACACGGGCATCGGCGACGTGACCGAGTTCCGCTACGGCGACGTGGTCGGCAACGCCTTCCGTGACGGCAACTTGCAGAACTTGCAGAATCTGCCCGGCCAGATGCTGCTCGGCAGCGGCGACGCGGTGGCCTTCATCGACAACCACGACACGCAGCGCAACGGCCGCGCGAAGCTGACCTACAAGGACGGCACGAACTACGCGCTGGCCGAGGCGTTCATGCTCGCCTATCCGTACGGCACGCCGTCGGTGATGAGCAGCTTCACCTTCAGCAATCCCGAGGCGGGCCCCCCCGCGTCGCCGAACGGCACCACCACGGCGGTGAGCTGCGGAAACGGCTGGGAGTGCGAGCACCGTACGCGCACCACGGCCAACCTGGTCGGCTTCCACAACGCGGCCGCCGGCACGTCGGTGACCAACTGGTGGTCGAACGGCGGCAACCAGATCGCGTTCGGGCGGGGCGCGGCCGCGTACGCCGTCTTCAATCGGGGCGGCGCGCTGAGCCGGACCTTCCAGACGTCGCTGCCGGCCGGCACCTACTGCGACGTGGCGAACGGCGATGTCAGCGGGACGACGTGCTCGGGAACGGCTTACACGGTCGGTGCGAACGGCCAGTTCACCGCGACCGTGCCGGCCAACGGCATGCTGGCGCTGCACGTGAACGCCCGTACCTCAGGCGGTGGCTCTTCTTGCACGACGGTCGCCGTCACTTTCGCCGCCAACGCCACCACGGTGTGGGGGGAGAACGTGTTCGTCCTGGGCAACCGGACCGAACTGGGCAGTTGGAACACGAGCGGTGGGGTCGCGCTCTCCTCGGCGGCCTACCCGGTGTGGCGGGGCACGGTCAATCTGCCGCCGAACACCAGCGTCGAGTACAAGTACGTCAAGAAGAACGGCTCGGCCGTGGCCTGGGAGAGCGGCGGCAACCGGGTCATCAACACCGGTTCGGCCTGCTCACTGACCGTCAACGATAGTTGGCGCTCGTAACCCGGCGATGCCGCTGCTTGGTCCGGTACATGTCCGCGTCGGCCGCCGCTGACAACTGAGCGAAGTCGCCGGCGCCGTACGCGTGACCGATGCTGGCGCCCACCCGTCGAGGCCCGATCCGGGTCTCGACGGGTGCGGCCAGCGCCACGTGCATGCGGTCGGCCAGGTTGTTCAGCGCCGACGCCACGTCCTCGCCGGTCACCACCACGACGAATTCGTCCCCGCCGGTACGGGCGAGCAGGTCACCCGGGCGCACGATCTTGCGCATCCGCTCGGCCAGAACCCGCAGCACCAGGTCACCGCTGTCGTGGCCACCCAGATCGTTTATCGTCTTGAAGTCGTCCAGGTCGATGACGAGGACGCCCATCTCGCTGCCGCGCATCTGTTCGGTGAACGTTCGCAGCAACGTTCGGTTGGCCAGCCCCGTCAGCGGATCGTGGGTGGCCGCGTGGTGCAGCTGGGCCCGTTTCTCCTCCAGCTCGTGATGCAGTCGCGCGTGCTGCACGGCGATGGCCGCGTGCTGGGCGAAGAGCTCCAGCATTTCCCGCTGTACGAGTCCCGGCCGGCGCCCGTCACGCGGCAGGTCCACGCTGAGCACGCCGACGAGCTCCCCGTCCGGGGCGGACAGCGGCGCGAACAGGCAGTCCTCCGGATGCCAGCCCTCGGGCTCGTCCGGCACCGGAATGTCCGGCGTCCACACTGTCATCGTGTCGGGCATGTCGTGCTTGTGGTCGATGAAGAACAGCGATCCCCACTGCTCGCCCTGGGCGAACAGCTCCTGCCACTGCTCCAGCGTCGACGTCGTGCCGATCAGCTCCCGCCGGATCTCCTCGCTGCCCTCCACGGACACGACGGCGAAGTCCCCGTCGAGCTGCACCAGGTTGACCACCGCCACCTCGAACCCGGAGGCCCGGGTGACGCCGTGCACCACCGCGTCCATCGTGCGGGTCAGATCGAGGCTGGCGTGCACCGCCTTGCTGACCTCGTGCAACGTCCGCAGACCCTCGAGCTGGGCCAGAGCATCGGACAGCTGCGACGACAGGTCCTCGATGCTGGTCAACACCCGCCTCCTAGGCCCCGCCACGGCCGCCGCCCGAGTCTGAGATCTTAACGGCTGAATCGCCCGCCGGCCCGACCTGTGCTCAACTGTCAGGATGGCGCATCCCATCATGTTCGACGACGCGGACCCGCTGCTGGCCCGCATCCGAGCGGTGGCGCTGGCCTTCCCCGACGCCGCCGAGAAAATCTCCCACGGCCACCCGGCCTTCTACACCACAAAGGTCTTCGCCTACTACGGCGGATCAATCAAGGTCGATGGCGAGTACGTCACCCACCCGCACTCCCTGATAGTCCTGACCGAGCCCGGGGAACGCGAGGCGCTGCTCGAGAACCCGGACGCCTACGTACCGGCGTACCTGGGCCCGTCCGGCTGGATCGGCATCGACCTGACCCCGCGCACCGACTGGGCCGAGATCGCCGAGCTCCTGGACGCCAGCTACCGCCTGACCGCCGGGAAACGCCGGATCGCCAGCCTCGACGCCCCGTGAGGAACCGCCTCGTCAGCGGGCGAAGACCTGCGACTCGTCACGGAAGGACTTGAACTCCAGGGCGTTGCCGGCCGGGTCGCGGAAGAACATGGTCCACTGCTCGCCGGGCCGCCCCGGGAAGCGCAGGTAGGGCTCGATCAGGAATTCCGTGCCGGCCGCGCGCAGCCGGTCGGCCAGGGCGTGGAACTCGTCGGCGCCCAGCAGCAGCCCGAAGTGCGGGATGGGCACGTCGTGGCCGTCGACCTCGCTGTCACCGGCCGGGCGCACCGGGCCGGGCACGACATGGGTGACCAGCTGGTGGCCGTGCAGGTCCCAGTCGATCCAGTGGCCGGACGAGCGCCCCTCGGGCAGGCCGAGCACCGTGCCGTAGAAGGCGCGGGCGGCGGCCAGGTCGTCGACGGGAATGGCCAGGTGCACGGCGGGCCGGATGGTCATACGGCGAGTCTTTCACGCGTCAGCCGGCGGCGGCGGTCGACAGGATCTCGGTGACGACACGGGCACCGGCGTCAGGCCGGCCGTTCGCGGCCGCGGCCTGCGCCATGGCATTGCGGCGGTACGGGTCGGCCAGCAGCCCGGCCAGGGCGGCGTGCAGGCTTTCCGGGTTGACGTCGTCGCCGTCGAGCATGACGGCGGCGCCGGCCTGGGCGAGATGACGGGCGGTGACCCGCTGCTCGTCGGCCGCCGCGTACGGGTAGGGCACGAGCACACTGGCCTTGCCGAGCGCGGTGAGCTCGGCGACGGTCCCGGCCCCACTGCGCGCGACGACGACCGCGGCGGCGGCGAGCAGGTCGGGCAGCTCGTCGTGGATGAAGTCGACGACGCGGTAGCGGTGGGCCATCCACTCGGGCAGTCCGGCCGCGACCTGCCGCATCTCCTCGAGGCCGTGGCTGCCGCACTGGTGGATGATCTGGCAGTGCTCCAGGAGCCGGGGCAGCGCTCCGGTCAGCATCTGGTTGATCTGCCGGGCCCCGGTCGCGCCGCCGGTCACCAGGACGAGAGGAAGGGCGGGGTCGAGCCCGTACGCCGCAATTCCCTTCTCGGGGTTGCCGTTGAGCACCGCGGGCCGAATCGGATTGCCGGTGACCACGGCCCGCCCGCGCGCCCGGGCCGGCAGGTGTTCGAGGGAGGCCTCGTGGCTGAGCAGCACGCGCGTGGCGACCCGGGCGAGCAGCCGGTTGGCCAGCCCCAGGCTCAGCGTCTGCTCGTGCATGACCAGGGGCACCCGGAACAGGGCGGCGGCCAGCCCGATCGGCACAGACACGAACCCGCCGGTGCTGAACACCACCGACGGCCGCACCCGCGCCACGGTGAGCGCCGCCTGCGCGATCCCGAGCGGGATCCGGAAGAGGTCGACAAAGTTCCGCGCCAGATCGCGGGGGCTGAACGACCGGCGCACCTTGCCGGTGGTGACAGCCTTGAAGGGAATCCCGTTCCGTACGGCAATGGTGGCCTCAAGCCCGTCGGCCACGCCGACCCAGAGCAGCTCGGGCGAGGTGCCGGTCTCGGCGAGGCGCGCCTGAAGCGTGTTGACGGTGGTCAGCGCCGGATAGGTGTGCCCACCCGTACCACCACCAGTAACGATCATGCGGAACGCGTGCAGGCGCTGGGTGCTGTAGAGGGACATGCCTAAACCACTCCGAAGATCGCAATACCGGCCGAGATCGAGGCAGTCTATCGATCCCCCCGAACCCGCCTCCTCACGACGCCGCCAGCAGCGTCTTCCCACCGACCGCGACCCTCGCCCACCCCCACCACAGCCGCGACGAGCCGTCACCCACCGCCACCACGCCGCCCGGCTGAGTCACAGCCGCCACGAGCCGCGGCGCGGACCGCCGCGGGAACTAAGCCTGCCGGTACGGCGCTGATCACAGATCGTGGCGACCGGGGCCGGTCCATGATTGGGTCTATCCCGTGAGCGACGAAACCGCCAGCACGCCGTGGAAACGGCGGGTTGCGACCCCGCTGCGGGAGTTCCTGCGCACCGAGGCCGGCAGCGCCGGCGTGCTCCTGGCCGCCATCGCCGTCGCGTTGATCTGGGCCAATGTCGCCGACGGCAGCTACGAGCGGTTCTGGGCGACCGATCTGAGCATCGACCTCGGCGGCGACGGGGTTCATCTGACCCTGCGCGAGTGGGTCAACAGCGGCCTCATGACGATCTTCTTCCTGGTCGTCGGGCTGGAGGCGCGGCGCGAGTTCGACCTGGGCGACCTGCGGGACCGGCGCCGGTTCATCCTGCCCGCGGCGGCCGGCATCATCGGCATGGCCCTGCCGGTCGGCATCTTCCTGGCCTTCAACGCGGGCGAGCACACCGCCGGCGGCTGGGGCGTCGCGATGTCCACCGACACCGCGCTCGCACTGGGCCTTCTCGCGCTGGTCGGGCGCAATGTGCCCGTGCAGGCTCGGTTGTTCCTGGTGACAGTGGCCGTGGTCGACGACGTGGTGGCGCTCATCGTCATCGCCGTCGCCTACAGCGACGACATCCGGTGGATGCCGCTGGTCTTCGCGGCGATCTTCTATTCGTTCACCTTCCTGCTGGTGCGGCTGAAGATCAGGAGCGGTTTCGCGTACGTCCCGTTCGGTGTGGCCTTCTGGGTGGCCATGCTCGAGAGCGGCATCGACCCGGTGGTCTCCGGCCTGATCCTGGGTCTCACCGCGGCCGCGTACACCCCGGCCCGTGAAGCTTTGCAGGAGGCCAGCGACCTGTTCCGCTCGTTCCGTGAGCAGCCGACGCCGGAGCTGGCCCGGTATGCGCGGTTCGGGCTGGTCAGCACGCTGTCCTGGAACGATCGCCTGCAGCGCACCTGGTCGGGCTGGACCAACTACCTGATCGTCCCGCTGTTCGGCCTGGCCAACGCGGGCATCGCGATCGACGCGGGCTTTCTGGGGCGGGCGCTCACCTCGCCGATCACGCTCGGCGTCATCGTGGCGTACGTCGTGGGCAAGCCGGTCGCCATCACCGGCGTGTCGGCGCTGATCACCTGGCTCACCAAGGGCGCCGTCAGGCCGTCGGTCGGCTGGTCGTCCGTGCTGGGCACCGGCACCATCGCCGGGATCGGCTTCACCGTGTCGTTCCTGATCGCCAACCTGGCCTTCGAGGGCGACGAGCTGGCCGAGGCCAAGCTGGGCGTGCTGCTGGCCGGGGTCGGCTCGACGATCGTCACCTGGCTGGTCTTCCGGATCACGAGCATGCAGTCGCGTCCGCGCCGGGCGGTGCTGCTGCTCGGCGACTCCGACGACATCATCGACCTGATCCCGGAGGTCGACCCCGACCGCGACCACATTCGCGGGCCGGCCGGCGCGACGGTCACGTTGGTGGAGTACGGCGACTTCCAGTGCCCGTACTGCGGTCAGGCCGAGCCGATCGTGCGGGAGCTGATGACCGACGACGATCTGCGGTACGTGTGGCGGCACCTGCCGTTGACCGACGTCCACCCGCAGGCGCAGATCGCGGCGCAGGCGGCCGAGGCGGCCGGCCTGCAGGGCAAGTTCTGGGAGATGCACGACCTGTTGCTCAGCCGCCAGGACCATCTGCGCATCGCCGACCTGATCGGGTACGCGGGCGAGCTCGGCCTCGACCAGGACCGCTTCCACACCGACATGATGCGCGACGAGTGCACCGACCGGATCACCGCGAACGTCGAGTCGGCCGACCTCAGCGGCGTCGCCGGCACCCCGACGTTCTTCGTCAACGGCCAGAGGCACTACGGGTCGTACGACGTGGAGACGCTGGAGAAGGCGATCAAGCTGGCCCGGATCCGGGCGAAGATCGCGTCGAAGCGGTCAGCTGTCTGACCACGTCGACGAAGAAGTCGATATCGGCTTCGGTGGTACGCCAGTTGACGATCGCCGGGCGCAGGGCCACCTGGCCGCCGTAGACGGTGGTACCCGCGTACACCCGGCCGTCGGCGATGATCGCGGCGCCCAGGGCGCGGTTGAGGGCGTCGTCGCCGACCGCCCGGAAGCACACGATCGAGAGCTGCACGTCGGCGAGCCGTTCGAGCTCCGGCGCCTCGTCGATCCGGCGGCCCAGGTACCGCGCGAGGTCCAGGTGGCGCTCCACCATCGCGCGGTAACCGTCCCGGCCGTACGCGGCCAGCGACGCCCAGATCGGCAGCGACCGCGCCCGCCGCGACGACTCCGGGCCGAGCAGGGCGAAGCCACTGTTCGGATCACCCGGTCCCGGCAGGTAGGGCGCGCCCGGCATGCCGAACGCCGCGCCGAGCCGGGCCGGATCCTTGATCAGAGCGAAGCCGCTTTCGTACGGGACGTTGAGCCACTTGTGCCCGTCGGCGGCGATCGAGTCGGCCCGCTCCACACCCCGTACGAGATGCTCGGTCCGCGGAGACAGCGCCGCGAACAGGCCGAACGCCCCGTCCACGTGCAGCCAGGCCCCGTACTCCCCGGCCAGCTCGGCCAGTTCGGCGATCGGGTCGAAGTCGCCGGCGTTGACCTCACCCGCGTTGGCGATCAGCACGGCCGGCCCGTCGATCTCGCCGAGCCGCCGCCGGATCGCCGGCAGGTCGGCCCGTCCCACCGCGTCGGCGGCGTAGACCTCGACGCGGTCGCGGCCGTGCCCGAGCATCTGCAGCGCCTTGCGGGCGCTCGCGTGCACGTAGCCGCCGGAGAGCACCGGCATCCGCGGCAGCCCGGTCAGCCCGTCGCGGGCCACGTCGGCCCCGTGCTTGCCGGCCCACCAGTGGGTGGCGCAGGCCAGCGACGTGAAGTTGGCGAACGTGGCGCTGGCGACCAGCGCCCCGCCCCACGAGGCCGGCAGGTTGAACAGGTCGCGCAGCCAGCCGATGGCGACCGTCTCGGCCTCGTGCGCGAACGGCGACGACACCCGGGAGAACGAGTTCTGGTCGAGCAGCGACGCGGTCCAGTCGGCGGCCAGCGCCGCCGGCGTCACGCCCCCGGTCACGAAGTGGAAGAACCGCGGCCCGGACGAGGCGGTCGCGGTCGCCGTGCCGATCCGCAGCAGCCGCTCGATCACGGCGTCCGCCCCGGGCCCGGTGTCGGGCAGTACACCGTCGAGGTCGTCGAGCAGCTTGAGCGCCGCCCGGTCCTGCACGGGCCGCGCGCCGAGCGAGTCGAGATAGTCCCCCGCCGCGGCCCGGACGCGGTCGAGGGCGGCGGCAAGTCCCGGATCGTCCAGCGGATCGGCCATGCCTTGCAGTATGCCTACGGTTTGACCGCCACGGCAGCGTACATTCCGGCCGCGCGCCGGCTGACCCGCTCGGCCGCGGGCAGATCGGACCGCCACTCGCTGACCGCCGACACGCCCGGCTCGACCAATTGAAGACCGTCGAAGAAACCTTCGAACTCTCCCTTCGTACGGGCGAACGCGTCCGGCTTGCGATCGCCGAACAGGGCCGCGCCGGCCGCCAGGTCCGCCGGGGTGAGAAAGTCGTACGTGATGTTGGTGGCGGCCAGGTAGCTGCCCGGGGGAAGGGCCTCCATGAGGCGCCGGACAACACCGCGGGCCTCGTCGTAGTCCTCGACGAAGTGCAGGACGGCGATCAGCATGAGCCCCACCGGCCGCCCGAGGTCGAGCGTGTCGGCCACGACCGGGTTGCTCAGGATCCGCTCCGGGTTGCGGAGGTCTTCCTCGATGTAGCTCGACCGCCCCTCGGGCGTGCTGGTGAGCAGGGCCCGCGCGTGCGTCATCACCATCGGGTCGTTGTCGACGTACACGACGCGGCTGGCCGGGTTGAGCCGCTGCGCCACCTCGTGCGTGTTGTCGGCGGTCGGCAGCCCCGTCCCGATGTCGAGGAACTGGTCGATCCCGGCCTCGCCGGCCAGGAACCGCACGGCCCGCTGCAGGAACTTCCGGTTCTCGACGGCGAGCAGCCGGATGGTCGGCACCGCCTTCTCCAGCAGATCCCCCGACTCCCGATCCGCGGCGAAGTTGTCCTTGCCCCCCAGCCAGTAGTTGTACCGCCGCGCGGGATGCGCCACGCTCGTGTCGAGATTCGCGGTCCGGGCCTGCGTTTCGTCCATCGGGTGCCCTTCGCTCGTCCATCGTGGACACGCGACGATATCAAGACCCGTCGCGCGGCGGGTGCGCGCTCAGCCAGG
This sequence comes from Actinoplanes sp. NPDC048988, assembly GCF_043197815.1. NCBI lineage: Bacteria > Bacillati > Actinomycetota > Actinomycetes > Micromonosporales > Micromonosporaceae > Actinoplanes > Actinoplanes sp. NPDC048988. The sequence goes on along the minus strand of NZ_JBICTW010000007.1, from coordinate 104,906 downwards.
CCGCCGCCCGCCGAGCCGAGGCCCGCGACAGCCAGGCGTCCTGAACCAGCTCGGCCAGCTCACCCCGCGTCAGCTCCCCGATCCGCCCGGCCCGCACCAGCACCGACGGATGCCCGTCGAAGTGCCCGGTGGTGAAGAACGGCGACCCCTCGTCCTGAACGAGCGCTTGCTTGTCCGCCTCCGACTCGACCCAGAAGACGATGACGTCGGCGTAACGCTCCCCCGTCTCGGGATCCACAGCATCCGGTCGCGGATTCCGAAAGAACACGAACGACTTCCCACCGACCTGATAGACGGGGTTGCCCCCCCGAACCACCCTCGACGGTCACGTACGGCATCCCCAGCGCCAGCTCATGCACGTCCTCGACCCGAGCCGCCCGATCCTGTTCCCGCGTCACCACCCCAACGTAGCCACCGTCGAAACCTCGCACAGCCCCGGACGATCCCCCGGTGCGTTCAGTGCCATCAATGGGATCGCCGGCTCGCGATCAGAGAGGGCGGCGATGGAGATCGGCCAGGTCCGCAATGAGGGAAGTCAGTTCGGTGGGGTGCTGGAGTCGTTGTAGGCGTTCTTGGCGGCGACGACGGCTGCCTGCAGGTGTTCGGGGGCTACGCCGTGCACGTTCAGTGGGGGGTGCAGGCGGCGGACGAGTTCGGCCTCGACGGGGATCGGGTCGGGTTCCTCGGCCCAGGTCAAGCGCAGGTGGGTGTGCATCCAGCGGGTCAGGCGGGTCTCGTCCTCGGGGATCAGGACGACGCGGTCGGTCCAGTGGGTTCGGTAACCCTCGTGGAGCATCAGCCCGGCCAACGTGCGGCGCAGCGTGGAACTGCCGGAGCGCCTCAGGTGGTTGCGGAGGATGCGGCCGCGGAGGTTGGTGGCCCGGCCGAGGTACAGCAGCCGTAGCGACGGGACCTTTTCGTTCTGCGGGCCGGGTAGGTCGGGGAACACAGCGGGGGCCGCCCACCACGCGTAGACACCGCTGCTGCGGCTGAGCCCCTTGACGGCTGCGCCGAGGTCGATGGGGGCCCCGGTCAGCAGGCGCAGGGCTTCTTCCTCGGGGGTCCACCCGTCGATTGAACTCATCGGGAGCCATCCTAGCCGCGACGCGCGGTGGGGGTCGCCGGGTGACCGTGCGCCGGCGACCCCCTCGCGCTGGTTCAGACCCGGGTTTTGGGGCGCAGGTAGACGGCCCAGGTGACCAGGACACAGACGGCGTAGAAGGCGATGAAGGCGATGTACGCGGCGTCGGCCTCCTTCGTCGACAGGAAGGACTGGCGGAAGGCCAGGTTGACCAGGACGCCGCCGAAGGCGCCGATGGCGCCGGCGATGCCGATGACGGCGTTGGAGAGGCGGCGGGCCTCGTGGTCGTCGGTGGGGTGCTTTTTGCGGAAGATGGCCGGGATCATCTTGTACGTGGAGCCGTTGCCGATGCCGGTCAGGACGAACAGCAGGACGAAACCGGCGATGTACAGCGGCAGCGACTTCTGCTGGGCGGCCAGCAGGACGATGCCGGCGCCGACCGCCATCGCGATGAAGTTGACGAATGTGACCCGTGCGCCGCCCAGGCGGTCGGCCAGCGCGCCGCCGACCGGGCGGATCAGGGAGCCGAGCAGGGGGCCCAGGAAGGTCAGGTAGGCCGCCTTCACGGGCGTACTGAACTCGGTGTGGAACTGGACCTGAAGCACCTGGCCGAAGGCGAAGCCGAAGCCGATGAAGGAACCGAAGGTTCCGATGTAGAGCAGCGACATGATCCAGGTGTGCGGTTCGCGGAAGGCGTCGCGCATGCCCCGCTTCTCGTTGCGCACCTGCGACAGGTTGTCCATGTAGAGGGCCGAGCCGAGCGCCGCCAGCACGATCAGCGGGATGTAGATGCCGGCCACGATGCCGGGGTGGCCGGCGCCGAACACGGCCAGCACGAACAGGCCGACCAGCTGCACCGCGGCCACGCCCAGGTTGCCGCCACCCGCGTTGATACCCAGCGCCCAGCCTTTGAGCCGGTCCGGGTAGTACGCGTTGATGTTCGTCATCGACGAGGCGAAGTTGCCGCCGCCGACGCCGGCCAGCGCGGCCAGGATCACCAGCGTCGAGTAGTCGACGCCGGGACGGATCAGGAAGGCGGCCGCGATCGCCGGAACGAGCAGCAGTGTGGCGCTGAAGACCGTCCAGTTGCGGCCGCCGAAGCGGGCCACGGCGAAGCTGTACGGGATGCGCAGGGCCGCGCCGAACAGCGTCGGCACCGCGGTCAGGAGGAACTTGCCGGCCGGGTCGATGCCGTACTCGGGGCCGAGGAAAAGGACGAGCACCGACCACAGTGACCAGACCGAGAAACCGATGTGCTCCGAAGTGATCGAGAAGATCAGGTTGCGGCGGGCGATCCGCTTGCCGCCGGCCTCCCAGAAGATCGGGTCTTCCGGGCGCCAGTCGTCGATCCAATGGCCCCGAACCGATGAAGCGGCCGGCCTGTCCAGAACAGCGGTCATCTCAGTCCCCCAGCATGATCTTGTCGTCGTCGATGGACACGGGGTAGACCGCGACGTCCGGCTGGCCGCTGAGCGAGCAGCCGGTGCGCAGGTCCCAGGCGTTCAGGTGCATCGGGCAGATGACCTGCTTGAGGTCGATCTGGCCGTCCGCGAGGGGGCCGCCCTTGTGCGGGCACGTCGCGGAGGTGGCGCGGACCGAGCCGTCGCGCAGCCGGAAGACGGCGATCATCTCGCCGTCGACGGCGAAGGTCCGGCCCTCGCCGAGCGGGATCTCGTGGACGGAAGCGATGGGCCTCATGCGCGCACCGGAACCTGGGGAAGGACGATCAGGGGCAGGGAGGTTCGGAACTGGCCGGGCGTGGCCGGTTCGTCGCGGTCCTTCCACGGATCGCGGTAGGCGGCGACCGACGCTTCCATCGCGGCGTCCAGGTCGGCGGCGATGCCCTCGCTGTCGTCCACGACCACGGCGCGGACCTTTTCGATGCCGACGCGCGGGACGAAGGCGTACGTCCGCTCCAGCCAGTTCGCGTTCTCCCGGTAGTACTGCAGGAACCGGCCGGTCAGCGTGATGACTTCCGCGGGGCTGCTCACGGTCGTCAGCAGGTCACCCTTGCGGATGTGGGCTCCGGCGGCGCCGCCCACGTAGATCTCCCACTTGCCGCCGTCGATGGCGACGACACCCAGGTCCTTGACGTACGCCTCGGCACAGTTCCGCGGGCAGCCGGTCACCGCCAGTTTCATCTTCCCGGGGCCCTCGATGCCCTGGTAGCGCTCCTCCAGCGCGATGCCCAGCGCGGTCGAGTCGCCGACCCCGAAGCGGCAGAAGTCGGAGCCGACGCAGGTCTTCACGGTGCGGAAACTCTTGCCGTACGCGTATCCGGACGGCATGTCGAGATCGGCCCAGACCTCGGGCAGTTTCTCCTTGGGGATGCCGAGCAGGTCGATGCGCTGACCGCCGGTCAGCTTGACCATCGGCACCTCGTGCTTCTCGGCCACCTCGGCGATCCGCTTGAGCTGGGCCGGTGTGGTGACGCCGCCCTTCATCTGCGGCACCACCGAGAACGTGCCGTCGCGCTGGATGTTGGCGTGCACCCGGTCGTTGATGAACCGGGCGTCGCGCTCGTCGACGTACTCGCCGCCCCACATCATCTTCAGCAGCGAGGCCAGCCCCATCTTGCTCTTGGCGTCCTCGTCGCCGCCGAGCTTGGCGAACACCGACGACACGCTGCGAAGTGAATGCAGCCGGATCGCGTTCATCAGCTCCGGCTTCGGCATCGGGATGCCGGGCACGTAGTAGGACGCGGCCGGGTCCTCCTCGACCTCGCCGCCGGCGGCCCACTCGACGATCCGCTGCACCACGCTCTTGCAGGTTCCGCAGCCCTTGCCGGCCCGGGTCTTGTCCATCACCCCGGAGACGGTCTTGCAGCCGCTCTGCACGGTCGAGCAGATGGTTCCCTTGCTGACGCCGTTGCAGTTGCAGACCTGCTCGTCGTCGGCCATGTCCTCGACCTTGACCTCGCCGGCCGGGCCGCCCAGGTCGAACATGAGCTCGGCCCGCTCCTCGGGCAGGGCCAGGCCCCGGTCGAACGCCTGCATGAGGAAGGCGACCTTCTTGACGTCGCCGACCAGTGTCGCGCCGACCAGGCGGCCGTCGCGGATGATGACGTTCTTGTAGACGCCCTTCTTCGGCTCGGCGAAGGTGAGCACCTCGTCGTTCTCGTGCTCGGGCTCCTTGAGCCCCATGGCGGCCACGTCGACGCCGGCCACCTTGAGCTTGGTGGCGACCTGCGAGCCGTGGTACTCGGCCAGCGGGTTGACGCCGGTCAGGTGGTCGGCCAGCACCTTGGCCTGGTCCCACAGCGGAGCGACCAGGCCGTAGACCTCGCCGCGGTGCTGAGCGCACTCGCCCACGGCGTAGATGTCGTCCTCGTCCTGCACCCGCATCTGGTCGTCGACGACGATGCCGCGCTCGACCACCAGCCCGCTGGCCGCGGCCATCTCGGCGTTGGCCCGGATACCGGCGGCCACCACGATGACGTCGCAGCCGATGACCCGGCCGTCGGCGAGCTTGACGCCGGTCACGGCGTGCTTGCCGAGGATCTCGGTGGTCATGCCGTCGACCACGACCTCGATGCCCAGCTTGGCCTCGATGGTCTCCTTGAGCTGCCGGCCGGCCTGCTCGTTGAGCTGGGTGTTCATCAGGTGCCCGGCGGCGTGGACGAGGGTGACGTGCGGCAGGTGGTTCTGCAGGCCGCGCGCCGCTTCCAGGCCGAGCAGGCCGCCGCCGATGACGACCGCCCGCTCGTGCTCCTTGGCGTACCGGATCATCGCCCGGGTGTCGTCGAGCGTCCGGAAGGCGAAGACGCCCTGGTGATAGCCGCGGCCGGGGCGGTGCGCGCCGGGAATCGGCGGCACGAAGGCCCGGCTGCCGGTGGCGATGATCAGCTTGTCGTACGGGGTCTCGGTGCCGTCCTCGGCGTACACCCGCTTGGCGTGCCGGTCGATGCGCTCGATCCGGGAGCCCGCGTGCAGGGTGATGCCGTTGTCCGCGTACCAGGAAAGGTCGTTGAGGAAGATGCCGGACTCGTCCTCCACGCCGGCCAGGACGTTGGAGAGCATGATCCGGTTGTAGTTGCCGTACGGCTCGTCGCCGAACATCGTGATGTCGAAGTCCCCGCCGCGGGCGAGGATCTCCTCGACGGTCCGGGCGCCGGCCATGCCGTTGCCGATGACCACCAGTCGTTGGCGCATGTCAGATCTCCACCAGTCCGAGGTCGACGACGACCGAGCCGGAGACACCGGCCGGCGCGCCGAGCCAGAGCTCGATCACGGTTCCGGACAGCAGGTCCTCGACGACCCGCAGCGGCACGTGCACGTCACCCTTGGCGCCGATCGGGAAGTACCGCATCGGCTTGCCGTCGCGCGTGAGCACGACGGTGACGAGGTCGGCGGCCGCGTTGCCGCCCCGGAAGTAGACGGCCTGCGTGGTGACGCCGTCGGGCACCACGTAGGACAGCGCGGGGGCGATGGGCGTCGGCTGGTCCAGGCCCTTGCCCTCGAACGTGAAGACGCCTTGCAGGAATCGTGGCGTGGAGTGCACGGCTAATCGGTTCCTTCCTCGAACGTTCGGATCGCGACCGCGCACGCCTTGAAGGCGGGCATCCGTGAATGCGGGTCGAGAGCCGGGTTGGTCAGCGCGTTCGCGCCGGGCCAGTGGAACGGGGCGAAGACCGTGTCCAGCCTGATCCCGTCGCTGAGCCGGGCGCGCAGCACCGCGGCGCCGCGGCGGGTGCGCAACTCGACCAGGTCGCCGTCGGCGATGCCGTGGCGGCGGGCCAGGTCGGGGTGGATCTCCGCGCGGGGTTCGGGCAGCGCGACGGCGAGCGCCTTCACCCGGCGGGTCTGGTTGCCGCTCTGGTACTGCTGCATGTTGCGGCCGGTCGTCAGGACGTACGGGAAATGCTTGTCCGGCATCTCCGCCGGATCCCGGTGATCGACTTTGATGAAGCGGGCCCGGCCGATCGGGAAGCCGTCGGCGAACAACCTCGGTGTTCCCGGGTGGTCCTCGGACGGGCACGGCCAGAAGACGCCGTCCTCGTTCTCGATGCGCTCGTACGTGATGCCGCTGTAGTCGGCGATGCCGCCGGCGCTGGCCCGGCGCAGCTCCTCGAAGACCGCACGCGGATCGCTGCTGAAGAACTTCCCGCGGCCGAGGCGCTCGGCCAGTTCGGTCAGCACCTCCAGGTCCGTCTTCACGTCCGGCGGCGGGGGCAGGGCCCGCTTGCGGCGCAGCACCCGGCCCTCGAGGTTGGTCATCGTGCCCTCCTCCTCGGCCCATTGGGCGGTCGGGAGGACGACGTCGGCCAGCTCGGCCGTCTCGGACCGGAAGATGTCGGAAACAACCAGGAAATCGAGTGCCCGAAGCCGTTCCAGGACGCGGTTGCTGTGCGGGGCCGAGACGGCGATGTTGCTGGCCAGCACCATCAGCACCCGGACGCCGCCGTCGGTGCCGAGACGATCGAGCATTTCGTACGCGGACAGACCCGGCTTGGGGAGCTCGTCCGGGTCGATCCCCCACACCGCGGCGACGTGAGCCCGGGCCGCGGGGTCGTCGAGCTTGCGGTATCCGGGCAGCTGGTCGGCCTTCTGGCCGTGCTCGCGGCCGCCCTGCCCGTTGCCCTGCCCGGTGATGGTGCCGTAGCCCGAGTACGGCTTGCCGACCAGCCCCAGCGCGAGCGCCAGGTTCAGCCAGGCCTGCGCGGTGTCGGTGCCGTTGCTGTGCTGCTCGGCCCCGCGCGCCGTGAGGATCATCGCCGGCCCGTTGGTGGCGAGCAGGCGTACGGTCTCGCGGATCTTGGTTTCCGGTACGCCGGTCATCCGCTCGACCCGCTCGGGCCAGTACGCGTTGGTGGCCGCCTTCACGGCCTCGAAGCCGGTGGTCCGCTCCGCGATGTACGCCTCGTCGACGTAGCCCTCGCGGATCGCGATGTGCAGCATGCCGTTCGCGAGCGCCAGATCCGTGCCCGGCAGCGGCTGAAGGTGCAGGTGGGCGCCGTTGGCGGTGGCCGTGCGACGCGGGTCGACGACGATATGCTTGGCGCCGGCCGCCCGCCCCGTGTCCAGATACTGCATGGACGGCGGCATGGCGTCGGCCGGGTTCGCGCCGACCAGCAGCACGGTCCGCGCCTCGGCCACATCCTCCAGCGGAAACGGCAGCCCGCGGTCCACGCCGAGCGCGCGGTTGGCCGCCGTCGCCGCCGACGACATGCAGAACCGGCCGTTGTAGTCGATCGACGCCGATCGCAGCGCCACCCGCACGAACTTGCCGAGCGCGTACGCCTTCTCATTGGTCAGCCCGCCGCCGCCGAACGCGCCGACGCTGTCCCGCCCGTACGTTTCCTGGCTCGTCACAATAGCGTCGGCGATTAGGCCGAGCGCCTCGTCCCAGGTCGCCTCCCGCAACGGGCTGGTGCGATCTCCGGGCGTTTTCCGAACCAGCGGAGTCAGCAGCCGATCCCGGTGATCCAGCAGGTCAGCGGCGGTGAAACCCTTGGCGCAGAGGCCGCCCTTGTTGACCGGGAATTCGCGCGGCTCGAGCTTCACCACGGGAATACCCGGGGTCAAGGTCATGCCGCACTGCAGGGCGCAGTAGGGGCAATGCGTATCGGTTGCCGTCACGCGTTCAATGCTCGTGGGCGATTGTTTACCGCCGAGTCCTCCGCCGTTGCCGCGACGTACGGAAAAACCTACAAGCGGCTTTCCGCGGTTGTGAGAAGAGCGGACTCGTAGCGGCTGACGACCAGATCGGTGGTGACCGGGTCGAGGCAGAGCGGCGGGGTGACCCAGTCGGCGCCGGCCTGGTGCAGTTTCCGGTAGAAGAGGCCGTCGGCCAGCAGGTAGGAGGCGATGGCGATCCGCTTGGCGCCGCGGTCGCGCAGATCGGCCACGACGTCGGCGACCTTCGGATCGTGGCCGGCGACATAGCCGACATGGGCGCCGATACGGGCGGCCAGGGCGTCGATGTCGGCCCGCCAGGCCGGATCGGAGGAGCCGGCGGCGGCGAGAACGATGGCGTCGGCGCCGCGCGGAAGGCGGCGGACCATGCTGTCGAGCAGGGCGTCGTCGGGGCCCAGGGGGCGCGTGACGGGGATGTCACGGCCGCTCACGGCATCGGCGATGTCGACCCGGACGTGGTAGCCGGCCGACAGGAGAAGCGGGACCACGACGGCGTCACCGACCAGAGGGACCACGTCGGCGACTTTGGGCTCCTGGACGTCCACGTAGGTGAGGCGCACGTCGAGGGCGGGCCGGCGGGCGGCCACGCGGGCGACCAGGTCGCGGATCTGGGCTTGGCCGTGCGGGCTGCGGGTGCCGTGGGCGACGGCGATGAGAGCGGGCATTTATCAGGCCTTTCGCGAGAAAAGGACCGCGCCGTTGCGGCCTGACCGAACGTCTCAGGCGGGCTCGTCCAAGCGGAGCCGGTAACCGCGCTTGATCACGGTTTCGATGTGGCGGCCGGAGCCGAGCGCGGTCCGCAACCGGGCCACCGCCACGTCCACCGCGTGCCCGTCGTTGCCTCGGGGCAGGGCCGCGATCAGCTGATCCTTCGACACCACCACGCCCGGCCGGGCGGCCAGCGCCGTCAGTATCGCCATCGCCGCCGGCGCCAGCGAGTGCGGCACGTCGTCGATCAGCACCGCGTGCCCGCGCATCTCCAGCGTCGACCCGGCTACCTTCAGCTTGACCGACCTTTTCGGCAGCTCGTCGGTCACCGTCTTGATCAGCGCGCCCAGCCGGAACCGTTCCGGCATCACCACCGGCACGCCGAGCTCGATCAACGGCGCCGCCGTCACCGGGCCCACGCACGCCGCCAACGTCCCGGCCGCGAACCGGTCGAGCACCGCCGCGCGGGAGTCCGCGGCCAGGTGGAGGAACGACTTCACCGCCGGCGCGCTCGTGAACGTCACCGCGTCGATCTGCCCGGCCGTGATCTGCTCGACCAGGCGGCGTACCGGCCCGGTGTCGGAGGGCGGGACCCAGCGGTAGACCGGCACCTCGACGACCGCCGCGCCGGCCGCCCGCAGCGCCGCCACGAACTCGGTCTGCGGCTCCCCGTGTTCCTGCACCGCGATCCGCAGGCCGGCGATGCCCTCTTCGAGCAGCCGGGACAGGATCTCCTCGGTCGCCTCGGTCTTGGCCGCCCACTCCTCGGTGAGCCCGGCCGCCCGTACGGCCCCGCAGGGCTTGGGCCCTCGGGCCACGATCCGGGCGCCGCGCAGCACCTCGCGCAGCTGATCGGCCAGCCCCCAGCCCTCGGCCGCTTCGAGCCAGCCACGGAAGCCGAAGCCGGTGGTCGCCACGACCAGGTCGGGCGCCAGCCCGATGCAGGCGGCGGTGGCCGCGTGCAGCGCCTCGTCGTCGATGAGGGGCACGATGCTGATCGCCGAGGCGGTGACGACACGGGCTCCGCGCCGCTGGAGCAGCGCGGTCATCTCGTCACGGCGCCGCTCGGCGGTGACCGCGACGGTGAATCCCGTCAGCGCCCCCTCGGTCATCCAGGCTCCCCCAGAAGTAGTTCACGCCAGCCTGTCCACGATCCGTTACCGGGACGTCGAACCTTTGTTTCGGGCTGAATAACGCGTGATCACTTTCCGGAGGGTGTCAGTCCGCCTCTTCGACGATCTTGCGGGCGGTGGCGAGCAACTTGAACACCTCGATGCGGCCGTCGAGGAAGCCCATCCGGTAGTCGGGGCCCGTCTCGGGATGCTGGGCGCGGACCGGGTCGCGGCGCGCGGCCATGCCGTCGGCGCGACCCGCCTCGTACGCCAGGAATGCGTCGTCCATCAGTTGTTCTTGCCGTCCAGGGCGCGGCGGATCGCGGCCAGCAGGTTCTCCTCGAACGCGGAGACCTGGCCGTCGACGAGACCGACCAGGTAGTCCGGGTCCTCGGCGCGCGTCTCGTCCTTGCGCCGGCCGGCGAGCCCGTCGGCCCGGCCGTCCTCGTACGCCAGCAGGGCGCTGTCAGCGCTGTCCATACGTCCTCCCCGAACGCTTGTCGCCGCGCTCGAGCGCAGACATCGCGATCCAATCTCCCACGCGACGACAGCACCGCCCACCGGCTGAATCGGCCGGGCGAAAATCCTAAAGTCGCAGGTCAAGGGCCGGTTCAGCTGAATTACTGCGCGTTGGGAAACAATTACGCAGCGGCAGGAAGCAGGCCCGAGCGCCGCCACAGGGCGCGGCCCGGCCCATCGACCAGGTCAAGATCCTTGAGGTACGCCACCACGCGCTCCCCGGCCCAGCGGAGCGTCTCCTGGAAGTGCGGGTTGGCGTCGGCCAGCCGCTTGCCCTCGGCCGGCGACAGCCCGATCGAGCGGTAGACGGCCGGGTGGATCAGGCGCGTTCCGCAGAGGTAGGCGGCCCGGGCGATCACCACCTTGTCGAAGGTGAGCCGCCCCTGGCCGGCCTCGCGCACCTGCCGGGCCAGCTCCTCGCGGGCGTACCGGACGTGCCGCGCCTCCTCGACCACGTGGATCCGGGAAACCATCCGGACCAGCGGCTGCACCTGCTCGTCGGCCATCGCCTCGCGCTGCAGGGTGTCCAGGATCTCCTCGCAGATCAGGATGGCCGCGAACATCCGCGGGCCGGTGCCGGTGGCCGCGATCCACTTGCCGAGCCACGCGTTGACGCCGTCGGGCCGGTACACCGGCGTGCCCAGCGTCGCGATCATCTTGCCGAACATGACCGAGTGCCGGCACTCGTCGGCGACCTCGGTCAGCGCGTACTGCGCGTGCGCGGCGGTCGGGTCCTGCTTGTAGTAACCACGGATCAGCAGCTGCATGAGGATCGTCTCGAACCACACGCCGAGCCCGGCGATGCTGGCCACCTCGTGCCGGGTCAGGGTGATCCGCTGCTGTTCGCTGAGCCGGTCCCACACCGCGGTGCCGTAGAGGCTCGACCGGTGCGGCGGCACGAAGTACTTGCCGTCGGCGAACGGCGCCTCCCAGTCGATCTCCACTTCCGGGTCGTACGAGTGTTCCGCGGACGACCTCAGAAGCCGGGTGGCGGTGCGATCGCGATCCATCAAAACCCTCCCGCGGACTGTGAGGTACTTGACGTTACCTCGGGTAACAGTTACTTCTAGTACTATGAACACGGAGGAGACGCCGGTCAATACGGACGGCCGGAAAGGCCGCTGGGCGGGCCACCGTGAGCAGCGAAGGTCCGAGCTGACCGAGGCGGCCATCGAGGCGATCCGCCGGCACGGCCCCGAGGTCGGCATGGACGCCATCGCCGCGCACGCGAAAGTCAGCAAGCCGGTGCTCTACCGCTACTTCGCCGACAAGTCCGAGCTGTGGCTCGCGGTCGGTCAGCGGGCGGCCGGCATGGTGCTCGACGCGATCGTCCCGGCCGTGGCCGCGGTCCGCGAGGAACGGGCGGCGGTCGGCGCGGCCATCGACGCCTACCTCGGGCACATCGCGGCCGACACCAACCTCTACCAGTTCGTGGTCCACCAGCCCGAGATCGCGCGCGGCCGCGACGTCGTGGCCGACGTGGTCGACACGGTGGCCAGCGGCCTGGCCCGGATCCTGGGCGACCGGCTGCGGGCCCGGGGGCTCGACTCCGGCGCGGCGCTCCCCTGGGCGTACGGCGTGGTGGGTTATGTCCAGGCCGTCGGCGACTGGTGGCTGCGGCAGCAGCAGCCGATCAGCCGCGAAGCCCTCGGCGACTATCTGACGACGTTCCTGTGGGGCGGCGTGGCAGGACTTCAGCAGGCGGCGGACGTGCCGGGCGGGCTCGCCGCGTACCGGGAGGAGACGAGCTTTGGCCGATCTTGACGACGAGTACAGCGGTCCCGACGAGGAGTACCGGGGGCCGGCCACGCTGCACGTCGGCGAGGCGGGCCACCCGGTCGAGATCCGGCTGTCGGCCCGGTTCGAGCCGGTCGAGGGACGCTTCCGCTGGGCCGGGCGCACGGCGCCCGACGAGACGCTGCGGGAGCGCGTCGCGGGTGGCCTACGGCAGGCGTCGCTGGCGCTTCCCGGGTCGACAGCGGTTGAGGTACGCCTGAGCGAGCCCGACCCGTGGGGCGGCGTCCGCCTGTCCGGCACGGGAACGCCGCCCTGGTTCGGGAGGTTCGGCGCGTGAGCCACTACGACGTCATCATCATCGGGGCCGGGCTCTCCGGCATCGGCGCGGCCTGGCGGTTGCAGGAGTCGGGGCTCGGCAAGACGTACGCCGTCCTGGAAGCCCGGGACGCGATCGGCGGGACCTGGGACCTGTTCCGCTACCCCGGCGTCCGGTCCGACTCGGACATGTTCACGCTGAGCTACCCGTTCCGGCCCTGGCGCGACACGCAGTCGCTCGCCTCCGGCGACAAGATCCGCGACTACATCCGGGACACCGCCGACGAGGGCGGCATCAGCCGGCACATCCGCTTCAACACCAAGGTGGTCGCGGCCGGCTGGTCCTCCGACGACGCCCGCTGGACCCTGACCATCGCCGACGGCTCGACGATGACCTGTTCCTTCCTGTACGCGTGTTCCGGTTACTACAACTACGACCGCGGCTACCAGCCGGACTTCCCGGGCCTGGACGAGTACGAGGGACAGCTGGTCCACCCGCAGTTCTGGCCGAAGGACCTCGATTACCGCGGCAAGCGGGTCGTCGTGATCGGCAGCGGCGCCACGGCGGTGACCCTGGTGCCGGCGATGGCGCCGGACGCGGCGCACGTGACGATGTTGCAGCGCTCCCCCTCGTACCTCACCTCGCTGCCCTCACACGACGTCGTGGCCCGAGCGCTGCTCCGCGTGCTGCCCGGCGCCACGGCGAGCCGGATCGCGCGCGCCAAGAACATCGTGATGACGCAGGGCTTCTACCAACTGGCCCGGCGCCGGCCCGACCGCGTGCGCAAGGTGCTGCGGTCGCTCGCGGTCAAGGGGCTCGGCGACGAGGCGTACGTGGACGAGCACTTCAAGCCCTCCTACAACCCGTGGGACCAGCGCCTCTGCGTGATCCCCGAGGGCGACCTGTACACCGAGATCAAGGCCGGCCGGGCCTCGGTGGTGACCGACCACATCGACGCCTTCACGCCGAACGGCATCCGCCTGAAGTCGGGCCAGGTCCTCGAGGCGGACGTCGTGGTCTCGGCGACCGGCCTGTCCCTGCTGCCCATCGGCGGGGTCGAGGTCAGCGTCGACGGCACGCCGGTGCAGCTCGGCGACCAGGCGGCCTACCGCGGCGTGATGCTGAGCGGCGTACCCAATCTGGCCTACTGCATCGGATACGTGAACGCCTCGTGGACGCTGCGGGCCGACCTCTCGCACCGCTACGTCATGAAGCTCCTGCGGCACATGGACCGCAACCACCTCGCCGTGGCCACCCCGACCACCCCGGGCGATTCCGGCCGGCCCCTGCTCGACCTGTCGTCGGGCTATGTGCAGCGCGCCCTCGACGACTGGCCCCGCCAGGGCGTCCGGGCCCCGTGGATCGTCCGCCAGAACTACCTGCGCGACGTCATCACCACCCCCCGAGCCGACGTCACCCGCGACATGCGCTTCCGCCGCGCCACCCCCGCTTCCCACCGAGCCCCCTCCGCCCCTCGCGCCGCCGCCCCTCCCGCCGTCGCCTCTCCCGCCGTCGCCTCTCCCACCGTCGCCTCTCCCACCGTCGCCTCTCCCACCGTCGCCTCTCCCACCGTCGCCTCCCAGAAGGGCCTCGCCCCATGACCCGTCTCGGACATTTCCGATTTGCCGGACACACGGCCGTCCTGACCGGTGCGGCGAGCGGGATCGGCGAGCAACTGGCCTACCAGCTCGGTGAACTCGGCAGCCATCTCGTCCTCGTCGACCGCGACGAGGCCCGCCTCAAGACCGTGGCCGACCGCGTCCGCGCGTCCCATCCCGGCCTGACCGTCGACACGATCGTGGCCGACCTCGCCGACCGCGCCCAGGTCGACGGCGTCGCCACCAAGGTCCTCGCCGACCATCCGGCGATCGGCCTGCTGATCAACAACGCCGGCATCGCCCTCGGCGGGCGCTTCGACCAGGTGACGGTCGAGGAGTTCGAGACCGTCATGAACGTGAACTTCCGGGCCCCGATGCTGCTCACCCATGCCCTGCTGCCGGCGCTCACCGCCGCCCCCGGCAGCCACCTGGTGAACGTCTCCAGCCTGTTCGGGCTGATCGCCCCGGCCGGCCAGAGCGCGTACGCGGCCAGCAAGTTCGCCCTGCGCGGCCTGAGCCAGGCCCTGCACACCGAACTGGCCGAGAACGGCGTCGGCGTCACCACGGTGCATCCGGGCGGCATCCGTACGAGAATCGCCGAAAGCGCGATCGTCGGCACCCACGTCCCCACCGCCGAGATCGAACCCAACCGTAAACTCTTCGACGCGCTGCTCACCTATCCGCCGGAGAAGGCCGCCCGGCAGATCATCGAGGCCGTCGCCAAGCGCAGGCCGAGACTGCTGATCGCGCTCAGCGCCAAGGCCCCCGACCTGCTGGCCCGGCTCTTCCCGGTCGGCCACGCCCGCGTCATGCAGTTCCTGACCACCACCTCCGTCAAGATCGGGGCCCGCAAGTGAACTATGTGGAGGTCCAGGGCAGCCGCATCCGCTACCACGCGACCGGCCCCGCCGACGGCCCCGCCGTGGTGCTGCTGCACGGCATCGGCCGCAGCCTGGAGGACTGGCTCCCCCAGCACGACCGGCTCACCGAACACCGCGTGATCAGCCTGGACATGCCCGGCTTCGGCCTCTCCCAGCGCCTGCCGGCCCGAACGACGTTGTCCTCGCTCGCCGAGGGCGTCTGGGCCACGCTGGACGCGCTCGGCGTCACCGACCCCGTACACCTGATGGGCAATTCGCTCGGCGGCGCCGTGGCGATGCAGATGCTGGTCGACGATCCCGCCCGCGTCACCACCCTGACCCTGGTCAACAGCGCCGGCTTCGGCAAGGAGGTCACATTCGCTCTGCGCATGCTGGCCGTGCCGTTCCTCGGCCGCCCCCTGCTCGGCCGCATCGACCCGCGCGTGGCCAAGCGGGTGGAACGCTCCCTGTTCGCCGACCGCGCCCTGGTCACCCGGGAGCGGATCGCGATGGCCGTACGCATCGGACGGCAACCCGACTTCGCCGCCGTCTACCTGGAGATCGCGCGGGCCCTGGGCGGCTTCCGCGGCATCGCCCCCCGCTGGCGCGCCGAACTGCTCAACCGCGTGGTCCGTAACCCCAAGCCCACCCTGATCCTGTGGGGCGACCGCGACCTCATCCTCCCGGCCATGCACCTGACCGCCGCCCGCGCGGCCCTCCCCCACGCCCAGTCCCACCTGTTCGCCGACACCGGCCACATGCCCCAGCTCGAACGCCCCGACGACTTCGCCCGCCTGGTGAGGCCGCTGCTGGCCCTCTCAGCGGAACCGCCGAGGGCACACTCCACCTTGTAACGGCGTCACGCCGCGAACACGGCTGGATGCGACTCCGTCCCCTATTCCGGACGCCGATCGTCCGGCACCCGGTCTACGGTGCCTCCCATGAGCGATATTCCCTGGGAGCCCCCCGTCGCCGGCACCGAAACCGAACACCTGGTCGGCGCGCTCGACCGGATGCGCTGGACGTTCCGCTGGAAGGCCGGCGACCTCACGTCGGACGGCCTCAACCAGCGGCTGCCCTCGTCCACGCTCACCCTCGGCGGCCTGCTCAAACACCTGGCGCTGGTCGAGGACCATCAGATCACCGGCAAGTTCTTCGGCGAGCCCCTACCCGCGCCGTGGGCGACGGTCGACTGGGACAGCACCCCCGACTGGGACTTCACCTCGGCCGCCGACGACAAACCCGAGGACCTGTACGCCCTGTACGACGCCGCCGTGGCCCGAGGACGAGCCCGCCTGACCGAGGCCCTGGCCGACGGCGGCCTGGACCGCCTCTGCCCCCGCCCGTGGCCCGACGGGCGAACCCCGAGCCTGCGCCGCTTCGCCTACGACCTCCTGGAGGAGTACGCCCGCCACGTAGGCCACGCCGACCTCCTGCGCGAGTCCGTCGACGGCCGCGTCGGCGAGGACCCCCCGGCCGGCTGGCGCCCCTGACAGCCGACAGGACACTATGGAGATTCGGGTGGACCGGACCACCTTCGACTACCAGGTCCGCCTGAGCCTGTCGGCGCTCGGCCCGGCCCAGAACCACCGGGTCGACGCCGAACTGGTCATCGAGACACCGTTCCTGCTCAGCGACCGCGCCGGCCGCCGGCACAAACTGGATCCCGGCTCCGGAGCAGCCCTGGCCCCGGCCCTCGACCTCTTCCAGCGAACCGTCACCGCCGTCGACATCCGCGCCGACGGAGCCCTCCACCTCACCTTCGGCGAAGGCTTCCAGCTGTCCGTCGCCCCCCACCCCGACTACGAGTCGTGGAGCCTCACCGGCACCGGCGTCACCCCCATCACCATCGGCCCCGGCGGTAGACCGGATGGCGTGTCGACTCCTGGCGGATGTGACCATCTCACGGTGATCGAGTTTCGCTTCGAGCTGTACCCGCTGGGTGAGGTGTCGCCCTGGGGCGGGGAGCGGCCGGCGCTGCACTGGTTCGGGCTCACCGAGGGCTGGTACTGGATCGAGGTGAACGGGCATGAACTGCTGCGCCGCACGCGCGCCGATGGGTCCCCGCCGTATGTCGACTACTACGTGGCTCGGCTCTGGGAAGACGTGAACGTGCTGACCCCGGCGGTGCTGGAGGTGGTGCCCGGCACGTTGCAGCCGTTCATCGCCTCGGAGTGGAAAGGCGGGAATCTGCCGTGGTCCATCGACGAGGAACTGGCGGCCGAGTGGTACAGCGAGCACTACCTGGACTTCGGCTACATACGGAACCCGCCGAGTGTGCGCCTCTGGCGAACCGTCGACGGCGATCGCGACGAGGTGACGCTCGACTGGCGGCATGAGGACGACGGGGAGATCGGCTTCACCGCCGGCCCGACCGTACGGGTCAGCGTCCCGGCCGCCAACTATCTCGAGGCCGTGCGCACGCTCGACCGCGAGCTGATGACCGCGATGCGGCAACGGATCGACGAGCTGCGGCAGCGGGGCGGTCTCCCCGGTATCGAACTCGACCTCGCCACCTTGGAGCGGGAGCACGAGGACCGTACGAAATGGCTGGGCTTGAATCTCGCCCGCTCCCCCGGAACCGACTGGAAGGCCGTCATGCGGGGCGCGAAAAGCCTAGGCGCGAGGCGAGATGTCTCTTGACCAGTAGTCATCAGTGCGGGAAGCTGTCCTCCTCGCCGCCGCCGGCGTGGTCGACAGCCCGAGAGGGGTTTCCTGGCCGTTGCGGTTCTCGAAGCATTGCGGAGGAAGGGCATGAACGACGTTCTCGAACAGACGGAGTCCGGCCGCGAGATCGCTCGCCGAAACTTCGAGCAGGGCTTCGAGCAGGGCTTCAGGCAGGGCTTCGAGCAGGGCTACGTCGACGGGATGCGCGCGCTTCTGCGAGCGCGATACGGCGATGTCGCCGACCTGGACAACCTCGCCCGGCGGCTGACTGGCCGCGGACACGGGAGTAACATCGTGCGCATCGTCGCCGGCGCCACCTTGGCGGAGCTCCGTTCCTAGGCCGAGTTGGACGCGCTGACAGATCCCCGCCCGGCTCGCACACCGAACTCAGCTTGGCAGGCCCACGTGTACCGAGCCCGCCAAGCCGACAAGACTGATCTATGTCAGACGCCATCACCCCCGCTCGCGCCGGATCCCTCCGGGCGTCGGGGCATCGGCGGGTCGACTTCACCAGCTGATGTCGGCGCTTTTTCACTCGTTAGTGCACCAGCCGGCTTTTCTTCCGTGCCGGCCGCTTCGACGACGGGCTCCTTCGGAGCCTTCGCCCAGAATTTGATGAAGAACGCAAACGGCTGCCAGGAGATCTCGAACGCTCCGCCGGTCTTGCTCGCCTTCCTCACAAGGTCGAACGTCACCAGGAGGAGACCCAACGAGATCACGAGGGAAACGACCGCTGCGATCAGACGAGCGGCGTCTCCCACGGTTGCGTCCCGCTAGCGGTAACTGTTCATGGTGCGGGCTGCCCTTCTGCAATGGGGCTTATAGGGGCGTGTCGACGCGCCACCGCCAACTGTTCTCGCCTATGTGCCTGCTCCCTCAGGCGTCAGGTCGGCCGGTGGAGGTCTCTCCCGCGCTCGAGTGAGGTGAAACGCCACCGATGCCGGGCTGCCCGTAAAGGCCTCCGTGTTGACGACACCGATGCGCAGGGATACTCCCCTCCGCACCGGACAATACGCCCACTGGGCAACCCCTGGAATCGCCGCGGCTGCGGGCCGGGATCCGCGTCTGCGGAGGTGATCCGTCACGCGAGGCGCGGGTCACCGCTGAGGCCGGAGACGGGTAACTAGGCGCAGCGCAACATGCTTCTTGACTAGTAGTCACGAGGTGCGGGAAGCTGTCCTCCGCGCCGCCGCCAGGCGCGGAATGGGGGAGACAAATGGCTAAAAGCGTGGCCTCCGATGTCGCGTCGCCACGGGCGGCGCCCGCCCGCGACTTCGATGGTCTGTACAAGGCGTTGCTGGACGCGCACCCTCGTGAGGCGCTGCAGGTTTTGTGCGGTGCGCGCCTTGACGACAGGGCGGTGATTCTCGATGGCCCGACCGAATTGCCCCGGCAGCGCAGCAGTCAGCGTGACAAGACATATGTGGTTCAGTACGGCGAGGGAATCCCGACCGACATCTATCATGTCGAGGTCCAGGTGCAACGCACCGAGGACTTCGAGGAGCGAATGGTGGACTACTGGGCGGGCCTGGCGCTGAAGTATCGGCGGTCGACCCACCGGATCCATCAGGTGGTGCTCTGGCCGCTCGGCGGGGGTTATCCGGGCCGGTTCGAGCGCGATCAGGCCCGGCTGAACTACCGATCGGTGAACATTCCCGGCGACGTGGATCCGGGCTTGCTTCTCGCCAGCCCTCTGGCGCCGTTGGCGTTGTGGTCACAGCAACCGCCGGACGATGTCGTCGAGCAGGTTGTCGATCGGATCGCCGCGACTGCGGCGCTCGAGGAGAAGTTGGTGCTCATCGAGCTGGGTATGCTCGTGGGAGGTTCCCTGGCGGTTGCGGTTCTCGAAGCATTGCGGAGGAAGGGCATGAACGACGTTCTCGAACAGACGGAGTCCGGCCGCGAGATCGCTCGCCGAAACCTCGAGCATGGCCTGGAAAAGGGCCGAGAGCAAGGCCGGGAGCAGGGCGTGGAGCAGGGCCACGTCGACGGGATGCGCGCGCTTCTGCGGGCGCGGTATGGCGACATCGCCGACCTGGACGACCTCGCCCAGCGGCTGGCCGGCCGCGACCACGAGGGGAACATCGCGCGCATCGTCGCCGGCGCCACCCTGGCGGAGCTACGTTCCTAAGTTTTGTCTGACGCGATGACAGATCCCCGGCCGCGAACCGCGACCGGGGATCTTTTGTGCGTGGGTCAGTGGGCCATCGCCGGCGGGGCGTCGGGGTCGACGTCCAGGGGGCCGGTGCGGAACAGGAGGGCGGCGACGATGCCGGCCAGGACGAAGAAGCCGGCCGACCACCAGAAGACCGTGGTGTAGCTCTGCAGTGCGGCCTCGGCGGCCAGCGTCGGGGACGGGGTGTGCGAGGACGCGTAGTTCGTGGCGGCCGTGGCGGCGAAGGAGCTCAGCAGGGCCGTGCCGATCGAGCCGCCGATCTGCTGGACGGTGTTGATCATTGCTGAGGCGACGCCGGCGTCGCGGTGCTCGACGCCGCTGGTGGCGGCGTTCTGCGTGGGGGCGAAGACCAGGCCCAGGCCCAGGCCGATGATGATCAGGCCGGGGAGCACGCCCGAGGCGTACGTCGAATCGAGGTCGAGCCTGGTCAGCAGGACCATGCCGGCCGCCGCGACGAAAGCGCCGAGCGGAACCAGCGGGCGCGGGCCGATCTTCGGGGTGAGGATCGAGCCGGCCGTGGTCGCGGTCAGCATGATCGCGCCGAGCATCGGCAGGAACGCCAGGCCGGTCTTCACCGGGGTGAAGCCGAGCACGGCGACCAGGTAGTACGTCAGGAACAGGAAAATGCCGAACATGCCGGCGCCCGCGATGGCGATCGACGCGTACGAGCCGCCGCGGTTGCGGTCGAGGACCACGCGCAGGGGCAGCAGCGGGTTGGCGACCCGGCGCTCCACGAGCACGAAGGCGATCAGGACGATGACGCCGACGATGATCGGGCCGAGCGTCCAGCCGCCTGTCCAGCCGTCCGTCTCGGCGTTGGCCAGGCCGTACACCAGGGCGACGAGGCCGACCACGGCCGTGATCGAGCCGATGACGTCGATCCGCCCGTGGCGGGCGACGGGCTCGTCCTTGAGCTTGAGCGAGGCGCCCACGACCGCCAGCGCGGCGATCACGAGGTTGACGTAGAGGCACCAGCGCCACGACGCGTACTCGGTCAGCACCCCGCCCAGCAGCAGGCCGATGCCGCCGCCGGCGCCGGAGATGGCGCCGAAGATGCCGAAGGCCTTGCCCCGCTCGGTGGGCTCGGTGAACGTGGTGGAGAGCAGCGACAGCGCGGCCGGGGCGAGGGCGGCGCCGAAGGCGCCCTGCAGCGCGCGGGCGACGATCAGCAGCTCGAGGTTCTGCGCGGCGCCGCCGAGGGCGGAGGCCAGCGCGAAGCCGATCAGGCCGATGAGGAACATGCGCTTGCGGCCGACGAAGTCGGCCAGCCGGCCGCCGAGCAGGAGGAGACTGCCGAAGGCGAGGGCGTACGCGGTGACGACCCACTGCCGGTCGGCGTCGCTGAAGCCGAGGTCGGCCTGGGCGGTCGGCAGGGCGATGTTCACGATCGTGGCGTCGAGCACCACCATGAGCTGCGCGAGGGCGAGGACCACGAGCGCCCACCAGCGCCCCGTGGTCCCCGTCCCGCGTGTTTCGAGTTGATCAACAGTGGTGGTCATCGAGTGCCTTCCAGAAACGTAAGTTGAGGTTGCCCCTCCACATAACGCAGCGTAGCAACGGAAGTTGAGTAGTTCCCTCCGTTTAGATGTACGCTTGGCCACATGCCAGCCACCGCCTCCCGACCGCTGCGCCGCGACGCCCAGCGCAACCGGGAGCGCATCATCGAGGCCGCGCGCGAGGTGTTCGCCACGCGCGGCTTCGCCGCCACGCTCGACGACGTGGCCCATCACGCGGGTGTCGGCGTGGGCACCGTCTACCGCCGCTTCCCCACCAAGGAAGCGCTGGTCGAGGCGATCTTCAGCGAGCGCATCGCGGCCATGGTGGCCCTGGCCGAGGAGTGCCTGGCCGACCCGAGCGCCTGGGACGGCCTGACCCGCTTCATGACGGCCGCCTGCCGTACGCACAGCGAGGACCGGGGCCTGCGTGACGTCATGCTCAGCCTGGGCATGAAGAAGCGGTTCCCCGAGGCCGGCGACCGCATGGAGATCGTCATCATCGAACTGGTCGCCCGGGCCAAGGCCGAGGGCACGCTGCGCCCCGACTTCGAGGCCACCGACGTCCCCATCATCTTCACGATGGTCAGCGACATCGGCGGGGCGGGCCCACAGGCGTACGAACGCTATCTGCGCCTGGTCATCGACGGCCTGCGCGTCTGCTCAGGCAACACCCCGCTGGGCGACCCGCTCACCCGCGACGAGGTGATCGCCCTGCTCAGCGACTGCGTGCCGGCGGTCAAGCCCCGATCCGCAACCGCACCGTGACGGTCTCCCCCACGTCGAGCCCTTCCTTGCGCCGCACATCGGTCTTGATCGGCACGATGTAGCGCCCGTCCTTGGGCCACAGCGAGGTCGTCCACCCGGTCTCCCCGATCCGCGCCGTCACCGGGATCATCCCCCACCCGTAACTCACCAGCGACGACGCGGCCTCGATCTCCCGGCACTCGTCCTCGGGCACGGTGACGAAGTGCCACGGCGCCGGCCCCCGCCAGAACCAGATCTCCCCCGCGAACTCCATGTCCATGCGATCACCATATTGAAGCCGCGCCATACGTCACCGGAGAGTGAGCCAGCGCGTCGCCCAGGGCGGTGCGGGTGTACAGCACCGAACGGCCGTCTCGGGCCCGTTCCACCAGGCCCGCCTGGTGCAGCACCTTCAGGTGGTCGCCGACGGCGCCGATTGTCATGCCGTACGCCCTCGCCAATTGGCTTGTGCTGGCCGGCTCGGCCAGCGTGACCAGCAGCAGGGCGCGCGAACGCCCGATCAGCGCCGCAAGGTGGTCCGGTGCCCGCGGCGGGCCGTGTTCGAGCAACGTCGCCACGCCGCGCGCCGGATAGACGATCGCCTTGGGCCAGGGCGCGTCCGCGTACACCGCGATCTCGGGCCAGATGAACACCGACGGGACGAGCAGGAGGCCTTCGCCGTTCAGGTGGGTGGTTCCGCCGTGCCGTCCGATCAGGTCGATTCCGCCGTCGCGCCAGCGCACCTTCGGGTGCAGGCCGGTCAGCGCCGCCTCCCATCCCGAGCGGCTCAGCTCTCCGCCGCGGTGCACGACGTCGCGTTCGCAGAGCAGCCGCAGCCGGGGCCAGTCGTCGGCGAGCAGGGCCTGCCACGCCTCCTCGAGCTGATCGGCCAGCCGGTCCAGCACGTCGCGGGCCGCCAGGACTCTCCGCGCGGCCGCCGTCGTGTTCGGCTGCCGCCGCAGATAAAAGTCGATTTCCTTCTGTACGGCGTCAGGCGGCCCACCCCGAAGCTCGCGCAGGTCGTCCTCGATCGTCTGCCCGTGTCTCTGCGGCGGCGGGGTCAGGAACGTCGCCCCCGACCGCGGCAGCCGCAACGCCAGGATCGCCTGCATGGCCGGCCGCGACCGCATCGGCTCGAACCGGGGCCGCAGCCGCTTCAGCCACACCTCCGGCACCCCTTGCCGTTCCGGGCTGGCCACCGCGTGGATCAGGTGGTGCAGTTCGAAGACCGGCGACAGTGCGAACCGCGTACGCAAAAGGTCTTCAGCCCCGACGACGAACCGCTGCACCCCACGACCTTACGCCTGGTGGCGAAACATTCGCCCGCTCCGTTCGGACCGCCGAGGCTCAGCGCATGACTGTCGCCGACCGACCGGCCACCTACCGCGAGGTGTTCGCCGAGCCCACGTTCCGCGCCCTGTTCGCCGCGCGGACGCTCGCCATCGGCGCCAACTCGCTGCAGATCTTCGCGCTCTCCGTCCTGGTCTACGCGGGCACGGGTTCGCCGCTGCTGAGCGCGCTGGCCTTCGCCGCCGGCTTCCTGCCCCAGTTCGCCGGCGGACTGCTGCTCGGCTCCCTCACCGACCGCCTCCCGGCCCGCCGCCTGATCACCATCGGCTACGCGGTCGAGGCGGCACTGGCCGCCCTGCTCGGCCTGGCCCACCTGCCGGTGCCCGCGAGCCTGCTGCTGGTGGCCCTGGTCGCCACCGGTACACCTGTCTTCGCCGGCGCCGCCGCCCGCGTCATAGCCGAACGTCTGACCGGCGACGCGTACGTCCTGGGCCGTTCGGTGTCGAACATGTCCTCCTCGGCCGCCCAGCTCCTGGGCCTGGCCGGCGGCGGCGTGGCGGTCGCCGCCGTCGGCGCCCGCCCGGCCCTGCTGGTGGCCGCCCTGTGCTTCGCCGTCGCCGCGGCCGCCGCCCGCCTCGGCCTCCCCGCCGACACCGCGACTCCACCCCGCCCGCCCTCCTCCGGCCGGAGCGGAGCGGTCCGCGACAGCTGGGTGGGTGCCAAGGCGATGCTTTCCGACCGTACGATCCGCCGGTTGCTCCTGGTGCAGTGGCTGCCCTCGGCCCTGATCGCCGGCGCCGAGGCGCTGCTCGTCTCGTACGGCGGCAAGCGTGGTTTCCCGCCCGGAGCCGGCGCCGTCCTGATGGCCGCACCGGCCGTCGGCATGCTGCTGGGCAACTTCGCCGTGGGCCGCTTCCTGCGCCCCAGCCTCCGGGAGCGTTTCGCCGGCGCCTTCGTCGTCGTCCTGGGCGCCCCGCTGATCGCCCTGCTGCTCGCCCCGCCCTTCCCGATCGTCGTGGCGCTGCTGACCGTGGCCGGCACCGGATACGCGTACGGCCTCGGTGTCCAACGGGCCTTTCTGGACGCCGCGCCCGCCGACCGCCGTGGCCAGCTCTTCGCCCTGTTCTCCACCGGCTTGATGGCCCTGCAAGGCGTGGGCCCGCTCCTGCTGGGAGTGGTCGCCGAGGCCACCACTCCCACCTTGGCCATCGCCCTGGCCGGCGCCGCCACCGTCCTCATCGCCCCCGCCCTGCGCTCCCGCCCTTGATCGGCCTTCGTAACCGTTTCGGCGCGTCCCTGATCCATGCGCTCCTCCAGTTCACCGGTGTTCGGCCGTTCGACCCCACGGGTCGTCCCGCTGGTCATTCGGCACCGCCTGTTCCCGGGCGGGGCCTCAGCCGTCGGCCGGTGAGCGGCGGCGCCCGGCCAGCACGGCCACCGCGAGCCCGGCCTGCGCCGCCGGTACGACCAGCGCCGCCGTCGTCAGGCCGCCCGCCGCCGCGTGCATCGCCGTCATCACCGCGGCCAGCACGATCAGATCGCGCCACGCCGCCCCGTCGTCCGGTCGCCGCCACAAGTGGACGCCGCACCGTACGCAAACCAGCGACAGCAACAGCAGCCCGGCCGTGAGGACCAGCCCGTGACGGGCGTGCTCCCCCGCCAGCGCGACATGCCACCCGGCGCCCAGCACTCCGATCGCCGCCGCCAGCCGGCCGGCGGTGCACACGGCGCCTCGCGTCACGGGCTGTCCTCCGGGCGGGAAGGGGTCGAGCGCTGAGTGTGCCACACGCGAGCGCTATTTTGAGCGCCCGCTCGACCACGACGCCGTCTGTGTAACCTGACCCGATTCGGGAATGCGGGCCCGAACGGCCGCTACATGAGGAGAAAGTTCGTTGCCCAAGATCGTCGACCACGACCAGCGCCGCAGCGAGATCGTCGAGGCGTTCCTGTCCGTGGTCGCCCGCAAAGGCCTGCCCGCCGCGACCAGCCGCGCCATCGCCACCGAGCTCGGCGTGGGCACCGGCGCGCTCTGGCACTACTTCGACGGCTTCGACGCCGTCACCGCCGCGGCGTACCAGCGGGTCTTCGAGCGCACGAACGAGCGGATAGCCGGCGCCTCCACCGGACTGCGGGGCCTGGCCGCGGTGGACGCGATGATGCGCGAGATACTGCCGCTGGCGAAGGAGACGCTGGACGAGGCCCAGGTGGTCGTCGGTTTCTGGGGCCGCCTGGCCGCCAACGAGACGCTGTCCGCGGCCGAGGCCGACGTGAGCGACCACTGGGGCGGCCGCCTCGGCCACCACCTGCGCGAGGCCGTCGACGACGGCGAGCTGACCGCCGGCACGCCGGTGGACGGCATCGTCGACCTTCTGCTGTCGATCGCCGTCGGCCAGCAGGTGCACGCCGTCATGGCCACCCCGTTGATGGACCCGGCCCGGCAGCTCGCCCTGATCGAGCAGTGCCTGGCCCCTTGGCGCCCCACCCGCGCTCACGATCAGGAGGCCGTCACCAGGTAGGCCGCCGACATCCAGACGCCGTCGGGGCGTTCGCACGCATCCGCCGGCACACCCAGGACGCGCAGCGGAAGCGCGAAGACCTCGTTGAGCCGCCGCCGGATCGGCGGAGAACATCACCGGCGGCTGCCGCCCGGCGAGAGCTTTCCCGTACGGCGGCGGGCCGCTCCCGCGAGGCCCGCCGTCGCCGCGCGGAGTCGCCGTTCCGTCGCTCGTTGGGCGGCGTCACTCGTTCAGGAAACCACGACCCGGTTGCGGCCGGTGTCCTTGGCCCGGTAGAGGGCATGGTCGGCCCGGGCCAGAAGCTGGTCGAGCGATTCACCGGCGGCGAGCTGGGTGAGTCCGACGCTGATGGTGACGGGCAGCGCACCGGCGGAGGTCGGCACCGGTGTGTCGGCCACGGCGCGGCGCATGCGCTCGGCCAGCCCGGGCGCGTCGGCGTGGTCGGGCAGCACGACGGCGAACTCCTCACCGCCGTACCGGCCGAGGACATCGGAGACACGGATGCTCTCGCGGACCCGCGCCGCCACGGTACGGATCACCTCGTCGCCGACCCCATGCCCGTACGTGTCGTTGACGTTCTTGAACTTGTCGATGTCAATCATCGCGGCGGCCAGCGGACGATCCCCGCGAGAGGCGACATCGACGAGGGCGCCGGCCAGCGCGTAGAAGTGCCGCCGGTTGTGCTGCCCGGTCAGCTCATCGGTGGTGGCCAGCTCCTGCACGCGGCTGAAGAGCCAGGCATTGTCGTACGCGGTCATCCCCTGCGTCGCCAGCGCCGACACCAGCTGAACCGCCGACTCGTCGAACGAGGCCCCACCAAGCAGAACCACGGCGGCCCGCCCCGTACGGCATTCGAGCGGCACCGCCAGCTCCCCGCTGGCCAGAACCGAAATTCCGGAAATGTCCGAAGAGGGCGAGGCCGCGGTGGGCGGGGCGGCGCTGGGCGGGGGCCAGTCGGCGGTACCGGCTATGTCGATGAGCTCGCCGGCTACGTACAGGCGGGAAGACGTGGCGCCGGTCTGGGTGTGCAAGGTGGTGAACAGGCGGCGGAGCAGCTGGGACGGGTCGTGCAGGCCGCTCAGTTCGGCCAGGGACGCCCGCAACGTCTCGGCGAACGCCTGCTGGCGGCGGGCCGTCTGGACGGCCAGGTGCAGTTGGGCCGAGCGGGCCGTCTCCAGCGACACCGCCAGGTGGCTGCTCACCGCGGTCAGCACCTCGATGTCGTCGGCGGTGAACACTCCGCGGGCCATCCGGCTGTCCATGTAGATCACGCCGAGCGTTGTTCCCTTGAAGCGGACCGGCACCACCAGCACGCTGCGCAGTCCATGCTGGACCGCGCTGCGTGAGCCCAGCGCCGCGCCCTCCTCGGTGCCGGTCAGCACGATCGCCTCGCCGTCGGCCGCGACCCGGTGGACCAGCGAACGGGCGTACGGCGAGGAGACCTCCCCGGCGTACGGCACCGGTTCCCCCCGCTCGTCGAGCAGGAAGAACAGCGCCCGTTCGGCGCCGAGGATGCGCAGCAGCTCGTCGAGGGTGACGCGGGCCAGTTGGACCGGGTCGAGGATGTTCGCCGCGGCCGCCGCGACCTGCTGGAGCACCTCGAGGCGGCGGCCGCCGGCGCGATGGTCGACCACCGTCACCCGGGCCGTTCCTCCCCGCTCCACGCCGAACTCGGCGCGGGCCTGGCGGCGGCGCTGCTCCCAGCCGTACTGGGTGGCCAGGCTGAGCGCGAGCCGCGCCTGCCGTTCGGCCTCGTTCGCCTGGCCCAGGGCGCGGAGGGCGCGCGCCCGGAAGCGGGCGACCTCGAAGTGCACGAGCGGGGCGTCGGCCGTACGGGCGACTCTCTCCGCTTTGTCGCTCCACTCGATGGACCGGGTGTGCTCGCCCTGGAAGAACGCGAGGGCCGACTCGCCGATCAGGTAGCCGGACTCGAGGATGGGCGAGAACTTGCGGACCCGGCGCAGGTCGGCGACCGCGGCCCGGGCCGCCTCGAGGCGCGCCGGCCCGGGGTCGAGGCGCAGCTGGGCCATCCGGCCGTGCGACTGGAAGGCGTAGATCAGTTTGTGCTGGGTCATCAGGTCGCGGTCGCGCAGGCCGAGCGACTTGAACTCGTCGATGACGGCGTCGAAGCCGGGGCCGAACTCGCCCTCCTCGACCGCCGCGCAGGCGGCCGCGACCAGGATGTTGGCCCGCTGTACCGGCGCGTACTCCGAAACCGACCGCAGATCCGCCAACGCCGTCGCCGCCTCTCCGGGCCTTCCCTCCATCGCCGGGACCATCACGCCGAGCATGCTGAACGACGTGCCGCGGGCGGTCGCCGGGTCGGCCAGCACCGCCAGCCCGCGCTCGTACTCGGCGCGCGCCTCCCGCACGTACCCGCGCAGCAGCAGCCGCAGCCCGAGCGTGGCGTGCCCGGGCAGCAGCTGGGCCGGGCCGTACCACCGCCGGTTGGCCGCGATCGTCGCCATCCACGCGCTGCCGTCGTCGCGGGCGCCGAAGAGCAGCCCGCATCCGCGCAGCCATTCCACGTAGGCCATCAGCGCCGGGTCGTTGAGCGAGGCCGCCATCCGGGCCGCCCGCTCCAGGCAGCGCGCGGCCGGGCCGGACAGCCGCAGCACGTACGCGACGTAGCCCAGCAGCGCGTAGACACGGACGTATTCCGCGCCGACGCCGAGCCGGTTGACCGCGTACAGGGCCCGCATCCCCAGCATTCCGGCCTCGCGCAGCCGGAGTCCGACCGCCGCCGCGAAGCCGCCCGCGTCGAGGGTGGCGGCCAGCAGGGCGAGTTCGTCCCGCCGTCGTCCTTCGGCGGTGCCGAATCCCCATCGGGTACGGCGGACGAGCCCGCCCGCGAACGCGACGCCGAGCGCCCGCGCCACGCGCGGCATCGGCCGGCCCAGTTCGGCCAGGGCCCGCCCGGCGGCGTCGAGGGCCTTGTCGTCGTTCCAGACCGTGTGGTGCAGCTCGACCTCGGTGATGAGCAGCCGGACCCGGGCGTTCCGGTCCTTCTCCACCGCGAGGGCGCGGTCGATGGTGGCGCCCGCGTCGGCGAACCGGCCCGCCCGCAGATAGGCCACGGCCAGGGGGTGCAGCACCGCCGGGGTGCCGTCGGCCGCGTACTCCAGATAGCCGATCGCGTCGCCCGCCGCGTGGTCGTCGAGCGCGCGCAGCCCGGCGGCCAGCGCGCAGGCCCGGCGCTTCTCGACCGGCACCAGGTCGCCGGCGCCCCGGCGGTGCCGCGCCAGCGCGTACACGTAATCGCTGTCCCGCAGGGACTCCGGCAGCTCCTCCAGCTTCTCGGCCAGGGCCGCGTGCAGCTCTTCCCGGGGCCGGTCGCCCAGCACATCGTCGCCCAGCAGCTCGTCACGCAGCAGCGGATGCATGAAGCTGTACCAGCCGCCGGTCTCCACCTGCAGGATGCGCCGTTCGACCGCGCCCGCGACCGCCGCCACCACCCGGTCGGCGTCGCCCGGCATCGCCTCGGTGCGGAAGCGGGGCCCGGCCAGCGCCGCCGCCACCAGTACCTCGCGGTCCGGTTCGGGCAGGCCGTCGAGCCGGGCCGCGAGCAGCGCGCGCACGTCGTCGGCGGCCGGCAGCGCCGCCGCGCCGGCCTCGTCCAGGCGCCAGGCGCCCCACAGCGGGCTGAGCAGGCCGGCGTCGATCAATTGCCAGAGGTACGCGACGACGGCCATCGGCGAGCCGCCCGTCCGGTCGGCCACGTGCCGGGTCAGTTCGGCCGTGACCGCCGCGCCGGGCAGGCGGGACGCGACCAGCTCGTCAACCGCCGCCGGCCCCAGCGGCGAGCAGGTCAGCACCAGATCGGCCTCGGTGAACCGGCGGTCGACCTCGGTGAGCACGACCAGCAGCGGCAGCGCCGCCAGTTCGGGGGTGAGCCGGGCCAGCACCTCACGGGAGCCCGGGTCGAGCCACTGGGCGTCGTCGAGCACGACCATCAGCCCGCCGCAGCGGCGCGACAGGTCGGCCAGGAACGCGACCACGGCCGCGATGCCGGCCTCCTCGCCGCCGGCGCCGCCGCCGATCAGCTCGGCCAGGCGCGGCGAGAGCCGGGACAGCAGGGCCGCCCCGGAAGCGGCCGCGGCCGCCCGGACGTGCTCCTCGGCCGTGGCCCGGTCCGGCGCGGGCAGCCGCCGAAGCGCCTGGAGATAGCCGTCGACGGCCGCGCGCAGGGCGGACAGCGGCGTCGCCGCGTCCCGCTGCCCGGCCGCCCGCAGCACCGGGAAGCCGGCCGCGGCGACGGCCGCCTCGTCGGCCAGGCGGCTTCGGCCCGAGCCGGCGGCGCCGCGGATCAGCGCCACGCCGCCGCGCCCGTCCCGCGCCCGCTGCCAGCGGGTGACCAGGGCCTGCCGCTCGGCCTCGCGGCCGCAGAGCGGCCAGCGGCCGGCCGCGGGTTTGCCGGCCGCCTCCCCGCCGGGGCAGGCCCGCAGGTCGGCCAGGAGCGCCGCCGCGTCCGGGTAACGGTCGTCGGGGTCCTTGGCCAGCAGCCGGGACACCACGGCCGCGAGCACGGCGGGGACGCCGTCGGTGGCGGCCAGGTCGGGTACCGGGGCGACCAGGTGCAGGCGCAGCAGGTCACCGACGTCGGCCGCCTCGAACGGCAGGCGGCCGGTGAGGCACTCGAAGAGCACGACGCCGAGCGAGTAGAGGTCGGAGCGGCCGTCCACCGGGCGCTTGAGCATCCCGGACTGCTCCGGCGCGGCGTAGAGGAAGGTGCCGACCGCGCGGTCGCCCGGGTCGTCCTCCGGGCCGAGCTGGGCCAGGCCGAAATCGATCAGACGGGCCGGGCGGCCGGGGGCCATGATGATGTTGCCGGGTTTGACGTCGCGGTGCACCAGTCCGACCCGGTGGGCGGCGGCCAGGCCGCGGGCGAGCTCGGCCGCGATGCCGACCGCGCGGGCGGCCGGCAGCGCCCCGGTGGCGATCACGTCGGCCAGCGGACGGCCCGGGAGGTACTCGAGCACCAGGGCCGGGTCGCCGTCGAGCAGTCCGACGGCGTGCACCCGGGTCACCGAGGGGTCGTCGACGCAGCCCAGCAGCGCCGCCTCGCGCCGGAAGCCGGCGAGCATGTCGGGCGCCGTCCGGGCCGGGCGTTTCACGGCGTACTCCCGGCCGTCGCGCACCGCCCGGTGGACCGTGGTGAAAGCGCCCCGGCCGAGCTCGTCGCGGACCTCGAGGCCGGTGAGCTCGACGGCGCTGGTCATCACCAAGTACCCATCGGCCCTACTCGGCGCGACTTGACGAAAACGGCGCGCTCAGGCGATTGCGTTTCCTGCCGAAGGGACGATCGTGACATTCGTTCGCCGGTTGCGGTTGCGCAGCAGGCTCGCCGCGGGTTTCACCGTGGTGCTGCTGCTGCTCGGGGTGGTCGTCGGTATCGGTGTGGTCGCGCTGCACCGCCAGTCCGAATCGGCCGACAAGATGCGTGAGCTGCAGGGCCTCGTGCACAAGGTCGACGAGCAGAAGTTCTACAACGGCGACATCTCCGGGTGGCAGATCGCGTACGCGTGGGACGTCTACCGGCTCGGCTACGCCACGGCGGTCAAGCCGACGTCCGACAACCGGGCGGGCTTCCTGGCCGACAAGGAGAAGATCGAGACGGCGCTGGACCAGATGCCGACCGGCCTGATGTCCAGCGGCGAGAAGGCGATCTACGACCAGATCACCGACCAGTGGACCGCCTACTGGGCGGCCGACGACAAGATCGTGGCCGCGTTCGCCAAGAACGACGTGGCCGGCGGCAACGCCATCATCCTGGGCGCCGGCTACGACATCTACTTCAAGATCGTCCAGCTCACCGACAGCCTGGTCGCGGCGGTGACCGCGCGGGCCGAGACGACGGCCACCGACGCGCAGAACTCGGCGGCCGACGCCCGTACCGTGATGATCATCGGCTTTGTCCTGGCCGCGATCGCCGCGGTGCTGCTGGTCCTGATGGTCACCCGCAGCGTGACCGGCCCGCTGGGCCGCGTCGTGGAGGCGCTGCACGCGCTGGCCAAGGGCGATCTCTCGGTACGGGTGGCCGACCCGGCCGGCGACGAGGCGGGCGACATGGCCCGCGCGGCCGACGCCGCCGCCGAGGGGCTGCGCGACACCGTCACCAGCATCAGCGGCGACGCCCGGGAACTGGCGGCCGCGGCCGACACCCTGTACCGGGTCAGCAACCAGATCGACAGCTCGGTACGCACCGCCTACGAGCAGGCCGACGTGGTCGCCGGCACGGCCGGCGGGGTCAGCGGCAACGTGCAGACGGTGGCCGCGGGCGCCGAGCAGATGGGCGCCTCCATCTCGGAGATCTCCCGCAACGCGGCCGACGCGGCCGGGGTGGCCTCCTCGGCGGTGAGCGCGGCCCGCGACACCAGCGCCACCATCAACCGCCTGGGCGACTCGTCGGCCGAGATCGGCAGCGTCATCGGCACCATCCAGGCCATCGCCGCCCAGACCAACCTGCTCGCCCTGAACGCGACCATCGAGGCGGCCCGGGCCGGCGAGCTCGGCAAGGGCTTCGCCGTGGTCGCCTCGGAGGTCAAGGACCTGGCCCAGGAGACCGCCCGGGCCACCGAGGAGATCTCCCAGCGGATCACCGCGATCCAGGCCGACACCGGCGAGGCGGTGGCCGCCATCGACGGCATCAGCCAGATCATCCAGCAGATCAGCGACTACCAGACCACGATCGCCTCGGCGGTGGAGGAGCAGAGCGCCACCACGGCCGAGATGAACCGCGGGGTCAGCGAGGCCGCCGACGGGGCCAACGACATCGCCCGCGGCATCTCCGGCGTCGCCCAGAGCACGGCCACCTCCCGCGACGCGGTGGCCGAGGCGACCTCGGCCGCCGGCGCGGTGAACACCCTGGCCGAGCGGCTCCGGTCGGCGGTCGACCGCTTCACGGTGTGACGATCTCGACGTAGCCGTCGGTGCCGTGCACCCGGATTCGCTGACCGTCTTCGATCAGCCGGGTAGCGTTCTCGACGCCGACCACGGCGGGCAGGCCGTACTCCCGGGCGATCACCGCGCCGTGTGTCATCTGCCCGCCGACCTCGGTCACCAGCCCGGCGATCTGCACGAAGGCGGGCGTCCAGCTGGGATCGGTGTACGCGGTGACCAGGATGTCGCCCGGCTCGAAGTCGGCGCCGGCCATGTCGGCCACCACCCGGGCCCGGCCCTCGACCGTGCCGGCCGAGACCGGTAGCCCGGCCAGCGCACCCGGCGGCAGGCCCTCCGTCCGGTAGGAGCCGGTGACGGCCTCGCCCTCCGAGGTGAGCACGCGCGGCGCCACGAGCGACCGGTAGGAGGCGAACGCCGCCCGGCGCTGCCCGATGAGGTCGTGATCGGCCCGCTGCGTCCGTACGACCTCGGAAAGCTCCTCGAGACTCAGGTAGTAGATGTCGTCCGAGCGCGTGATCACACCGGCCGCGACCAGGCGCGCGGCCTCGGCGAGCAGCGCCTTCTTGTAGACGAAGTAGCGGCTGACCAGGTGATATTTCGGGTATTCGCGATAGCCGGCGAAGGTGCGGAGCTGGTCGATCATCCGCTTGGTCTCCGCGGCCTCGGCCTCGGGCAGGCCGCTCAGCACCTCCCGCTCCTTCTCACGAGCCTTGCGCCGGCCCTCCTCGACGCGCCGTGCGTGCTCGCCGGGCGCGGCGTTGCGGACGTTGCTCAGGATCATCGGCACGATCGCGCCCGGGTCCTCACTCCAGCGCGGCCGGGTGATGTCGATCTCCCCCACACACCGCATGCCGTACGCGTCGAGATAGCCCCGGATCGCCTCGCGGGCCGCCTCGGGCAGCCGGTCGAGGTCGTCCGGCGATTCCTCCAGCAACGCCACCGCCCGCGGGTCGGCGCGGACGACGTCGGCCACGTCCAGCAGCGCCAAGCCCATCTCCGAGGTGACGTTGTTCGGCGCGGCCAGCGTCAGCGTGTCGGCCACACCCTTCTCGAAACGCTCGTCGAGCCACCAGGTGGCCCGCATGCCCGCCATGATCGCTGGCATGTTCCGCGGGTCGAACAGGATCTGCCGGATCCCCTTCACGTCGGCGATGACGAAATCGAGAAGCTCCGCCCCGGTCCGGCCCCGGATGGCGTCCTTCAAGGTGGCCAGCGACGCCTCCCGCTGCGCGATCAGCTCGGCCACGATGGCCGGGTCGGCGTCGATCGGCTCCGGCGCGGTGGTGATGACGTGCGGGCTGTCGTCCGGCGCCACGGTGACGAAGTCCCGCTCGGCGACGGCCCGCAGCGCCCCGCCCGTCAACGGGTCGGAGCGCTCGAAGGCGGCGACGAAAGCGGGGCCCAGCCGCGCGGTGGCGTCGACGAACAGCCGGCCGCCGGCGTCGACCATGTTCCCCGGCGAGGTCAGCTTCCACACCGAGAGCCCGAGCGGCCGCATCGCCTCGGTCATCATCTGCTGGTGCCCCACCGAGACGTACACCCGGTTCTCGTCGTCGGGAGCGACCGGAACCGGGAAGAGCGTGGTGATCGGCCGGCTCTGCACGATCGCGAACCCGTCGTCGTCGAGGCACCACTCGATGTCCTGCGGCCGCCCGAAGTGCGCCTCGATCCGCCGCCCCAGCTCGGCCAGCCGCACGATCTCGGCGTCACTCAGAGCAGGCAGCTTCCGCCGTTCCGGCGAGATCTCCTCCTCGACGGTCCCGCCCCCGGTCCGCGGCCGGATCGCGAGCCGCTTGGCCCCGATGGTCTTGCTGAGGACGACCCCGTCACGCACCTTGTAGACGTCCGCGTGCACGAGTCCCGAGACAAGCGCCTCCCCCAGCCCGAACCCGGCGTCGATGGACACGACCCGCCGGTTCCCGTTGACCGGATCGGCGGTGAACATGATCCCCGCCGCCCGGGGAACGACCATCCGCTGCACCACGACGGCCATCCGCACGTCACGATCGGCCCCCGCCCGAAGCCGATAGGCGACGGCCCGCTCGGTGAACAGCGACCCCCAGCATCGCCTCACCCGATCCAGAATCCCGTCCAGACCCACAACATTGAGGTACGTGTCGTGCTGCCCCGCGAAGGAAGCAGCGGCCGAGTCCTCGGAGGTGGCACTGGACCGCACCGCGTACGCCCGCCCGGCCTCGACCCGCCCGGCGATCGCCGCGACCAGCTCGTCCGGCATCGCCGCCGTCTGCACCGCCCGCCTCAGTTCGTCCCCCGCGTCCAGCCGCTCCCGGACGACGGACTCGAAGGCCGCTGTGGTCACACAGAAACCCTCGGGAACCCGTACGCCGTCGACGCGCAGCAGCTCCCCGAGATGCGCCCCCTTGCCGCCTACGTCGCCGACCCGCCCCCGGTCGACGTCCGCCAGATCCACCACAAAGCCACCCACCGCAACCCGCCCTTTCACCGGCACGGCACGCATTCTGCGCGTTCCACCGGGCCTTGCGGCAAGCCCCCACATCCGCTATAGCTTAGAAGTGGGCGGGGTTCGCCTCTCCCTTTTTCATGCCTCGGCTTCGACGCCCTGGCCCCTTTGACGGCACACGTCACCCGGCCTTTCCGCGGCCCACCCTGCCCTTCTGCCGCCCGCCGCACCCGTTCCTTCCGGCCGTTCCCGGACCCTCCGGACCCTCCTGTGGCCCCTCCCGCCCCGACCTTCTCCTGGCCCCCCGACCTTCTTGTGGCCCCTTGACCTTCCCGTGGCCCTCCCGCGCGACCTTCCCGTGGCCCTCCCGCCCGACCTTCCTGCGGCCCTCCCGTGGCCCTCCGGCGCGGCCTTCCCGTGGCCCACGCCGCCCGGCCTTCCCAGCCCGACCCTGTCCGGCCCATTCCGGCTGCTCCCGAACCTTCCCGACTTCCCGCGCTTCGCGCAGCCCGCCGCTTCCCGCCGCTCCCGACCCTCCTCTTTCTTTTCAGCCCTTCCCCGATCCGCGCGCTGCACGTCCTTTTGCGACCGCGCTTCGCTTATGCCCAGGCGCGCCTCGACCCCCGAATGTGTCCCATCTCCCAATACCTATCGCGCAGATAGGAATGCTATGCTCGCTCGGTCCCCGACGGAGTGAGGCCACGTGACGACCCTGACCGAGCGGGCGGCCGAGCTGCTCCTCGCCTCCCACGCTTTCGACCCGGCGACGCCCGGGTTCGTGGGCGCGTCACTCGAGTTGCCCGTCGCGGCGGCGCCGTCTCACCGGGTGCCGCTACGGCACGGCTTCCTCGACGCCCGCTCGGCGCGGGTCGCCGTGGTCAGCGGACCACCGTCGCCGGGCCTGGCCGCCTGCCTGGCGCGGATGTCCGACGACCTGGCCGCGGCCTCCGCCGCCGGCTTCGCCCGGCCCACCCCCGCAACCCCGATCGCACGTCAGACCCCCGGCGGATCCACCCGGCCGCGTGCCGACGACCTGCGCCCCCTCGACGACCGATCCCGGCCGCACCGAGGGCACGCCGACGAATCCCACCACCCCGACGGCCAATCCCGGCCGCACCCGCCCGCCCGAACGCGCACCGACGAATCCCACCACGCCGACGGCCAATTCCGGCCGCACCGGGCCGCCCGAGCGCGCGCCGGCGAATCCCGGGGCTACGCGGATGGGTCCGGCGAACGCGCTGAGAAAACCCGAGCGCACGCCGGCCCGGCTCAGACGCCACCACGCGCCGGAGACCCCGTCCAGCCTGACCGGCGGATCAGCGAGCACCCCGCCTACAGCGGCGAGCCGCGGCCGCCCGGCAAGAGCCGGTTGCGGCCGGACGAGGCGCCGGCCGGGGCCGGTGGGGTGCGGGTCGCGCTGGAGGCCGGGCTGGACGCGGGTGGGCCGCTCGGGCTGGAGCGGCGCTGGGCGCTTGCCCACACGCTGGCTCCCGTGTTGGCCGCCGCCTTCGCCAACTCTCCTCTGCTCGGCGGGGAGCCCAGCGGGTGGCGCAGCGTTCGGCAGGCCCGGAACCGGGATCTTCCCGTCCTGCCGACCGAGGCCGACGCCCGGCGGGGGTGGGCCGGCTTTGTTCTGGACGCGCCGGGGCGGGACGGCCGGACGTTCCGGGAGCGGGCGCGGTCCGGCGAGCGGCCCCGCCTGGCCGATCTGGTCGAGCATGTCGACTCGTTGCGGCCGCCCGTCGCCGCGCGGGGGCACCTCGAGATCGACGTCTTCGACCGGCAGCCCGGTGCGGGCTGGCGGGTGGTCGTCGCCGTGACCAGTGTGCTTCTCGACGACCCGCGGGCGGCCGCGGCC
Source organism: Actinoplanes sp. NPDC048988 (assembly GCF_043197815.1). NCBI lineage: Bacteria > Bacillati > Actinomycetota > Actinomycetes > Micromonosporales > Micromonosporaceae > Actinoplanes > Actinoplanes sp. NPDC048988. Next base: position 68,271 of record NZ_JBICTW010000007.1, on the reverse strand, counting down.
GCCGAGATGGCCACCGCCACCCTGGCCGTCGAGCCGGGGCTGTGGGAGCGCGCCGCGCGCGACGCGCTCACCGATCCCGTTCTGGCCGCCGCCGCTCGGGCGTGCTTCGTCGAGGCGTACGGCGCCCTGGCCCGTCATGGTGTTGACCGTGACCTTCGCGACGCCGTCGCGGAGTTCACCGAACGCTACGTGATGCGCGGCCGCTGCCCGGCCGACGACGTGCTAGGCGCCCACGTAATCGGCTAGGTGCCGGCCGGTCAGCGTCGAGCGCGCCTTCACCAGCTCGGCGGGGGTGCCCTCGAAGACGATCCGGCCGCCGTCGTGACCGGCGCCGGGACCCAGGTCGATGATCCAGTCGGCGTGGGCCATGACGGCCTGGTGGTGCTCGACCACGATCACCGACTTGCCGCTGTCGACCAGGCGGTCGAGCAGGCCCAGCAGCTGTTCGACGTCGGCCAGGTGCAGGCCCGTGGTCGGCTCGTCGAGGATGTAGACGTCGCCCTTCTCCCCCATGTGGGTGGCGAGTTTCAGCCGCTGCCGCTCGCCGCCCGACAGGGTCGTGAGCGGCTGGCCGACGCTGAGATAGCCGAGGCCGACGTCCACGAGCCGTTCCAGGATCTTGTGGGCGGCCGGGATCCGCGCCTCGCCCTCGGCGAAGAACCGCTCGGCCTCGCCGACCGACATGGTCAGCACCTCGCTGATGTCGCGGCCGCCGAGCTTGTAGTCGAGCACCGACGCCTCGAACCGCTTGCCCTCGCACACCTCGCACGGGGTGGCCACGGTGTCCATCACGCCGAGATCGGTGTAGATGACGCCGTTGCCCTTGCAGTTCGGGCAGGCACCCTCGGAGTTGGCGCTGAACAGGGCCGGCTTGACGCCGTTGGCTTTGGCGAAGGCCTTGCGGATCGGTTCCAGCAGACCGGTGTACGTGGCCGGGTTGCTCCGCCGGGAGCCGCGGATCGCGCCCTGGTCGATCGAGACGACACCCTCCCGCGGCGACACCGAGCCGTGGATGAGTGAGCTCTTGCCCGAGCCGGCCACCCCGGTCACGACGACCAGCACCCCGAGCGGGATGTCGACGTCCACGTCCTGAAGGTTGTGCAGACGAGCGCCGCGCACCGGCAGGGATTCCTCGGAGACGCGCACCGTTTCCTTGAGCGACGAGCGGTCGTCCAGGTGGCGGCCGGTCAGCGTGCCCGACTTGCGCAGCCCGGCCACCGTACCCTCGAAAACGATCTCGCCACCGGCCGAGCCGGCGCCGGGCCCGAGGTCGACGACGTGGTCGGCGATGGCGATCGTCTCGGGTTTGTGCTCGACCACCAGCACGGTGTTGCCCTTGTCGCGCAGCTGGATCAGCAGCTCGTTCATGCGCTGGATGTCGTGCGGATGCAGGCCGATCGTGGGCTCGTCGAAGACGTACGTGACGTCGGTGAGGCTCGAACCGAGGTGGCGGATCATCTTCGTCCGCTGGGCCTCGCCGCCGGACAGCGTGCCCGAGGGGCGCTCGAGCGACAGGTAGCCCAGGCCGATGCCGACGAACGAGTCGAGCGTGTGGCCGAGCTTGTCGAGCAGCGGGGCGACCGACGGCTCGTCGAGGCCGCGCACCCACTCGGCGAGGTCGCTGATCTGCATGGCGCAGGCGTCGGCGATGCTCACCCCCTTGATTTTCGAGGAACGGGCCGCCTCGCTGAGCCGCGTGCCGCCGCACTCGGGACAGGTGGTGAATGTGACCGCCCGCTCGACGAAGGCGCGGATGTGCGGCTGGAGGGCGTCGACATCCTTGGACAGGAACGATTTCTGAATCGAGGGGATCAGACCGGCGTACGTCAGATTGATGCCCTCGATCTTGACCTTTGTCGGCTCTTTGTGGAGGAGGTCGGCCAGTTCCTTCTTGGTGTATTTCTTGATCGGCTTGTCGGGGTCGAAATAGCCGACGCCGCGGAAGATACGGCCGTACCAGCCCTCCAAGCTGTAGCCGGGGATCGTGATGGCGCCCTCGTTGATCGACTTGTCCTCGTCGTACAGCGCGGTGAGATCGATGTCGTTGACCGCGCCGCGGCCTTCGCAGCGCGGGCACATGCCGCCGGTGACGCTGAACGTGCGCCGTTCCTTGACCGTCTGGCCACCCTTTTCGAAGGTGACCGCGCCCCCGCCGGAGATCGAGGCGACATTGAAGGAAAAGGCTTGAGGCGAGCCGACGTACGGTTTCCCGAGCCGGCTGAACAGGATGCGCAGCATGGCGTTGGCGTCGGTGGCCGTGCCGACCGTGGAGCGGGGGTCGGCGCCCAGCCGCTCCTGGTCGACGATGATCGCGGTGGTCAGGCCGTCGAGCACGTCGACGTCGGGACGCGCCTGCGACGGCATGAACCCCTGGATGAAGGAGCTGTACGTCTCGTTGATCAGCCGCCGGGACTCGGCGGCGATCGTGCCGAACACCAGCGAGCTCTTGCCGGAGCCGGAGACGCCGGTGAACACCGTGAGCCGCCGTTTGGGCAGCTCGGTGCTGACGTCCTTGAGGTTGTTGACGCGGGCTCCGGTCACCCGGATCAGGTCGTGGCTGTCGGCTTCGTGCCGCGCGGGGCTCATCGGATCTCCGTCTCCATGGGCGTCACGGTAGTGGCGGCCGGGGGCTCCGCGCTTCTTCGAATCTGATCAGGTGCGTTCACCGGTGATGTACTCGGCGAGGCTGCTGCGCTCCGTCTCGAGCTCGTCGATCCGGTGCTTCACGACGTCGCCGATGCTGACGACGCCGTGCAGCGCGCCGTCCTCGATCACCGGCACGTGCCGGAACCGCCGCTCGGTCATCAACCGCTCGACGTCCTCCAGCAGGGCCGTTCGGGTGACCGAGCGTACCTGTGTGGTGGCGATCGCCGCCACCGGCTCGCTGAGCACCGCGGCGCCGCGCGCGGCGAGCGCCCGGACCACGTCGCGCTCGCTGACGATGCCCTGGACGGCCCGCCCGTCGGGCGACACGATCGCGGCGCCGATCTTGTGTTCGGCCAGGACGGTGAGCAGCTCGGTCACGTCGGCCTCGGGAGCGACCGTCACCACACGGTCGCCTTTGACTCGGAGAATGTCGCTGATACGCATGGTCGTCTCCCCTTGATCACGTCGTCGATGTCGCTGGGGCTTACGCCTAGATGCCGTTATTCACGACGTGATGTCAAGAGCCCTATTCGCTGAACAGCCGTTCGGCGGCGTCGTCCCAGGCCTTGACGAGATCGGCTTCCGCCGGGTCGCGCAGCCATTGGATCTGCAGGCCGTCCATCATCGCGACCACCTGCCGCGCGAGCGCCTCGTCGCCGCCGGCCAGCTCGGTGAACGACGCGATCGCCCTTCTTTCCCTCGTACGGAAATAGTCGTGCGCCGGATGGTCGGGCGCGAGCGATTCGGCGTCGAGCACGGCGAAGAGCCGGACGATCTCAGGCTGGCGGGCGTTACGGCGCACGAGGGAAGCACACAGGGTCTTGAGATCCTGGCCCGTCATCTCCGTCATGTCGGATCGGTCGCGCTCCTCGAGGACGGCTATCAGCAGCCCCTCCTTCGAGCCGACGTGATGCAGCAGGCCCGGGACGGTCAGGCCGCAGCCGTCGGCCACGTCCTGCATCGACAGGCCCCAGAAGCCGTACTCGGCGATCAGCCGGCTGGTGACCTCGACGATCTGCTTGCGGCGCTCGGCGGCGGGCAGGCGCGCCCGGTCGCGCCGAAAAGGCTGACTCATGTCTCCCTCTTTCCTTTCGAAGATCATACGACTACCTTGTACCTAGTAAGTACTCAGTAAGCCGCGCCTCCGCCCGGTCCTTGCGAGACTTGACCAGGAAATCGGCCACCGAAGGGGATCCTCGTGGAACTCACCGACCAGGCCGCTCTGACGAGCGGCAGCGCCTTCTGGACCTCGGCCGAGGCCGGCGGGATCCCCCAGATCACGCTCACCGACGGGCCGCACGGCGTACGCATGCAGAGCTCCGCCGAGGACATGCTCACCGGCCGCCCGGCCACGGCCTTCCCGCCGGCGGTGACCTCCGGCTCGACCTGGGATCCGTCGCTGCTGCGCCGGATGGGCGAGGCCCTGGGCGACGAGTGCCGGGCGATGGGCGTGCAGGTGCTGCTCGGCCCCGGCATCAACATCAAGCGCACTCCCCTGGGCGGCCGCAACTTCGAGTACTTCTCCGAGGACCCGCTGATCAGCGGTGTGATGGCCACCGAGTGGGTGCTGGGCCTGCAGAGCCGCGGTGTCGGCGCGTCGCTGAAGCACTTCGCGGTGAACAGCCAGGAGACCGACCGCATGACGATCAGCGCCGACGTCGACGAGCGCACGCTGCGCGAGATCTACCTGCGCGCCTTCCAGCGGGTGGTGACGCGATCGCAGCCGTGGACGGTCATGTGCTCGTACAACCGGATCAACGGTGTGCACGCCTCGCAGAACCGCTGGCTGCTCACCGACGTGCTGCGCGGCGAGTGGGGCTTCGAGGGCCTTGTCGTCTCCGACTGGGGCGCCGTGGTCGACCGGGTGGCCGCCGTGCACGCCGGCCTCGACCTGACCATGCCCGGCCCCGACGAGGCCGGCGACGCCGCGCTGGTCGCCGCGGTCCAGGACGGCACGCTGGCGGCCGGCGACCTCCAGCTCTCGGCCGACCGGGTGGCCGCCCTGGTCGCGAAATCGAAGCTCGACACCACTGGGCCGTACGACGCCGACGCCCACCACGCCCTGGCCCGCGAGATCGCCGCGCGGGGCATAGTGCTGCTGAAGAACGACGGCGACGTGCTGCCGCTGCGCGCCGAGGGGCAGTCCATCGCGGTCCTGGGTGAGTACGCCCGCACCCCGCGCTTCCAGGGCGGCGGCAGCTCCCAGATCACCCCGACCCGCCTCGACGACGCCCTCACCGAGATCACCGCGTCGTCGTCGGCCACCGTGACGTTCGCGCCCGGCTACGGCGCCGACGAGAACCAGATCGACGAGGCCCTGCTCGACGAGGCCGTCGCCGCCGCCGCGAGCGCCGACGTGGCGCTGGTCTTCGTCGGTTCGAAGCAGGAGACCGAGGGCTCCGACCGTGACAGCCTCGACCTGCCGGCCCCGCACCGCGCGCTGGTCGAGAAGGTCGCCGCGGCCAACCCGCGCACGATCGTCATCCTGTCGAACGGCGCGGTCGTCCGCACCACCCCGTGGGACACAGCGGTTCCCGGCATCATCGAGGCGTGGCTGCTCGGCCAGGCCGGCGGCAGCGCCATCGCCGACGTGCTGTTCGGCCGGGTCAACCCGTCGGGCCGGCTCACCGAGACGATCCCGCTCAAACTGGCCGACCACCCGTCCTTCCTGGACTTCCCGGGCGAGGCCGGCCACGTCCGCTACGGCGAAGGCCTGCATGTCGGTTACCGCGGCTTCGACGCCCGCGAGCAGGAGGTGGCCTACCCCTTCGGCTTCGGCCTGTCCTACACCACTTTCGAGTACGGCATGCCGTCCGCCACCGTGACCGCCGACCGCGTCGAGATCACCGTCGACGTCACGAACACCGGCGACCGCGACGGCCGCGAGGTGGTGCAGGTCTACATGGAGGTCACCCACTCCCGGGTGCGACGCGCCCCGCGCGAGCTGAAGGCCTTCGCCAACGTCCCGATCGCCGCCGGCGCCACGGAAACGGTGACCCTGACCGTCCCCCGCGACGACCTGGCCTACTGGGACGAGCGCCTGTCCCGCTGGGTGGTAGAGGGCGGCGAATACCACTTCGCCGTCGGCGCCTCTTCCCGCGACCTGCGCGGCGCCGTCCTGGCCACCATCGACGCCGACCCCGACTCCCAGTGGCCCTTGACCGCCGACTCCACCATCGCCGAGTGGTTCGCCAACCCCAAGGGCGCCGACCTGCTCCGCAAGGCTTTCGCCAACGCCACTTCAGGCTTGGCCGCCCAGACCGCCGACCCCGCCATGCTCCAGTTGCTGGGCGGCCTCCCCCTGAACCGCCTGGGCATGTTCCCCGGCAGCCCTTTCACCCCCGAAACCGTCGAATCCCTAGCAGCCGCTGCCAACGCGTAACCCCAACCCACCGCCTCCCCAGGCCACACACCGCCCCACTCCCCCGAGCCACAACGACGTTCCACTCCCCAAACCCCACCGCCCCAAGCCCCACCGCCCCAAGCCCCACCGCCCCAAGCCCCACCGTTCCAAGCGCCGGCGCCCGAAGCCCCACCGCCCCAGGCGCCGGCGCCTCAAGCCCCACGGCCCCAAGCCCCACCGCCCCAAGCCCCACCGCCCCAAGCGCCGGCGCCTCAAGCCCCACCGCCCGAAGCCCTCCGCCTCAGCCTCACCGCCCCAAGCGCCGGCGCTTTAAGCCCTACCGCCCCAAGCCCCACCAACCACAGCGGCATGTCCGGCCCCACCGCCCGCTCCACCAAGTCACACCGCTTAGCGGCATCACACCGCTCGATCGCGCAGCATTACCTGCGCCAGCGGCTTGCCGTCACGCCCCGACCGGCGCAACAGTCGCCCCGCCCGCCACATCGAGGGCGGGGCGCCGCGGTCCAGTCGGCCCTACGCCCGGGCCGCAACGGAACAGCCGTCATCCACGCGGCATCGCTCCAGCCCTCCGCGCGCACCGCTCCCAGCCGCCATGAGCACGAGACTGAGCCGCCAAGCGCGGACCGCAACGGGCAGCGCGCACAGCAGGCGCAGCGGGCCAGCGGCCGGGCCCGCGGGGCGCAACGGATCCGTCGGCATCCGTCGGACGAGCGCAACGGCCAACCACTCTGAGCGCGCGGGCTGATCGCCACACGCCCAGCCCCGTCTCCACACGTTGGCGACGCGTGAAAACTGACCCCCGGGCGACCTGGAACTCGCGCGTCGTCCGGGAGCTATTTTCAGCCGCCGCTGACACCACACGCGCGGTCCGGTCGCCACACGCGCGGGCCGTAACGGACCAGCCATCATGCGGGGCGGGGTGCTGCGGGCCAGCCGCCATGCGTGGATGGGCTAGCCACCAGGCGCTCGTGGAGGCGCGGCGGCCCAGCCGCCATGCCTAAGAGAGGGCCAGCCGCCAAACGCTGGGCGCAGCGGGCCGACCACCATGCGCGGAGTGGCCAGCCAGCACGCGCTCGTGGAGCCGTGACGGGTCAGCCGCCACGCCCGAGAGAGGGCCAGCCGCCAAACGCTGGGCGCAGCGGGCCAGCCACCATGCGCGGCGTGGCCAGCCACCAGGCGCTCGTGGAGCCGCGGCGGGTCAGCCGCCATGCCCGTGAGGGGTCCAGCCACCAAACGCTGGGCGCATTGGGCTGGCCACCATGCGCGGCGTGGCCAGCCGGCAGGCGCTCGTGGGGCCGTGGCGGGCCAGCCGCCATGCGCTAGTGGGCCAGCCGCCAAGCGCGCGGGCGCAGCGGGGGACAGCCGCCAAGCGCGTGCGTGCGGGGTGCAGTGGTCGGCTGCCGTGGGTGTGGCGGCGGGCCACCACGTGCGGGCGGGGCGGGCGTCTAGGATGGCGGCGACTGGGACGTCCGAGTTGGATGGCGGGGAGGCGCGACATGAAGGTTCCGGCGGAGATCGCCCGTAGCAAGCAGGTCAGCCTGGTCACCTTCCGCAAGGATGGCACTCCGGTGGCCACCGCGGTGTGGCAGGTGTCCGAGGGCGACACACTGACCACGGTGTCGCTGGCGGACGCCTGGAAAGTCAAGCGCATTCGGAACAATCCGCGCGTCGAGGTGACGCCTTGTGACATTCGCGGCAAGGTGCCGGCCGGCGCGCGGGCCGTCGCGGCCACCGCTGTGGTTCTGCCGCCCTCCGAAACCGAGCGCGCGCGGCGGCTCCTGGCCGGCCGCTACATCACGGCGCGCATCGGCGCCGCGTTCAGCCGGCTCTTCCGCATCAAGCGGCCGCCCGCCGTCGCCATCGTCGTCACCTTCTGACCGGCGGGCTATCCGGGTGGCGCTGCCACGTGCCCTTGCCCTGGCGCTTGGCCGCGTACATCGCCAGGTCGGCGTCGTGGAGCAGTGACGTCACCGTCGAGGTGGGGGAAGCGCCTGCCACGCCGATGCTGGCGGCCGCTGTCACCGGGGTGCCGTCGATCAGGACCGGCGTCTTCAAGGCGGCCAGGATTCGCGACGCGGTGGCCTCCGCCTCGGCTTCCGTGCAGTCGGGCAGGAGGAGCGCGAACTCGTCGCCGCCCAGGCGGGCGGCCAGGTCGGACCGGCGGATCTGGGCCTGAAGCTTCTCCGCCACGGCCAGCAGCATGGTGTCGCCCGCGGCGTGGCCCATGGTGTCGTTCACGGATTTGAAGCCGTCCAGGTCGACCAGCAGCACCGACAACTGGTCCGCGGGCAGCGCCTCGGCCAGCCGCTCGTGGAAGTGGGTGCGGTTGGCCAAGCCGGTCAAGCCGTCGAAGTGGGCCTGACGGTGCAGGCGCACCTGGTGTTCGCGCAGCTGGTCGATCAGTTCCACGTTGTCGTGGAAGGCGGCCAGCTGCCGCACCGCCACCAGGCCGCAGATCAGGGCCAGGCCGGCCACCACACCCCACGACCGGGGGCCCACACCGTCCGTCAACGCGAAGACCAGCGCGCCGAAGGCCACGACCATCGCGCCGTACGGCAAGAAGCTGTAAGGCTTTTTCCGTCTCTCGCCGAAGGCCGTGCGGTCGGCGCCGGCCAGGATCTGCTGGATGCGGGGGCCCATGGCGATGAGCAGTGTCGGCAGGAAACGGACGATGTAGAAGTCGGACGCCAGGAAGGCGCCGGCGCTCATCACCACCGCCGAGCCGACCATCGGGATCGCCGCGAGCCGGTGCATGGGGGCGTTGCCGCTGAGGATCATCTTGACCGCCGAGAACGCCGCCGTGACGCACACGCCGGTCGCCGCCAGCACCGCCAGCACGTCGGGGCGGCTGTACTGGCCGGGCACGGCCAGCACGCACCAGCCGACCACGCCGCCGGCGACCAGCACCGTGGCCGCGTCGAGCCAGAATGTCAGACGTTCGCGGCCGGTGCGGCCGGGCTGCGGGTGCCGGAGCATCGCCGTCACCACCGCGGTCAGGCCGACGCCGAAGCAGACCGTCTGCACGGTGCCGCCCGTGGTCGACCACGCGCCGGGCCGCCAGGTGGAGACCGCCTGCCACGTGTCGCCGACGACGAACAGCGCGCCCACGACCACCATGACCCGCCAGAAACGGCGGATCGGGCCGGTGGCCAACTGCGCCACCCGCCACGAGCAGAGGACCAGCGCCAGATCCAACGGCGGCTGGAACGCCCAGAAGACGCGCACCTGCCAACCGGTCCGGCCCTCGAGCAGGAGGAACAGCACGAGAGCGAGCGCGGTCCACCCGGCGTAGGCCCGCAGCAGGGGATCGCGACGCAGCACGTGCCCTCCCCTCGCGGGCGGCCACTCACCGCCCCAGGGATTCCGATCGGTCCGCCGGAGGGCCGGTTGAGGAGAACCGGGCGGCCAGCAGCCCGCCGACTCCCGGGACGAGGGCCAGCAGCCGGGGCCGCGCTCGGCGGGTGGCGGCCAGCGTCGCGCCGATGACCAGCAGGTACGAGCAGCCGTGGAGGGGTCCCAGCAGTTGCGTGACCGGCCGGGCGTGGATGGTGGCCAGGTTGAGCAGCATCAGCAGCAGGGTGATCAGTTCGATGCGGGCGGCGGCGCGCAGCAGCACGGGTCACGCTCCCGTCGTGGAGCCGGGGCGGACGATCATCAGGACCACGACCGTCGCCCACAGCAGGTTGAAGACGCCCGAGGTCATGCCGAGGCGGGCCGGCACGGTGGGCCGGCCGGCGACCGCGGCCGCCTGGGCGGGCAGGATCGCGAAGCCGAGCACGGCGGCGGCGACGGCGGTCAGCGCGATCGACACCAGGAGCCACGCGTCGCCGAGCACGCCCAGGGCGCTGGCCGTCGCGAAACCGAAGACCGGGACGGCCAGCCCGAGTACGGCGTAGACGCGGCAGATCCGGTGCAGGGTGGCCAGTTGCGCGTGGTCGTCGCGGCGCAGCGCCGCCGGGAACATGCTGGCGGCCACGGTGACCGGGCCGATGGCCACGATGGCGGCCAGGACGTGGAGCGAGAGCAGGAGCTTTGTCACGATCATCGACCGTATGGGCGGGACCGGGCCGGTGACAGTGGCAGGAATGCCACACCTCAACGGATAATCGCCAACCATGCACCGGATCGCGGTTCTCGCCCTCGACGACGTCATCCCCTTCGACCTGGCGACGCCGCTCGAGGTCTTCGCCCGGGTGCGGCTGGGCGATGGGTCGACCCCTTATGCCGTACGCGTGTGCGCGCCCTCGCCGCGGGTCAGCGCGGGCTACTTCACGGTCTCGGCCCCGTACGGCCTGGACGCGCTGGACACCGCCGACACGATCATCGTTCCGGGCGTCAGCGAGCCCGCCCACCCCGTACCCCCGCAAGTGGTGACCGCGCTGCGGACGGCCGCGAGTCGCGGCACCCGGATCGCCTCCATCTGCGCCGGAGCCTTCGTCCTGGCCGCGACCGGCCTGCTGGACGGGCGGCGGGCGACCACCCACTGGGCCGGTACCGAGACCTTCCGGGCGATGTTCCCCGCCGTCGACCTCGACCCGGGCGTCCTCTACGTCGACGAGGGCCAGTTCCTGACCTCGGCCGGCGCCGCCGCCGGCCTCGACCTCTGCCTGCATCTGGTACGCCGCGACCATGGCTCGGCGGTGGCGGCCGACGCCGCCCGGCTGTCGGTGATGCCGCTGGAACGCGAGGGCGGCCAGGCCCAGTTCATCGTGCCCGAGCGGCCGCCCGCCCCGCGCGGCTCGGCGCTGGAACCGCTGCTGCTGTGGCTGGAGCGGGACGCGCCGGCCGATCTGACGCTCGACGACATCGCGGCCAAGGCCGGCCTGAGCGCCCGTACGCTGAACCGCCGTTTCCGCGAGCACACCGGCACGACACCGCTGCAGTGGCTGCACCGGGCCCGGATCCGCCGGGCGCAGCACCTGCTGGAGACGACCGTCCGGCCGGTGGACCGGATCGGTGCCGAGGTCGGCTTCGGCTCGCCGACCGCGTTCCGGGACCGCTTCAAGCGGATCGTCGGAACTACTCCGCAGAGCTACCGGAGGGCGTTCAGGACGCGTTAGCCTCGGCGAACGCCTCGCCGGCGATCTCGATCTTCACGGTCTTGCCGACCAGGAAACCGCCGGTCTCCAGGGCCACGTTCCAGACCAGGCCGAAGTCCTCGCGCTCGAACTGCGCCGTCGCGCTGAAGCCGAAGATGTCGCGGCCGTACGGGTCGCGGCGCGCCCCGCCGTACTCGACCTGAAGGTCGACCGGGCGGGTCACGTCGCGGATGGTCAGCAGGCCGTTGACCACGAACTTGCCGTTGGACTTGGCCGCCGCCGGGATCTCGGACGCGCCGGCCCGCCGGGTCAGCGGGTTGTTGCGCAGCCGGGCCCACTGGAAGATCGCGTCGTTGGTCTCCGGCCACTGCACCCCGGTGCTGCGGTACTCCAGCGTCGGGTAATTCTCGACGTCGAGGAAGTCGGGGCTGGACAGGTGCGTGTCGCGGTCCGGGTTGTGCGTGGTGATGCTGGCCGCCTCGATGGACGCGGTCACCGACGAGCGGGCCGGGTCCTCACCGATGACAATCGTGGCGGTGCCCCGCGCGAACTCACCCCGGATCGGGCTGACCATCATGTGCTGGGCGAGGAAGCCGAGCCGTTTGTGGGCCTCGTCGAGCACATAGACGCCCGGGTCGGGAATGGTCAGGCCGTTCCATTCGCGGATCGGTCGGTCGACCATAGCTTCGCTTCACCCCTCGCCCCGTCGGTTACCCACCGATCTTAGGACGTTCGATTTTGAATTACCTGAGTGTGCGCAGCTCAGTGGCCGGGAACACTGTCGTTAAAGCGCGTCTTGGCCCGATTTGCGAGAGGCCCGCATCACAATGACGGAGCGTTCGTAGCGCAGGGTTTCAACAACCGAAACAAAGAGTCAACAGTGACAATCGCCACTGCTATCGGCTTTTGCCGGTGAGCTCGATCGAATGGATACGGTCGGCCAGATCGGAGGCGTGGTGGGCCACGATCAGCTCGTCCGCGCCGACCGAGGCGGCGAAGGCATTCAGCTGGTCGGCCACCTCGTCGGCGGTGCCGGTGGCGGTGTAGCGGGTCATCGCGGCCAGCGACGCGCCGTTCGGCGAGGCCAGGAAGGCGTCGATCTCGGCGTCGGTGAAGTTCGCGCCGCGCGCGCCCCGGGTCAGCATCGAGCGCGTCCGCGCCCGGTAGGCGGTCGTCCTCTGCTCCTCGGCCGTCGCCCGGTCGTCGGCCGCGAAGACGTTCATGCCGGCGATCACGTACGGCTGGTCGAGCTGGTCGGACGGGCGGAACTTCTCGCGGTAGACGGTCACCGCGGTGTGCAGGGCGTCCGGGGCGAAGTGCGAGGCGAACGCGTACGGCAGGCCCAGCTGCGCGGCCAGGTTGGCGCCGAACAGCGACGAGCCGAGGATGTAGAGCGGCACGACCTCGTCGGCGCGCGGCACCGCCTGCACGCCCGGGACCCGCGAGCGGCCGTTCAGGTATCCCTGAAGTTCCTGCACGTCCGCCGGGAACGAGTCGGCCGAGCTGTTGTCGCGGCGCAGCGCCAGCATCGTGTTCTGGTCGCTGCCCGGCGCGCGTCCCAGGCCGAGGTCGATCCGGCTCGGGAACAGCGTCGCCAGGGTGCCGAACTGCTCGGCGATGACCAGCGGCGAATGATTGGGCAGCATGATCCCACCGGCGCCGAGCCGGATCGTCGAGGTGTGCGCGGCGACGTAGCCGATCACCACGCTGGTGGCCGACGACGCGATCGTCGGCATGTTGTGGTGCTCGGCGTACCAGACCCGGCGGTACCCGCTGCGCTCCGCGGCGCGGGCGAGCTCGACGCTCGCCTCGAAGCTGTCCCGCGCGGTCTGACCGGCGGAGATGGGCGCGAGGTCGAGCAGCGACAGCGCTGGCGCCATGGTGGGGTTCCTCCCGAAAAGTAGGTTCATGTTTGAACCTACTCCGCGGTCCTTACCTCGACACTGTGCCGGGCGTCACGGGCCGGGCGTCACCGGCGGCGGAACGCGTCCAGCAGGAACCACTCGTCGTCGTGGTGCACGAGCCGCTCGAGCCCGGGCCGCGCGGCCAGCGCCGCGTGCACGTTGAAGCCGTCGTAGTTGCCGCCGTCGGCCCGGTTGCTGAAGTGGACCGAGACGAGGTCGCCGCCCGGTTCCAGCCGCTCGACGAGCCCGTCGAGCAGCCGGTCGAGGTCCTCGGCGGACAGGTAGTAGAGCAGGTCGCCGACGACGATCAGATCGAACGTGCCCTCGGGCAGGCCGGCCGGCAGGTTGGCTTGCTCGTAGCGGACGTTCGGCAGGTCGGCCAGGCTGTCCCGGGCCGCGGCCACGGCTTCGACGACCGAGTCGACCGCCAGCACCTCGTCACAGCGCTCGGCCAGCATCCGGGTGAGGAGGCCGATCGAGGCGCCCGGCTCGTAGCAGCGCCGGTAGCGCTCGCGAGGCAGGCTCGCCATCGTCACCGCGTACTTACGCCGGTCGTGCCATTTGGTCGCCAGGTCCCAAGGGTCGTCCTTCACCAGGTACATGTTGGTGAAATGATCGACGGAGACCGAGGCCTGCGGGGGTTGCGCGTCATCCAGAGCTCTTGCCACGCCCTGAATTGTGCAACAAGCGGCTTTCGGCCACGCCGAGCACCGTGTCGCAGAGCTTGCCGATCACCGCCAGCAAAATGATGGCGAGCAGCATGATGTCGGTGCGCCCGGTGTTCTGACTGTCGATCAGCAGGAAACCCAGCCCCATCGACGACGCGATCAGCTCGGCCGCGACCAGGAAGAGCCACCCCTGAGCGAGACCGAGCCGCAGGCCGCTCAGAATGGCCGGAGTCGCCGCCGGGAAGAGCACTGTGCCGAGAAGACCGAGGCCCTTCCTTCCGTACGCCCGTCCGACCTCCACCAGCTGCGGATCGATGTGCGCGAGCGCGGCCGACACGGTCGTGTAGACCGGGAAGAACGCCCCGATCGCCACCAGCACGATCTTCGGCGTCTCCCCGATACCGAGCCAGAGAAGCAGCAACGGCACCCACGCGAGCGACGGCACGGCCCGGACGGCCTGGATGGTCGGCGAGAGGGCGGCCGACGCCGTACGGGAAAGACCCACCAGCCCACCCAGGGCGAGCCCCGCGGCGCCACCCACCGCGAAGCCGATCAGGACGCGCTGGGTGCTGATGGCGATGTGGTGCCAGAGCTCGCCCCGCCCGAGCAACTCGGTGAACGCGGTCGCGACGTCGGTGGGCGGCGGCAACTGGGCGGTCGAGTAGACACCGGAGGTCGCGACCACCTGCCAGAGACCGAGCAGGGCCAGCGGCAGAACCAGGCCCACGGCGCCACGGCCGGGCCTGAGGTTCCTTTTGGTGGCCAGCAGCGTCACGACGCGTCCGTGGCGAACTTGGGTTCGAACAGCGAGTCGATCGCTTCCCGGGCCGACGCCTCGCTCTTCACGGTGGCGTCCGCCACCAGGACCGGCAGGATCTTCTCGAAGACTGCCTTCTGGGCCGCGCCCGGCACCGGGTCGATGTCGAGTTCGGTGCGCTCGGTGAGGACCAGCTTCGCCACCTCGGGCGAGATCTTGGCCTCGCGGGCGTAGAGCGCGACGGCGCCGTCCGGGTTGTCGAGGATCCACTTGCGAGCCCGCTCGTACGCGTTGACGACCGCCTGCGCGAGCTCGGGTTGCTTCCGCAGGAAGCTCTCGGTCGCGTTCAACACTCCGTACGAGTTGAAGTCGATGTTGCGGAAGATCAGCTTGGAGCCCTGGTCGAGCTGGCTCTGCGCCATGATCGGGTCGAGGCCGGACCAGGCGTCGACGTTGCCGCGCTCGAGCGCGGTCCGCCCGTCGGCGTGCTGCAGGTTCACCACTGTGACGTCGCTCGGCTTCAGTCCCGCGCTCTCCAGCGAGCGCAGCAGGAAGAAGTACGGGTCGGTGCCCTTGGTGGCCGCGATCTTCTTGCCCTTGAGCTGGGCCACCGAGCTGATCGGGGAGTTCTGGCCGACGACGATGGCCGCCCATTCGGGCTGACTGAAGACGTCGATCGTCTTGATCGGCGAGCCGTTGGCCCGGGCCACCAGCGCGGCCGCCCCGGCCGTCGAGCCGACGTCGATCGCGTCGCCGCGCAGCGCCTCGTTGGCCTTGTTGCTGCCGGCCGACAGCTGCCACGTGACGGTGACGTTCTTGCCGGCCAGTTCGGTCTCGAGCCACTTCTGATCCCGCAGCACGAGGCTGGCCGGGTTGTAGTACGCGTAATCCAGCCGCAGCGTCGCCCCCTGGCTCTGCTCGGCGCCCGCGTCCTCCCCCTCGACACATCCGGCCAGCAGCATCGTGACCGCCACCGCGGCGGCCGCCGCCCGTATCTTCCGCATCTCGCTCATCCTCTCGATCACAAACGCACGGGGGTGTGGACGCCGAGCTCACCGAGAAGCGCGACCCGCAGCGCGGCCAGGTCGGCGTCACCACGATCCCGCGGCCGCTCCCCCGGCACCTCCCGGATCAGCCGCACGCCGGCCGCGCCGCCGCTCCTTTCGTTCGCGCCGCCCTTCTCGTCCGCGCCGAGCAGGACCACGCGGTCGGCCAGGTGCAGCGCCTCGTCCACGTCGTGGGTGACCAGCAGGACGGTGGTTCCGGCGGCCTTCTGCACCTCGGCCAGCAGGTCCTGCATCCGCAGGCGGGTGAGCGCGTCGAGCGCCGCGAACGGCTCGTCCAGCAGCAGCACCCCCGGCCGCCGCGCGAGCGCGCGGGCCAGCGCGGCCCGCTGCGCCATGCCGCCGCTGATCTGCCGGGGCCGGTGCCGGGCGAACGCCGCCAGCCCGACGACCTCGAGCCAGTGCGCGACCTCCTGGCGCGCCCGCTCCCCGGTCACCCCGCGCGGAAGCCCGTACGCCACGTTCTTCTCGACCGTGCGCCACGGCAGCAGCCGCGGCTCCTGGAACACCACCGCACACCGCGGCTCGATGCCGTCGACGGCCCGGCCACCGACCCGGACCGACCCCTCACTCGGCGTGTCGAGCCCACCGGCCAGCCGCAGCAGCGTCGACTTCCCGCACCCCGACGGCCCGAGCAGGGCGACGACCTCACCCGCGGCCACCTCGAGCGACACCCCGGCCAGCACGGGTCGCCGCCGCCGGTCGGCCGTGAACGCCTTGCCCACCCCGTCCAGCGTGAGCGGAACCGCGCTCACGGCTGAATACATGTCGATGCGTCCATGGCCGGGAGCATACCCAGCATTCCTACATGTTCAATAGACTTATTACTTCTCGATCAGATCGGTCAGCGGCGTCGGCTTGCTGATGTTCGCCGGAGCGTTCCACTTCTGCAGCTCGGAACTGTTGCAGACGGCCACCTTCACCTTGCTCGTGCCGTCCCCGTGCACGTCCCGCGGCTTCGCGTTCTGGTCGGTCGGGGTCAGGCAGAAGCCGGCGGAGTCCTTGATCCGGTAGCTCGTCCCGTAGTCGCCGGTGGCGTGGTAGACGGTCCACTGCAGCTCGGGTGGTATCACCGTGGCGTCCGGGTCGCAGCGCACCACAGTGGTGTAGGCGTTCGCCGCTGTATTGAGGGGCGACTTGAGACAGAAAGGCTTGTTGTAATTCTTGTCGCTTTCATACCCTTTCCGGAGGTACGTAACGACGATCGGGCCCGTCTTGTAGACCGCTGGCGGGGTCGGCACCGGGTGGACCCACCGCTGGTTCCAGTCGACGACGCCGTTCGGCGATTGCTTGCAGAACCAGGCGATCATGTACGTCGAGCCGTAACTCTGATCGGTCACGTCGAGGCATCGGCTGAACTGTGCGTAGTTGACGAGCTGGGCGGTGTCGTCCCCGGCCATGCCGGTGCCGACGCCCGCGCCCGATCGCCAGATATACCTGGTGTAGTCAATGGTCTTGTTGTCCGACTCGATACATCGTCCTATGGAGATGCCACCGCCCGTGGCGGCCGGGGTCGTCACGTTCATACAGAGCGAGGAGTCCGCCGTCCCCTTCGTCAGATTGGTCACGGTGAAACGGCTGGTGCCGTCCAGCGCCCATTGGAACGTCCGATACGCGAACTTCGAGTCCTGGCTCGCGGGGCACGGACCGAACACGACCGGGTCGCCGCTCTTATGGGCCGAGCCCGAGTCCAGGCACATTCCGTAGTTGGCCTTGTTGTCCGACGACTCCGAGTTGATCAGTTTGAGGTAGAGGTCCTCGGTGTAACCGAACTGCTGGCGGCTGCTGCCGTCGCAAGCCTGCATCGTCGGCTTCGTGCCGGCGACCGGTGACCGGCTCGGCCCGGCGTCGATGCACTGGGTGCCTTTCACCCCGGCCGGAACACTGTCGATGCGCAGCTGACCACCGGGAATGTTGGTGTTGCTGGTGGTGAAGAGATACGTCGCGGTCAGCGTCCGGCTCACCTTCCGGCTGGTGCCGGTCGACGTCACCGCGGCGGTCGTCGGCACGCTGGTCGGCGGGCACGACAGCGGCTTGCTCTCCTGGTCGAAATAGGCCAGCGACACCTCGTACTTCAAGCTCTCGGTCGTGCCGGGCACCATCGCGTCGCCGGAGAGCGTACAACCGGGGAGGTTTTCCAACAGGCCGCTGTTCACGCCCTTGTCCGTCATCTTCGCGGCCGCCCGCACCTTGGCCATCATCATGTCCATGCCGGCCTGGGCGGCGTTGAGCGCGCTGTTGCGGTCCTGCAGGTTGCGGGTCGAGGTGATCTGCCGCAGCACGACCGGGGCGATCACGGCCGACATGGCCAGGACGATCGTGATGATGAGCAGCGCCATCGGCATCGAGCCGCGCTCGTCGGTCCGGGGGATCCTGATCACGCCGGCCTCCCGCTGCTGCACGGGTTCTCCGAGTTGGTGTTACGCGTGGTGTTCTCCGCGCTGAACAGCGTGTCGAACGGGATGGTCGTCGTGCCGACGGTGGCGTTGAGACGCAGCCGGATCTGGTAGAACTCGGGCGTGTAACCGGAACCCATGGCGTCGGCGCCGGCGCTGGCCGTGGCGTACGGCTGCTGGGTCGGGGTGATCACCGTGAAGGGCGGCGTGTCCGGCATCTGCGCCAGCTCGCCGGCGACGACCGTGGCCTTCCCCGGGCTGCCCGGCGCCGTCCAGCTGGCCAGGGTGAGCACGTCCTTGTCGAAGACGAGCTGACGGCACCCGGTGGGCAGGGCGAACTCCAGGTAGTAGCGGCCGCCGACGGGCACCTCCGCTTTGAGGGACACCCAGCTCGCGTACCGCAACTGGGTGTCCAGCCGGCGGAAGGCGGCCGCGACCTGGTCACGGGCGAAGGACGTGCCTTCCGTACGGTTGACGGCCGAGTACACCTGCATGATGCCCCCGAAGACCACCACCAGGACCACGCTCATGATCCCCATGGCGACGATCAGCTCCAGCAGGCTGTAGCCGCCGTCCTTCTCTTCCCGCTCAGCGTTCACGTGATCGTCCAGATGAAGGTGAGGACCGACGTCTGCGGCGGCAGCAGGTTCGCCGAGGTCAGCGTGACGACGTACGTACCAGGTGTGTCCGGTTTGCCGCTGATGTTGCCCGACGAGGGGTTGAGCTCGAGCCCCGGCGGCAGGCCGGTCGCCGTGATGCGCGGGCTCAGGCCGAGCACCGATCCGTTGTCGGTGGCCTTGAGGTTCACCTGCTTGCCGGCGGGCGATGTCTGGTCCGGTGCGAGCGGGTCGGGCGAGGTGAAGGAGAGCAGCGTCGTCGTCGTGATGGTCAGCACGAACGACTGCGTCGCCTTGTTGCCGAGAGCGTCGGTGACCGTGATCGCCGGAAGGTAGCGGCCCGGCACGGTGGCGACACCGGAGATGACGCCGGTGCTCGTATTCGGGGTCACCCCGACGGGCAGATTGGTCACGGCGTACGTGTAAGTGCCGTAGCCGCCGGAGGCCACCGGACTGATGCTGACCGCCGAACCCAGGGCCACCGTCTGGTCGGGCACCGCGGCCAGGGCGAGGCCGGGATAGACGACGTAGTTGAATTTCGTCGTCCCGGTGACCTGGTTCTCGTCAGTCACCGTGACCGTGACCGGATAGGTGCCGTCCGCCGTCGCGGTCCCGGTGATCAGTCCGGTGTCGGAGATGTCGAGCCCCGGGGGCAGGCCGTCCGCCGTGAAGGTCTTCGTCCCCCAGCCGTTCGCCGCGGTCGCCTGCACGGAGACCGGATCGCCGGCCCGGCTGCTCGTGGTCGCCACCGTCACCGTCGGCATCAGCACGATCTGGAAGGTGACCGGGAACGTGACGTTGCGCTCCTGCGGCGGCGCCTCGGTGACCTTCACTCGGTAGTCCTGGATGAGCGGCCCGGCGGTCGTGGCGCCGGTGACGAAACCGTTCCCGGCCAGGGTCAATCCCGCCGGCAGCGGGTCGACCACACTCCAGGTGTTGGGCAGCTGGCCGCCCTCGACCTTCAGCTCGACCGACCGGTCGAAGCCCTTGTAGAACACGGCGGTCTGTTGCGGCTTCGGCCCCGTCGGCGACGGCCGGTAGATGTCGAACGTCGGCTCCGCGGCCCGCGCCACCAGCGTCGAGGTGACGTACTGGCAGCGGCCCGAGCCGCAGGCTCTGTTGTTCCACTCGAGCAGCACCACGACCCGGAAGAACTGGAGGTCGTCCGGGGTGTTGAGCCACGACGGCGGGTTCTTGTCCGGGTCGTAGCCGACGCAGTCGCCGCTGACGCGCACGTCGCAGGAGCCGACATAGATGGTGCGGTCGAAGTTGACACCGTCCCACAGCAGGGTCCGGGTCTCGGTCGGTACGGCGGCGTCGTCACCGGAGGTGGCGGTGGCGCCGAGCAGCGGGTCGGAGGAGGCGAACGTCTTCGCCAGATAGGGCTGCACGATCGCCGGGGCCGCGCTGAACTGCTGCTTGACCTTGATCGCGCTGCGGCCGGTCAACAGCGAGCTGCCCTTGAGCCCACGGACCTGCTCGATCGCCATGTTGGCCAGCTGGACCGCGTTCTGCTGGTTCCGCTGCCGCGCGACGGCCTGGAAGCTGGAGATGAAGAACGGCACGGCCGCGGCCATCGTGATCATCACGAGGGTCAGCGCCGTCACCGTCTCGATGATGGTGAACCCCTCGTCCGCGCCCGGATCGCGACCCATGCACCCCTCCTCCACAGGCCCCATCGGCAGCGAAACGGCGAAAAGTAGGGAAACGGGCCACAAGAGCGGAACCCGGCTTGCCCGGCGCTCGCGAGGCCTTCTATCGTCGGGCCTTCGGATCTTCGGGAGGGCGGTGCCGTGCGCGAGCAGGCCTTCCACGCCTTCTTCGAGGCCCACCACGTCGAGCTGTCCCGCCTGGCCTACCTGCTGACCGGCGACCCCACCGCCGCCGACGACCTCGCGGCGGACGCGCTCACCGAGGTGTGGCGGCATTGGGAACGGGTCGCGGCCGCGGACGACCCCGCCGCGTACGCCAAGGGGATCGTCGCCAACCTGGCCAAGAACTGGATCCGCCGCCAGGGCCGGTCCCGCCGCGGCCTCGACCTGCTCGGCTTCCCGCGCCCGAAGCCCGCGCCGGACGTGCCCACGGTCCTCGACGTGCGCAGCGCCCTGCGCCGGCTGCCCTACCGGCGGCGGGCCTGCGTGGTGCTGCGGTACGCGTTCGACCTGCCGGAACAGGAGGTGGCCGACATCCTCGGCATCGCCGTCGGCACGGTCAAGAGCCAGACCTCACGCGGCGCCAAGCAGCTCGCCGAGCTGCTGGACGACCTGCGGCTGCCCGACCAGCTCGGCGGATGGGAGGTGGCCCGGTGACCGAGGACTTCCTCCGCTCCGAACTCCAGCGGGCGGGCGCGGAACACACCCCCGACCGTACGGCGATGCTGAACCGCATGGCGGCCAACCGCGCGGCCACCTCGTCCCCCCGGGGCCGCCGCCTCCACCTGGCCGGCGCCGCCGCGGCCGTGACCACGGTCCTGGGCCTGGGCGGCGTGGCCCAGTGGGCCCTGGCCGGCGAACACGACCCGGCCCCACCGGCCGCTCCGCCACCGGCCGCCGCGCCCACCACCACGTCCCCGGCGCCCACCACCCCGTCCCCGGCGCCGTCGCCCACCACCCCGTCCGCGACGCGGTCGCCCGCCGCCACCGCCACCGCGACGACGCGGCCGCCCAAGTCGTCGCCTCCGCCCACCTCGCCGCCGGTCATCCCTTCCACCGGCACGGCGGAGGTACGCGGCCACCCCGGCGACACCCAGATCGAGAAGGGCACGTTGTGGTCTGACGGCTCGGTCGTGGCCGACGGCCAAAGCCAGGTCACCCTGAAAGCCGGAACCGCCCTGACCACCCTCGATCTGGTCCTGCGCCTGGAGCCCGCCACCGGCCTGACCACCGGCCAGGTCACCTCCCCCGACCCCCGCGTCAACGCCACCCTGACCCGCGACGACGGCGCCTTGCTCTACCGCTTCACGCTGGCCAAGGGCGAAACCCTCCCAGCCGGCGCGTACGTCTTCACGGCCCGCTACAACGGCGCCATCGCCGACCGCGACGCCACCCGGGACACGTACGAGGCTTTCGCCGACACCACCGTCGGCAACGAAAACAAGCGCCTCCACATCTACGGCAACTACTTCCCCACCCGCTAGAACTCGGTGGTCGCGCCCACCCCATCCGGCAGTTACCTAAGCTTTCGCGCCGCGCCCCGGCGGCCCCAGGCGATGAACAGGAACAGGGCGAACAGCACCACGGGCGTGATCGCGACGGGGCCGCCGTGGAGGATGAAGACCTGCGTGATGAAGGCGCCGACCATCAGGAGCATGAGCCCGGCGGCGGCCGGGAAGGCCAGGCGCGGGATCAGCAGGCCGATGCCGCCGGCCAGTTCGACCACGCCGATGAAGTAGCGGAACCAGGTGGCGGCGCCCATGTTTTCGAAGGTTTGCACGGCGTTGGCCTCGCCGATGAGCCCCGAACTCATCGCTCGACCGAAAGGAATATCTGTCGGCCGGTCGCGTGGGAGGGTCGTGCCAGCAGGTCGGTGATCTGGGCGGCGGGGGCGGGGCGGGCGAACAGGTAGCCCTGGCCCCGGTCGCAGCCGAGGGAGCGCAGCAGGTCGGCGTGGTGTGCGGTTTCGACGCCCTCGGCGACGGTGGTCAGGTCCAGGCTGCGGGCCAGGTCGACCACCGCCCGGACCAGGGCCGTCTGGCGGCGGTCGGTGGGGTCGGCCGGCATGAAGGACTTGTCGATCTTGAGAGTGTCGATGGGGAGGTCGCGCAGGTAGGCCAGCGACGAATATCCCGTACCGAAATCGTCGATCGCCACCCGGACGCCCTCGGCTCTCAGCGCGTGCAGGTGGGCCAGGGCCTGCACGCCCGAGCCGATCAGCACCCCCTCGGTGATCTCCAGGGTGAGCGCGGCCGGCGGCAGGCCGCTGTCGGCGATCGCGCGGTTGGCCTTGCCGGTGAACGACGGGTCGGTCAGCTGGCGTGGGGAGACGTTGACGGTCACGGCTACGCCGTAGCGGCCGTGCCAGACGGCCGCGTCGGCGCAGGCCCGGCGCAGGACGCGCTCCCCCAGCTCGACGATGAGGCCGCTGTCCTCGGCGACCGGGATGAAACAGTCCGGGCCGATCGGCGGGCGCCCGGCGGGCGTCCAGCGCACCAGAGCCTCGACGGCCACGATGAGGCCGCTCGACAGGGCCACGATCGGCTGGTAATGGACCGTGAACTCGTCGTTCTCCAGGCCCGCCCGCAGGTGCTCCACCATACGTACCCGGTCGATCTGCTCCTGGCGCAAGCGCGGGTCGAAGAGCTCGGCCCGGTCCTTGCCCGCCGCCTTGGCGGCGTAGAGCGCCAGGTCGGCGTCGCTGAGCGCCTCGGCCGCGTCGGCGCCCGGCTCCACCAGGCGGATGCCGGCGCTGCCGGTGACGTGCAGGGTGTGCCCACTGACCTCGAACGGGCCGCGCAGCGCGGCCAGCACGTCCGCGGCCCGGGCGGTCACCTCGATGACGTCGGGGGACGGCAGGAGAAGGGCGAATTCGTCACCGCCCGTACGCCCGAGCACCTCCTCCGGGCGCAGCAGCGGGCGCAGCCGGGCGGCGATCGCGACCAGCAGCTCGTCGCCGAGGGCATGACCGAGGCGGTCGTTGACGTCCTTGAAGCCGTCCAGGTCGAACAGGATCAGCGCGCGCGAGGAGGCCATCCCGGTGGTGAGCAGATGCCGGTTGGGCAGGTCGGTGAGCCCGTCGTGCAGCACCATGTGCCGCATCGCCGAAGCCTGCCGCCGGGCCAGCCGCAGGGTGAGCGTCGTCCGGACCAGCAGCATCACGGTGATCACGGCGGTGAAGGTCACCGGCACCCCGATGTCCAGCACGTCCAGTTCATGTTCGTCGATGTCGCGGATCAGCGCGTACGCCGTGGCGGCCGGCCCGATCAGCACCAGCACCAGGTGCACCGCCATCAGCTTCCACGACCCCGCCTTGGGCACCGGGACCGCGTGGCGCGAGGCCATCGCCGGGTGCAGGGCGGCCGCCGCGACCAGGGCGAACGCCGCACCCCACCCGGTGATGCTCAGGTCCGGCCCGCGCACCGTGCCGGCCACCGCGACCAGGAAGAGACGGACATCCGCGGCGACGAACAGCACCGTGGCGAGCAGCACGAGCAGGTGCGGGCGGGTCAGCCGTTCCTGCAACGCGAAGACCCGCAGGGCCAGGGCGAGCAGCAGCACATCGGCCAGCGGGTAGGCGAGGATTTCCGGGGCGGGGAATGTGCCCGCGTCGAAGACGTACGGGTCGTACAGCAGGACCCAGGCGACGAGCACGCCCGTGCAGACGATGACGCCGGTGTCGGCCAGCCCGCCCGAGCGCCCGGTGACCGGATCGCGCGGCGGCAGCAGGGCGAGCCCGCCGAAGGCGAGCAGGAACGTCGCCGGGTGCAGCAGGTCGACGACGTTCCAGGTCGCCGAGCCGGCCCAGCTCAGCATGGCCAGGCCGGCGCACACGGCGGCGCCCGCCAGCAGGCGCCAGGCCACCGCCCGTTCGGGCCGGTACAGGCGTACGCCCAGGATGACGCCGGCGCTCGCGGCCAGCGCGATCACCCCGCTGGTGACGCTCTTGCCGGCCGGCCCGAAAAGCTGGGCACCGCCCAGCATCACCGCGGCGGCGGCCAGCAGCCACCACCACGCGTGCTGCCTCACGCCCTCATCTTCGCCGTCGGCCCCGCCCCGGTTCGCCGATTGTGCGAACTTCCCGGGACCACGGTCTCACCGGTGGGCGGCCAGCGCCTCCGCGGCGAAATGCAGCAGGTCCTCGACCGACGGGACCGCGCTGACCGGCAGCGGCTCGGGGTCCTCGCAGCGGTCCAGCAGCAGCTCGACCAGCGCCGCCCGGTTCAGGATCTCGTCGGTCGAGATCATTCCGGGCAGGATCCGGATCTCGACGGTGTCGCGGATCGGCTGGTCGGCGAAGAGCTGGGTCAAGTTGACGTCGAAGTACTTGGTCAGGCCGCCCTCGGCGGCCGCCTTGGCCAGGTCGTCGAAGCCGGGCACGCCGTCGGCCGCGGCAACCAGGGACGCGGGCAGCGGGGCGAGCCGGCGGCAGGCCGGATTGGTTCCCAGGAGCTCGCGGAGCGGCTCGCGCCAGTGCGCGAACAGCCGCACGACGTTGGCCAGGGCCGGCGGCCGGCGGAACGGGGCGCCGTCGACGTGCAGGTGGACGGCCGCCTCGTTCGGCACGGTGAAGCCCAGCTCGCGGGCCGGCCCGAGCAGTTCGCCGAGCGCTCGCTCGTGGTCGCGGGCCAGCGGCGGCGTGACGATCTCGCAGGGCCGTTCACGCTCGGCGCCCTGCGGAGCGGCCAGCGCGATCGTCGCCCCCGTTTCGTCGTCCAGGCGGACGACGTCGGCGATCGGCTCCGGCGTACGGCCCCACAGCTCGCCGGCCGCGTCGAGGACCCGTTCGAGCGGGGCGGCGGGATCGGCCTGGCGGGCCAGCAGCCGCAGCAGGCGCGGCTCGTCGCTCAGCACCCGGTACCAGCCGGGCAGCGCCGGCGAGCGCGGGTTGAGCCCGTCGAGCAGGGTGATGTCGTCGACCAGCGTGCACAGGAGCGTGCCGTCGGCCCGCACCACCTCGAAACCCTGCGTAAGGTGCAGGAACCGCCCCAGACCGGGCACCAGTGACGGTTCGCTGTCGGAGTGCCAGACCGGGCGGACCCGGCCGCCGTGCCGGGCGGCCAGGTCGTCGGCGAGCGTGCGCCGGCTGGCACCGCGCGGCGCCATCAGCTCGATCTCGAAGCCGATACGCCGGCGCAGCTCCGCCGTCACGGCCGGATCGGCAGCGTCTGACCGGCGAGGATCCGCTTGCCGGCCTCGGCCTTGGCGTCGCCCGTGGAGATCTTCCACAGCTTGCCCAGCTTCACCGCGTCGTCGTAGTCGTAGCCCTTGGCGAAGAAGGCGTTGACGTTCTTCGCCTCCTTGGCCGCCTCGACGTTGGCCGGCGTCGGCTTCACCGGCAGCGTCTCGCCCGCGAGCAGCCGCTTGCCGGCCTCGATCTTGGCGTCGGTCGGGTCGGCCAGCTTCCAGAGCTTGGCCAGTTTCTCGGCCTCGTCCCAGGTGTAGCCGGCGTTGAAGAAGGCGTCGAACTGCTTCTGGTTCTTGTCGATCACCTCGCTCGACGGCTCACTCACCTCGGGGTGGGGCGTGGGCTTGATCGGGAGGGTCTCGCCCAGCAGCAGGCGGCGGCCGGCCTCGGCCTTGACGTTGCCCGGGTCGGTGTTCAGCTTCCAGAGCTTGGCCAGCCTGAGGGCGTCGTCGTAGCCGTACCCGGCCTCGAAGTAAGCCTTGTAGTAGTTCTGGAGCTCGGCCTCGCTGGGGCCGCTGGAGGACGAGGGGGACACGGCCGGAGCGGCGGCCGGGAGCGTGGCGCCGCCGGTGTTGGCCGGGTCGCCCGGCAGGAAGGCCGGCAGGTTGAGCACGCCGGCGATCAGGCCGGCGCCGAGCACGGCGCCACCGGCGGCGTAGGCACCCCGGCGACGGCGCTTGTACTTGCCGGCGAGCTCCTCCACACGGGCGTAGACGGCGGCCGGGTCGGGGGTCTGGTGCGAATACTTCTCGAAGACCACACGGAGCTGGTCCTCGTGCTGCTCAGTCACGACTTCTCCTCGACGGGGATCCGGTTCGCGTGCTCCGAGAGCCGGAGCGATTTCAATGCCCTCGACGCGTGGCTGCGCACGGTGGCGGGTGTGCAGTCGAGCAGATCGGCGATGGAGTCGTCGTCCAGCTGCTCGTAGTAGCGCAGCACCAGCACCGCTCGTTGCTTGCGCCCGAGCGTGGCCAGCCTGTTCCACAGCGCGTCGGCCTCGACGACATCCTGGGCATGGTCGTTCGTCATGCTGCGGGCGTCGTCGATCTCGACAAGGCGCTCCCCGACCGCGTGCACGTGCCGAACCGCCCAGCTGCGCCGCCACGACAGGTACTCGTTGAGCACCATGCGCCGCACGTACGCCTCCGGCGAGTCCGCCTCGCTGATGCGCCGCCATCGGACCTGCGCCCGGGCCAGGACCTCCTGAACGACATCCTGTGCGAGATCGTTGTCGCCGGTGAGGACGACCGCGTACCGCATCAGGCTGGGAAGCCGGGCCATCGCGAATTGCTCGAAGGTCACGAACACTAAGACGTCCCCCGGGCCGCTGTTGTGCAGTCGTACACCAAAGAATTTTTTATTTGTCCGGAACGCCGAGGGGGGCCATCACCCGAAGCGCGTTCGCGGCCAGCCCGATCCGCAGCGGCGTGGTGCCGCCGGGCTCGCCGTCGACCTCGACCCGGGCCGGCCGGTCGGTCTCGAGCCACAGCTCGTCGACCGCGAGGAAGGGCTCCTCGCGCAGGCTGCGGCGCTGGCCGGTCGCGGCGTTGCGCGCCGTCTCGCGCACCAGCTCGATCCTGGCCGGGCCACCGACGGGGTACGCGACGAGCAGCCGGTCGTCGGCGTTGGCGTCGCCGGTGATCGGGCGGCCGGCGTGATGCCCGCCGTTGGCCACGTACACCTGATGACTGGTGAAGACATGACTGCGTTCCCCGGTACGCACGGTGATGCGCAACGGGCGATGCCGGGTGAGCAGGCCGAGCGCCGTCAACGGGTAGGCGACCTTGCCCAGCACCCGCTTGAGCAGCGGCGGCGCCTTGAGCATGACCTCGGCCGACAGCCCGACGCCGACGTGGTTGGTGAACGCCTGGTCGCCGGCCAGGCCCAGGTCGAGGTCGATCACCTTGCCCTCGGCGAGGACCGCGATCGCGTCGTCGAGGCCGAGCGGGATCCCCGCCGTACGGGCGAAATTGTTCGTCGTGCCCAGCGGAAGCAGGCCCAGGGCGATGTCGCGGTGGGCCAGCAGCCGGGCCGCCGTGCTGATCGTGCCGTCGCCGCCGCCCGCCACCAGCAGGTCGGGCCCGAGCCCGATCGCCTCGGCCAGGATCTCCGGCAGTTCCCGCGGCCGGTCCACCGGATAGGCCTTGAGCAGCGTGAAACCGGCCTCGGTGAGCCGCGAGCGGGCGCCCTCGTAGAGCTGCCGCCCACGCCGGGAGTGCGCGTTGACGACCAGCACCGCCCGGCGCTCGCCGCGGATGGCCTCGGTCAGCTGCTCTTTCGTACGCATCAGGGCCGACCCTATCGGGTCAGCACCGAGCTCCCCGATTCCACCGCGTACGAGGCGCTGGTGCTCACCGGCGCGTCCGGGACGTCGATCGTCTCCACGGTACGCACGTCGGTGTGCCACACCGAAGGGTTGACCACGCAGCGCAGATAGCCGCGCCGCGACCCGTCGAAGTACTTGACGTGCGGGTTGAGGGCCGGGTTGACCGCCTTGAGCGGGCCGTCGAAGGCGATCGGGAAGTCCGAGCTGATCGAGGTGGCGGTGAACTCGACGGCGACCGGCCGCTGCTCCGGCTTGTCGAAGTCGGTGCGCAGCTCGCTGAACCAGGTCGAGTGGATGTCACCGGCCAGGATGACCGGGTTGGCGACCTTCGCGGCGGCCAGGTGCTTGAGGAACCGGGTGCGCTGCGGGGCGTAGCCGTCCCACTGGTCGAGGTTGGCCACGATCGGCGGGACCGGGGCGCCGGTCGGGTTGGGGAACTTGATCCGGCTCATCATGACCTGCTGGGCGACCACGTTCCAGCGGGCCGGCGAGTGGTCGAGCCCGGCCCGCAGCCAGCGCTCCTGGGCCTCGCCGGTGAGCGAGCCGGTGGCGTTGGCCAGGCCGGCCTCGGCCAGGCCGAAGTCGCCGGGGAAGCCGCCGGGCTGGTCGGTGCGGTACTGCCGGGTGTCGAGCACGTTGAGCCGCAGCAGCCGGCCGAAGTCGAAGCGGCGGAAGATGCGCAGGTCGGTGCTGCCCGGGCGCAGGTCGGCCCGGATCGGCATGTGCTCGTAGTAGGCCTGGTAGGCGGCGGCACGCTGCCGGGCGAACTGGGCCACGGTCTGGTGCTCGGCGCCGGTGTCGTCGATCTCGTCGATCAGACCGGCGTAGTTGTTCTCGGTCTCGTGGTCGTCCCAGGTGACGATCCACGGGAAGGCGGCGTGCGCGGCTTGCAGGGCCGGGTCGCTCTTGTACTGGGCGTGCCGGGCCCGGTAGTCGTCGAGCGTGACCAGTTGGTCGAGGCCGGCGGTCTGCGGCGCGGTGTGCCGGCGGTCGGCGAAGCGGCTGCTCGGGTCGTACTCGTAGATGTAGTCGCCCAGATGGACCACGACGTCGAGGTCCTCGGCGGCCAGGCCGAGGTAGGCCGGCCAGTAGCCGTTCTGGAAGTCCTGGCAGTTCACGATGCCGAGGCGCAGGCTGTGACCACGCCCGGCCGTCCTGGTCCGCCCGACGGGGCTGATCCGGCCCAGCGCGCGGAAACGGTAGAAGTACTCCCGGCCGGCGTCGAGCCCGCGCGCGTCGACGTGCACGGAGTGGGCGAGCTCGGGCCGGGCGATCGTGCGGCCCTGCCGGGCGACGCGGCGGAAGCGCTCGTCGTGGGCGATCTGCCATTCCACTTCGACGTGCTTGTGAAGCCGGGCGTGGACCAGGCGCGTCCAGAGGATCACGGCGTTCGGCAAGGGGTCGCCGCTGGCCACGCCGAGCGGGAACAGGTCGGCGGCCCGCGACGCATCGGCGGACGCGGGCGGCAGGGCGGCGAGCCCGGCCGCCGCGGCGGCTCCGGACAGGACGTGGCGGCGGGTCAGCATACGACTCCTCGACGTCGAGTGGGACGCGTCCAATCTCGACCGCCACCCTGTCACGAGGGTCACCACCCGGCGAAAGGCCGGTGACGCATATATGACCGCTACGCGTTGGCGGCCCGGCGGGCGGTGTATTCGCCGCCCGAGCGGTGCGACGGGTACTGGATGAGGTTGCTGGGGGCGTCGTCGAGGCCGCTCGACCAGCTGGTGTCGCGCACCCGGAACTGGCGGCCGTAGTCCATCATCCCGTCGATGAGCCGGTCGACGTCGCGGGCCGGGCGGACCACCAGGCGCATGAACTG
Organism: Actinoplanes sp. NPDC048988; assembly: GCF_043197815.1. Lineage (NCBI taxonomy): Bacteria > Bacillati > Actinomycetota > Actinomycetes > Micromonosporales > Micromonosporaceae > Actinoplanes > Actinoplanes sp. NPDC048988. Next base: position 38,828 of record NZ_JBICTW010000007.1, on the reverse strand, counting down.
GCTGGTCATGCCGAGCTTGTTGCCGCACTCGCGGGTGTAGACGCCGTGATTGGCCACCAGGTAGTCGCGCAGCGCCACCCCGGACCACTCGGTGGGCAACTTGACCAGGATGAAGTTGCCCTGCGAGGGGAAGACCGTGAGGCCCGGAACGCGGGCCAGCTCGCCGGCCATGGCCCGGCGGTCGCGGCTGAGCAGGCGCAGGCTGTCCTCGTACTCCTCCTCATGATCCTGGATCATGGAGACCACCTTCTCGGCCAGCGAGTTGAGGTTCCACTTGGGCAGCGCCTTGCCGATCTTGCCGGCGATCGAGGGGTTGGCCATCAGATAGCCGAAGCGGATGCCGTGCAGGCCGAAGTTCTTGCCCAGGCTCTTGAGCACCACCGTGTTGGGGCGGATCACCGCGTCGGGACCGACCGACGGGTACTGCTCCATGTCGGAGAAGTCGATGAACGACTCGTCGATGACCACCAGGTCGAGGTCGCCCAGCATGTCCATGAAGCGGATGACGTCGCGGCGCGGCAGGTAGCAGCCGTCCGGGTTGTTGACGTTGCAGACCACGGCCACGCGGGAGCCGCGGTCGCGGATGAAGCGCACGTAGTCGTCGAGGTTGAGCCGGAAGCCGTCGCGCTCCTGGAGCGGGAACATGTCCACCCGCTTGCCCGTCTCGAGCGGCTGGTCGGTCCAGCGGCCGAAGGTCGGGATCGGAATGGCCACGCTCTCCTTGATCAGCAGGTGGTCGATCCAGGTGATCAGCTCGGTCGAGCCGTTGGCCATGGCGACCGTCTGCGGATGGAGGCCGAGGACGCTGCACAGCTTCTTGGTGATGCTGGTGGAGTCGCTCGGGTAGTACTTCAGGATGTTCTTCAGGTCGCGGCTGAGCTCGTCGAACATCTCGGGAGTCGGGAAGTACGGGTTGCAGGGGATGCAGAAGTCCACGATCTCCACGCCCTCGCCCGCGGTGCGCGCGAGATCGAAGTAGGACGCGCTGTGCGCGCCCTGGTGCAGGATCGAGGTGTCGATTCCGGTCCCCGCCATGACGGCTCCTTGTTCGTGAGAGGTGGCCGCACCTCAGTACGAAGACCGGCATCGAAGGGTTCAGAAATTCTGTTTTCGCAGCTCACCGCCTTAAATGCGCCTTAACTCCACCTGTGAGCCAGATCACTTCGAGGAGATTGCCCAGGTCGGCGCGGGTTCATCCAAGGTCATGTGGGATCCGTCGCGGGAAAGTGTCGGACCCCGGCCTTAGCGTCGGGTCATGACCGAAACCACGCGCGCCGTGACAGCAACCGTGCTGCGCACCCAGGACGAGGTGGAGGCGCGGATCCGCGCCATCTGCTTCAAGACCGGCCCGCCCACCTACATCGGCGCCGAGCTGGAATGGACCCTGCATCACACCGTGGCGCCCTCGGCGCCGCTGACCCCGACCGAGATCCGCGACGCCCTGGGCCGCTACACGCCGGAAACCCTCGGCTCGTCCGTCCCACCCGACCCGCTTCCCGCGGGCGGCGCGGTGACCGTCGAGCCCGGCGGCCAGGTCGAGATCTCCTCCGCCCCCGCCACCTCCCTTCCCGCGCTGCACGCCGCGGTGAACACCGACACGGCGTTCCTGACCGAACTGCTCGCCGAGTCCGGCCTCTCCCTCGGAGAGCACGGCACCGATCCCTACCGCGAGCCCCGGCGGCTGGTGCGGACCCCGCGCTACGACGCGATGGAGCAGGCCTTCGACACCCGCGGCCCGGACGGGCGGGTCATGATGTGCGGCACGGCCGGGCTCCAGGTCTGCCTCGACCCCGGTCTGGACTCCCTGCGGTGGGCGGCCGTCTCCGCCATCGGCCCGGCGATGGTGGCCGCGTTCGCCAACTCCCGGCGGCACGCCGGGCGTGACACCGGGCTCGCCTCGGCCCGCATGGCGGCCTGGTGGGCGATGGACCCCCGGCTCACCCATCCGGTACCGGCCTTCGGCGACGACCCGGCCGGCGACTGGGCCCGCTACGCTCTCGACGCGCCGCTGACCTGCGTACGCCGCGACGGCGACTGCTGGGACGCGCCCCGGGGCCTGACCCTGCGCGACTGGGCGCGGGGCGCGCTGCCGTGGCAGCCGACCCACGACGACGTCGACTACCACCTCAGCCTGCTCTTCCCGCCCGTGCGGCCGCGCGGCTACCTCGAGGTGCGCTACCTCGACGCGCAGCCCGGCGGCGACTGGATCGTGCCGGTCGCCGTCATCGCCGCGCTCATGGACGACCCGGGCGACACCCTCGACCTGGCGGCCTCCACCGCCGGCCGCTGGACCGAGGCCGCGCGTCTCGGCGTCGCCGACCCCGCCCTGCGGCGTGCCGCCGCCGCCCTGCTCGACCGGGCCTGCCGCCGTCTCGGCGGCTCGGGCCTGGACCCGCATGTCGTCGAGTCCGCTTCGCGGCTCCAGGAGGCTTTGACATGACCATCGAGACCGAACGGCTGCGCGACCGCGTGGCCGCCGACATGATCCGCGCCCGTGAGCGCACCACCCTGCTGACCGAGGCCGTCGACGACGGCGACCTGATCCGGCAGCACTCCGCGCTGATGTCGCCCCTGGTCTGGGACCTGGCCCACGTCGGCAGCCAGGAGGAGCTGTGGCTCGTACGCGACGTCGGCGGCCGCGAGCCGGTGCGCCCCGACATCGACGAGCTGTACGACGCGTTCAAGCACACCCGGGCCGACCGTCCCGCCCTGCCGCTGCTCAGCCCGGCCGAGGCCCGGCGGTACGTGGCGCAGGTGCGCGACAAGGCGCTCGACGTGCTCGAGGCGGCCCGCTTGGAGGGCCGCCGGCTGACCGTCGACGGCTTCGCCTTCGGCATGATCGTGCAGCACGAGCAGCAGCACGACGAGACCATGCTCGCCACCCACCAGCTGCGGGTGGGCGCTCCGGTCCTGACCGCTCCCCCGCCGCCGGCCGTCTCCTCGCCGGTCACGGGTGAGGTGCTGGTGCCGGGCGGCCCGTTCGACATGGGCACCGACACCGAGGCGTGGGCGCTCGACAACGAGCGGCCGGCCCACCGGATCGACGTCCCCGCCTACTACATCGACCGGGCCGCGGTGACCAACGCCCAGTACGCGGCGTTCATCGCGGCCGGCGGCTACGACGATCCGCGCTGGTGGAGCCCGGCCGGGTGGGACCATCGCCAGGCGGCCGGGCTGACCGCGCCGCTGCACTGGCGTCGCGACGGCGACGGCTGGGTGGCCACGTCGTTCGGCCGCACGGCCCCGATCGTCGCCGGCGAGCCGGTCGTGCACGTCTGCTATCACGAGGCCGAGGCGTACGCGGCGTGGGCCGGCAAGCGGCTGCCGACCGAGGCCGAATGGGAGAAAGCGGCCCGCTACGACCCGGCGACCGGCCGGTCCCGGCGCTTCCCCTGGGGCGACGAGACCCCGGACAACCGGCACGCCAACCTCGGCCAGCAGCACCTGCGGCCGGCGGCGGCCGGCGCGTTCCCCGACGGCGCGTCCCCGCTCGGCGTCCACCAGCTCATCGGCGACGTGTGGGAGTGGACCTCGACCGACTTCGCGGGCTATCCCGGGTTCGCCCCGTTCCCGTACCGCGAGTATTCCGAGGTCTTCTTCGGCCCCGACTACAAGACGCTGCGCGGCGGCTCGTTCGGCACCGACCGGTCGGCCATCCGGGGCACGTTCCGCAACTGGGACTACCCCATCCGCCGCCAGATCTTCAGCGGCTTCCGCCTGGCCCGCGACGCCTCCCCGGACGCGGCTCGGGACGCCTGATGTGCCGTCACCTGGCCTACGCCGGGCCGGCGATCCCGCCGGCCCGGCTGCTCTTCGACCCGCCGCACTCGCTGGCCCACCAGTCGTGGGCCCCCCGCGACATGCGAGGCGGCGGCACCATCAACGCCGACGGCTTCGGCGTCGGCTGGTTCCCCGGCCCGGTCCGCTACCGGCGGGCCACTCCGCTCTGGAGCGACACCACCCTGCCCTCGCTCGCGGCGTCGCTGACGGTGACCGGGATGCTGGCCGCCGTGCGCAGCGCGACCGAGGGCATGCCGGTGGTGGAGACGGCGGCGGCGCCCTTCGGCAGCGGACCCTGGCTGTTCAGCCACAACGGCAAGGTGGCCGGCTGGCCCGGCTCGGTGGCCAAGCTCGCCGCCGCGCTGCCGGCCATCGACCTGCTCACCCTCGAAGCCCCGACCGACGCGGCGCTGCTGTGGGCCCTGGTGCGCGACCGTCTGCGGTCCTCGTCCCCGGCCGAGGCGGTCGCCGCGACCGTGGCCGACGTCGAGGCGGTGGCGCCCGGGTCCCGGCTCAACCTGCTGCTCACCGACGGCGTGACCATCGTGGCCACCACCGTCGGTCATTCGCTGTCCGTTCGGCGCGGCGACGGCGTGCTGGTCAGCTCGGAGCCGCTCGACGACTCGCCGCAATGGCGGGCCGTGCCCGACCGTCACCTGCTCGTCGCCACCGCCGGCGACCTCGTCCTCACCCCCCTGGGAGCGCCATGACGACCACCGATGTGTACCTGGACGACGCCTACGTGGAACGCTCGCTGCGCGCCGACGTGGTGGCCGGGCTGACCGCCGCCCCGAAGTGGCTGCCGCCCAAATGGTTCTACGACGCCCGGGGCAGCGAACTCTTCGAGCAGATCACCGAGCTGCCGGAGTACTACCCGTACCGGGCCGAGCGCGGCATCCTCGCCGCCCACGGCGGCGACCTGCCCGCCGTACGGACCCTGATCGAGCTCGGCTCCGGCTATTCCACCAAGACGCGGCTGCTGATCGACGCGCTCGCCGCGCTCGAGACGTACGTGGCCATGGACATCTCGGCCTCCGCCCTGGACGCCGCGGCCACCCGCATCGGGGCCGACTACCCGTCGCTGCGGGTGCACAACGTCGTCGGTGACTTCGGCCGTCACCTCGGCCATCTGCCGGACGGCCCCGACCGGCTGGTCGCCTTCCTCGGCGGCACCATCGGCAACCTCGAACCGGCCGAGCGGGCCAAGTTCCTGACCGCGATCCGCGAGGTGCTGCGTCCCGGTGAACATCTGCTGCTCGGCACCGACCTGGTCAAGAGCCCGCGGGTGCTGGTGCCGGCCTACGACGACGCCCAGGGTGTGACGGCCGAGTTCAACCGGAACGTGCTGCGGGTGATAAACGGTTCGCTCGGGGCCGACTTCGACGTCGACGCCTTCTCCCACCAGGCGCTGTGGGACGACCGCAACGAGTGGATCGAGATGCGCCTGCGGGCCCGCTGGCCGATGCGGGTCACCATCCCGGCCGTCGGCCTGGTCGTCGAGCTGGCTACGGGCGAGGAGATCCGCACCGAGATCTCCGCCAAGTTCCGCCGCGAGGGCGTCGCGAAGGAACTGGCCGAGGCCGGCTTCAGCCTCGACCAGTGGTGGACCGACCCCGAGGGCCGCTTCGGGCTCTCACTCGCCGCCGCGGTCTGACACCCCGTACACCACATGAAGAGCGTCCGTCCGGAAAGGCTGAGCGGGGGAACTCATCGGTTGAAGCGGAAGACCGCCACCGACTCCGTCTGGCCCAGGCCGCCGACGAGGAGTTTTCCGTCGGGCTGGGCCACCAGTGTGCTGCCGCGCTCTCGGCCGCCGTCGACGTCGGTGGTGTCCGACCAGAGCAGCCGGCCGTCCGCGCGGAACTCGGCGAGCAGGACGTCGTCGTTCTGTTCACCGGTGACCGTGATGCGGCCGCCGGCGCCGACGACCGGTGAGTTGAGCCGGCCGAAGGCGGTGGTCACGAGGCCGTCGCGGTCGAAGCTGCGGTCGGGGCGGCCGTTCGGCAGGAAACGCAGCAGGGCTGTACGCCGGGTGTCGTCCTTCTGCGTCCACGCGGTCACCAGGACGCGCCCGTCGGCGGTGACCGTCGGCCCGCCACCGCCGTCGATGCCCTGCGGCCCGGTGATGTCGCGGGTCACCCGGCCGCCGTTGCCGAAGGAGGGGTCGAGGGCGCCGTTCGGGGTGAACCGGGCCAGCATGATGTCGCCGGTGGGCTCGGGCAGGGTGCTCCACCACATGGTCGAGCCGCTCACCACGATGCGGCCGTCCGGGGCGACAGCCATGCCGTTCACCTGGTCGAAGTCGCGCTCGCCGACGTCGGCCCGCACCACCCCGCCGGTGCCGAACGTGGCGTCGGGCGTGCCGTCCGGCAGCAGCCGGGTGAGCACGGGCGGGGCGCTGCCGTCCTCGGTGGCCGCGTCGAACGCGACGAGCAGCTTGCCGCCGGCCAGCGCCGACAGCCCGGTCACCCGGGCATCGGTCACGCCCTGCCCCAGGTCGGGCCGGATCGTGCTCAGCACGGTGCCGTCACCGGCGTACGTCACCAGCAGGGGAAGCTGATGACCCTCGGGACTGACGGAGCCACCCACGACGATCCGCCCGTCCGCCAGCAGGGCGAGCGCCGACGGATAGTTCCAGTAACCGCTGGACTCGACATCGGTGCTGACCCGCCCCCAGACGCCGAAGGACGGGTCGGGAAAGCCGTCGGGCGTCAGGCGCAGCAGGTTGAAGTCGGCGTTACCGGGCGACATCGCGATGATCTTCCCGTCCGGCTGCACCGCCAGGGCGGTGATCTCGTCCCCCGGCCCGAAGTCGTCGTAGGCCACCCCGGTCAGGGCGAACGAGGTGTCGAGACTCGGTTTCCGGATCGCGGCCTGCGCCCCGGCCGGCGCGATCAGCGCCCCGGCCACGACGGCGGCCAGCAGAGTATGTACGCGCATGGCGACCACCTTCCTCACTCACGGTCCACGCTGGACGACGCCGGGTCAGTCTCGCGGGGCCGATGTGAGGTGGGTGCTAACAGTTCACGATGCGCGAGAGGCGCCCTTCCCGCCGGAACGGGAAGGGCGCCGATAAATCCCCCATCACGGATCGTCAGGAATCGCTGAGGTTCCTGGCCCACCGCGTCAGATGCTTCGCGATCTCAGGTTCCCGGGCGGAGACCTCTCCCGCCAGCCGGAGCAGCGTGGCCCGCAACTCCGGCTCGTCGGAGCGATCGATCTCCGTCAGGTACTCCCCCATCACCTCTTGCACCTTCACGGCGAAGCTCGAATCGACTTCGTCCGGCTCCGCGGTGTCGAGCATCTGCACGCAGCTCACCATGGCCAGAATGATGGGATCGACGTTCATTACGGGGCTATCCTCACATTGATGTTGGAGACGCCGGCGTCGCTGAGCCATCGCTGGGCCTGAGCCATCACGTTGGCGTTGGGAACTTCCCAGACCGCCTGCAGTCCGTGATATGCGGACGTTCCCGCCTGGCGCCTGGCCTCGTCGATCATAGAGTCCGACGTCCACGGGAGAACACCGTTCTTGCGGTCGATGACCTCGTTGCCGTCGATGCCGTCGAACTTCGCCGTGACGTCTCCGTCCCGTCCGGGCATCGACAGGCGGGGCACCTGCGCCCGGCCGGTGGCGATGTCCGAGCGGGCACCCGACACCCCCGACTCGTATTCGTACGCCCTCTGCTGCGCCGGCCGGGCCCGCGGGCCGGTACGCATGTCCGGTCCCTCGCCGACCCATTCGACGTGGTCCCGGGCGTTGGGGCTGGCGTTTCCGCAGTTGTTGTTGTGGACGAGTACGGGGGTTTCGCCGGCTACCGCGTAGTATGTGTGCAGGCCGTCGACGGTGAGGTCGTACGTGATCTCCCGGTGCTCGTACGACCGGACCGCCGAGACCTGGACGTACGTGCCGGCCGACGTGCGCAGGAGCTCGCCCTCGCGCAGGTCGCCCGCGTCCACCCACTTCTGGCGGGTCTGAGACCAGAACGGGTGGTGCTCGGTCGTGGTGATCGTGTGGTCGGCGCCGTCCTCGCCGGCGTCGGCCACCGTGACGTCGACGAACTCCTTGTCGTCGTCGGTGCGGATGGTGTGCGTGACCTGCCGGTCACCCGTCTCACCGGTCTCCGGGTCGGTCGCCTGGACGGTGTCGCCCGGCTCCACCTCCTCGATCGGCTTGCTGGTGCCGTCGGCCAACAGCACCGTGGTGCCGGCGACGAAGCTGTGCCGGACCGGGATCGGGCAGGAGGCCCCGTCGCCCGCGTCCTTCTTCGTCTTGGCCTTCGCCTTGGCGGCCAGGGCTTTCGCCTTGGCCTGGGCTTCGGCCGCCGCCTTCTTGGCCGCTCTCTCGGCCGCCGCCTTGGCCGCCGCCGCCTTGTCGGCCGCCGCCTTGGCCGCTGCCGCCGCCGCTTCCTTGGCCGCCTTGGCCGCGTCCTCGGCGCCCTTGATGATCGCCTTGGCCCACTTCAGTTCCTGGAAGAAGGTGACCACGGCCTTGCCGGCCTTGTAGATCGCCTCGGCGATCTTCTTGGCCTTGAAGATCTTGCCCCAGGGCAGCGCCCCGACGACCATCGAGACGCAGGCGACCAGGTCGCCCTTGAGGCAGTTGAGGATGTCGTTGATCCCGAGGAACTCCATCAGGATCTGCCCGCCGGCCTCCAGGATCACGTCGAGCGTGCTCTTGGACTGCAGCTGGTTGGCCTTGGCCAGATCCTCCGGCGACGGGCCCTGTGCGGCCGCCGGCGTCGCCGACGTGGTGGTGGGCCCGGCGTCCGGCACCAGACCGGTCGGGTCGCTGTACGCCACCGGGTTGTTCGCGGCGTACGTGTAGGCCGAGCCGGCGCCCGGCCCGGTGGGCATCGGGTCCCGGCTGTCGAACCGGCCGGTGCCCGGGTTGTAGTTACGGGCCCGCAGGAAGTAGTTGCCGTCGCCCGAGGTGTTGTCCTGGTAGGCGCCGGCGTACTGCAGCGGGTTCTCGATGCTCTCGCCCGGCAGCTGCTGCCCGGCCAGGGTGGGGCCGACCCGCGGCTTGCCGAACGGGTCGTAGTCGTATCCCTTCTCCAGCGTGCCGTTCGGCGCCAGCAGGTTCGCCGTGCCGCCCAGCCAGTCGTGGGTGTACGCGTGGACCCCGCTCGCCGGGTCGAGCAGCGCCAGGGGCTCGTCGTCGGGCCCGTACGTGAAGCCGCGCTTCTCGGTGACCGCGCCGCCCTGCTCGACGGTGTCGATGGCGATCTGCGGCAGCGTGCCGGCCACGTCCCACGACCAGCGCTGCGTCGAGGTCTGCTGCTTGAAGGCCGACGTCGAGGACTGCCGCAGCCCGCTCGCGTCGTAGGTGAACGTGGTCGACTGCCCCGACGCCAGTGTGGCCTTGGCCAGGCTGTTGTCGAGGTTGTACTCGAACTTGTCGCCACCGGCCTTGATCTGGTTGCCGCGGTCGTCGTACCGGTACTCGGTCTCCCGCTCGTGCGACGGGCCCTCGACCTCCTCCTCGGTGAGCTGGTCGGCGTCGTCGTACTCGTACTCGGTCTCGTCGTTGCCGGCCGTGCCGGTGCGGACCTGCTTGGTGCGGTTGCCGTTCAGGTCGTACCGGTAGTCGATCCGGCCGACCGGCTTGACCGTCTTGTCGGTGCAGGACGCCACGCCGTAGCAGGCCGAGAGGACCTGGTCCGCCTCGTCGTAGCTGTAGGCGACCGACTCGGCGACCCCGCCGCGGGTGGTGACCACCCGGCTCGGGTTGCCGACCTTGTCCAGCGTCAGGTCGTACTTGGAGACCGGGTCCTGTACGCCGGGCACGGCCGCCCCGGTGCGCTCGGTGCCGATCGAGGTGAGCCGGCCCGCGTCGTCGTAGACCCGCTTCTCGGCCAGGCCGGTCGCGCCGGGCAGCGTGGTGGTGGTCCGCCGGCCGGCCACGTCGTAGCCGAAGGACCAGGTGGCGCCGGCCGCGGTCTGCTTGGTGATCCGGCTGGCCGCGTCGTAGTCGTACGCCACCGTGGTGCCGTCCGGGTACTGCCGGCTCTTGATGTTGCCGCGCGCGTCGTAGTCGTACGAGAAGGTCTCGTCGGCGCGGCCGGCCTCCTTGCGGGTGACCGACTTGATCTGGTCCTCGTCGTCGTAGACGACCGAGCGGACGCCGGTCGGGTCACCGTAGGAGGTGGTCCGGTCCTTGGCGTCGTAGCCCCACTGGTAGACCGGGCCGCCGGTGCCGAGCGTGCGCTTGGCCAGGCGGTTGACGATGTCGTACTCGTCGACGATGGTCCGCTGGGCGATCTCGGCCGGGCTGAGGTCGTCGAGGTCGTCGTCGTCCCCGACGGTCAGCGTCTGGATCCGGTTGCCGTCGGCGTCGTACTTCGCGTACGTGCTGCGCCCGATCGGGTCGCTGGTGCGCAGCAGCCGCCCCGCCTCGTCGTAGTAGACCGAGGTCGTGTTGCCCTTGGGGTCGGTGATCGAGGACAGCGCGCCGTCCTCGCCGTACCGGTAGAGAGTCGAGTCCTCTTCCGGATCGTCCGAGTCGAACTCGGCGTTCGGCGCGGTGACCGTCCGCGGCTGGTCGTCGTCGTTGTAGGTGTAGCGGGTGACGTGACCGTTGGCGTCGGTGGTGGAGACCGTCCGGTTCAGCGCGTCGAACTTCGTCGTGCTGACGTTGTCCAGCGCGTCGACGCTCTTGACCGGGTTGCCGGCCAGGTCGTACTCGAAATGCGAGGTGAACCGCTCTTTGTCGGCCCCCTCGACGTTGCCGCGCGGCTCGGTGACCGAGGCCATCAGACCGTCGTCGGTGTACGTGAACGTGGTGATGCCGCCGGTCGGCGAGATCTCCTTGATCTTGTGGCCGGCCGCGTCGTACTCGGTCTTGGTCCGCGCCCCGCCCGAGTCCGTGATGCCGGTCTGCCGGCCCGTCTTGTCGTACTCCATCGCCGCGGTCCGGCCCAGGCTGTCCCTGGTGCCGGTGACCAGGCCACTGTTGGCCCGCTGCGACGTCGAGGACTTGCCGAACTCGTCGACCGTCTCGACGCTGCGATCGAGGTCGTCGACCTTGAAGTCCTTCACGACCACCTGGCCGTTCGGGTACGGCCGGCGCATCTGGATCAGGTTGTCGTTGTGGTCGTACTTGTAGCTCGTGGTGAAGTCGGCCTTGGTCGCCCCGGGCACGTTGCCGCGCGGCGAGGTGACCGACTCGACCAGGCCCTTGACGTTGTACGTCCAGCTCGTGACCAGGTCGGCCTCGTGCTTCATGTCGATCGCGGCCGTGGCCCGCCGGCCGGCCGGCGTGTACGTGTAGAGCAGCGTGCGGCGCGCCTCGAAGGTCGCCTTGGGCAGGCCGTTGTCGAAGTAGGTGTACGAGGTGGACACCCCGCCCGCCGTCGTCGACTTCTTCAGCCGGCCGGCCGCGTCGTACTCGCTGATCTCCGGGTTCTTCTTGGACGGCTGGTAGACGGCGACCATGCGGTCGAGCTCGTCGTAGACCGAGCGGGTGGTGTAGTTCTCCCGCTTGGCGCCGGCCACGGTGCCCCGCGGATCGGTCTCCGTGACCTTGCGGCCGACCTTGTCGTAGCCGTACTCCATCCGCCGGCCCTCGGGCGAGACGGTGGCCTTGGTCAGACCGGCGTTCACTTCACCGTTCGGGATGTTCTCCAGCTTGGAGACCTTGCCCAGCCGGTCGGTGACGGTCAGCGGCCGGCCCCGGTCGTCGTACGTGTAGGTGATCGAGTGGTTCTCGGGGTCGGTGCTCTTGATGAGCTCGTCGAACTGGTTGTACTCGTCCTTCCACGTCTGCCCGTCGGCGTCGACGTGGGTGGTCGGGTTGTTGCGGGCGTCGTACTGGGTCTTGGTGCTGAATTTCCGGCCCGGCGCGAACTGCTCGATCAGGTTGCCGGCCGCGTCGTACTGCGACTCGTGCTGGTTCTGGTTGCCGTTGACGACCAGGTTGCGGTTCAGCGTCGAGTCGTACCGGTGATTGTTGGTGTCGCCGTTGCCGCGCTGCGAGTGCAGCAGCACGTTGCCCTTGTAGCCGTCCCAGACGACCACGTTGTCGGCGTCGGTGGTCTTCGCCTCCTGCTTGGCCGCGTTCCACTCGAACGTCGTGGCCGCGCCCAGCGCGTCCAGCTGCCGGGTGACCCGGCCGGTGGCGCCGTACTCGTTGGTGAACGTCACCACCTTGCGCGGGTCGACGGCCTGGGTGAGCAGGCGGGCGGCGTTGTACCGGTACTGCCAGATCTGGCCGGCGGCGTCGATCACCTTGGTCAGCAAGCCGTCGGTGTAGAAGTACTGGGTCTTACGCCCGTCCGGCAGCGTGATCGACTGGATCAGCCCGCCGGCCGTCTTGGCCACGGCCTTGCGCCCGGAGGCGTCGGTGACCGTGATGCCGGTGTCGGCGTGCGCGAACCGCAGGCCCACCTGACGCGGGTTGAGGATCGAGGTGAGCCGGCCCTGGGCGTCGAAGGCGAACACGATGTTCTCGCGGGTCACCAGCTCCCAGCCGTCGCCGGCCCGGCGCAGCGTCGACCGCACACCCGGCGGCCGTACGTATCCGGCGCCGTCGGCCTTGAACACCGTGTCCGAACCGTCCTCGGCGCGGACCAGGACACCACCGTCGACCGGGGTGACCTTCAGGTCGTACACCCAGGCCCAGCCCGGCCCGAAGGCCGAGGCGCCGGTGTTGAGGGACGAGTACCCGCGGGTCGAGCCGAACGGGACGCCGAACGAGACCATCGACAGGTCGCCCTCGGTGAGGGTGAACCCGCCGGTGCCGGTGTTGACGCCGATCGCGCGCACCGCCTGGCTGGCGTTGGTCATGCCCAGCGCGGCCGAGCACCCGCAACCGGCGGCCTGCCGGTCCGGGATGGCGGGCGGGTCGATGGTCGTCCGCGGTTGCGCGTTCTCCGAGTTGGCCGACGGCACCTCGCCGTCCGGGTAGAGCCCCGTGATGGTGACGAAGTAGCTCTTCGTCGCGTCGAGCTGCCAGCCCTCCTCGGCGCCCAGCGACTTGCAGTAGCTGCGCAGCTCGCCGCAGCCGTCGTTGCCGAGCTTGTCGCGGCCGAGCACCGCCGATTCCTGCTTGGTCTGCGACTCGGTGTCGTACAGGTCGACCCGCCACGAGTCGAACCCTTGGTCCTTGAGGTTGAAGTAGGTGACGAGCGAGGTGTCGCCGACCACGAATCCGGGCCGCAGCAACACATCCACAAAAGCTTCGCCCGGCGCCGCCGCAGCGGCCCGGGCGAGTGCGGCCTTGCCTATTCTCTCGGCTTTGCCGCCGGCTTCGACCAGCGGCGGTACGACCGGAGGCCGCTCATTCTCGGCCAGGGCGACCTCGCCGGCGGCGCCGGCCGGGACTCCGCGCTGCTGCGGCCCCTGTCCCGCGGTGACCTGAGGAACGTCGCCGGGATCGGCGAGGGCCGGCACCGACGCCGGCGGCGCCAGTGTTCCGACCAGAAGAAAGGCGCTGAAGCCCGCCAGCCAGCGGGCCCGCGCGAAACGACGCGCATACGACATGTTCGATGACCTCCCCGTGAGATGACCTCCGGGAGCGAAACATGCAGATGCATCTATAAGCTTGATCTGTCCTAGATCTGTCACGGTGGTCTGACTGATCCACAAGGGCCGGAATTCGGTGTCGCCCCGGCCCGGAATCCGATGGAAAACAACGGTGAACGAGGAAGTTCTCCCGGGCGGCAACACCGTCGGCGCGACCCGCGTCGGTGACGCAGTCCACAAGCGAGCGTCGCCGTGGACGGCGACCGTGCACGCGCTGCTGCGCCACTTGGAAAGCGTGGGCTTCGAGGGTGCCCCACGGGCCCTCGGCTTCGACGGCGAGGGCCGCGAAATCCTCGGGTACCTGCCCGGCGAGGTGATCGGCGGCCGGGTTCCGTGGCCGGCCTGGGGACGCCGACCGCTCACGCCGCCTGCACCTCCTGCTGGACGCCTACGGCTACGAGGGCGACCGCTCATCCTTCGGCGCCGTCATCGTCACCCGGGCCCGCCGCCAGTCCGCGGTCATGCGCCAGCTGGCCGACTCCGGCGACCCGGCGGCGATCGCCCTCCTCCCTGTCGCCGCCAACCTGGAACAGTCGGCCCAGGAAACCGAAAACCTCCCGCTCGGGTTCTGGACGTGGGACTTCTCGTCGCGCAGCGGATCCGAGCTGGGCGGGAACCGAACGGGTTCGGCCGAATGGGCGGCGGGCGAGCACTGAACGTCAGAGGCGAGTAGCGCGGGCGGAGTGGGCCGCCGGTCGTTGGGCCGATTCATGCCAGCAAGCGGAACGTTGGCGTCGGACCGGACGGGATCGTCTGACAGTTCGGAGACGCGGTGGCATTCGGAGCCGAAGGACTCGCCGGGGGCGGCGTGGTGGTGGTCGCGGCGGCCGCCGTCGTGGGGTGAGGGCTTCTGCGCGACGACCACGTGACCGCCGGCAAGCCGGTCGCGGTCCCGAGCGTGGCGGCCAGCGCGGCGCCGCTCGACAGTGCCCGTGCGACGGCGTTGTCGAAGCAACTGACCTCCGGTGACGAAGCGCAACTCCGCCGCGCGCTGGCCGTGCCGCCGGGACAGGCGCTGGAACCGGCCGCGGCCGGGCAGCTGGCCTCGCTGGGGTCCATCACATTCGACCTCGGCAGCTTTCGCTATCTCGACGGGAGGACCGCCCGGTTACGGGGACAGGTCGCCACGCCGCCCGCCGGTACCGATGCGGAGTGGACGTTCACGCTGGCCCATCTCGGGCCGCAGTGGATGCTCGTGGACGGGCGGCCGGCCGCATGAGGATCCGGGGCGCGCTGACGGGGCACCGGCCGGGAACTCGAGAAGCGCACCGGGAAGCGCATCCAGCCGTTCTACTTCGACTACGGCGACAACAGCACCACCTGGGCGGCCGACCGGCTCGTGGCCGGCTGCCTGGCCGAGTACATTGCCGCGGTCTCCGAGGCGTACGGCAAGAAGAGTGGTGGTGACCGCAAGGTCATTCTGGTCGGGCATTCGATGGGCGGACTGGCGTCGCTGTACGCCGCCCAGAACGACCGGGTGCGGGATCGCGTCGGCGGTCTGGTCACGTTCGATACCCCGTACCTCGGAAGCCCGTTCGGTAATACCGCCGTGGCCAAGGTCTGGCAGCAGGTGCGACTGAACAGCGAAAGCTGCACCATCACGAACGACGCGATGCTGCGGATCGCCGCCCCCACCCTCGTCGGCCCGCTGGCCGGTGCCATCGCCGAGCTGAAGTTCGACGAAAACGCGCTGGACGGGCTGATCGAAGGCACGATGACCCCGGCGCTGGCCGTCTATCTCGGTGTCGCCACGCTGACCGCCGGGTGCGGCCACATCAAGGTCACCGAGCACGGGCCGGCGCTGGATCACGCGGCCGCCGCCCTCAAGCAATACCTCGGCCGGCTGGCGCCGGGCACGACGGTCCGCGACCTGACGCCGGTGACGGCCGGCGGCGAGGTGGCCCCGGGATGGAGCGTCGTGGACGACACGAACGCGGGCGGCGTCGACTGTAGCTACAACATCGCCAGCCCGGTCGCGAAGAAGGGCGACATCTACTTCTGCAGCCCCAGCGCGGCGATGGCCGACGCCCGCTGGGTGGAGACCGGGCGAGCTTCGATGCTGTGCCTGAGCGATCCGATGAGCCGAAGGGTGGTGCGATACCGGATGGAGGGCGCAACCGGCGGCGCGGCGTCACCGACCGGACCGGCGGAACACAGCGGCACGCCGGCTCCCCTCCGCCTCGACCTCGACAACGGGGCGAAGTGCCGGATCCGTAACGGCGGCAGCTGGGGCGTTCAGGAGGAGAACCCGGACCTCGTCGGCTTCCACAGCTGCGACGGCGGTCTGGTGGTGTGGGCCGGCCGGAGCAGCCGGACCGGGATCAACCAGTCCGGCAAGTCCTGGACGGTCCGCACGGGCAAGGAGACCGGCGGCCTGACGACCCGCGAGGTTCGGGTGGCCTACTACGTGGCGACCGCCTAACGCTGGAAGGTCTGCGCGGCCTTCTCCAGGCGGTCGCGGTAGCCGGGCCACCAGTCGCGCTCGGCCGGTGGGAGGTTGGACAGGCCCTCGCGGACGCCGGCCGCGCCGTCGATGAGCTCGCGGACGATGTCGGCGTGGCCGGCGTGGCGGTGGGTCTCGGCGGTCACGTGGACCAGGATCTGGTGCAGGGTCACCGGCTCGTCGCCCCACCACGAGACCCGGCCGGGGCCGTCGACCGGCAGGGCGGCGATGGTCTCGTCGGAGTGTGCCCACACCCGGCGGTACAGGGCGATGATGGCCTCCCGGGACTCCTCCGGGGTGGCCCACATGTCGGCGTTCCACTCGGCGTCCGGGTCCATCCACGGCATCGGCTCGGCGAACGGGCGGCCGAACGTCTCGCCGAAGTAGCCGCCCTCGACGCCGGCCATGTGCTTGACCAGGCCGAGCAGGTTGGTGCCGGTCGACACCAGGGGGCGCCGGGCGTCGTACTCGGAAAGGCCGTCGAGCTTCCACACCAGCGCCTCGCGGGCCTGTTGGAGGTAGCGGTGCAGGGTGGCGATCAAGGGATCCATGGTGGACAGAATGCCCTACTCGGGCGTCCGGTACGGTCCCCGGCCCGGTTCCGACCGCACCGAACTGGTTCTTTCGACGATGCACCATCGTCCGAAATGCCGATCTAGCCGATCATCAAGGCGCGGAGACTTGCCCGATGCGCCGCACACCGCGCCACTCCGACCGCGAGTGGCCGGGCCAGCCCAGGCCCCGGCTGTGGGACCGCCTGACCTCGTGGGAGCGCGCCCTGGTGATCGTGACAGTCCTTCTGCTCCTGTCAGCGGGCTGCATGGCCGCCCTGGGCGACTAGCCCGCTCCGCGGCTTCTGCGGCTTCTGCGCCGGGCGACCAGGACCCCGACCGCGGCTAGCCCGTTCCGCGGCTTCTGCGCCGGGCGATCAAGACCCCGACCGCGGTTAGGGCCAGGACCGCGCCGGTGATCACGATGCCGACCGGCACGCGGGCGGACGATTCTGAGACCGGAGCCGCCGCCGTCGCTGGTGCGGAATTCACGGCTTGAGTCGACGGGGACGCCGAAGCCGGCGCGGGCTCCGAGGCCGGTGCCGGATTTGTCAGCCGATAGCGCAGAATCTCGGGTTTAGCGCCCTCCGAGATCGTCAGCAGGGCATCGCCGTCACGGCTGTAGGCGATCGATTCGCCTTGCGGCTCGTCCGGCAACGCCGTCTGGCGCGGCACTCCCCCGGTGATCGCCGCGACCACGTCCCCGTCGCGTACGTCGAATTCGAACGCGTCGGCGTACGTCCTCAGAACCGCCCTCGTCCCGTCCCGGCTCACCGCCCCTCCGGTGATCACCAGTCGCCCGGCCAGCGAGAAAGGATTGCTCGTCGTGGTCATCGGCAGCCGGACGTCGCCGGCCCGCTTCAGCGCCGTCGTCTTCTTCAGCGGCCCCGCCGGCACGTACGCCCCCGCCCCCAGCGGCGTTTTGGTCACGATGACCGGCGTACCGTCCGGGCTGAGCAGCAACGCCTCCGCGTCGTGGGCCCCGTCCGGATATCTCAGGCGGAAAAGCTCGGGTTTACGCCCACCCGGCGCCAGCCGCCACAGACCGACAGTCTCCCGTACGGCCGAATTGTCCCCGATGCCGGCCACCCACACCGTGCCGTCCGCGCCCAGCGCCAGGTCTTCGGTGTCCCGAGGGCGCGACGGATACGCGACCGTCCGCACCACCTTGCAGCGCCCGTCCAGGAAGAAGATCCGCCGCCCGGCCGGATCGTCGGCCCCGTCGTTGACGACCACGAAACCGTTCTCGGTGGCCGCCATCCCCGAGATCTCGTTGAGCCGGCCGTCCCCGACCCGGCACACCCGCTCGGGCGCCGCCGCCGCGTACGCCGGACCGGCCATCGCCGCCACCAGCACCGCCGTCACCGCCACCGTTCCGGAAAGGCGTCTCACCGCTGACCCCGTATCCCCCCGCTGCCTGTACCTTCTCCGCGTGGGAATGATATTCGTAGGCCGCCGCCTGCCGAACGACGAAGTCGAGGCCGTCCTGGACGACCCCGAGGCCATAGACGCTTTGCTGTACGGCGACGGCCCCGGCCAGATCGACCTCGACAAGTCCTGGCACGCCCTGCATTTCCTGCTCACCGGCACCACCTGGGACATCACCGAGGGCGCCGGCTCGGCCCTTCTCGGCGGCACGGTGGTCGGCGACGACAACGGCTACGGCCCACCGCGCCTCCTGCGCCCCGCCGAGGTCCGGGCGGTCGCCGACGCTCTGACCCCCATCACCCCCGACATTCTGCGCGCCCGCTGGAACCCCAAGGCGCTGTCCGAGGCCGAGATCTACCCCGACGCCTGGGACCCCACCGACTTCGGCCACTACCTGGAGCCCAACTTCACCACCCTGCGCGACTTCTACCGGGCCGCCGCCGCCGAGAACCAGGCCGTCCTGATCGCCATCACCTGACCGCCTCGACCCATGCATCGTCAGCCCGGCCCTCGACGACGACTCGGCAGGCGTTCCACCGCGCTGGCCGGGACGGTGGCGACCAGGTAGTCCTCGGCCAGGTCGGACTGGATGGCGATGGTCGGCGCCCGGCTGACGTACCGGACGGTGAATGTCGTCTCCCGGAGCCGCGTCCCGTCGTACCCGGCCAAGCTCTCCGGCAGTTCGCCCACCAGCCGCACCTCGTCGCCCGGCCGGAGCGGGGCGTCCTGCGCGACCTCGCGGCGCTGCACGGCCGTGATCTCGCGAATCAGGGCCTCGAGCGCCTCCGTGTCGGCGCCGTAGTGAACCAGCAGACCCGCCTCACCGAAAACCGTCTCGGATTCGGCTCGGCTGAGGTCCGCCAGCGCCTCCGCCGCCGCCTCGGCCAGCCCGGGCGACGCGGCGACCTGCTCCGCCAGGGCCTGCAGCAGCCGGGCGATGACATTCTCCGCCGTGTGCTCGTTCACGACCACATCCGCCACTTCCGGCCGGCGGCCCCCGGCCATTCGCGGAGGCGGGCGGCCAGCGTGCCGCCGAAGGCGACGGTCCACTCGTGGGAGGCGTACGCGATCCAGTCGTGGTGCTGGTCGGTCCAGACGCCCTCGGCGCCCGTGTAGACAGGGGCGAAGTCGTCGTCCACCTCGACCAGGCAGTCGACGTCGCCGGCCTCGCGGAGCTCGATCACGCGCGTACGGCCGAGCTCCCGGAGAACCCGGCGGACCTCGGCGGCGCCTTCCCCGTCCCACATCGACTCGTCGAGCACGAGCACGTCCGGCGGCACGCCGGCGCCGAGCATGGGGTGCCAGACGCCCGCGTCGCTCACGCCCCAGCGGCGCCGCACCTCCGTACGCCAAGCCTCTGATTCCTCCGCGGTGAGGACCCGCCGGTACGGAAGCGGCGCGGCGGTCAGATCCGGTTGGGCCAGCCAGTGGCGGACCTCGGCGACGAAGAGCTCGTCGGGGAAGGCGAGCAGGGCGGCGGCCAGGGTATCGGCCGGCGGGAGGTCGTCCGGGTCGAGGCGCTCGATCTCCACCAGGAGCTTGCCGGCCTGGCGCCGCATCAGGTAGCGGCGCGCCCGCCGGTACAGCGTCGTCGGGTCCATCGGCGCATTGTGCCTGGGTGCGGGTATCTTCGACCCGGCCGGGGTGTGGGGAGGGCTGGGATGAGGACGGCGACGCGGCGGTTCGCGCTGTGGCGGACGGACATCGACGAAGGCGTCTGCGCGGCGCCCGAGGAGTGTGTCCGTGAGCTGCGGGACCGCGAGACCGTCACGGTCGTGATGGAGCACCGCCAGCTCGGGACCACGGCCGTGCGGGCCGAGTTCACGTCGACGCTGCGGCAGGACGTCGAGTGGGAGTTCACCGGCATCTCCTGGCCGCCCGACGTGCGCCCGGGCGTGCTGGTCACGGTCACCTGGCACAAGGCCAAGGACGCCGTCGTCGTACGGACCGCGCCGCTGGACGAACCGGTGCGGGTCGACGGCGTCGACTACTTCCACGAGTACGACCCGAAGGTGGTGACGCGCGAGTTCGATCCGGGCAAATCCAACCGCGGTCACGTTCTCAACGCCGTACGGCGTCAGGGCCGTGTCTTCGAGGACGGCAGCGCCGTCCTGCCCGAGGAGCGGGTCAGTTCCCTGAGCGGGCTGGGCCGCGGCGCGAAGGCCGCCTTCCTGCTGCGCAACGCCGTCGACCAGCTGATCCGGGAGGGCTTCCTGACCCGCGTCGAGGGCAGCGTCGACTCGTCCGGCTACCCGTCCTACCCGCCGGCCGACGGCCAGAAGACGGCCGACATGCTGTTCTACGCCCCGCTGGTCGAGCCGATCGAGTTCGCCGACGAGGACGGCGAGCACGGCGACGGCGCCGAGCGCCGGGACCATTGGGTACGCGGTTTCGTGCGCCGCCTGCCGCCCGGCGCCCACCCGTCGGAGAAGCAGCTGAGCGCCCACGAGCAGGCCGTGGAGAACGCCCAGATCGGCGCGGGCGAGCTGGCCCCCGGCTACACCTTCGTCAAGCGTCACCATCGAAACGGCTGAGGTTCCAGTACGCCGGGAGCGCCGTGCCGCACAGCGCACAGGTGAAGTCGCCGTGCCGGTAGCCGATACGTTGACCCGGTGACTTCGACCGACTACACCGCCACGTTGCCGCGCAAGCGCATGGGGGCCGCCGCCCTCCTGACCGACGCCGCCGGCCGGGTCCTGCTGGTCGAGCCCACCTACAAGCCGTACTGGGAAATCCCGGGCGGAGTCGTGGAGGCGGACGAGTCCCCGCACGCGGCCGTGGCGCGCGAGCTGGCCGAGGAGCTGGCCCTGACCCTGAAACCGGGCCGCCTGCTGGTCACCGACTGGGTGCCACCCCGCGAGGGCCGCACCGAAGGCGTGATGCTCGTCTTCGACGGCGGCACCCTCACCGAGGACCAGGCCACCCGGATCCGCGTACCACCCGAGGAGTTGCACGGCTGGGCCTGGTCGACGGAGCGCGAGGCCGAGGAACGCCTCTCCGGCCTGCTGGCCCGCCGCATCGTGGCCGCCCTCCGAGCCCGCGCAGCCGAAACAGCCGTCTACCTCGAGAACGGCTATGTGGTCTGAGAATCGGCCGCCGGGTTGGAGTCACGCCACCGCCGGCACGGTAAGCATCAACCGAGCCGTTTGATGTTCTCGGCCTCGTCCGGGTCGGGGGTGGGCTCGGCCAGGAAAGCGCGCAGGACCTCGACGGCCACGTCGGGGGCCAGGCGTTTCAGGCTCATGGCCAGGACGTTGGCGTCGTTCCAGAGGCGGGCGCCCCGGGCCACCCACGGGTCCCAGGCCAGGGCGGCCCGGACGCCGGGGACCTTGTTGGCGGCGATGGCCGTGCCCGTGCCGGTCCAGCACATCACGACGCCGTAGTCGGCTCGGCCCTCGACGACGTCCGATCCGACGGCCCGGCCCAGTTGCGGCCAGGTCGCGAAGGACGGGCGCACCACCTCGTGGCCGTCGTCGGTCAGGGCCTGGAGCACCGCCCGGCTCGTGTCGTTCTCGTCGTCGCTGCCGAAGGACACCCGCATGGCTGTCAGCCTATTGCAGCCACGGGTCGACCAGGATCTTCGCGTGCCGGCCGGCCCGGCCCAGCTCGTCGAAGGCGTCCGCCACGCCGTCGAGGCCGACCACGCCGGTCAGCAGGGGGCGCGGGTCCAGTTTGCGGCGGGCGACCAGGTGCAGGGTGGCGCGGAACTCGGCCGGGTCGTAGCAGAACGAGAAGCGCAGGTCGATCTCCTTGTTGCTGGCCATCGTGGGGCGGAACGTGTCCGGTTGCATGCACACGCCGACCACCACCACCCGGGATCGGAACGGGGCCCGGGTCACGATCTCCTCCATGACGCCGGGCACGCCGACGCACTCGAAGACGACCGCGCCGCGCGGGCCGGCGCCCAGGCGCTGGGCCGCGCTCAGAGCCGACCACCAGGGAAGACCCGGCACGGTACGCAGGGCGTGCAGCGCGTCCAAACCGGTGCCGTACAGTTCCGGCGCCGATGTGACCGGCCCGGTGCCGAGCATGCTCCACGGGGATTCCAGGGCCGGGTCGACCACGACGTCGGCGCCGCACGACCACGCGAGTTCCCGCCGGCCGGCCGAGTAGTCGCTGGCCACGACGTGGCGTACACCCAAAGCTTTGAGCATCAGGATGACCGCCAGGCCGATGGGACCGCAGCCGATGACCACCGCGGTGTCACGCCGGGACACCTGGCCCCGGCGGACCGCGTGGTAGGCCACGGCCAGCGGCTCGGTCAGCGCGGCCAGATCCGCCGGCAGGCCCGCCGGCACCGGCATGGCGGCGTCCTCGGCGACGAGCATGTACTCCGCGTACGCGCCCGGGGCCCGAGTCGACAGACCGATCATGTGGATGTCGTCGCCGTGCCGGATCAGCGGCAGGGCGACGACCGCCTGGCCCGGGCGCCAGCGCCGCCGGCAGCCCGGACCGTAGGCGTCGACGGCGCCGGTGAACTCGTGACCCATGACGACCCGCTGCTTGGCGCGCATGAAGTCGGGGTAGCCGACCTCGGCCGCCACGTCGGCGCTCACGTCCGGGTCGACCCGGACGTGCAGGTCGGAACCGCAGATGCCGGCCCGGGTGACGCGCAGCCGGATCTGGCCCGGCCCGGGCGCCGGACGGGCAACGTCGGCGACGCCGAGCTCACCCTCGTGCAAGACCACCGCTCTCATGCGTTCCATCGTCATGCATCACTTCACCACGGCACCACCCCCGCGCCGCCGAAGAACGCGCCGGCCGGGCCGCCGTCGGGCGGGGCCGCCAGCCGGAGGGCGGTCGCCGCGCCCCGCTCGGGCGTGCGCTGGCCGCGGAAACCGTTGACGCCGGTCGCCACGTTCGGGCCCCGGCCCGGGGTCCGCGACCACGCTCAGCAGCCGCTCCCGCGCCCTGGCCATCCTGATCAGAACCGCGACCCGCCGCCGAGCCCGGCGACACGCTCGATGAGCTCGACCGTCTGCCGCTGGTCGAGACAACTGGTGACGAGCCGGGCGAAGGTGTGCCGGCACTGCGCCACCTCGGCCGCTTGCCGTACGAACCGATGCGTGCCCCGATACTGCTCGATGTAGACGACGTCCAGGTCGGGTGCCCCGGAGAATTCCAGGATCGCCATGGAGGTGCCCAGCAGGGCGTGCTCGCCGGCGTCGAAAGGCCGGATCCG
Organism: Actinoplanes sp. NPDC048988; assembly: GCF_043197815.1. Taxonomy (NCBI): domain Bacteria; kingdom Bacillati; phylum Actinomycetota; class Actinomycetes; order Micromonosporales; family Micromonosporaceae; genus Actinoplanes; species Actinoplanes sp. NPDC048988. Next base: position 15,919 of record NZ_JBICTW010000007.1, on the reverse strand, counting down.
GACGTCCACGGTCGGCAGCCGCGACATGGCGACCAGATGGTGCAGCTGCTCGGTCATCACGGTCCCGTCACCGATTCTCCGATGAATCACCGACTCGTCCATCACCGCGAACAGGGTGAGCGGGCGTGCCCCGGTCAACCGCCTCTGGCGGCCGAGACGAAGCGAGACCGCGCGGTCGGCCCGAGCCGGCTGACTGTCGTACACCAGGGAGAACAGCGCCCGCATGTACGCCTCGGTCTGCAGTAGCCCCGGCACAGCCACCGGCTCCCAGTTGTGCATCACCGACGCGTCGGCTTCGAGCTGGACGAACGGGTGGGCCCGCACGATGTCGCGATACTCCCACCACCACGCCCGCTCCCGTGGCGACCGGGCGAGCTGCATCAAAGACTCGCGGTACTCCCGGTCCTCCACGCCGTAGAGGGCGAGGAGGTCCTTGACATCGCGGGCCGTCACCGCAACCCGCGCGGCCTCGATGCGGGTCACCTTGGCCGCGTGCCACTCGAACTCGCGCGAGACCCGCTCCTGGGTCAGCCCGGCGGCCTCGCGGCAGCGCCTGAGCTCCGCGCCGAGGCGGCGACGGCGAACCGTGGATCCCTCTTCGGCAGACACCAGCCCATCGTGCCAGCAGGGCCTCAGCTGGGGAACGGGCCGCGTACGGTCACTCCGCCGTCGACGGCGAGGGTCTGGCCGGTGACGTAGGAGGCGGCCGGGGAGGCCAGGTAGACGGCGGCCGCGGCGGCGTCGGCCGGGGCGCCCAGGCGGCGCATGGGGATTTCCGGCACGTCCTCCGCCGCCTGGTTCGTGTTCGCGACGGCGGTCGCGAACGCGCCGCACGCGACGATGTTCATGCGGATGCCGTCGGCGGCGTACTCGGCCGCCACCGTTCGGGCGAGGCTGGCCAGTCCGGCCTTGGCGGCGCCGTACGCGGCCTGTTCGGGGGCGGCCATGATGCCGGCCACCGAGCCGACGCTGACGATCGAGCCGCCGCCGCCCTGGGCCAGGAAGGCGCGGATCGCGGCGCGGGCCGCCCGGGCGACGTAGCGCAGGTTCATCTCGTACGCCACATCCCAGTCCTCGTCGGTCATCTCGTGCAGCTTGACCGCGGGCACGAACGCCACCTGACCCCCGACCACCGTGACGAGGGTGTCCAGGCGGCCGAACGAGGAGACCGTACGCGCCACGAAATCGTCGACGTCGGAGCGGGAGCGCACGTCGCCGCTGAGCGCGAGACCCCGGTCGCCGAGCTCGGCCGCCGCCTCCCCGGCGCGGGCGGCGTCGATGTCGGCGACCGCGACCGAGGCCCCCGCGGCACCGAAGGCCCGCGTGATCGCCCGGCCTATGCCCGTCCCTCCACCGCCGATGACCAGCGCTTTCATGCCGTCCAAGGGCGCCATTGACTTCAACCCCACTTCAGGTTTTAACGTTGCTGCGGCGGTGGCACGGACAACAAAGGAAACACTGTGACAGCGGAGCAGTTCAAGGCGGCCTTCCGGCGCTATCCGACCGGGGTCGCGGTCATCTCCGCCATCGGGCCGTCCGGGCCGGTCGGGCTGACCGCCTCGAGTGTGGCCTCCGTGTCGGTGGATCCGCCGGCCCTGTCGTTCTCGGCCATGGGTACCAGGTCGGCCCACGCCCTCCTCGAGGCCGAGAGCTTCGTCGTCAACCTGCTCGGGCCCGCGAGCGCCGAGGTGGCGCGGCATTTCGCCAGCAGCGGCGGCCCGCGGTTCACCGAGGAGCAGGGCTGGACCTTTCTGCCCACGGGCGAGCCGGCGCTGCGCCACGCCCTGGCCTCGCTGCGGGCGACGCCCCTGCACCGCCTCCCGGTCGGGGATTCGACAGTCGTCGTCGCGTCCGTGCACGAGGTCTTCCTCGGACCGGTCGGCGGGCGGCTCGTCTACCACGACCGGCAATTCATCGCGGCCGAGGCCACGCCGGCCTAGGTACGGGCCAGCCACCGGCCGGCGAAGGCGACCGCCACCGAGCCGGCGGCCAGGCCCACGGCGACGAGGATCGCGCCGACCAGCCAGAGGCCGGATTCGTCGGAGGTGGCCGCCTTCGCCGACCAGGCGGCGGTGAACACCACCGTCATCACCGCCGCCACCATCAGCGGGTGGGCCCACCGGGCGGCGACCGCCGCGAGAACGATGAGGGTCAGTACGCATCCGGCGACCTGCCACCACGCGTACGGCCCGCTCACCGACTCGGTCGACGGGTCGGTCACGTAGCCGCTCTCCCAACCGAGCCAGGCCGCCCAGGCGGCGAGGGTGAGCACGGCGACGACGAACGGGGTTTTCCACATGCCCGTCATCCTTTCGCCATCGAGGCGGCCCGGGCCTGAGTACGCGGGCTCAACCATTCCGCTGATCGGTGGCAGTCTGTCGGAATGGATTTCGACTCCGGCGCCGGCCTGCTGCACCGCCTCACTTCGTACCAGCCCGACCGCGAATGGGACGCCCCGGTCGACGACCCCCGGGTCCGTCACGACCTCACCCCGAACGATCCGGAGACCTTCCCACCGCCTTACAAGACGTACGGGCCGGGCCTGCCCACTGTCGAGCTTCCCCGCGACCTGCCCGCCTCCGGCGTCCCGGCCACGGCCGTCCTGTCCGGCGCGGCTTCCCCGCCCCAGGCGCTCGACGCCGCGCAGCTCGGCCGCATCCTGTTCCTGGGCGCCGGTGTCGTGCGGACCTCCGTGCGCAACGGCCGCCGTTTCGTGTTCCGCGCCGCCGGCTCGGCCGGCGCCCGTTTCCCGCTCGAGCTGTACGTCTCCGCGCGCGGCGTCGCCGGCGTTCCGGACGGCGTGCACTGGTACGACCCGATGGCCCACGCCCTGCTGCAGATCGCCCCGCCGGCCGGCGGCGACGCCACCACCCTGATCGTCACCGGTGTCCCGTGGCGCACCGGCTGGCGCTACGCCGAGCGCGGCTTCCGGCACGTCTACTGGGACGCCGGGACCCTGCTGGCCCAGCTGGACGCCGCGACCGCCTCGGCCGGCCTGGAACCGCGCCTGCGCACGCTGTTCCCCGACACCCGGGTCGGCGAGCTGGTCGGCGCCGACGGCACCCACGAGTTCCCGGTGGCCCTGCTGACTTTCGGCGACGGTACGCCGGCGGTCGCCCCGACCGGCCCGGCCACTGCCGGCGAGCTCCCGCCGGTCGAGTTCCCCCTGGTGACCGCGGCCCAGCACGCCGGCGACCGGGACACCCTGGGCGCGCCCTGGCCGGCGGCCGTCACGGTCGGCACCCACCCGGGCGAGCAGACGCTGGACGAGGTGATCCGCCGGCGCGGCTCGCAGCGCCGCATGGACCGCACGAAAACGGTGCCCCGCGCCGACCTGGAGTGGGCCATGTCCGCGGCCACCCGCGGCGTCGACGTGCCGCACTGGGTGGTGGCGCACGGCGTCGACGGCCTGGCCCCCGGCCTCTACCGGTGGCCCAGCCTCACTCCGGTCGTCACGGGCGACCTTCGCGGCGAGCTCGAACGGGTCTGCCTCGGCCAGTCGCTGGCGGCCGAGGCCGCGTACGTGGTCATCGCCGCCCGGCCCGGCGACGCGCTGGACGACCGGTCCTACCGGGCGGCCCAGCTCGCCTCCGGCCTCGTCGAGGGGCGGCTGCACCTGGCCGCCTACGCCACCGGCGCGACCGCCACCGGCATGACCTTCCTCGACTCGGAGGTGCCCGCCCTGCTGCACGAGCCCGGCGATCTGGTCACCCTGCTGTTCACCTGCGTGGGCATCGGCGAGTACAAGTCCCGTCCCGGCGGCGCCCCGGGCGCTCCGGTCGAGGTCCGTACGGTCGTTCCCCGGATCGTGGAATGACGGTCAGCAGGCGCACTGCCAGCGGGCGGTCGTGAGGTCCCACCAGCACGACGGGCACGGGGTGTGCCCCGAGTTCGGGGGCGCCCACGCGACGAAGGACTCCTCGCGCACCCACTCGGTGTACCGGTCGACGCCCACGGCACCGATGAGGGCCGCCGTCTGCGTCCGCTGGGCGGCCAGCGCCCGCACCTTGCGGCGCACCGTCGCGTCGTCCAGCACCAGGTCCACGGTGAGGGCGCCGTCCGGCACCACGACGGGGTAGCCCGGTTCGAAGATGCCCAGGCCGTCGTTCAGCGGCGCCCAGCGCCGGTGCCAGCGCTCGCCGACCGCGCTGCGCAGCAGCCGGGCGCCGGGGGCGGCCGCCCGGGCGAACGCGGCGGCCGTCCACCGGGCGACCGCGCGGTGGTCGGCGTGGCCGGTGTTGCCGTCGAGTCCGAAGGTGACGACCGTGTCGGGGCGGATCTCGCCGATCAGGGCGGCCAGCTTCGCGACCGCCTCGGCGGCCGGGACGTCCGCGCAGCCGCCGTCGGGACAGCCGAGCCAGTGGTGCTCGGTGACACCGAGGATCCGCAGGCAGCGCGCCAGCTCCGTGGCCCGTTCGGCGGCCAGGCGCGCAGGCGGCCACCGCCGCGGGTCACTCGTGCCGTGCTCGCCCCGCGTGGCGGTCACGCAGACCACCCGGTCGCCGCGCTGGGCGGCCAGCGCCATCAATCCACCCGATAGATATGCTTCGTCGTCCGGGTGGGCCCAAATTCCCAGCAGTGTGTTCATGCCGGCCAGCCTCGGGCCGCCCGCTTGCGGTGCGCTTGCCGGAGACTTGCCGGGTCTTCATCGGTTGGTCAGGTGGATGTCGGATCTGGTGCGCAGGATATCGATCATGATTCCTGGTTTGGTCGCGGGCGTGTTGGTGGCGGCGCTGGTCCCGGCCGGTCACCCGGCCCCTCCCGCCCCTTCGCTCCCGCTCGGCGACTCCGGGCTGGCCGAGACGCGTACGGTGCGGACGCTCGAGCGCGGTGTGACGCTCACCCGGATCGTGCGCGGCACCGAGCCGGCGGCCGCCGGCGACATCAACACCACCACCAAGGGCCCGTGGCGGGTCAACGTCCTGACCATCGACCCGGACCGGGCGCGGGGGCACCTCAAGGCGACGTACGGCGCCGATCTGTCCCGCACCGAGACGGTCACCGACCTGGTCGCCGCCGAGGACGCGGTGGCCGGGGTCAACGCCTCGTTCTTCACGTTCACGGCGAGCCGGCTCTACCCGGGCACGCCGGTGGGATTGGGGGTGTACGGGGGCCGGCTGCTCAGTGAGCCGACCACCGACGGGACCGAGGCCGACCTCGTCATCGACTCGCGCCGCAACACCTTCGCGGTGGGCCGATTGTCGTACGAGGGAACCGTCGTAAACCCGCGCACCAAGGCGTCCCTGCCGATCGCGCAGATCAACGACCCGTCGCCCGCCGTCGCCGAGTTCACGCCGGAATTCGGCGCGCGCACGCCGTCCGGTGACGGCACGGAGGTCGTGCTCGACAAGCGGGGTTGCGTCGTACGCGTCGCCGCCACCCGCGGAACCGCCCTGGCCAAGGGCCAGACGTCGGTGCAGGCCGCCGGCGAGCAGGCGGCGGCGCTGACCGCGCTGGCCAAGGGATGCCTGACCGTGAAGCACCGGGTGACCGACGCTTCCGGGCGCCGGGTGGCCCTCGAACCCGGGACGTACGCCGTGAACGGGCGTTACCGCCTGGTCGAGAAGGGCGCCGTCGTGGTGCCGGACGGCACCGGCAGCTTCTTCGACCGCAACCCGCGCACCATCGCCGGCACCAACCGGCGGGGCGACCTGGTGCTGGCCACCATCGACGGCCGGATGGCCACCAGCGTGGGCACGACGATGGACGAGACGGCCGAGGTGGCCAAGGCGCTCGGGCTGCGCGACGCCATCAACCTCGACGGCGGCGGCTCGACCACGATGGTCGCCGACGGCGCCGTGGTGAACACCCCCAGCGGCGGGTCGCAGCGCCCGGTCGGCGACGCGCTGGTCTGGGACCACTGAGGGATCCTCAAGTCGGCTCCGCCACTACCGATGCTGGGCAGGTCGGTGGTGGCGGATCCGTGAGGGGACCATGAGGAACTGGAAGGCCGCGTATCTCAGCCTGGGTCTCCTGTACGTGGTGGTGCTCGCCCTCTCGGTGAGCGCGCTGTTCAGCGGACACCAGCATTACGACCAGGTGGCCGAGGCCGCCCGTAGCGTCTTCGGCCTGATCGGGCTGATCGCGGCCGTCCAGGCCTCGCGCACCGCGGGGCCGGCGTGGCGGGCGGTGGCGCTGAGCTTCCTGGTGCTGGTGGCCTCGCCCGTGTTCGCCCTCGCCGGCACGACGATGATGGACGATGTGACGCACGTGGCGTTCGTCGTCTCGCTGCTGCTGGCGCTGCAACTGTTCCCGCTGCCGGCGACGTCACGCCGCGAGCGCTGGAAGACCGCGCTCGACGCCTCGGTGGTGCTGGTCGGCGGCTGCATGCTGCTCTGGTACTTCTCGTTCGGCGCCTACATCTCCCAGCACGGCTTCTCCGGCGGCGTCATCGTGCCGGCCGCGGTGTACCCGATCGCCGACCTGGCGCTGCTGTTCAGCGTGGCCCGGGTGCTGCTGCGCGGCACGCTCGGCTCCACGCCGCGGGCGCTGCGCATGCTGACGGCCGGCGCGCTCGTGCTGTTCGCGGGCGACGCGGTCCACGGCTACCTGCGCAGCCACGAGCTGATCGACACGCACTCGCCGTGGCAGTTCATCTGCTGGCTGACCGCCGACGCCCTGCTGGCGGCGGCCGCGGTGGAGCAGAGCCGCGGCGCTGAGGAGCGGCGCGAATACCGGCGGAGGTTCCGGGTCGCGCGCTACATGCCGTTCGCCGCGATCGCCGTCGCCAACGGCCTGATGCTGACGGCCGCGGCCCGGTCCGGATCGTTGTGGCCGTGGGGCGGCCTGGCCCTGGGCGGCACCCTCATCAGCGTGATCGTGCTGGTCCGCCAGACCCTGGTGCAGCGGGAGAGCGACGAGCGGGCGGTCACCGACGGCCTGACCGGCCTGGCCAACCGGGTACCGTTCCGGGCCACCTCGAACCGCGCCCTGGACCGCGACGCCCGAACCGGCAAGCACAGCGCCGTCATGGTGATCGACCTGAACGACTTCAAGGCCATCAACGACACCCTCGGCCACAAGTCCGGCGACCTGGTGCTGGTCGAGTTCGCCCGCGTCCTGCGCGCCTGCGTCCCCGACTGGGGCCTGCCCTGCCGCCTCGGCGGCGACGAGTTCTCAGTGGTCCTGCCCGGCCTGGACTTCCCCGAGCAGGCGTACGACGTGGCCGGCCGCATCGCCTCGTCCCTGGCCCCGGTCATCATCGACGGCAAGCTGATCCCGCTGCGGGCCAGCATCGGCATCGCGGTCTCGGCCCCCGGCGAACTGACCCACGACGTCATCGTGCACCGAGCCGACCTGGCCATGTACAGGGCCAAGGCCCTCGGCCCGGAGACCCGCTGGGCGGTCTGGCAGGAGCACTTCGAACAGGAGAACGCCCCCACCGCGGCCTGATACGCCGGCTGGGACGGCGCCGCCGACGCTGTCGTCCCGACCACTCCGGCTCCTACCGCCACCATGGCCAGAACCCCCGTATACGCCCACAGCCGGATCGCCTTCCTGCCCGAACAAGTTCCTGCTGTCTTCTCTCGTGTCGAGAGGTGAAACCAGGCGGCATTGAACCAGTACACCTCTGCTCGGTGCGGAACAGGCGACCAGCGGCTATGTCGGCTGGAGGCCGGCGGCCAAGGTTGCCAGGTGGGCTGAGAAACCGTGCGGGGCGCGGGCGATGGGGCGGGCGCTGGTCGTCACCGGGCAGGCGGGGTCGGTTGCTATGTGGGCACCGGCGGCTTGGAAACGGGCGATCAGCTCGCGGTCCTCGTTGACGGGGACGGGCGGGAAGCCGCCGGTCTCGGCGTAGGTGGTGGCGGCGAAGCCCAGGTTGGCGCCGTGCACGTGGGGCTGGGTGGCCCGTCCGTAGGCGGTCTCGTAGACGGTGCGCAACGTTTCCGGCCAGCGGCCCCAATCGTCGACGCGGACCGTGCCCAGCAGCAGGTCGGCGCCGGCTCGGGCGTGCGTCAGCTGCCAGTTCAGCCAGCGGCGTGGTACCCGGCTGTCGGCGTCTGTGGTGGCCAGCCACAGGCCGTCGGTTCCGGCTCTCATGGCGTACGCGGCGCCGGCCGCCCTGGCCGCGCCGACGTTGCGCGCGTTCGTGGTGAGCACGTGGGCTCCGGCCGTCCGGGCCGCCGCGGCGGTGCCGTCGGTGCAGGCGTCGGCCACCACGATGAGTTCGGCCGGGACCGGGGACGGGCACGCCCGCAGCGCCCGCAGGCAGGCCGGCAGCAGGGACTCCTCGTTGTGCGCCGGCACGATCACCGCGAGGCGCTTCACGCCAGGCCCTCGCGCTGGGCCACCGATCGGGCCTCGGTGGTGCGGGAGAAGACTTCGAGCAGGAAGTCGGCCTCCTCCAGCCGGGACAGGCGCGCCAGTTCGGGCCGGGCGGCGAGGGCCCGGTGCACGTCGTCGCCGGAGCGGGCGTGTTCCTCGACCGACCAGCGCCAGTGCACGGCTATCAGGTCACCGCCGGGTTCGAGCGAGTCCACCGCCCGGGTCAGCAGCGTGTCCAGGTCGGCGTCGTCGAAGTAGTAGCCGAGTTCCGACAGCACGATCAGGTCGAACGTCCCGCCCGGCCACTCCGCGGGGATGGTCGCGCGCTCCACCGTCACTCCGGGCGCCCCGGCCAGTCTCTCGGCGGCCGTCGTCACGGCGCTCTCGACCGCGTCGACGGCCAGCAGCTTGTCGCATCGCGGGGCCAGCCGGGCGGTCAGCCGGCCGGTGGAGCATCCGGGCTCGAAAGCCGACCGGTACCGGCGGGCGGGGGCGATCGCGGCGGTCAGGGCGTGCTTGCGGGCGTCGTACCAGCGCGACTCGAAACTCCAGGGGTCGGCGTCGGCCGCGTACATCTGCTCGAAGTAGTTGATGGGTGTCGTCATGTCAGTACCACTTCGAACGGGCGCGCGAACCGCGCGAGAACGTGCGGGGGCAGGATGGCCGTGTCGGCCGGATCCGGCCCGAGTGGACGGATCTGGCTCGGAAAAGCCTCGACGGCGGCCTGTTTGGCGGCCAGGACCTCAGGACTCAGCGGTACGCGGCGAGCCCGCTCCCACGGCACACGGGTGTCGCCCGGCGCGGCCCAGTGCCAGGTCCAGATCGGATACTCGAGCAGCCGGGCACCGGTCCGGGCGCAGGCTTCGGCCGCGGCCCGGCCCACCGCCTCGTGGTCGGGATGACCGTCGCCGCGCCAGGTGGCCAGGCACCACTGGTCCTTCCGGAGCAGCCGGGTCAGTGTGTCGGTGAGGGCCGCTTCGCCGACCTCGCCGTCGGGATGCCCGAGCCGTACGACCGGTGACGTGCCGAGTCCCAGCCGCTTCATCGCTTCCGCAGTCTCGTTCCGGCGGATCCCGGCCAGCCGCTCCCGGGTATGGACGGTCGAATCCGGGTGGGACGCCTCCCCGTCGGTGACGGCGACCAGGGTGACGTCGCCGAGCGTTGCCATGAGCCCGGCCACACCCAGGATCTCGTCGTCCGGATGGGGCGCCACCACGAGCGGCGGAAGCGGCCCCGGCTCCCCGGTGAGCACCGGCCATTCGTTCATCGCCGTCCAGCCGCGCCAGGTCGCCTCGGCTGTCCCCGCCCCGCTGATCTCGGTCACCACGGCTTGCCGCTTCCGGACAACAGGGCCGCGCCGAGCTGTTCGAGATCCTTCTCGGCGTGGCTCTGGCGGAGGTAGACGGTCAGGTCGGCCACGCGGCGGGCGTGCGCCTCGTCCCGGCCGAGCGGGCCCGCGCCCAGCGCGCGGCCCACACGGTCGAGGACTTCGGTGGCGGCGGCCTCGACGGTCGCCCGGGCCCTCAGCGCCAAGCGGTGCGCGTTGCCCGCCGGGTCGGCGTCGATCTGAGCGGCGGCCCCGGCCAGGACCGCGCGGGCCGCGCCCAGGGCCACGTCGACGGCGCCGAGATGGGCCAGGCCGTGCGGGCCGAGGTCGGTGGCGGCGAGCAGGCGGTCGGCCACGCCGACGGCACCGCCGTACCAGCAGGCCGCCACCCCGACGCCGCCGTGCCAGAAACCCGGACGGTCCACATATCGGCCGGGTTCTCCCACGGGCCGGGCGGGGGCGGTGTCGAAGCGAACGGTGCGGCTGTCGCTGCCGGCCATCCCGATCGCGGGCCACGTTCCGTCGACCGGCACCGCGTGCGGGGGCTCGTTCCGCACCGCGAACAGCCGGATCCCGTCCTCGGCGGCGGCCGTCACCAGTGCGTCGGTGCACCACGCGGCCCCGGAACACCACGGGCGCTCACCGGTCAGGCGCCAGCCTCCGGAGGTGCGCTCAGCCCGTACGGACGAAGGCGCCGCCGCCCAGACGCCCCACCTCTCGCCGGACGGGGTTTCGGGCTTTTCCAGGTCGCCCAGCTCGACGCGGATGGCGACGGCGTCGGCGTGGCCCTCACCGAGGCGGGCCTTGACCAGATCCTCGCGGCCGAGCTCGGCCAGAAGGCGGAAGCGTTCAGCTGTGGCACCGTGCCCGGGTAGCGGCAGATCAGGGGGGATGATCATGAGCGGGCATTACCCCGGCCGGCCGAACTCAACCAACCGCTGGGCCTGGCACGACTGTCACCCGGGCGGAAACTGTCGTACCCCCGCCCTACGGTGAGGGCATGGACTGGAAAATCGAGCTCGTCCCCGTGCCGGTGACCGATGTCGACCGGGCCAAGGAATTCTACGTGCGGGTCGGCTTCAACGCCGACCATGACCAGCGGGTCAGCGACAGCCTGCGGTTCGTCCAGCTGACCCCGCCGGGCTCGGCCTGCTCGATCTGCGTGGGCGAGGGCATCACCGACAAGACACCCGGCACCCAGGAGATCCAGATCGTCGTCCCCGACGCCGACGCGGCCCACAAACACCTCGTCGAGGTGGGCGTGGAGTGCACCGACGTCGATCCGCAGCCGTGGGGCCGGTTCGTGCACTTCAAGGACCCCGACGGCAACAGCTGGGCGCTGCAGGAGCTGCCGCCCCGCTGATCAAGTCAGATATCCCCTCTCGGCGAGGAAGCCGGCGTGCCGCTCGTAGTGCGCCGGCTCCCCGGGCGCCAGCGTGCCCAGCCCGTCCACATAGCGGTTGAACATGCTGAACGCCGCCGCGATCAACACCGTGTCGTGGACCATCCGGTCGTCGGCCCCGGCCGCCCGGGCCCGTTCCACGTCGTCGCCGGTGACGGCCCGCCCGCTGACACGCACCTTGTCCGCCAGCGCGAGCAGCGCCTCCATCAGCTCCCCGCCGCCACCGCCGTCCGCGCCGCCGCCGCCCACGCCACCCCCGCCTGCGCCGTCCGCGCCTTCACTGTCCGCGCCTTCACTGTCCGCGCCTTCACCGTCCGCGGCGGCGCCGGCCAAGCGGCGGGCCACGGCGCCGTGCGTCTCGGCGCAGAAGGTGCAGTCGTTGCCGCGGGAGACGTGGGCGGCGATGGTCTCGCGCTGGGCCGGGGTCAGCGGGGACGGCCCCCGCAAGAGCGTCTCGGCCAGCCCGTTCAGCGCCCCGGCGGTCTCCGGGTAGGCGGCCAGCAGGCCCACCATGCCCGGAAGCGGGGGCAGTTCGATGTGCGGCACGCGGCCACCCTCATTCCTCGATGCGATATCCAGAGCCCGATGCGAACACACGGGTCACGTCGGCGGCGGTGATCCCCCGGCCGGTGAAGCGTTCCACAGCCGCCAGACCCTTCTCCGTGCGGTATCCCCGCTCAGCGAAGTCGATGCCGGCCAGGGCCTCGGTCACCGCGGGCGGCGTCTGTTCGCCGCCGAACGGCTCGAAGGCGGCCAGCAGCTCGCCACGCTCGGCGAACGACAGCCGCGTCATGGCGTTGACGTTCCAGAACATGCTCGCCGCCCGCCCACCGGCCGACGCGGCGCCCAGCACGCCGGGGTCAGCTCCTCGGTAGCCGTTGTCCTCGACCAGGACGACGGCGTCACCGGCGTCGAACGCCGCCACCCACGGATCCACCGACCGCCGCAGGGACAGGTCGCGCTCGATGACGTCGATCGGTTCCGGCCGGTCCGGGTCGGCGCCGAACGCGCGCAGCGCCGCGGCCATCGTCGCCCCGGTCACGACGGTGACCGTGGCCGCCACGGCCAGGCGGCTGCGGCGCACCCAGCGGTAGGCGTGCTCGGGGCGGGCCTCGCGGGCCGGCCCGGTTTCGCCGCGGAGCCGGTATCCGAGCTCGTCGGTGCGCTTGTGCACGGTCTGCGGGGCCGGCGGGGCGGCCCAGACCACGAGTTTGTACCGCTCGAACTCGGTGTCGCCGCTGTCCCGGTCGACGGCGTGGACCCGTACCCGGTAGTCGCCCGGCCACGGCGGCGTCTGGTGGCGCAGTCGCCCACCGACGGTGCCGTCGGGCGAGACGATCGAGGCTTGGCCCTCGGCCGCGTGCCAGCTGAGCTCGACGACCTCCTCCCAGCCGTCCTCCACCTCGGCCGGAGCTTCGGCCAGCACCGCCAACTCGACGCGAAGGTGCCCGTCGGCGACGCCGGTGCGCACGACCACCCCGCCGCCCGCGGCCACGGCCAGCCCGTTGCCGGAGAAGTCGCCGACAGCGGGAAACGCCCCCTCGACCATCCCGAACCGGTGTCCCGCCACCGTCACCGAGCCGAACATGTGGCGCGGCAAGAGGTATCCGGCCCTCACCTTCTCGAGCAGCGCCGCCGCGTACGCCTCAGGCATCGGAATCTCCCGCAGCACCGGAACCGCCGCACCCAGCGCCAGCCCGACCACGGCCGCGGGCCTCGACACGAGGCCCGGCGGGTCGGCCTGGTGAACGACGGCCCCGGCCACCGCGACGGCCAGACCGGTGTGGACGGCCCCGTGCCGCCTCGCGATGGCGGCCTCGGTCTGAGCACCGGCCGCGTCCATCAGGGGCGCGACGGCCGGGTGCGTTCTGAGCGTTCGCACCAGGTCGGTCACGCGGGCGCTCAGGCCCGGCCGGAGGCGTTCCAGCAGGGTGGCCGCGGTGACCGCCTCGCTGTCGGCGCCGCCGGACGCCACGAAGGCGAAGCGGGCTTCCACGGGCTTGGGCAGGTAGCCCGTGGAGGCGGCGGTCCAGTCGTGGCGGGCGATCGCCCGTTCGAGGGCACCCAGCAGCCGTTCCGGCGCGAGCGGGCCAAGAACCCGCAGCGTGCCCACCACTTCGGGCTCCGCGTGGTGCCGCGGGTGGGGCGGCCTCGCACTCTCCTCGGCGGGCGCGGCCAGGCGGCCCAGCAGCAGAGCGGTCGGCTCCGGAACCCGTTCGGCGAACGTCGGCATGGCGCGGGCGACGAAGGCGGCCAGATCGTCGATCGGCAATACGTCGGTCATCGGGGAGCGACGCTATCGGACTTACGCCCCGCGTGGGGAGTTCCGCGCGGCGCCGCACTCTTCAGCAGCCACCCTGAGGAGGCGAGGATCGCCAGCCCGTTGAGCCCGTGCAGCGCCGTCCACGATCCGCCGATCTCGGCAATCACCACCTGCAACGAGTCCAGCCCCACGACGAGCAGGGACACCCACACGAGCCGCGCCGGCAGACGCCCCGCCGCGGCCACGATCGCCATGATCAGTGGTACGAAGAAGATGACGTACCCCATGGCGTGGTGCAGCCGGTACGAGCTCGCGTGGAACCCCCCGGTGGTGGCGAACACGAACTGAGCGATGACGATCAGCAGAAGCGCCGCCGCAAGGAAAGTGAAAGTCTTCCGCATGCCTACTCGACGACGCAGCCTCCGCGATTGTGCCGTGCGTCGGGTAGACATGGCGAACATGAGCGCGATCACCGTCGAGCGCCGTCAACTGCTCACCCTGGCCTACCGCATGACCGGCTCCCTGGCCGATGCCGAGGATGTGGTCCAGGAGACGTACGCCCGGTGGTATGCGCTCACCCACCCCCAGCGGGACGCCATCGACAACCCCGCCGCTTGGCTCACCACTGTGGCCAGCCGCGTCTGCCTGGACCTGCTGGGTTCGGCCCGCTCCCGCCGCGAACGCTATGTGGGCGCCTGGATCCCCGAGCCGCTGCCCGCCGGATACGCGGACCTTTCCGACCGGGTCACCCAGGACGAGTCCCTCACCATGGCCTTCCTGATCGTCCTGGACGCCATGACCCCCGCCGAGCGCGTGGCGTTCCTCCTCCACGACGTCTTCGGTTACCCGTTCGCCGAGATAGCTACAGTCCTCGGCCGTACGCCGGTGGCCTGCCGCAAACTCGCCTCATCAGCCCGCCGTCGCGTCGGCGAATCCCGGGTGCCCCGCACACCGCCGTCCGGTCAGGCCCGCGTGGTCCGCGCCTTCAAGCAGGCGTGGGAGGCGAAGGACATCGGCGCCCTGATCGCCCTGCTCGACCCGGACGCCGTCGTGACCGCGGACGGCGGCGGCCAGGTCAGCACGGTGCGGCATCCGCTGCACGGCCGCGACCAGATCGCCCGGCACGCCGCCAGTCTGTTCCGCGTCATGCCCGGCATGGACATCCTGGAACGCACGGTGAACGGCCACCCCGGCCTCGTGGTCCAGCTTTCCGGCGTCACCGTGACGGTCCTGGCCTTCGAACTGGCCCCGAGCGGGATCACCCGGGTCTGGGCGATCCGCAACCCGGCCAAGCTTGGTGCCTGGACGGCGTAGAACCCGTCGTACGCTGCTGGAATGACGATCCCTCTCGGCTACTTCGAGACGCTGTCGAACTGGGGCCGTTGGGGCGCCGACGACCAGCTGGGCACCCTCAACCACATCACCGACGGCGTCCGCCTGGCCGCCGCCCGGTCCGTCCGCCACGGCCGGAGCGTGTCCTGCGCCTGGCAGATCACCACCCCCGGCGACATGGAACGGTCGACGAACACCATTCCGTACGCCGTCGACATGCCCGGCGCCGAGAACATGCCGGCCCGGTTCCACAGCGACCGCCGCTGGGGCTTCACCAACGAGCGGCTGGCCGTCACCTACCACGGCAATACAGTCACCCACTTGGACGCCCCGAGCCATCTCTTCTGGGACGGCCGGCTCTACAACGGCCGCCCCCACTCGGCGGTGGACCCTGACACCGGCGCGGCGTGGGCAGCAGTGACAGCGGCCGCCGACGGCATCGTCACGCGCGGCGTCCTCCTCGACATCGCGGCGGTCCGCGGCGTCCCATGGCTGGAACCGGGCGAGGGCGCTTTCCCCGCCGACCTGGAGCAGGCCGAACGCCGCCAGGGCGTACAGGTGCGCCCCGGCGACGCCGTGCTCCTGCGAACCGGTTACGGCCGAGCCCGCCGCGAGACCGGCGACAACGCCGGCTTCACCCAAGCCGGCTGGCACGCTTCCTGCTTGCCTTGGCTGTACGAACGGGAGGTCGCCCTGATCGGCGCGGACACTCCACAGGACGTCCAGCCCTCCGGTTACGGGGACATCCTCATGCCGGTCCACGCCGTGGGCCTGGTCGCCATGGGCCTGTGGCTCCTCGACAACTGCGACCTGGAGGCCTGCGCCACAACCGCGGCCGTCCTCAACCAGTGGGACTTCCACCTGACCGTGGCCCCGCTCCGCCTGGCCGCCACATCGGGCAGCCCAGCAAACCCCATCGCCACTTTCTGATCACAGAGCAGCCCCGACCATCCAGCCACCCTGCGCTCCTTCGGGCACCGAGCCGCACACGACCCTTTTACCCCGACCGTCTTTCAAAAAGGGCGCGGAAATGACAGTAGGCCCACCCGATCCCGGGTGGGCCTACTGTTTCACGTTGAGTCCGGCGGCGTCCTACTCTCCCACACCCTCCCGAGTGCAGTACCATCGGCGCTGGAGGGCTTAGCTTCCGGGTTCGGAATGAGACCGGGCGTTTCCCCTCCGCTATGACCACCGAAACAACCATCAGCGGAACAAACCAGCAACCCCAACACACGTGTTTGGGGGTGGTTGTTCGTTTGCTGTGAATTACACAGTGGACGCGTTGAGCAAAAAGTTTAAGGTGGTTAAGCCCTCGGCCTATTAGTACCGG
>NZ_JBICTW010000006.1:0-492141 GCF_043197815.1 Actinoplanes sp. NPDC048988 | reverse complement strand
GACAGCTCCACTCCACAACCGGAGGCCTTCACCCGTCCAGAGTCAGATCAACTCGTCACACCACCTCGACCAACCTCCCTGGACAGCACACCTAGCCCTCCTCCTGACCCTCGGCGCCGCGCCGCCGGCCGTCGCGCACGGCCATGGTCCGGTGCCGAGGGCCGCGCTCGAACTGGCGCGCCAGACGCTGGCCGCCGACGACGGCTGGGCGGCCGCCGGAACCGGGACCAGCGGTGGGGCGGCGGCCGACGACGCGCACGTCTCGGTCGTCCGCAACCGGGCCGAGCTGATCACGGCGCTGGGCGGGGACGCGGCCACGAACGGGCAGAACGCCACGCCGAAGATCGTTTTCGTCAGTGGGCGGATCGATCTGCGGGAGGGCAAGAGCTGCGACGACTTCGCCGATCCGGCGTACGACCTCGACGCGTTCCTCGCCGCCTACGACCCGGCTGTCTGGGGGCGGACCGCCAAGCCGTCCGGGCCGCTGGAGGACGCCCGGGTGCGGTCGGCCCGCGTACAGGGGGAGCAAATCAAGATCAACGTCGGGAGCAACACCACGATCATCGGCCTCAACGGGGCCCGGCTCGACCACGGCAGCCTGGTGCTCACCAACGTCGGCAACGTGATCGTACGGAACCTGGAGGTCACCGACGCCGCCGACTGCTTCCCGGCCTGGGACCCCACCGACTCCTCGGCCGGGAACTGGAACTCGCTCTACGACCTGGTGTCGCTCAGCGGCGCCACCAACGTCTGGCTCGACCACAACACGTTCAGCGACGGCAACAACCACGACGCCGCCCAGCCCCTGTACTTCGGGCGGCCCTACCAGGTACACGACGGGGCCACCGATGTCATCCGCGGGTCCGACCTGGTCACCGTCTCGTGGAACGACTACTACGACCACGACAAGACCATGCTGATCGGCTCCACCGACAACCCGGGCGCCGACGTCGGCAAGCTGCGCGTCACCGTGCACCACAACCGGTTCGGCAACGTCGTCCAGCGGGCCCCGCGCGTACGGTTCGGTCAGGTCGACGTCTACGACAACCTCTACGTGGCGACCGACGAGGAGTACATCTACTCCCTCGGGGTGGGCGTCGAGTCGAGCATCTACGCCGAGAACAACTACTTCCGGCTCAGCGCCGACATCGCACCGGCCGACGTCATCGCGTACTGGAAGGGCACCCGCATCACCACGCTGGGGAATCTGGTGCAGGTCTCCGGGCGTACGCCCAAGCCGGTCGACCTCGTCGGCGCCTACAACGCCGCGTACGACCCGGACCTCGACCCGGACGCCGGCTGGACCCCTACGCTGCGTCCCCGTCTCGACCCGGCCTGGGCCGTCCCGGTGCTGGTGGGGGCGGGAGCCGGCATCCGGCGGCTGTACCGCTGAAATTGCCGGTTCCCCCCTCCTGCGTCGATTCGGCGAGGCACCCTGTTTCCATGCACATCGGCGTCATCGGAGCAGGTCAGCTCGGCGCAACGCTCGCCGAGTGGTGCGCGGAGAGCGGCCACGACGTAGCGGTCACGTCACGGCATCCGGAACGGCTGGGCGACGTGGTCGACCATCTCGGCGGCCACGGCGCCGCCATGGGAGTCGCGGAGGCGGTGTCATTCGCCGACGTGGTCCTGTTCGCCCCTCCGTGGGAGACCGCGCACGAGGCGATCGAACTGGCCGGCGACGGGCTCATCGGCAAGATCGTCATCGACGCGACGAACCCGGTCGGCCCCATTCTCGACGGGGCGCCGAGCGGCTTCGAGCAGCTCATCTCGTGGGCGCCGGAGGCGCACTGGGCCAAGGCGCTCAACACGCTGCCGGCCTCGGTGCTCAGCCACCGGCGCGGGCACGATCCGCTGCTGGCCGAGTTCGTCTGCACCGACCACACGGACGCCCGCAAGGCCACCACGCTGCTCATCCGGGACATGGGCTTCGCCCCGTTCTACGCGGGCGGCGCCAGCACCGCCCGGCTCACCGAGCCGGGCGGGCCGCTGCAGCACAACGCGGTCGACATCTTCGACGCGACCGACGTCCTCGCCGAAGCGATGACCGTCCTGCGTTAGACGGGGACGGTCACGAACTGCTTTCCGGTGGTGTTCACCACGCGTACCGAGGCGACGTCGGCCGGGTCGATCAGAGCGCTCCCGCTCAGCGTCGTCCCGTCGGCCTCGCCGGCGGGCGAGACCAGCCAGCTGCCCGCCACCGCGGGCGTGCCGTCCTGGCCGACCACTTCGAGCACGCATTTCTCGCCGGCCGGGATGCCGCCCACCGTCGCGCTGACCCGCACCCAGCCGGCGGCCGGGATCACCGTCGTCCGCATCGTCGCCCCGGTCGTGGCGTCGGTGGCCGAGCCCGTTCGCGCGCCGGCCGCGGCCGACGTCGTCGCCTGCGCGATCGGTTCCGTCGTGGGCGCCGTCTGCCGGCCCACCACCAGCCCGCCGGCCACCGCGACGGCCACGGCGACCGCGGCGATGCCCGTCACCGACGCCCACCGCCGCTTGCGCCGGCCGGCGCTCTCCGTCCGTACCTGCCGAAGCGTCCTCTGCAGCAGCAGGTCGGCGTCGTCGGGCGGGCCGTCGAGCAGCATCGCCTCGGGCACCTCGCCGAGCTGGGCCGACCACTCGCGCAGCGACTCGATCTCCGCGCGGCACTCGGCGCACGCGGCCAGGTGCTCGTCGGCCGCCGCCTTCTGCTCCGGCGTGAGCATCTCCATCAGATATCCGGCCAGGTCGACGTGGTCGTTGGTCGGGGGGTTCGCGCTCTCCGGCGCCGTCATGATGCCAACCGTTCCGTGCCGGCCTCGCGCAGGGCCCGCAACGCGTAGAAGGAGCGAGACTTGACAGTGCCGGGCGGGATGCCGAGCACTTCGGCGGCCTCGGCCACCGTGTTGCCGCGGAGATAGACCTGCTCGAGCACTTCACGGTGCTCGGTGGACAGCTTGCTCAGCGCGTCCACCACGACCATCGACGTCACGACCTGGTCGGCGTGGTCACCCTCGACGGCGGCGTCCGGCGGGCTTTCGCCCACCTCGGGGGGACGCCGGTTCCGGGCCCGGATCTGGTCCAGCACGATATTGCGTACGACCGTGAGCAGCCAGCCGCGCACGGAGCCCTTCCCGTTGTTCAGGCTGTCCGGGTGCCGCCAGGCGCGCACGAGCGCCTCCTGGACCACGTCCTCGGCGGCGGCGCGGTCTCTGGTCAGCTGCGTGGCGTACGCGAGCATGGCCCGGCCGTGTTCTTGGAACAAGGATCTGACCAGTGCTTCATCGGCCACCTCCCGGTGCGGTCTGGTTCTGCTGGACGGCATCCGTCTCTCTCCCCGCGGCACTGTCTCGCGCCGCTTCGTACGGGTCTGAAGTCGAAGACGACATCGATGAAAGTACTGTGCCGCGGCTACCGGGAGTACGCGGCGGGTGGCTCCCCGGATCAAGATTTTCCGGAAAGTGGCACAACCCGGTGAACCGTTCGGCGAGGGGGTGACGTGTGGAGGGCAATCGACGGTTCTCGACACGGGAGACAGCCATGATGAAGCGGAGCAGGACGATCTACGTCGCCGCCATGATCGCCGGGCTGGCGAGCGTGGCGGCCTGCGGCAACCAGGCCGGCAACTCCGCGGCCCCGGCGGCGGACGCGGTACCGGTGGCGGTGACGGGTTCCCAGGCGCCGCTCAACCCGCAGGGACCGGACCCCCAGCAGGACGACCTGGCCGGGGCCGGTCTCGAGCAGGCCGACGAGCAGCCCTCGGACGCCCCGCCCACCGCATCCGCTCCCCCTTCGGAGGAAGCCGGCGCGGGAGCGGCCGATGCCGCCGAGTCCGATGCCGCCGGCTCCGGCGCCGACTCCGGTGCCGCCGAGGAGCCCACCCCCGCGCCCTCCCCCACGGTGGCGAAGACGCAGAAGTGGGTCAAGATCTTCAGTGGCCCGTCCCAGCAGGACATCACCCCGCCGAAGTCGCGTACGGCCGGCAGCAAGGTGGTCGAGCTGAACGTGACCGAGGACGGCGGGATCGGCCCGCACGTGACCGACGGCGCCGGCCGCACGCTCTACCGCTTCGACAACGACACCAACAAGCCGCCGAAGTCCAACTGCAACGGCGACTGCGCGACCGCCTGGCCGCCGCTGCTCATCAAGTCGCCCGGCAAGATCTTCCCGGACGGCGTCGACCCGCAGATCGTCGGCTACGTGGAGCGCGCCGACGGCCACTGCCAGGTGACGATCAACGGCTGGCCGGTCTACTACTTCGTGGCCGACGCCAAGCCCGGCGACATCAACGGCCAGGGCCTGAACGGCAAGTGGTTCGCCATCAAGCCCGACGGCGGCAAGACCTCCAACACTCCGGCCAAGCCGAGCAGCACCACCACCAACTGAGCTTTTCACCCATCGGGGGTACGCCCGGTGATGGCACCCGCCATCACCGGGCGTGTCATGTGCGTCGCTTCCCGCCGGTGGTGAGAGCAGTGGTGACAGCGGTGCCGACCAGCCAGACGACCGCTTCGGCCAGCAGGAGGCGTTCCAGGGTCGCACCGAGGGTGCCACGACCGGCGAGGAGCATGGTCAGGCCGAGGGCGGCCCCGAGCGGGACGGTCAGCGCGACGCCGCCGGCGGCCAGCCCTTTGCGGGTGCGGTCCCCGGCGTACCACCACATGGCAGCCATGGCCGCGGCCAGCATCAGCATTCCGAGGATCGTGGCGGACGCGTGGACGACGTCGGCCGGCGTGGTCGGCTCGTACGGCGGGAGTGGGCACTGGTTCGTGCAGGGCACGACCCCCGAGACGGCGGCCAGACCGGCCGCAGCGAACAGGGCCGGCGAGGCGAGCGGGATCCGCACGGCGGCGCCGAGCAGGGCGACCCCGACGGCGAGAACGACCAGACCGGCGCGGTACGGGACGGCGTAGGGCACACCGGCGGTGCCGGCCTCACTGACATAGCCGGCCAGCCACGAGCCGGGCGCGGCAACAAGCGCGACCAGCATGGTGACAGCGCCTCCGGTGACGGCGAGTGCGGAGGCGACGGCGAGAAAACGCGTACGGATCATCCCCACCATCATGATCACTCAGGGCTTGCCGGTGGGCGGGCGGCCGGTCGGAGTGTGGTCGGGCCGACCCTCGACGACCGTTCCCCGGCCCCGCCGGAGCGCGCGGCCCTCCAGCGCTTCGCCGCCGCTGACAATCAGCCGTCTGGCTGCGGAGCGCGTGTTCCTTCCGAAGCCGTCGACGCCCTGCGAGCCCTCCTGCAAGATCCGGACCGCCAGACCCGCGGCCGCGCCGGCGTGTGGGTCAGCTGGGCCACTCGTGGGTGAGGATGGCGTAGAGGTCGGAGTCGCGCCAGCCGTCCCGCAGGAGGAGGGTTTCGCGGAGGCGGCCCTCGTGGGTCATGCCGAGCTTGGTGAGGACCCGGGCCGACGCGAGGTTTCGGGGGTCGCACGTGGCGTGGACACGGTGGCGGCCGAACGTGTGGAAGGCCAGGTTCAGCAGGCGGGTGGCGGCGGCGGTGGCCAGCCCCCGGCCCCAGTGGGCCGGGTGGATCAGGTAGGAGATCTCGGCCTGGTGGGGATTTCGCAGCTTGAGCTCGGCGGTGCCCACCACGTCGCCGGCGGCCGTCACGGCGTACGGGAAACGCGTCTGTGGGGTTTGCGCCCAGGCTCGCGCGGCGGTTGTGGTGAAGGCCTGGGACTCGGCGAGGGTGTTGGGGCCCCACGTCTGGAAGCGGCAGACCTCCGGCAACTGGGCCCAGCTGTGGACCGCCGGGAAGTCGGCGGCGATGAGAGGGCGCAGGGCCACCATCCGTTCCTCGATCACCCCCGCAGGCTATAGCCTCAGGCGATGGCGGGTTTCCTGTACGGAGCTTCGACGGCGTCCTACCAGATCGAGGGCGCGGTGCACGAGGACGGGCGCGGACCGTCCATCTGGGACACGTTCGCGCATACGCCGGGGCGGGTCAGGAACGGCGACACCGGGGACGTGGCGTGCGACCACTACCACCGGTGGGCCGAGGATGTGGCGCTGCTGGCCGGCCTGGGTGTGGGGGCCTACCGGTTCTCCATCGCGTGGCCGCGGGTGGTGCCGGCCGGCTCGGGAGCCGTCAACGACAAGGGGCTCGGCTTCTACGACCGGCTCGTGGACGGGCTGCTGGAGCGCGGCATCGAGCCGGTGCCGACGCTGTTCCACTGGGATCTGCCGCAAGCCCTGGAGGATGAGGGCGGCTGGCTCGACCGGGAGACGGCGTACCGGTTCGCCGAGTACGCGGGACATGTGGCGGGCCGGCTGGGCGACCGGGTCCACCGGTTCATCACGCTGAACGAGCCGGTCGTGCACATGGCGCAGGGCTACGCCTGGGGTACGCACGCGCCGGGGCGGACGCTCGGCCTGGGCGCGCTTCCGGTCGCCCACCACCAGCTGCTCGGGCATGGGCTCGCCGTTCAAGCGCTCAAGGCGGCGGGCGCGCGCGAGGTCTGGCTCACCAACAACTGCACGCCGGTGTGGTCGGCCGACGAGGATCGGGCCGCGGCAGCCGTGTACGACGGGTTCCACAACCGGCTCTTCAACGATCCGGTGCTGCTCGGGTCGTACCCGGAATTCCTGCTGCCGGGGCTGGAACCGCACCTGCGGGACGGCGACCTCGACATCATCCGTACGCCGATCGACGCGCTCGGCGTGAACTACTACAACCCGACTCTGGTCGGTACGGCGAGCGACGGCGGCGACCTGCCGTTCGAGATCCGGCCGGTCGAGGGCTATCCGACGACCGCGTTCGGCTGGCCGGTGGTGCCGGACGGGCTCACCGAGCTGCTGACGGGGCTGCAGGAGACGTACGGCGACGCCCTGCCTCCGATCTACATCACCGAGAACGGCTGTTCGGCGGAGGAGGGCGTCGCCGACACCTTCCGGGTCGACTATCTCCAGGCACATCTGGGTGCGGTACGGGCGGCGGCCGAGGCCGGGGTGGACGTGCGCGGGTACTTCGTGTGGTCGCTGCTGGACAACTTCGAGTGGGCCGAGGGCTATGCGCAGCGGTTCGGCCTCGTCCACGTCGACTTCGACACCCAGGAGCGCACGCCGCGCGACTCCTACCGCTGGTTCCGGGATCAGTGCGCGAAGACCTCCAGCTCGTAGAGGGAGATGCCGTAGGAGGTCGCGCGGGTCTGCCCCACCACCCGCAGGTAGCGGGCGTTCGTGGCCGGGAACGCGACCACGTCGGTGCCGCCGTTGCCGCCGGTCACGGTGGCCGCGGTGGTCCAGGCGCCGCCGTCGGCCGAGGTTTCGATCCGGTAGGCCGAGGCGTACGCGTTCTCCCAGTGCAGGAGGGCGCGGGCGACCGGGCGGCTCGCGCCCAGGTCGACCCGCAGCCACTGGTTGTCCGACCAGGAACTGGCCCAGCGGGTGGCCCGGTTGCCGTCGACCGCGTTGGCCGCCGGGTAGCCGGACTGGGCGCTGGAGGCGGTGACCGCGCGGCCGGCGGCCAGGTTGGTGATGTCGTCGCCCCGGGCGGCCGGGAACGAGACGACCTGCTGATAGGTGGGCCGGTTCTGCCACGAGACGAGGTCGTGCTCGATACCGCCGAGCGGACTGTGCACAATCGCGTCAGCACACCAGATGTTCCCGGCGTCGCAGTATTCGTCGCCCGGGTAGGTGGTGGCGGCCGGCTCGGCCAGCGCGGCACTCAGGCTGCTCAGCAGGGCCGTGCGGCAGGCGCTGAGTGTGCCGCCGCCGCAGTACTTCCGCGACCAGTTCGGCACGGCGTCGCCCAGGGTGGCCCGCAGGTCCTTGGAAACCCAGCCCCACCAGCCGTACTGGAAAGCGGAACCCTTGTGGGCCTGGGACTCGTTGGCCGAGCTCGGCAGGCCGGAGACCGGGCCGGTCTGCCCGCCCGAGGGTGACTCGTTGATCTGCAGGGCGTCGACCAGCGAGTCGAACAGGCCGTCGCCGAGCCCGCTGGAGAACTGGGCCACGACCAGCTTCGGCCACCACGCGTCCATGACGCGGATGGCGTCGGCGTCCCGGTACACCTTGCTGTCGGCGGCCGTCTCCTCCCGGTGGGAACCGGCGGCACGCCACGCGCGGAGCTTGGCGATCGCGGCCGCCTGGGCGGCGTCGGTCACCGGCGCGGTGTCGATGACGCGCAGCACCTCGTCCAGGACCTCGGCGCCGCGCAGGTCGGTGGTGGCGGCCGACTCGACCACCTTGAGCAGGCCGGCCCGGTCGTACTTCTGGCCGGCGGCCACGGCGGCCTTGACCGGACGGTCGAGCAGGTCGGCCCGGTGCACGGCGCTGAAGCTGAAGTTGCCGTCGGCCGCCGAGTATCCGGCCGCCTGCTTGTTGTTCCAGCTGACGAAGTAGTCCTGGTTCACGGCCTGCGGGTGGGCCGTGATCGGCCGGTAGGTGGCGGTGTTGGCGGCGGGATTCCATCCGGCCCACTCGTAGGCCGGTTCCGCCCGGGTCGGCAGGTTCGGGTCGGCGCCGGCCGGGCGGACCGGTTCGGCGCCCGAGGTGACGTACGCGATGTCCTTGCTGTTGAGGTAGAACCAGTTGAAGGCGAACACGATCTGGGACGCGGAGTTGGTGAACGCGGCCGGGGACCCCATCTGGGCCGGCTCGTTGAACATCTGGAAACCGACGGCGGAGTCGGCCTCGTGCCGGTAGGTCGAGCGCAGCGCGGTGAACGCGGTGGGCACACCACCGACGAGGCCGCGCCACTGGACCAGGCCGTAGTTGGTGCGCAACGAGGTCAGGCGGTACGAGCCGGCCGGGGTGGAGTCGGCGGTCGTCGGCTTCCACGCGTTCGACTGGGAAAGGGCCTCCATGGCCAGGCACTGGCCGTGGTACAGGTAGCCGGTGGAGGCGACGGTCGGGGTGCCGCCGCCCGGGTTGCAGAGGGTCACGGCGTACGTGTCGGTGATGTCCTGGATGCTCGAGGTGGCGCTCCAGGCGTAGTCGGGGCCGCGGCCGATCAGGGTGTAGAGGTTGAGGCCGGCGAAGGCGATGCCGCGGCTGGAGATGCCCGGGCCCTGAAGCTCCTGGAGCATGAGCAACTGCGGCGCGAAGTAGCCGGTCTGCGGTCCGAAGACGGCGATCGGGTGGCCGGTGGCGGAGTTGGCGGCGCCGACGACGGCGGCGTTGGACATGCCGCGCTGGTTCGGGGCGGCGGCGAGGCTGCCGAGGGCGATCGTGCTCCGTCCGGACACACCGGTGGCGGCGGAGCCGGTCCGGTCGTACACGATGGGCTCGGGGGTGGCCGTGCCGGCGTCGGGCATGGCGACACCGGCCGCGTTCGGGTCTCCGGCGCCGTACGGGAAGCTCTGCCCGTTGTGGAGGGTCAGCACCGCCTCGGGATCGTTCTGCGAGCGGAACTGCTGCCACACCTGGTCGCCGACGGTGTTGCCGTATTTGGCGCGGGCGGCGATGCGGACGAGTGCGGACCGCATCTCGGTGCCGCCACCGCCGCCGAACAGGCCGCCGATGACACCGGCGACGGCGACCAGGTCGGTGAGGACGAACGGTTCGGGGCCACCGGCGTTGGTGATGGCGTCGAGGTGGCCGGTGAGGACGTACTCGCCCGGGCAGTCGCGGGCGGCCATGCAGTCGGCGATGTACTTGTTGATGCCGGCGATGTACGACTGGACGTCGGTGTAGAGCTGCTGGCCGCGTGCGCCCGAGGTGCGAAGGGTCTCGATCTGAGCCTGAAGATCGGCTTCGGTGTACGGGGAATTGCGCCACACACTCTGCTCAAGATCACGGTTTCCGGCGGCGCCACCGGCGAACGGGGTGAGCTTGCCCCGGGCGACACGGCGGAGCAGGTCCATGAGGAAGAGGCGGTCCTGCGCGCCGGCGTAACCGGCGCCGTACATGGTTCCCGCCCGCGTCGTGCCGGTGATGTGCGGGATGCCGAGCTTCTTGTCACGCACGATGGTGACGTCGTCCCGCGGTTTGGTGGTCGTGGCGACGTCGGCGGCCAGAACGCCGTACGAGCTGTCGTTGAAGAAGGTGTTGATCTGCTGGCCGCTGAGGCCGGTGTAGCTGTGCACGAGCCCGTCGTAGGGCCCGAGCTGGTCGTCGGAGTGCGGCGGTTTGGTGCCGAACGCCTGCGAGGCGAGGATCTGCAGCAGGTCGGCGTCGCCGTTCTGGCCCGGCGGCAGGATGTCGGAGCATTCGCCGAGGCAGTAGTCGGTGTTGTCGACAGGGGCGGCCTGCGCCGGGCTGTCGGTCTGCACGAGGAGGGTGGCCATCAGGACGGAGGCCGCGAGGGCGGAAAGGCGTCGGCGCATGAGGTGTCCCTTCGGGGAACGCTCGAACGCGAGAAGATTTCATAGATATTAAAACGTCGATGTCTGTCACGGCTAGACCAGGAAAAGGGGCGGCAGGTGGGGCTCCACTCCCCACCTGCCGCCCGCGGTTCCCCCTCGGGTAAGCCCGTGCCGCACCTCTCGCCGCCTGCGCCGCTCCCCGCCCGCGCCTCCCCGCCCGCGCCTCTCTACCCGTCCGCGTCGCGCGCCGGCTGGCCTTCGCCGGCCCCGACCTGCTTGGTCTTCGGTCAGCCCTGTCGGCGACGGCGGGCCAGGGCCACGGCCGCGATGCCCAGGATCAGCAGGACGGCGCCGCCGGTGACCACCGCGAAGACGTTGTTCCCGGTGCGGGCCAGGGCGCTGACCTCGGTCGAGTCGGCAACCTCGGTCGCCTCAGCGGTGCCGGACCGGCCCACGGGCTTCGAGGAACTTCCCGCCACCCGCGGCAACTCATGAGGCTGCGCGCCGGGTTCCCCGCCGAGCGCGCCGGTGGTCCTGCCGGGCCTCGTGGTGGCCGCCGGGGTGCCGGCCGCCTTCGCCGTCGCCTTCGCCTTCGCCTTCGCCTTCGCCGGAGTGGTGGACGCCTGCGCGTAGAGATAACCGAGCGCGACGTCGAGAAGATGCGCCTTCCCGAGAAGGACCTCGACGCGGAGCGCGGCCGCCTCGGCCCGAACGTCACGGTCCCCGATCACCTGGCGTGGTCCGCCCAGCGAGATGCGAGCCGAGAGCAGGGATGGCACCACCCCGGCCGCGGAACCGCCCTCAGCCGCGGACCTACCCTCGGTCGCGGACCCACCCTTGGCCGTGGAGCCGCCCCCGGTCGGGGAGCCGCCCTTGTCCGGGGAGCCGCCGCCCTCGGTCGCGGAACCGCCCTTGGCTGCGGGGCTGTGTTCGGATGCGGCGGCGGGCTCGGGGGCGAGGCTGCCGAACAGGTCGACGCCCACGCTGGCGCCGGCCGTGTCGAGGGTGGCGACGGGCTTACCGGCGGCGGTCACCTTGAGGACGGCCGGGCGGTACGCGACTGATGAACGTTCGCGGTCACCGGCGGCTACGACGGTCAGCGTCGGCTGGGTCACTACCTTGATCGACACCTCCTGCGGGGTGCCGCCGAACAGGGTCAGGTCCGACAGCGCCACGCCGGCGGCGGCGCTGACGCCGCGGTGGCCGCCGTCGAGGCGTACCACATCGGTGGCGCTCTGGGTCGAGCCCGTCGGGCCGAGCCGCAGCAGGCTGGTCTTGCGCGCGGTGTCGCCCGGGCGGCGCAGCGCTTGCAGGGCCGGGGTCCGGCCGCCACCACTGAGAAGCTGGACGCCGGCGAGCATGGTGGCGGTGCGGGTGAGCGGCCCGGTCGCGCCGCAGTTGTACGTGTCGAGCCAGCGCGCCTCGGCCGTCGAGCGGCCGAGCTGGACCGTTGCCAGGCCGGCGGCCCGCAGGCCGGCGAGTTCGGCGGTGGCGGCCTGCCGGCTGGGCGGAGCCTGGCGCTGGGCGGCGGTGCCCGGCGCCGGAAGCCCGGGAAGCTGCATGCCGAGCAGCTTGGCGTCGGCGTACCGCCCGGCGGCACTCGTCTTGGCCCGGCAGGCAGCACTGTCGGCGCGGCCGTGCGCGCTTCCGAGCCGGACGTCGGCCAGCGACGGAAGACCGGGCCGAAGCACCCCGGCGTCGAGCACCGACACCTTGACGAGGTCGGCCTGCGCAACGGCGGTGAAGCGGGTACCCGCCCGATCGACAGACTGATCCTTTTCAGCCACGCCGCGCGTGTCGGCACGAACTTCCCCGGCCGGGGTGTCGCCGGGTTTGCGGGCGGTGGAGCTCTCGACGGCGGGGCGGAGGCCGGCGCACTTCCCGGAGGCGTCCCGGCTCTCCCGCGCGGCCGCCGGCGCCATGGGGGCGGCGACCACGGCGAGCGCGGCCACCGCGGCAGCCGCGCCGGAGAATGCAGGATGCGTTCGCGGTGGGCGGGAAGGGGTCGGCATGAAGGTCCTCGCAAAGCCGGTCGACGACGGTGTCCGGCTTGACCATCGAGAAGCCGTTCTTGAAGGTACGGACGGAGCACCGGTTATCCGCCATCCGCGCGTTCCGGCAAATCCGGCATGTCTGACACGGGCCCGTAGCTTCAACGAAGGATCACGCATCACGACACCTTGTACAGCGCGACCCGGGTTGACGTGACGGACGGTCAGATGCCGAGGGGCAAGATATTTGTCAACGTCGATCCACGGTGACCGGATGATCCACATTGGTGATGTCGGGTCTGACCAGGGCGCCAGTAGCGCGATAGATTGCGAGTGAGACGCGCACCACTACTCGGGGGGACGGATGACGCCGACGCAGCTGCGCGCCTACTCCGCCGTGGTCCGGCTCGGCTCGGTCAAGCTGGCGGCGGCCCAGCTGTCGGTCTCCGAGTCCGCCGTGTCGCTGCACATCGGGCAGTTGCGCCGTGAGCTCGGTGATCAGCTCTTCTCCCGTACCTCATCGGGTCTGGCCTTCACCCCGGGCGGCCTCCGGCTGGCCAGCCGGGCCCAGGAGATGCTGGGGCTGCAGGACATCACCGTGCTCGAGGTGAGCGCCGCCGGACGCGGGCGGCGGCTGCTGCGGGTCGGCGCGTCGAGCCTGTTCGCCGAGCATGCCGCGCCGGGGCTGATCGAGCTCTTCGCCGGGCGCGCTGCCGACCTGGACGTGGAGCTGAGCGTCCGCGATCCGGCGTCGTTCGCCACGGCCCTGATCGGCCGCACCATCGACGTCGCGATCGGGCCGCCGCCGGCCGTGCTCCCTCCCGGGCTGACCACGCGGCCGGTGATGAACTACCGCATCGAGGTCGTCGTCGGCCCCGGCCATCCGCTCGCGGTCGTGCGGCCCTCCCCCGGCCAGCTGCGCGACCAGACGTGGCTGCTGGGCCCGTCGGCCGCCACCGACATCGGCGCCGTACCCGACCTGCTGCGGCGGCTGGGCGTCCCCGAGGAGCGGCAGCAGATCTACCAGAGCAACGCGGCCGCCGTCGAGGAAGCCAAACGCGGCAAAGGGCTGGCGCCGGCGTTGTCGTTCGCTGTCGCTCCGGAGATTCGCCAGGGTCATCTGGTACGGGTGGCCGGCCCTCACGCCGTACTGGAAGCCGGCTGGCACGCCGTCATGCTCGATGAGCGCAACGCCCCGCAGGCCGCCCGGGAACTGGCCCGCTTCGTCTCGACGCCCCGCGCCATTCAGGCGATGATGCGCGGCACCGGCGTCAACGTCGGCCACTTCCGCCCGTCCGTGCACGTGACCCTGTGGAGCTGAGCGCCCCCACACGACGGCTCCGAAGGGCGACGGCGCGCGCGGCTGTGGGGTGGCCGGCGCCGGTGTGAGCCGACGGCCCGGATCGGCCGGCCCCGCGCTGAGGAAACGCACTGTCGAGGGCGGGTGGGATGGCTGGCCCGCGCGGGAAAGGCCGCTGTCGAGGGTGGGGGTGGGAGTGGCCGGCCCGCGCCGGAGAGGCCGCTGTCGAGGGCGGGTCGGAGTGGCTGGCCCGCGCGGGAAAGGCCGCTGTCGAGGACGGGTGAGAATGGCCGGCCCGCGCTGGAGAGGCCGGAAGGGCACTGTCAGGGGCGGGCCAGGAGCCGGACGGCCGCTGCGAGGTCGGCGAACGTCGCGGCCGGCAGGAGGTGGTCGCAGAACGGGAGGGCGGCCGCCATTCCGGCCACCTTGGGGGCGTAGCCGGGCGCGCCCGCGCGCGGGTTGAGCCAGAGGATTCGGTGGGCGCGGCGGCGCAGGCGGGCCATCGCGGCGCTCATCCGGGCCGGTGGGTCGCTGTCCCAGCCGTCGGAGGCGACGAGGACCAGCGCGCCGCGCAAGCTGTTGCCGTGGTGCGAGTCGAGCAGCGCGGTCAGGTTGGTGGCGATCCGGGTTCCGCCGAAACGGTCGCCCACCGCCTCGGTCGCGCGGGCCATGGCCTCCTCCGCCGACGTGCGGCGCAGCGCCGGGGTCAGCCGGGTCAGCGTGGTGGCGAAGGCGAAGACCTCGGCGTCGGCCACGAGGGTGAAGGCCCGCATCATGTGCAGGTAGGCGGCGGCCTGGGCGCGCATCGACTCGCTCAGGTCGCAGATCAGCACCGCGCGGCGCGGGCGCCGTACGGGGCGTTGCCGCACGACCGTCACCGGTTCCCAGGCCGTCCTCCGGGCCCGGGCGATGGTGGGCCGCAACGCGATCCGGCGGCCGGCGGGGTCGATGGCGTGGCGGCGGGTCCGCCGGGCCGGCCAGCGGGCGAGGCTGTCGCGCACCGCGTCGCCCAGGAGCGCGAGCTCACGAGGGTCCAGTTCCTCGAAGGGCAGCTCGGCCAGGGCCGCGAGGGCGCTGGGCCGCCGTTCGGGCGTGCGCAGCGGGGAATCGCCGGGCTCGGCGGCGGCGACTGGCGGCGGCAGCGTCGCCCACGGCAGCCCACCACCGGCCGCCGGCTCGTCAACCCCGTGGGGCACGGCCAGGTGCACATCGTCGCGCTTGCTGGGGGGTACGGCGGACCGCGTCAACGGCAACGGCGGCGCCTCGCCGAAAACCGCGTGGAAAACCCGGTCGAAGGCATCAAGGTCGGCACGGCGCCGTACGAACGCGATCCGCGCCGTCCAATAGAGAACGTCCACGGACACGGGCGGGCTGACCTCGAGCGCGTGCACGAAGTCCCCGGTCTCGCTGAGCCCGGCCGCCAGTCCCGCCCCGCGCAGCCGGTCCGCGAACGCCACCGCGAACCCGGCCCGGTCCGTCCCCCGCAACAGCACGATCCCGCCCCGCCGCTCGTCGCTGACGGAGCGCGGCTCAGCGTCGGCCAACGGCCCACACGATGACGGCACCGACGACGACCACACCGACCGCCACCGGGATGAGGCGCTTGTAGAGGGAGCCGCCGGCCAGATCGAGGAGGTCGAGCGGCTCGGTCTCGGCGGTGGCGGCGGCGTCGATGGCCGCCGGGGTGGCGACGGCGGCGGCGTCGATGGCCGCCGGGGTGGCGACGGCGGCCGCGGCCGAGGTCGGCGCCCTTCCGTTGAGGGCGTGCCCCGCCGGACTCGCGGCGAGTTCGACGGCGGCCGGGGAAATACTGGTCTCCGCCGCCGTTTCCACCGCCGCGGCGGAGGCGGTGGTAGCGGCAGTGTGATCGGCGGCCTCGGCCGACGAGTCGGCAGCCTCAGGGGCGGGCGGCGCAGAGGCGGGCGGCGCAGAGGCGGGCGGCGCAGAGGAAGCGGGACCGGCGGTCGGCGTGGTGGCGTCGGTGGCCAGTTTGGCTTCGAGGTTGGCGACGAACTGGGTGAGGAGTTTGCTCGAGACTTCCTTGATCATGCCGCTGCCGAACTGGGCCAGTTTGCCGCTGATCTTCAGGTCGGTGTCGACGCTGACCAGGGTGCTGTCGTCGCCGGACGGGGAGAGGACCGCGGTGACCAGGGCGGCCGCGTTGCCGGCGGAGCGGGCGTCGCGGCCCTTGGCGTCGATGACGGCCCGGTACGCCGACTCGTCCTTCTCGGTGAACCGGGCCGTGCCCGCGAACTCGGAGACGACCGGGCCCACCTTCACCTTCACCTTGCCCTGGTACACGTCGCCCTCGACGCCGGTCAGCTGGGCGCCGGGCATGCATCCGGCGATGCCCTCCAGGTCGGTCAGCACCCGCCAGGCGCGGTCGATCGGGGTGTGCACCGTAAACTCGTTGGTGATTTTCATGAGGGCTCCTCAGTGGCAAGGCGGGACACGGCGATCCGGTCGTCGGGCGTCTTGGCGATCGTGCCGATCGTGCTGACGACGTCGGCGGCGACCAGATCGGTGACGCCCAGGGCGGTCAGGGCCGACACCCAGTCGATCGTCTCGGCCAGGCCTGGTGCTTTGTCGAGCTCGAGGCCGCGGGCGCGGCCGATGAACTCGGTGGCGCCGCGGATCAGCGGGGCGGACGCGCCGGGAACCGAGCGCCGGACGATCTCCGCCGCGAAGGACGGTGACGGGAACTCGATCCAGTGGTAGAGGCAGCGGCGGCGCAGCGCGTCGTGCAGATCGCGGCTGCGGTTGGAGGTGAGGACGACGATCGGTGGCCGTACGGCGGTGAAGGTCCCCAATTCGGGAACGGTGATGGCGGCCTCGCCCAGGAATTCGAAGAGCAGCGCCTCGAACTCGTCGTCGGCCCGGTCGATCTCGTCGATCAGCAGCACCGGCGGGGTGCTGCCCTCATGCCGTACGGCCCGCAGGATCGGTCTTTCCTGCAGGAATTCGGCGGTGAACAGGTCGGCGTCGCCGATCTTCTCCTGGCGGGCCTCGGCGAGCCGGATGGCCAGGAGCTGGCGCTGATAGTTCCACTCGTAGAGGGCTTCGCCGGCGGTCAGCCCCTCGTAGCACTGCAACCGGATGAAGTCGGTGGCCAGCGCGGCCGCGAGTGCCTTGGCGGCCGCCGTCTTGCCCACGCCCGGTTCACCTTCGAGTAGCAGCGGCTTGCCCAGGCGCAGGGCCAGGAACACGGCCATGGCCAGGCCGTCGTCGACCAGGTAGTCGACCGCGTCGAGCCGCTGCCGCACGTCCTCGGGCGAGTTCACTGGTGCTCCAGGAGGCGTCGGTAGTCGTCGGCGGTGTCCACGTCGATCGGGATCGGCCCGTCGACCCGGATCTCGGCGACGGGATGGCGGCCCGAGTGCAGGAGTTTCCACACCGCCTTGTCGCCGTGCAGGGCGAGCAGGTCGGCGAATACGGGACGGCGGAACAGGAACGGGTGCCCGAGGCCGTCGTCGTAGCGGCAGACCGCGAGCGGGGCCGGCGCGGCGAGCAGCGCGGCGACCGACGACGGTCGCACACCGGGCTGGTCGCCCAGGAGGAGGACGAGGGCGCCGGTCGTCGCGGCTGCGGCTCCGGAGCGGATGGAGGAGCCGCAGCCGGACGAGAACGCGGCGTTGTCGATCACCGTGCATCCGGTGAGGTCAACGCGCTCGCGCACCTCGGCGGCGGATCCGCCGAGGGTGACCAGCAGTTCGTCGAAGCCGCAGGCGCGGGCCAGGTCCAGGGTGGCGTCGAGCAGGGTCCGGCCGCGGTACGGCAGCAGCTGCTTGGCCTCTCCGAGCCGCAGCGAGCCACCGGCCGCGAGCACGAGGCCCGTCGTGCTCAAGCCGCGTACCTGTCCCGGCATCCCGTGCAGCAGAACCAGAAGTCTTGCCCGTCGACGACGGCGTGTGGGGTGTTCTCACCGATCAGGACCGTCATCCCGCACACCGGGTCGACGGCCTGGCGCGGTGCTTCCCCGGTCACCGCGGGGGCGACGCTTCCGCGCCGCACCTCACCGACGATCTCGGCCAGGATCGAGAGGGCGATCTCCTTGGGGGTACGGGCGCCGATGTCGATCCCGGCGTGCGCGTGGACCCGTTCCCGCTCGGCCGGGGTCAGCCGCATGGCGTCGAGGACGGCCGCGCCGCGTTTGTGGCTGGAGACCAGGCCGATGTACGGGACCCCGGCCTCCAGCGCCGCGTGGATCTGCTGCTCCTCGTCGCGGCCGAGACCCGCGACCACCACGGCCGACGCGCCCGCGTACGACCCCGAGGGCGTCACCTCGAAGTCGAGGAAGGCGGCCAGCTCGCGGATCGCCGTACCGATGGGGGTGTTGCCGGAGATCCCGACCAGCGGCTTGGGCAGCATCGGCCGCAGGAAGATCTCCAGCGCCCCGCCCGAGTGGCACGGGTTGACCACCACGAGCGCCCCCGGCGTCTCCGGGAACGGCGCCGACTCCTCGGGCAGCACCCGCAGCAGGACCGTGTTGCCGTCGCGCAGCGAGTCGAGCGCGGCCTGCCGCACCGAGCCCTCGGCGCACACCCCGCCGACGAACCCCTCGATGGAGCCGTCGGCGAGGATGACCGCGTCGTCGCCGGGCCGCGCCGAGGTGGGTTCCTGGGCGCGGACGACGGTGGCGTGCACGAACGGGCGGCGCTCGTTCGTCAGTTCTTTCGCGCGTTCCGCGATCAGCACAGCGGTTTCCTTAAATGGGAGGCGTGGCCTGGCCCCGCATGGCGTCCCAGACGCGCGAGGGGGTCAGCGGCATGTCCGCGTGGCGCACGCCGAACGGCTTGAGCGCGTCCACGACCGCGTTGACGATGGCCGGCGGCGAGCCGACGGTGGCCGACTCCCCCACGCCCTTGGCGCCGATCGGGTGGTGCGGCGACGGGGTGACCGTGTATCCGGTCTCCCAGTCGGGCACCTCGAGCGACGTCGGGATGAGGTAGTCCATCAGCGAGGCGCCGAGGCAGTTGCCGTCCTCGTCGAACGCGATCATCTCCATCAGGGCCATGCCGACGCCGTCGGTGAGCCCGCCGTGGATCTGCCCCTCGATGATCATCGGGTTGATCCGGGTGCCGCAGTCGTCGACGGCGATGAAGCGCCGCACCTTCACCTGCGCCGTTCCCGGGTCGATGTCGACCACGCAGATGTACGCCCCGTGCGGGTACGTCAGGTTCGACGGGTTGTAGCAGATCTGCGCTTCCAGGCCGCCCTCGATGCCGTCCGGCAGGTCGCCGGCCCCGTGGGCGCGCATGGCGATCTGCTGGATCGTGACCGACTGGCCGGGGTCGCCCTTGACCTGGAACTTCCCCTTCTCCCATTCCAGGTCGGCCACGGTGACCTCGAGCATCGCCGACGCGATGATCTGGGCCTTGTCGCGGACCTTGCGGGCCACCAGCGCCGCCGCGGCCCCGGAGACCGGCGTCGAGCGGCTGCCGTACGTGCCGAGGCCGAACGGGGTCTGGTCGGTGTCGCCGTGCACGACCTCGATGTCGGCCGGCGGGATGCCGATCTCCTCGGCCACGATCTGCGCGAACGTGGTCTCGTGGCCCTGGCCCTGCGTCTTGACCGACAGCCGCACGACGGCCTTGCCGGTCGGGTGCACGCGCAGCTCGCAGCCGTCGGCCATGCCGAGGCCGAGGATGTCCATGTTCTTGCGCGGGCCGGCGCCGACCGCCTCGGTGAAGAAGGAGATGCCGATGCCCATCAGCTCGCCGCGGGCCCGCTTCTCCTCCTGTTCCCGGCGCAGGTCGGCGTAGCCCGCGATGTCCATGGCCAGGCGCATCGTCGGCTCGTAGTTGCCCGAGTCGTACACCCAGCCGGTCTTGGTCTCGTACGGGAACTGCTCGGGCCGGATGAAGTTCTTCAGCCGCAGCTCGGCCGGGTCCATCCCCAGCTCGTAGGCGAGGGTGTCGACGATGCGCTCGACCAGGTACACCGCCTCGGTGATGCGGAAGCTGCAGGCGTACGCGACGCCGCCCGGCGCCTTGTTCGTGTAGACCGCTGTCATCTTGCAGTACGCGGCCTCCAGGTCGTAGCTGCCGGTGAAGACGCCGAAGAAGCCGGCCGGGTACTTGACCGGCGCCGCGGTGCCGTTGAAGGCGCCGTGGTCGGCCAGCACGTTCGTACGGATAGCGAGGATCTTGCCGTCGCGGGTCGCCGCGATCTCGCCGCGCATGATGTAGTCGCGCGCGAACCCCGTACTGATGAGGTTTTCCGACCGGTCCTCCATCCACTTCACCGGCTTGCCGGTGACGATGGAGGCGACGATCGCGCACACGTAGCCGGGGTAGATCGGCACCTTGTTGCCGAAGCCGCCGCCGATGTCCGGCGCGATCACCTGGATCTTGTGCTCGGGCAGGCCGGCCACGATCGCGTAGAGGGTGCGATGGGCGTGCGGGGCCTGCGTGGTCGACCACAGGCGCAGCTTGCCCTCGATGGGGTCGAAGTCGGCGACCGCGCCGCACGTCTCCATCGGCGCCGGGTGCACGCGCGGGTAGACCACGTCGGTCTCGACCACCACGTCGGCCTTGGCGAAGACGGCCGCGGTGGCGTCCTCGTCACCGGTCTCCCAGTCGAAGCAGTGGTTGTCCGCCTTGCCCTCGAGGTCGTCGCGGATCAGCGGCGCGCCCGGCGCGAGCGCCCGGCGGACGTCGACGACCGGGTCGAGGACGTCGTACTCGACGTCGATGAGCTCGAGCGCGTCCCGGGCCTGGTAGCGGTCGTCGGCCACGACGAACGCGACCTCCTGGCCCTGGAAGCGCACCTTGTCGGTGGCCAGCACGGCCTGCACGTCGTTGGAGAGGGTCGGCATCCAGGCCAGGCCCTGCTCGGCCAGCGCGGCGCCGGTGACGACGGCCCGCACGCCCGGCGCGGCCTCGGCGGCGCTGGTGTCGATGGTGACGATCCTCGCGTGCGCGAACGGCGAGCGCAGGATCGCCAGGTGCAGCATGCCCGGCAGTTGCACGTCGTCGGTGAAGCGGCCCCGGCCGCGCAGCAGCCGCGGGTCCTCCTTGCGCAGCATCCGGCCGTAGCCGACCGGCTTCTGGTCGTTGTCGTCGAAGGTCGTGAGCTTCGGTTCCTGTACGGCCGTCATGCCTCGACCTCCTGCTTGGCGGCGGCCTCGTGAACGGAAGCCCAGCGGACCGAGCGGATGATCGTCGAATACCCCGTACACCGGCAGATCTGACCGGAGATGGCCTCGCGGATCTCGGCGTCGGTCGGGTCGGGATTCCGGTCGAGCAGGGCCCGGCAGGTCATCATCATGCCCGGCGTGCAGAAGCCGCACTGCAGGCCGTGGCACTGCCGGAACCCCTCCTGGACGGGGTCGAGCTCGGCGCCCTTGGCCAGGCCTTCGACGGTACGCACCTCGTGGCCCCCGGCCATCGCCGCGAGCACGGTGCACGACTTGACGGGCTCGCCGTCCAGCCAGACCACGCACGTACCGCAATTGCTGGTGTCGCAGCCCCAGTGGGTGCCGGTCAGGCCGAGGTGGTCGCGCAGGAAGTGCACGAGCAGCAGGCGCCCCTCGATCTCCCGGGTGACCTCGACGTCGTTGACGGTCATCGTGACCTGCATGTCAGCTCCTCGCCCGCTCGACGGCCCGCCTCAGCGTCCGCCTGGTCAGCTCGTTGGCGAGGTGCCGCTTGTACTCGGCGCTGCCCCGCTGGTCGGTGGCCGGATCGCAGCTGCGCGCGGCGATCGCCCCGGCCCGCTCGTACAGTTCCTCGGCGGGCGCGTGACCGGCCAGGGCGGCCGAGATCTCCGGGATGCCGGTCGTGTTCGGCCCCACCGCGGCCAGGCCCACCCGGGCGTCGGCGATGGTGCCGTCGGCGGCCAGCCAGACCGCGGCGCCGGCCGAGACCACGGCCCAGTCGCCGGCGCGGCGCTCGACCTTCTCGTACGCGCTGCCACCACCCGGGCGCAGCGGGATCCGGATCTCGGTCAGCATCTCGTCGTCGCCGACCGCCGTCTCGTACGGCCCGACGTGGAAGTCCTCCATGCTCACGACCCGCTCGGCGCCGCCCGGGCCGCGGATGACGCAGCTGGCGTCGAGCGTGGTGCACACAGCCGACAGGTCCTCGGACGGGTCGGCCTGGCAGAGCGAACCACCGAGCGTGCCCCGGTTGCGCACGATCGGATCGGCGATCACCCGCTCGGCGTCTCGGAAGATCGGGAACGCGGCGGCCAGCTCGTCCGACTCGAGCAGCTCCCGATGCCTGGTGAGCGCGCCGATGCGTACCTCATCGGGCGTTGTCGTCACGTAGCCCAGCTCCGCGTGGAGCGGATTGATGTCGATCAGATACTCGAAGTTGGCCAACCGCAGCTTCATCATCGGCAGGAGGCTGTGCCCACCCGCCACGAGCCGCGCTGAGCTGCCCAAACGTTCCAACAGCCCGATGGCATGGTCCACAGTGGTGGCGCGTTCGTATTCGAACGGAGCCGGCACCTGCACGATGCACCTCCCGCGATCGCGGGTGAGACTTCCTCGCCTCCTGTCCAATGTCAACAGCTACCTAAGCGATCTCTTAACTCTCAGGTGCCCTTGAGGGCCGCCTTCCGCACCTTGCCCATGGCGTTACGGGGCAGCTCGGCGACCAGGTGAACGACGCGGGGACGCTTGTGCGCGGCCAGGCGCTCGGCCACGAAGGCCGTGAGCTCCTCGCCCTGGACGGAGTCGGCGACGACGTACGCGGTGATCTGCTCCCCCAGGTCGGGATGCGGGGTGCCGACGACGGCGGCCTCGCGGACGGCCGGATGCAGCAGCAGGGCGTCCTCGACCTCGCCGGCGCCCACCCGGTAGCCGCCGGTCTTGATGAGGTCGGTGGACGCCCGGCCGACGATGCGGTGCCAGCCGTCCGGCCCGATCGAGGCGACGTCGCCGGTGGTGTACCAGTCGTCCACGCGCGGCGGCTGGTGGAGATAACCGTCGAAGAGGGTCGCCCCGCGCACCTGAAGGTGCCCGACGCCGTCGGCCTCGTCGATCAGGCGGGTCTCGACACCAGGGACGGGCAGGCCGACGTGGCCGGGACGGCGTTCACCGTCGGCGCGGGTGCTGACGGTGATGAGGGTTTCGGTCATGCCGTAGCGCTCGACCGGGGCCTGGCCGGTGAGCGCCCGGAGGTCGTCGAAGACCGGCACGGGAAGCGGGGCGCTGCCGGAGACGAGCAGCCGGGCGCTTCTCAGCTCGCGCGCCTCCGCCGGCGAGGCACAGATCCGCGACCACACGGTGGGCACGCCGAAGTACATCGTGCCGGGCGTGGCGGCGTACGCCAGCGGTGTGGGTTTCCCGGTGTGTACGAGCCGCGAGCCGATCCGAAGCGGTCCGAGCACGCCGAGAACGAGCCCGTGGACGTGGAAGAGCGGAAGCCCGTGAACGAGCGTGTCGCCGGCGGTCCACTGCCACACGTCGGCCAGCGCGTCGAGATCGGCGGCGAGGGCGGCCCGGGAGAGCACGACACCCTTGGGGGGCCCGGTGGTCCCGCTGGTGTAGAGGACGAGAGCGGCGGCCTCCGGCCCGGGTTCCTCCGGCACGTCACCGGGCGGCCGGTCGAGCGTGACGGGGAGGATGGTCCCGCCGGCACGGGGATCGTCGGCGAGCATGAGTTCGGCTCCCGAGTCCCGCAGGATGTGCGCGCGCTCGAGCTCGCCCGCGTCCGGCGGCACGGGAACGGCCTTCACGCCCGCCAGCAACGCCGCCGTGATCGCCACGACGGTCTCGACACCCGGAGTGGCATGCACAGCAACGGTTTCCGCACCGCGCAGTTCAGCGGCGAGCGCCGCCGCCCGCCCGAGAAGTTCATGCCGCGACAGACCCTGCCGGGGGTCGCGGACGAGGTCGGCGGAATCGGCGGAGTCGTGCAGAGCGTCCAGCAGCCGTGGCACGTCAGGCCTCCAGTCGGGTGAGCATCGGGCCGAGCAACTCGTTGACCTCACGAACCAGCACGGTGACGGCCCGCTCGGCGAGATCGACCATGGCCGGCCCCGGCCCGTCCGGCACGGGCGGCAGCGCCCCGAGCGGAACGGGCGCGTCGACGCTCAGCGTCGACCGCACATGCGGAACCCGGCTCAGCTCTTCCTGGGACGGCTGAAGGAACTGCCCGAACGTCTCGGGCCACCCACGCCACCCACGATCCTGCTGCCAGACCCGGTCCCCGGCCAGAGCCTCCGGCCACGGCGCCACAAGTCGAGCCTGGACGGTCAGCGACCCGTCCCACTCGTTACGCACGCACTCGGCCGACAACACCCGCCGATGCAGCCGCACATACCCCGGATCAAGATGCGGAGCGGTAGCCAGCCGCCAGGCCACACACGCGAACCCCACGGGCGAGACATCACCCCAGCAGTGCGCGAATTCCTTACCCGCGGCCACCACATGCGCGGCGAACCGCCCACCGCTCTCCCGGTCGTACTGCCGATCGATCCAAGCAACGGAAGGCATCGGATCACCCTATCCCTGTTCGCCCTCGCGGGGTCTGCCCCGGTGTCTTCGCCCAGCGCGCGGCGGTGGCCACCAACTCCGGAAGCTCGGCCGGCGTCCGTAACGCCGTGACATCGACGACCGGGATCCACCGAGCGTCGGCGACCTCCTCCGGCCGGGCGTTCACTTCGGTGTTCGTCGCGCGGCACACGTACACGAAGTCGATGTGACGGTGAGCGCCCACCTGGGAGTCGGACACGTCCATCTCGATGATCGCCCACGGCGACACATGGCCCCGGACGGCGGCGTGGACGAAGGCCGGCTCGCCGAGCACGGCCACGTGCACGCCGGTCTCCTCCAGGACTTCGCGGACGGCGGCTTCGGCCGTGGTTTCGTTCGGGTCGACGTGGCCGCCGGGGTACAGCCACAGGCCGCTCTTGTTGTGGTGCACGAGCAGCACTCGATCGTCGCCGTCGAGAACGACGGCGGAGGCCGTGAAGTGGCGAATGGTCATGGATGGTGCCTCCGACGCTCACACTCCGGCTTACGCGTCCTAGGAGGCTAGTACTTTTGGTGGACTCAGTGTGGGAGGGTGAAGGGGTGGAGCTGGAGGATCTGCGGCGGCTGCGGCGGGCCCGGGATGTGATGGATCGGGACTACGCGGAACCGCTTGATGTGCCGGCTCTGGCTCGGGTGGCTCTGATGTCGCCGGGGCACTTCTCGCGGAGCTTTCGCAGTGCGTTCGGTGAGACGCCGTACAGCTATCTCATGACCCGGCGGATCGAGCGGGCCAAAGCGCTGCTGCGCCGCGGGGACCTGTCGGTGACCGAGGTGTGCTTCGCGGTCGGCTGTACGTCGTTGGGGTCGTTCAGTTCGCGCTTCACCGAGCTTGTCGGGGAAAGCCCCAGCGCCTACCGCGCCCGCGACCATCAGGACCAGGGCATCCCGGCGTGCATCGCGAAGATCTACACCAGGCCGGTCAGGAACGGAGAAGCCCGGGCCGGGCGCGGCCGCCTAGCGTGACGGGCATGGACATCTGGGTTTCGACCTGCTTCGTCGCCGTGGACGACCATGACGCGGCGCTGACGTTCTACCGGGACGCGCTGGGGCTGCGAGTGCGCAGCGACGTCACGTACGAGGGAATGCGCTGGATCCGTCTGGGATCGCCGTCGCAGCCCGGCGTGAGCATCGTGCTCGAGCCGCTCGTCGCCGACCCCAACGCGTCGGGCGAGGACCGGCGGGCCATGGCCGAGCTGTTGGCCAAAGGGCTGCTCAAGGGGATCGTCCTGAGCACCGACGACATCGACGCGGCCTTCGAGCGGGTCCGGGCCGCGGGAGGCGACGTCCTCCAGGAGCCGATAGATCAGCCGTACGGAGTGCGGGACTGCGCCTTCCGCGACCCGGCCGGAAACCTGCTGCGGATCGCTACCTGAGTACGCGCTTGTCGACGTTCAGGGACTTCGGCAGGGCGATGGTGATCCACTCGTTGTTGTCGGCGACACCCGCCGTACGGCCGCTGGAGAACGGGAAGTTGTTGTCGTTCAGCACGGCGATGGTCTTGTCGTCGAGGATGACGACGTCCTCGATGGTCTGGAACGGGAAGGTGAACGTGGGGCCGAAACCGGCGAGCTGGCGCGGGTTCGCGACGTTCATCAGGTCGACCAGCAGGGTCTTGTCCATCACGCCGTCGCGGTTGCGGTCCCGCTTGTCGGCGATGAAGATCTTCTTGAAGAGGGCCGTGGCGCCCTGGCCGCCGTCGCGCTCGATGACCAGGAAGCGGTCCTTGTCGACGGCGATGGCGTCACCGATCGCGTTGTCCGGGTTGTCGAGCTGGTAGATGAAGCGCTTGCCGGTGTACTTGGCGGCGCGGCGGTCGAACTCGTTGAGGCGCAGCCGGCCCGCCACGTCACCGGTGACCGTGCCCTCGAGCAGCGGGTAGAGGTAGCGGCCGTCCGGGGAGGCGGCCATGCCCTCGAAGCCCTTGCTGCTGCGGGCGGTCGCGGTGACCCCGGTGCGGGCGGCGGTCTCGGGGGCGACGACGCCCTCGAGCGGGATCGGGGCGCGCAGCAGGCGGCCGGCCCGGTCGAAGTTCAGCATGAACGGGCCGAACTCGTCGCCGATCCAGTACGAGCCGTCGGCGCCCTTCACGATCGACTCGGGGTCGAAGTCGGCGCCGGTGAGGACACGGTCCGCACGGGTCAGCTTCCACGAGACGAACCCGCTGGGGTCGGACAGGGTGACCCCGCCGAGCACGTCGACCTTGTTGGTCTTGAAGACCGGGGCCAGGCGCTGGACGCGGAGCAGGAAGTCGGCCGAGCTCGCCTGGGTGCCGTACCCGTTGTCGGACAGCACGTCGAAGGTGCCGTCGCCGTTGTCGGCGATGCCGGAGAAACCCTGGACGGGCTGGTCGGCGAAGGGCAGCGTGAAGCCGTTGGTGTTGCCGGAGGCCTGCGCGCCGGACGGCTCGCTACCGGGGACGAAGGTGGCGGCCGGCAGCGAGGCGAAACCGGTCAGGGTGGGCTTGGCGACGTGCTGGCCGCCGGCGTTGGCGGTGCCGGCGAGGGTGAAAGTCAGAGCAAGCGCGCCCGAGGCGGCGAGAACGTTAGCGACCGTCTTTCTCATGAGGCTGGACGCTAAGGAGCCGGGGTTAAGCGTGATCAACCTCTTGATGGCGTCTGCGCCAATGTCTCCACTCCCCCGCCGAAACCGGCCGCGACGACCGCGGCGACGACGGTGACGGCGCGCAGCGCGTGATAGCCGCCGTGGCCCATGGTGGCGGCGACCAGATCACGGGCGACGGCGCGCGGCAGGGTCCGGCGCGCCGCGTGGTGATCGACCACCACGATGACCTCGGCCGGCCGCATCGCCTGGGCCAGGGCGGAGTCGACCGTACGCCGGAGCGAATCCCAGCGCCGTTCGGTATGGGTCGGGATGACGATGCTCGCGGTCATGAGGCCGAACGTAGAACGCGATCCGATGAATCCCACGAGAATTCGGCGCACGTTCCCTTTCGAACGTGCGCCGAATGTTTCGCGAGTGAAGTCAGCGCCAGAAAACCGCCACCGCGGCGTTGGCCAGGGTCAGCGTGATGATGCCGATGAAGTGCCCCTTGTTGACGGCCTCACGCTTACGCGGGATGAAGACCATGATGAAGATCAGGATCGCGATGACCAGCTTCACACCCAGCTTCACCGGGCTCGGCTCGTCGTCACCACCCCCACGCAGCGGCGCCGCCAGCCCGATCCCGCTGACCAGCTGGATGATCGACCCCCACAGGATCGCCGGGTTGATCCGGAACTTCCCCGACACGAATTGCGCGACCGCCCCACCGAGCAGCAGCGCGAACCCGACCAGGTGAATGAACAGCAGGATGAGCCGAAGTGCTTCCACGGGCTATGAGCTTGCCAAACCCCACCCCACCAGCCACACCCGGGGCGGATTTAATCCCTGGCGGAGGAGGACCGGGGGCCGTGGAGGGCGTGCACTGAGGGCCACATCTCCTCACCCCTGGCGAAGGGCGCCCCGATGTTCGACGACAACGGTTCCTTCCTCCTGGCGACATTCGAGTTCTTTCTGTTCATCGCCTGGTTCATGTGCCTGTTCTGGATCTTCGGCGACCTGTTCCGCAGCAAGGACCTGGGCGGATGGGCCAAGACTCTCTGGACCCTGTTCATCATCATCCTTCCGCTGGTCGGGACGCTGGTCTACCTCATCGCCCGAGGTGGCGGCATGGCCGAGCGGACCGCCGCCAGCCAGCAGGCTCTGCGGCAGCAGCAGGACGCGTACATCAGGTCGGTCGCCGGCTCCAACGGCGGGGCGCGCAGCGTGGCCGACGAGATCTCCTCGGCCAAGGGGCTGCTCGACTCGGGCGCGATCACGGCCGACGAGTACGACCGTTTGAAGGCGTCCGCCCTGGCCAAGAGCGCCGCCTGAGTTTTTGTCGGACCCCACCGCTAGCCTTCCCGGCACCAAGTTCGTGATGGGCCGGAACAAAAGGTTGGCGCATGCAGACTTCCGAGGACACCTTCGACTTCCCCGCCGGTTGGCTC
Source organism: Actinoplanes sp. NPDC048988 (assembly GCF_043197815.1). NCBI lineage: Bacteria > Bacillati > Actinomycetota > Actinomycetes > Micromonosporales > Micromonosporaceae > Actinoplanes > Actinoplanes sp. NPDC048988. The sequence goes on along the minus strand of NZ_JBICTW010000006.1, from coordinate 464,141 downwards.
AGGCACCGCTTCGCCCGCCGGGGCGGCTCCGGGCCGGCGACGTTCACGCCCGACAAGAAGGCGCGCGCGTTCGTCGATGCGGAGCTCGCCCGGCGGTCCGAGGTGGTGCTGCCGGTCCTCGAGGCTCCGGCGACGCCGGGTGATCTGCGGGCGAACGGGCTGGCCTGGCTCGACGGCAAGCCCGACGTGTCGCCGGCCGGTGCCGCCGCGGTGGCGCTGGCCGTCGTGCTCGGCAACTGGCAGGCCGGTGACAAGCTGACCGCGTTCGCCGACGTCTGGCTGGCCGAGCGGGGGCCGGTCTTCGCCGCCCTCGCGGCCGTCGAGTTCATGTCGCTCGAGACGATGCACAGTCCGGGACCGGCCCTGCCCGGCGTCGCCCAGCGTTACGGTGTGCGGCACATGCTCCCGGGAAATCAGCGGCACAGCTGGCGGGCCGACATTCCGATGCAGACCCTCTTGCGGGTACGGTCGGCGCTGGCCACGACGACCGACGAGGTGTACCAGGAAGCTGTCGCCGCCCTGGCCGGCCACCAGCACGGCCACCTTTACGCCCGGGCCGCCGCCGCCACGCTCGTGCCCACCGAGACCGCGTGGGTCGATCAGGCCATCGCCGGCACGGTCGCCACCCAGGACATGTATCTGGCGAATCTGCTGGCCGCCGCGGCCGGCGACGGGCGGCAGTTCGGCGAGCTGGCCCCGCTGACCGGCGGCTGGACGCTCTGGGGCTCGATCGCGATGCTGGCCACCATCGCCGACGGGGTGGGCGCGGCCGTCGCGCCGACGTTGTTCGGGTGGTTCGACCAGGACGCCGGTGACGCCGAATCGATCCGCCGCATCTTGAGTGTGCTGGCCGTGTTGCCCGGCGACGACGTGATGCGCGGCCTGATCGAGCGGGCCGGCCGCAAGCACGTGACTCCCTACCTGCTCGAGGCGGCCGGGCGTTACCCGCGCCGCGGGCTGCGCCTGCTCGCCGAGTCGGGCCGGCACGACGACCTGCTCCGGGCCCACCTGCTCAACCACCCCGATCTGGTCGCGGAGGTGCGGCCGGAGCTGAGCGCGGCGGCCGCGGCCCGGGTCGAGGCGATCACGGCCGAGGCCGCGTCGCTGGTCACGGCGCCGATCGAGGCGGTGCCGCCGGTTCTGGCCGATCCGCCGTGGAACCACCGGGTCAAGGCGGCCAAGCCCGTAGTCATCGCCGGGCTCAGCTGCGACGACACGCCCGCGACGGAGTGGCTGCCGGGCGAGCGCGACGCGTGGCGGGCCACCCCGATCCGCCACTACGACAAGCCGGCGGAGGGCTGGGAGGAGCTCGCCCACCGGATGGCCTCGGGTACGGCCCAGTGGAACGATCCGGTCCGGCTTCTCACCGACGGTCCCGACGAGGTAGCCCGCCGGGTGCTGCACCGTTGGCGGCCCACGTACGCGTACGACGCCGGCTCGTGGCTGCGGGTGGCCGCCGACCGGTTCGAGGCCGCCCTGCTGCCGGTGATCGTCTCGCTGGCCCGGCAGTCCCCCGGTGAGTACGCGCCGCTGCTGGCGCCCTTCACCTCGCCCGAGGTCGCCGTGCTGATGGCGGGCTGGCTGGCCCGGCTCAAGGCCACCCGGCAGCAGGCGGTGCAGTGGCTCCTGCGTCATCCTTCCGCCGCCGCGCGCGCCCTCGTGCCGGCCGCCTTGCAGAAACCCGGGCCGGCCCGGCGCGAGGCCGAGCAGGCTCTGCTCGCGCTGCACCTCAACGGTCACGGCGACGCTGTGCGGACCGCCGCGGGGTCGTACGGGACGGAGGCCGTCGCCGCGATCGGCACGCTCCTCGCCACCGACCCGCTGAGCGTGCTGCCGGCCAAGATGCCGCCGGTGCCGTCGTGGGCCGTGCCGGGCCTGCTGCCGCCGGTGCGGCTGCGTGACGGCTCGGGGGCGCTGCCGCCCGGCGCCGTGACGAACCTGGTGAGCATCCTCGCCATCTCGCGGCTCGACGACCCGTACGCCGGCCTGGCCCCGGTCCTCGAGGCCTGCGAGCCGTCGAGCCTGGCCGAGTTCGGGTGGGGGCTGTTCCAGCGCTGGCAGGCGGCCGGCGCCAACGCGAAGGAGAACTGGGCGCTGTCGGCGCTCGGGCTGATCGGCGACGACGAGACGGTCCGGCGGCTGAGCCCGCTGATCCTGGCCTGGCCGGGCGACGGCGGGCACGCCAAGGCGGTCACCGGGGTGAACATCCTGGCCGCGATCGGCAGCGACGTGGCACTCATGCGGCTGCACGGCATCGCCCAGCGGGCCAAGTTCAAAGGGCTGAAGAACACCGCGAACGAGAAGATGGCCGAGGTCGCGGCCGCGCTCGGGCTGAGCGCCGAGCAGCTCGCCGACCGGCTGGTGCCCGACTTCGGGCTCGACGCGGCGGGCAGCCTGCGGCTCGACTACGGCGGCCGGGAGTTCACGGTCGGCTTCGACGAGCAGTTGCGGCCGTACGTGGCCGACGCGGCCGGCAAGCGGCTCAAGGCGCTGCCCAAGCCGGGGGTGCGCGACGACGCGGAGCTGGCGCCACAGGCGTACAAGCAATTCTCCGCTTTGAAAAAGGACGTGCGGACCGTCGCCACCGACCAGGTCCGGCGCCTGGAGCAGGCGATGGTTTCCGGCCGCCGGTGGAGCGCCGGGGAGTTCCAGCAGCTGTTCGTCGGCCATCCGCTGCTGTGGCACATCGTGCGGCGGCTCGTGTGGGCGGTGTGGCATTCCGACGGCACGCCGGCCGGCGCGATCCGGGTGGCCGAGGACCGGACGCTCTCCACCGTGGCGGATGAGGAGACGACCCTGCCCGAGGACGCCACCGTGGGCGTGGCCCACCCGTTGCATCTCGGCGGCGACCTGGCCGCCTGGTCGGAGCTCTTCGCCGACTACGAGATCCTGCAGCCGTTCCCGCAGCTGAGCCGCTCGACGTTCGCGCTCAGCGGCGAGGAGGCCAATACCAGCCGGCTCACCCGCTTCGAGCAGGTCACCGTGCCCACCACCAAGCTGCTCGGGCTGGAACGGCGCGGCTGGCGGCGGGAGACGCCGCAGGACGCGGGCATGCAGAGCCGCTTCGAGCTGGCCGTCGCGGCCGGCGTCGAGGTGGCCGTCGAGATCGAGCCCGGCATCGCGGTCGGGTACGTGGGCGAGTTCGGCGATCAGAAGATCACGATGGTGATGCTGCACAACGGCACCGGCAGTCGCTGGCACAGCGACCCGCGCGGCCAGCTGGCCCTGGGCGAGCTCGACCCGGTGGTCGCGTCCGAGATCATCCGCGACCTCACGGAGGTGACCGCGTGAGCCTCACCGAGATCGAGGTGACCGACCCCGCCGACAGCGTGCAGCGGCCGCCGGCCGAGGTGCGCTTCGCCGCCGAGCTGGCCCGGCTGCGCGCGGCCGACAGCGCGGCCCGGCCGCCGGGCTGGGTGCTGAGCGTGCAGGCGGCCCGCCGGTTCGTCGTGGGCGACCCGGCGCTGAAGGTGAGCCGCAAGTTCGTCGGCGACCCGTCGCTGATCGACCGGGCGCTGATCACGCTGGCCACCAGCCGCGGGCTGATGCTGGTGGGCGAGCCGGGCACGGCCAAGTCGCTGCTGTCCGAGCTGATCGCGGCGGCGGTCAGCGGCGACTCGACGCTGACCATCCAGGGCGGCGCGGCCACGACGGAAGACCAGATCCGCTACTCGTGGAACTACGCGCTGCTGGTCGCCGAGGGGCCGTCCACCCGCTCGCTGGTGCCGGCGCCACTGCTGCGCGGCATGGCCGAGGGGCGCACGGTCCGGTTCGAGGAGATCACCCGCTGCCCGCTGGAGGTGCAGGACTGCCTGCTCTCGCCGCTGTCGGACCGGGTGCTGGCCATTCCCGAGCTGACCGGGCCGGAATCGATGGTGTTCGCCCGCGACGGCTTCAACATCATCGCGACCGCCAACACCCGCGACCGGGGCGTCAACGACATGAGCTCGGCCCTGAAGCGGCGCTTCAACTTCGAGACGGTCTTCCCGATCGCCGACTTCGCGACCGAGCTGACCCTGGTGGCCGACGAGGCGGCCCGGCTGCTGGCCCGCTCCGGAGTGACGGCGGAGCCCCGCCGGGACGTGCTCGAGGTGCTGGTGACGACGTTCCGCGAGCTGCGTACGGGCGAGACGGCCCGGGGTGACTCGATGGACCGGCTGTCGGCGGTGATGAGCACGGCCGAGGCGGTGTCGGTGGCGCACGCGGTCGGGTTGCGGGGCTGGTTCCTGCGCGGCGAGCCCGGCAACGCCGAGGACATCGTCGCCTGCCTGGCCGGCACGGCGGCCAAGGACAACGCGGAAGATCTCGCCAAGCTGCGCCGCTACCTGGCCCAGCAGATCACCTGGCGGGACGGCAACCAGTGGCAGGCGCTGCACCAGGCCCGCCACCTGCTGCCGGGCTGAGCCATGCCGGTCACGTTCATCGGGGTCCGCCACCACAGCCCCGCCTGCGCGCGGCTGGTGGCCGACACGATCGGCCGCCTGCGGCCGGCGTACGTGCTCATCGAGGGCCCGGCCGACGTCAACGGCCGGATCGGCGAGCTGCTGCTCGGTCACCAGCTGCCGGTCGCGGTGTTCAGCAGCTACCGCGACGACACCCGGCGGCACGCCTCGTGGGCGCCGTTCTGCGAGTACTCACCGGAGTGGGCCGCGCTGACCCACGGGCGTGCGGCCGGCGCGGCGCTGCGCTTCATCGACCTGCCGGCGTGGCATCCGGCGTTCGAGGGCCGCAGCAACCGCTACGCGGACGCGGAGCTCCGCTACGCCGACGTGATGGAGCGCCTGTGCCGCGCCTTCGAGGTCGACAACGTGGACGCGCTGTGGGACCACCTGTTCGAGATCGCGCCCACCGAGGGCCTGGCCGAGAGGCTGGAGACCTACTTCGATCTGGTACGGGGTGAGTCCGCGGCCGGCGACTCCGACACCGCCCGCGAGTCCTACATGGCCTCCTGGGTGGCAGCCGCCGCGGCCGCCGCCGGCGACCGGCATGTAGTGGTCGTCACCGGCGGCTTCCACCGGCCGGCGCTGGTTCGAGCCCTCGCCGCTTCCGAGGCGGCCCGGCCCCGTTCCGGCGCCTCTTGGCCGCACATTCCCGAAATGCCGGACGGGGCGGTCGGCGGGAGCTTTCTCGTGCCGTACTCGTTTCGGCGGTTGGACTCGTTCGACGGGTATCAGTCGGGGATGCCGTCGCCCGGGTACTACCAGGAGCTGTGGGAGTCGGGTCCGGACGGGGCCGCCCGGCATCTCGTCGAGGCGGTGGCGGAGCGGCTTCGCCGGAAGCGGCAGCCCGTGTCCACGGCGGATCTCATCGCGGCCCGGGCCACGGCGGAAGGGCTGGCCACCGTGCGCGGGCATCATCGGCCCGGGCGTACCGACGTGCTCGACGGGCTCGCGTCGGCGCTGGTCAAAGAGGCGCTCGACGTGCCGCTGCCGTGGGCGCGGCGGGGCACGCTGGAAGCCGGCAGCCATCCGGTCGTGGTCGAGATGGTGGCCGCGCTCAGTGGTACCCGCGTCGGCCGGCTGCACCCGGAGACGCCGGCGCCGCCGCTCGTGCACGACCTCGACGCGGAGCTGGAACGCGCCGGGCTCGACGGGGCGGCCGAGGTGGAGCTCGACCTCACGCTCGCGACCGGCCGGGAACGCAGCCGCCTGCTGCACCGGGTGCGCCTGCTCGGTGTGCCCGGGTTCGAGCGGGACAGCGGCCCCACCACGGGCCTCGACCCGGTTCTGCGGGAACGCTGGACGCTGCGCCCCGGACCCGGACGGCTGACCGCGGTGATCGAGGCCGGGGCGTACGGGGCGACGCTCGCCGACGCCTGCGCGGCCGTGCTCGCCGAGCGTGCCGCCCAGGCCGGGCGGGACGTCGACGCGCTCGCCCTCGTCCTGTTCGACGCCGCGTTGTCCGGCACGGCCGACGTCTCCGCGCGCACCCTCGCCGACATCGAGGCGGCCGTCGGCGCCGCGCCCGACCTGGGACCGCTCGGGCGGATGCTGGCCGTGGTGCTGACCATGTGGCGGCACGACGGGCTGTTCGGGACCGCCCGCGGCGCCACCCTGGGCACCGTCATCGCCGCCGCCGTCCGCCGGGTGCTGTGGCTGGCCGAGGGCGTCCGCGGCGGTGACGCCCCGGCCGACCCGGGACGCATCGGCGCGCTGGCCGCCTGCCGCGACGGGCTGCGGCACGCCGGCCGGGCGCTCGGCCTCGACCGGGACGCCGCGATCGAGGTCGCCGCCCGCGTCTGCACCGACCGGGAGGCCCCACCCGACCTGCGCGGCGCCGCGTTCGGTCTCCGCTGGGCCCTGCACGACGACCCGTACACCGTCGAGTCCCTGCGCGGAGTCCGCGGAGCCTTCGTGCCCCGGTCGGCCGGCGACTGGCTGGCCGGCCTGTTCGCGGTCGCCCGGGAGGAGGTTCTGCACTCCCCCGACGTGATCGGCCTGCTCGACGAGTTGCTGTCCGGCATGTCCCCGGACGACTTCCTCGTCTCGCTGCCGGCCCTGCGCCAGGCCTTCGAGTACTTCCCGCCCCGCGAACGCGAGACCATCGCCGGCCAGATCCTCGCCCGGCGAGGCCTGGCCGGCTCGGGGCGCGCGCTCCTTCGTACGGCCGGGCCCGGCCCTTCCGTCGTAGCGGCCGGAATGGTGCTGGACAGCCGCGTCGACACCGTCCTGCGGCGTGAGGCCCTGATCATCGGAGACGTGCCGTGACCGATTCTGATCTCGAGCGCTGGCGGCTCGTGCTGGGCGACCCGGCGGCCGCCCTGGGTGATCTCGGACCCGACGCGGTCCGGCGGGACGCCGCGCTGCGATGGCTCTACGGGCGGGACGACGAGCACGCCAAGCGGGACGTGCGCACCGGCGGGGACGGCGCGCCGGCGCTGACCACCGTGGACTGGCTCGGCGACATCACGCGGCTGTTCCCCCAGGAGACGGTCGAGCGGCTGCAGCGGGACGCGGTGGAACTCTACGAGATCACCGACGTGGTCACCGACCCCGAGGTGCTGCGGACGATCGAGCCGAACCCGGGGCTGCTCCGGGCCGTACTGCAAACCAAGCATTTGATGAACCCCGAGGTGCTGCGGCTGGCCCGGCGGATCGTCGAAGCCGTCGTCCGCGACCTCATGGCGACGATGGCGACGGAGGTGCGGGCGGCGTTCACCGGCACGCGGGCCCGCAAGCCGAGCCGCTGGAAGCAGGCCCGCGACTTCGACGTCACCCGGACGCTGCGCGCCAACCTGGGCCACTACCGGCCCGACGAGCGGCGGCTTTACATGGAAACACCACACTTCTTTTCCCGTACGCGCAAGCAGGTCGACCAGTGGCAGGTGATCCTGCTCGTCGACCAGTCGGGCTCGATGACCGATTCCGTCATCCACTCGGCGGTGACGGCGGCGTGCCTGTGGGGCCTGCCCGGCGTGCGGACACACCTGGTCGCCTTCGACACCGAGGTGGTCGACCTGACCAGCGACGTGGACGACCCGGTCGAACTGCTCATGAAGGTCCAGCTCGGCGGCGGCACCAACATCGCCAAGGCGGTCCTGTACGGCGCGAGCCTCATCGAACAGCCGCGGCGGGCCATCGTGGCGCTGATCAGCGACTTCTACGAGGGCGGCTCCGAGCAGACGCTGGTCCGCGCGGTCCGCGACCTGGTCGAGCAGGGCACGAAGGTGCTCGGCCTGGCCGCGCTGGACAGCCAGGCCAACCCGGCGTACGACCGGTCGACCGCCCAGAGGCTGGCCAACGTCGGCGCCCCGGTCGGCGCGATGACCCCCGGCCAACTGGCCCAGTTCATCGCCGAGCAGGTGACCCGATGAGCACACGACTCTTCGCCGCGACAAGCGCACAGCTCGATCCGGAAACGAACGCGCGGCTCGGTGCTGGAACGAGTGCGCGGCTCGGTGCTATGACTAACGTGCCGCTCCGCCTTACGACCAGCGCGCGGCTCGGTGCTGGGACGGGCGCGCGGCTCGGTGCTGGGACGGGCGCGCGGCTCGGTGCTGGGACGAGCATGCGGCCTGCTGTCGAGGGAAGGGTGTCATGAGGGCCGATCTGCGGGCGCTCACGGCGGCGACGCTGGCCGAGCTGACCAATCGGGGCCTGGTCAAGCGGGCCGCGCGCGAGCTGGAACGCGACACTCCCAAGCTCTCCGAGGACACCGACGGCACGGTACACGCGGTTTTCCCGGACGGGACCGTCACTGATCTGCCGCCCGGTGGCCTCGAAGCGGGCACCTGTAGTTGTGGCGCCACCGGCATCTGCCGGCACGTGATCGGGCTCGTCCTGGCCTATACGCCTTGGTCGGAAGGGCCGCCGGCCGACGGCTCCGGAGCCGCTCCGGGTGAGGCGCCGACGACTAAGGCACCGGGCGGCGACGCGCGAACGACCGGAACCGACAGCAACGCCGACGCGGCCGGAACCGACAGCGGCCCCAACGCGAACCCGAACGGCAGCAAAGCCGACACGGGCGGGGACGGCGGTAAAGCCGACACGGGCGGGGACAGCGGTAAAGCCGACACGGGCGGGGACAGCGGTAAAGGCCGCGCGGTCGGGCACGGCGGCAAGGGCAGCGCGGTCGGAGACGGCGACAAAGCCGGCGCGGCCGGAGACAGCGGCACGGGCAACGCGGTCGGAGACAGCGACAAAGCCGGCGCGGTCGGACACGGCGACAAAGCCGGCGCGGTCGGAGACGGCGACAAAGCCGGCGCGGCCGGAGGCAGCGGCATGGGCAACGCGGGCCGGGACGGCGGTGTGGGCAACTCGGGCGGGGGCGACCGTGACGGCGCCTCGGCGGGTCATTCGAGTGGAGAGGCGCTGGATCCGGCCGCTGGGAGCGGCGGTCTTGGTTCTTGGGCGGTGGCGGGTGGTGCGGCGACTGCGACGGCTCGGGGCGGCGTCGCTGGCGGCCGGCCGGGCCGCATGGGTGCTGGCAGTGGGGAGGCAGGGGCGGGTGGGTGGTCGCCTGGGGCGTTCACGGATGAGCAGCTGACGGCTCGGGTCGGGGCCCGGATGATGGCGGCGGCCCGGCGGATCCTGCGGGCGGGGTATGTGGCTCGGGTTCATCGGGGGCGGGTGTCGGACCCGGTTCCTACTGTGGAGCTTCCCACGGCGACGGTGCGGTTTCTCGTACCGCATGATCTGGGGTTTGCTCGCAGCGATGCCGTGGCCGGGAGCCGGGATGACGTGCTGGCGCTGGCGGTGTGGGCGTTTCGGGCCGCCGACGAGCAGGGTGCCGGTGAGGCTGACGTTCAGGTGCAGGTGGGTGGGGCGCCGGCCGGTCAGACGGGCGTGGAAGGGCTTGAGCGGGCGGTCGCGCTGGCCGGGACGGTGGTGCGGGAAGGGGCCGTTCATCTCGGGGCCGGGATGGGCGGGGAGATCGCGGCGGTGCGGGCGGGGCTGGAAGCGGCTCGGATGCGGTGGCCTCTGGGGGCCGTCGACGACCTTGCGGAGCAGTTGACGGCGTACCGGGAACGCAGTGCTCGTTATCGGCCCGAGGCGTTGGCCGATCATGTGGCTGAGCTGGTGGCCCGGTATCGCAGTGTGACGCGGGGTGGGGCTTCGCTGGCGTCGCGGGTGCTGGGGACCGATGAGGCGTCGGAGACGCCGCTGCGGCGGGCGCGGCTGGACGGGCTCGGGGCGCGGGTGTCGGCGGTGGGGGACGAACGTACGGTCGACGTGTTTCTGGCCCATGCGGACAGTTCGGCGGTGCTCGTGCTGCGGCGGCGGTACGTGACCGACGAGAGTGGGCCGGAACTGGGGCGGCGGCGGGTGGCCGGGGTGACGCTGGGGGCGCTGGCCGGCGGGGCGGTGATCACCGAGTCGGCGGCGCGGAGTGCGAGCCGGGCGGTGCGGCTGGGGACGCGGCGGCTGAGCCGGACGGAAGCGATGACCACCCGGGACACGTGGCAGCATCTGCCGGGGAGTCTGCTCGTCCCGGATCTGGCCGGGCTGGCCGTGGAACTCGACGCCCTGCCGCCGCGGCCGATCCGGGCTCGGGTGGAGGCCGAACTGGTGCGGGTCGTGCCGATCGCGGAGGTGCGGTCGGTGACGTACGCGCCGGGGGCGCAACGCGTCGACGCCGAGATCGCGGACGGGAACGGGGTGACCGCCCGGGTGAGCGCGGTGCACGCGGCGTGCGCGCCGGGGCGGCTCGACGCGGTGGTGGCGGCGCTGGAGGGCGGCGCGCGGTTCGTGGCGGGCAGCGTTCGGCGCAGCGGGGGCACCGTCGTGATCGACCCGATCGGGTTCGCCTCCGGTGACGGGGTTGTCGTGCCGGATCTGGCGGAGGGCGGTGGGGTCGGCGATCCCCGGGACCGGCTGGGCGAGGTGACGGATCCGCTCGGGCGGGCCGTGGTGGACGCGCTGGAACTGCTGGCCGAGGTGGCGCACCGCGGGCTGCTGCATCTACCGTCGTCCATGGGCGGGCGGCTGCGCGGCGCCGCCGAACGCCTGGAGACGGTGGGACTGCGCCAGGCGGGTGCGGCGGTCTCCGCGCTCGTCGCCCGGTTGGGGCCGGATCCGGGCGACGAGGCCTTCGAGGTGTGGGCCGACGCCTATCTGCGGGTGGGCCTATGCGCTGAACTGCTGCCGTAAACGCCGGCCCGGGCTGGGCCGCCGAGACGCGCCGGGCCGGCGGGAGCGCGATGCCCAGACGCCGGCAAAGCCGCCGACACACGCCAGGCGGCCAGGAGCGCGATGCCCAGACGCCGGCAAAGCGGCCGAGACACGGCGGGCGGGAGCACGGTGAAGGGCGTCGGGGCGCGGTGGGTCAGCGGGCGGGGTGGGCCAGGGCGGCGGGTGGGAGTTTGGCCAGGCGGGGCCAGAAGGAAGCCAGTGTGGCGGCGCCGGCTAGGAGGACGTCGATGGCGGTTCGTTCGTCGCTGTCGTGCCAGCGGTCCTCGGGGAGGCCGGTGCCGAAGTAGACGACCGGGGCCTCCAGCATGCGGGCCAGCAACTCGGCGGGGCCGCCGCCGGCGTTGCCCATGCGGCCGGCGGGGGTGTCGAAGCCGTCCTCCATCGCGGCGGCCAGGGCGGCCACCGCGGGGTGGTCGGGTGGGGTCGCGTACGGCTTCTGGCCGGTCTCGGCGGAGACCGTGATCTCGTAGTCGACCCGGTCGCTCAGTGTCTCGGCGGCCCAGCGGTGCAACTGGTCGGCGACCGCCTCGGGGGTCTGGTCGGGGACGATGCGGATGCTCAGGGTGGCCTCGGCCTGGGACGGGACGGCGCCGCGGGACGGGCCAATCGGGTCGCCGCCGATCAGGCTGATCACCTCGGCCTGAGGGCGCAGCCACAGGCGTTCGAGGACCGTCCAGCCGTGTTCGCCGCCGATGCTGCGGGTGGCCGAGCGCTCCAGCCAGTCCTCGTCGGAGTACGGCAGCGCCGCCAGTTCGGCCCGGCGGCGAGCGGTCGGCTCGGCCACGTCGTCGTAGAAGCCGGGCAGGGTGATCACGCCCTTCTCGTCGTGCAGGGAACCGATCAGGCGGCTGAGCTCGATCAGCGGGTTCGGCGCGGGGCCGGACACCGCGCCGCTGTGCATGTCGCGCAGCGGGCCGCGTACCTCCAACTGGGCCAGAATCATGCCCCGCATGCTCGTGCACACCGCGGGATGGTCGCGATGCCAGAGCAGCGTGTCCGAGAAGACGACCAGGTCGGCGGCGAGCCGTTCCCGGTTGCTCTCCAGCAGGCCGGAGAAGCCGGCCGAGCCCGTCTCCTCCTCGCCCTCGACCAGCAGCTTGATGTTCACGGCGGGCGCGCCGGCCTCGTCCACGTGGGCGCGCAGGCCCCAGACGTGCGCCATCACCTGGCCCTTGGCGTCGGAGCTGCCCCGGCCGTAGACGTAGCCGTCCCGCTCGATCGGCTCGAACGGCGCCGTCTCCTTCCACTCCTCGTCCTTGGCCGCCCGCACGTCGTGATGGCTGTAGACCAGCACCGTCGGGGCGCCCGGGGCCGCGCACCACTCCGCGTACACGGCCGGCGAACCGTCGGCGTCCCACACCTCCACCGTGGGGAAGCCGGTCCGGCGCAGCGTTCCGGCCAGCCAGTTGGCCGAGCGCAGCACGTCGATCTCGTGCTCCGGCACACCGGCCACGGACGGCACCCGCAGCCATTCGGTGAGCTCACGGATCAGATCCGCGCGGTGCGCGGTCAGGTAGTCGGGCATGGCCGCCGACTACCCACGGATCTTCGGTTCAGTCCCGCCGTAACAGGGCCAGCGTGTTCCTCAGCTCCCGGCGCAGGGTCCGCTCGGCCGCCTCCGGGTCCTGGGCGCCGACCGCCGCGACCAGGGCGGCGTGACTGTCCTCGCCCGGGTTGGGCAGCTGCGCGCGCAGGTCCAGCAGCCGGACGAGGTCGATCAGGCCGTCCCGCAGGACCGGCAGGAACTCGGTGAACAGGTTGAGCAGGATCGGGTTGTGGGCGGCGGCGACGATGGCGGCGTGCAGCGCGATGTCGGCGTCGACGAACGCGGCGTCGTCCTCGCCGGCGGCCTCGACCCGGCGCCGCATGGCGGCGTCGATGGCGGTCAGGTCGTCGTCGGTCCGGCGGGCCGCGGCCAGGCGGGCCGCCTCCACCTCCAGGGCCACGCGGACCTCGTACACCTCGGAAAGCTCGGCCCGTCGCAGCTGGACCGCCCAGTTGACCTTCGGCTCGGCGGCGACCACGAAGACGCCGGCGCCCTGGCGGGACTCGACGAGGCCGGCGCCGGCCAGGATGCGCATGGCCTCGCGCAGGGTGGGGCGGCTGACGCCGAGCAGGGGCGCCAGTTTGTGCTCGCCGGGCAGCTTGGTGCCGACGCCCCACTCACCGGAGCTGATCCGGTCGCGTACCCGCTCGGCGACCTGGGCGACGAGCGGTGACGGGCTGACCGGATCCATCGCACCAGACTAACTTGTCATACAACCTGACAAGTTCTATCGTGGGCGCATGGCGCTTCTTCTCCTTGGTCGCCGCTGCGGGGCCTGACACGGCCGGCACCCCGCAGCGGGTGGCCCGCGCGCCGGTCGATCGGACCCGACCGACCCTGGAGATCACGATGAACCCGCAACGCCCCAGCGGCATGCCCTTCCACCGCTACCGTCCCGTCCACGACCGCGTCGCCCTGCCGCTGACCGAGCGCGACTGGCCCACCAACCGGATCACCGAGGCCCCGCTCTGGGTGCCGGTGGACCTGCGCGACGGCAACCAGGCCCTGGCCGAACCCATGGACACCGGCCGCAAGCGCCGCTTCTTCGACCAGCTCGTGGCCATGGGCTACAAGGAGATCGAGATCGGTTACCCGTCGGCCAGCAAGACCGATTTCGATTTCGTACGCCATCTGGCCGCGGCCGAACTGCCCGAGGAGGTCACGGTGGTCGTCTTCACGCCGGCCCGCGCCGAGCTGATCGACCGCACTGTCGAGTCGGTCGACGGCCTGGACCGGGTGATGATCCATCTGTACACGGCCACCGCCCCGGTGTGGCGGGACGTCGTGCTCGGGCGTACCCGCAAAGAAGTCAAGTCCTTGATCCTCGACGCCGCCGCCCACCTGGCCCGGCGCGCGCCCGGACGCCGCTTCCAGTTCTCGCCCGAGGTCTTCAACCTCACCGAGCCCGACTTCATCCTCGAGATCGGCGCCGCCCTCACCGACCTGTGGGACGCGAGCCCCGACCACCCGGTGGTGCTCAATCTGCCGGCGACGGTCGAGGTCGCCACCCCCAACGTGTACGCCGACCAGATCGAATACATGCACAAGAACCTCGCCCGGCGCGACGCGGTGATCCTCTCGGTGCACCCGCACAACGACCGCGGCACCGGCGTGGCCTGCGCCGAGCTGGCGGTGCTGGCCGGCGCGCAACGCGTCGAGGGCTGCGTGTTCGGCAACGGCGAGCGCACCGGGAACGTCGACCTGGCCACCCTGGCCCTCAACCTGTACGCGCAGGGCGTCGACCCGATGATCGACTTCTCGGAGATCGACGCCGTCGTGGAGGTCGTCGAACACTGCACCCGGCTGCCGCTGCACCCGCGCCACCCGTACGCGGGAAGCCTCACCCACACCGCCTTCTCCGGCACCCACCAGGACGCGATCGCCAAGGGCCTGGCCCGGCACGCCAAACAGGCGGCCGAGCTGGGGGTGCCGGAGAGTCAGGCGCCGTGGGCGGTTCCCTACCTGCCGATCGACCCGGGCGACCTCGGCCGCGATTACGAAGAGGTCATCCGGATCAATTCACAGTCCGGAAAGGGCGGCATAGCGCACATCCTGCGGATCCACCACGGCCTGGACCTGCCGCCCGGGATGCGCCCGGACTTCGCCCGCACGGTCCAGGGTGTCACCGACAACACGGGCCGCGAACTGCGCCCGGCCGAGCTGTGGCAGCTCTTCCACGACACGTACGTCTCCCCCGGCGCCACATCCCCGGTCCGGCCGGGCGAGGCGACGGCCATTCACCGGGACGGAGCTTGGGTGTACGCGGAATGCGCCGTCGACGGGCACCGAGCGTGGGGCGCCGGGCCCGGCGAGGAACACGCGCTCCGGGCGGCGGCCAACCGCACGTCCCCGAACGCGGACCGGCGCCCGTGACGGCGATCCGGGCCTTCGCTACCTCAGGAACCGGCTGACCTCGTCCGCGAAGTCCTCCGGGTGCTGGAACAGGAAGGCGTGCCCGGCGTCGCTGTAGAGCACGACCTTCGCGTCCGGCAGCCGCTGTGACATCGCGTAGGTGGCGTACGAATTGATCATCACGTCGTGCGCGCCGTTGGCCACCAGGACCGGCAGGGTGAGCTCGCCCTGCCGGTCCCAGAAGCCCTTGAAGGTGCCGATGGCCTTGAGCTGGGCCCTAAAGGTCTCGGGCTGCACGGCCGCCTTCGACTCGCTGAGCCGGTGGTCGAGCCGGCGCAGCGAGGCCAGACCCTTCGCGCGGGCCCGCTCGGTCTCCGGGAAGAACAGGTAGAGGAAGTCCTCGTCGTGGTTCTCCGGGTGGGCCAGGGTCTCGTTGACCTTCGCGGGCGGCGGCGGCAGATCGGGCACACCCCCGGCCGAGCTCCCGGCCACGATCAGCCGGCGGACCAGCCCCGGCGCCCGAAGCGCGATCCCCTGAGCGACGATGCCGCCCATCGACCACCCGAGCACGTCGACCTGGTCGAGCCCGAGCGCCCGGATGAACGCGATGGCCCCGTCGGCCAGCCCTTCGATGCTGTCCGGCGCCGTACCCTCGGAGAAGTTGGTTCCCCGGTTGTCGAAGACGATGACCTCCCGCTCCGCGGCCAGCCGGTCCAGCAGCTCCGGATCCCAGTGGTCCATCGTCCCGCGCAGCCGCATGCACAACACGAGCGGAATGCCGCCCGCCTCCCCGAACCGCCGATACGCGAAGCCATCCACAAACCGGGTCTCAGCCCGATCAGCCAGGTAAGTAGTCACCCCTTCACACTCACCTGGGCGCCGCACACCGCCATAAGTCACTTGACCGACCTAGCCGAAAAGAAGTCCTCTTGCTGGGACCGGACGCACCGATCCGGGCCTCGCGGGACCATGCCTACGACTCCGCGAGCGATGTGCCCGGCCGGACAGCCGCGATCGCCGACCCGGCCGGAAGCCGCGCCGCGGTGTCCGCGCTCAGCGTGCGGATCTATCACCAAGGCGGGACGATCTACTCGGCCGCGCCGAGGGCGTTGCCCTGTCTGGTCGCCTTGGTTCTCGACGAACGGATCGCCGTCCGTGCGCCGACTCTGGAGCTGATCGGCGGCCTGGGAAGTTCGCCGGCATGTCGCTTTCCCACTGGCTCAGGTCACGGACCGGCCCGAGGCGATACGGGAGGCGGTCCGGCGCCGGTGGGATCACGAGGACGACGAGGCGGCACGGATGGGAGTCGTCGCGCTGGTCGGGCAGCTTCTGCGCAACGGCCCGTGGGGCGGGAACCCGGAGCCGCGGCGCTGGCCGGCCATCCGGGACTCCCGGAGAACCGCTCCTGCGCCAGGTGGTCGAAGGCGACCGTCGGCACGTAGTGCCGGGCGGATGGCGTCGCCGAGATCGCGCGGCGACGGCTGACAGCTGAGCCCGGCGGCGGCCTTGCCTAGGGTTTGCGGGCGACGCCGCCGTAGAGGGCCACCTGGGCGTCGGTGAGGTCGGTGGCGGTGGTGGGGCGCCAGCGCAGGATCGGGACCACGCCGGGGTCGATCAGGTCGAGGCCGGCGAAGAAGCGGGACACCTCGGGCTGGGAGCGCAGCCGGGTCGGGATGCCCTGTTCGCGCATGATGGCGGTGAAGCGGGCCCAGGACTCCGGGTCGTGGTCGCCGGTGATGTGGGAGAGCACCAGGTAGCTGCCGCTCGGCAGGCGGGACATCAAAGACTCGACGATGTCGTACGGGTTCTCGTCGTCCTCGATGAAGTGCAGGATGGCGAAGAGCAGCAGCGCCACCGGCTCGTCCAGGTCGAGGGTGTCGCGGACCTCGGGGGCGTCGAGGATGGTCGCCGCCTCCTGGAGGCGGGCGCCGACATACGCCGTACGGCCGGACGGGTTGCTGGTCAGGAGCGCGCGGGCGTGGCTGAGGACGATCGGGTCGTTGTCGACGTAGACGATGCGGGCGGACGGGTCGGCCTCCTGGGCCACCTCGTGCACGTTCGGCGCGGTGGGCAGGCCGGTGCCGATGTCGAGGAACTGGCGTACGCCGGCCTCGGCGGCCAGGAAACGCACCGTGCGCTGGAGGAACGCCCTGTTCTGCCGGGGGGCTGTGGCCGCGTTGGGGTTGGCTTTCAGACCCTCCTCGGCGGCGGC
The DNA here is from genome assembly GCF_043197815.1 of Actinoplanes sp. NPDC048988. Lineage (NCBI taxonomy): Bacteria > Bacillati > Actinomycetota > Actinomycetes > Micromonosporales > Micromonosporaceae > Actinoplanes > Actinoplanes sp. NPDC048988. Next base: position 447,400 of record NZ_JBICTW010000006.1, on the reverse strand, counting down.
GCGGTCGGCGGCGAAGTTGTCCTTGCCGCCCAGGAGGAAGTCGTACACCCGCGCGGGGTGGGGCCGGCCGGTGTCGAAGGCGTCCGTCACCGGGCCAGGATATCGTCAGAAGTCGCTGTGCTGGTGGGCCAGCCGGGCCAGTTCCACCCGGGAGCTGAGTCCCAGTTTGGTGAAGGCGTGCCGCAGGTGGGTGCTGACCGTGTGCGGCGACAGGAACATCGCCGTGGCCACCTGGCGGTTCGTGGCGCCCTCGGCGACCCGGCGGGCCACCTCCCGCTCGGTGGGCGTCAGCCCGGCCCAGCCGTCGCCGCCGGGCGCGGCGGCCGTCCGGGGGCGGCGGCGTACGCCCCGCTTGCGCAGGGCGCCGCGGACGCGTGAGCTGTCGCGGGTGGCGCCGACCTCGTCGTAGATGAGGCAGGCCTCATCCAGCGCCTCGACCGTGCCCACGTCCTCCAGGGCGACCGCCAGGGGCAGCGGCCGCGGGAACTCGCGGTAGATCGCCACGGCCTCGGTCAGGCGGCCCTCGACGTGGGCGACGGTGGCCGCCAGGAAACGGAACGACGGGTTCGCGGCGGCGCGCCGCCTGATCGTCTCGGTCGCGCGGGCGGCCCACTCCGGTTCGCCGAGGTCGCGGGCGATGCGCACGAACAGCACGTCGTCGGCCGGGTCGAGGGGTGTGCCCAGCGCCGGGATCCGGTCGCCGAAGCTGGCCGCCGCCTCGGACAGCAGCTCCCGGACCCGCGCCGGGTCGCCCCCGTCGGCCAGGGCGACCAGCGCGCCCAGCCACAGGCCGGCGTGCCGGACGATCGGCGCCTCGTCGGCGCGCATCCGGGCCGCCTCGGCGTCGTAGCGGCGGGCCGCGGCCAGGTCGCCGGCGTGCAGGGCGACCCGGCCCACGGTCACCAGCGCCGTGCAGTCGGCGTAGTTGCCGGCGCCCAGCTCGTCGCTCATCGCCCGCACGCCCTCGGCCTCGGCCCGGGCGTCCTCGAGCCGGCCCGCGTCGTACATCAGCTTGCACCGGTCCATGCTCCACTGCCGCAGCAGCCAGGCCTGGCCGTCACGCTGGGCCGCCCGCATGCCCTGGTCGGCGTGCTCCAGGGCGAGGTCGGGCCGGCCGGCGATGTCGTCGAGCCAGCCGCGCCACTGCGTCGATCCCCACAGCGCGGCGGCCGCGCCGACCCGGGCCGAGATGGCCACGGCCTCGTCGGCCAGGTCGCGGGCGGCGGTCCAGTTCTGGTCGTTGAGGGCCAGGACCGACTGGGAGGCGAGGCAGATCGCCCGGGCGGCGTCGTCGCCGGCCCGGGCCGCCGCGTCGAGCCCTTCGGCCAGGACCGCGTCGGCCCGCGGCGGGTCGCCCACCATCGTCAGGTTGACCCCCTCGAGGGCCAGCAGCGACGCCCGCGTGGTGTCGGGCAGGCCGGGCAACGCGGCCGCGCGCTCGCACTGGCGTACGGCCTCTACAAAGGAGTACTGGCTGGACACGGCCGCGATGGCGAGCCGGACCACGGCCTCGGCGGCCGGTCCGGCGCCGGTGGAGAGCAGGCTGTGGGCGAGCCGGGTGGCCTCGTGGGCGCGCCCGGCCAGCCACAGCAGCCGTACGCTGTCGGCGATGATCTCGCCTCGCAGAGGCGAACCGGCCGGGGTGAGCTCGAGGGCCCGCCGGCTCACGTCGGCCGCGCTCGACGGCGCCACCGACGCCAGCTCGCCGGCCGCCCGGCGCAACGCCGCGATCGCCTCCTCGTCACCGGGCTCGGCACTGTCGGCCAGCAGTGCGGCGACTTCAACGGCCGGAGCGTTTTCCCGTACGGCGATCCGCGCGGCCTCGCGGCGCAGCGTGCGGGCCACGGCGCCGGGCACCGTCGCGCGCACCGCCTCGCGGATCAGGTCGTGCTGAAACACCAGGTGGCCGTCGTCGTCCTCGCTCAGGAAGTCGTGGGCCTCGCGCACCGGGCCCAGCAGCGCGGCCGGTGACCGGTGCGTCAGCTCGGCGATCAGCGGCAGCGACAGCCGCCGGGACAGCACCGAGGCGACCTCGAGCATGGTGCGGGCGTCCGCGCCGAGCCGGGACAGTTGCCGCCGGATCAGCTGCCGCAGGCGTACCGGCGAACCGTCCTCGCAGGCGCCCCGGACCAGCGCGCTGATCAGCATCGGCCGGTTGCCGGTCCCGTGCACAGCGGCCAGCAGATCGGCCGACGGGGCCGCGCCGAGCAGGTCGGCCGCCATCGCGGCCGCCGCGTCGTCGTCGAGCCGGTCCAGCTCGATCGTGCCGGCCCCGCCGTCGGTGAGACGGCCCAGCGTGCTGAGGTAGCCGGGCGGCCCGTCGGCCCCCCGGCCCGCGAGCAGCCACATGACGGCGTCGGCCGCCAGCCGCTCGGGCAGGGCCCGGACGGCCAGCAGGGTCAGGTCGTCGCACCACTGCAGATCGTCGACGGTGATCAGCAGGGGCCGGCGCAGGGCGGCGCGCTCGATGGCGTCCCGCACCTCGGCCAGCACCCAGTAGCGGCGCTCCGGTTCGGCGACCAGCTCGCGCATCCGCTCGGAGGCGAGGATCGGCTCGGGGCCGCCGAGCAGGCCGCGCAGCAGGCTGTCGCCGGGGATCAGGGCACTGTCGGGGTCGGCCGCGATGGCGACCCGGCGGACGCCTCTCAGTCCTGCAGCGAGTGCCGCCTCGCGGAGAAGGCGTGACTTGCCGCTACCCGCCGGGCCCGTGACGAGCGTGACCGAGCCCTGCCCGGCGACGACGCGGTCGAGGGTGTGGTGGAGCGCTGCCAGCTCGCGGTCGCGCCCGCGTACCGGGGTGTCCTTCTCCACTCAGCGAGATTACTTGAAGATCGCATGCCTTCGAATCTGGCCGACCGGGCCGTCCGGCACATCACACATCCATGCGATCTCTCACCTGCGGTGCGTCCCCCGGCGGGGTTTGCGCAGCCAGAGAGCCCCAGCCACGGCGAGGACGGCGACCGGGATCACGCCGAGCCAGAGGTAATTGGTCTCCTCGGCCGGTGGAAGTGCTTGCTGGGCGACGCTGCTAGCCGGTGTTTTTATCCGGTTTGTCGGCTGAGTGGCCGGCTGGAGGTCGGCCTTGATGACGCCGAGAATCCACGGGGCGACCGCGTCCACCCGCGTCGCCGTGTCGGCGCCGGTGTGCGGGCAGGTCGGGCCGCGGCTCACCACGGCGACCACGGTGGCCACGCCGGTGGGACCGCCGGAGAAGTACGGCCCGCCGGAGTCGTGCGGGCAGGCGCTGGTGCTCTTGCTCGGCGCGACGCCGGCCACACCCATCTCGACCTTGTCGACGTTGGTGACCCGGAACTGGCCGGTCTGCAACGTGGGGCTGGTCTGCACGGCGTCACCGTCGGTCAGGCCGAAACCGACCAGCCGCAGCCGCTGCCCGTTGGCCGGCTTGACCCGGTTGAGCTTGAGCGGGGCGATGCCGGTGATCGGCCGGTCGAGCCGGGCCAGGGCCACGTCGGCGCTGCCGTGCTGGCGCACCTCGACGACGTTGGCGCTCAGGCCCACCTTGGTCTTCAGGTCGGCCCGGCCGACGGTCGCGATCGTGCGCTCGGCGACCGGCCGGGAGACCCGCCGGCCGGTGGCGTCCTTGAAGCAGTGGCCGGCCGTGAGCACCCAGTGCGGCGAGATCAGGCCGCCGGAGCACGAGCTGTCCCGGCGGCCGCCGTCGGCGGTCGGGATGCCGAGGTCGGTCAGCTTCACCGCGAACCGGTACTGGCCGTTGACGACGGTCTGGCCGTCGGCGATCGCGTGCGCGGGCGTGCCGGCGGCGCCGGCACCGAGCACGGCCGCGGCGAGCGCGACGACGACCCTCGATAGCGTCTTCATCGGCGTCGAGCCTACGGCCGGCCCGCCAATCACGGACCGGCGTCAGTTGATCACTACTTCACCCGCTTTATTTGATACGCCGGCCCTGCCGGGCCAGGATCGCGTCGTAGTCGTGGTGCGTCTCCAGCCAGCCGCTGATGAAGGGGCAGATCGGCACGACCGTACGGCCTTGGGCGCGGGCGTCGTCCATCACCGCGCGCGCCAGCTGGGAGCCGAGGCCGTGCCCCTCGTACCGCGGCTCCACCTCGGTGTGGGTGTAGGCGATGATGTTTCCGCTGGTCTGGTAGGTGACGAGGCCCGCGAGCTCGCCCTGCTCGTCGCGCGCCTCGAACCGCTGTTTGTCGGGCACGTCGGTGATCACGAACGTCATGCCTCATCCAATCACAGGACGCCCGAGCTGGTACCGCGGCGTGAACCGGGTCCGGTACTCCGAGGCGCTCAGGCCGTGATGGGCCCGAAAGCGCCGCGCGAAGTAGTTGGCGTCGGGCCATCCGACCCGCCCGTGAACTTCTGTTGGATGGCGGTCATGCCGCGAGCACACAGTCGCCGCAGGTGCCGCCACCCGGAATGCGGTAGTACAGGCAGCAGTTGCGGCGGGCCAGGCGACTGCCGTCCCAGGTGGCCATCCCCCGCAGCTGAACCAGATCGAGCGCCGCCGCCACCAGGGGCGCGGCCTCGGGCCGGCCGATCATCGCGGCGGCGCCGCCCAGCGCCGAGGCGACGTTGCCCCACAGCACCTTCGGCGAGAGCACGAAGCGGCGCCGGAACACCTCGAGGACGGGCTCGACCAGTTCCAGGCCCGGAACCCGCCCGCCCTCGACGGCGGTCAGGCCACGCTGCGCGAACGGGATCGGGCCGCCGGCGACGGGCCGCCACCACAGCTTCGCCGGATCGGGCACCGGCAGCGCCCCACCGGCCACGGCCGCGCCGAGCACCGGCGACAGCAGCCGGGACGCCAGCCCCAGGAAGGTGATCGAGGCCACGACCCGTTCCTCGATGTCGTCACGGCGCAGGCCCGACATCCGTCCGAGAATCCCCCGCGCGACCTCGACGCGCTCCGCGACCACCTCGGGTTTCACGAGGTCGGTGTACGGCCGCCAGTCGCTCCCGCCGTCGTACGGCTCCCACACGAAGTAGGGCCCGAAGCGGGCGGCCGCGTCCAGCGCGGGTGTGGCGTCGACCTCTGACACGCCACCACCCTACGGACCCGCCCCACCCCCGTGGCTAGCCTCCGTTGCTGTGTCACAGCCCGGCCGCCCGCCCTCCGCCAGCGAACTGACCCTGTCCCAGATCATGGACCAGCACCACACCAACCTGATGGGCACGGTCCACGGCGGCCGCATCCTCAACCTCATCGACTCGGTGGCCGGCGTGGTCGCGGCCCGCCACTCCGACGGCCCGGCGGTGACCGCCGCCATGGACGAGACCCTGTTCCTGCGGGCGGTCCGGGTGGGCGACGTGGTCCATGTGGCCGCCCGCATCACCTGGGCCGGGCGCAGCTCGATGGAGGTGGCGGTGAAGGTGACCGCCGACCGCTGGGACAAGGCGGTGCCCCCGACCACGGTGGCCACGTCCCACCTGGTGATGGTGGCGGTCGACGACGACGGCAAGCCCCGCGCCGTCCCACCGCTCCTGCCCCAGACGGACGACGACCACCGCGCCTTCCACGAGGCCGAGATCCGCCGCAAGCACCGCCTGACGCTGCGCTCAGCCCTCGCCACCGACAGCTGACGGCCCCGGAGTCAGCTGACGCGGGCGGTGACGAGGTACTGGGTCCGCAAGTGGTGGCCGGGGGCCACGCCGTACCGCTGATCCAGCTCGTAGATCGTGGTCAGTGGGGTGACGGTCACCTCGGTCAGGCCGGCCTCGCGCAGCACGGCGGCGGTCTGGTCGATCGACGTGGCGGCGGCCAAGGGAAGCTCGGCCTGGACCTCGGCGTCGTAGAAGCCGGTGAAGTTCTCCCCGGCGCTGTCCAGGCCCTCCGGGAACCACGTGCTGTCGACCACCGCCACCACGCCGCCGGGGCGGAGCAGGCGCATCCAATTCTGTACGGCGGTGACCGGCGACCGCAGCGTCCACATCACGTAGCGGCCGACCACGGCGTCGAAGCTTGCCGGCGGGAAGGGCGGCTGCACCGCGTCGCCGGGCTGGAACGCCGGCGGAAAGTCAACCGCCGCGGCGTGCCGGCGGGCCTCGGCGAGCATGCCCTCGGACAGGTCGATGCCGGTGACCCGGTGGCCGAGGCCGGCCACAGTCAGGGCTACATGTCCGCTTCCGGTACCGACGTCGAGCACGTCGCCGCGGGCGAAGGGCAGGGCGCCGGACCAGATCGCGGACCAGGCCGCGTTGTCGGCTTCGACCCGCGACGGGCGCTGCTGGTACGCGTCGTACGAAGGGGCGCGCCCCGTCCAGTACTCGTTGATGCGGTCCTGCGTGTTCATGGGCGAGCCTCCAGGTCGAAGAGCAGGTGCAGGTTGCCGTCGAGGTCGAGGCGCCTGATGCCGATGCCGTAGACGGGTTCGAGAATCGCCGGGTCCAGCACGTCGGCGGCCGGGCCGGCCGCTACGACGTCGCCCCGGCCGAGCAGGATCAGGTCGTCGCAGTAGCGGGCGGCCAGGTTCAGGTCGTGCAGGACGACGATCGAACAGGTGCCGAGGGCGCGGACCAGGTGCAGGATCTCGTGCTGGTAGCGGATGTCGAGGTGGTTGGTCGGCTCGTCCAGCAGCAGGTGGGTGGCCTGCTGAGCCAGCGCGCGGGCGATCAGCACCCGTTGCCGCTCGCCGCCGGACAGGCCGCCGAACGCGCGGCCCGCCAGGTGGGTCGCGCCGACGCGGGCCAGGCAGTCGGCCGCGATGTCGTGGTCGGTGGCGCCGGCGCGCTGGAAGGTGGTCAGGTGCGGGCCGCGGCCGAGCAGCACCATCTCGGCCACGGTCAGGGCGGTCTCGCCGCCGGATTCCTGGACCACGACGGCGATGCGGCGGGCGGTCTCGCGCGGTGAGAGGTCCGTCAGCGCCGTGCCGTCGACGGTCACCGTTCCGGTGGGGGTGCGCAAGGCCCCGTACAGCAAGCGAAGAAGTGTGGTTTTGCCGCTGCCGTTGGGGCCGATCAGGCCGAGCACGCGCCCGGGCCGCGCGGTCACGCCGACGCCGTCGATGACGGGATTCGCGCCGTAGCGCCAGGACAGGGACGACGCGGTGATCACTTGAAGCGCCGCACGATCTTCTCGAGGCCGTCGACCGAGAGCGGGGACGGTGGCTCGGTGAAGTTGAACAGCTGGGTCATGACGTTGCCGCTCCGGACGGCCTTCAGCTTCTCCGAGCCGGGCAGGCCGGTCAGCGCCTTCTCGACGGCCTCGGGATCGCCGTCGCTGTGCAGCAGGATCAGTACGTCGGGGTTGCGCCCGAGGATTTCCTCCAGCGTCACCTCGAAGACGCGCTCCTCGCTGTCGCCGAAGACGTTCGTGAAGCCCGCGGCTTCCAGCTGGGGGTGGGCCATGCTGGTGCTGCCGTACGCGTACGTCACGCCGCCGCCGACCGTCGGGTACAGGACCGCGGCCGTACGGCCGTTCCCCGTCTTCTCGATCTTGGCGACGCGGTCCTTGAGCGCCGCGGCCGCCGTGGCCGCCTGCCCGGGACGGTTGAAGACCTTGCCGTACGTCTCCAGCTGTGTGTAGACGTCGTCGAAGGTCGGCCCGACGGTGCTGTTCGGGCACATCGCCGGCTCCTCGAGCAGCGGAATGTCCACTGCGGAGAGCGTGTCGCGTGACAGGTTGTCGACCTGGCCGAGGACCAGGTCGGGCTGCTGGCTGATCACCACCTCCGGGGAGATCTGAAGGTGGCCGCTGGTGTCGGTCTTGTCGGTCAGCAGCGGGATCCGGTCGAGCTCGGCCAGCGTCGCCGCGTCGTAGTACTCCTTGGGGTACGCGCCGGCGCGGGCGGTGACCCGGTCGAGCACGCCGAGGTCGTGGAGGTAGGGCACGGCGGCGCTCTTGAGCAGAACGACCCGTTCGGGGGCCTGGTCGAAGGTGACGTCGACCCCGCAGTTGGTGACGACGACGGCCTCGGCGTCACCGGCCGCGTCGGCGGCGCCGCAGCCGGCGAGGGTGAGGGCGAGGAGGGTGGCGGCCAGTTTCTTCATCTCAGACTCCGGTGGCGTGCAGGCGGCGGATGAGGATCAGCAGGAACGGGGCGCCGAGCAGCGCGGTGATGATGCCGATGGGGATCTCCTGCGGGGCCAGCACGACGCGGGCCACCACGTCGGCCCAGACCAGCAGGATCGCGCCGAGCAGCGCGGCCACCGGCACCACGCGGGTGTGGGTGGCGCCGACGATCCGGCGGGCCAGGTGGGGTACGACGAGCCCGGCGAAGCCGATGCTGCCGGAGGCGGAGACGAGCACGCCGACGCCGAGCGAGACGACGATCAGCAACCGCATCCGGAACCGGTCGGGGGAGACACCGAGCGTGTGCGCGGTCTCGTCACCGACGGCGAGGGCGTCGAGCCGGCGGCCGCTGACGGTCAGGTAGGCGATGGTGCCGCCGATGACGAGCGCGGCCACCGCCAGCAGCGCGTCCCAGCGGGCCAGGCCGAGCGAGCCGAGCAGCCAGAACATCACCGAACGGGAGCCTTCGGCCGAGCCCGACGCGAAGATCAGGAAGCTGGTGAGGGCGTAGAGCGCGTAGCCGACGGCGACGCCGGAGAGCAGCAGGCGCATCGAGGTGACCCGGCCACCGCCGCGCGCGATCAGGAAGACGAGCAGCGACGCGGCGAGCGCGCCGAGGAAGGCGCTGGCCGACAGGGCGTACTGACCGAAGCCGGCACCGACCCCGAAGAGGATGGCCGCCGCGGCGCCGCTGGAGGCGCCCGAATTGATGCCCAGCAGATACGGGTCGGCGAGCACGTTGCGCACCATCGCCTGCAGCGCCACGCCGCAGGTGGCAAGACCGGAGCCGACGAGCATTCCCAGCAGCACGCGGGGAAGCCGCACCTGCCAGACGATGGCCTCCTGCGGCGGCGTCCAGGTGACGTCCGACGGGAAGCCGATCAGCCGGTGCCCCAGGATCTTGGCCACGGTCACCGGGCCGATCCCGATCGCGCCGGTGCCGACCGCGATCACCCCCGTGGCGATCAGCCCGGCGACCAGGCCCAGCACCCAGAGGGTCGTGCGGCGCCGTCGGGCGGTCAGCCCCAGCACATCGGCGGACACCACAAACCCCCACAGTTGGTTGTTGCCAAAGATGTGCAACAACCTAACAGCATGATCAGTGGCCGATGAAGGCAGTGGCCCCCAAGGTGGTTCATCGAATCGGCCGTTCGGCTGTTGTTTTCCGGCCGGCAACCGGGCCACCATCTGGAGCCACGTGACTCCGGAGTGTGGAGGTGGACGGATGGAGCGCCGCGTACCTCTGAACAGTCGCAGAATCGCCGGAGCGACCCTGACCGTCAGCACGATGGGCGGCTACAGCGTCACCCTCGACGGCACCGACATCGGCTACATCCACGCGGGCGTCAGCGACGACTGGCACGCCTACCGCCGCCGCCCCGGCCAGCCCGACGAATACCTGGGCCACTTCGCCATGGAGGAGGCGGTGGGCCGCATCACGATGCCGGGCCGCGACGAACGCCCGGGTCAGTAACCCGCTGCCGGCAAGCTCGCGGCGCTTCCCGCGCACGCCGACACGGGGTTCCGGATCGGCGACGGCCATCCCGGCACCCGGCCCTGGAGGCACGGCGCCGCCGGAGCGGCCCTCAGCAGCGGCCGACCGTCATGATCGTCACGTTGAGTGAGGGATGCTCGACGACGAGCATTGGCTGGTGATCTCTGAGTTGGTGGGTGACCTCATCGCCGGGGCCGTGGGCGGCGAGCTGGGGGAAGCGCTCGGACGGCTGCGGATCGGGCGGGCTCGGGCGGGCGTCGTGCGGGTTGAGGCGGCGCTCAAGAGACCGGGGCGCCGGTGGCGGCACGGCTATCTCGATCTCGGGGCGGACGGCCTCCGCACCTGGGTGCCACGGCTGGGGCGGCGGGTTCCGCTGGGTGAGCTTCGGGTCGGGCGGGAGCTGGGAATGACGCGGGCCGAGCGGCTGTGGTGGCTTGACCCGGAGTTGCGGGTGTTCGCGTACGGACGGATGAAGCTCGCCGTTTGGCCGGCGGATGTCAGGAAAGTCCGGGGCTGAGAACCACCAGCGGGGCGGGGTTCACAGGCCGAGCACGATCCGAGGTGAGCAGGGCGGTCAGTAGCGTGGCCAGGTGGCGGGGCGAGAACAGGTCGGGCCCGCGGAATCCGGCAATCTCGCCCTGAGGTTCGAAATGGGTGGTGCGGACCGGACCACCTGGGCTCCTCGGGGACGGCCGGGTGAGGCGTGACGAACCGGCACAGCAGGACGTGGCCGTTCTCGTCGAGGATGAGGGCGGCGGGCTGCGGTACGGCGGTTCGGCGGCACGGGCGCAGGGTAGCCGGCGGGCGACCGGTGATCACGGGAGGCGACACGCCGATCACAGCATCTGGTGTTGTCACTTTGCGGGTCCGCCCATATATGGTGTCTCACGCAGCTGGTTCGGCCGCGCCGTCACGGTGCGGCCGAGGCAAGAGGGAACCCGGTGTGAGTCCGGGACTGCCCCGCAGCGGTGAGTGGGAACGAAAGCCGTCACACAGCACTGGGCGCGAGCCTGGGAAGCGACGGCCGGTAGGAAGAAGCTGAGCGCCCACGAGTCCGAAGACCTGCCAGCGCGCCGCACGCCGTCCGGTGTGCGGCGGTCGAAGGCCGCGTGGGACGGCCGACGCCACCAGTCGGCCGTGCCGTGGCCGTCGGCGTCTCCCGCGTGCCTTCACCCAGGCGAGGGAGACATGGTGCGGGTACGCAAACGCGACGGCGATCGGGAAACGGTCGACGTCAGCAAGATCGTCAAGGCGGTCGAGCGCTGGTCCGGCGATCTCGACGAGGTCGACCCGTTACGGGTCGCCACGAAGACCATCAGCGGGTTGTACGACGGTGCCACCACCGCCGAACTCGACAAGCTCTCCATTCAGACGGCGGCCGAGCTGATCGGCGAGGAGCCGCAGTATTCGAAGCTGGCCGCGCGGCTGCTGGCCGCGTACGTGGACAAGGAAGTCCGCCTGCAGGGGGTCGCGAGCTTCTCCCAGTCCATCCGCTACGCCCATCAGCTGGGGCTGATCGGGGATGAGACGGCCGCTTTCGTACGGCGTAACGCCCGCAAGCTCGACGACGCGATCGACGGGGACGCGGACCGCCGATTCGAATACTTCGGGCTGCGTACCGTGGCCGATCGTTATCTGCTGCGGCATCCGCATTCCCGGGATGTCGTCGAGACGCCGCAGTATTGGCTGCTCCGGGTGGCCTGCGGTCTCTCCGGGAACGCCAACGAGGCGATCGGTTTCTACCGGCTCATGTCGTCGCTGGCCTACCTGCCGAGTTCGCCGACGCTGTTCAACTCCGGCACCCGGCACACGCAGATGTCGTCGTGTTTCCTGGTCGACTCCCCCAAGGACGAGCTCGACTCCATTTACGAGCGCTACCACCAGGTCGCGAAGCTGTCGAAGTTCTCCGGCGGCATCGGTGTCTCGTGGAGCCGGATCCGGGGCCGGGGCGCTCTGATCCGCGGCACCAACGGCAGATCCAACGGCATCGTCCCGTTCCTCAAGACGCTCGACGCCGGGGTCGCCGCGGTCAACCAGGGCGGCCGCCGTAAGGGCGCCGCGTGCGTCTATCTGGAGCCGTGGCATCCCGACGTCGAGGAATTCCTGGAACTGCGCGACAACACGGGTGAGGAGTCACGCCGTACCCACAACTTGAATCTGGCCAACTGGATCCCGGACGAGTTCATGCGCCGGGTCGAGGCCGACGGCGACTGGTCGCTGATCGACCCGTCCGACGCGCCGGAACTGCCCGACCTGTTCGGTGAGGCGTTCGACGAGGCGTACCGAAGGGCCGAGAAGAAGGCGGTGAAAACCGTCAAGGCCCGCGACCTGTACGGGCGGATGATGCGCACGCTCGCACAGACCGGCAACGGCTGGATGACGTTCAAGGACCCGTCGAACCGGCTGTCGAACCAGACCGGCGCGCCCGGCAACACCATTCACCTGTCGAATCTGTGCACCGAAATCCTCGAGGTCAACTCGGACGACGAGACCGCGGTCTGCAACCTCGGCTCGGTCAATCTCGGCGCGCACCTCGCCGGCGGTGGCGTCGATTGGGAGAAACTGCGCGAGACCGTGCGTACGGCAGTGGTCTTCCTGGACCGGGTCATCGACATCAACTATTACCCGTCGCCGCAGGCCGCCAGGTCGAATCCGCGGTGGCGGCCGGTCGGGCTCGGCTTGATGGGCCTGCAGGACGCTTTCTTCCAGCTGCGGCTGCCGTTCGACTCGGCCGAGGCCAGGGAGCTGTCCACCCGCGTACAGGAGGAGATCTTCCTGACCGCGCTGGAGTCGTCGGTGGCGCTGGCCGAGCGGTTCGGCCCGCATCCGGCGTATCCGGAAACGCGGGCGGCGAAGGGGGATCTGCATCACGAACTGTGGGGCGCCACTCCCGCCCAAGCCGATCGGTGGGCCGCCCTGAAGGCCCGGATCGGCGAGCACGGCCTGCGGAACTCGCTGATGATCGCGATCGCTCCGACCGCGACGATCGCGTCGATCGCCGGCTGTTACGAATGCGTCGAGCCGCAGGTGTCCAACCTGTTCAAGCGCGAGACGATGTCCGGCGAATTCCTTCAGATCAACTCCTATCTCGTGCGGGAACTGAAGGCCCGCGGCCTGTGGACCGCCCCGATCCGCGAGCGGATCAAACGGGCCGAGGGATCGGTGCGGGGAATCACCGAGCTGCCGGCCGAGGTGCGCGAGCTTTTCCGTACGGCGTGGGAACTTCCGCAGCGGGCCCTGATCGACCTGGCCGCCGCCCGCGCCCCGTACATCGACCAGTCGCAGTCGCTGAATCTCTTCATGAGCGCGCCGACCATCGGCAAGGTCTCGTCGATGTACCTCTACGCCTGGAAGACCGGCCTGAAGACCACGTACTACCTGCGCTCGCGACCGGCGACGCGCATTCAGCAGGCGACCGTGCCGGTGCTTTCCCCGGCCGAGGCCTGCTCCCTGGAGAACCCCGAGTCATGTGAGGCCTGCCAGTAATGCTGCTCGACCCCGGAATGGACCTGACCCTGCGGCCGATGAAGTACCCGCACTTCTTCGACCGGTTCAAGGACGCCATCAAGAACACCTGGACCGTCGAGGAGGTCGACCTGCACGGCGACCTCGCCGACCTGGCCAAGCTCTCGCCCGCCGAACGGCACCTCGTCTCGCGGCTGGTGGCCTTCTTCGCCACCGGCGACACCATCGTCGCCAACAACCTCGTGCTCAACCTCTACCAGCACGTCAATTCGCCGGAGGGGCGGCTCTACCTTTCCCGGCAGTTGTTCGAAGAGGCCGTGCACGTCCAGTTCTACCTGAACCTGCTCGACACCTATGTGCCCGACGAACGGGAGCGGTTCGAGGCGTTCGCGGCGGTCGAGAACATCCCGTCGATCGCGCGGAAGGCCGAGTTCTGCTTCAGGTGGATCGACTCCGTCCACGAGCTTCGTGAGCTGAAGTCGAGAGAGGACCGCCGCGCGTTCCTGCTCAACGTGATCTGCTTCGCGGCGTGCATCGAGGGGTTGTTCTTCTACGGCGCTTTCGCGTACGTGTATTTCCTGCGCTCCCGCGGCGTTCTGCCGGGCCTGGCCTCGGGGACGAACTGGGTCTTCCGCGACGAGTCGATGCACATGGCGTTCGCGTTCGACGTGGTCGACCAGGTACGGCGGGAGGAGCCGGACCTGTTCGACGCCGACATGGAGAAACAGGTCAGCGCGATGCTCGCCGAAGCCGTCGAATGCGAGGTGCAGTTCGCCGAGGACCTGCTCGACCAGGGCGTCTCCGGAATGTCGCCGGCCGACATGCGCGAATACCTGCAGCACGTGGCCGACCGGCGGCTGGCCGCGCTGGGCATCGCGCCCCGCTACGGCAGCGCGAATCCGTTCGCCTTCATGGAGTTGCAGGACGTCCAGGAGCTGTCGAACTTCTTCGAGCGCCGCGTCTCGGCGTACCAGGTCGGGGTGACCGGAAGCGTCAGCTTCGACGACGACTTCTGAGCTCCGGCACGACCAGTGGGGTTCCCGCCGCCGGGTCGGTGATGACGCGGGCGGGTACGCCGAACACCTTGTGGACCAGTGCGGCGTCGACCACCTCGGCCGGCGCCCCCTGGGCGATCACGGCGCCGTCGCGCATGGCGACGATGTCGTGGGCGTAGCGGCAGGCCATGTTGAGGTCGTGCAGCACGGCGACGACGGTGCGGCCGGCCGCGTTGAGGTCGGCGAGCAGGTCGAGCACTTCGAGCTGGTGGGCGAGGTCGAGGAAGGTGGTCGGCTCGTCGAGCAGCAGCAGATCGGTCTCCTGGGCCAGCACGAGGGCGATCCAGACCCGCTGGCGCTGGCCGCCGGAGAGCTCGTCGACCGGCCGGTGTTCGAGGTCGGCGACCCCGGTGGCGGCCAGCGCGGCGGCCACGGCGTCCTCGTCGCGCGCGGACCACTGGCGCAGCCACCGCTGGTGGGGATGGCGGCCGCGCGCGACCAGATCGCCGACGCTGATGCCGTCGGGGGCGACCGGCTGCTGCGGCAGCACGCCGACGCGGGCCGCGACCTCCCGCGTCGGCAGCTGGTGGATGTCGGCCCCGTCCAGAAGCACGGCCCCGGCCGACGGCCGCAACAGCCGGGCCAGACCGCGCAGCAGCGTCGACTTGCCGCAGGCGTTCGGCCCGACGATCGCGGTGATCCGCCCCGGCGCCACCGTGAGATCGAGTCCGGTGGCGACCGGGCGGCCCTCGTAGCCGAGGCCGAGCCCGGCCGCGCGCAGTTCAGTCATCCGGTTCTCCCGATGCGGTTCGCTCCGGCCAGCAGCCAGATGAGGAAGGGGGCGCCGAGTACCGTCGTCAGCACGCCCACGGGCAGCTCGGCCGGGGCGAGGACCCGGCGGGCGGCCAGGTCGGCCAGGGAGAGCAGGGCGGCGCCCACCGCGGCCGACGGGAGCAGGGCCAGCCCGCGCTCGCGGACCAGGCGGCGGGCGATCTGTGGTGCGGCCAGCGCGACGAAGGCGATCGGGCCGGCCGCCGCGGTCGCCACCGCGGCCAGGGCCACGGCCGTGAGCAGCAGCGCGGCGCGGGCCCGTTCGGCTCGCACGCCCAGGGCCAGCGCCAGGTCGTCGCCCAGTTCCAGGGCGCGCAGGGGCGCGGCCAGCCCCAGGGCCACCGGAAGCAGCAGCACCACCGCGGCCACGACCGGCGCGACCTGTCCCCAGGACCGGCCGGCCAGGCTGCCGGTCAGCCAGATGGACGCCTGCTCGGCGGTGTAGATGTTCGCGGTGTTGAGCAGGTAGGCGGTCACCGAGGTGAGCATGGCGGTGACGCCGATGCCGACCAGCACGAGCCGGTAGCCGGTGACCCCGCGGCGCCTCGACAGCAGGTAGATGGCGGCCGCGGTGGCCGCCGCCCCGGCCAGCGCGCCTACCGCCACGGTTTGCGGGCCGGCGGCCAGGACGACGATGAGGAACACCGCGACCGCGGCCGCCCCGGCGTTGATGCCGATGATGTCCGGGCTGGCCAGCGGGTTGCGGACGACCCGCTGCACGATCGCCCCGGACAGCCCGAACGCCGCCCCGACGGCGATCGCGCCGAGCGCGCGGGGCAGGCGCAACTCGAGGACGACGTACGCGCTGCGCCGGGTCGCGCCGTCGCCGCCGGCCAGCACGGTGAGCACGTCGGACAGCGGCATCGGATAGTCGCCTCTGGTCAGCGAGACGAGCAGCGCGCCCAGCCCCACCAGCAACGCGACCACGGTGACCACGACCGCCCTCCGGTCGGCGTGGCGCTTCACAGCTCGGCCAGCTTGCGACGGCGTACCAGAGCCACGAAGAACGGCGCCCCGGCGATGGCGGTGACGATGCCGGCCTGGAGCTCCTGCGGCCGTGCCACCACGCGGCCGAGCACGTCGGCCGTCAGCAGGACGATCGGGGCGAGGACGGCCGCGTACGGCAGCAGCCACCGATGCCCGGGTCCGGCCAGGGCCCGCGCCATGTGCGGCACGGTCAGGCCGACGAACGCGATCGGCCCGGCCAGGGCCACCGCCGTGCCGGTGAGCAACACGGCGGCCAGTGCGGCCGTGGCCCGGCCCACCATCAGGCCCTGCCCGAGCGAGCGGGCCATGTCGTCGCCGAGGGCCAGCGCGTCCAGCGCCCGCGCCGACAGCACGGCCAGCGCCGCGCCCACCGCCAGGAACGGCAGCGCGGTCCGGATCACCGCCGCGTCGGCCGAGGTGAGGGCGCCCACCGACCAGTACCGGTAGGCGTTGAAGGTGTTGATGTCGAGCAGCGTGAGCGCGGTGGTCAGGCCGCCCAGGAACGCGGTCGCGGCCGCCCCGGCGAGGGCCAGCTTGACCGGCGTGGCCCCGTCCCGTCCGTACGAGGCCAGGGTATGGACCCCCAGGCCGGCCAGCGCGGCGCCGGCGAAGGAGAACCAGACCCAGCCGCCGAAGCTGTGCACGCCGAAGAGGGTGATGCCCAGGACCACGGTCAGCGCCGCGCCGGCGTTCACCCCCAGCACCTCGGGACCGGCCAGCGCGTTGCGGGTCAGCCCCTGCAGCAGCACGCCGGAGACGCCGAGCGCGGCCCCGGCGAGCAGGCCGACCAGGGTGCGCGGCACCCGCAGGTACTCCACGATCCGCTGCACGTCCGAGCCGTCCGGGTGCAGCCAGGTGCCGAGCGCCGCCCGTACGCCGATGGTCTGGTTGCCGAGCAGCACCGAACCGGTCGTGGCCGCCGCCAGCACGGCGACGGCCACGACCAGGCCCACGGCGCGCCGGCTCAGAACTTCTCCGGGTGCAGGAGCTTGGCCAGATTCGCGACGGCGTCGGCGTTGCGGACGCCCGGGGTGACCTCGGCGAACGTGACCGCGTAGATCCGGCCGGCGCGGACCGCCGGCACGTTGGCCAGCGCGGGATCTTTCTTGAGCCCGTCGATGACGTCCTGTGCCCCGGACGGTCCGACATCGGCGCCGCAGCAGGCGGGGACGACGATCACGTCGGGCTCGCGCCGGATCAGCTCCTCGGTGCCGACCCGGGTGAGCCGGCCCGGCACGTCGTCGAAGGCCTGGGTGCCGCCGGCCTTCTCGATGATGGTGGTGGCGACGTCCCCGGTGCCGAAGACCCGCAGTTCGCCGCCGCCGGGCCGGTTGAGCATGGCGACCCGCGGCCGGGTCACGCCGGTGAGCTTGCTCTCGGTGTCGGCGACGGTCTTCTTCATCTTCGCGACCAGCTCCTGGGCCTCGGCTGTCTTGCCGAGCACCTGGCCGAGGCCGGTGAGGTCGCCGTAGACGCTGTCGAGGGAGACGTCGTTGGCGGCCAGGTCCTTCTGGTCCTTGCCGTCGGCCGACGGGCAGTACTGCGAGAACAGGTACGACCCCATGCCGATTTTGTTCAGTTCGGCCCGGGTGCCGAGGCCCTCGGGGGTGAAGGCGCCGGTGAAGCCGGAGACGACGAAGTCCGGGTCGAGCCGCAGCACCTCTTCGCGGCTCGGGTACTCCTCGGGGTAGTAGGCCGGCGTGAACCGCGCGGCGTACTCGGGGAGCAGCGGATTGTCGAGGTAGGCGGCGCCGACCACCTTGTCGCCGGCGCCGAGCGCGTACACCGCCTCGATGGCGTTGTGGAAGGCGGCGAAGATCCGCGCCGGCGGTGTGCCGGTGGGCACGGCGATCCCGCAGTTCGTGATCGACGCCTCGGTGGGCGGCTTGTCCGAGGCCTCGGACGCGCCGCCACAGCCGGCGAGAAGACCCACTGCCAGAACGGCAGCGAGCCAGGACACAGGGGACCGTACGGCGCGTACGCGCATCGGGACCGCCTTCCAGCACCTCGTGGACGGGTCGTTGCGGTGCCGTGGCCGGTCTCCTGGCTGACGGGATGATGCGCCGGCGGCCGGCCTTCCCAGGCGGTTACGCCCAGTGACCTCACGGTGGCTCCGGCATCCCGTTCACAGTGGCGAGGGCCGCGCCGGTCTCACACCGGCTTCCCGAGCACCACGGCCCGACCACCATAGCCGCCGCACCCCGTCATGATCATCCGGGGCGGCGGCCCGGGGCCGGGATCACCGAGAGGTCCAGCACCGGCGGAATCTCGGCCACACCCGGCCCGCCGGCCTCGACCCAGGCGACCAGGTCGGCCTCGACCGCGTCGCTGAGGACCAGGCCGAACCACACCGGCGCGGCGCCACTCCGCCGGGCGGCGGGCGTGGGGTGCACCACCATCACGTTCGCCTCGTCGCACACGTCGAGGCACCGGCTGGTCCGTACGCGATGGGCCGGCGCCAGCGCCGACCGCAACCGGTCCAGCTGGGCGTCGTGGTCGACCGACGGGTGCTTGAGCGCGTTGCCGCAGCAGCAGTCCCGGCAGACGGTCAGGGTGCATCCTCGCATCCGGACACGGTAGCCGCGGTCAGGCACGGGCCGCCGACCGGTGCTTACCGGCGACGAAGAACCAGGTAGCGGTGCCGGCGAGGGCCACGCCCAAGGCGGCGAGACCGATCAGGACGCCGGCGGGAACGCCGCCTCCGGAGCCGGCCGGCGGGGTGGCGGTGGTGGCCGCCGCCGGGGGCAGCGCGGGGTCGTCGACGGTGAAGACGTACGAGCCCTGGACCGTGTGACCGTCGACCGACACCACCCGGTAGGCGACCGTGTAGGTGCCGTTGCCCAACGGCTCGCGCGGGACGATCGTGCCCTTCGCCGTGTCGACGGCGGGGATGGAGGCGGCGATCTGGCGGCGGGCCGCGTCGCTGAGGGCGATAGTGGTGAACGACGGGTTGAGGCGCTGGCTGAACTCCAGGGTGATCGCCTCGGGGGCCTTCGCCAGCACGGCCTCCCTGGCCGGGCTCGTGGCGACCAGCTGGGTGTGCGCCCACGCTGGCGTGCCGGGCAGCAGTACCGCCACCAGCGCCGCGAGCCCGAGCAGAACCTTTCCGAGGTACGTCATGTGAGCACTTCCTCGCCGATCCAGCCGTCCTCGGCGCAGCCGGGTGGCACGGCGAAGACCGCCGAGCCGATCGGGGTGATCCATTCGTTGAGCAGGTCCTTCTCGGCCAGGCGCTGCTGGATGGGCACGTACTGCCGCTCGATGTCGCCCTGGTACGAGGCGAAGATCAGCCCGCTGTCGGGGTGCCCGGCCGCGTTCGGGGCGGCGTCGTAGTTGTACGGCCGGCGCAGGATCTTCAGCGCCGGGTCGGTGACGTGGGCCCGGGTCACGTGGGCGAAGTCCGGCATGACGGGCAGGCCGGTGGTGTCGAGCGCGGCGAAGTCGGGCTCGTCGTGTTCCCTCGTCCCGGTGAACGGCGCCCCGCTGACCATCCGGCGGCCGACCGCGTTCTCCTTGTCGCCGACGCTGAGCAGATCCCACTTCTCGATCTCGGCCCGGATCCGGCGCACGACCAGCGTGGTGCTGCCGTCCGGCCGCCACACCGCCGTGTCCCTCGCGGCCCCGGCCGGGTTGGCCGTGCCGTCCAGCTGGCCGAGCACGTTGCGCTGGGTGAAGCCCGGTTGCTGCACGCCGTACGCGCGCCGGAAGCCGATCTGCGCCCACCGGACCGCCCCGAACGGCCGGGCGTCCTTGACGAGCATGCGCTGGGCGTGCGCGACGGTGAGCGGGTCGTCGGCGCAGATCTGCAGCAGCAGGTCCCCGCCCGACCACCGCGCCTCCAGCCGGTCGATCGGGAACGCCGGCAGATCCTTGACCGGCGACGGCAGCCCGGCCGCCCGGTACAGGCCCGGCCCGAAGCCGAACGTGACGGTCAGCCGGGCCGGCAGCACGGCCAGCTGGGCGTCGGTGTCGCCCAGGGCCGGCTCCCCCGCGGTGAGCCGGCGGGCGTCGTCCGAGAGCAGCCGCATCATCCGGCCCAGCGCCCGCCGGTCGGTGCCGGCGGGCAGGGTGAGGGCGACGAACGAGGCGTGCGCCGGCGGCTCGGTGGTCACGCCGGCCTGGCGTACGCCGTGGAAGGCAACGACGTCCGAAGCCGCGACCGCTGACGCTTCCTCCCGGGTCGCGAGGAAGCCCGCGGCGGCGCCGGCCCCGGCCAGCGCGCCGCCGGCGAGCAGGTAGCGGCGGCGGAGCCTCACATGCCCGCCATCGACGGCGCGGCGCTGGGGGCGTAGCTCTCCCCCGCGCCGGTGAACGGCTTGGCCACCGCGCTGAACTGGACCGTGCCGCCGTCGCCGAGGGTGAGGGTGAACCGGAGCTCGTCGCCGGGCTTGATCGGCGCCGACGGGTCCATGATCATCAGGTGGTCGCCGCCGGGCGAGAGCTCGTGGGTGCCGCCGGCCTTGATGACGAAGCCGCCCTCCTTGGGCCGCATCACCATCTTCCCGTCCTGCATGGCCATCTCGTGCAGCTCCATCGGCGAGACGGAGGTGGCCGCCTTGACCACCGTCACGTCCTTGCCGGTGCCGTTCACCAGGGTGCCGAAGGCGGCGGTCATGCCCTTGTCCACGGCCTTCACCCAGGGGTCCCGGACCGTGAGGGAGCCCTCCTCAGTGGACTTGGCGGCGGACTGGGAACCGCAACCGGCCAGAGCGGCGACGACGAGAGCGAGAGCGAACGACCGACGAGCGATGGTATACATCGTTATCTTCCTGTTTGAGGGGCTTTGCGGACTTAGTCGGACGCCGAGCCGCGAAAGTTCCCGCCGTCCTTGGCCGACGCGGCGGCCAGGAAAGCGTTGTAGCGGGCCAGGTCGTCCTGTTCGCCCGAGGCGTCGGCCCGGTCGGCCGCCCGGTCCAGGCGAACCTGCTCCCGCTCGTCGCTACGGATCCACTGCCGGACCAGCAGCAGCATGATGACGGCGGCCGGCAGCTCACCGAACGCCCAGGCCAGCCCGGCGCCGAGCCGCTGGTCGGCCAGCAACGACGAGGCCCAGGACGGGTGGACGGCGCTGTACCAGTCCAGGCCGATGACGGTCGTCGCCTGCAGCAGCACGAAACCGAAGAACGCGTGCGACACCATCGCCAGGAAATGCACCAGCGTGAGCAGCGCCGGGTGCACGCGCCGGCGTCCCGGGTCGACACCGATCAGCACCCAGAACAGCAGATAGCCGGCCAGCACGAAGTGGGCCAGCATGGCCAGGTGACCCAGGTGGTAGCGCATCAGGGTGCCCAGCAGCCCGCTGAAGTACAGCCCGTACAGGCTCGCGACGTAGATCGCCAGCGCCACGACCGGGTGAGTGAGAAGGCGCGTGTACCGGCTGTGCAGCGCGATCAGCAGCCACTCCCGCGCGCCGCGGACCTGCGGATCGGACGGCTTGCGCAGCGCGCGCAGGGCCAGCGTGACCGGCGCGCCGCCGACCAGCAGGATCGGCACCACCATCGAGAGCACCATGTGCTGGACCATGTGCACGCTGAACAGGACGTACGAGTACCGGACGACCCCGAGGCCGGTGATCGCCGCCAGCACCACCATGCCGCCGGTCCAGCTCGCCGTGCGGCTGACCGGCCACGCGTGCCCGGCTCGGCGCAGCCGCAGCACCCCGGCCAGGTAGAAGAAGACCCCGGCGACCGCGATCGTCAGGAAGAACATGTCCGGCAGCGGGTTGCCGAGCATCCGCAGCGCGGTCGCCGGCGCCGGCATCCCGAAGCCCAGCAGCTCGACCAGCGGATCCGGCTCCACCACGGCCTCGGGCGCCGGTGACCGCGACAGCGCCACGGCCAGGCCCACCGCCGCACCGAGCACGGCCAGCTCCCCCACCGCCAGCCGCGGGAACGCGCCCGGCTTCCCGTCGGCCAGCGCCGGCAGCGTCCGGACACGGTGCCGCGCGCCGATCAGGCCCACCACGACCAGGGCCAGGACCTTCAGCAGCACGAGGACGCCGTACCGGGTGGTCCACAGCGGCGACAGGCCGCCGAGGCGCACGGCCGCGTTCGCCACGCCGCTGACGCCCGTCGCCACGAAGCAGGCGAGAGCGAGCCGGCTGTACCTCGACGCGGTCTCGGCGAAGCGGCGGACCCGGCGGACCACCAGCAGCCCCACGAGACCGCCGATCCACAGCGAGGCCGCCAGCACGTGCAAGGCCAGGCTGGTCACCGCGATCTGGTGGTTGCCGGCCGAGGCGGCGTGCCCGGTGAACGCCGGCGGCAGCAGCGCGATCGAGGCCACCACCGCTGTCGTGAAGGCGAGCCCGCGGGACACCCCGGCCCGGCTCAGCACCACGACGGCCAGCGCCAGCGCCGCCTGCAGCAGCAGCGCCTGGCCCTGGCCGATCGAGAAGGCGAAGCTGGCGACGGCGTGCGCGCTGAGCCGGCCCACCGGAACCGCCAGCACGTCCGACACGGTCAGCACGACCAGGGCGAGCGAGGCGGCCGCCCAGCCGAGGGCGAGCCCGGCGGCCCGCCGCAGCAGCAGCCAGCCGTGCGCGGCCACGCTGGGGCCGTCGCCGGGCAGCAGGAACGCCGCGGTGACAGTGATTCCGGCCACCAGGACGCCGAGGACGTCCGCCGTGAAGGTGACCACCGGCAGGGCCCACTCGGTGAACGGACCCGGGCGGGGAATGCCCACCAGTACCGAATCGTCCACCGCCCCACCGAACAGCAGGGCGCCTACCAGCACAAACAGGGCCGGCCCGAGAATCAGCGGAACCACCCGAACATCCGTACGCACACAAGATTGTCGTGGTCGGCGGTCTTTCGGTTCCCGGGAACTTCGGCGGCGGTCTGGACGACCTCGTCTACAGTTCGGGGTCGTCGAAGGAGAGCGGTGAGGCATGGCTGACGAGGCTTCGAAGACCGGCACCGGCCGGGCCTGCCTGCGCCGTGCGAGCGGCGGCCGGTCGCCGGTGGTGCTGCGGCATCGCGGACACGGGCTGACCGTCGACGCCCGGCGCCGGGGCGGTGACCGAGCCCGGTCGCTGCGCGGCGTGATCATCGGCATGACGCTCGCGGTGATCGCCTGGATCGCCGCCGCCGTGGTGCTCTTCGCCGGCGTCCCCATGGCGCACGCCGCCGACGCGAGCCCCTGCCCGGCCCGCAAGTCGCTGGTCGCCTCGGACGGCGAGAAGACCCTGCGCGTGCGGCCCGAGACGGCCACGCTGTTCCACCTCTGCGTCGACGAGGGGACCGAGGCCGTACGCCGGTGGTCGGTCACCGCGACCGACGCCGCCGGCCGCCGCGTGCCCGTCGCCGTGCAGCCGCTGGGCGACCGCCTGGCCATCGCCACCGCGCCGCTGACCGGCGACAGCGCCACCCTCACCGTTCGGGCCGACCTCGAGACCGGCGCCGCTAGCTTCGAGGTGCCGCTGCGCCTGCGGTGAGCCACTCCCCGGCCGGCGTGCGCACGGCCAGGCCGACCACCTCGTCGCCGGCTCGTTCGACCCGCACGACGGGGCATCCGTCGGTCGCCCGATGCCAGCCGCCGGACTCGCTGTCGTGCACGGCCGAGTGCCGGCAGTGCTCCTCGTCCACGTACCCCCAGGCCATCAGCAGATCCCGGCCGCCGAACGTGTAGCGGCCGACGGTCGCCACCCGCTCACCGTCGGCGCGCCGGTAGAACTCGGCGGACAGGCCCGGCACCGGCACACCCTCGAAGGGCGCGTCGGCGACGGTGCGGTGCAATCGGTACTCGGAAAGGTCGGGCAGCAAGTCGATCTCCTCATCGGCGTGGACCGGCCATTGGTCGCCCCGCGGGCGCCGGCGGTTCCCGGAGTCATCCGTGCGGGCGACCCGGGAACTTTTCCCGCACCCGGAGCGACTTCATCGGTGTGACCCCCTCCGAGGAGCACGCGAACGCGCTGACCCGGCTCGCCCGCGACGCCGCGCGTGGCGACCGGTCGGCGCTGACCGACCTGATCCGCGCGACCCAGGGCGACGTGATGCGTTTCCTCCATCCGCTGGCCTCCCCGGGCGAGGTGGAGGACCTGACCCAGGAGACCTACTTGCGGGCCGTACGGGCGTTGCCCGGCTTCGCCGGTCGTTCGTCGGTACGCACGTGGCTGTTCGCGATCGCCCGGCGGGTTGCGGCCGACCAGGTCCGGTACGCGACCCGGCGGCCCCGGGCGGCGGCCCTGCCGGACTGGCAGAGCCACGCCGAGATCGCCGACCCGCACGGCCGGTCCCGGTTCGAGGAGCATCACGCGCTGACCGACCTCCTGCGCGGGCTCGACGGCGACCGCCGCGACGCGTTCCTGATGACGCAGATCGCCGGGCTGTCGTACGCGGAAGCGGCGGAGGTCTGCGGCTGCCCGGTCGGCACGATCCGCTCCCGGGTGGCCCGGGCCCGCGAGGATCTGGTCACCGCGATGCGGGACCTCGGCCCCGGCCGGAGCGTGGCCGCGGGCTGAGAAGGATCGGCGGGAACCAATCGGCGGTGGGCGGCGACCAACGCTGCGAGTGCCACCCCGACGACTGTGACGGAGAACAGATGTCCACCGCCGCGCCGCCTTCACGCCCCGCCTCATCGTTCGGTCCGCTGCTGCTGCGCCTGCACTTCTACGCCGGCATCCTCGTCGCGCCCTTCCTCCTGGTCGCCGCGCTGACCGGTCTCGCGTACGTCTTCTCACCCCAGATCGACCGCGTCGTCTACGCGGACGAGCTGGTCGCCGACGACCCGGGCGGCGCCACCAAGCCGATGGCCGAGCAGATCGCGGCGGCCCGGGCGGCGGTGCCGGACGGCACGCTCATCTCGCTGCGCCCGGGCGAGGGCACGGCCACCACGCAGGTCGACTTCGCGCTGCCCACACTGGACGAGGAGCACGCGCGGACCGCGTACGTGAACCCGTACACCGGCGAGGTCACCGGGCAGCTGACGACGTGGTTCTCCTACACGCCGACCCGGACGTGGCTCGACGACATGCACCGCAACCTGCACCTCGGGGTGGCCGGCCGGCACTACTCGGAGCTGGCGGCGAGCTGGCTGGCCGTCATCGTGCTCGGCGGCCTGCTGCTGTGGTGGCGGCGGCAGCGCGGTCACCGTACGGCCCGCAAGCTCCTGGCCCCTGACCTGTCGGCGAGCAAGGGCGTGCGCCGGACCCGAGGCTGGCACGCGGCCACCGGGGTGTGGCTCTCGATCGGCCTGCTGCTCCTCTCGGTCACGGGCCTGACCTGGTCGCGCTACGCCGGCGGCAACTTCGGCGAGGCCCTGGACGCGATGAACGGCAGCCGTCCCTCGGTGAGCACCGACCTCACCGGCGCCGCGCCCGCGGCCTCCGGCGGCCACCACAGCAGCGGCGGCGCCTCCGGCCCGTCGACGGCCGACCCGGACGCGATCGACCGGGTGCTGACGACCGCCCGCGACAACGGCCTGGACGGACCGGTCGAGGTGATCGTGCCGGCCGACGGCGCCGCGGCCTGGCAGGTGAGCCAGGACGACAGCCGGTGGCCGGTCCGCGCGGACAGCGTCGCCGTGGACGCCGCCACGGGCGAGGTGACCGACCGGGTGGACTTCGCCGACTGGCCGCTGTTGGCCAAGCTGACCTCATGGGGCGTGAACGCCCACATGGGACTGCTGTTCGGGCTGCCCAACCAGATCCTGCTGGCCGCCCTCGCGATCGGCCTGCTCTGCGTGATCGTCTGGGGCTACCGCATGTGGTGGCAGCGCCGCCCCACCCGGGCCGACCGCCGCGCGCCCGTGGGCGCGCCGCCGGCCGCCCGCGGAGCGTGGCAGCGGATCCCCTCGTGGGGCATCGTCGTGGGCGTGCCGGTGGTCATCGCCCTGGGCTGGGTGGTGCCGCTGTTCGGCATCCCCCTGGCCGCGTTCCTGCTCGTCGACGTCGCCGTCGGCGCCCTGCGGAGCCGCCGCGGCAAGACGCCACCGGTACCGGTCTCCCCGGCCCCCGCGGGCGCCGAGACCCCGGCGACGTCGTCGGCGGGCGGTGGCTGACTCTCACCCGTACTGTTGATGGTGTGCTGTTCATCTTCGGAATTCGTAGCAAGGACACCATCCTCGGGTCGCGGCTCGGCCGGTGTGAGGTCTGCGGCGCCACGGCGGCGCAGACCCTGATCCGGCGTACGTCGAAGTTCAGCCTCTTCTTCGTCCCGCTGTTCCCGGTCCGCCCGGCCCGCCACTTCGTGGCCTGCACCAACTGCGGCCGGTTCCGCGGCGCCGCCCGCGAGGAGCTGGTCGCGGCTTGAACCCCTGATGCACGATCGTCGCCATGCTGATGTCGATCGTGGTGGCGCAGGTGCCGGCCGTCTGGGACGTCGAGGCCAACCTGGCCACTGTGCGGGACGTCCTGGGCGAGACACAGCCCGGCGACGTGGTCGTCTTCCCCGAGGGGCTGCTGTCCGGCTACGGCGAGGATCTGACGCCGCTGGACACGCTGGACCCGGCGGCCGTGACCGGCGCCGTGACCCACGTGGCGCGGCTGGCCGCGGAGAAGCGGGTGTCCGTCTTCTGCGGCGCGCTGCTGCCGGCCGGCGGCGACTGGTACAACGCCGGGCTGTTCTTCTCGGGGGACGGCGGCGCTCCCGCGGTCTACCGGAAGATCAACCTGGCCATGAACGAACGTGGCCCGCTGCGGGCCGGCGACGACCTGCCGACGTACGGGATTCCGCAGCCGCACGGCACGGTCACCGCCGGAGTACAGCTGTGCCGGGAAATCCGGTTCCCCGAGCAGTGGCAACACCTCGCCGCCGCCGGCGCCCAGCTGTTCGTCTACCTCACCAACGCCGCGAACCCCCGGGAACCCGACGGGGTCTGGCGCAGCCACCTGGTGAGCCGGGCCGCCGAGAACCAGCGCCACCTCGTCTCGGCCAACATCCCCGGCCCGGCCCAGCACTGCCCGAGCATGGTGGTGTCCCCTCGCGGCGAAGTGCTCGCCGAACTCCCCGCCGGCCGGCCCGGCCTGCTCCGGCAGACGATCGACCTGTCCCGCACCGCCGACTGGTACCTCGGTCAGCGCCGCCAGGACGTGGTGTCGCTGACCTACCACCGCGGCCTCTACGCTCCGGGCTGAACCGGTATCCCCGGACCGCCGGCGCTGGGTACGGTGACGGCATGACGGACAGGTCGCGTCCCCTGCTGCGCACCCTGGTCGGCCGGGTGTTGCGCCGCCACCGGCTGGACCAGGAGCGGACGCTGGCCGAGGTGGCCCGCGACGCCGCCGTCTCGGTGCAGTACCTGTCCGAGGTGGAGCGCGGCCGCAAGGAGCCCAGCTCCGAGATCCTGGCCGCCGTCTGCGACGCGCTCCGGATCGAGCTGTCCGACCTGCTGGCCGAGGTGGGACGCGAGCTCGCCGAGCACCGCGCCCCGGTCCTCCGCCTGCGCCCGGTCGCACCGGTCGCCCCCGTCCTGCGCCCGGTGCGCCGGCCCACAGCGCCACCACACCGCTCCGGCGACGTCATGCTCCTCGCGGCCTGATCAGCTGGCTGCCTCCAGCGCGTCGTGGCCGGCGCGCGTGGACGCGCCCGCTTCGGCCCGGCGGGCGGCGGTCAGCTGGCCGCTGACAACCGGTACGCGCGCTCGGGGCGGCTGGTGATCACTCGGTCGGCCAGGCCGTAGGCGACCGCGCCGGCGGCGGACAGCGTCATGCTGCGGTCGGTGTCGGCTCGGATCTTCTCGACGGAATGGCCGGTGTGCCGCCCCAGGATCGCGTCCATCTCGGCTCGCACCCGGGCCACCTCCTTGGCCTCCACCGCCAGGTCGGGCAGGGTGCCCCGGGCCTGGCTCGACGGCTGGTGCAGGGTCACCTTGGCGTGCGGCAGGACCGAGCGCCGCCCGGGCGTGCCCGCCGCCAGCAGCGCCGCCGCGGCCGAGGCGGCCTGGCCGACGCAGATGGTGGCGATGTCACACCGTACGAAATGCATGGTGTCGTAAATCGCGGTCAGGGCGCTGAACGAGCCACCCGGCGAGTTGATGTAGAGGCCGATCTCCTGCTCGCCGGCCGACTCCAGGTGGATCAGCTGGGCGATCACCACGTTGGCCACGCCGTCGTCGATCTCGGTGCCCAGGAAGATGATCCGGTCCGACAGCAGGCGCGAGTAGATGTCGTACGCCCGCTCGCCGTTCGGGGTCTTCTCGACGACCGTGGGAATCGTGTACTGGCTCATGCGCTCAACCCCATCGGCTGACGGGACAGGGCCGGCCGTACGTCGTCGACGCTGTCCAGAATGTGGTCGATGAGCCCGTACTCGAGCGCCTCCTGGGCGGTGAACCAGCGGTCGCGACGGCTGTCCCGCTCGACCGTCTCGATCGGCTGCCCGGTGTGCTCGGCCGTGAGCCGCAGCAGCGTCGTGCCGACCCGCTCCAGCTGCTCGGCGTAGATCTCGACGTCGGCCGCCGTGCCACCGAACCCGGCCGACCCCTGATGCATCAGCACCTGCGCGTGCGGCAGGGCGAACCGCTTGCCCGGCGTACCCGCGGTCAGCAGGAACTGCCCCATGCTGCCGGCCAGCCCCAGCGCCAGGGTGCTGACGTCGTTCGGGATGAGCCGCATGGTGTCGAAGATGGCCAGCCCCGCGCTGACCGACCCACCCGGCGAGTTGATGTACAGACTGATGACGCTTCGCGGATCCTCGGCGGACAACAGCAGCAGCTGCCCGCACAGGCGGTTGGCGATCTGGTCGTCGACCTCGGACCCCAGCACGATGATGCGCTGATGCAGCAGCCTCGCGGCCACCTGATCGTCGATGGACCCCGCGGTCCACGGCGCCACCCCGGCGTCGGCTCTCATGTTCTTCTCCCAGCTCTCGTCGTCGCTGGTTCCACCATGGGAGCCGCCGGCCCGGCGCACCAAGCCGATCTGCCGTTAGCAGACGAATCAGCCGTGGCGCCGCAGCGACCGCCAGACCTCCTGCGCCCAGCCGAGATCGGCCGCGTCGTCGTACATGCAGGTGACGGCGGCGACGCTGGAGGCGGTGGCCGCGTAGCCGTACAACTCGAACTGCTCCCGCCCCCGCACCGCCGCCGTCAGCCAGAAGGCGTACCGGGCCACGTCGCCGTCCCGCTCCGAGACCTCACCCGCGGGCTCCGGCGCACCCTTCGTGAACCGCGCGATGGCCGCCTCCGGGGTCGTGCCGTCGCGCAGGTCGAACACCTCCACGTGCACGGTCCGGCCGGGCCCGGCGAACATCAGGACGCCGTCCGCGACCCGCGGCTTGAGCCCGGCGCTGCGCTCGATCGACCATTCGCCGGTGACGGCCTGCCGGACCGGCGCCGGCAGCGCGTGCCCGATCCGGCTGAGCACGTCGTCGCGGTCCCACTGTTCGGTGAGGACCCGCGACAGCAGAGTGCCGCCGGCCCCGGCCAGGTACGGCAACGTGCCCTCGTCGCGGACCTCGGCCCGCGCCGCCTCCCCCAGCATCTCCGGCCACGGCCGGACGGCGTTGGCCACCGTGCCGTTCAGGACCAGATCGGCGTACGCCGGTGCGCTCCACACGGCGTTCGCGTGGCGCAGCTGGTCGTCGTCGACCTTCAGCCACACCGAGTAGGTCACGCTGCCGCCGCCGGTCAGGCGGACGGGCATGAGACAGCGCACGAAGCCGCCCACCCCCTCGAGCCGCTGAAGGTCGCTGTTGCCCCAGACCTTCGCCTGCTGCTCCGCCGACAGGTCGAGCAGTGCGTCCGGCACCCCCGACCGCACATCGAGATCAAGCGCGTCGAGCGGCGCCCCACAACACGAACACCCAGCAAGATGATCAAGCACGGACGTCAGGATACGTACCCGCGGAAGACCTCCCGGCCCGGCGGCCGCCACGCCGCCGGGACCGGCGCGTTGTCCATGTCGGGCTCGGCGAGGGGAGAACGACACCGCTGGCCGACTTCGGTGTGGCTCGGCGTCTCGGGAAAGCCGCGGGACGAAGTGTCCTGGACGACCTGACCGCCGCCGAGCGCAACGTCCTGATCACCAAGTCCGGCAAGTGCGACGTGGAAGCGGCGCCGCTGGACACCCTCGCACTCCCGGCCGGGCAGGGGCGCCTCGTGGAGAGCTTCTACTGGGCGCTGGCGGACGTTCGCGCCGAGCACGCGCTCCGGCTGAGCGCGGCCTACGCCAAGTGCATGGCCGCCGCCGGTACGCCGGCCGAGAGCCTGGGCGACGCCCGGCAGCGGGTCGAGCGAAGGTTCGCGACGGCCGGCCCGGCCGGTGGGGCGGCGTGGAAGAGGCTTCCGCGTACGAGGTGAGCAGCGCCGCCGCCGACGGAAAGCGCTATCCCCGATGCGGTGACCTCATCGACTGTGGTTGACTTCTGCGGCTTGTCGTCAGCGTGGAGAAAGCACGGGGCTATGCGGTACTTGGTTGTTGGTCTGGCGGTGGTGCTCGGGCTGTCCGCCTGCGCGGCGCCGAAGGATGAGGTGCCCCGGCCCGAGGTGGCGCCCAGCGTCTCGCTGCCGGCCGATCCGAAGGCGGCTCTTGCCGTGGGCAGCGGGAAGGCCGGGACGCAGTCGGTGCGGGTCGGGTATCGGTTCACCGGGAGTCCCACGTACGAGGTGAAGTACACCGCTGTGGTCGACGCGGCCGGGACCACGTGGGAGGCGACCGGGGACAGCTGGGTGCTGCGGCGCGTCCGCGATGACGTCTGGGTCAAGGTGACCAAGCCGGACGAGCTCGGCGCGGTTCCCGAGAGTCAGATCAACACGTGGGTCAAGGCGCCACTGAACTATCTGGACCAGACCTCGTTCAAGGGTGGCTTCCCGTGGAACGCGCCGCGCACCGCGGCCGAGACCGGCACCGGGATCACCGCGGCCGGTGACCGGACGTACACGGGCCGGCTGCGGGACGAGTCGTTCACCCTGAGCCTCGACGAGGCCGGGCGGTTCACGCGGGCCACGGCCGGGGATTTCCTGGAGATGACCTTCTCCGATTTCGGTACGCCGGTGGCCGTCGAACCGCCGCCGGCGGGCGAGGTCTCCCCCGGCCCGCCGGTGTTCCTTCCGGCTCACGTCGGCATCATGTGAGAAACGGTCAGGCGGCGGGCGTGCCCACCACCGTGAAGTTGCGGGTACGGCCGATGTTGTCGAAGGAGCCGAAGCCGACGCGGCCCGAGCCGAACGTGGTGTCGCGGGCGGTCATCAGCGGGTCGCAGTCGCCGTCCACGTAGACGGCGATCTCGCCGGTGGACGGTACGTGCTTGAGGCGGACGTTGTGCCAGGCCGTGTCGACGATGGCCGGGTTGGCGCCCCGCGAGCGGCCGTTCCACTGGTAGTCGATGCGTTCACGGTCGGCGTTGTCGACCTTGAAGATGCCGTTGTGCGGGTAGATCGTGTTGTCGGTCGACAGGTGGGCGTAGTAGAACTCGGTGTCGGACTTGTAGCCGAACACGATGATGACGTCGCGGTTCGTTATCTCGACCGGTTCGTCCAGGCGCACCTGGGCCGTCACCTCGACGCTGGAGAACGCGGGACCCTTGGTGAGCACCGCGTACTCGAACGGGCGGCGCGGGCCGGGCCGGGCCTCGCCGGCCTCGGCCAGGATGACCTGGCCGTTCTCGAACTTCCACTTCGACGGCGTCACCGGCGCCCAGTTGCCCGCGGCCGCGGTGTTCGTGACCCGGGTGTGGCCGGCCTTCTCGTCGGCGAAGTACGCGGCGTCGGTCACCTTCCAGATCTTGCCGTTGGCCTTGGCCAGGATGTAGAGCTCACCCCGGGCGTCGGTGCCGAAGCGCAGGTCGACGCGGTTGGGGTCGCCGGGCGCGCCCGGCGAGGAGAGGTCCCGCATCCGTACGGACTGGCCCTGGGGCGTGAACAGGTGCAGCCGGTGAATGGTGGCCGGGGCCTGCCCGCGCCGCATCTCGCTCACCTCGGTGTAGAAGACCGTGCCCGCGACGAGGTCGCCGAAGACGTACTTGCCGCGCAGCTTCGGGATGTCGGTGCCGCGGTAGACGAAGCCGCCCGCGACGGCCACGCCGACGTCGTCGGTGCAGTTCCAGCCGGGCGCCGGGTTGTGGTCGTACGAGGCGACCGGATAGGTGTAGCCGTACTTCGCGTCGTCGGCCGGCAGCGGGTAGAGGCGGTCGCAGACGTTCGTGGCGTCGCGGTCGAAGACCAGCCGGCCCTCGCGCTCGCT
The DNA here is from genome assembly GCF_043197815.1 of Actinoplanes sp. NPDC048988. Lineage (NCBI taxonomy): Bacteria > Bacillati > Actinomycetota > Actinomycetes > Micromonosporales > Micromonosporaceae > Actinoplanes > Actinoplanes sp. NPDC048988. The sequence goes on along the minus strand of NZ_JBICTW010000006.1, from coordinate 415,508 downwards.
CCAGCCCATGTTGTCGCCCGCGCGCACCTCGTAGATCGCCTCGGTCGACTTCTCGCCGATGTGCCCGAGGTACATCCGGCCGGTGGCCCGGTCCCAGCTGAACCGGTGCGGGTCACGGAAGCCGATCGCGTAGATCTCCCCGAGCGCCCCCGCGCGCCCCACGAAGGGGTTGTCGGCCGGAATGCCGTACTTGCCGTTGGGGGCGTTGGTGCCGCTCGGGTCGATCCGCAGCAGCTTGCCGTGCGGCAGGGCGAGGTTCTGCGGGTCGGTGTTGCGGAAGCCCTGGCCGCCGTCGCCGACCGCGAGGTAGAGCTTGCCGTACTCGGCCGTGCCCCGGCGCGCGGTCGGATTGAAGTTGATCTCCTGGATGCCGTGGATCTGGCCGGCGAACCCGATGCGCAGGATCTCCCGGTGGGTGCCGGCGAAGGTGCCGGCGGCCGGGTCGGTCGCCGTCCACTCGTTGATGACGCCGTGGAAGAGCGTGTTGGGCTGCTGGTAGTCGGGCACCGCGGTGGTCTGCGCGGCCTGCTCGGTGTGGATCGTGTAGAACAGCCCGTTGCGGCGGAAGTCCGGGTGGAACGTCACGTACCCGAAGCCCTGCCCGAGCCCGCGCCCGGAGAAGAACGACGGGAACTGGGCGCGCACGTCGAGGTAGACGTGCGGCACGCCGTTCTCGACCAGGTAGAGGTTGCCGTTGAGGTCGGGGACGGCGCGGCGGCCGGAGCCGTCCGGCACCTCCAGGATCGTGTTGATCCGGGCGACCCGGTTGAGCCGCTGGTCGGTCAGCGGCGGCACCGTGAACGACTGCGGGAACGACGCGTACTCGGTGAGTTCGAGCCCGAGCGACGAGGTGACCGGCTCGACCGGGATCGGGTCGTCGATCGGCTCGCCGGCCGGAGCGGCCAGCGCCACGGAGGGCGCCGCGAGCAATGTGGACAGTGCGAGCATGCCCGCCAGAAGGAAACGTCTCATGAGTCAGCCCCGTCGGAAGTAGTAGCGGTACTGGGCGGCGACCTCGCGCGCGGACAGCGACCGGTCGAGGAACGCGAGCGCGTCCATCCGGCAGTCGCACGGGTTGCGCTCGACCGTGTTCTGCGGGAAGCTCCCGCCGATCTTGATGCCGCGCGGATCGCTCGCGGTCGTCACGTGCGGGCCCGGCCCGGCGACCAGCCACGGATCGTCGGTGCGGGTGTAGAAGCCCTCGACCGGCTTGCCGTCGCGATACAGCGCCATCGTCCCGGCGTTGAAGTCGAAGGTGGCCGCGAGGTGCACCCACTGGTCCTTGGGCAGCAGCGTCTTCCAGTCCTCGTTCGCGGCGAAGGTCTGCGAGTTGCCGCCGTCGAGGCGCCGGCCGAGCGCGACCAGCCGCAGGGTGCCGTTCACGTCGATCAGTTCCAGCAGGGCCCGGACGCCGTGCCCGTCGGAGTCGCCGGTGAGCAACCCGGCCAGCCCGATCGCGTTGTAGAGATCGGCCGGATCGGCCGTGACCGTGTTCGGCGCCGGGCCGTCCATGGAGCGCTTGAACCAGCCCATGACGGTCGTGCCACCGACCGCGTTGAAGGCTCGCAGCGTCCGCACGCCGGGCTGCGCGTAGATCCCGGCCTTCCAGTCATCATTTCCCGATGAAGCCGGGCTTATCTGGCGGGTCTGCAGCGCCCGGCCGGCGCCGCGGTAGGCCGCGTCACGCACGCGCTGCGCCGCGCCTCCGTTGATCAGCTCGATCTCCGTACCGGAACGGCCTTGATCTTTCTCGAGGGCCGCGTCCCCAGGCACCGGGTGATCGAAATCGTAGAGAGCCACTACTGAGGAGCGTAGGGACGGATGGACGTCATGCGGACCCGGTGCGTCCGCGCTTACAGGTGATCCCGCTGCCACTAGCGCCATTCCCAAAGCGACAGCGATTCCTCCAGTTCGTCTCACAGAGGACGACCTTTCAGATATCCGGCACAGGCTCGGCGGGACGGCCGCCGAGGTAGAGCTCCCCGAGCTGTGGATCGGCCAGAAGCTGCCGGGCAGGCCCGGAGATGTGCACGCGCCCGAGATCGAGCACGCACCCGAGGTCGGCGGTCTCCAGCGCGCGCCGGGCGTTCTGCTCGACCAGCAGCACCGCCGTTCCGGCGTCGCGCATCCGCACGACCTGTTCGAACACCGTGCTGGTCGCCTTGGGGTCCAGTCCCATCGAGGGCTCGTCCAGCAGGACGACCTTCGGATCCACCATCAGCGACCGGGCGAACTCCACCTGTTTCTGCTGCCCGCCGGAGAGCAGCCCGGCGAGCGATCCCCAGCGGTCGGCCACCACCGGGAAGATCTCCTTGACGAAGGCGGCGCGTTCAGCGATCTTGCCCGCGTCCCGCAGGGTGTACGCGCCGAGCAGCACGTTCTCCTCGACGGTCATCTCGCGGAACACGCTGTGTCCCTGCAGGACCAGCGACACTCCGTGCCGGAGCATCTGCTGCGGCCCGGCGCCGGTCACGTCCTTCCCGGCCACGATCACGCGGCCGTCGCGGGGCTTGAGCAGACCGCCGGCCACCTTCAGCACCGTCGACTTGCCGGCGCCGTTCGGCCCGACCAGGCACACGATCGATCCGGCGGGCACCGCGACGCTGAAGCCGCGCAGCACCGGCGCCGCCCGGCCGTAGCCGGCCTGGACATCGACCAGTTCGAATTCGAATTCAGACGCCAAGGTACGCCCCCAGCACGCGTTCATCGGAGCGGATGACCGAGGGCGGTCCCTCCGCGATGGGCCGGCCCCGGTCGAAGACCACAATGTGGTCGCTGATGCTCATGACCAGGTCCATGTTGTGCTCGACGATGACGAAGGTGCGCCCCTCGGCGTTCAGCTGGCGGATCAGGGTGCCGATCCGGTCGAGCAGCGCCGGGTTGACCCCGCCGGCCGGCTCGTCGAGCAGGACCGTCTCGGGCTCGGCCATCAGCACCCCGGCCAGTTCGAGAAGCTTCTGCTGGCCCCAGGACATGTCGCGGGCCTCGCTGCCCGCGAGATGCTCGATGCCGAGCCGGGTCAGCCAGCTCATGGCCTTCTCGATGTCGGCCCGGCTTCCGGCGCTTCGCAGGCCGCCGCGCGGGACGGCCGCGAGCACGTTCTCCAAGGCGGTCATCCGCGGGAACGTGCGGCACAGCTGGAAGGTACGGCCGAGACCGGCCCGGGCGATCCGGTGCGGCGCCTTTCCGGTCAGGTCGCGGCCCCGGTAGGTGACCCGCCCCGAGTCCGGCTTGATCATGCCGGTGACGCAGTTGAAGTAGGTCGTCTTGCCCGAGCCGTTGGGCCCGATCAGGGCGTTGACCTTGCCCTCGTGGAACTCCACGGTGGCGCCGTCGAGCGCGGTGACGCCGCCGAACGCCTTGCGCAGCTCGTGCGTCGCGAGACTCATACCGCCGCCTTTCGCTGCTCGGCCAGTTCGGCTGCTGTCACCTCGCGGATGGAGGAACTCCTCGTACGGCCGAACCGCTTGAAGAGATCACCGATGGCCGGGAGAACGCCGTCGGGCATGAAGAGCACGACCAGCCCCAGCAGCATGCCGGTGGCGACCAGGTGCAGCGGCGTGTCGCCGTACTCGACCTTGAAGTATTCGAGAGCGGTGCCGACCAGGATCGCCCCGGCCACCGGCCCGAACAGGTTGCGTACGCCGCCGAGCAGCGCCATCAGCACGAGATAGGAGCCGGTCAGGATGGAGAACTGAAACACCGGGTCGAGATCGCCGAACCACAGCGCGTACAGGCCACCGGCGAGCGCGGTGAATCCGGCCGAGACGACGAAGACGATCAGTTTGTACGCGAAGGTCGGCGTACCCAGTGCCTCGGCCTTGTCCTCGTCCTCGCGGATCGACTTGAGCCGGAGCCCGAAGCGCGACCGGTCGATCAGCCACCAGGCCAGCACCGCGATCGCCAGCAGCCCGGCGAACAGGTAGTAGAAGACCCGGTGGTGTTCCGGCCGGCTCAGGTCGAACGGCCGTGGCACGACGAGACCGCGCGAGCCGCCGGTGAACGACGCCCAGCTCTGGAAGACCAGCAGCAGGATGAGCACGAGCGCGATCGACACGATGACGAACGAGGCGCCGCGGACCCGCAGGGCGGCCATGCCCAGCGGCACGGCCAGCGCCGCCACGAGCAGGGCGGCCACCGCCAGCGCGGCGAACGAGGGCAGCCCGGCCTTGACGACCAGCAGCGCCGTCGCGTACCCGCCGAGACCGGCCAGGGCGCCGTGCCCGAGCGAGATGTAGCCGGTGAAGCCGCCGACGAAGTTCCACGAGGTGGCCAGAACCGCGTAGTTCAGGACCAGGACACCCGAGGACAGGATGTACGGGTTGGGGGCGACGCTCGGGAACACGAGGATCGCGGCGGCGAGCAGCGCTATCGCCGTACCCATGGCAATTTTCTTAGAAGCGTTGGGCAAGGCGGCCTCCGAAGAATCCCTGCGGCCGGAACGCGAGCGTCGCGAACAGGGCCACGTAGAAGACGGTCTGCGCCCACGTCGTGCCCATCGGGATCTGCAGCAGGCTCTGCGCCATCCCGAGGACCATCGCCGCGGCCGCCGCGCCGGGCACGCTGCCCAGGCCGCCGACCACGATGATGGCCATCAGCGGGCCGATCCAGTGCCAGTGCAGCGACGGGTAGATGGTGGTGTCGAGCGACAGCGCCGTGCCGCCGATCGCCGCGGTGGCCAGGCCGATGCCGAAGCCGTAGCCGGCCACCCGCTCGGTGTCGATGCCCAGCAGCCGGGCCGCGTCACGATGCTGGATGGTCGCCCGCAGCGCCCATCCGAACCGGGTGCGCTTCATCAGGACGTACAGCCCGGAAAGCGCCACGACGGCCAGGACGAACGCGATCAGCTTGACCACCGCGACCCGGGCCCCGAAGATCTCGAGACTGGCCGAGCTGTAGCCGAGCTGGATCCGGCGCTGCGTGCCGGTGAAGGCGTAGCCGAGCAGGCCCTCGACGGTCAGCGCGATGGCGAAGGTCAACAGCACCGACATCATGGTGAGGGTGGCCGGCCGGAGCCGGGTCAGCAGCAGGCGCTGCAGCCCGACACCGGCCGCGAAGAACAGCGGAACCGTGACCACCATCGACAGCAGCGGGTCGATGCCGACCCGGTCGTGCATCCACCAGGCCAGATAGGCGGCCAGGATGAGGAACGCCGAGTGGGCGATCATCACGACCCGCATGATGCCGAAGTAGAGCGTCAGCCCGGAGGCGAGCAGGGCGTACAGGCCGCCGAGCAGCAGGCCGAGCAGGATGCTCTGGAAGAGGAGCATCGTGGTCACCAGGCCGGTTTCGGGTAGACGAAGTCGGCCTCCTTGACGTCCGCGGGCAGGACGATCTTGATGTCGCCGTCCACCCACTGCTGGATCATGTGGGCGCCCTGCGGCTTGCCGGTGGCGTCCCAGCTCAGCGGGCCGACGACGGTGTCCACCTTGTTCGAGTGCAGCCAGTCGACCAGCTTCTTCTGACACTCGCCCTGCTCGGCGCAGCCGGCGGCGGTGACCGCGGCCGCGACGACCTGGCCCGTCGTGTAGCCGTTGGCCTGATCCTCCTCGGGCGCCTTGCCGAACTGCGCCTTGAACTTCTCGACGAACTCCTTGTTGCTTTCGTACGGGGCGTCCTGGCTGTACCCGGTCGGCGACAGGATACCGGTGGTCTTGTTGCCGATCGCCTTGGCGAACTCGGGGTTCGTCGGAGCCGTCGAGAACGCGGCCAGCTTGGGCTGATAGCCCAGCTGCTGCAGCGCGACGATCAGGTTGACGCCGTCCTGGTACTGCGAGCCGCCCACGAGCACGTCGGCCTTGGCCGCCGCCACCTTGGCCGCGATGCCGCTGAAGTCGGTGGTGTTCGGCGGGTAGACCTCGTTCACGACGGTCTTGACGCCGCCGGCTTCGAGCTTTTCCTTGAGGCCGTACGCCGTACCCTGCGCGAACGGGTCGTCCATGGCCGCGTAGGCGGCTGTCTTGGGACGCTGGTCGGGCGGCAGGGCCAGGATGTGCTCGGCCAGGTGGTTGTAGTGGTCGTTGGCGACGGCCGGGGCGGCGTAGAACAGGTTTTTGAAGCCCTGCTCGAAGACCTCCTTGGCGGCGCCGGCGGGCTCGACGAAAAGCATGTCGTACTCCTCGGCGACGCGGGCCGAGGGCACCACCAGGCGGGTGGAGAACGGGCCCACGACCAGGTCGACCTGGTCCTTGCCGATCAGCTGCTCGTAGTCGGCGACGACCCGGTCGGCGTTGGACTGGTCGTCCAGGATCTTCAGCTCGACCTGGCGGCCGAGCAGGCCACCCTTGTCGTTGACCACCTTGGCCCAGGCCTCGTAGCCCTCCTGCACACCCTTGCCGGGCTCGGAGAAGTCGCCGGTCAGCGGGAGGGAGACACCCACGACGATGGGATCGCTGCCGCCCTTGCTTCCTTGATCATCTCCGGAACATCCGGCCGCTCCCACGGCCAGGGCGAACACGGCGGTTGCGGTAGTCATGGCGCGGAAAGAATTTATCGGCATCCTCGGACGCTCCTCTGCACCGAGTACGAAAGCGCTTCCGAAAGCGCTTACGTACGCTAACCTGTGCCATAGATCACTGGCAATAGCTGGGGAGTTGACGATGCCGAAACCAGGCCCCGGGCTTCGCCTCATCGATGTCGCGCAACGAGCGGGCGTCTCCCTCGCGACCGCGTCCCGCGCCCTGTCCGGGCGCGACGGCGTCAGCGAGGAGGTGGCCAACCGGGTCCGGCAGGTGTCACTCGAGATGGGGTACGTCGCCAATCCGTACGCGCGCACCCTGGCCGGCGGCGCCAGCTCGACCGTCGGCCTGGTCGTCCACCAGGTCGACGACCCGTACTTCTCCGAGATCGCCGGCGGCGTCATCCAGCTGGCCGGCGAACAGAGCCTGCTCGTGCAGATCTGCCACTCCGGCCGCGACCCCGCCCACGAGCTGCGCCAGATCCGCAGCCTCATCGCCCAGCGGGTCGGCATCATCATCGTGGCCGGCTCCGGATACAGCGACCCCCAGGTGGAGTCGCAGTCCCGCTCGGTGCTGGAGGGTTACGAGCGTGACGGCGGCCGGCTGGCGGTGATCGGCCGGCACAGCCTGAGCGCCGACGCGGTGCTGCCGGACAACGAGGCGGGCGGGTTCGCGCTGGGCGAGCACCTGATCGGCCTGGGCCACCGCCACATCGCCGTCGTGGCCGGCACGGTCGCCCTGACCACGGTCACCGACCGCATGGCCGGGGTGGCGGCGGCGATGCGAGCACACGGCCTGGACCCGGCGGCGATGCCGGTACTGCACACCGACTTCATCCGCGAGGGCGGCCGGGTGGCGACCGAACAGATCCTCCGCGACCATCCGTCGACCACGGCGATCATCGCCCTGAACGACGCGATGGCCATGGGCGTGCTGTCCTCCCTGCGGGAACACCACATCCCGGTCCCGTCCCGCATGTCGGTGGTCGGCTTCGACGACGTCTCGGTGGCGGCCGACCTGGCCCCGAGCCTGACCACGATCCGCCTCCCCATGACCGACATGGGCCGAATGGCGCTGGACCTGGCCCTCAAGCCACGGGCGGCCCGCCCCCGCCGCCGCCGAACCGGCCACCAGCTGATAGTCCGCGACTCCACCGGCCCGGCCGCCGCCCAATGACCTCGCCAACTCCGGCCTTCCAGGCGGCCCCTCACCCTATGAGCTCCTCCATCCCGGCCTTCCGGACGGCCCCTCACCCGGATGCCGCCCTATGACCTCCTTCGTCCTGGCCGGCTTCGGCTTCCGGGCTGCCACCTACTACCGGCTGGCGCAAGCATTGCCGGGCCTCGAATGCGTAGGCGCGGTCGTGCGGACATCCCGCCCGATGCCGCTGCCCACCTTCACGTCGCTGGCGGAGTGCGTACGCCAGACCCATCCCGACTTCCTGGTCACGGCGGTCCCGCCTTCCGCGAACCCCACCTTCATCCTCGAAGCCATAGCGCTGAATCTCCCGGTCCTGGCCGAAACTCCACCGGCCAACCCCGCACCCCAATTCACCGCGCCAACCTCGATCACCACGCCATCCTCGGCCACTGCGCTGCATTCGCTGGCGGCAGGACTCCCCCCGAAGGACTTTTCCGATATTTCGGCCTTGACGAGTCGGCGAGAGCCGTGGACGACGGTTAGCGAATCCGGCTCGCCGGGCTCGCCAGAGCCGGAAACAGTGGGCGACAAATCCGATCTGTCCGGTCTGTGGGCGCCGGAAACAGGGAGCGGCAAATCGGGCCTGCCGGCTCTGCGAGCACCCGGGACGGCGAGCGGCGAAAATGGCCCGCCGGGTCTGCGGACGTCGGGGACGGCGAGCGGCGAAAATGGGGCGGCGGGCGGTGAATACGGCTTGGCGGGGCTGCGGGCGCTGTGGGCGGCAGTCGGGGACTCCGGGATGGTGCAAGTCGCCGAGCAATATCTTCTTATGCCGTCGCATGCTGCTCGGCTTGCCGCGGTGCGTTCGGGCATCATCGGGGCCGCCACGCAGGTGCACGTCTCCTCCACTCAGCAACACCATGCGATTTCCCTCATCCGCGGGATGCTGGGGGTGGGACGCGCGGTGGCCACCGTGCGGGCCGTGCGTACCACCGCGCCTCTGCTCGCGCCGCTCGATCGGTCCGGGTGGACTGATGATCCGCTGCCTAGGGCGGCCACCACCACGATCGCCACTGTCGACTTTGGCGACGGTCGTTCCGCTGTCTACGACTTCACCAGCGGGCAGACCCGCAATCTGCTGCGCCACCGGCGGCTGCTGGTCCGGGGCACGCACGGCGAGCTCCACGACGACGACATCGTTCACATGCCGGCGCCGCGCACGATCGCCCGCACCCCGCTGATCCGCCGCCAGAGCGGGCACGATCTCGACCTCAACGGCTTCGACACCGAGACGATTCTCTGCGGCGATCGGGTTCTCTACCGCAACCCCTATCCCGGTCACCGTTTCAACGACGACGAGATCGCCACCGCGACCCTGCTGGACGCGATGGCCGCCTGGGTCCGGGGTGAGGGCCCACCCCCGTACCCGCTGGCCGAGGGTCTTCAGGATCAGGCTTTGGCGCTGGCCGTCGAGGAGGCCGCCGGCGCCGGGCGCGAGGTGGTCACCGCGGCCGAGGCTTGGACCTGACGAGAACGGGCCGGGAAAACGACGACGGCCGGGTCCCGTCGGGGCCGGCCGTCGTGCGTACGGAAGTCAGAGCGGGCGGATGTTCTCCGCCTGGGGGCCCTTGGCGCCCTGGGCGACGTCGAACTCGACGCGCTGGTTCTCCTCGAGGCTGCGGAAGCCGGACGTCTGGATCGCCGAGAAGTGGGCGAAGACGTCGGAGCCGCCGCCGTCCTGGGTGATGAAGCCGAAGCCCTTGTCGCCGTTGAACCACTTGACGGTGCCGGTAGCCATGATCTTTTCTCCCTGCGGGCATGGATGATGCGAAGGGTCACCGAATTGATCACGCCGGCGAAAGAATGAAAAGAAAACGCCTACGGGAAATCAAGTCCGCAACGCGGGCCACGCTAGCACAGAAAACAATTTCAGTCCGTCGTACGGCGCTCGGCGGCGGCCGCCAAGTCGGCCAGGTCGATGCGCAGGGTGGCCAGCAGACCGCCGTGACGTGTGGAGTCGACCTCGTCCGGCAACTGCTCCTCGACGAACTCGGCCCGCCTGGCCTGGCCGCGCCGCCGCAGCTCATCGACGATGAGCTGCCTTGCAACGATCATTTCTTCCTCGATTTCCGGAGGGTTCCAGCATGGTGGTTCCCGTCTGCGGCGACCGCTGCATCAGTCGGCCACCGCAGACGGAAGAAATGAGACGCCGACCGTAGCACGAATCGGCAACGCGAAACGATTTCAGGACCACCGGAATCATCAGACGGAAAAAAGCGCTCAGGCCGCCACCGCCCGGGCCGCGGTCGCCGGGGTGGCCGCCACGAAATCGAGCACGCCCTCGGCGAAGCGCTCCGGTTCCTCGATGTGGCCGAGGTGGCCGCTGCGGGCCAGGAGCAGCAGACGGGCGTACGGAATGAGCGAATGCAATTCCCGGGCCCAGCGGGTGCCGCCGATGATGTCGTACATGCCGGCCGTCACCAGCGTCGGCACCCGCAGGCCGGGCAGGTCGGCGCGGTCGTCGACCGGCTCCGGCGCCGACAGGTACGAGCGGCGGATCTTCGGGCGCAGGCCGGCCAGTTCGTCGCGGCGGGCCCAGTAGTGCGCGAACTGGCTGGGCAGCGCGTCGCGGGTGGCCGCGGTCAGCGCGCGGTCGTCGGCCGCGTCCTGGATGGCGTGCAGGGCGTCGAGCACGGCCGGCAGGGCCGGGTTCCACTGGTTGCGCCGGACGAAACGCTCGAGCTGGTGACGGGTCTCGGTGGCCTGTTCCTCTCCGGTGACCGGCGAGCTCATGTGCAGGATCAGCCCGGCCAGGCGTTCGGGCCGGCGCAGCGCGTAGTACTGGGCGACCAGGCCGCCGTGGCAGTGGCCGAGCAGGTGCACCCGGTCGCGGCCGAGACGGTCGAGGATCCGGTCGAGCGCCTCGGCGTACACGGGCCGGGTGTAACCGTCCGGATGCGACGGCAGCCGGCCCGAGGCGCCGGTGCCGAGCGGCTCCACGTAGACGACCCGGACGCGCCGCTCGACCGCCGGCATCCGCAGGTACTCCCAGGACAGTCCCGGGCCGCCCGGGACGGCCACGCAGACCTCCGTGCCGCTGCCGCGGACGTGGTAGCGCTGCGCGACGCCGTTGACGTCGATCTCATGTGTGCCGATCCGCAGAGGGTTCCTGCTGCGGTCCGCGCGAAGGTGAATTACCACGGTCGATCCCCCCAGATGCCGTTGGCGTCGTTGTCCCTAACGTTCGCGCGGCCAGGGTGTTCACCGAACCCGTGCAAGACCCTGGCTCACCACCGGGCGGCCCCACCAGGGGGTCCCGGGTGGTCCCGGGCCGCCTCGGTGATCGCCCACGCGGCGTTGACCAGGCCGATGTGGCTGAAGGCCTGCGGAAAGTTCCCGAGCAGATCACCGGTGCCGGGGTCCACCTCCTCGGCCAGAAGATCCACATCGTTGCGGTGGGCGGCTGCCCGTTCGAACACCTCGCGTGCCCGTTCCTGCTCGCCGGCCAGGGCCAGGGCCTGCGCCAGCCAGAAGGTGCAGAGCAGGAAGGTGCCCTCGCCGCCGTCGAGGCCGTCGGCGCCCCGATAACGGTAGATCAGGCCGCGCGGGTCGGCGAGGTTCTCGGCGACGGCGTCGACGGTGGCGCGTACGCGCGGGTCGGTGGCCGGCAGGAAGCCGACGATCGGCAGCATGAGCAGCGAGGCGTCGAGATCGTCCGATCCGAAGGACTGGGTGAAGGCGCCGGTCGCCGCCGACCAGCCCTCCCGGAGGACGGTCGCGTGGATCTCGTCGCGAGCATCCCGCCAGTGGCCCGGGTCGTCGAAGAGACGAAGGGCGCGATCGAGGGCGACCCAGCACATCACCTTCGAGTAGACGAAGTGGCGCGGCTGACCGCGTACCTCCCAGATCCCTTGATCCGGCTCGCGCCAGCGGGCCGCGGCCGTGTCGGCCAGCGTGATCAGGAAGCGGCGCACGTCCTCGTCGATCTCGGTGATCTGGCCCTTCAGCTTCAGCGCGGCGCCCAGCAGCTCACCGTAGACGTCGATCTGCTGCTGCTCCCAGGCGCCGTTGCCGACCCGCACGGGCCGGCTGTCGCGCCATCCGCGCAGATGGCCGAGGGTGCGTTCGGTCAGGTCGTGTTCGCCGCCGACGCCGAACATGATCTGCAACGGCATCGGGGCGCCGGCCGCGGCCGTGGTCATGAAGGCGAAGAAGTCGCCGGCCTCGTCGGGGCAGGCGGCCACCCACAGCGCCTCCATGGTGAAGCTGGCATCGCGCACCCACGAATAGCGGTAGTCCCAGTTGCGCCCGCCGCCGGGGGCCTCGGGCAGCGACGTGGTCGCGGCGGCCACGATCGCTCCGCTCGGCCGGTAGGTGAGGGCCTGCAGCACCCGGCCGCTGTGCCGCACCAGGTCACGCCACGGCCCGTCGTACGTCTGGTGGATCGCCGACCAGGACCGCCACGCCTCGACGGTGTCGGCCAGCCGCCGGGTCAGTTCCGCCTGCGGCCACACGTGCGCCGGCGTCTCCTCCAGCGTCGACCGGTGCAGGGCGAAGACCAGGGTCTGCCCCGCGCTGAGCGAGACGCTCGCGGTTGCCGTCGATTCGTTCAGTTCCGGCCGTACGGGCGTGGTCAGCACCAGCCATTCGGCGCCGCCGCGCGCGGTGACGCCACCCTCGGCGTACCCCAGCAGGGGTTGCAGGAGCCCGTACTCGGGGCGCGGCCGGTAGGTCATGGCGAGCGTGACCTCGCCCGAGACTCCGGTGACGGACCGGATGAGCAGATGGGGCGATCCTCGGCCCAGCTCGTGTCCGCGGTTGCCGTCACCCATGGCCAGGGCCTCGGTGACCCGGACCACCCCGGTGGCCGTGCGGAACTCGGTCTCCAGGACCAGCGAGTCGTCCAGGTAGCGCCGGCTCGACTCGTACTGCGCGACGGGTGTCAAAGACCAGTGACCTGCGGTTTCATCCAACAGGCGGCCGAAGACCGAGGGGCTGTCGAAGCGCGGGAAACACAGCCAGTCGACCGAGCCGGCGTCGGTGACCAGGGCGGCCGAATGGCAGTCGGACAACAGGGCGTGCGCGGCGATCGGGACACTGCTCATGCCTCGATTGTCGGCGCGCCAGGGTCCGGCCCAGGCACGGGAACAAACGGACCAGGGACTATCACTGGCTCGCCGGGTGCGGTGGTGGAGCCAGTCTGGTGTCACCAATCCGATGGAGGTCCGCCATGAATTTCCGTTTCGAGGTCACCGTGATCCCGGTCAGCGACGTCGACCGGGCCAAGGCCTTCTACCAGGGCCTCGGCTGGCGTCTCGACGCCGACTTCCCGATCAGCGACCACCTGCGCGTCGTGCAGTTCACCCCGCCCGGGTCGCCCGCGTCGATCCAGTTCGGCACCGGCCTGAGCGCGCAGGAGCCCGGCTCGGCCCGCGACAACATGCTCATCGTCGATGACATCGAGGCCGCCCGTAAGGAGCTTCAGTCGCTGGGCGCCGAGGTCGGCGAGGTCTGGCACGGCCTGCGCGGCCTGGACACCAGCGGCCGCGTGGCCGGCCCCGAGCCCGACCGCAAGTCGTACGGCAGCTACGCCGAGTTCAGCGACCCGGACGGCAACGTGTGGCTCCTGCAGGAGATCACGCAGCGCTTCCCGGGCCGCGACTGAGCCTCACCAGCTCACGTCGAGGTCCAGTTCCCGGGAGGAGACGACCGGATCATCCGCGTCGACGACCGCCAGCAGCCTGAGGCCGCCGGCGGTCGTCGCGCGTACAGCCAGCCCTTCGACCTTGGTCTGCTCCGGAAGCGCGACGGTGTCGAGCACACCGTGATCGTCGAGCAGCGCCAGGGCCGCGCCCACCACCGGGCCGTCGTCGACCGGGTTCGGGGTGTCCTCGGCGGCGGCGCTGACCAGCACGCGCCCGTCGTCGAGCGCGACCGCGTCGGTGACGGCGAGGGGAACACCGCCGACGTGCCCGAGGTCGTACCGGCGTACGCCGGCGATCTCGGCCGGGAGGCCGCCCACCAGGTCGACGTCCGCGCAGAACGTCGTGGCCCCGCGATGGAACCAGCGCATCCGGTCACCGGCCGCGCAGGCGCCCTCCAGGTTGAGGTGCTCCAGCGGGACGCCGAACGCGGCGGCCAGCCGGTGGTAGAGCGGGCTGAGGTCGGTCACCGTGAAGCCGCCGGCGGTGACCAGGGAGGCCCGCATGCGGGCCGGAGTCGAGCCCGAGCCGAGAAGCAGCACGCCCTCCCCCACTCCGAAGGCGGCCTCGAAGTCGGGTTTGAGGTGCTTGGTGCCCGCCGCCGAACTGAAGACGTCGAGGCCCTCCACCTGGTCGAGCACCCGGACCGGGACGATCGAGCCGGGACGGCGCCAGGCGGCGTGGGTGGCGTCGTCCTGCGCGATCAACCAGCCGTCGCCGAACGGCGCGACCGCCGAGGCGGCCCGCACCGGCGAACCGTCGTCGAAAATCAGGGCGGTCTCGCCGCGCACACTCAGCCGCATACCCGCATTCTCACCCGGCGGCGACGCTCGCCGCGTGGCGGATCGCCGGGGCCAGGGCGGCCGCGATCACGGCGTAGCCGGCGCTGGAGGGGTGGAAGCGGTCGGCGCTGAACAGGCCCGGGTCGACGGCGAAGCCGGCGGCGGAGGTCATGCCGATGTCGGCCACGTGCGCGCCCTCGGCCAGCACGGCCTCGGTCTGCGCGTCGTGCAGGGCCTGGCTGCCGGCCCGGACCAGGGCGCGCATCTGTGGGGGCACCCACGGCACGACGCTGAGGTCGGGGGCGGGGGCGACGACCACTTCGGCGCCGGCCGTACGCAGGGAGCGGACGGCCGCCGTCAGGTGGGCCACCGCCTGCGCGGGCGGCACGAAACGGGTCAGGTCGTTGGCGCCGATGATGATCAGGACGACGTCGGGCCGCCAGGTCACGGCCCGGCGGGCCTGGGCCGGCAGGTCGCGGCTCTGCGCGCCGGGTACGGCGAAGACGCGGGGCTCATTGGGTACGCCGTGGGCGGTCAGGTCGGCCGAGAGGCGGGCCGCGGCCGTGTCCCGGCCGGTGGCGGCGCCCTGGCCGTACGCGATGGAGTCGCCCAGAATCGCGAAACGGAGAGTCACCCCCGGTTCAACACGCGGGCGCCCGCCGATTAATCCTGGGGTCCCTGGGTAGACGTCGGCATCATGTCGATGTTGCGGACGAAAGCCGTCGAGGACGTTCTGGCGCGCGGCGGCGAGTTACGGCGGCGGCTCGGGCCGTTCAGCCTGATGGGCTTCGGCATCGGGATCGTCATCGGTACCGGGATCTTCACGCTGACCGGGGTCGAGGCGCGCGATCACGCCGGACCGGCCGTCACCGTGTCGTTCGTGCTGGCCGGGGTGGCCAGCCTGCTGGCCGCGCTCTGCTACGCGGAGCTGGCGTCCTCGGTGCCGACGGCCGGCAGTGCCTACACGTACGCGTACGCCACCATGGGTGAGATCTTCGCCTGGATCATCGGATGGGATCTGGTGCTCGAGTTCGCGCTCGGCGCGGCCGTGGTGGCCCGCGGCTGGTCCGGCTATCTGGCGTCGCTGCTCGACCTGCCGCCGAGCCTGTTCGGCGAGGACAGCGTGGTCAACGTGGGCGCCATCGTGATCACGCTGCTGCTGGGCGCGGTGGCCACGGCCGGCATCCAGCAGTCGTCGCGGGTGACCAACGCGCTGGTGCTGGTGAAGGTCGGCATCTGCGTCTTCGTCGTGGTGGCCGGGCTGTTCTTCCTGAAGGCGGCCCACCTGACCCCGTTCGTGCCGCCGGCCCAGCCCGCCGATGAGGGCGCGTCCGGGCTGACCCAGCCGCTGTCGCAGCTGCTGTTCGGGATCGAGCCGTCGGCGTTCGGGATCACCGGGGTGCTGACCGCGGCGGCGGTGGTCTTCTTCGCGTACACCGGCTTCGAGGCCGTGGCCAACCTGGGCGAGGAGACCCGCAAGCCCAGCCGCGACCTGCCTCTGGGGTTGTTCGGAACGCTCGGGGTGTCGGCGGTCCTGTACGTGGCGGTCTCGTTCGTGGTGGTCGGCATGGTCGACTACCGGCAGATCGATCCGGGCGCGCCGATCGCCTCGGCGTTCGAGAGCGTGGGCGCGGGCTGGGCCGCCCACCTGGTGTCGATCGCGGCGGTGGCCGGCCTGACCAGCGTGATCCTGGTCGACATCGTGGCGATCGGGCGGATCGGTTTCGCCATGTCCCGTGATCGGTTGCTGCCGCCGGCGGTCGGCCGGATCCACCCCCATTGGGGTACGCCGTACCGGATCACGGTCGGCGTGACGATCGGTATCGCCCTGCTCGCCGGCTTCGTGCCGCTGTCCTCGCTGGCCAACCTGGTCAGCATCGGGACGCTGTTCGCCTTCGTCACCGTGTCGCTGGCCGTGCCGGTGCTGCGCCGCACCCGCCCGCGGCTCACCCGCCCGTTCCGCGTGCCGCTGTCCCCGGTGATCCCCGTGCTGTCGGCGCTGGCCTGCCTCTACCTGATGACCAACCTGTCGGTCGAGACGTGGCTGCGCTTCCTGGCCTGGCTCGTGGTCGGCCTGATCGTCTACTTCGCGTACGGCCATCGACACGCCTCACTTCCTGACGTATCGTCACGCAGTTAGGGAGTGGGAGCGCTCCCAGACGTCACGGTTTCGGAGGTGTCGCATGCGCGGCGTTCTGGGTCTGACAGCTGTCCTGCTGGCCGCCACGGCCGCCGGCGGATGCGGCATGGCCGCCCAACCGGCGCCGGCCGCCTCGGCGCCGCCGAGCGTGCCGGTCGCCCTCAAGTCGACCTGCGACGCGCTCGGCCAGGCCTACGGGGAACGCATGGCCCCGTTCGCCGAATCGCTCACCACGCTGGTCGGCCAGGGCACCCCGGACGCGCGGAAGCGCGCACAGGAGTCGCTGGCCGCGTTCGCCACCGCCGTCGACGACGCCACCCGCGCGAGCCAGGACGCGGCCCTGCGCGCCGACGGCAAGAAGACGGCCGACCAGCTGCGCGCCAAGTCCACCGACGCGGCCTTCTTCGCCGGCATCAAAACCGAGAAGGACGTGACCACCACCCTCGGCCCGACCTTGAAACAGTGGCTGACCCCGGTCACCCGCCACTGTTCCTGAGGGCGGCCGCCGGCTCCGTCGCCCCGACCCTGGCGTCATCCCGGGCAGGGGGAAGCGCACGACGGGGGAACCCGTTCCGTCCTCCAGGTGATTCGCGGCCCGTCCGGGCGTGCTGATCGTCGCGCCCGACCCGGGCACGGCCCGGCTCCTGCGCGCGGGCCAGGGCCGGGTGGCGGTGGTCGACACGGTCGAGGAAGCCCTGGCGATAGAGCCCCGGCGGCGCGTCACGTCGATCAGCGAGATGCTGCTGCCGGTCTCCGGCGCCGCCCGGCACGCGCGCGACCTGGCCACCGAGGCGTGCCTGCGGTGGGGGCTCGACCACCTGACCGGCCCGGCCGGCCTGATCACGGGCGAGCTGGTGACGAACGCGGTCACGCACGCGAACACGATGATCGACCTGCGGTTGACCCGGGGCCGGCGCTACCTGATCGTGGCCGTGCGCGACGGCAGCAGCGCCCTGCCCGTGCTGCCGCCGAGCGGGTCGCTCGACCCGGCCGCGCCCCGCGGGCTGCTGGTGGTGAACGCGGCGGCGCTGCGCTGGGGCACGCTGCCGATGACGGGCGGCAAGGTGGTCCGGGCGGCGCTGCGCGTTCAAGTCTGACGATTGCGGGTACTCGCCGGACATGACGAATCCTCAGGTACCCGGACTTCCCGTCGCGGCCGGGCTGGCCGCCGAGCGTACGAAAGACGATGTCGAAAGCAGTGGACCCGGCGCGGACGGCGCGCTGGTCGGCGCCTCGGACGCCGAGGCCGACGCGGCCCGCTCGGGGGCGGACGCCGACCTCGCCGGCGCCACCCGTGACTCGGACGGGGTAGCGGTCGGCGAGGCTGACGTGGAGGCCGACAAGCGGCGGTCCGGCGCCTGAGTTCAGCTGTGGCTGACGGTCAGGCTGTAAAACTTGACCTTGGCGCCGTTGCTGGTGCTCTCCGAGGACGACTGGTTGTACGAGCCGGCCTTGAAGTACTGCTTGTACGGGTTGAACGACGACGGGATCGCATAGCTGGTCTTCGACCCGTTCACCGTGAGGTTGATCTTGTTGCCGCTCACGTTGATGACGTACGTCCACTTCACGCCCAAGGCGACGTTGCCGACCTTGTGCAGGGTCTGCCCGCCGGCCGGTGAGTTCTCGGTGCCGATGTAGATGTCGCCGTTGGGCCGGTAGTACAGCTCCAGCAGCGGCTTGGTCGAGCTGCCGCCGGAGCCCAGGTGCACCTGGCCGACGGCGACGTTCTTGGTGACCTGCGGGATGCGCAGCTGGGCGCTGAGCGTGTGGTTGCCGGCCAGCGGCCAGTCGGCGGCCGAACCGTCGGCGTTCATCTCACGCAGCTCCGAACGCGCGTACTTGGAGTTGGGGGTGGTCACTCCCTTCTCCGGGGCCCAGAAGGTCATCGACCCGTCGTTCTTGTCGGTCCAGAAGTACGTGGGGTTGCTGTACCCGTTCGCGCCCTTGAGCCGCGCCGGTGAGATCGTGTCCGGCTTGCCGGGCGAGCCGGTCGGCAACTGGAGCTGCCACACCGACAGGTTGAAGTTGCCGCCGGGCGGCAGTGACGGGTCGAGCGCGGCCGCGCTGGCGTTCGTGATGCCGACGACGCCCAGCGTCCCGGCCACGGCCGCCGAGACCGCGACGGCGAGGAACTTGCGCTTGTTCATGGGGAACCTGCCTTCGGGGGATTGGCAAGACGGTTAACAATAAAGCCGTCCATCGATGTCCCGGCAAGCCCCAGATCCTTAAATATCCTTAAGAGCGCGAAAGACGGTGCCCGTGGTGGTGCCGAAGACCAGGTGAGCGCTCAGATCCTTGGCGAGCGTCTTCCGGTCGTACTCCCAAATCTGCTTGTAAAGACCGGCGGCGGGCAGAATCGCGTAGCCGGTGCCCCAGACCGCGGCGCCGAACGGCGGCCCGTACGCCGGGCGCGGATGACGCAACGATCCGGCGAGCAGGCCGTACACGGCGCCGGCGCCCATCCCGTACCCCCAATGGGTGACGTTGTTGACGATGGCGGCGTAGCGGTCGTCCAGCTTGCGCTGGAAAAGCCCCTCGAACAGCCGCCGCCCCACCTGCGCGGGCGCGGGGGCGTCCTCCCACGACTTGACGCTCGAGGAGAACTCCCAGGTCTTGAAGCCGTCCTTGCCACCACCGCGCCGATACCGCAGATACCAGAGCGAGTCCATGGCGAGCGTGCCGACCGCGCCGGCCACCAGTCCCCGAATCACCGCACCGAGAGGCGTCATCACGTTTCTCCTTCCAAGGCTGAGCCCCATACTTCTCCCGTACGGCCCCGGAAGGATCCCGAAAGTGACGAGCGCTTCCCCACGTGAACCGAGCCACCCGGCCCGCGTTGAGGGCTAAGTTCCGCTCTGCGTCAGGCTCTGGCGGTACTCAAGTGCTTCGGGAACCTCGTCGTACTGCAGTAGGTTGCCGGTCAATTCCATGAGGTGCGCCTTGGCCTCGGCCGGCGTCGCATAGAAGAACTCACGCCGCTGATTGACCAGGTTGACCCGGCGGTCGGCCAGCCTCGCGTGCATCTGCGCCTCGATGCCGGACGCGTTCTCGGAGAAGAACAACGCGTGCACGTCGAAGTTGAACGGCACCGACGCGTTTGCTGACGCTCCTTGTCGAGCCGCGCGCGCTCGCGTTCGATCTCCTGCTGGACCCGCCGCTCCTCGCGCAGCCGGGCCTTCTCCTCAAGTTCGCGCTCCTTCTCCTCGGCGACCCTCTGCAGATAGTCGGCGGTCAGGGTCAGCTCCTGCACTCGGAGCTGGTGGTACACGTCCGCGATGCGGATGTTCATCGTCTTGCCCAGCCGGGCGATGGTCGCGGCCACCTTGTCGAGCCGCTCGACGGCGGAATCCAGCTTGTAGGGCTTCAGGCCGCGTACGAGGTTGTCCGCCTCCGCGTTGTAAGCGCGCAGCATCAACTTCGAGTAGTCACGGATCATGGTGCGTCCCTGCGACGCCGACCCGTTCACCGTCCACCCGGAGGCGGAGAGGACCGCTCCCCCGTCGGCCTTCGCCATGACTTTGACGCGATCTTGCAGGCGATACAGCTCGGCCTGATAGGCGACCGCGTCGGTGAGCGGATGCCGGTACCGGTAGACGCCCGCCTCCTGCAGCAGCGCGGTCTCCTCGGTCATCACGACGGTTCCGGTGTCCAGCCTTGCGGCGGCACCCACCCGGGCGGAGGAGCGGGCCAGTTTGGGCAATCCAGCGGATCATCCGTAGACAAGGTGGTCCCACGGCACCGCTCGCCACGCCTGCTGCAGCAGGGCGGTCAAAGCCGGGTGCTCGGGTAGATCCACATCGTCGATGCTTGCCAGTGGCTGGGCCGGGCAGTGGGAGTTCGCGGCGGCGGCCGCTCGCAGGCCGTTCAGTGACGTGATCCGCCGCTGAGCTGTGGGGACGCCGAGCTTTTCCAGGCCCTGCCGGAGCAGCTGCATGGTGATGCCGGGCAGCATGGGGGCTTCGGGCCAGATCACGCGGTCTCCGTCCCAGAAGACGGCGTTCCAGACCGAGCCCTCGCGTACCGCTCCGTCCGCGCCCAGGAAGAGGGCGTCGTCGAAGCCGGCGCGCTGGGCCTCGCGGTAGTGGTATGTCAGGCCCATCGTCGCCACGTGTTTCAGGGTGGGCAGCTCGCGCTCGTAGACGACCGTGCGGACGCGCAGCGGTGGGCGTGGGGTGTCGGGGACCGGGTCCGAGACCGACACCATCACGTCGGGACCGGGAAGGACCGTGACCCGTACCGACGCGTCCGGCCGGTGGCCGAGGGCGTGACCGATCAGCTTCACGACTGTCTCGTCGGCCGGTGGCGTGGTGCCGGGGAACAGGACCGCCGAGGCCGCGCGCAGGCGCCGCAGGTGGAGGTTCAGGCCGGCCACGGCGCGGTTGCGGACCTGCATCGACGAGAAGTGGCCGTAGTTCCAGGTGGCGGCCCGGTGCACCGCGTCCAGGGACGGCGGTGCACCGTTGATCTCCACGTGGGTCATGGGCCTATCGTGCCAGTCCAGCGTGGAGCGTGCTCGTGGCGGACCGGCGGCGGACCGGGAGGCCGAGCGTGGGGTGGGCGACGCCCCAGAACGCGCCCTTGCAGACCAGTTCCTTGTAGAGCGCCGCCGCCCGGCCGGTCATGACGCCGGGGCGGGCGATGTCGTCGGCGGTGACGAACTGGATGAGGCCGTCGCTTCGGCCCAGGGAGACGCACTGGTTGAAGTACCGCAGCGGGGCGTGCGGCAGTTTGCCCCCGGTCAGGCGGGCGGCTATCGAGTCGGCCGCCTGCCACGCCTGGGGGACGCCGGAGGCGCAGGCCATCCGCATCGGCTTGCCGCCGGCGCCGGTGGCCAGGGCGGCGTCGCCGACCGCGTAGACGTCGGGGTGTGAGACCGAGCGCATCGTGCCGTCGACGACGATCCGGCCCTCCGCGTCGGTTTCCAGGGTGGTGGCCGCGGCGATCGGGTGGACCGCGAAGCCGCCCGTCCACACGGTGACCGCGGCCGGCAGCGAACGGCCGTCAGCCACGGCGACGTGGTCCTCCGCCACGTGGGAGACAGTCGTGTTCTCGTGCACCGCGATGCCGAGGCGGTTCGTCACCTTGCGCAGGTGGGCGCGGCCCTTCTCCGACAGCCAGTCGCCCAGTTCGCCCCGGGTGGCCAGGGACACGTCGAGGTCGGGGCGGGCCTCGGCGATCTCGGTGACCGCCTCGATGCCGGTGAGGCCGCCGCCGACGACGAGCACGGTCTCGTTGCGGGACAGGGCGGCCAGACGCTCACGGAGCCGTTGCGCGCCGGGCCGGCCGGCCAGCTCGTACGCGTGCTCGGGTGTTCCGCTGGAGGTGCTGCCCAGGGCGTACACCAAAGTGTCGTAGGAAAGCTCGCCGTCGCTGAGAGAGACGGTCTTGCGGGCGACGTCGACGGCGGTGACCGAGGCGATCCGCAGACAGACGCCGGTGTTCGCGAACATCGCCGTGAGCGGGCGCGGCTTCAACGAAGCGCCGGCCGCGATCTGGTGGTTGCGGACGCGTTCCACGAAGTCGGGCGAGGCGTTCACCAGGGTGATGGCGACGTCCTCGCGGCGGAGGCGCTTGGCCAGCCGGCCGGCGGTGATGGCGCCGGCGTATCCGGCTCCGAGGACGATGATGCGGTGCTGCATGGCGTCGCTCCTGTTCTGCGCGGGTTCGCCTCTTGAACCGGGCGGCCCGCGGTTTCCTGACAGGTGACGATGTGAAGCGGATCACTTCCTAGGTGAAGGCGACGAACAGGGGCTCGCCGTGGCCGGTGGCGGCCCAGCGCTCGGTGGCCCGGACGAGCTTGTCGGGGTTGCCCTGGGCGCGGAGCGCGGCGACGCCGTCGGCGGTGATCTCGAGGCAGAGCACGCCGACGACCCGCCCGTCGAGCACCGCGACCACCGCCGGGTCGCCGTTCGCGGTCGACGCGTAGATCTCGGGTGTGCCACCGACCAGGGCCCGCTTGGAGCCGCTGGGCCGGAACAGGCCGCGGAAGAACTTGGCGACCGCCTCGGCCCCCACGAACGGCTTGGAGCGGGCCGGAACCTTGCCGCCGCCGTCGCCGACACCCGTCGCGTCGCCGGTGAGCAGCCGCACCAGCAGGTCGGTGCGGCCGCTGGTGGCCGCGGTCAGGAACTCCTCGACGATGCGTCTGGCGGTGGTCTCGTCGACCTCGCGGCGGGCGCGGCCCTCGGTGACGTGCCCGCGGGCCCGGTGGAAGATCTGCTGGCTGGCCGCCTCGCTGATGTCGAGGATCCCGGCGATCTCGGCGTGCGAATAGGCGAAGGCCTCGCGCAGCACGTAGACGGCCCGCTCGTTGGGGCTGAGGCGTTCCAGGAGCACCAGAACGGCGTACGACACCGACTCTCTCTGTTCCGCGCTGTCGGCCGGTCCCAGCATGGGATCGCCGGCCAGCAGCGGCTCGGGAAGCCATTGGCCCACGTACGTCTCCCGCCGCGCCCGGGCCGAGGCCAGCTGGTTGAGGCACAGGTTGGTGAGCACCTTGGTCAGCCACGCCTCGGGCACGTCGACGCGCCGCGGGTCAACCCCCTGCCACTTCAAGAACGTTTCCTGTACGGCGTCCTCGGCCTCACTCGCCGACCCCAGCATCCGGTAGGCGATCGCCTGCAGCCGCGGGCGCGACGACTCGAAGCGTGCGACGTCCTCGGCGGCCAGCGACATGGCCCGATGGTAACTTGCGGCATGATGCGACCGGCCGCGGACTTTCTCGTCGACCCCTACCCCGGCGAACGCCCGGACGGATCGTGGCTGGTCGACGCGGACGGCATGTGCCTGCCGGTCGGGCCGGACGGCGCGATGCCGAGCGGCTGGTCGGTTCAGGGCGCGGAGTGTCTGGACGCTTGGCTGGTACGCCATGACGCGGCACCGCTCGCGGACCGGGTGCCGTTGCTGAGTTACGGGGCCAACGCGTGCCCCGGCAAGGTGATGCTGACCGGCACGCCGCTGCCGGTGGTGAGCCTGGCCTGCGAGATGACCGGGCTGGCCTCGGTCTGGTGCGCGGGCCGGACCCGGGCCGGCCGGACGCCGTCGACGTGACCGCGATGCCCGGTCACCGGGAGACCGCGGTCGTCACGATGGTGGTCCCGGCTCAGCTGGCCGTGCTCGACGCCGTCGAGGGGCGGCACGCGGGCGTCTACGCGCTCCAGGCGCTGCACACCGGCGCCGTCACGCTGGAGAACGGCGTCCGGGTGCCGCAGCCGCTCGCCTACGTCGGCGTGCGCCCGCAACGTTTTCCGTTGCTCGTCGACGGCCGGCCGGTGTTGCGGGCCGAGGTCGACTACGAGACGGCGACGGCGTTGCGGCGGAGCGCGGCCGGTGAGCCCGCTCCGCCGCCACCGATCGGCCGGTCAGAGCAGGTCGTGTAGCCAGCGCACGTTGATGGCCTGCTGGACGCTGCCGCCGCCCTCGTGGCCGTTGTAGGGCCAGACGCGGATCTCTTTGGGGCCGCCGTAACGGTTGTAGGCCGCGTACACCGTCGAGGGCGGGCAGATGGCGTCCATCAGCCCGACGGCGTAGAGGGCGGGCGCCGTGCCGCGGGCCGCGAAGTTCACACCGTCGAAGTAGGACAACGTGTGGAAGACCCGGTCCAGAAAGTCGCGGTTCGAGGCCAGCAGGTCCGGCAGCTCCCGGTACGGGTAGGCGTCGGTGATCTCGGTGGCCCGCCGGAAGTGGGTCAGGAACGGGACGTCGATGATCGCACCGGCCAGGTCGGAGCGCAGCCCGGACACGGCCTGGGCGATGCCGCCGCCCTGGCTGGCCCCGGCCGCCACGATCCTCGACGGGTCGACCTCGGGGCGGGACCGGACCGCGTCGACCGCCCGGACGGCGTCGGTGAACAGGCGCCGGTAGTAGTAGTCGGCCGGGTCGAGCACGCCCCGGGTGAGCAGCCCCTTGTGGGCGGGGCCGACGCCGGGCAGGTCGGGGGTGTCGCCGTCGCCCTGGCCGCGGGAGTCCATCACGAACACCGCGTATCCCGCGGCCGGGTAGAGCAGCCACTCGTGCGGCAGGCCGCGCCCACCGCCGTACCCGATGAATTGCACGACGCAGGGCACCGGCCCGGAGGCGCCGGCCGGCACCAGGAACCAGCCCGCGACCGGCTGGCCGCCGTAGCCGGGGAAGCGGACGTCGTAGATCGTCACGCCCGGCAGCAGGGCGTCGTACGGGGTGAAGGTGGCCTCCCCGACCGGCGAGTCGGTCAGGGTCTGTTTCCAGAACTCGTCGAAGTCGGCCGGCTGCGCGACGTCCGGGTCGTAGACCGCGAGCTGGTCGGGTGAGAGGTCGAAGTGTGCCATCGGGACGGTCTCGCTTTCAGGGGGTCAGGGCAGGCGCCGCAGCCGGACGAGCGTGCTCGCGTGGTCGCCGGACGGCAGGTCGAGGGGAAGCCCGCGCCGGCGCAGGACGGCGCCGGAGTGGGTGACGCCGGTGTCGAGGTCGAGGTAGTCGGCGCCGGGCAGGACGGCGGGCAGCGGGAGCGGGCCGGGCGGGTAGCCGTACGACCTCGTCGGGCACCAGGCGAGGATCACGTGCTCGTCGCCGTGCGTGAACTGGACGCCGGTCAGCGTGCCGGCGCCGGTGAGCCGGTACGCGGTGCCGTGCTGCACGACGGGCCGGATCCGCTTGTACGCGGCCACGTGCTCGGCCGCTTCCTTGAGCTCGTCCGGGCTCCACGTGGTCAGGTCGCCGCCGAGGCCGAGCACGCCGGCCATCGCCACGTGGAAGCGGAAGCGCAGCGGCGTGGTCCGCCCGGTGGTGACGTTCGGGCTGTCGGTGACCCAGGCGCTCATGACCTGGGCCGGGAAGTACTGGCTGAAGCCGTTCTGGATGGCGATCCGGTCGACCGCGTCGGTGTTGTCGGAGGTCCAGATCTGGTCGGTGCGGCCGAGGATGCCGAGGTCGGCCCGGCCGCCGCCGCCGGCGCAGGCCTCGATGCGCAGGCCGGGGTGGTCGGCCCGCAGCCGGTCCATGATCCGGTAGACGGCCCGGGTGTGCTCGAGGAACACCCGGTCGGGGCCGGCCTCGGTGAAGGCGCGGTTGAAGTCCCACTTGAGGAAGTCGAGGTCGAGCTCGGCCACGAGCCGGTCGAGCCAGGCGTGCGCCCACTGCTCGACGTCGGGGCGGGCGAAGTTCAGCACGAGCTGGTTGCGCATCTCGGTGCGGCGCCGGTTGGGCTGGTGCAGCACCCAGTCCGGGTGGGCGCGGTAGAGGTCGCTGTCCGGGTTGACCATCTCGGGCTCGACCCAGATGCCGAACCGCATGCCCAGCCGGCGCACCTCGTCGGCCAGGGGGCGCAGCCCGTTCGGGAAGCGGCGCGGGTTCGGTTCCCAATCGCCGAGACCGGCGTGGTCGTTCAGGCGGGCGCCGAACCAGCCGTCGTCCATCACGAACAGCTCGGCGCCGAGACTCGCGGCCTTCGCGGCCAGCGCCATCTGGCCCGCCTCGTCGACGTCGAAGCCGGTCGCCTCCCAGCTGTTGTAGAGGACCGGGCGGTCCTCTCCGGGATGAGAAAGGACCTTGCTTGAGACGTACGCGTGCCAGGCGCGGCTCGCCGTGCCGAAGCCCGACCCGCTCCACACGCCGGCGAACACGGGCGTGGTCAGGGTCTCCCCCGCCTCGAGCGTCCAGGTCAGGCCCTCGTGGCCGAACCCGCCGGTCCAGCCGGTGCGGCCGCCGGGGTCGCGGTGCAGGCTGACCCGCCAGCTGCCGCTCCAGGCCAGCACGGTGCTCCACACCTCGCCGTGGTCCTCGCCGGCGGTGCCGTCGTCGATCGCCAGCCACGGGTTGGCGTGGTGGCTGGTCGTGCCGCGGCGGCTGGTGAGCACGGTCTCGGCGGTCGGCAGGCCGGTCCGCTGGAGGCGGAACTCGCTGTTCCAGGCGCCGACCAGGTGGCTGAGCCGGTAGCTCTCCCGGTTCGGCACGTGCCAGGCGGCGGAGTCGGCCCGGAGCACGTCCAAGGCCTCGGGCCCCTTGTTGACGACGTCGATCCAGCGCTCGATCACGTCGTCGTGGATGGCGTAGTGGAGCGAGACCTCGAGCGGGTAGTACCGGTCGGCCAGGTCGATGCGCAGGTGGTTGCCGACGGCCTCGTGACCGAGGTAGCGCCACTCGACGCCGCGGGTGCCGTCGGCGAAGCGGACCTGGAGCGACACCGGCCCGAAGTGGTCGCCGCCCTCGACGGCGAGCTCGGCCGCGCCCGGGCCCTGCTCGAAGCTGCTGGCGGCCGGGTCGGCGATCTCCTGGCCGAGCGCCACCGCCTCGGCTAGCGTGATCCTCGGGCCCCAGTGCACATGCCGCAGGCGGTCGCCGTCGTCCAGCCGGAGGGCATAGGCGCTGGTGTCGCCGGTCAGCAGCCAGAGCCGCTGGTCGGTTTCGTACGAGATGTGCATGTGAGTCCTCGGGGTTACACGTCGATGTCACCGTAGTGACGTGGCGCCGAGCGTATGAGCGATCGCGCGCCGAAATCAATACTTGACGAAGTTAATTAATACTCCTAGCTTTCAGGTCGTGGGTACGGTTGACTTGCGAAGCATGTCCCCGGCTGACGACTACACCGCGCTCGCCTCGTCCCCCGCGTCCGCCGCGATCCTGACCGCCCTGGTCACCTCGGGCCCGCAGAGCCGGGTCAGCCTGGCCCGCAAGCTCGGGCTCTCCTCGGCCGCCGTCACCAAGTCGGCCCGGCCCCTGATCGACGCCGGATATCTCAGCGAGCTGGACGCCACCGAGCGCACCGGGCCGGGCGCCGGCCGCCCGGCCAGCCCCCTCACCGTACGGGCCGATCGGGAGTTCTTCGTCGGTGTCAAGCTCACCGGCGACGAGCTCATCGGCGTCGTCTGCGACCTCACCGCCAAGATCCGCGCGGTGGCCCACCGGCCGCTGCCGTCCGCCGCCGTCGACGACGTGCTGGCCGAGATCACGGCGCTGACCGGCGAACTGCTGGACGGCCCGGACGACTACCGCGGGCGCACCCGCCGGCTCGGGCTGGCCGTCTCCGGCGACGTCGACCGGGCGTCCGGCCTGGTGCGCTACTCGCCCTTCCTGCGCTGGCACAACGTGCTGCTGGGCAAGCTCGCGGCCGCCGCCACCGGCCTGGTGGTGACCGTCGAGAACGATGTGAAGGCGCTCACCACGGCCGAGCACTGGTTCGGCGAGGGCGCCGGCGCCGACTCGTTCGCCCTGGTCACGGTCGGCCAGGGCATCGGCTGCGGCCTGGTCGTCAACGGCCGCCCGGTGTCCGGCTCGCACGGGGTGGCCGGCGAGATCGGCCACCTCAGCGTCGACGCGGCCGGGCCCGACTGCCACTGCGGCGGCCGGGGGTGCGTCGAGGCGATCGCCGGCACGTCCGCCATCGTGGCCGCGGCCGGCACCGGCGGCATCGACGACGCCGTGGCCCGGGCCCGCGCCGGCGACCCCACGGTCACCGCGGTCTTCGCCCGCGCCGGCGAGGCGATCGGCCTGGGCATCGCCGCCGTGGCCAACCTGGTCGGCCCGGCCCACATCGTCGTCTCCGGTGAGGGCCTGTCCGCGTACGACCTCTTCGAACCCCACATCCGCGCCGGCTTCGAACGGCAGGCCTTCGGCGCCGCCGCCGACTGCCCGCTCTCCATCCGGCCGCTGCCGTTCGAGGAGTGGGCCCGGGGCGCGGCCGCGGTCAGCATCCAGTCCCGCCTCGTTCCGCTGGGCTGAGTCGCGGCGGTTGCGCGGGTGCTGCATGATCGGCGGCGTGTTCGGGCCACGCCGGTTGTCTCTCCTGCTGATCGTTCCGTTGCTGGCGTCGTGCACGGCGTCGTGGCGGGCCACCAGCGGGCTCACCCCGACGACCGCGCCCGGCGTCACGGCCCCGCCGGCCGTTCCGGCCTCCGCCGGTCCCGCCGCCCCGGAAGGGCTCGAGCCGGCGGTCGCGTGCGCGGTGACCGGAGTGATCATCACGGCGAACCGCGGGGAGTCGGCCATGGGCTACCGCGAGATGACGCTGACGGTACAGAACTGCGGGACCGAGCCGTACGAGGTGAAGGGGCGGCCGGACATCGTCGTGCTCGACGAGGACGGCCGCCCGCTCAAGATCTCGGTCGAGGGCAGCGCGCACTACACCGCGGCGCCCCGGCGTCTCACGCTGAAGCCGGGCACGACGGCCCGATCGGTGCTGTCCTGGCGCAACACCGTCACCAACATCAGCGGCGGGTCGGACACCGGGGAGTCGCTGGCGGTGGCCGTCTCGGCGAAACAGCCACGCCAGCTCGTCACCCTTCAGGCGCCCCTCGACCTCGGCAACACGGGGCGGCTCGAGGCCAGCGCCTGGTTCTGAGACTCCTCTACTGTCCGGCCGCGGCCCGGTCCCGGGCCACGCGGACCAGCTCGAGCAGGCCTCCGGCGTACTCCTGGGACTCGGCGTGGGCCTCGTCGAACGGAGGCTGGAAGCCGACGCCCTCCCACTGCTGGGTGGCCTCGTTCCAGCGGTCGTTGCCGACCTCGAAGTCCCAGGCGTCGATGCCCAGCTCGTAGTAGAGCTGGTCGGCCGAGTTGCCGGCGGCCGAATAGAGGACATCGGCGACCGGGCCCGTGTACGAGGGCCAGGTGACAGTGCCGCGCTCGGTGGCGATGGCGCCGACGATGCGGCGGGCCGAATCGAGGAAGAACTTCGACTCGTCGATCGACGGGCGGGGCAGGGTGACCCGGCCGTCCGCCCTGTAGGCGCCGGGCGGCCACATGAAGTAGCCGCCGTAGCTGTGCACGTTCATCGCCAGGTTGATGTTCGGGTGGGCCTTGGCCAGGGCGATCACGTTGCGGGACTCGGCCTCGGAGAGTTCGGCCGTGCCCGCGTACGTGCCGGACAGGCAGTTGGCGCTGGCGCCCACGTAACCGTCGAAGTAGGAGCCGACGGTGTAGTTGCGGTTGACGTCGACACCCCACGAGTTGCGGTACTTGGGGTCGCGGGTGGCGCCGGTGCAGTGGTTGACCAGGTTCTTGCGCTGGAAGTTGAAGTCGTTGAACGAGTAGTTGGCGCCGTCCGGGTTGACGGTCGGGATGATGAAGATGTCGGTGGCGTCCACCAGGGACCGGGTCTCCGGGTCGGTGGCGTAGTTGGCGAGCAGGCGCTCGGCGAACTCCAGCGTCACGAGCGGGGTGGCCCACTCGCGCGCGTGCTCCTGGCTGTAACTGAGCACACCGGGCTTCGAGCCGTCGCGGGTCTTGCCGATGCGGAGCGCCTGGACGGTCCACGGGCCCTGGGGCACCTCGGTGCCCAGCAGGCCGTCGTCGAGCCGGGCCGGGCCGGCCACGGGCATGGGCAGGCCGGTCGAGCCCTCCTCGACCACGGCCCGGAACCGCTGCGGATAGCGGGCCGAGATGAACGCGGCGACGTCGTCGGTGGTGCTGATCGTCTTGCCCGTGCCGTCGGTCGCGAGACGTACGGTGAGAACCCGGTCCTTGTAGGTCGCGGAGAGTGGCCGGTTGGCGGCTCCCGGATCGACGGTCCGGACCTGGACGCCGTTCATGCCCTGATCACCGAAGGCGACCGACTCGACGATCACGGCGGCGGCGTTGGGGTCGCCCAGGTACGCGACCGCCGTACGCCGGTAGCCCTGGGTCTTGTTGGGCAGATTGATGACGTCGACGAGCTTCGGGTACTGCCGGGCCAGCCGCTTGATGCGGGCCTTGATGTCGACCGGGGTCATGTACGCGTCGACGAAGTCCTTCTGGTAACCGGTCGGCGCCGGGGGTGGCGTCGCGCCCGGCCAGATCGCCGGGGTGATCGCCCGGGAGGTGCCGCCGAGGCTCGAGGACGCGGTCACCTGCACCGGCTTCGCGGGCATGGGCTGCGGCAGGGCGTAGTGGTACTGGTATTCCCCGGAATCCTCGAAGCGGACCAGGGGGAACGATCCGGTGGCGCCGTCGGCCGTACGCCATGTGACCGTGATCTCGACGTCGGGATCGTCGGTGGCGGTGGTGGCGACCTGGGTCTGCAGGAAGGTCTTGCCGTTGCTGGTCCACCAGTAGGCCTGCAGGAAGTGCAGGGTGTCGGCCTGCGCGGCGAGCCGGGTGGCGCGGGCGGCGCCGCTCGACGAGCGCTGGATCACCTGGAGCGGCTCGGCGCCCTGCGCGGTCAGCGCGGCCAGCCGCCGGCCGTCGACGACGATGTCGGCCAGGACGGCGCCGTTCTGCGTACGGGGACGGGCGGCCAGGTCCTCACCACCGGCGACGAGGCGCCGCAGCATCGCCTCGTCCGGGAGGCGGAAGCGGATGAGCGCCGACTCCCCCGCGCTCAACTGGTCTCCCGCCGGAGCCGCCTCGGCGGCCCGCGGGATCGGCGTGACAATCAGGACAAGGGCGGCGGCCAGGGCCGCCCAACGGGGACGAAACGACATCGAACCTCCTGCTTCATCGAAGGATGTCGCTCCTCACCTCACCTTCCGCATAGTCAGTTGTCAATTGAACACGGCGACCAGGAAGTCGGCCTCCGGCGTCCACGGGCGCAGATCCCAGGTGCTCAGCAACAGGTCCTCGCGCAGACCGGCCGCCGCCGCGTCGCTCCGAAACTCGGCGAACTCGTACCCGCGCCCGGCGCCGAAGCCGACCACCGCGCGGCCGCCCTCGGCCAGATGCGCGCGGAACCGCTCGAGGATCGTCCGGCGCGTCGAGGGCGCCACGAAGGTCATCACGTTCCCGGCGCAGACCAGGACGTCGAACGTCGCCTCGAGCCGCAACTCGGCCAGGTCACCGACCATCCAGGTGGCCTCCGGGTGGTCCTTGCGCGCCGCGGCGATCAGTTCCGGGTCGAGATCCACCCCGACCACCTCGTGCCCCTGCTCGGCCAGGTGGCCGCCCACCCGGCCCGTGCCGCAGCCGGCGTCCAGGATCCGCGCCCCGCGCGGCACCATGGCGTCGATCATCCGAGCCTCACCGTTCAGGTCGACGCCGCGCTCCGCCATGTCCTGAAACCGCTTGATGTACCACTGCGAATGCCCCGGATTCGCGGCCACCTGGCGGAGCCAGAGGTTCTCCTGCTCGCTCATAGCACTACCTCCCTCATGATCAACCCATACTTCGGTATTACCCCACCAGAGACCAAAGTCCCTGGTCCCCCCAGGGCGCCGCCCACTAGCGTCCAAAACGTGGAATCCGCGCCGGTCATCACCCGCCGCCGCAGCGTCCGCCAGTTCGTGCCGCCTCAGCACGGTGCGTGGGCGATGCTGCTGCTCCCCTATGTCATCGGCGTGATCGCCGCCGGCTTCCGCCGGCCCGACCTGCCGCTGCTGGGCGCCTGGCTGGCCGGCTACCTGCTCTCCTATTACGCCTTCCAGGCGATCAAGTCACGTCGCCCCCGGCGCTACGTGCGCCAGCTTCAGCTGTACGGGCTGAGCACGCTGCTCCTGGCCACACCGGTCGTGGTGGCGCGCCCCGCGGTGCTGCTCTACGCCCCCGTGTTCGCGGTGCTGGTCGCCGTCAACGCCTGGTATGCCCACCGCCGCCGCGAACGCGCCTTCCTCAACGACCTGGCCGCGGTCACGCAGAGCTGCCTGATGGTCTTCGTGGTGGCCACCGTCGCCGGCGCGCCACCGAGCACCGTCCTGACCCCGTTCACGCTGGTCCTGCTCTACCTGACCGGCACGATCCTCTACGTCAAGACAATGATCCGCGAACGCGACA
The DNA here is from genome assembly GCF_043197815.1 of Actinoplanes sp. NPDC048988. Taxonomy (NCBI): domain Bacteria; kingdom Bacillati; phylum Actinomycetota; class Actinomycetes; order Micromonosporales; family Micromonosporaceae; genus Actinoplanes; species Actinoplanes sp. NPDC048988. The sequence continues at coordinate 383,632 of NZ_JBICTW010000006.1, read as the reverse complement.
GCCAGTCCTACCGAACCGCCTCAGCCATCTTCCACGCCACAGCCCTGGCCGCCGTCGTCACCCAGGGCCCACTCCCCACCGCCGTCTTCACCCTGTTGCTCGTGCGCGCCTGGCTGCTCCCCGGCCGCAGCCTGACCCCCAAACAGGTGGGCCTACTCGAAATCGCCGCCAGCACCTTGGTCCTGCTCGCCGCAGTCACCTGACCCACCAGCCCTTCACCCCTCACCCTCCTCTCGCCCTGCCGCCGTCGCCGTCGCCGTCGCCGTCGCCGTCGCCCTCGCCCTCGCCCTCGCCCTCGCCCTCGCCCTCGCCCTCGCCCTCGCCCTCGCCCTCGCCCTCGCCCTCGCCCTCGCCCTCGCCGACAGCGCTACCGTGCCCAGCCTCGGGCCGTCTACCCCCACGTCCCTCGTCAACAGCGCAACGGTCCTCGGCCGCCAGCGATCACTGCTACAACGTCCAGCAACGACGCGGCCAGGCTCAGCCACCGACGGTCGCCGCCACATCGCTCGACAACGGCGCGGACGGCTCAACCGCTCGCGATCACCGCCACACCGCCCAGCAACGACCCGGTCGGCTCGCCCGGCTTGGACGGCTCGGCCGGCTCGGGCCGGCTCGGACGGCTCGGCGGTAGCCGGCGGCCCAGCGGCGGTCAGCCCAACGACAGTCGGCCCAGCCGACGGTCCAACGGGCGGCGGCCCAGCCGGCGGCTCAGCGGCGGTCGGCTCAGCCGTTGGCGTGCCGGGCCAGCCTGGTGGCCAGGTCGACGACCAGGGTACGGAGTTCCTCGGGCTCCTTGATGACGAACGGGCGGTCCAAAGCGGCCAGCGCCCGGGCGATCCAGTCAAGCTGCTCGGCGCGAACCTCCACGTCGTGCCAGGGGTCCTCGGCCTTCTCGGACTCCCAGGCCTGCTCGGACTCACCGGCCCTCCCCGACTGCCCGGTCCGCTCCGACTGCCCGGCCGGCTCCAACTCCCCGGCCCGCCCGGAATCCCCAGCCCGACCAAACTCCCCAGCCTGCCCGGACTGCCGCCCAAACTCCCCGGCCCGCCAGGACTCCCCAGCCCGGCCCAACTTCCCAGCCCACGCAGACTTCCCAGCCAGGCCCAACCCCTCAGCGCGACCGGACTCCCCAGCCCGGCCCAACTCCCCAGCCCGGCCCCACTCCCCAGCCCGGCCCAACTCCGCCGCCCGGCCCAACTCCGCAGTCCGGCCGAACTCCCCAGCTTGTCCGGGCTGCCGGCTCAACTTTCTGGGTGGCCCGGATTGTTCGGTCCGTCCTGACTCGACCGGCTCCGCGGAAGCTCTGGATTGTTCGGGGTGCTCGGATTGTTGGGAATTGCCGGGCTCTGGGGGCGTCGTGATGATGGCGAGTGCGGCGGGGAAGCGTGACCGGATCTGGTTCTCGGTGGCCTGGATCCGCAGGCGGACGCGGTGGCGGTAGTCGGCTCGGGCCAGGCCGGTCAGTACCTCTTCGGCTGGGTTGTAGCCGGGTGGCTGGTCGAAGGTGCCGGGCTGCGGGCGGACGTCTGTCATTCGGTCCAGGCGGAAGGTGCGCTCCTCGCCGATCGCCGGGTCGGGTCCTCGTACGTACCACCGGCCCGAATGGGACACTAAGCCGTAAGGATGCAGGAGGCGTTCGGTTCGGCGGCCGTTGCCCGCCGTGTAGCGGAACGTCACCGGGCGGCGGTGACGGACCGCGTCGGCTACCGCCAAGAGGGTCGTCGTGTCGGGGGTGGCCGGTGAGCGTTCGGTGGCCGTGAAGCTGAGTGTTTCCAGGACGCTCTCGACTCGGTTTCCGAGGCGCTGCGGCAGCACTCGCCGGATTTTCGCGGCCGCGGTTTCGTCGGCGGCGCCGGCCATGGCGATCAGGCCGGTTCGGCGGCCCGCCACCAGGCCGAGCAGCACGGCCAGGGCCTCGTCGTCGCTGAACATGAGCGGGGGCATGCGGTAGCCCCGGGCCAGCCGGAAGCCGCCGTACCGGCCGCGCACCGACTCGACCGGAATGTCCAGTTCGAGGAGGTGGGTGACGTAGCGCCGGACGGTTCGCTCGTCCACGCCGAGCCGGTCGGCCAGTTCCGCTGCCCGGCGGACGCCGCCCGACTGGAGGAGTTCCAGCAGTGTGAGCACCTGAGCTGTCGGCCGCGCCACATGAGTGACTATACCGGGCGGAACCTGTCCGGTATCAGTTCTAGCGTCGCTGCCATGAACCTCACGTCACTGCGCATCATCACCGCCGACATCAACCGGCTGGTCGCCTTCTATGAGCGGGCCACCGGTGCCACCGCCACGTGGTCGACCCCGGACTTCGCCGAGATCGCCACTGCGGGCGCCACCCTGGCCATCGGCAGTGAGCGCACCGTCCCGCTGTTCTCCCCCGGCTCCGCCCACGCCGCCGACAACCGCTCCGTCATCATCGAGTTCCTGGTCGCTGACGTGGACGCCACCCACGAAAAGCTTGCCGACGCCACGATCGTCGCCCCGCCCACCACGATGCCCTGGGGCAATCGTTCGCTGTTGCTCCGCGACCCCGACGGCAACCTGGTCAACTTCTTCACGCCCGTGACGCCCGCCGCCAAGTCCAAGTTCGGCGTCTGAACGAGGCGCCCGCCCAGCGGATCAGCCGAAGGTGCGGCTGCCAGGCCCGCCGATGCCGCTGGTCGGGCGCACCGAGGCCGCCGCCGGCGTGGGACAAGACGGGCCACACCACAGCCCGCGCAGGAAAGCGAGCCAGAAGGAAAGCGAGCCAGGGAGAAGGCGGGAGAAAGCGGGCGGCGGAACGCTGGCTACGGCCGTACCCACTCCTGCCAGGTGCCGACGTCGTGGAAGCCGAGGCGGTGGTAAAGATGTAGGCCCTCCGGGGTCGACTGGAGGGTGGCGTGGGTCTCGCCTCGGGTGCGGGCGTCGTGCAGTGCCCGGGTCATGACGGCGTGTGCCAGGCCTCGGCGCTGGAACTCGGCGCGGGTGGTGACGAACGAGATGTTGGTGACCGTGTCCGTTGTCATTGCTATGGCCCAGGACTCCCAGCCGGCGGTGGCGTAGCCGTACGTGTGCCGCACCTCCGCCAGCATCGCTCCGCCTACGCCGCTGTGTTCGGCCACGTCGCCGGGGGCTGCCCGCACCACCTCGACCGCCGGAGTCCCCTTCCATGTGCTCAGGTCGAGCACCATCGGCACCGTGCGCTCGTCACGCTGGTAGCCGGCCGCCTCCAGCGCCCGGTCGAGGGCCGGGTCCGGCTCCCGCACCCACACCGCGTGGGGGCGCTCGGCGAAGACCTTTTCGATCGTGGCCAGGCCCTCCGGCGTACGCAACAGCGCGTTGCACAACGCCGGATGTGAATGCGTCATCGTGACCGCGTCCGGGCCGGCCACCACTTCGCCCGCCGGGTCCGCCTCGGCCAGCAGGCGCCACGAGGTGATCAGGGAGGTCTCGTGCAGCGGGAACACGCCGCCCACCGTAGCGGGCCGGCGTCGTGGCACGCTGTCCGGATGAATCCGCCGTTGTCGGAACCGGTCGCGTTGAAGCCGGTCGACCGTACGCACCGGGCCGTGCTCAGCAATCTCGGTCAGCTGTTCCGCCACGATCTCTCGCAGTGGTACGGGCTGCTGCCCAACGACGACGGCACCTTCAACGACCGGCAACTCGACCACTTCCTGACCGGCGCCGACCCGGAGCGCCGCGCCTTCCTGATCACCGTCGCCGGCCGCACCGCCGGCTATGTCATGACGGCCCCGGCCGAGGGAGGCGGCACCTCGATCACCGCCTTCTTCGTGGTCCGGGCCCTTCGCCGTACGGGCGTCGGCCGTACCGCCGCGATTTTGACCGTCGGCCGGTTCCCGGGGCGGTGGCGGATCGGCTTTCAGCGCTACAACCCGGGTGTCGAGGCCTTCTGGTCCGGGGTGGCCACCGCGGTCGTGGGCGACAAGTGGGAGATAAACGACGGCGCGCGGCCCGAGTCGCGGCCGCCGGACACGTTCATCACCTTCACGACGGAGGGCTCATCCTCGCCGGATGAGGTAGGCGCGGTGGGCGGGCGCTCAACCTAGGGCGATGACGAGCACCATCGACCATTGGTACGACCAGCGCGCCGACCAGGTGGTCGCCGCCGTCCACAGCGACCAGCAGCGCGGCCTCACCAGCGCCGAGGCGGCCGGCCGCCTGGCCCGTAACGGGCCCAACACGATCGCCGCCGAGAAACCGCCCTCGATCCTGGCGGTGGCGCTGGAACAGCTGCGCGACCCGATGAACCTCATGCTCGTGGCCGTCATCGTGGTCAGCGTCCTGATCGGCGAGGTGTCGACGGCGCTCATCGTCGGCTTCCTGATCCTGCTCAACATCGTGCTCGGCGCCCGGCAGGAGCTGGCCGCCCGGGCCAGCGTCGACGCGCTGTCGCGGATGCAGGTGCCGCAGGCCCGGGTGATCCGCGACGGCGAGGTGACGCTGGTGCCCGCGCCCGGTGTCGTGGCCGGTGACATCGTGCAGCTCGAGGCGGGCGACCTGGTGCCCGCGGACGGGCGGATCCTGCGCTCGGCCACCTGCGAGACGCAGGAGGCGGCGCTGACCGGGGAGAGCGCGCCCGTCGCCAAGAGCGCCGGCGCCCTCGACTCGGACGATGTCGGGCTCGGCGACCAGGCCAACATGCTGTTCCAGAACACCTCGGTCACCCGCGGCACGGCGACCATGGTGGTCACCGCGACCGGCATGAACACCCAGATGGGCCGGATCGCGACGATGCTGACCAGCGTCACGCGCACCCGGTCGCCGCTGCGCAAGGAGCTCGACACCCTCACCCGGGTGCTGGGGATCATCGCGTGGACCGCCGTCGCGTTCATCGTGGTGGTCGGCTGGATCCGCGGCATGGACGTCGACGACCTGCTGTTGCTGGGCACGGCCATGGCGATCTCGGCCATTCCGACCGGCATGCCGGCCTTCGTCTCGGCGCTGCTCTCGCAGGGCGCCCAGCGGCTGGCCGCGGCCAAGGCCGTGGTGAAGAACCTGACCGACGTGGAGACGCTGGGCGCGACGAGCGCCATCAACACCGACAAGACCGGCACGCTGACGATGAACGAGATGATGGTCTCGACCGTCTACTCGGCCGGCGCCTGGTTCGGCGTCACCGGCGAGGGTTACGCGAAGACCGGGCGGCTCACCTCGGTCGCCGGGGCGCCCGTCCCCGACTTCACCCGGCTCGCCCTGGGCCTGGCGCTCGACAGCGACGCCACGGTCAGCGACCGGGGCGACGTGGTGGGCGACCCGACCGAGGCGGCGCTGGTGGTGCTGGCGGCCAAGCTCGGCGTCGACGCCGAGCAGACCCGGCACGCCTATCCCCGGCTGGCCGAGGTGCCGTTCGACTCCGACTACAAGTTCATGGCCACCTTCCACCGCGTGGAGCTCGACGGCGTCTCGCAGATCATCGAGCTGGTCAAGGGCGCGCCCGACGTCGTGCTCGCCCGCTGCAGCCGGGCCGGCAAGGCGGTGGGGCCGCAACAGCCGATTGATGAGGTACGGACGGAGCTCGTGGCCGCCAACGAGAAGCTGGCCTCGGACGGGTTGCGGGTGCTGGCCTTCGCGGCGCGGGTCGTCGACCCGTCGGAGTCGCTGGACGACCCCATGGCGCTCACCACCAACCTGGTCTTCGTGGGCATGGTCGGCATCATCGACCCGCTGCGGGCCGAGGCCCGCGACGCCGTCCAGGTGGCGTTGCGGGCCGGCATCGACGTCCGCATGATCACCGGCGACCACGCGGTGACCGCCCAGGCGATCGGCCGCACGCTGGGGCTCGGACCCGGCGCGGTCAGCGGGGCCGAGCTGGCCACCATGTCCGAGGAGGAGCTGACCCGCCGCCTGCCCGAGCTGCACGTCTTCGGCCGGGTGTCGCCCGAGGACAAGCTGCGCCTGGCCCGGTCGATGCAGGCTCAGGGCCTGATCGTGGCGATGACCGGCGACGCCGTCAACGACGCGGCCGCCCTCAAGCAGGCCGACATCGGCGTCGCCATGGGCAGCGGCAGCGAGGTGACGAAACAGGCCGCCCGCATGATTTTGACCGACGACAACTTCGGCACGCTCGTCCGGGCCATCGAGATCGGCCGCCGGGTCTACGACAAGATCGTGGCGTACGTCCGCTATCAGATGACCCAGCTGCTGTCGCTGGTGCTGCTGTTCGTCGCGGCCACCGCGTTCGACCTCAACGAGGGCGTCGCCCTGACCCCGTCGATGGTCCTGTATCTGCTCTTCACCTGCACCGTCCCCGGCGTGGTCATCATCGCCATGGACCCGGGCGACCCGGCCGTGATGAGCCGTCCACCGCGCGACCCCGGGATGCCGATCAGCAACCGTACGGCGGTGAGCCTCTGGCTTCTGTACGCGGTGGTGCTGTTCCTGGCCGCGCTGGTCCCCCTGATCTTCGGCCCCAACGTGACGATGGCGTTCGCCGTGATGGGCTTCGGCACCGTCTTCAACGCCCTGGCCAACCGCCGTGACCCGGCCAGCGGCCTGCGCCCGCCGCTGCTGAGGGCCGCGGCCGTGGGGCTGATCCCGGTGGCCTTCGTCGTCCTGGCCACCCAGGCCGGCTTCCTGCGCGGCAGCCTCGGCTCCGAGGCCCTGACCGGCCGGCAGTGGCTGGCCTGCCTGGGCCTGGCGCTGGCCCTTCCGGTGGTCATCGAGCTGAGCAAGCTGATCCGGCGTTCCCGCGCTCATCGCGCCGGCAGCGACCCGGCCGTACCCTCCGAAAGGCTCACGGCTGCTTGAGGTGATGGGGGCCCAGACGGGCGGCGGGGGCCGGGCCGGTCTCCGCCGAGGGCCGGCCGCCCGCGCCGTAGCGGGCGGCCAGCGGGCCGGCGGAGAGGCCGTGGGCGACCACGCTGATCAGGACGGTCAGGACGATCACGGCCACCGCGGCGTCGGCCGAGGGGCCCAGCTCCTCGACGGCCAGCAGGGCGAAGACGATCGAGGCCAGGCCGCGCGGCCCGAACCAGCCGACGAACAGGACCGTACGGCGGCCGAACCGCGCCCCGATCAGGCTCAGCGCCACCGGCGCCATCCGGATCACGGTCAGGCTCAGCACGGCGTAGAGCAGCATCGCCCACGTCCAGCGGGACGGCAGCAGCGGCACGGCGATGGCCCCGAAGGCGGTCCACACCAGCAGCGAGGCCAGGCCGGCCGTCTGCTCCACGTAGAACACCTCGCGGGGGCCACCCCGGCCGGCCACGTGCCCGAAGGCGAGGCCCGCGGCGAAGGCGGCCACGAACCCGTTCGCGTGGGCCGCCACCGACCCGGCGTACGCCAGCAGCGCCAGCGCGAGCACGGCCGGACCGGCGAAGCTTTCCCCGGCCGTACGCAGCAATTTGCCACCCGCCGAGCCGGCGGCGACCCCGATGAGCGCCCCACCGGCCAACTGGAGAACGGCCGTCAGCAGGGGCGCGCCGGACGCGGCGCCGGCCAGCGCGATCACGACGACCGGGGTGACGATGCCGTCGTTGACGCCGCTCTCGACGTTGAGGATCCGGCGGATGCGGGCCGGCACCGCGGGATGGGTGATGACCACGGCGCCCAGCGCGGCGTCGGTCGGGGCGAGCGCGGCCCCCACCAGCAGCGCCAGCCACAGGTTGGGCAGGCCGAGCAGCCACCACGCGAGAACCGTTCCGGCCACCACGGTGACCGGCAGGGCCAGGCCGAGCAGCCGACCGTACACCCCGGCGTCGTGGCGGAGCTCGCGCGGGCCCACCCGCGAGGCGTCGGAGAACAGCACCCACACCAGCGTCGCCTCGGTCAGCGCGGCGACGCCCTCGGTGTGCCGGTCGACGTCGAAGGCCAGCCCGAGCGTCACGCCGGCCGCGACGAAGACCATGGGCGCGGTCAGGTTGAGGCGTTCCAGGCGGGTGGCGAGCACGCCCCAGGCGAAGACGGCGAGCGCTACCAGCACCACGGCACCGACGGTCATGGCCGATCCGACCATGACGCCGTACGGCCGGAAACCACCCCGGGCGGATGAGGGGCGAGCCCGCCCGGTGGTCCATCTTTCTGGGATGGGCCACCACGAGGACGCCGGGACTCCGCCGCGGATGAAGCGCAAGGAGTACGACCACGAGCTGCGCCGCCTGCACGGCGAACTGGTCGCGTTGCAGGAGTGGGTGAAGGACACCGGCGCGAAGATCTGCGTGGTGTTCGAGGGCCGGGACACGGCCGGCAAGGGCGGCATGATCAAGGCGATCACCGAGCGGGTGAGCCCGCGGGTCTTCCGGGTCGTCGCGCTGCCCGCGCCGAGCGACCGCGAGCGCTCCCAGATGTACCTGCAGCGCTATGTGCCCCACCTGCCCGGGGCCGGCGACGTGGTGATCTTCGACCGCAGCTGGTACAACCGGGCCGGCGTGGAGCGGGTGATGGGATTCTGCAGCGAGGACCAGGCCCAGAGCTTCCTCCGGGTGGTGCCCGGGGTGGAACAGGCCATGGTCGACTCCGGCATCACCCTGATCAAGTACTGGCTCGAGGTGACACCGGAGGAGCAGACCCGCCGGCTGGAGAGCCGGATCAACGATCCCCGCAAAGTGTGGAAGCTGTCCGATCTGGACCTGCTCTCGTACAGCCGGTGGTACGACTACTCGAGGGCGCGCGACGACATGTTCCGCGCGACCGACACCGCGTGGGCACCGTGGTACGTGGTGGACAACAACGACAAGAAGCGCGGCCGGCTCAATCTGATCACGCATCTGCTCGCCACCGTCGCGTACCAGCCGCTGAAGCCGGCCGACGTGAAGCTTCCGCGCCGGCAGAAAGCGAACGGATACCGGGAGCCGAGTCTGCCCGTCGTACACATTCCGACGCCGTACTCGCAAGCCTGAAGCTTTTTCGCGGCGTTTTAACAGCAAGCGCACAGGTCGTCTTCTGCACCTAGTGGGCCGACTTTGTTGTAAAGTCCGTCTACCCAACCGTTTACGCAGGTCATACCGCGTAAACGAAGATCAACTTGGGATCACACTGTCCTGATACGTCTCCCCCTGCCACCGAAAGACAAGGGCTCAGACGATGTTGAACAGCGCTGTCCTGTACGCCAAACACCACACGCCGAACGCGGCCCGTGTCTTCGCACGCCGCGCCATGCTGGAGGCGCACAACACCAAACTGCGCATGACCGTGCCGGTCGTGGCCCGCTCCGAATACACCAATGTCTACCACTGCGCGATTCGCAAGACCGCCAGCCAATGGGTGAAGGCGATCTTCAGCGATCCGATCGTGTTCCGCCATTCCGGGCTGCTCACCTATGACCCGCGCTACTACAACTGGAGCCATCCGAACCTCTGCCCGCCCGGCCGGGTGGCGCTGTCGCTGTTCATCGCGCGGGACCGCTACGACCAGGTCGACAAGCCGGCCGACCACCGCGCCTTCTACGTGCTGCGCGACCCGCGCGACCTCGTGGTCTCCAGCTACTTCTCCAACCGCGACTCCCACTCGCCGATGGGCGACGTGCTCGAACTGCGCCGCGAACTCCAGGCCAGGCCCAAGAAGGAGGGCCTGATCTTCCTGATCGAGGACCTGGCGGCCAAGGGGCGGTTCGATTCGCTCAAGTCCTGGGTCAACGCCCCCGCGTCCGAGGAGGTGCGTCTTTTCCGGTACGAGGACCTGACCGGCGAGCACCAGGCGCGGGAGGTCGACGCCCTGATGCGCCACTGCGGCATCCACATCCCGCCGGACGACCTGGCCACGCTGCTGGGCCGGTACAGCTTCTCGCGGATGAACGACCGCCAGGGCAACGGCGCGGTCTCGCACTACCGCAAGGGCGAACCGGGCGACTGGCGCAACCACTTCGACGACGACATCCAGGAGGCCTTCGCCCAGGCGACGGGCGACCTGGTGGAAAGGCTGGGCTACCAGCGGTAGGGCGACGGCCGGGTATGAAGACCACCACGATCATGCCCGGCCGTCCCGGCAAGGAAGTAAGGTCGTCACAACACCGGGACGCCCGCTTGGAGAGGTTGTGGCCGCACAGACAGCCTGGTCCGATGCGTACGCCATCGCCACGACCACGCCGAAGCCACTGCCGTCCACACCAGTCGCGGTGGAGGCGGCGGCCGGTCGTGTCCTGGCGGCGCCCATCGAGGCTCTACGGCCGGTCCCGGCTTTCGACACGGCGGCCATGGACGGGTACGCCGTGGCCGGCGACGGCCCGTGGACGGTGACCGGGCAGCTGCTGGCCGGCGCTGTCCACAGCCCCCCACTGCGGCCCGGAACCGCGGTGGAGATCGCCACCGGCGCGGTCGTCCCCGAGGGCACCGCAGCGGTCCTGCCCTATGAGGACAGCCTTCGCAACGGCGACATCGTGACGGCCCACCCCAGCGCGGGCCGTCGTGTTCACATCCGCCGCGCCGGCGACGACGTCCGTCCCGGGGACGTACTCGTCGCGGCCGGGCGGACCGTCAACGCCACGATCGCGGCGGCGGCCGTCCAGGCCGGGGCCGAGCAAGTCGCGGCCCACCGCCGGCCGACGGTGACGCTGCTGGTCACCGGCAACGAGGTCATCGACAGCGGGGTGCCCGGGCCGGGCCAGGTGCGCGACAGCTTCACCGGCCTGGTCTCGGCGGTGGCGGTCCGGGCCGGTGCGGACCCGGTCGTACGCCGCCACGTGCGCGACGTCGTGGCCCTGCTCGAGTCCGGGCTCACCGCCGCCCGCACCGACGTCGTCGTCGTGTCCGGTTCGTCGTCGGCCGGCGCCGCCGACCACCTGCACGGCGTGCTCGGCCGGATGGGCGCGACCTGGCACGTGCGCGGCGTCGCCTGCCGCCCCGGCCACCCGCAGGCCCTGGCCGAACTACCCGACGGCCGGTGGGTGGTCAGCCTGCCCGGCAACCCGTTCGCCGGCCTGGTGGCCGCCCTGACCCTGCTCGAGCCGGTGCTCACGGCGCTCGGCGGCCGCCCACCGCTGCCACTCCCCGAGGTCCCGGTCCACGGATCCGCCAAGCTGATGCCGACCGGCGTCCGCATCGTCCCCGTCCACCGCGACGACCGGTGCCGCCGGCGCGGCGGCTGGCGGATCGTGGCGGAGACGAGTTCGGCCGGGCTGCAGGCGGCGGCGAGGGCCGATGCTCTCGCCGTACTGCCCGAGAGCTGGGCCGATGGCGACCCGGCGCCGGTTCTGGCCGTGCCCTGACGGGTCTCGGCCCCTTTTCTGATCGGCATTCCGACAATAAGATTCGGTGAACCGGCTCGCGATGTGCCCGTGACGATCGCGTCACCGCTCGCGTTCAAGGCGAGCAAAGCGGCTGCGCCGGGCCGTGGGCGGGCTCAGCCAGGCCGACCGGACGATCCTGGCCGAGCTCTCCATCGAGGGCCGCTCCACCCGGGAGACGGCCGACCGGCTCGGCGTGCCGGTCGGCACCGTCAAGTCCCGGGCGCGCTACGCCCTGCTCACCTCAAGAACGCCCTTTTCCGGACCTCGTGAGGACCAGCGGACCGGGATTCACCTGTCGTCGGTACGCCCACTGAAGATGTTCAGGAAGAACAGGAACACGTTCAGGATGTCCAGGAAGATCGACGCGGCCAGCAGGGGCGCCGAGTCGATGTCGGTGTTGCGGCGCAGCCGCTGGAAGTCCACGAGCGTCAGCGCGGCGAAGATGACCAGGCCGAGGATCGAGTAGATGAGCGCGCCGTTCGGGATGTTCACGAAGATCAGGACGATGCTGAAGGCGATCAGCGCCAGCAGCGCCCAGAACGCGAACCGGGCCACCTGGCTCAGGTCACGCCGGGTCGCGTAGCCGGCCGAGCCGAACCCGGCGATGAACAGCGCCGTCGCGCCGCCGGCCTGCCACAGCGCCTGCGGGTCCTGGCTGGCATAGAAGGCCAGCGTGGGCGCCACCGCGAGCCCGATGAACAGCCCGAACAGGGCCAGCAGGCCGACCGTCCACTCGCGGGAGCGGCGGGCGGTGAACTGCATGCCGATCAACGCGCCGAACGACAGGATGTACGAGATGATGGCGGCTCCGCCGCCCAGGTCGCGCCCCAGGTAGGCGCCCAGGGCGAACAGAGCCGCCGTTCCGGCCACGAACGCCATCGTGCGTGCGAACAGGGCGTGGCTCTGGTCCCGGGCAGCGACCCCCGCCGGCCGGTAGGCGATCGAGTCATTCATGACTGCACCTTCTTCCTTCGACCAGAACCACGTACCCGCCCGCCTCCTGTTCAGGATCCGGACGAGAGTGCTGTCACACAGTGGCGCCGCCCACCGCATCGCCGGCTTGATCAGACCCGGGGTGAGACGTGGTAGTGGGCGAGACGCCAGCCCTCGGTGGTGCGGCGGGCCACGACGGTCAGGTTGAGCAGGGCGCGAACCTCGGAACCGACCGTGAAGTCGGCCTCGGCCCAGCCCAGCACGGCCTCGTCGCCGAGGTGACGGACGGCCAGGAGCCGGTAGTCGACCGTCAGGCCGGCCGGCTGACCGGCGTAGTAGCGCTCGACGCCGGGACGGCCGATCGTGTGCGGCTGGAGGCCCTGGAAGACCGCGTCCTCGGTGAACAGCGACGCCACGCCCTCGGCGTCGTGCTCGGCGATCGCGGTCTGCCAGGCGTCCAGCAAGGGGCGGAGAACCGCCTCGTCCAGGAAGTCGGTCATCAGTGGCCCGCGCTCTGGCCGCCGTCGACGTGCAGGATCTCGCCGGTCACGAACGGCGCCTTCTCCAGGAACAGGATGGCGTCCGTGATGTCGCTGATCGCGCCCATGTGGCCCACCGGGTGCAGGGCCGACAGGAACTCGTGCGTCTCGGCCGGGTGCATCGGCGTGGCGATGATGCCCGGGGAGACGGCGTTGAAGCGGATGCCGCTCTTGGCGTACTCGATCGCCAGGCTCTTGGTCGCCGAATTGAGGCCGCCCTTGGTGAGCGAGGCGAAGACCGAGGCGAGCGCGCTGACCGGGTGATCGGTGAGCGTGGTGGTGATGGTGACGACGTGACCGCCCTCGCCGCGGGCCAGCATGGCCTCGACCGCCTTCTGGGTGACCACGACGAAGCCGCGCAGGTTGATCGCGGTGACCGCGTCGAAGTCCTCGGCGGTGTACTCGGTGAACGGCTTGGCGATGAAGACGCCGGCGTTGTTGATGACGGTGTCGACCCGGCCGAACTCCTTCAGGGCGGTCTCGACGATCCGCGCGCCCACGGCCGGGTCGGCGATGTCGCCCGGCACGGTCACGATCCCGGGATCGGTCGAGGGCGCGATGGAGCGCGAGTTCGCGACGACGTTCCAGCCGAGCGCGCGGTACGCGGCGACGGTGGCGGCGCCGATCCCCTGGGAGGCACCGGTGACGACAGCTACCTTGTTGTTTGTCATGACCAGAGAGTGCGTCGGGTTCGGATCGAGCCGCACGACTGCTTTCCTCCCTCGTGAGAGGCTGCCCCTACCATGGAGCTCCGCCAGCTGCGCTACTTCGTCGCGGTCGCCGAGGAACTGAGCTACGCCCGCGCCGCCGAGCGCCTGCGCATCGCCGGCCCGTCGCTGTCCCAGCAGATCAAGGCGCTCGAACGGGACCTCGGCACGCAGCTGTTCGACCGCGACCGCCGCACGGTCCGCCTGACCGCGGCCGGGCAGGCGCTGCTCCCCCGCACCAGGGCGCTGCTCGAACACGCGGACGACCTCCGGCGTACGGCCAAAGGCCTGGCGATGAATCAGCCCGTACGCCTGGGCTACGTCAACTGGCGGCCGCCCGACCTGGAACAGCGGGCCGCCGGCGTGGCCCAGCTGCTGGTCGACGCGTGGGTGCTGCCGTCGCACGCGCAGGCCGCCCGGGTCGTCGACGGGAGCCTCGACCTGGCCATCTGCTGGGTGCCGGCCACCACGGTCACCGAGGACAAGTTGGAGGCGCGGCTGCTCGGCTCGGACCGGCTCTACGCCATCGGGCCCGGCACGGACGGCGACCCGGTCCGCGCCGCCGACACCGTCGTCCTGATCGACGCCGACGAGACCAGCTGGTCGTCGTGGAACCGCTGGGCGCTGGCGATGGCCGCGGAGACCGGCGCCCGGGTCGAGTACGTGAACGAGGGCGGCGTCACCGGGACGGCGTTCTTCGACCACGTACGCCGGCTGCGCCGCCCGGTGGTCAACAACCCGAAGAGCCAGACCGCGCCGGTGCCGCCCGACCTGGTGGCCCGCCCCATCCGGCAGCCGGCGCCGTACTGGACGTGGTCGCTGGTCTCCCGCATCGACGAGCCGCGGCCGGTGGTGAAGGCCGTGGTCGAGGCGCTGACCCGGTCGGTCGACCGGACCTGCCTCGACGACCCCAACGCGTGGCTGTCACCGGAGGACCCGCACCGCCCGTCTTAGCCGGCGGCCAGCCTGATCGTGAAGCCGCCGGCGTCGCGGTACATGGCGACGTGGTCGCAGGACTGGTGGGCGATCCACAACCCCAGCCCGCCCTCCAGGCCGTCGCCGGTGGGCAGCAGGCCGGCGAACGGGTCCTTCGGGCCCGAGCCGCCGTCGGTGACGGTCACGACGATGCGGTCGGCGGAACTCCACAGGCGCAGCCGCACCGGGGCGCGACCGTGCCGGTAGGCGTTCGCCACCGCCTCGCTGACCGCGACGACCAGGTCGTCCACGTCGTCCGGGTCGAGACGGCCGTCGTCGGCGTCACGCACGGCCTGCCGGGCGTCGCCCAGCGTGGGTTCGGCGATGTCGGCCCGCGGCGCCGCACGCTGCAGCGGGTCCGGCACCGGAGGGCGGCGGTCGCTGAGGAAGGTCACCGGGTCGACGTACGTCTCGTTCGGCACGTGCCGGCCGTCGGGCATCGCGGTCCGCGGGTGCGTCCGCAGCACGTCCTCGCGCACCTGGACCGGTGCGGTGCGCATGTCGTACGCGCACATGCTCCAGAGCGGGAACTCGTCGTACGCGTGGTTGATCGCCGACTCGTACCGGGCCCAGGAGTCCCAGGCCGGCCCGAACACCTCGGCGGTCAGCTCGCCGATGATCCGGATCTGCGGCGCGCCGGCGGCCACGTGGCCGGCCAGCAATTTGCGGTACGCCCGGATGGCGCCGGCCGGGCGCGCGTACATCGCCCCGCCGGACATGAAGGTGACCGGCACATCGCCGGGCAGCGCCGCCCGGACGACCCCGGCGGCCCGCTCCCCCAGCGCCACGATCGTGGGCTCGCCGGCGGTGACCCCGCCGAGCAGGAAAGGCACGGCCACGGCGAGCAGATCGTCGTCGGAGTCGTAGCAGACGGCCTCGTGGTAGTAGCCGTGGTAGCCGGCCGCGGCCCCGGTCCTGGTCATCGGGCCGCCTCCACCCGCACGTGGGGGAGGTCGAGCAGGCCGGCGAGGCGGACCACCGCACCGAGCGGGGTGCGCAGCACCGCCGTGGTGCGCTGCGACTCGGCGTACCGCTGCAACGCCAGAAGGGCCCGATGGTCGATGAACCGCAACCCGGTCGCGTCCACCACCACCTCGCCGTCGGCCCGGTCCAGGTCGGTACGGCGCAGCGCCGTCGCGAACAGGTCCTCGGCCGAGAGGTCCAACTCGCCCTCGAGCACCGCCTCGGCGCTGGTCGCGCCCGGGTGCAGTTGGAAGCTCACGCCGGCCGCGTGGCTCGACTCGTGCAGGCAGGCCAGCTCGGCCACGGCGCGTTCGCCCAGCTCTCCACGGTTGTAGGCGCAGACGGCGCTCATCGGGTGGTGCCGCATGTAGCGGCCGATCACATACTCGTACCGGGCGAAAGCATCACGCTGCTCGTCCGTGCGCACCAGCGGCGTCACGTCGGCCACCACCCGGAAACCGGTGAAACCGGCCGCGAGGGCGTCCTCGGTCGCGGCGGCGTAGGCGGCCACCTGCCGGGCCGGGTCGACGACCTCGTGGGTCGCGTACGCCTCGGCGAACCGGATGACGCGGACGGCGTTCCCACCCGGCAGGCCGGTCACATCGGCATGCTGGCTGGGGACGAACCAGACCCGCTCGCCGGCCGCCAGCGCCTGATCGACGCACCGACGGGCGTACGCGTCGAAAAGACCTTGATCCTCATATGACCAGCACTCGTGCCCGGCCTTCGGGGCCGGTCTCATGCGCCGGACACCGTGGCACTGTTCACCCCGCAACAGTAGCCACCCGATCGGCCGCCCGCGACGGCTGGACTTCCGCGGACGGCGCATGCGTACCTCTTGCCCGGACGAACGAATCTTGTAACGTGGCGGCGTGTCGGCTTCCTGGCAGATGAGAGGCGTCGCGCTCTTCGTGCGGCTGGCCTACGCGCGCCGCTTCATCACCCCCGCCGCCGGGCAGCGCACGCTGGCGCGCCGCAAGGGCCCGTCGGCGCCACCGTTCACCACGGTCATGACCACGGTGAACGGCTTCCCGGTGCACCGGATCGGCGAGCCGTCGTCCCGTCCCCCGGTCGTCTACCTGCACGGCGGCGCCTACACGAGCGAGATCGTGCGGCAGCAGTGGGCGCTGGCCGGCGACCTCGCCCGGGAGACCGGCTGCGAGGTGCACGTGCCGATCTACGGCCTCGCGCCGCGGCATCACGGCCTCGAGGCGCTCGACTTCGTGACAGCGGTGATCCGCGATCTGGGCCGCCCCTGCTACCTGGTGGGCGACTCGTCCGGCGGCGGCCTGGCCCTGCTGGCGGCGCAGGCCACCCCGGCGTCGGTGGCCGGCCTGACCATGATCGCGCCGTGGCTGGACCTGACGATGTCGAACCCGCGGGTCGACGCCCTCGAACCGCACGACCCGTGGCTGACCCGCGCCGGCCTGCGCCCGATCGCCGCCGCCTGGGCCGGCGACCTGGCGCTGGACGATCCACGGGTGAGTCCCCTGTACGGCGACCTGTCCCAGCTACCGCCGACCCAGATCCTGGTCGGCACCCGCGACATCACCATGCCGGACTGCCGGCTCCTGCGCGACCGCGTCCCGGCCGGGACAAAGCTGACCTATCACGAGCAGGAGGGCGCGATCCACGCCTACCCCCTGCTGCCCGTGCCGGAAGCCGCGGCCGGCCGCCAGGCGATCTACGACCACATCCGTTCCACTTTTTAGTGCTTGTTACCGGAGTTGCCGATCGAGTTCGGTGACGGTTTTCCCGGTGGCCGCCGCCACTCCCGCGTGCTGCATGCCGCGAAGCTGGTTGTCGTCGACAGCGAAGAAGCCCTGATCCATACCGACGACAGAGTAAACGTCGACGCCCTCGCGCCGGGCTTGCCCTGCAACTCGGCTTCCGGAAGGCTTTTCGCCCGTCTCGGCCGCCGGTGACGTCGTCGTCCCGCACGCGCGGAGAACGGCGGCGAGCAGCACGATGACCGGGGCGATTCGAATGTGCGAGCGCGTGCTGTCCCCTCCCACTAGTAGATGTCGTCGACGGCGGCGACGTCGTCCGCCCAGGGCGGCGTGCCGGGACAGCCGAACTTGGATCCGCCCTGCTCCATGACCGAGGGCCGGCCCGCGCAGCTCATCGAGACGTGGCCGAGACCGTAGGCGTGACCCCATTCGTGGGCGGCGACGATCCACTTCTGGCGCGTGGTCAGGCCGGCCATCGTCCGATCGTTGAAGTCGATCTCGATGGTTGTTTGTGCCACGCGGTGGTCGCGGCCCCGGACGGCAGCGTCGACAACGCTCGGCGAACGGCTGCGGCGTGCGGAGCGCGACAGCGGAAACCCGGCAACAACGCGAGACGCGCCGCACGCGCGGGACCACCCGCTCGGCCGCGCCCGAGCAGGCGGGTGGCGCGCACCTTCGGCGGACGCCGGACCCCGCGTACTCCATCGCTCTTGTGCCGGCCGGCGACATCGCGTTTTACCGGCGGGCGATCGCGGCATAGAGCAGATATGGCTGACAACACGCTGGACGCCGCCGATCGCAACGCGATGCCCGACAGCACGTTCGCGTTTCCCCGCGTCCGTAAGGAACCCCTCAACGACGCCCGGCACGTTCGCAATGCGATCGCCCGCTTCGACCAGGTTCGGGACGTCTCCGACAAGGAACGCGACGAGGCGTTCCGGCGCATCAAGAAGGCCGCCGCCAAGTTCGGCGTGGAGATGACCGAGTCGAGCTGGCGGGAGCTGGGCAAGCCGAGCGCGGGCCGCAAGTCGTCCGACAAGGCCCGGTCGAAGGCGACCCTGTACGCCGAGGCCCGCCGCCGGGGCATCGAGGGCCGCTCCACGATGACCAAGGCCGAGCTCGAGAAGGCCCTCGAGAAAAGCCAGGTCACGACGTGACGGTACCGCCGAGGGGGTTGGGCTGACGATCGGTGGCCAGCAGGGCCCAGACGATTTTGCCGCCGCGGATGCGGGTGGCGCCGGAGTGGGTGCTGACCGCGGCTATCAGGTGCAGGCCCCGGCCGTGTTCGATGCCGGGCTCGACGGCTCGGGGCATGACCGTGCTGGCGTCCTGGACGGCGACGCGCAGGTAGCGGCTGGAGCAGCAGACGACGACCTCGAAATCGGAGGCGGCGTGCAGGATCGCGTTGGCCGCCAGCTCGGTGACGACGATGCGGGCGTCCTCCCGGACGGCGGGCAGGTTCCAGGCCGTGCAGGCCTCGTCGACCAGTCTGCGGGCGGCGCGCGCGTTCGCCGGGACGGGACCCAGGCGACGGCGGAGCCAGCGGGGGACGTACGAGCGTACGGCCGCCAAAGCCTGGTCCCGGTCGGCGTGATGAATGACGAAACTGCGGTACGCGACGAGCTCGCGGGCGATGTCGGCGGCGCCCCCGTAGAACAGGACGGGCACGCCCCAGGCCCCGTGGGCCCGGTAGGAGGCGGTGGCCAGGGTGGTGAGCTGGCCGGACGCGTCCCGGCCCAGAGCGGAGAGGTCGACGAGCACGGCGGCGGGACATTCCGCGGCCGCCTTGCCGACGGCCGCGCGGACCGTACTTGCCGTGGTGCGGGAGAGCAGGCCGGACAGCCGGACCGTGATGAATCCGGTCTCACTGTCACGTACCGTCGTCGTTCTCACCGTGAAAGTCGACACATCCTCATAAATCCGGCACAAGTGGGCGGCCTTCAGCGCCCGGCGACTCTTTCACCCTGCTGCCTGGAGCTCCGAACGGACTACGCCGGAAACGAACAACCCCCGCCCCGCACTGTCGTGTGCGCGAAGCGGGATTGCCCCGGCCGGCCGGCCGGGGCACTGTGGGTCACGATGAGGGGTGACCGGCGATGATCAGCGTGTTCGAGACGAACGATCTCGACATGGCCTACGAGATGCTCAGCCGCACGTACTCGCGGGCGCGGATCACCCTCACCGGCGGGCGACCCGGCATGCGGATCGCCAAGATGGGTCTCGGCCCGGTCTCCCTGCACCACGTCACCTTCACCATGAGCCACCGCGCCGACCTGGCCCCGATGGGGCAGATCGCCATCGGCCGGGCGCTGGCCGGTCACACCCGGTGCCGTACGGGCCGCGACTGGCTCGACACCGTCCCCGGTGACCTGTTCCTCGGCAGCCAGCCGGACATCGCCCTGCACACCGAGAGCGAGAACCACGACGGTGAGTACGCGTTGTTCCCGCCCGGCCTCTTCGCGCGCATCGCCGACGCCGCGCCCGGCCGGGCCGCGCGGCCGATCCGGTTCACCGGGTACCGGCCGGTGTCCGGCCGGGCGGCGTCGTTCTGGAGCCGGACCTACGACCACGTCCGCGACTACGTGGCCGGGCTGTCGGTGGACGACGAGCCGTTGCTGGTCGGCTCCGCCGTACAGATGCTGGCGTCGGTGACCTTGTCGGCCTTTCCGAACACCGCGCTGCGCGATCCCACCATCGAGGACCGCCGCGACGCGCATCCGGCGACAGTGCGGCGGGCGGTGACGTTCATCGAGGACTACGCCCATCTGGACATCACGCCGGCCGACATCGCGGCCACCGCACGGGTGACGATCCGCGCGCTGCAGCTCGCGTTCCGCCGCCACCTCGGCACGACCCCGACCGCCCTGCTCCGGCGTGTCCGCCTGGAACACGCCCACCGCCAGCTGCTCGAGGCCGACCCGGCCACCACCACCGTGTCGGCCGTCGCCATGCGGTGGGGCTTCGCCAGCCACAGCACCTTCACGGCGCACTACCGGGCCGCGTACGGCGTCCTGCCGTCGCAGACACTGCGGCGCCGCTGAACTCCGACCCCGTTCGGGTGAACGCTTGTCCAAGAACAACCGGTTCGGGCAGCATGGGGTGCCGTGGACTACATCCCCGCCACCAGCCCCGCCGAAGTCCTGGCCACCCTCGCCGACGGGCAGGCCCAGGTGCTCGCCGGTGGACAGAGCCTGTTCTTCGCCGATCCACCCCGCCGGGTGGTCGACATCAACCGGGTCGCCGAGTTCGAGGTGCTGACCGAGGTGGACGGCACCCTGCGCGTCGGCCCCCTCGTCCGGCACCGGACATTCGAGACGGACGCCGTGGCCGGACCGCTCGGCGATCTGCTCCGCGTGGTCGTCCGCCACATCGGCCACCCGCCCGTCCGCGCCCGCGGCACCATGGTCGGCAGCCTGGCCTACGCCCACCCGGCCGCCGAGTGGACGGTCGTGGCGATGATCCTCGACGCGTCCCTGGAACTGAGCAGCCCGGGCGGGAGCCGGACCGTGCCGGCCGCGCGCTTCTTCACCGGCGCCGGCACGACCGCGCGCCGGCCGGACGAACTGCTGTCCGGGGTGCTCCTGCCGCAACTGCCGCCCGGAACCGGGGTCGGCTACGCGGAGGACCGCCGAGGACCGGGCATCTGGGCGTACGCGGCCACGATGACCGCCGTCACGATGGTCGACGACGTGGTCACCGCCGCCGCGATCGGCCTGGTGAACGCCGGGCCGTGCCCGGTGCGGGCCCGCGACGCCGAACGGGCCCTGATCGGCACCACGTTCTCCGACACGGCGATCACCGCCGCCGCCAACGCGGCCGCGGCCGAGGTCGCCGACGACGACCGCCGGCGGGCCGTGCACGTCCTCACCCGGAGAGCACTGACACAGGCCCGGGAGGGCAGCTACCAGGGATCTTGGCTTTCCGCACGGTAGCTTTAGGCGCCTATGCCAGTCGTCATCCCCTCGAGGCGCCGCCTCGCCCTGCTGCTCGGCGCCGTCCTCGTCATCCTGGCCGCGGTCAACGTGGCGGACAAGTTCGGCCCACGCCACACCGGCCTGGTGGCCGGCCCCCTGGTCGCGTTCGGACTGCTCCTGCTGGCCCGCCGCGTCGGGCTCACCTGGCACGACCTGGGCCTGTCCCGCCGGACCCTGCTGCCCGGCCTGAAGTACGCGATAGGCGCCATCCTGGCGGTGGCAGTGGTCTACGGCATCGGCGCGGCGCTGCCGCTGACCCGCTCGGCGTTCCTCGACGCCCGCTACCACCTGCATCCGGGCGCCGCCCTGCTCACGGCCTTCATCGTGGTCCCGCTGGGCACGGTCCTGCTCGAGGAGATCGCCTTCCGCGGCGTCCTGCTCGGCCTGATCAACCGCCACCGCGGCGCCGTCCTGGCCAGCGTCACGTCGTCAGTCCTGTTCGGCTTCTGGCACATCCTCCCGAGCCTGCGGCTCAACGAGGCCAACCAGGCCGTACGCGCGGCGGTCGGCGCCAGCCCGACGGGCCAGGTCCTGGCCATCCTGGGCGCGATGACCTTCACCGCGCTGGCCGGCCTGCTGCTCTGCGAACTCCGCCGCCGCAGCGGCAGCCTCCTGGCCGCCGCCGCCCTCCACTGGGCCACCAACGGCCTCGGCGTCCTGGTCGGCACGGCTTTAGCCACCCTGCGCCTGACCTGACACGAGATTCCAGCACTTCGGCGGTTTGACAGGAGAGCTCACTATTGCCCGGGACACCCGCGCGATAGGAGACGGGCCCGTGAGCGATGTCGATGCCGCCGAGGAGTGGCTGGATTCCTGGGTCGCCAACGTCGATGAGAGAGCGGCGATCGCCGTCGAATTGTCCCGGCGCGTAGCCGCGCTGACAGGCGAGGCGAAGAGCGAGGACGGCCTTCTGCGCGTCGCGGTCGGATCGGCCGGGCAACTGATCGAGCTCGACATAGATGACCGGGCACGACAACGTGCCGGCTCGGAAATAAGCCGGGAGATCATGGCGCTCGTCCAGCGAGCTCAGGCCCAGCTGTCGTCCAAGGTCGCCGAGCAGGTACGGGAGACCGTAGGCGTCGACACCGAGACCGGGCGTGCGGTGATCCATTCGTATGCCGAACGCTTCCCGCGAACGGGCGGATCCGACCATGTCCAGTGATCAGGTTCGGTTCCCGGCGCCAGCCGTTCACCAACACGCCGCCAGCGTGGAGGGGATCGCCGACTCCGTGCGAACGGCCCGGTCGGCGGTACACGAGGTCAGCATGGACACGCAAGCGTACGGCCAGCTCTGCCAGTTCCTTCCGGGCCTGCTCAGTCCGATCTTCTCGCTGGCGGTCGATGCCCTCGGCGATGCCGATGGCGCGCTCCGCGAGACCGCGGAGAACCTCCGCGCTGTCGCCGCCGGCTTTGCGGCCACCGACGATTCCGCGGCGCGGGCCATCCAGGCCGCGGCCGGCCCGCTTCTCGAGTTGCCGCTGTGACCGCCAACCCCCTTGTCGCGCCGAGTCACGACTCCACTACCTGGTCCACCGGTCTTGGTCTCGTCGAGGACGCGGTTGCCATCACCAACGGGATCCGCGGCAATAGTTGGGTCGACGGAACGCTGGGCGGTGTGGGCGCCTCGCTCGACATGTTGTCCATGGCGGTCGACCCGCTGGGAACCCTGGTGTCCTGGGGCGTCTCCTGGCTCATGGAGCATGTCAAGCCCTTGAAGGAGGCACTGGATTGGCTCGCCGGCAACGCGGACGAGGTCGCCGCGCACGCCGCGACATGGTCCAACGTATCCGCCTTCACAGAACAGGCTCGTCAGGAGTACGCCGATCGCCTCGGTGCCGAGATCTCGGATTGGTTCGGCTCATCCGGCGAGGCCTACCGCGAGCATGCCCGGCTGCATCTCGAGACGCTGGAAGGCCTGGCCACCGCGGCAAAAGGCATTTCGTACGCTGTCGAGGGCGCCGGCCTTCTTGTCGCGCTCGTGCGAGGCATCGTTCGTGACCTGATCGCGGAGTTCATCGGGACCCTCGCCGCACGCCTCCCGCAATGGCTGGCCAAAGAGGGACTGACCCTGGGTCTCGCCACTCCGGTGGTGATCGGCCAGGTATCCGCCCTGGTGGCCAAGTGGGTCAACAGAATCCAGCACTTCGTCCGCGGCCTGCTGAACAGTCTGCGCCGGCTCCACCCCATGCTCGACGACCTCGCCGAGATCTTCACCAAGTTCAGCGGCCGCAGCCGGTCCCTCGCAGACGCGGATCCCGCAACACCCTCCGGCGGCAGCGAGTTCCGAGCGGACTTTCCTCGCGGCTCCGACTTCGTCACCGGCGACGCGTTCACTGAGCGGGCCGCCGAGGCATACCGGCGTATCCGCAACAGTCCGGATGATGTGCCACGTGCTGCCGCCAACACGGGCATCGACCCGTCGGTCATCGAGGGGATGCGCCAGAACCTCTTCGTTCAGCAGCACGACATCGCTGTCGGACCGAACCAGGTCGAAAGGGGTTACTTCACTCCGGACGACCGCATCGCCGATCTCTGGGACGGCGCGACCAACGGCACACTCGATGCGAACTCGATCAGCCGATTCCGCAACCTGGCAGCACACGAATACGTCGAGAACAAATTGATGGAGGCGGGGATCCCCTTTCGTCCATCGCATCCCGACACTTTCGACGCCGAAGGCGGCCGCGTGCTGAGCCGCGAGCACCCAAGCGCGCACGACTTGGCTCCCAACGAGTGGAAGCCGCATGCGCCGCTGCAGCATTGGAGGCTCTTCGGCATCGACAGTTCCGGGCTGCACTTGGCCGACGACCTCTCGAACCTGGACGAGATCGTTGACGCCGCTCTGAGAGGATTGGGCCGATGACACCCGAAGAATCAGTCCAGGCCATGGCCGACCGCCTGGTGGCAGTCAATTACGAGCGCAACGGCGACAAGTCCTGGTCCAAGGCGGCGCTGCTGCGCGAGTACTTCCGGCGGGCGGCGCTCTGGGCCGAAGCGTACGACTGCGATTCCCGTACGCCGTTCTTCGACATCGCGGAATGTGTGGCTCCCGCGGTTCGCGCTGATCCGGCTGTGGTTGAGGCCGTGGTACGCGGCGTGGACGACGGGACCCGTAACGCGATCACCTGGGTGGCTCCCCTCCTCTTGCACTGGGCCGCGGTGTCCGCGCCGCCGTCTGAGTTGCCGGAGCCGTTCGAGCCGCTGATTCTGCTCTTCGAGCGCGGCGGCGGCTTCCACACCGAGAACGGCGAAGTGGATCTGGAGTACCTGGCCGTGCCGATGCGAGGGTGGCGTGAGCGGGCCTCCGCCGCGCCGATGGCCAGTTTCGCGCCCGAGGTGTTGGACGAGATCGATCGGGCCGGCTCGCTGTCGCAGTTCGGTTACCTGATCGGTCCGGACGGGCGTCCCCTTCAGTAGCGCTTCACCGGCGCGGTAAAAGCGATTAGGGCGTTTTGCGGCCTAATCGCCTGGAAGACTGGCTCGGTGAGTGAGGTGGATCGGCGGGCGGCTCCGGCGCGGGTTGATCGCACGATGGTGGTGGCCGGGATGGCCGGGGTGCTGGCGGTGGTGGTGTGGGCCGTCGTGGCGCCCGACGCGGTGGCCGGGGCCGGTGACGCCGGGCTCGGGTGGACCATTCGTACGTTCGGCTGGTTCTTCGTTCTGGCGGCGGACGCGTTCCTCGTGCTGGCGCTCGTCATCGCGGCCGGGCGGTTCGGGCGGGTCCGGCTCGGGGCCGATGACGAGCGGCCGGAGTTCACCACCCTGGCCTGGGTCGCCATGATGTTCAGCGCCGGCATGGGCATCGGGCTGGTGTTCTACGGGGTCGCCGAGCCGATCCAGCATTACGCGTCGCCGCCGCCGGCGTCGGGGGCGGTGGCCGGGACGCCGCACGCGGCCTCGGTGGCGATGCAGTACACGCTGTTCCACTGGACGCTGCATCCGTGGGCCATCTACGCGGTGGCGGGGCTCGCCCTGGCGTACTCCACCTTTCGCCGGGGACGCGGCAACCTGCTCTCGGCCGCTTTCCGGCCGCTGCTGGGCGACCGCGCCGACGGGGCGGCCGGGCGGATCATCGACCTGGTCGCGGTCTTCGCCACCGTGTTCGGGTCGGCGACCAGCCTGGGTATCGGGGCCCTGCAGGTCGCGGCCGGGCTCGACATCGTGGCCGGGATCCCGGACACCCGTACGGTCGAAGTGGTCATCGTCGCCTCGCTGATCGGGGCCTTCCTGGTGTCGGCGATGTCCGGGCTCGACCGCGGCGTCAAATGGCTGTCCACGATCAACGTGTGGCTGACCGTGCTGCTGCTGGTGTTCGTCTTCGCGCTGGGGCCGACCATCTACGCGCTCGAGGTGCTGCCGGCCTCGATCGGCGACTACCTGAACTCGCTGCTGGTCATGTCGACGCGGACCGGGGCGTTCTCGGATCCGTCGTGGATGGGCGCCTGGACGCTCTTCTACTGGGCGTGGTGGATCTCCTGGGCGCCGTTCGTCGG
This sequence comes from Actinoplanes sp. NPDC048988, assembly GCF_043197815.1. Taxonomy (NCBI): domain Bacteria; kingdom Bacillati; phylum Actinomycetota; class Actinomycetes; order Micromonosporales; family Micromonosporaceae; genus Actinoplanes; species Actinoplanes sp. NPDC048988. Next base: position 358,160 of record NZ_JBICTW010000006.1, on the reverse strand, counting down.
CACGTTCATCGCCCGGATCTCGCGTGGCCGGACCGTACGGCAGTTCGTCGTGGGTGTGCTGCTGATCCCCAGCGGCGCGAGTGCCGTCTGGTTCGCCGTCCTGGGTGGCAGCGCGCTGCGTACTCAGATCACCGGCACCGCCGACATCGTGGCCGACGTCGCCGAGGGCGCCGAGAACGGCCTGTTCGGCCTCTTGGACGCCCTGCCGGCGGCCACGGTGACGACGGCCCTGGCGGTGCTGCTGGTGGCGCTGTACTTCATCACCAGCGCCGACTCGGCCTCCCTGGTCCTGGCCTCGCTGACCTCGCGCGGCGCCCTGCACCCGGCCCGCCCGCTCGTGGTGGCGTGGGGCGTCCTGATCGGCGCCACCGGGGCCACGCTGCTGCTGGCCGGCGGTCTCCAGGCGCTGCAGCAGGCGACGGTGGTCATCGCGCTGCCATTCTCGGCCATCATGCTGCTGCTCGCCGTCGCTTTGATGAAAGACCTGGTGGCGGAAGAGCGCAGGCTTGATCAGCTCGGGAGGGGGTAGCCAGGCCGGGTCCGTCGGCGAAAGAGGAGAGCGATGAAGGTCTGGCCTGGTAACCCGTATCCGTTGGGGGCTACCTATGACGGGGGCGGGACGAACTTCGCGCTCTTCTCGGAGGTGGCCGAGCGGGTCGAGTTGTGCCTGTTCGGGGAGGACGGGAGTGAGACCCGGGTCGACCTGCCGGAGCGAGAGGCGTTCGTCTGGCACGGGTATCTGCCGCGGGTGGTGCCGGGGCAACGGTACGGCTATCGGGTCCATGGGCCGTACGACCCGGGTAGCGGGCTTCGGTGCAATCCGGCCAAGCTGCTGCTCGACCCGTACGCGAAGGCTGTCGACGGTGATGTGGAGTGGGACGAGGCCCTGTTCTCGTACAAGTTCGGTGACCCGGAGGGCTTCAACGACACCGATTCGGCGCCGTTCGCGCAGCGGTCCGTGGTCATCAACCCGTACTTCGACTGGGGGAACGACCGGCCCCTGAAGGTTCCGTTCCATCAGACGGTGATCTACGAGGCGCATGTGAAGGGTATGACCATGCGCCATCCGGGGATTCCGGAGGATGTGCGGGGGACCTATTCGGGGCTCGCCCACCCGGTGATGATCAAGTATCTGCGGGAGCTGGGGGTCACGGCGGTCGAGTTGATGCCGGTGCACCAGTTCGTGCACGACAGTGGGCTGATCGAGCGCGGGCTGTCGAACTACTGGGGTTACAACACGATCGGCTTCTTCGCGCCGCACAACGGCTACGCCTCGTTCGGTGGGCACGGCGGGCAGGTGCAGGAGTTCAAGTCGATGGTGAAGGCGCTGCACCAGGCCGGCATCGAGGTCATCCTCGACGTGGTCTACAACCACACCGCCGAGGGGAACCATCTCGGGCCGACGCTGTCGTTCCGGGGCATCGACAACCCGGCGTACTACCGGCTGGTGGACGACGACCGGCAGTACTACTACGACACCACGGGCACGGGAAACAGTTTCAACGTCCGGCACCACGAGGCGCTGCGGCTGCTCATGGACTCGCTGCGGTACTGGGTGACCGAGATGCACGTCGACGGGTTCCGGTTCGACCTCGCCGCCGCCCTGGCCCGCGAGTTCCACGCCGTGGACCGGCTGGCCGCGTTCTTCGACCTGGTCAACCAGGACCCGGTGGTGTCGCAGGTCAGACTCATCGCCGAGCCGTGGGACGTCGGGGACGGCGGCTACCAGGTCGGCGGGTTCCCGCCCAACTGGACCGAGTGGAACGGCAAGTACCGCGACTCCGTCCGTGACTTCTGGCGGGGCGAGCCGGCCAGCCTGGGCGAGTTCGCGTCGCGGTTCACCGGCAGCTCCGACCTGTACGAGATCGACGGCCGGCGGCCGATCGCGTCCATCAACTTCGTCACCGCCCACGACGGCTTCACACTGCACGACCTGGTGTCGTACAACGAGAAGCACAACGACGCCAACGGCGAGGCCAACCGCGACGGGGAGAGTCACAACCGGTCGTGGAACTGCGGGGCCGAGGGGCCCACCGACGACGCCGCCGTGACCACCCTGCGGGAGCGGCAGAAGCGCAACTTCCTGGCCACCCTGCTGCTGAGCCAGGGTGTGCCGATGGTCGCGCACGGCGACGAGCTGGGCCGCACGCAGGGTGGCAACAACAACGTGTACGCCCAGGACAACGAGATCAGCTGGGTCGACTGGGCGCAGGCCCGGCACTACGACGTGCTGACCGTCTTCACCCGGCGGCTGACCCGGCTGCGCGCCGACCATCCGATCTTCCGGCGGCGCCGGTTCGTCACCGGTGAACCGGCCGGCGAGTCGAAGCTGCCGGGCATCGCCTGGCTGCGCTGCGACGGCGACCCGATGGGCGAGCCGGACTGGGGCGCCGGGGCGGCCCGCACCATCATCGTCTTCCTCAACGGCGAGGCCATCCCGGAGTCGGACGCGCTGGGCGACCGGATCGTCGACGACTCGTTCCTGCTGCTGTTCAACGCCGCGGCCGAGGACGTCGAGTTCACTCTGCCCGACGCGGCGTACGGGCAGAGCTGGGAGACCGTCGTCGACACCGCCGACCCGCTGCTCGCGGCCTCCACGGGCGTCAAGGCGCAGGGCACGGTGCCGATGACCGCGCACAGTCTGGTGGTTCTGCGGAGGTGTTACTGAAGGTCAGGTACGCGTCGGTGAGTACCGTGTCGTGGCCCGGTTCGAGGTGCCCGTCCGCCGTGCGTAGTCGCCGAGCGCCGTGAGGTTCTGGTGGTAGTGCACGCTGTCCCGGCCCGGCGCGGTCACGCTGAAGCGCAGACGGTCCGGGCCCAGCACGGCCGACGTCGGCGTGGAAGACGCCGATGGCCGACTCGGCCAGCAGCCCGCCGGTCCCCGGAGACGAGCCGGCCCCGGACGTCTGCACGTCCGGGGCCGGTTGGTGCGACAGGGAATCAGAGATTCGCCGGACCGGCGACGGTGGCCTCCTGGACGGCGTCGACGCGCCGCTGTTCGGCCTTGCCGCTGTCGTCCTGGCGCGGGGCGGCCGGGCGGGCCGCCGAGCGGGCCGCGGCCGCCGCGGGCGGGTCGGTGACCACGCCCCGGCGGATCCGGTTGTTGGCGGCGATCTGGGCCACCGGCGTGTTGCCGGTCGCGGTCAGCACGCCGTCGATGATGTTGTCGTCGACCGTGACGCCGCCGGTGGTGCTGGTGACGCTCACGTCCTTGCCCCAGAAGCCGCCCGAGGCGCAGGAGTCGAGCGGGCCGTTCGGGCCGAGCTGCACGCCGCCGAGGTTGCCGGCGAAGGTGGCCTTGCCCCGCACCGAGCTGCCGCAGACGACGCTGCCGGTGGCGCTGTTGAGCACCGAGAGCGTGCCGTCGACGAACGAGTCGTGCAGATCGGTGTAGTACGTGCCGGTGCTGCTGACGTTGCCCGAGACCTCGGTGCCGTCGTCCAGGCGTACCTCTCCGGCTTGGACGTTGACACTGCCCGTGACCGAGGAGCCCTCGACGAACAGGAAACTGTCGACGGTGGTGGTGCCCTTGGCCCGCACGGTCACCGCGCCGCTCGCGGCGTCCTTGAGGTAGACGCCGTAGCCGCCGGCGGCCAGCACGACCGGGCCGGCGACCGTGGTGTCCGAGGCGTCGAAGTAGCCGTTGCCGGCGATGCGGACGTCGCCGGCGAACTGGCCGCCGGTGACGACCAGGTTGCCGCCGGCGGCCACGCTGACGTTGCCGGTGACGATGGTTCCGGTGAGCGCGCAGGACTCGCCGGCCGGCACGTAGAGGTCGTTGGGGACGGTGACCGCGCCGCCGGTGCCGACGCAGTAGGTGGTCAGGGCGGCGTCGGCCGGGGCGGCGGCGACCAGGCTGAGGGTGAGACCGGCGGTGAGGGCGGCCAGATAGCGTTTCACGGAGTTCCCCTTCATGATCCGATGTCCGAACGGGCGGCCGCGCGGACGATCGTGCCCTGCTGCCGTTTGGTGAGGGTGCCGCCGGTGACGAGCGCGGCGGTGACGGTCTCGACGTGCCGCACGAAGGCGGCGTGGTCGGCGTAGTCGCCGTGCTCGGCGACCAGATCGTTGACGGTGCAGCCGTTGCTCAGCAAGGCGTTGGGAACGCCGGTGTCGTCACCGTCGATGATCACGGTGGCGCGGGTGTCCGGTACCGGGCACTCGCCCGTCCCGGAGCCGATCACCGTGAACGTCTGCGACTTCTCGGCCGACGTGTTGCCGGCGGCGTCGGTGGCCTTCGCCCGTACGGTGTGCGCGCCGAGCCCGGTGATCCGCAGCGGCGCCGCGTAGGCCGTCCAGGCCCCGCTGTCGAGCTGATACTGGATCGTTCCCGGCTCGGAAGAGCTGACCGTCACCGTGGCCACGCCCGGCTGGTTGTCGACCGCGATCGTCACCGTGGGCGCCGTGGTGTCGCGGCCCACCACCGTGAAGTGCGACATCTGCTCGGCCGAGGTGTTGCCGGCGTTGTCGGTCGCCCGGAAGTGCAGCATGTGCATGCCGGGCGTGCTGACGACGACCGGACCGGTGTACGCCGTGAAGGCCGCCCCGTCGAGGGAGTACTCGATCCGGGCCACCCCCGAGTCGGCGTCGGTGGCCGTGAGCGTGGCGGTGGCCGTCCCCACGTAGTTGCCGTCACCGTCGCGGTCCCCCGCGAGTTGCGCGGTGACCGTCGGCGGCGTCGTGTCCTCGTCGGGTTCGGGCGCCACGACCGTGAAAGCCAGCGACCCGGCGGCCGACACGTTGCCCGACTTGTCGGTGGCCCGGTAGCGGACCGTGTGCGCGCCGGCGGCGGTCACCGCGACCGGCGCGGTGTAGGGCTGGAACGCGGCGCTGTCGAGGGCGTACTCGACGGTGTCGACGCCCGACCCGCTGTCGGACGCGGTGACCGTGACGGTCGCCGTGCCGATGTAGTTGCCGTCGCCGTCCCGGTTTCCGGCCGCCTGGGCGGCCACGGCCGGCGGCGTCGTGTCCGGCTCGGAGCCGCCGTCGGTCACCACGAGCTCGCCGACCATCGAGCTGTGCCCGGGGATCGAGCAGAAGTAGCGGTAGCGCCCCGGGGTCAGGGTCACGGTCGCCTCGTGGCGGCCGTTGTTGGCGTCGAACGGGTTGGCCAGGATGTTCAGCGTGACGTCGTGGTTGTAACCCTCGGTGGACGTGTCGAAGGTCAGCGTGTGCGGCATCCCGGTGGTGTTGCCGGTGGCCGCGCTGTTCTCGAACACGATGGTGGTCTGACCGGCCGCGGCCTGCGCCGGGGCCGACCGGTAGGCGGTGATGCTGTCGCCGGCCGTCCAGGTCAGCGTCTGCGCCGCGGCCGCCGGAGCGGCCGGGGCCAGAAGCATCAGGGCGGCCAGGATCAGGAGAAGCCGTTTCATAGAGCACGCACCCGGATGTCGCGGAAGTCGACCAGGTCGGTGTCGCTGTGGTTCTGCAGGCCGATCAGGCCCTCGGCGAACTGCCGGAGGTCGGTCGGCGGGTCACCGGCACGCGAGGACTGCTTGCCGGGGGTGTTGTCGAACTCGTTGATGACCTTGCCGTTGCGGATGATCGTGTAGTGCTGGCCGACGACCTTGATCTCGTACCGGTTCCACACGTTCTTCGCCGTGACGCCGGCCGCCGAGAGCGGGTTGACGTCGAAGTTGTAGATGGAGCCGGTCTTCTGCGGCTCGCCGGTCTCGCCGTCGTAGATCTGCACCTCGTGGCCGCAATAGATGGCCACCCAGGCCTGCGACGTGCGGGCCGAGCCGACCGTGCCGCAGCTGTCGGCCGGTCTCTGGTCGAGCGGGATCCGCGGGTCGGGGAACCTCGTGAAGACTCCGCTGTTGCCCCGGGCGTCGCCGGGTGCGACGTCACGGAACTGCAGCGTCAGCGAGAAGTCCTTGAACGGCTTGGTGTAGTACAGCATTCCGAGCCCGCCGCTGGGCCGCAGCGACCCGTCCGGCTGGATCGCGAACTGCCCGGTCGGCGCCTGCGCCCAGTCCCGCAGCGACTCCGGCGTGCCGTTGTACAGCGAGACGTAGCCGGTGTGACCCTCCTTGCCGATCGGCGACGACGCGGCCGCCCTGGTCAGCGCGCCGGCCTCCCGGGAGCTGAGCACCTTGTCGCCGGTCAGGCGCGAGGTGACCTCGGTGACGTGCCGGACGAAGGCGTCGTGCGAAGCCCACGTGCTCTCGTCGTCGATGAGGTCGTCGACGGTGCAGCCGTTGCCGACGACGCGGTTCGGCACACCCGAGTCGACAGCGTCCAGCCGTACGGTCGTGGCCGGGTCCGCCACCGCGCATCCCACCGTGACAGTCGTCTTGACGGTCGCGGTCTGCCCGCCGGCGTAGGTGATGACCAGCGTCGCCTCGTAGGTGCCGACCCGGGCGTACGTGTGCCGGGGGTTGGCCTCGGTCGAGGTGCCACCGTCGCCGAACGTCCACTTGTAGGAAAGACCGCCCGAACGGGAGCCGGAGAAGGCGTACGTCAGCGGCTTGTCCTGCACGGCCACGGCGGTCGCGGTCGGCGCGGGCGTCGGCGCGCCGCCCTGGTAGGTGATCCGGATCAGCTTCTGGTTGGGGTGCAGGCTGAAGAAACCACCCGCGTAGTCGAGCATGTAGAGCGCGCCGTCCGGGCCGAACTTGGCGTCCATCCAGGACTGGAGCTGGTTGGCGCCGCCGCCGGCCGGGATGATGGCCCGCAGCGACTCGCCGAACGCCGGCGGCTTCTGCTGCGGCACACCGGCCGGGTCGACGGTGACCGCGACCCGGTTGGCCGAGTTCGACTGGTCGCCGATGAGCCACTTGTCGTTCCAGTACGACGGCCAGGCGACGGTGCTGTTCGCGGTGACAAGATTGCGGTGGTACGTCGGGCCCGACATCACGGCCTGGCCGCCACCCCGCAGATACGGCTGGGTGTACGTGGCCTCGGCCGCCTTGTAGCTCGGCACGCCACTGGCGTCGCGGGCCGGGAAGACCGGGCCGCCGCCGTCCGGCGAGTACCAGATCATGTTGTTCTTGATGGGCGGCAGATCGGTCAGGCCGGTGTTGCGCGGCGACTCGTTCTTCGGGTGGTCACAGTCGTACCAGCCGGTCAGGACCTTGGCGTCGGTGTTGCTGCGGTCCCGGTACGGCTGCTTGTCGCCCATGCAGTACGGCCAGCCATGGTTGCCGGCCTCGGTGATGATGGTGGCCGTCTCGTACTTGGCCGGGCCCAGCTCCGGGCTCGGCGCCGAGGCGTCCGGGCCGACCCAGCCGGCGGTCAGCCACTGCTTCTCCGGGTCGATCTGCAGGCGGGCGATGTTGCGCACGCCCATCACGTAGATCTCGGGCCGGGTCTTCTCGGTGCCGGGCGGGAAGAGGTTGCCCGACGGGACGGTGTACGTGCCGTCGGCCTCCGGGTGAATCCGGATGATCTTGCCGTTGAGGTCGTTCGTGTTGCCGGCGGTACGCCGCGCGTCCTGGAACGACAGACCCTCGTACGCCTGGGTCCAGTTGTTGCCCGAGTAACCGTCCGAACCGCCCGACGAGTTGCTGTCGCCGGAGCCGACGTACAGGTTGCCCTTGGCGTCGAAGGCCATGCCGCCGCCCGCGTGGCAGCAGCTGTGAATCTGCACCGGCCACTGGAGCAGGTCCTTGCGGGTGCTCTGGTCGATCGTCTGGGCGGCCTTGTCATACGTGAAGCGCGAGATCGTGCGCTGCCCGATCCGCTTCTGCCGGTCGATCGAGGCGTGCGGCATCCAGTACACGTACAGCCAGCCGTTCTCGGCGAACTTCGGGTCGGGCACGATGCCGAGCAGGCCCTCCTCGTTCTTGACCAGCTCGTCGCCGCTGCCCCGGTTGCCCATCACGGGCAGCGTGGTCAGCAGCTTCACCTGCTTGGTGCCCGGGTCCCAGGAGTGGATGGTGCCGCAGCCCAGGCCCACGTTGGGGTCGTCCCAGCTGACCACCGGCCCGCTCGGGCAGGCCGCCTTGCCGACGTAGAACACCGTGCCGTCGGGCGTGATGGTCAGGCCGTGCGGCTCGCCGATCTGGTCGAGCTCGCCGGTCTTGTTGGCCGCGGTCAGCCGCTCCACCTTGTAGTTCGACGCGATGGTGGCCTGGCAGTCGCCGCGGACGATGCCGCTGGTCCAGCCGAGCGCGCCGGTCAGGTGCTTGCGGAACGCGTCCTCGCCGTAGCTGCCCTCGGTGTGGCCCATCCCGGTGTAGAAGGAGCGGCCGCCGTCGTAGTCACGGCACCAGGAGATCGGGTGGAACGGGCCGTTCGCGCCCAGACCCGGGTTGTAGTGCCGCTCCTCGACCTGGGCCACCGTGTGCACGGTGCCGATCGGGTTCGGATCCCAGTTGTTCCACCGGTCGTCGCGCGCCACGGTCAGCGGCAGGTCCTTCGTGGCCGGATGCTGGCGGTCGAGGATGTCGACCACGGCCCGGTTCACGGCCGGCGGGGCCGGCGTCTCGGTGGTGCCGGTGAACAGCCGCAGGTCGGCCAGCTGGATCAGCGGCTCGCCGCTGTTGGCGGTGATGTTCAGCCGGTAGAACGTGAAGTCGGCCGGGTTCGCGATGCCGAAGCGGCGGGTCTGGAAGCGCTCGGGGAAGGTCTGCCCCGTGCGGCGGTCCAGGTCGGTCCAGGCCGAGCCGTCGGCCGAGCCCTGCAGCGTCCAGTCCCTGGGGTCGCGGCCGTCGAAGTCGTTGGCCGAGGTCAGCGCGTACCCGGTGATCTTGGCCGGGCTCGCCAGCTCGTAGACCACCCAGCCGGTCGCGGTGCGGGTCAGCCACTTGGTGTTGGCGTCGCCGTCGGTGAGCTTGGAGCTGATCTCGTTGGGCGGGTTCTCCCCGCTGGCGCTCACCTTGGCCACCGGATGGGCCACCGGGATCGAGCCGGCCGGCCGGGTGCCGATCAGGCCGGTGAACCAGGTCGAGTCGAGCTGGGCGCGGGCCGCGTCGCCGACGCCGAGGAAGCCGCCCCCGGCGTTGACGAAGCTCTTCAGGGCCGCCTCCTGCCCGGCGTTCAGGGCGACGCCGTCGGCCGACAGGAAGACCACCGCACGGTACGCCGCCAGGTCGTCCGCGTTGAAGTCGGCCGCGTCGGTGCTGGCCGTCACCTCGAGCCCCTGAGCGGCGCCGAGTTCCTTGATGGTGGCCGTCGCCTTGACGACCGGGTCCTGCTGCGCGGCGGCCGCGCCCGAGAAGACGAGAACCTTGGGTTTGGCCGGTTCGGCGGCCGCCGCCTCTTTCGGCGGCGCGCCCCCGATGGTTAGTAGCGCGGCCATCGCCGCGGCTACGACTTGTCTCATGACCCACTCCCTCCGTGTACGTGGGCTTGCGCGGTGGCCGCCTTGTGCTGGTGGCCCTGGAACCGGTCGATCGCCTCCTGGGCGCCGGGCGGCATGCTGCCGTCGGCGTTGCGGACCAGGAAGATCCCGGCCATGCCGGCGTCCGAGTGGTTCTGGACGTGGCAGTGGTACATCCACGCGCCCGGCCCCACGGCCTCACCGGCCAGCACCTGGAACCCGAACGAGCTGCCCGGGTTGAGGTCCTTGTTGTCGATCACCTGGCTCGGGTCGGACGGGCCCTCGAGCATGCCGGTGCGGTTGTCGGCCCAGCGGTGCGCGTGCAGGTGGAACGTGTGGAAGAAGTTGCCGTGCCCGATGGCGATCCACTCCACCCGCTGGCCCAGGTTGGCCTCGAACATCGGCGTGTTGGGCGCGACCTTGTTGTTGATCTGCATGTCGTTGAAGACGACGGTGACCTGCTTGTCGGGCAGGATGTCGCCGCGCCGGCGCACGATCAGCGCGCCGTACAGTCCCCGGATGAGCCCGCCGGTGCCGTGGTCGGTGCCCATGGCGTGATCGTGGTAGTGCCAGTAGCCGGCGCTGCCCGGCATGAACCGCCGCCCGCTGGTGGCGGTCATCTCGTGCGAGCGCCACACGTAGGTGCGGGTCTGGCCGGGTTCGTTGTACGAGGCGTTGAACGGCGCCCCGTCCGAGTCGGTGCTGTAGTCGACGCCGTGCGGATGAATGCTCAGCCGCTGGTTGGTGGTGTTGACCAGGGTGATCTCGAGCGTGTCCCCTTCGTACATCTCGAGAATCGGCCCCGGGATCGTCGCCCCACCCGGCGTCAGGCCGTAGCCGAACTGGTTGCCCGGCAACGCCTCCGCGTAGATGGTGATCTTCCGGGTCACCCCGGCCGCGGCCTTCGCCGGTTCGCCCCGGGTCGTGGTCGCCACCGCGACCGCCCCGCCGGTGAGCCCGAGGACCCCCGCCGCGGCCAGAAGCGACCGGCGCCGGAGCTGGGGCTGCTCGTCTAGATTGACAACGTTGTCTTCCATGCGCGTCCTCCGCCGTCCCCGGCCTCGGCCGGGGGTCCACGAGTCGAAAGAGGGGATGCGGTTACGGACTTTTTTCAGAAGTGTCAAAACTTTGGTCCGTTCCGAGCAACCTATGACTCATATCGACGAAAGTAAAGGTCTGCGATTGACCGGCATCGCTACCTTGCCCGCATGGCCACCGCCGCCGCCATCGTGATCGTGATCGGCCTGGGCATGGCCGTCGTGTCCGGCCTGTTCGCCCTGATCAGCCTGGGCGACCTGCGGTTACGGCGCCTGCTCAGGCAAACCCCGCCGACCCCGATCGCCGCCTGGCGCCCCGGCCGGGTCGCCGCCGAAGGCTTCGTCGAGTGCGGCCCCGCCGGCCACCAGACGGCCCCATTGAGCGGCGCCGGGTGCGCGTGGTTCGACGTGAGTGCCACCTGCCACCGAGCGGGCGACAGCGACGGCGAGCTGACCTGGCGTACGGACGTGGACCGCACCCCTGGCCGCCCCACGCTGGCCGACACCGGCGGCCGCGTCCCGATCGACCCGGCCGTTTTCGCGGGTTCCCGCGCCGCCGAGAACACCACGCGGGAGTACGTCCACAAACGCCACTCCGTGCCGCCACCGTGGATCCCGGCGAGCATGGCGGAGTCCCTCAAAAGGGGCGACAGCGTGACCGTACGGGAGATCCGCCTGCCCACGGGCGGGCCGGTGTTCGCTCTGGGCCGCCTCGAGAACGGCACCCTGATCCGCCGGGGCCGCACGATCTTCACCCCGGGCCGTCACGCCGACGCGGTGGAGGCCAACGACGGCGACCTGAGCCTGATGACCGTCACCATCCCGGTGTTCTTCCTGGGCGGCCTGATCGTCGCCGGCGTCGGCGTGGCCATCCTGCTGACCGTCACGAACTGACCGGGCCCCCAGCGCGCCGGAGGCGATCCCACACCGCGACCTCGGCGAGTTCCCGCCGGACGGCCGAACCGCGTGCCGTACACACGAGGAGGTCCCACCGGAGCCCAGCGCGCAGACGCCCCCCGCGCGGCCGGTGAGCAACCCCGAGTCGGCCCTCACCCGCCCCGTTGTCGACCACCGAGCCCTCGGCGCCTCAGCCGCCGCCGGCGCGGAGGACGTCGCCCAGGCGGCGGCGACGCCGGAGGGTGGCCTCCGCCGTGATCACCGCGGTCAGGGCGGCGAGCAGCACGGCGGCCACCACGGCGGCGGCCGGCCACGGGACCACCACCAACGGGTTTGTGACCTGGCCGGTGAGCAGGTTCAGGGCCAGCGGGCCCAGGGTGAGACGGGCGAACAGGAAACCCAGCAGTGGGCCGCAGAGCGCGGCGAAGACCACCAGCGGCAGGAGCTCGCCCGCGGCCACGCGCCGGGTGTCGCGGGCGCGCAGGCCCAGGGTGCGCAGCCGGGCCAGGGTCTCCCAGCGGGCCGGGGCGTCGGCGGCCGCGCCCACGGCGAGACCCAGCACCGCCAGGGCCAGCAGCGCCGCCGCCGACGCGTAGGTCAGCTGCCTCAGGCCGGAGGTCAACGGCGCGGTCGCGCGGTCGTCCAGCAGGTCGGCGCGGACCACCGCGGTTCCCTCGTCGCCGGCGTCGCGGACCGCTTTCGCCGCGCCGGGGCCGGTCACCCAGATCGTGGTCGGCGTGGTGTTCAGGCCGGCGGCGGCCGCGGCGGCGGTGTCGATGACGATCACGTCCGTGGCGTCACCGACGGCCGGCGCCGGGCCGACCGCGGTGACGGTCAGGGCGGAGGTGCCGTCCCGCCTCAGATCGACGGGCGAGCCGGCCGGGACCCCGCTGTAAAGCGCCGGGATGCCCCCTCCGCCGGTGAGCCGCGCCAGGCCGGGCGCATCCGGTAGCGGCGTGCTCGCCAGCAATCGCTGGTAGGCCGCCGCGTCGACGATCACCAGCCGGGGGCTGCCGGCCAGCCCGTCGGCAACGACTTGAGCATCGGTGATCCGGGCCGCGACCGTCTGCTCCACCCCGGGCGCCGCCGCGATCCGCCGGACCGCCTCGGCGGGCCGGGAACCCGCACCCTGGGAGCCCGCGCCTGGGGAGGGTGCGCCTGGGGAGGGTGCGCCTGGGGAGGGTGCGATGTCGAAGCGGGCGTCGGCGCCCACGCTGCGCCACGCGCCGTCGGCCAGCCCGCCGCTGACCGTCGACGAGAGCACGAACGCGAACGACGCCAAGCCCACGACCGTCACCAACGTCAGGCCCGGCAGCAGACGGGACGACGAAGCGGCGGCCCGGGCCGCCCCGAAGACCGGCAGCGCCGACCGCCCGCGCAGCGTGGCCGCGAGCAGCGCCCGGGTCGCCCACGGCAGCAGGCGGAACAGCAACAGCGCGGCCGCCAGCACACCCAGGACCGGCGCCGCCGCCGGCAGCACCTGGTCGCCCCCGGTGCCGAGTCCCCGCTGGCGCAAGGCGATCAGCGCACCCCCGCCCGCGAGCACCACCGCCACGTCGACCGCGGCCCGGCGCAGCTGGGCCGTGCGGCGCACCCACAGGCGCGCCGAACGGTTGGCCGGCACCCGCCGGTCGCGGGTGGCCCGGGCCGCCGCGACGGCGCCCAGGGCCGGCCCGGCCAGAATCCCGGCCAGCGCGACCGGCACCACCCACGGCAGCGCGGCGCCACCCGCCAGCACCAAGGCCAGCACGACACCGGCCGCAGCCGCGGGCCCCGCCACCGCCACCGACTCCACCAGCAGTTCGGTCGCGAGGTCGGGCAGCGCGCCGCCGCGTTCCCGGTAGGCGGTCAGGGCCGCCAACCGCCGCCGGGTCAGCAGCTCGGCCGTCGACAGCAGCACCAGGGCCGCGCCGGCCAGCACGGCCAGCAGCAACACCGTCGCCTGGGCGGTGGCCGCCTTGATCCGGGTCTCCACCTCGGCCACCACGCTGTCGAGCCCGCTGTCCCAGCGCGGGTTCTCGTCGCCCGCCCCGATCCCGGCCGAGGTGGCCTTCAGCGTCGCGACGGCCGCCGCCAGCGATCGGGCCGAGTCGCGGGTCACCTTGCCGGCGGCGGGGGTGAAGGTGACCGTACGGTCGAGCGTGTCCGCCGGAAACGCGAGACGGGCGTCGGGCAGGGAGTCGGGCGAGAGCAGGCCGCCGAAGCTGGAGCCGACCGGCTCGAGCATCCAGGGCAGTTGACGCCAGGCCGGATCGGCCGGGTCGGCCGGTCGGAACACTCCACTCACCCGTACGGCGTAGAACGTGCCCTGCTCGTCCTTGACCCGGAGCCGATCGCCGGGCCGGGCGCCCATGATCCGCGCCTCCGTCTCCGACAGTCCGATCTGGACGTCCCAGGGCGCGCCGGGCTGGATCACCACCTCGCCCTTGGCCGTGGGACCGGGCGGACCACCGGACACCCACGTGGTGGCCGGGCCGTCGCTCTCGTCGGCGCGCACGTAGCCGAGCCGCAGGGTTCGCGGGGCCGAGCCGGTCGTGATGGCCAGCGGCACGCTGGTGACGGTGGTGACCGGCGGATCGAGGACGGCCAGCTGGGTGCCGAGTTGCGCCTTGGCCGCGCGGGGAAGGAAGGCCAGGTACGTGGCGAGGGCCGGCTCACGCTGGTAGCCGTCGCCCATCGCGTAGTTGCTCGCCCAGGGGGCCTGCGCCCGTACGGCGGCCCGGTCCTTGGCCTCTCCGATGGTCTCGCGGAAGGTGTCGTCCTCGGTGGCGCGCAGCAGCGGCGGCACCGCGGCGGCGAGCAGACTGACCGCGGCCACGACGGCCGCCATCAGCAGCAGCGGCCCGAGGTCGGCGCGGGCGCGGCCCCGGATGCTGGGCCAGTGCAACGACAGCGGCTTCACGACGCGACCCGGAGGTGGGCCGCGTCGGCCCGGCGGGCCTGCACGGCGACCGTGACGGTGACGACGATCCCGGCCGCGACGGTCAGGAATCCGAGCAGCAGGGCCTCGCGGCCCCACGGCCAGTGGGCGGCGGCCGCGGGCACCGGCTGCGCGCCCGTGTCGGAACGGATCATCAGGGGCGCCACTCCCCACGTCGCGAGCGCGCCCACGGCCGCCCCGCACAGCAGCAGCGGCAGGATGACGCCGGCGTGCTCGCCGAACAGCGCCGCCCGGATCTCCCGGCGGGACACGCCGAGGCCGCGCAGCCGGGCCACCTCGAGGGCCCGGTCGCGCAGGTCGGAGGCGACGTGCAGCAGCACCCCGCCGAGCAGGAGCACGACAGCGGCGGCCACCAGCAGCCGCATGGCCGCCGGCTGGGCGGCGCGGACCGGGCTTCCGGTGAGGCGGGCGGCCTCGCCGGCCCGGGTGGTGACCGGGCCCAGGCCGAGGGCTTCGAGGGTGCTCGTCCGGGCCGGATCGCCGATCCACCAGGCGGTGACCGGGGATTCCAGGTCGCCGTGGCTGATCAGGGCCCGGGACAGCAGGTCGAGGTCGGCGAGGACGGCGGGGGCGCCCGGCGCGGACGGCACGGTGGGGATCACCTCGGTGACTCGGGCCGGGACGGGCGTGTTGCCGTAGCTGAGGCTCAGCGTGCTGCCGGGCCCGGCGTGCAGGTCGTCGGCCAACCGCTGGGAGACGGCCACCGGCACCTCCCGCGGATCGGGGAAGGACGAGGCGACAAGCTGACGGGCGCCGTCGTACGGATCGGCGAACTGCACGACCGCCCGCAGCCGCACCCGATCGCCGGTGACGGTGACGGCCGGCGAGGCGAGCTGCGCGGCTTGATGCGCCGTCCAGGACGACGGCCCGGTGGCGCCGGGAACGGTGAGGGTGGCCTCGACGGCCCCTTCGGCCTCGTCGGCCACCCCCACCGGCTGCAGGGCGACCGCGACCAGCCGGGCCGCCGCCGCCGGGGCGCAGCCGGCGAGCCGATGGGCCCGGCCGTCGAGCGGGGTCTCCGGCCCGGTGCAGGCGGTCCGCAGACCGGTGCCGTCCTCGAAGACCAGCCGCGGCACGACGGGCAGCGGGCCGCGCCCGGCCAGGGCCGGAACGGCCTTCGCGGGCACGGCCAGGCCGTCCGCCCTCGAACCGGGCGCGAGACCCGCGCTCACTGTCGCCCGCCCGCGCAGCAGTTCCCGCGCGTGGGTCAGGTCAAGGGCGAGGAGCTGCGGTACGGCGGTGGGCCCGCCCGCCGACTGGCCGATGACGACGGGGCCGCGGGTGACCGGGCTGACCGTTCCACCGGCCGCCGCGGCCACCGCCGCGCCCTGGCCGGGGGTGGCCGGCCCGTCGAGCGTGACGACGGCGTCGGTGCCGACCGCCACGTCGGCCTGGTCGTGCTGGGAGGCGCGCCAGGTGGCGTCGTAGGCGAGGCCGAAGGTGGCCGCCCCGCAGCCGAGCGCGATGAGCAGCCCGGCCGCGAAGGCCTGCCGGCGCCGGGCCGCCTGCACCACGGCCAGCGGCAGGACGAGGCCGCGGGACCGGTCGGCGAGGCGTTCGGCGTACCGCAGGACCGGCGGCAGCAGCCGCAGGGCGAGCGCGGCGCCCGCGGTGAGCAGCAGAGCGGGCGCGACGACGCGGACCACGTCGGCGCGCGATCCGGCGTCCGGCGGCTGGGCCCGCAGCTGCCACCAGCCGACCGCCGCGAGGGCGGCCAGCAGGACGTCGGCGCCGGAGCGGGCCAACAGCTCGCGCCGGCCCCGGCGGTCGCCGACAGCGGCCGCCGGGCGGATCGCCAGGCCCACCAACAGGATGGCGAGCAGCAGTACGCCGGCGCCGACGGCCAGCAGCTGCGCCAGGGTCACGGCGGGGCCGGTCGTGAGCCCGGCGGCGGACAGCGGCGGCACCCGGGTGAGCAGGGAGTGCAGGGCCGACGAGGCCGGTATCGACAGGAGGGCGGCCAGCCCGGCCAGGGCGAGCGCTTCGGCGGCGGCGACGACGGCGAACTGGCCACGGCCGGTGCCCATGGCCGACAGGAGCGAGGCTTCCTCCGTACGACTGGAAGCCGCAAGCCGACCGGCCAGCGTGAGCGCGATGGCCGTCAGAAGAACGCCGATCAGAGTGAGCGCCAGCACCGCCGCCGTCGTCAGCCGTTGCTGGGCGCGGGCATCGGCCAGAGTCTGCGGCAGCGGGGACGACACGCGCTCGATCTGCACCCGGTCGGCCAGGGCTCCCGAGAGCCGGCGGTCGGCCTCGCCCAGCGTCGACGCGATGGCGTTCAGGTCGCGGGTGTTCGGGGCGGACAGGTCGGGATGGGCGACGATCTCCAGGCGCTCGATGGCCGACCCGCTGGTGAGCAACGCGTCGAGGCCGACGATGAACGGCCCGTACGCCTGCACCTTGCGAGCCGAGGTGGCGTTCGGCGGATCGGCGTCGAATCCCTTGCCGCGCAACGGGTCGCGGTCCCAGCCGCCACCCGGCAGCGGCCGGACGATCCCGGACACGGTCACCGTGACCGGCGGCGCCCCGCCCACGCCCAGTTCCTCGCCGAGGGTCACGCGGCTGCCCACGCTCAGTCCGAGCAGCCGCGCGGTGCTCTCCAGCACGGCCGCCTGGCCCTTCCTCGGCCAGCCGCCGCTGACGAGCGAGGCCCGCGAGTCAAGATCTTCAATTCCCGACAGGTACGCCTCCCGGTCGCCCCCACCGGGCAGGGCCCGCATCACCGACGACGCGCGGGCAGCCGTCGTCACCTCGAACGGGGCGACCGCCGAGACCAGCACCCGGCGGGTGTCCACGGCGACCGAGGCGGCGTCGCCGGCCGCGATGGTGGCCGTGTAGGCGACCACCTCGGCCGCCTCCGGGTCGTCGCGGACGGCCACTTCGAAGGCCCGGTCCGAGGTACGGGTGACGAGCAGCGCACAGGTGCCGAGGAACGTCGCCCCGACGGTGAGGACCGCGAGCAGCGACAGGAGAAGTGACCATTGGGCGCGGGCGCGGCGGAGGAGCAGGCTCAGCAAGGATCGGCCTCGACCCGGCCGTCGGCGATCCGGATGACCCGGTCGGCCAGCTCCATCATCACCGGATCGTGGGTGGAGACCAGCGCCGTGACGCCCTCGGACTCCACGACGCCGCGCAGCAGCGCCATGACCGACAACCCGGTCTCGGCGTCGAGCTGCCCGGTCGGCTCGTCGGCGATGAGCAGCCGGGGCGAGGCGGCCAGCGCGCGGGCGATGGCGACCCGCTGCTGCTGCCCACCGGAGAGCTCGCCCGGCCGCTGCTTCGCGTGCCCGGCCAGCCCGACCAGGTCGAGCAGCAGGGCGACACGGCGTTCCCGGTCGGCGCGCTCGGCGCCGGCCAGCCGCAGCGGCACGGCCACGTTCTCGGCCGCCGACAGAACCGGGATGAGACCGAAGGTCTGAAAGACGTACGAGACCCGCTCGCGCCGCAACCGCGACAGCCCGTCCTCGTCGAGCGAGCTGACGTCGACCCCGTCCACGGCGACCGACCCGGCGTCGGCCCGGTCGAGCCCGCCGATCACGTTGAGCAGCGTGGTCTTGCCCGAGCCGGACCGGCCGACCAGCGCCACCATGGTGCCCGGCTCGACCTCGAACGAGACGTCCCGCAGCGCGTGGACCGCGCCCGGCCCCTGACCGAAGGTCCGCCGCACCCCCTGAACCCGCAGCATCGGCGCGCTCACGCGTCGGGCCGGATCGTGACGTGGTCCGGTTCCAGGGCCAGCCGCACCCGGCGGGTCAGGGCCAGCGCCTCCCGGTAGTCGCGGGGCACCTGAATGCGCCCGGCGCGGTCCATCACGGCGTACTCCTCAGCAATGACGTGGGTGCCACCGTCGTCGGCGGTGGCCGTGCGGCGCAGCACCTCACTGCTGGTCCGCCCGTCCCGGATGGCCACGGTCCGCTCGACCTGCCCGCTCACGGCGGCGTCGTGCGTGACCACGACGACGGTCACCCCCAGCTCCCGGTTCACCTCGCGCAGCGCCCCGAAGACCTCGGCCGAGGTGGCGGTGTCGAGCTCACCGGTCGGCTCGTCGGCGAACAGCACCCGCGGCTCGTTGGCCAGGGCGGCGGCGATGGCCACCCGCTGCTGCTGCCCACCGGAGAGCTGCCCCGGCCGGCGCCCCGCGCAGTCCGCGATCCCGAGCATGCCGAGCAGGTCGGCGGCCCGCTTGCGGCGCACCCCCTTGGGCGTACGGGCGGCGGTCATCGGCAGGTCGACCATCTGCTCAGCGGTCAGATAGGGCACGAGGTTGCTGGCCGTCTGCTGCCGCACGAACCCCACGGTGTGCCGCCTATACCGCACCCGGTCGGCCCGCGACATGGCGAGCAGATCCCACTCCCCCACCCGGGCGCTGCCGGCGGTGGGCGCGTCGATCCCGGCCAGAATCGACAAGAGCGTCGACTTCCCCGACCCCGAGGCCCCCACCACGGCGATCATCTCGCCCTGGTTGACCGCCAGATCCAGCCCTTGCAGCGCCTGCACCTCGATCGGCCCGGTCTGATAGATGCGCACCAGACTCTCGCACACGATCAGCTCACCCGCCGCCACCGCCGCCGGCGACCCGTCGCCACCCCCGCCCATCACGAGCGGCACGTTACCCCCGCCCGTCCACCTCCGATCCAGGAGTCCCAGCCTCGCCGGCGCGCTTCCCGATCAGCCCTGCGTCGTTGTGCTCGACGAGCTGCCATGGCTGACCGAGCAGTCCCTCGCGTCGGAGTTACGGGAAGGCGCCCGCCAAGTCCCGGGCTTCGCCCCCGCGACCACCGGCCTGCTCGCGGTCACCCGCTCCGGCGCCGACCTTCCGGCCGGCGCCGTCGACGTCGTCTGGGGCCCCGACGAGCTGGTCGCGGCCTGGCGTCCCTGACCTGCCCGCCGCGGGGCTTCGTCAGGACCGTGAGGTTTCGAGGAGCTCGTCGGCCTGGCGTTGCAGGGTGTCGCGGTCGCCGACCTCGGCCGGGGGCAGGGCGTCGGGTAGCGAGTCCTCGACGAAGTGGACTCGGCGGTCGTACCAGCCCCGGACGCACCAGGCGATCTGGAGCAGGCCGCTGACGAAGACCAGCAGGGCCAGGCTGCGGCCCTCGCCCGTGCCGAAGAACGAACCGACCGAACCGGCCAGCGCGCCGCCCGGGGCGAGCAGCGGCTCGATGTAGCGTTCGGCCAGCGGGCCCACGATGAGGTAGCCGACCGGCATCGTCAGCATCATCAGGGTCAGGAAGACGGCCAGGACGCGGCCCTGCAGGTCGAAGCCGACCTTGTTCTGCACCACCGCGATCCAGTGCGACTCGGCCAGCACCTCGCCGAACGTCAGCAGGAACATGCCCACCACCGCCGTCGTGACGCTGCTTCCGGCGCCGATGACCGTCATGCCGAGGCTGGACACGCCCATGAAGACGATCATGCCGCTGGCCCGACGGGCCGTGCCGCCCCACAGGGTCATGGCCAGGGCGCCGGCCAGGCCGCCGACGCCGCCCGCGCTGAGCACCGCGCCCAGCGCCGGCGGCGAGTGCTCGATGAGCAGCAGCGGGGTGATGACGGCGAAGCCGAGCGTGTAGAGGACATGGTCGACGACGAAGTAGCGCAGGACCGCGCGCAGGCCGGGACGGCGGCTGAGATAGCGCCAGCCGGCTGTCACCTCCGTACGGAAGGACTCTTCCCGTCGCCGCCACAGGCGGTCCGGGAAGCGCACCCACAGCAGGGTGAGCACGCCGGTGAGGAACGACGCGACGTCGATGAGCAGGACTCCGGTCAGGCCGACGACGCCGAACAGCGCCGCGCCGATCATCGGGGCGAACGTGGTGCCGGCCGCGACGCCGAGCTGGGTGATGCCGACCGCGTGGCCCAGGTAGCGCTTGGGCACCAGCTGGGCGACGGCCGCCAGATAGGCCGGGCGCTGGAAGGCGCCGGCCAGGGAGGTGACGGAAACGGCCAGATACAGATGCCATTCCTGTACGGTGCCCGCGAGCATCACGGCGACGACGGCGCCCATGGCGAGCGCCGCGGTCATGTCGCTCGCCAACATCACCCGCCGCCGGTCCCACCGGTCGGCCACCGCGCCGGCGAGCGGCCCGGCCAGGATGCCGGGCAGCAGGCCGATGGCGCTGAGCACCGCGAACTGGGTCAGCGACCCGGTCCGCTGGTAGACCCAGATGCTCAGCACGAGCGAGCTCAGCCCGCTGCCGACGAGCGACACGAACTGCCCGAGGGCGACGACCCCGAACCGTTTCACGCTCGGCTCGGCGGCGGCCTTCGGCGCGGGCGGTTCCTCGCCGGCCGGCGGCTTCGGGGAGCCCAGGCCGGTCAGAACCGCGGCCAGTTCGGTGGCGTGCGACTTGATGAAGAAGTGACCGGCGTTGGGCAGCACTTCGAGGTCCACGTCGGACGCGAAGTGCTCCCATTCGTGATAGCGCTCCTGATAGTGGTCGGTGACCCGGTCGCGCTCGCCGATCACGCTGACCACGGGCGCCTTCAGCAGCGGCGCGGGCGTGCCGCGATAGGCCGCCGTGAAGTACTCCTCGGCGTCCCGCTCGTCGTGCTTGACGTTGCGGACCACGAAAGCCTGTTCCGCCGGATCGTCGACGTCGGTGAAACCGCCGCGCCCGCGCAGGTATTCGATGTACTCACGCTTCGAGCCCATCCGCTGCAGCCGGGTGAACCAGTCGAGGACCGGCCCGGTGAGCCGGGCCGTGGGCAGGCCCGCGCCCAGGCCCACCCCGGCCAGGTCGAGCCCGGCCGCCTCGGCCTGCCGGGCGATCTCGACGGTGATGGCGACGCTGAGGCAGTGGCCGTAGAGCACGAGCGGCCCGGACAGGTTCTTCATCTCGGCCACCACCCGCTCGGCCACCCGGGACGCCGGTTCGAACGGTTCGAACGGCCGGTTGCGGTCGTGGCCGGGCAGTTCGACCGCGTGCAGCGCCCATTCCGGCGGCAGCACGTCGGCCAACGGCTGGTAGGCGATGGCGCTGCCACCCGAGTACGGCACGGCCACCACGGTCCGTCCGCCCGGCGAGGCGTCGTGCCCCGTCAGCCGGTAGAGGAGCGGCCGGCCCTCGGTTTCGGCCGAGACGGCGCCGTGCCGTTCGTCGAGGAGCGCGGCCAGGGCCCGTACCGTCGGATGTTGATAGAGGTCGACGAGGGCGGGCGCCGGATCGATGCGCCGCACCAGCTTGACCGCCGCGAAGGAGTCACCACCGACGGCGAAGAAGTTGTCGTCGATGCCGAGCTCGTCCAGGCCGAGCGTCTCCCGCCAGGCGGCGGCGAGGCGCTTCTCGGTGGGCGTGCGGGCTGCGGCCGGCCGGCGCGTGGGGTCCTCCGCGGGCACCGGCAGCCTCGTGCGGTCGGTCTTGCCGTTGGGGCTGAGCGGCAGGGCGTCCAGGAACACGACCCGGGCCGGCACCATGTGGGTGGGCAGCACCTTGGCCAGAGCGTCCCGTACGTCCTGTTCGGTCCATGCCTCTCCGGCCCGCGGAACCACGTAGCCGATGAGCTGGGTCAGGCCGGAGGCGCCCGGATGCACCGCGGCCGCGCAGGCGGCCACGCCCGGCAGCGCGCCGAGGGCCGCCTCCACCTCGCCCAACTCCACCCGGTAGCCGTTGATCTTCACCTGGTCGTCGAGGCGGCCGAGGAAGTCGATCAGGCCGTCGCGGTGGTAGCGGGCGGCGTCGCCGGACTTGTACATGCGCGCGCCGCCACCCGCGAACGGATCGGCCACGAAACGCTCGGCGGTCAGCTCGGGACGGTCGAAGTAGCCGGTGGCGACGGCCAGGCCGCCCAGATAGAGCTCCCCGACGACGCCGGGCGGCACCGGCTGGCGGTGCTGGTCCAGGACGTACACCCGGCAATTGGGGAACGGCCGCCCGATCGGCAGGGGCGCCTCGGCCGGCAGGTGGGAGACGTCGCCCTCGAAGAAGGAACTGTCGGCCGTCGCCTCGGTGACGCCGTAGGCGTTGACGACCCGCCCGGCGAGCGCCCGCGCGCGCCGGAACTCCCCCACGTGCCACTTCTCGCCGCCGCAGATCAGCAGCCGCACGAAGCTCAGGTCGGCGCCGGTGTCCTCGACGTGGTCGAGCAGCATCCGCAGGACCGCCGGCACGATCTCGGTGCACTCGACCCGCTCGGTACGCATCAGGCCGTAGAAGGCCGCCGGGTCGAGCAACGTCTCACGCGGGACCACCACGAGCCGC
This sequence comes from Actinoplanes sp. NPDC048988, assembly GCF_043197815.1. Taxonomy (NCBI): domain Bacteria; kingdom Bacillati; phylum Actinomycetota; class Actinomycetes; order Micromonosporales; family Micromonosporaceae; genus Actinoplanes; species Actinoplanes sp. NPDC048988. The sequence goes on along the minus strand of NZ_JBICTW010000006.1, from coordinate 335,825 downwards.
CCGCCCGTGCACAGCGCCCGGAAGGTCTCGCAGACGAACATGTCGAACGAGAAACTGGCCTGCTGCTGGTACGTCCACTCCGGACGCAGATCGTAGGCGCGCTGCCACATCCGCACGGCGTGCACGAGGTTGCCGTGGCTGACGACGACACCCTTGGCCCGCCCGGTCGAACCCGAGGTGTACATGACGTACGCGGGATCGGTGCGGGTGGTGACGAGCGGCGGGTCCGTATCGGCGAATTCGCTGGTACGGCGTGGATCCAGCACCTCGGCGCCATCCAGTACGGCGTTGTCGTCCCACGCCACCAGAATGCGGGACCGGCTGTCGGCCAGCATGTAACGCAGCCGATCCTCCGGGTACGCCGGATCGAGCGGCACGTACGCCGCGCCGGCCTTCAGCACACCCCACATGGCGACGAACAGTTCGAGGCCCCGGTCGAGACAGATCGCGACCCGGTCGCCCGGTTCCACGCCCCGCGCGCGCAGCGCCCAGGCCACCTTGTTGGCACGGCCGTTGAGCTCCCGGTAGTCGATCGTCTCACCGAGGTGGGTCAGCGCGGGCGCGCCCGGTGTGGTGGCGGCGATGTGCTCGAGGAACTGCTGGACGGCGACCTCGCCGGTCAGCTCGAACCCGGTGTCGTTCCACTGCCGCAGAATGAGGTCGCGCTCGTCCTCGCCCAGCATCGGCAGGTGCGAGACCGCCGTCTCCGCCTCACGGGTACCGGCGCCGACCAGGGCGAGCAGGTGCCGGGTCAGCGCCTCGATCCGCTCGGAGTCGTAGAGCTCGGTGGCGTAGTCGACGTTCAGGGTGGCGCCCTCGGCCGACAGGTCGAGCCCGATCGTCAGGTGGTCCATCGTCGTGCTCGGCCCAGCATCGCCGAGGTAGCGCAGCTCCGCCGAGTCACCGAGCGGCGTGTTGTGCACGATGAGCACGACCGGCCCGAGCCCGTTGCCTCCGTTGAGGTTGCGCCGCCCGGCCGCCGCGAGGATGTCGGGATAGGCGACGTCCTGGTGCTCGAGGTCGGAGGCGAAGGCGTTTCCCGTACGCGAGACCAGCTCCCGGAAGCTCAGCCCGCCCGGAACGGCACCCCGCACCGGAATCACGTTGATGGCCATGCCGATGTGGTCCTCCAGCGCCGGCCGGGTCCGCCCGGCCACGGTCGCCAGCACGGTCACGTCCTGCTTGCCGGTGTACCGGTACAGCAACGTCTGAAGCCCCGCGAGCAGCAGAACGAACAGGCTCGACCGCTGCTCCCGCGCGAAGTCACGCCACCCCGCGACCTCGTCGAGGTCGAGTGCCCGGGAGAGCCGCGCGGCGGTGTAGACCGGCGCCTGCGGCCGCGGCCGGTCGGTCGGCAGCTCGGCGCTCAGGTCCACCCCGTCGAGCCGCTCCCGCCAATAGCCGGTAGCCGCGGGCTGAACCGGCGGCCCCGGCAGCGGAACCGTTCCGCCGGCCGGACTCCGCCCGTCGCGCAGCGCCCGATAGATCTCGGCGAGTTCGGCCCCGAAGAGCCCCGCCGACCACCCGTCGAAGACCAGGTGGTGTACGGCCAACAGCAGTTCCGAGCCCTGGACGCGCACCCGGGCCAGCGGCGCCACGCTCAGGTCGAACGGCTCCACCGCCTCGCCCTCGACCAGCGGAATGGCAACGTCGTCCTCGAACACGAAATGCGGATCGTCGCCGATCGTCGCCACCCGCGCCCGCAGCATCGGGTGCCGGCGGACCATCTCGTCGAGGGCCGGCCGCAGAAGATCGCGCCGCACCGCTTCGTCGAACCGGTACCGGATCCGGAGCGTGTGCACGGGACGACCGGCACCGATCTGCTCGGCGATCCAGAATTCCCGCTGAAGCGGCGTCAACGGCAACGGCACCGCCACATCCCACACACCCGGCTCGGCGTCCGCAGCGCGCCGACCGCTTCCCGCCGCACCCGTCGGCGCGAGCCCGCCGGCACGCGGCGTCGGCGCGGCGCTCGATGCGGGCGCGGCGCTCGACGCGGGCGCGGCGCTCGACGTGGCCGCGGCGGTCAGCTCGGTCAGTGTGGGCGCGGCGTAGAGGTCGCTGAGCGTCAGCGCAACACCGGTCTCCCGGTGCAGCGCGCCGAGAAGGCGCACGGCGACCAGCGAGTCGCCACCCGCGGCGAAGAAGTCGTCCGCCTCGCCCGGAAGCAGCCGCCGCCACAGCCGCGCGACGGCGTCCGCGAGGCCCACGACCGAGCGGGAGCCGGCATCCACCGTACCGCCCGTGACGGGTTCGGAGTCGCCGGCCGGTGCGGGAGGGTTCGCGGCGGCCAGCGCCTGGCGATCGGTCTTTCCCTGCGGCGTGCGGGGGAAGGCCGCGTGCCGGATGAAGGCCGAGGGGAGCAGGTGCGGGGGCAGATCGGCGGAGAGCGTTTCCCGCACGGAGGAGATGTCGTCGGCCGTGGTCAGCAGATGCGCCACCAGGCGGTCGCCGTCGCCCAGCACCACGGCGTCGGTGATGCCGGGCAGGCGGCGCAGGGCGGCCTCGACCTCGCCGGGCTCGACGCGGAACCCGCGGATCTTCAGCTGGCGGTCGACGCGGCCCAGATACTCCAGTTGGCCGTCGCGCCCGCGCCGTACGCGGTCGCCGGTACGGTATTCGCCGTTCGGGAAACGCTCGGCCGTCAGCTCGGGGCGGTGCAGATATCCGGTGGCCACGAACGGGCCGCCGATGTGCAGTTCGCCCTCGTCGGCCGGGACGCCGTCGCGGTCGAGCACGCGGCAGCGCACGCCGGTCAGCGGGTGCCCGATCGGCACCGGGCCGTCGCCGGCCCAGGTGGTCAGGTCGGCCACGGTCACCACGACAGTGGTTTCGGTCGGGCCGTAGGTGTTGAGCAGCCGCACGCTGTCCCCGGCCACGCGCTGCCATTCACGCACCGCCGACACCGAGACGGCCTCACCGCCGATGATGACCGTGTGGACCGCCGGCGGCAGCGGCACCTCGCCGCGGGTGAGGGCGCCGAGCACTTCCAGCCAGTACGAGGTGGGCAGGTCGAGCACGGTCACGCCCAGCTCGGCGCAGCGCCGCAGAAACAGCTCGGGCCGGCTGATCATCTCGTCGTCCCGGATCACCACGGTGGCGCCCACGCTGAGCGGCACGAAGATCTCCTCGACGCTGGCGTCGAAGCTGATCGGCGCGAAGTGCAGCCACCGATCCTCCGCGGTCACGCCATACCGCTCACCCGCCGCCGTGCAGAAGGCCGCCAGCGCCCGCCGCGGCACAAGCACCGCCTTGGGCCGCCCCGTGGACCCCGACGTGAAAATCGCATACGCCGGCGCCTCAGCCCCAGAACCGGTGGGTTGGTCCGCGGGGAAGGGCAACGTCCGCGGGCCGGGGTTCGGCGGGATGGGGTTGCCCAGGATCAGGCGTGGGGCGGCGTCCGAGACCATCGCGGCCAAGCGGGACCGTGGGTACGACGGATCCAGGGGTACGTAGCCGGCGCCCGCCGCGAGGATGCCCAGCATGGCGATGACGGCGTCGCGGCCCCGGGGCAGGGACAGGCCTACCAGGTCACCCTCGATGACCCCCGACTCGCGCAGCTGGGTGGCTACGGCGGCGGCCCGGGACAGCAGCTCGGCGTAGCTGACGGAGCCGGCGCCGTCGGTGAGGGCGGGGGCGTCCGGGCGCCGGCGGGCCTGGGCGGCGATGAGGGTGAGCGGATCCCGGGCGGGTTCCGGCGAGTGGGCGAAAGGCATGCGCGACACCCTCGGAAACAAAGTGGACACCGGAATTAACGGCGGATGATCAGGTCCTGAATTCACCTGACGTGGGACCGTTTCGCCCGCACGCCAAGAAAGCACTGGTCATCGGCGGCGCAAAGCCTATGGGTAATGGGAAGTTCATAATCATTAGTGAACATGTCATTTATCAATGACGAAGTGTCACTCGGTTTCGGCGCGTGTTCGAAAAAGGCGTGTGACGATGCACCGCATGCGTTTTGCCTCCTCGATCGTCGAACTCATCGGAAACACGCCGCTGGTGCGGGTGCAACGGGTGGCCGCGCACGTCGCGCCGACCGTGCTGGCCAAGGTCGAATACCTGAACCCGGGCGGGTCGGTGAAGGACCGGGTCGCGATCCGGATGATCGAGGCGGCCGAGCGGGACGGGCGGCTGCGGCCCGGCGGCACGATCGTCGAGCCGACCTCCGGCAACACGGGGGCCGGGCTGGCGCTGGCCGCGCACGGCAAGGGATACCGCTGCGTCTTCGTCTGCCCGGACCGGGTCAGCCAGGACAAGCGGGACGTCCTGCGGGCGTACGGGGCCGAGGTCGTGATCTGCCCCTCGACCGTCCCCCGGGAGCACCCCGACTCGTACCACTCGGTCTCCGACCGCCTGGCCGCCGAGATCGACGGGGCCTGGAAACCCGACCAGTACACCAACCCGGACGGGCCGGCCAGCCACGCCGCGACGACCGGGCCGGAGATCTGGCGGGACACCGACGGGCGGGTCACCCACTTCGTGACCGGGCTGGGCACCGGCGGGACGCTCAACGGCACCGGCCGGTTCCTCAAGCGGATGGGGCCGGTCCGGGTGATCGGCGCCGCCCCGGAGGGTTCCGTCTACGCCGGCGGCAACGGGCAGGGCTACCTGGTCGAGGGGATCGGGCAGGACTTCTTCCCGCTCACCCACGATCCGGCGGTGCCGGACGAGATCGTCTCGGTGTCCGACGCCGAGACGTTCGCGATGACCCGGCGGCTCGCCCGCGACGAGGGGCTGCTGGTCGGCGGGTCGAGCGGCGCCGCCATGGTGGCCGCCCTGCGGGTGGCCGAGCGGCTGAGCCCCTCCGACGTGGTGGTGGTGCTTCTGCCCGACGGCGGCCGCGGCTACCTCACCAAGATCTTCAACGACGACTGGATGACCGTCCACGGATTCGACGTGCCCACGCACGCCGTCACCGCGGCCTGAGAACCGAAAGACACCCCACCATGCCGATGAGTGACGATTTCGACCGGCGCCTGCGCGCCGTTCTGCCGCGGATCGCCGAACGGTTCGGTACGCCGTTCTACCTCTACGACGCGGCCGGCATCGACCGGACCGCGACGGCGTTCACCGAGGCCTTCGCCGGAATGGACTGCCGCGAGTACTTCGCGGTCAAGGCGCTGCCCAATCCCACGATTCTGCGGCGGCTGGCCGCGCACGGTTTCGGCTTCGACTGCAGTTCGCTGCCGGAGATCGAGCTCGCGCGGGCCACCACGGGCGAGCTCTTCTTCACGTCCAACAACACCACCACGGCCGAGCTGCTGGCGGCGCTGGAGGCGGGCGCCTTCGTCACGGTCGACGACGAGGTCGTGCTGGACAAGCTGATCGCCGCCAACGCCGTGCCGTCCGCGCTCGGTTTCCGGATCAATCCGGGCCCGCTGGCGCCCGACTTCGACGCCGAGCTCTTCGGCCATCCCCAGGCGGCCAAGTTCGGCATCCCCGTGGAACGGCTGGCCGCGGTCGTCGCCAAGGCGGCACACCACGGCGTACGGGCGGTGGGTCTGCACATGATGATCGCGGCGAATTTCCGTACGCCGGAACCCACGCTCTTCGCCCTTGATCTGCTCACCGCGCAGGCGTTGCGGCTCAGCGTCGAGGTCGCCCTGCTGAACGTCGGCGGCGGCATGGGCATCCCCTACCGGCCGGGCGAGACGCCCCTCGATCTCACCGCGCTGGCCGCCGCCGTCCGTGACCGCGTCGGCGCCTGGCCGGCCGGTTTCCGGCCGCGGATCTGCTTCGAGAACGGCCGCTACATGACCGGGCCGCACGGCGTGCTGGTGACCCGGGTGGTCAACCGGATGTCGAAGTACCGCGAGGTGGCCGGCGTGGACAGCACGGTGAACGCGCTGCTGCGCTCGGTCGTGTACGACGGCGTCTACCACCACGTGACCGCCCCGTTCGCCGACGGGCCGGTCGAGACGGTCGACGTCGTCGGCTCGCTGTGCACCAACATCGACCGGCTGGCCGTCCAGCGGGACCTGCCGCCGGTGGCCGAGGGCGACCTGCTGATCGTGCACGACACCGGCGCTCACGCCCACGCGATGGCGTCGGTCTACAACGGGAGGCTGCGGCCGAAGGAGCTGCTGCTGCACGCGGACGGCTCGGTCGAGCTGATCCGCCGGGCCGAGACGGACGACGACTACTTCGCCACCCTGAGCTTCGAGCCGGAGATGATGAGCCCGGAGATGGCTCGGTGATTTTTTGGGAGCGCTCCGGTTGAACCCTGCGCGGGGTGGATCACGTACTGACCGGCGTCGACATGCATCGCCTGGAGATTCCGGTCCTACGAAAGGTCAAGCATGAGCCGCTCTCGCTACCGCGCGCCGGGACACACCTGGTTGTCCCGCCGCCGAGTCCTCGCCCTCGCCGCGACCGGCGTCGGCGTCTCGGCGGCCTCGGTCGCCGGGCTGAGCCTCGCCGGTGAGAACGAGCCGGCCGGTGACGGATCCCCGCTGGTCATCTCGATCCGGGACGCCAAGAAGGGCACCATCGACGTCTTCTCCGGCCAGAAGCTGAAGACGATCACCGACAAGAAGCTCGTCGCCAGCCTGCTCAAAGCCGCTTCTCGCTAAGGGGATCCCAGATGTCTTCACACCGCGAGGCGCCGGAGATCAGCAAGGATCCGGTGGCCGACAGCTCCGACCTGTACGCCTTCGTCAGCCCCGACGACCCGGACACGGTCACCCTGATCGCCAACTACGTGCCGCTGCAGCTTCCGGCCAGTGGCCCGAACTTCTTCGAGTTCGGCGACGACGTCGTCTACGCGATCCACATCGACGCCGACGGCGACGCCCGGGCCGAGGTGACGTACGAGTTCCGGTTCCGCACCGAGCTGCGCAACAACAAGACGTTCCTCTACAACACCGGCCCCATCGAGTCGCTGGACAGCGAGAACTGGAACCGCCGCCAGTTCTACTCGGTGACCAAGGTCGACAAGCACGGCAAGAGCACGGTGCTGGCCAATAAGCTGCCCTGCCCGCCCTGCAACGTCGGCAAGGTCTCGATCGCCGACTACGACGCCCTGGCCGAGGACGCCGTGCACAAGCTCAAGACCGGTGAGAAGGTCTTCGCCGGCCAGCGGGCCGACGCCTTCTTCGTCGACCTGGGCGCCATCTTCGACCTGGGCACGCTGCGCCCGTTCCAGGACAAGCACCTGGTCGGCCAGCAGCTGTTCAACTACGCCGGCAAGGCGGTGAACGCCACCGACAAGACGAACGTGCACAGCATCGCCCTGCAGATTCCGGTTCATCTCGTACGCCGTGACGGCAAGAAGAAGGTCCGCGGCCGCGACGCCGGCGCCGTCATCGGCGTGTGGACGTCGGCCAGCCGCCAGCAGGTCCAGGTCCGCGACGGCTCCTCGTCGGGCGACGTGGCCGTCGGCCCGCAGGTGCAGGTGTCCCGGCTCGGCAACCCGCTGTTCAACGAGGTCATCGTGCCGATGGCCGAGAAGGACAAGTGGAACAGCCTGCCGCCGAGCGAGGACAAGCGTTTCGCCGGCTTCGTGGCCACCCCGGAGCTGGGCGCGCTGCTGCCGGTGCTCTACCCGGGCCTGTTCGACAACCTGGCCGCGCTCAACAAGACCAAGAAGCCGCGGGCCGACCTGCTGGCGATCCTGCTCACCGGTGTCCCGGACGGCCTGATCGACGGCTTCCAGAACAACACCGGTGACGTGCAGGCCGACATGCTGCGCCTGAACACGGCGATCCCGCCGGCCAAGAAGGAGAACAAGTTCGGCGTCCTGGGCGGCGACGTGGCCGGCTTCCCCAACGGCCGCCGCATCGCCGACGACGTGGTCTCCATCTCGCTGCGCGCCATCGCCGGCGCGACGGTGCCGCTGGTCGACGCCGGCTTCAAGCCGGACGCCGCGGCCGCGCTGGTCGAGCAGGGGCTGAGCATCAAGGACTCGAGCGCCAAGCCGCTGAAGAAGTTCCCCTATCTGGGAACCCCCTTCGACGGCTTCTCGAACCCGTCATGACGCACACCCATCACCACACCATTCACCACACCATGGCCCCCTCGGGCCAGGGCACGGTGATGCTCGACATCGGCGGCGACATCGGCGCCCTGATCATCCACACCGACGCCCGCTGGCACGGCCACGAGATCGAGGTGAGCCCGGCCGCCGACCCCGCGCACCGCACGCACGCCGCGGTCCGGGCCCGCCACATCAGCGGCGGCGTCACCTATTGCGCGGTCATCGACGCGCTGCCCGCCGGTACGTATCTGATCTGGCAGGCGACGGTCAACCCCTTGACCCATCTGGAGGTACGCGGCGGGGCCGTCACGGAGTACGCCTGGCCGGCCCACGCCGTACCGGCCCGGGGTCTCGTCTCGCCCTGATCGCCTGGGCGGCGATCAGAACGGCGGCGGACGGCAGAAGCAGGGCCACGGCGACGTCCCCCGTGGCCCTGCTCGGCGACTGGACGGGTGAACGTCTAGAAGGGCGGGGCGTCCGACCCGGGCGAAAGCGGAAGCCGCTCGCGGTTGCCGTTCCGCTTCGCCGCCGGCCACCGCTCGTCGATGACGGCCGCCGCGGCCCGGCAGTCCGGGCAGGCGTCGTCCCGCCCCGGAACCCACGGGTACGGCGAGGCGGTGACCCGCTGGTGCCGGCCGCAGAGCGTCGCCCCGAAATACCCGTGCCCGTGGACCAGACCGTCCGCCGTCCCGTCGGCCCGCTCCCACCGCCGATCCACCGGCTCGTACTGCGGCCGCGTCACATCCCCCGGCCCAGCCCAGACCGTGGCCCGCGCATGACACCAGCCGCAGGCCCACTCCTGATGCGGCTCGGCACTCGGCAGCCGCCCCATCTCCCGCCCACACACGTCACACCGCACGCCGGCATTATGCGAGGCCGCGGGCTCTTAGGCTAGCCTTACTTGATCTTTTGAGTAGGGAGCTCGGCGGTTGTCCAGAAAAGCGAAGCCCGGCACGGCGATCCTGCGCCGGGCGGTCGTCCGCAACGGCAAGCGGCTCTGGACCGGTACCGCCCTGGCCGGGCTGTACCAGCTGTGCGCGGCGCTCGTGCCGGTGCTGATCGGGGTCATCGTCGACCGGGCGGTCGGCCGGGGCGACTGGGCGGCCCTGGCCACCTGGATCGGGGTTCTGGCCCTGGTTTATCTCGTGCTGGCGCTCTCCTACCGCTTCGGCGCGCGCAACCTTCAGCGGGCCATCGCCGAGGAGAGCCACCAGCTGCGGGTCGAGGTCGCCGCCAAGATTCTGCACCCGCGCGGGCTGCGGACCGACCAGCGCTCCGGCGACCTGCTCACCGTCACCACCACCGACGCCGAGTACACGTCCTACTTCCTCGACCACATCCCGCGGATCACCAGCGCCTTCGTCGCGGCCGCGGTCAGCGCCGTCACCCTGCTCGTGATCTCGCTGCCGCTCGGGCTGATCGTGCTCGTCGCGACGCCGATCGTGCTGGCCACCCTCAACCTCACCGCGCCGCTGATCGCGCGCCGCGTCGCCGACCAGCAGGATCAGGCCGGCAAGGCCACCTCGCTCGCCACCGACCTGGTCACCGGTCTGCGCCCGCTGCGCGGCATCGAGGGGCAGGACGCCGCCGCCGAGCGCTACCGGGTCGTCAGCCGCCGGTCGCTGGCCGCCACCGTGCGCGCCTCCCGCACCCAGAACGCGTACCAGGGCGCCTCTTCGCTGCTCAGCATGCTGCTGGCCGGCGGCGTCGCGATCACCGCGGGCTGGTTCGCGCTGACCGGCCGGATCACCATCGGCCAGTTCATCACCGTGATCGGTTCGGCTCAGTTCCTCATCGAGCCGTTCGGGGTGCTCGCCGTGGTGCCGAGCTGGGTGGCCACGGCCCGGGCGTCGGCCGACCGGGTCGCCGCGGTCACCGGGGCCGGGCACATTCTGCGGGAAGGGACCAAGACCGTTTCCGGTACGCCGTACGAGCTGCGCCTGGACGACGTCTCCCACGGACCCCTCTCCCGCCTCGACCTGCACGTCCGGTCCGGTGAGTTCGTCGGGGTGGTCGCCCATCGGCCCGCCGACGCGGAGGCCCTGGTGCGCCTGCTGGCCGTGCCCGAGGCGTACGACGGCGCCATTCTCCTGAACGGTGAGCGCCTGGAGACGGTGGACCGGGACGAGGCGCGGCGCCTGCTGCACGTCGAGCCGCACCAGACCGACCTGTTCACGGGCACGCTGGCCGCGAACATCGACCTGCGCGGCGGCGGGCGCCTCGACGACGCCCTGCGGGCGGCCTCGGTCGACTTCCACGAGGAGGGCCTCGACGCGGAGGTCACCGAGCGTGGCACCAACCTGTCCGGCGGCCAGCGTCAGCGTCTCGCCCTGGCTCGCGCGCTGCACGCCCGGCCACCGCTGCTCGTGCTGCACCATCCGACGACAGCGGTGGACGCCGTGACCGAGCAGGGCATCGCCGACGGCATCCGCGAGCTGCGGGACGGGCCCGGTTTCGCCACCGTGGTCGTCACCAGCAGCCCGGCCCTGCTGGCCGCGGCCGACCGGGTCGTCGTCATCGGCGACGGCACGGTCACCGCCGAGGGACGGCACGCCGACCTGAGCGTGCGCGACGAGGACTACCGGCGGGCGGTCCTGCGATGATCCTCCCCGTCGCGAGCCCGCGCGAGAGCCGGGCCTGGCTCGGCCGCGAACTGCGCGCCCGCCTCGCCTCCTCGATCGCCGCCCTGCTCACCGGGTTGCTGGCCGCGGCCGCCTCGATCGCCCCCGCGTACGCGCTGGGCCTGCTGGTCGACCGCATCCGGGCCGGCGGCGACACCGGGGCGATAGTGCCGGTCGCCGTGGTCATCGTGACCGCGGCCGTGGTCGGCGGCGTCGCGACCGGGCTGGCCGGCTTCCTGATCGGCCGGCTCGGCTCCCGGATCCTGGCCGACCTGCGGGAGAGCACCGTCGCCACCGCGCTGCGGCTGCCCGCGCTGGTGCTCGACCGGGCCGGCCGCGGCGATCTGCTGTCCCGGGTCAGCGCGGACATCGCCGCCATCGACCGGGCCGTCAAGGAGGTCCTGCCCGGCATGATCTCGGCGGTTCTGCTGGCCGGGCTGACCCTGGTCGCGATGGCCGGCATCGACTGGCGGCTCGGCCTGGCCGGCGCGGTCGCGGTGCCGCTCTACGTGATCGCCCTGCGCTGGTATCTGCCGCGGGCGGCCCCGTCGTACGCCGAGGAGCGGGTGGCCATCGCCGCCCGCTCGCAGCTGTTCGTCGAGGGCATGCAGGGCCTGCCCACGGTGCACGCCTACCGCCTGGAGGACCGCCAGCTCGACGGCATCGCGGCCGCGTCCGGCCGGGCCCGGGACATCTCGATCACCGTGTTCGGCTTCTACACCCGCTTCGTGGGCCGCGTCAACCGGGCCGAACTGGCGGGGCTGGGCATGGTGCTGGTGGCGGGCTTCTTGCTCGTACGGGCCGATCTGGTGTCCGTGGGTGAGGTGTCCGCCGCCGCGTTGCTGTTCCACCGCCTGTTCGGCCCGATCACGCTGCTGATGGCCACCTTCGACCGGGCCCAGGACGCCGGCGCCAGCCTGGCCCGGCTGGTCGGCGTGCTCGGCATGGACATCGAACGCCGGACGGCGGTGACGGCGCCGGCGGGACGGGAACTCGCACTCGACGACGTCACCTTCGCCTACGCTTGCGACCCCGTCCTCAGCGGCGTCTCGCTGCGGGTGGGGCCGGGTGAGCGGGTGGCGCTGGTCGGCTCCACCGGCGCCGGCAAGACCACGGCGGCGTCGCTGGCCGCGGGCATCCTCAAACCTTCCCAGGGGTACGTCACGGTGGGCGGCGTCCCGGTGAGCGAGCTGCCGCCGCAGACCATCGCGATCGTCAGCCAGGAGACCCACGTGTTCGCCGGGCCGCTGAGCGAGGACCTGCGCCTGGCCCGCCCCGAAGCCACGGACGAGGAAGTCGCCGCGGCCCTGGACCGGGTGGGCGCCCTGACCTGGGCCCGGGAACTGCCGGACGGCCTGGACACGGTGGTCGGCGACGGCGGCCACCAGCTGACGGCCGCGCGGGCGCAGCAACTGGCCCTGGCCCGCGTGGTGCTGCAGGACCCACCGGTGGTGGTGCTGGACGAGGCGACGGCCGAGGCCGGGAGCGAGGGCGCGCGGGACCTGGAGCAGGCGGCGACGGCCGCCCTGGAGGGCCGGACGGCGCTGCTGGTGGCGCACCGCCTCACCCAGGCCGCCTCGGCCGACCGCGTCATCGTCATGGAACACGGCAAAATCGTCGAGGACGGCCCGCACACCGATCTGGTGGCGGCGGGTGGCCGCTACGCGCAGCTCTGGGCGGCGTGGTCGAGCCGGGCCTGAACCTCCAAGCTTCGTCCAGCGACCGCACAGCGGGCCCATAGAGTTCCGCACTACACCGGAGGTGAACGAGGCTTCGCCCAGAGGGAGACTCCGGTGACCAACCCCCACCCGCCCATCGGATGGCAGCAGTACCAGCCCTATCAGCCCTACCCGCACCCGTCCCCGCCTCGCCGCCGGGCGAACCACCGGCTGGCGTTGGCGATCGGCGGCGGTGTGGCCGCCCTCGTCGTGGCCGCCGGCGGCGGATTCGCGGCGGGCTGGTCCGCCCACCCGTCCTCCTCGGCGTCCCCCGTGCTTCCGTTCACGCCCGGAAGCGACTCGCGATCCGGCGACGGCGGCCTCGGATCGGGGGCGGACTCAGGCTCCGACCCGGGGTTCGGCTCCGGGGCGGACTCGGGGTCCGGTTTCGGGTCGGGATCCGGCTTCGGGGCCGGGTCCGGCTCGGGCGGGGATGCGACCGGTTCCGCTACGGCCGTGGGCGGCGCCACGTCCAGCCAGGTGGCCGCGGTCGCCGCGAAGGCCGACCCGGCGCTGGTCGACATCACCACGGTGCTGGGCGCCCAGAACGCCGAGGCCACCGGCACCGGCATCGTGCTCACCGCGAACGGCCTCATCCTCACCAACAACCACGTGGTCGCCGGCGCCACCAGCATCACGGTCACCGACATCGGCAACGGCAAGAACTACCGGGCCGCCGTGGTCGGCTACGACCGCGGCGCCGACATCGCCGTACTCCAGCTCTCCAACGCTTCCGGCCTGGCCACCGCCACCCTGGCCTCGTCGGCGACCGTGCGGACCGGCGACCCGGTCGTGGCCATCGGCAACGCCGGCGGCACGGGAGGCACCCCGAGCGCGGTCGGCGGCGCCGTCACCGCCCTCGGCCAGTCGATCACCGCCTCCGACGAGTCGACCGGTTCCTCGGAGAAGCTGACCGGCCTCATCCAGGTGAACGCCGACATCAAGGCCGGCGACTCCGGCGGCCCGCTGCTGAACACCGCCGGCCAGGTGATCGGTGTCGACACCGCCGCCTCGGCCGGCTTCAGCTACCAGTCCTCGGGCCACGCCGGCTACGCCATCCCCATCGCCACCGCCGTCAAGCTGTCCGACCAGATCCGCGCGGGCCGGTCCTCGTCCACGGTCCATGTCGGCGCCACCGCCTACCTCGGCATCGAAACAACCGACAGCGCCAGCTACGCCACCACGGGCCCCGCAGTCCTGGGCGTCGTCGCCGCTTCCCCCGCCGCCACCGCCGGCCTGACCCGAGGCGACGTGATCACCTCGGTGGCCGGCACCAGGGTGGCCTCGGCCACCGCCTTGACCACCGTGCTGGACCGCCACCACCCCCACGACAAGGTCAAGCTCACCTGGACCGACGTCTCCGGTCAGTCCCACACCGCCACCGTCACCCTGGCCACCGGCCCCGTCGGCTGACCGGCGCCGATCCTCGGGCGGTCACCTCGGACAACCCTCGCGCAGCTCGCGGACCAGGGACGAGACGACCGCCTTGAGGCTGCCGTCGTTCGCGTCGGCCACCCGGAGCTGGCGCTGGTAGCTGGCGCCGCCGGCGACTATGTCGCGCAGTTTGGCCAGTTCGGCCGTGCAGCCGAGGGATTCCGCGATCGGCGCCAGGGCCGGCAGCAGTTCCTCCAGGTCCTTGGTGACCAGCAGTTCGTCGCCGGCGGCGTTCTGGATGATGATCGCCTCCATGCCGTAGCGGGCCGCCCGCCATTTGTTCTCGTGGACGAACCAGGGCTGGAGCCTCGGTACCTCACGGCCGGCGTCGAGTTCGGCCGAGAAGTGCTCGACCAGGCACTGCGTCAGGGCGGCGATGGCGCCGATCTCCCAGGCGGTGGAGATGCCGTCGAACGTACGGACCTCGATCGTGCCCCACGCCGGCGAGGGGCGGATGTCCCAGCGCAGCTCGTTCAGCTCCGCGATGACACCGGTGTGCGTCAGGTCGGCCACCAGTTGCTCGTACGCCGGCCAATCGGTCAGTTGCGGCGGCAGCCCGGCCGTCGGCAGTTGCTGGAACATCAGCGCCCGGTTGGACGCGTAACCGGTCCGCTCGCCCGCCCAGAACGGGCTCGACGCGCTCAGCGCCTGGAAGTGCGGCAGATAGGTGAGCAGGCCGTCGATGATGGGCAGCACCTTGCGGCGGTCCTCCACGGCGACGTGCACGTGCACGCCCCAGATCATCATCTGCCGCCCCCACCAGCGGGTACGGTCGATGAGAGTGTCGTACCGGGGCTTGCCCGGCGTCACCTGCTGCTGGAACCACTGACTGAACGGATGGGTCCCGGACGAGATCAGGTCGACGCCCATCGGCTCGGCCAGGTCGCTGACCCGCTGGGCGAGCCGGGTGAGGTCGTCCACGGCGTCACGGGCGCGCCGGTGCGGCGCGCTGACGATCTCGACGGTGTTGGTGAGCAGTTCGCTCGTGACGTGCGGAAAGCCGTCCGCCACACCGATCGCGGCCAGGAGTTCGGGCGCGGCGGGGGCGAGCTCCCCGCTGCGCCGGTCCACACAGGCGATCTCCCACTCGATCCCTAGACGCGATCTGTCCGACCGGGCGAAGTCGATTCCCATTCCCACACTGTACGTAGTCAGGTCTGGCCACAGCGTCACGACGACGGAGACCAGGAGGGTTATCGATGTCTGCCACAGCGGCCCCTGTCCGCGCATCTGACTTTCGGCCGAACGACCACCTCGGCCGAAAGAGATAAATCGCGCCAACCTCACAGGATCCTCACAGCTGTCCTCTTTGGATGTTCGGAGCGACCGCCGCACCGGCGGGCGCCCGACCGGAAGGACCCCATGACCGATCCGATCAAGCACCGCCGGCGATCCCGCGTCATCAGGTACGGCGCGGTGGCGACGACCCTCGCGCTGACCGCCACCGGCGTGGGCGTGGCCCAGGCCGCGGCCGCCCCTCCCCCGGTGTCGTTCGTCGCCGCCACCGGGCACGTGACGGCCGAGCGCTACGACTACGACGGCGAGAAGTACTTCGACTTCGACCTGGGCCTGCACGTCATCGCCGGCAAGGACCCGCTGGAGATCTGGGCCCGCCGCGCCGGCTACGACAAGCCGATCGTGGCCGAGCGGACCGTGGTCCAGAACGGCAAGAAGAAGAAGGTGGCGCTGCCGGCCGGCCTGGTCACCGACTTCAACGGCCTGAAGGACTTCACCACGATCACCATCACCGACTCGGCCGGGGCCGTGGTGACCGAGTACAAGACGCCGTTCTGCGGCAACAGCTGGGTGTCGGCGCGGACCCGGCCGGACGCCCCGGCCACCAACCCGTACCCGACCGGCTGCGGCGGCTACAACCCGTTCACGCTGGGCGCGGTCTGGGGTGTGCAGGCCGGCTGGGACGCCGCGGTCACCGACCAGCCGCAGACCGAGGCCTTCGACCTGCCGGTCGGCGAGTACACCGCCACGGCCAAGGTGAACCCGGCGTACGTCTCGCTGCTCGGCATCCCGGCCGACCAGAGCACCGCCAAGGTCGACGTGACAGTGGTCGACGCCGAGACCGACAAGGGTGGCCTGGCCCGGCTCAAGGCCTCCGAGGCGCCGGCCGCGCCGAGCGCGGAGGACGAGCACGCCGAGGCGGGGCCGCAGGTCTCCACGTACGTGCCGGAGCTGCGCGCGCCGGCCAAGCGGCCCACGCCGCTGAAGGCCGCGCCCAGCGGCGGCCCCCGGCCCGACCTGCGGTCGCTGCCGGCCTGGGACATCGCCCTGTCCACCGAGGAGGGCAAGGACTACGTCAACTTCGGCGCGACGGTGTGGAACGCGGGCACGTCACCGCTGCTGGTCGACGGCTTCCGCCGTACCGGAACCGAGCTGATGGACGCCTACCAGTACTTCTTCGACGCCAAGGGCAACCAGGTGGGCAGCCGCCCGGCCGGCACCATGGAGTGGGATCCGCGCGAGGGGCACAAGCACTGGCACTTCACCGACTTCGCGCAGTACAACCTGCTCGACTCGAGCCAGAAGCTCGCGGTGCGCAGCGGCAAGGAGGCGTTCTGCCTGGCCAACACCGACGCCGTCGACTACACCATCGCGAACGCGAAGTGGCGCCCGGAGAACACCGACCTGTCCACCTCGTGCGGCGCCAACACCGTCGTCGCCGTCCGTGAGGTTCTCGACATCGGCAACGGCGACACGTACAGCCAGTACCGCCCGGGCCAGTCGTTCGAGATCACCGATCTGCCCAACGGCACCTACTACATCCAGGTGCTGGCCAACCCGGCGAAGAAGCTGGCCGAGCTGGACACCACGAACAACTCCGCCCTGCGCCAGATCATCCTGGGCGGCACCCCCGGCAACCGCACCCTGACGGTTCCGCCGGTGCACGGCATCACCGGCTGATCCCGGCCCTCGTCTCGCGGGCGTGGTCGAGCTCCCACACGCCCAGCCGGGCGAGCAGCGCGAGGGCCCGGGGCCGAACCGGCGCCGCCGGGTCCTCGCGTGGGTCGGCGAGATCGGGGCGGGCCGCCAGCGCCGCCGCGAGGGCGCCGGCGGACGACGGCGAGCGCATGAGTTCGACGGCCGGTCCTCGCTCCGGGTAGCTGTCGGCGATAGCGCCGACTCCGGGCGGCGGGGTGGCGCCGACGGTCGCGGCCAGGGCGCCCAGCAGGAAGTCGGTCAGCTCGCAGCGGCCGGCGGGCAGGCCGGGCAGCACTCGCGCCACCTCGGCGCCGGCGCTGCCCGGGCTGTCCACGGCCATCTGGAGCAGCAGGGTGAGGGCGTCCGCGGCGTACCGGTCGGGGACGCCCTCGGTCGCGACCAGCTCGGCCAGCGCCGGCACGGCCGCGGTGATGGTCAGGGCGCCGCCGGCCACGGCCTCGAACAACGCGTCGGCCCGCCGGAATCCGCGTTTCGGGGCCGGCCGGCAGCGCAGCCCTGGGGGCAGCACGACCTCCGGAACGACCGAGACCGGCAGGGCGGCCCGGATCGCTTCCGACTCCTCCTGGGTCATCTCGTGCACCCGGCCGTCCTGCGGGAAGATCCGCAGCGTCATCAGCGAGGCGCCCCACGAGCCCGTGGACGAGCCGCCGTGGAGCCGGGCGATCGCGGCCACCGCCGCGATCTCGTCCCTCGGCTGAACCGGCGGGCCCTCGGACGGAGGCTCCTGCAGCACGGAGAGGGCATTCCAGCCGGTGTCCGGCTCGGGCTGGCGGCGCACCGCCACGAAGCGGTGCCCACGAGCCGCGAGCAGCTCGGCGGCCGCCCGCGCCGAAGCCTCGTCCGGCACGGTGACGGTGTAGGTCTGGGTATAGACGCGCATCTTGGCCGGAACCCTATCCCATTGATTGACATCGATGAGTTGCCGAGCGAGGATGCCTGGGAGCGCTCCCGGCGAAAGGGGACCGTCATGCGACGTCTGTGGATTCTCGCGACGGCGGTGCTGCTGGCCGTCACCGGCTGGGCGGTACCGGCCCGGGCGGCCGTCGACTCCAACATCAGCTTCGTCGGGCGCTGGAACAGGACCAACGCCTCGGCCTACGTGCCCTACTGGGCCGGCGCCTACCTGCGGGTCGGCTTCACCGGCCGGACGGTGAAGCTCAAGCAGCGCAACACCGTCGACCTGTGGGCGAGCATCGACGGCCGGCCGTTCACCGCCGTCAAGGGCTCCGGCACGATCAACCTGACGCCGACGGCCCTGGCCGCCGGCAATCACACGCTGATCGTCAGCTACCGGCAGGTGGCCGGCTCCTACACCGGCGACGCGGTGTTCCAGGGGCTGATCCTGGACGCCGGGGCCACCACGTTCAAGCCGCCCGCGCGGAGCCGGATGGTCGAGTTCATCGGCGACTCGATCACGGCGGGCACGACGAGCAGCCAACTGGCGGTGACCGGCTACGGCTTCAAGACCGGCGAGAAGCTCGGCTACGACCACAGCCAGATCGCCATCGGCGGCATGTGCCTGTCCGAGACCGCCGACGGCTGCTGGGCGCACGAGACCCGGTACTGGATGTCCAGCGGCGGCCAGGCCGGCACCGACGCCTGGGACTTCTCCCGCTACACGCCCGACACCGTCGTCATCAACCTGGGCACCAACGACAAGAGCCACGGCGTGAGCGGCGCCGACTTTCAGGCGAAATACACCACTTTCCTCAGCCGGCTGAGGGCGAGGTTCCCGTACGCGAAGCTTCTGGCCCTGCGCACTTTCATCGGCCGCTACGCCGCGGAGACCCAGGCGGCCGTACGGGCACGCACCGCCGCCGGCGACGCCAATGTGGCGTACGTGGACACCACCGGCTGGCTGCCCGCGGACGGTCTCAGCGACTCGGTGCACCCCAACGACAAGGGCCACCAGGCCATCACCGACCGGCTCGCCCCGATCATCGGCGCTTCCTCGTCGCTCTGCGCGACCGCCACCCCGGCCGTCGCCACCGCCCCCGCCGCCGCGGCGACCACCGTGTGGATGGCCGGCGACTCCACGATGATGAACGCCTCCGCGTGCCCGATCGGCTGGGGCAGCCAGCTCGCCTCGTACCTCACCTCGGAAGCCACCGTGCGCAACAGCGCCGTCGGTGGCCGCAGCATTCAGACCTGGCTGTACGAGGGCAACGTGACCGGCACGAAGAACGCGGCCGGCGAATGCGTGCTCAGCTCGACCTCCTACAGCTCACGGTGGACGGCCATGCTCGCCGGCTTCCAGCCCGGCGACCACCTGATCGTCCAGTTCGGCATCAACGACGGCACGTCGGCCTGCCCCCGGCACGTGGGCTCGGCGCGCTTCAAAGAGCTGCTCGGCGTGATGGCCTCGGCCGCGAAGGCCCGCGGCGTGAAACCGATCTTCGTGACTCCGGTCGCCGCCATCACCTGCAGCGGCGGTACGGCCGTGGGCAACCGGGGCTTCGTCACCGAGACGAAGGACGCGGCCGCCGCCAACGGCGTACCGGTGATCGACCTGCACGCGCGCAGCGTCGCCCTCTACAACACGCTGAAGCTGTGCCCCAACAACGGCGACTACACCACGGGCGCGGTCGGCGCCTTCTTCTGCAACGACCACACCCACTTCGAGGCGGCCGGGGCCAGACAGATCGCCGGTGTCATCGCCACCGCCCTGCGCGAGCAGAACCTCCCGCTCGCCGCCTACCTCAGGTGACGTCCGTTTTCTTCAAGACCTCACTTCCTTTCCGCCGTACGGTCGTCGCATGGCACCCACTTTCCAAGCGATCGGCCTGGCCGTGGCCGACATGGCAACCTCCCTGGCCTTCTACCGCCGCCTGGGCCTGGACTTCCCGCCCGGCGCCGAGAAGGAACCACACGTCGAGACGACAGTCGCGGGCGGCATCCGCCTCATGTGGGACACCCACGCCGCGCTGAAGTCCTTCGAACCGGACTACCGCCCCGGCGAGCCGTCCGGCGGCTGGGCGTTCCTCTGCGCCGACCCGGCCGAGGTCGACCGCGTCCACGCCGAACTCGTCGCGGCCGGCGCCACGTCGGTCAAGGCGCCCTGGGACGCGCCCTGGGGGCAGCGGTACGCCCAGGTCGCCGACCCCGACGGCAACGTGGTGGACCTGTTCGCCTCATCGCAGTAGGGCGCTCAGCGGCACGCCGGCCATCGCCCGCACCTCACGCGCCAGGTGGGCCTGGTCGGCGTAGCCGGCGTCGGCGGCCACGGCCGCGAACGCCGCCCCGCCCCGGGCCAGCGCCACCGCCCGTTGCAGCCGGAAGACCCGGTGCAGCGTCTTCGGCCCGTACCCGAAAGCGTGGTTGGCCCGCCGCTGGAGCTGCCGCGCGCTGAGCCCGCACCGCTCGGCCACCACACCGACCGGCACCCCGGCCCGGGCCGCACCGGCCACCGCGACCATCACCCGGTCGGCCCCCTGCCAGTGCCGCCACGCGGCCGCCGTCAGCGCGGCCAGCGGATCGTCCGCCTCGGCGACGGCCCGCACCTCGGCCGCCGGCCACAGGTCTTCCAACGGCACCTGCCGATCGACGACCTCGCAGGCCGGCACCCCGAGCACCCCCGCACCGGTGCCGGCGCCGAACCGCAACGCCACATGCCGCCGCCCCACCACCGGCATCCCGAGCTGGGCGGTCGTGTCGGGCCCGGCCACGAACACCGTGCCCTCCCGCCAGATCAGATCGAGACATCCGTCCGGCAGGATCCGCGTGGGCCCGTCGCGCGCCTCCGTCACACTGCGCCACGCGACGACGTACGGCAGCTCCGATTTCCATTCCTCGTACATGCCCCGACCTTGCCACGGGGGTACGACAGAATTACCGGATCTCGTTTCCCCGCTGGTCGAGCTTGTGCGACTCCCAGTAGCGGTCCCACTCGTCACCGACCTGCCGCGGCTGTTTGCCCTGCGGGAAGCGCACATACCCCTCGGGCACCGGGTCACCGTCCGGCACGCAGGCCCGCCCGGTGTAACTGTCCACGGCGGCCACCGGGTACTCCCCCGAGCTGCAGATCGACTCCTCGAACGAGCATCCGGCCACGCCGGTCATCATCAAGGCCACCACCAGGAACCGTCTCATGCCGTGAAGTCTTGTCGCCCGCGGAAAAGCGTGCATGGGTACGCGTACTCAACCGCTATCGTGCCGCCATGGCCGACACACACGAGCGCTTCGTGGCCTCCGGGCCGCTGCGGATCTGGACCGAGCGGACCGGGGACCCCTCCCGGCCGGCCGTTCTCATGGTGATGGGGTCGGCCGCTCAGGGCATCAGCTGCCCCGACGAGCTGGTCGGCCGGCTCGTCGAGCGCGGGGCCCAGGTCATCCGGTTCGACCACCGGGACACCGGGCAGTCCAGCGTGATCGACTTCGACGCCCACCCGTACACCATCGGCGACATGGCCCGCGACTGCCTGGCCGTGCTGGACGGCTGGGAACTCCGCACCGCGCACGTGGCCGGGGCCTCCCTGGGCGGCATGATCGCGCAGTGGCTGGGCGTGCACGCGCCCGAGCGGATCCGGTCCCTGACGGTGATCTCCAGCTCGCCGATGGGTCACGATCCCCGCGAGCCCACGGACGATCTGCCGCCGCCGACCGCGGAGTTCCGCGCACACCAGGCCCTCGGCCTGCCGCCGGGCGTGGAGTCCGACGTGGCCCTGTTCCGGGTCTTCAACGGTCCGGTCCGGCCGTTCGACGAGGCGGCCGCGCGGGCCATGCTGGAGCTGGCCCTGTCCCGGGCGATCGACCCGGCGGCCGCGGCCAACCACCACCGGGCCGTCTGGCGGGACGACCCGAGCCTGGCTGCCCCACTGTCGTCGATCACCGCACCCACCTCGGTCGTGCACGGCGACCAGGACCCGATCTACCCGCTCGGTCACGGCCGGGCCGTGGCCGCCGCCATCCCGGGCGCGACGCTGCACGTCGTACCCGGAATGGGCCATGTCCTGACCGCCCCCGGCCTCCCCGAGGAGGTCGCCGACCTGATCCGGTTGTGACCCACCCGAGCACCGGCATCGGGTCCGGCGGCTCAGGACACCTGGGCCGGCTCGAGCGGCCGGCCGGGCATTCATCCCGTTCCCCGCGGCCAAACCGGCCGCAGTCCGGCCGAACGCGGCCGGCCCGGCTCCGGACATCACCTCGTCACCGACGCCCGCAGTGTCCCGTTGGCGACGGCGGTGACCGGCGGTGACCGCAACGATGTCATCCACAGCTCATCCCGCTGCTTCGCGCCATCCCGCTGATCCGCATTGAACGCGGACGGCCCCGCGGCCGGACCCTGAAGATCCACGCCGACCAGGGTAACGACCAGGACGGGAAGCGCGCCGGGGTCCGCGAACTCGGCACAACCCCGGCCCTCGTCCGCCGCGGCACCGAAAACTGCCCATGAGCTGGGCCGGCTTTCGGGAGCAAGGCGGCGGGACCCAGTTCGACAACTCGCTGAAGAGACCGCCCAAGCGCCACCGGCAGACTGGCGCCGGCACGCGGTTCACCAAGCTGGCTGAACAGCGCAGTCAGTTGGCGCGCAGGAAAGCCGTCAGGCGGTCGGCCTCGTCGGTGAGGTCGGTTTGCTCGGCGCGGGTCAGGGGGCACAGTGCGGTCGCGGTGACCGGGCCGGCGGGTGGGGCGGTCCAGGTGGCGGCGACGCGGCCGTCGATGAGGACGACCCGGGTGCCGGCGACCGAGAGGTTGCGGTGGTCGTCGTCGATGATGCGGGTGCGGTCGTGGTAGCCGAGGATCGCGTTGTCGAAGGCCGGCAGGAAACGGACCTGGGCGCGTCGGCCAGGTCGGGCAGGCGGCGGCCCCGGTCGTCGCGGAACTCGGTCAGTTCGTCGCGGAGGGCCGCCACCGACTCGGGGAGGCCGGCCAGGCCGCACCACGCGCGCAGGTCGGCGGTGGCCGCGGGACCGAAGGCGCTCAGGTAGCGGCGGATCAGGTCCTCATCGGCCGGGCCCGGTGGCTCGTCGCCGGGAATCCAGCTGGACAGGGGCAGGTAGCGCCCGCCGGTTGTGCTTCGCCAGACACCGCGCGGTGGCAGCTGGACCGTGGGGAGCAGCGCCGTCAGCGCGGTCTCGCCCAGCACGCGCGGGGTGACCGTGGGCCGGTGTACAGCCAGCTCGCGGCCGGCCTCGCCGACCGAGCGGGGGCGGCCGTCGGCCAGCCGCGCCTCGGCCCGGGCGGCCAGCTCGTCCAGGTCGACTTCGGACAGGACAACTTCGGACAGGTCGACTTCGGACGGGTCGACTTCGGACAGGTCGCGGCGGTACGCGCCGAGGACCCGCTGGCGCAGCAGGGCCTGATGCCGAGGACGCCACGCTCGGGCGTCCTCGGCGGTCACCAGGTGCACGGTGCGGCGCATGAGGTGCATCCGTACGACCGCTCGCTCCTGAAGCAGCCGCGAGAGCTCCGCCGGGTCGAAGGCGCTCAGGCCTGCGCCTGCAACCCGCCCAGGTGGGCCACCGCGTCCCGCACCGGCATGCCGGTGCGCTCGAGCAGATGCTGACGGGCGAGCGTCGCCCGGTTGAGGGCCCGTGTGTCCAGTGGCTCTGTCACGGGCCCCAGCCTCACAGAGACAGCGGCGGGATGTTGTGGTTGACGCGGAACAGATTGGCCGGGTCGTAGCGGCGCTTGATGCCTTGCAGGCGGGGATAGTCGGCCGGGGACCAGGCCAGGGCGGCGGTCTCCGGGGTGGCGTCGGGCGCGAACATGAAGTTCAGGTAGCGGCGGCCGGTGGACCACGGGGCCAGGGCGTCGATCAGCTGCTGCTCGTGGGCGTGCAGCGCCTCGGCGTCCGGTGGGCCGCCCGCCGCGACCAGGAACACGTTGTACAGGGTGTCGTCGCGGTTGCCGACCGCGTTGGGGACGGCGGGTGGCCGGGCCAGCGCGCCGCCCAGGTGCCTGATCTCGGCCAGGATCAGGGGGCCGGTCCGGCGCAGGATCTCGTCCACGGCTTCGGCCGGGAGGGCGCGGAGCAGGGCGCCGTGTTCATAGAGGGGCAACGGGTCGACCGGGTCATTGTGGACAGACGCGATTGCGGTGTACGGGAGTTCGGCCACCGCGTCGATGACCGGCTCGCCCAGGGCGCGGAAGGGCGCGATGAGCCGTTCGCCCTCGGCCGGATCGCCCAGGTAGGTGATCCGCAGGTGGGCCACCGGGCGGTCACGCAGCGGCTCGGGGACGAACGGCAGCGGCGGCAGATGCAGCAGGCCGACCGAGGCCGACATCTCCTCGGGCAGGTCGGCCGTCCACCGGCGGAACAGGTGCAGCACCTCGCCGGCGAGCTCGCCGGGGAAGAAGATGCCGCCGCCGTAGAAGGTGCGGATCGGGAACAGCCCGAACTCGAGGGCCGTCACGACCCCGAAGTTGCCCTTGCCGCCGCGTACCGCCCAGAACAGGTCCGGCTCGCTGTCGGCGGTCACCCGGCGCAGCTCACCGTCGGCGGTGACGATCTCCAGCGCGGTCACATGGTCGGCCGCGTAGCCGTGTTTGCGGCCGAAGGGCCCGAGGCCACCCCCGATGGTGTACGAAACCACGGTCACCGTCGGGGAGGAGCCGTTCAGGGCGGCCAGGCCGAGCTTGCCGGCCTGCTCGATGAGGTCGGCCCAGACGACGCCGGCCTCGACCCGGGCCGTGCGGGCCGGCTCGTCGATGGTCAGGCCGGTCAGGCGGCGGGTGGTGACGAGCACCGAGTCGGCCGACGGGACCGAGCTGCCGTGCCCGGCGCCCAGGACCGCGACCGGCAGGTTGAGGGCGGCCGCGTAGCGGACCGCCGCCTGGACGTCGGCCGCGTTCATGGCCCCGACCACGACGGCCGGCGTGTGCACGACCGTCAGGTTGTAGGTGTGCAGCTCGTTCGCGTAGCCGTCGTCGGAGGGGGTGAGGACCGGTCCGGTCACGCCGGCGCGCAGATCAGCGATGGTCACGCAGGGGTCCTTCACAGAGAGGCGGTCAGGCCGCCGTCGATGAGAATGTCGGCGCCGGTGACGTTCCCGGCCCGGCCACCGGCCAGCAGCAGCACCAGGTCGGCGACCTCCTCGGGCTGGGTGAAACGGCCGGTCGCGGTGCCGCTGACCGCGGCCTTCGCGACGTCCGACGGGGCCATGTCGCCGGCGCCGCCGACGGTCTCGGCCACGCCGCCGGCGCCGAGCCACAGGTCGGTCGCCACCGGGCCGGGGCTGATCGTGTTGACCCGGACGCCCTGGGGGCCGACCTCCTTGGACAGCGCCTTGGAGAAGTTGGCCAGGGCCGCCTTGGCCGCGCTGTAGTCGATGACCAGCGGGTCGGGCAGTGAGGCGTTGACCGAGCCGACGGTGACGATCGTGCCGTGGCGGTCGAGCAGGTAGGGCAGGGCCGCGCGGGTCACCCGTACGGCGGACAGGAAGTTGATCGTCAGGGCTTCCAGCCACTCGTCGTCGGTCACCGAGAGGAAGCCGCCGGTGCGGGGACGCACCCCGCCCACGTTGTTGACGAGGATGTCGAGGTGGCCGCCGAGCGCGGCCACGGCCGACTCGACCAGCGCCGCCGGACCGTCCGGGGTGCTCAGATCGGCGGTGATCGGGTGCACGCCGGGAGAAGGGGTGCTGTGGCGCGCTCCGGCCACGACGGTCGCGCCCTCGGCGGCCAGGGCCCGGACGATCGCCAGCCCGATGCCCTTGCTGGCCCCGGTGACCAGGGCGGTCTTGCCCTTCAGCGCCAGGTCCATCAGAGGCCCTGCTTCTTCAGCCAGGTGAGCGCGGTCTCGGCGACCTCGCCCCAGCCGGAGTCGATGGTCAGCGAGTGCGCCTTGTCCGGGAAGTCGATGATGTCGGTGACCGCGTGCGAGTGCCGGTACTGCTTGAGGGTGGCGCGGACGACGTTCTCGGGAACGGTGTGGTCCTTGCCGCCGGCCATCAGCAGCAGCGGGCCACGCGACTCGTTGGCGGTGTCCACCTTCGCCGGCGAGTGCGGGTTGAAGTTGGCCGTGGCCGCCTCGAAGAGCGGCTTGCCCGGCGCGGGGATCGACCACTGGTCGTACAGCCGCCGGGATTCCTCTTCGGTGATGGCGTTGCCGAACGCGTACCGGAACTGCTCGGCGGTCAGCGCGACGGCCTTGCCGCTGTTGGCCGGGTTGCCGAGCACGGGGAAGCTGGACCGCAGCGCGGACAGCGGCACCGGCAGCACGCCCTTGATCTGGGCGGCGTCGATGGCGACGGCGGCGGCTCCGAGGTCGAGGCCGAGCAGCTTCTGGGCGATCATGCCGCCGAACGAGTGCCCGATCAGAATCGGCTTCTCGGGCAGTGTGCCGATGACCTCGCTGTAGTGGGCGACGACGTCGTCGATGCCGTGCCCGGCCAGCGCGTCCGGGTTGGCGCGGGTCTCCTCGACGGTCGGCGCGTCGCCCGGCCAGCCGGGGGCGATCGGCTGGTAGCCGCGCTCGGTGAACAGGTCGATCCAGGGCTGCCACGAGGAGGAATGCAGCCACAGGCCATGGATGAAGACGACGGGAAGAGTCATGCCCCGAGACGTTAGGGAGCGTCAGTGGGCAAAGTGTGGGCATCGATCTTCTTGCGTACGCCCGACGCCTCCGGCCGCCCCAGGTCGTCGAGGACGGCCACGGCCGACCGCCAGGCGGCGACCGCTTTGTCGGGCCGGCCCGCCCCGGCGTGGGCGTCGCCCAGGTTGCTCAGCACCTCGGCCTGGGAACGCCGGTCGCCGATCCGCACGCACAGCTCGGCCGAGGCGGTGAAGCACTCGACCGCCTGCTCGTGCCGGCCGAGACCGGTGTGCGCGAGGCCCAGAGTGTCCAGGGTAGCCGCTTCGCCGTGCCGGTCGCCCAGCTCGCGGAAGACCACCAGGGCCTGCTCGCACCGCTGCCGGGCCTGTTCCGGGCGGCCCAGTCTGGCCTGCAGGAAGGCGTTCTCGTTGAGGCACTTGGCCAGGCCGGCGCGATGACCCGCGGCGAGGTACAGGCTCTCGGCCCGGAGGTAGTGATCGAGGACCCGGTCGTACTGCCCGGGTTTGACGTACGTGTAGCCGATGCCCCGCTCGACGTGGGCCTGCCGGACCTTCTCGCCGAGCTCGGTGTAGCGCTCGATGGCGTACGTGAAATGCGCCCGCGCCTCGTCGGCCCGGTCGGCCCGGGCCAGCGCGTGGCCCAGGTCGCGGTAGCTGTCGGCGAGCAGCAGCGGGTCGTCCAGCTGCTTGGCCGCGGCCAGCGCGGTCCGGCGGGTGGTGACCTGATCGTGGCGCAGGTCCTGGCGGCGCTGGAACGTGTCGAGCGTCCAGGCCAGCCGCCAAGCGGCGAGGCCGGTCGAGCGGTCCACGAGCGCGCGCAGCACCCGGTACTCGGCGGTGAGCCAGCCGAGCGCCTGGTCCTCCCCGGTCAGCTTCTCGGGGCGGCTGCCCGGCGCGGGCTCGGCGAGCGGAAGCGGGTCGAGGCCGGGGGCCAGCAGCATCGCGGCCCGGTGGGCGGTGTGCAGATAGTGGTCGAGCAGCCGGGACTGTGCGGCCTCGTCCGTGCCGGCCAGGTCGGCGGCGTAGGCGTGCAGCAGGTCGTGGGCGCCGTACCGTCCGGGCGAGGTCTCGCTGAAGAGCCCGGCGCGGACCAGGTCGGCGAGCAGGGTGCGTGCCTCGGCCGGGCCCAGGCCGACCAGACTCGCCGCGGCCGCGACCGTGATGTCGGCCCCGGGGTGCAGCCCGAACAACCGGAACAGCCGGGCCGGCCCGTCGGCCAGGATCCGGTACGACCAGGAGAACACCGTCCGCACGTCGCTGTCCGGGTCACCGGTGGTGAGCTGGTCCAGGCGGTCCGCCACGTCGAGTTCGCCGGCCAGCTCGGCCATGGTCAGGCCGGGCTGGGTGGCCGCCCGGGCGGCCACGATGGCGAGGGCCAGCGGCAGGCCGCCGCACCGCCCGATGATCTTGTCGACCGCGGCCGGCTCGGCGGCGATCCGCTCGGCGCCGAGCCGTGCGGCCAGCAGCTCGCGGGCCCGGCCGGTGGAGAAGGTGCCGAGGGCGATCGGGCGGGCCCCGTCCGAGACGACCAGGCCGGCCAGCCGGTCGCGGCTGGTCACCAGCACCACGTGGCCGGGCGTGCCCGGCAGCAGCGGGCGCACCTGCGCGGTGTCGCGGGCGTTGTCGAACAACAGCAGCATCCGCCGGCCGGCCAGCCGGCTGCGGTAGAGGGCGGCCCGTGAGTCCAGGTCGGCCGGGATCTGGTGCGCCGGAACGCCGAGGGAGCCGAGGAGGCGGATCAGCGCGTCGGCCGGATCCATCGCGGCTCCCGGCCCGAAGCCGCGCAGGTTGAGGTAGAGCTGACCGTCGGGGCACCGATCGGCGACCCGGTGGGCCAGCTGAACGGCGAAGGCGGTCTTGCCGACGCCGGCCATGCCGCTGATCGCGCCGACCCGCTCCCGGTCGGGCAGCGTGAGAGCGGCGGCCAGCTCCGGCCCCCGGCCGCTGAAGCCCGGCAGGGCATGCGGGAGCTGGGCCGTCACCGGCCTCTTCGAGAGTTTCCGCGCGGCCGCGACCAGTTCGGGGCCGGGCTCCACGCCCAGATCGGCGGCGAGCCGGGCCCGGGCCTCGTCGTATCGGCGCCGAGCATCGGCCGGCCGGCCGGCCCCGGCCAGCATGAGCAGGAGGCGGGCCTGCAACGACTCGTTCAGCGGGGCCCGGTCGGCCGCCAGCTCGACCGCGCCCACCAACCGGGCGGACGCGCCGGTCACCAAAGCCGCCTCGGCCGCGGCGGCCTCGTACTCCCGGTCCAGCGCGGTGAACAGGGCCTGGCCGCGCACCTCGGCCGGGAGGGTGGCGGCCGCGGGTCCCTGCCACAGCTCCAGGGCCTCGGCGAACGCCTTCTCGCCGATCAGCGCCCGGAAGCGCAGCAGGTCGACCTCGTCCGGACCGGCCGCCAACCGGTAGCCGCCGCCGGCCCGGACCAGCCAGCGGCCCACGCCCCGCACGGCCAGCTCCGGCTCGAGGGCCCGGCGCAGCAGGCCGACGCTGCGGTGCACCGCGTTGACAGCGGTCGCGGGCGGGTCGTCCCACCACAGGGTGTCGACGATCTCGGCCAGGCTGACCGGCTGCCCGGCCCGGGCCAGCAGCACGGCCAGCACCGAGCGCTGCTGTGGGGCGCCGAGGTCGATCTCGGCGCCGTCCCGCCAGGCCCGCACCGGGCCGAGAACCGTGAACCACATCCGCCCCATGAGCGCGACGCTAGGACCCGTCGGCGCCGCTCGCGAGCGTCACATGACGGTTGCGCACGATGGCACCCAACTGCGCCCGGGAGGTGATCGCCAATTTCGGGAAGATCCGGTGCAAATGCGAGCTGACCGTACGGTGTGACAGGTACAGCCGTTCGCCGATCTCCCGGTTCGTCATGCCGTCCGCGGCCATCTGGGCGATCTGCAGCTCCTGGGCGGTCAGCCGTTCGTGCGCCTCCACGGTGCGGCGCCGGCTCGTCTCGCCGGAGGCGCGCAGCTCCTGCCGGGCCTGCTCGCCCCACGGGGTGACGCCGAGGCTGTCGAAGGTGTCGCGGGCGGCCCGCAGCAGACCGCGGGAGTCGGCGATCCGCCGCTGGCGGCGCAGCCATCGACCGTACGCCAGTTGGACCCTCGCCCGGGCGAACGGTCCTTCCTCGAGAGCCGCCCGGAACAGTTCCTCGGCCCGGTCGTCGCCGGCGAGAACGGCCCGGGCGTGCCGGAGGCCGCCGTGCAGCGCGGCCGACGGGGTCTGCCGCCCGAGCTCCTCGATCTCGGTGACGATCCTTTTCGCCTCGTCCCCATGTCCACTGTGCACCGCGGCGTCGGCCAGATCGGCCAGGGAAAAGCAGCGCAGCGCCGGATGGAAGGCGGGATCGGCCGGGTCGTGCATGTGCTGGAGATGCTCGTACGCCTCGGCGTAGCGTCCCGCGCCGAGCGCGGCCAGCCCCCGGGCGAGCCGGGCCGTGGCCAGCACCGGGCGGACCCCGCCGGACAGGGCGCCCTGCTCGGCCACGGTGGCGAAGCCGCGCGCGGCCTCCTCGTCGCCGCGCAGCGCGGCCAGCACCGCCGCCGTCGACTGGCCGATCCCGACGAACAACGGCTGGGACGTCTCGACGGCCAGCCGGGCGCATTCCTCGGCGGCCGGAATGCCGGCGTCCAGATCGGCCAGGTGGGCCGCGCTCCACGCCTGCGCGCCCAGAGCCCGGGCCAGCAGGCCGAGCCGGCCCTGCTTTCGCAGCGCCGGCAGGGCGGCCGCCGAGCAGGCCTGGGCCAGGTCGAAGGCGCCGACCAGGATGGCCGCCGAACCGACGAGCCGCATCGCGTCGGGGTCGTCCCCCGCGCGTTCGGCGCTCCGCCGGAGACTGGCGATGACCTTGGCGCCCCGCTCGATGGGCGCGGCGAACGCGAGGATGGCCAGCAGATCCGGGTTGTCCCCGGCCACACCGAGCGCCTCGGCGGCGTCGACGATGCGGGGCCGGGCCGCGGGGTCGGCCCCGGTCCAGAACGACCGCAGCGCGGCGCCGTTGAGCAGCCGCAGGGCGACGTCGATGTGCCCGCCGGCCGCCACCCGCTCGGCCGCGGCCGCGATCGCCTCCGGCCGGCGGTGTTCCTCGCGCAGGCCGCCGCCGAAACTCGCCTCGATCCAGAGCAGCTGACCCCGTTGCCGCGCCGACAGCTCGGCCGTCTGGGCCGCGTGCACCAGGCGCGTCACGACGTCGCGGCGGCCGAGCTCCACAGCGGCTTCGGCCGCGCGCAGCAGCCGTTCGGCCCGGCGGGCCGGGTCGGCGGTGAGCTGCGCGGCCCGCTCCAAGGCCGACAGCGCCGCCGTCGCCGCGCCGCGCCGGCGGGACAGCGCGGCGGTCTCCTCCAGGCCGGCGGCCACACTCTCGTCCGGCTCGGTCAGCGCCGCCGCCCGGTGCCAGACGGCCCGTCCGGGCTCGCCGGCCAGCACCCGGGCCAGGGCGGCGTGCGCGGCGTGCCGCTCGGCCAGGCTCGCCCGCTGATGGATGGCCGAGCGCATCAGCGGATGCCGGAACCGGATCCGGGTCTCGTCCGGCTCCAGCAGCGACGCCTCCACCGCGGGACCGAGATCGGCCGCTGTCGCCGAGGCCGCGCCGAGCACCTCGGTCAGCGCGTCGCCGTCGTTGACCGCGGCCACCAGCAGCAGGGTCCGGGTGGCGGCGGGCAGCTGGGCGACCCGGGCCGCGAACGCCTCCTCCAGACGGTCACTGAGCGGCCGCAACGCCTCAGCCGCGGGCGCGGCGGCCAACTCCACCAGGGCGAGCGGATTGCCGGCGGCCTCCTCGAGCACCTGGCGGCGGATCCCCGGCGGCAGCGCGCCGGCCCGGGCGTCGAGCAGGGCGGCGGCGGCCTCGTCGCCGAGCCGTTCGAGGCGCAGCACCGGCAGGCCGGCGCCGAAGGCGGACGGGAAGCCGTCGCGCACCGCGGCCAGCATCAGCACCGGGTCGGCGTCGAGCCGCCGGGCCACGAAGCTCAGCACCTCGGCGCTGGCCGCGTCGAGCCAGTGCGCGTCCTCCACGACCAGCAGCGCCTTCCCGTCGGTGTCGCCCAGCACGTTCAGCGCGGCCAGGGCGACGAGGAACAGGTCCGGAGTGGCCGCCGCGGCCATGCCGAACGCGGCCATCAGGGCGTCGCGCTGCGGGGGCGGAAGGGACTCGGCGCGGTCCAGGACGGGCCGCAGCAGGTTGTACAGACCGGCGAAGGGCAGCCGCGACTCGGCCTCGACACCGGTCGTGGACAGCACGAGCAGCCCCTCGGCGGCGGCGACCCGGCGGGCCTCGGCCAGCATCGCCGACTTGCCGATCCCGGCCTCGCCACGGATCACCAGCGCCCCACCCCGGTCACGGCCGCCGCGGACCAGGCCGTCCAGCAGCCGAAGCTCGGCGTCCCGCCCGTACAGGGACTGCTCCTCCATGCCTTCACTCCCCCGCTTTCGCTGATCGTGAGCTTAGGCGGTGGCGAGTCGAGGACGGAGAGGACGACCGGCCGATGACGGTCCTACGCTCGGCGCAGACGACCGGATCGCCCCCGGCGTCCACCGGGCCACCGGCGGGCCGGAAGGTCGACTGGTCGCCGGCCGGAGTGGACCGGGTGTGGGTGGTCCGGGGCGGCACCGAGTTGTGCAGCTTCGAGGTCGTCCGGCCCCGGGATTCCTAACCCACGACGTACGAGAAAGGCTCCGGAATCGAGTTGCGAATGGTGAGGTACCGCGGCCGGCTGGGCTACGGCGGCGTCGGCGGCACCCCGTCCGACACTCAGACGAAGATCAGCAAATACGTCAACGGCGAGAGCATCGACGCTACGGCGCGGGGGCGGGCGCCACATCGCCTGCGCCGGATGAGGCGGTCAGCAGGCCGGGCAGCTCCGACATGTGCGTGAAGACCAGGCTGGCGCCGGCCTCGCGCAGCACCGACGGTGACGCGTGGGTGGGGCTCACCGGCGCGAATCCGAACACCGTCGCCCCGGCCGCCACGCCGGCCGTGATGCCGGCCACCGAGTCCTCGATGACGACCGCGGCGGCCGGGTCGACGCCCAGCGCCTCGGCGGCCGCCAGGTAGACGTCGGGCGCCGGCTTGCTGCGGGGCACCTCCATGCCGCTGAAGACCCGGTCGCCGAAGTAGCCGTCCAGGCCGGCCAGCTTCAGCTGCATCTCCACCTTGCCGCGGTCGGCGCCGCTCACGCAGGCGAACCGCTCGCCCATCAACGACGCCACGGCCCGTACCGTCTCCTGTACGCCGTCGATCGGGACGAGGCTCGACCGCAGCGCCTCGTCGCGGCGGCCGCGGAAGCTGGCCAGCCAGGCGTCGTCGATGCGGAACCCGGTCTGCTTCTGGATGATCGCCCACTCGTCGCGCAGCGCCTTGCCGACGAACAGGTCGATGCAGTCGCGCTCGGAGATCTCCCAGCCGAGGTCGATCAGCATCGTCCGGAGGACGCCGTTGGTGATGGGCTCGGAGTCGACGAGAACGCCGTCGCAGTCGAAGAAAACAGCTGAGATCACGGGGTATTTTATCCGGCGGCCACGAGAGCCTTGATGCTCACGGTGGCCGCCCCCCGCGCCCACTCCTCGAACGGCAGCGGCCGGATCGAGAGTGGACAGTCGGCGGCGGCGCCGAAGGCCCGGCGCTGGAAGCCGGCCCGGATGTGGGGCTCGAACAGGTCGTACGCGGCCAGGCCCTCACCGGAGACCACTATCCGGGCCGGGCCGACCAGGTTGGCCACCGCGGCGATGCCGGCCCCGATGGCGTCCCCGGCCCGGGCGAAGACCTCGCAGACGGCCACGTCGCCGCGGCGGGCCAGCTCCACCGCGTCCTCGAACGTCAGGTCGGGCCGCCCCGACGCCGAGCGGGCCTGCCGCACGATGGCGTCGGCGCCGGCGATCGCCTCGACGCAGCCGCGGCTGCCGCAGTGGCAGGCCGGGCCGTCGACGTCGATGCCGATGTGGCCGATCTCGCCGGCCACGCCGTGCGCGCCGGAGACGAGCCGGCCGCCGACGACCAGGCCGCAGCCGATGCCGGCGCCGACGGTGACGAGCGCGAACGACTCGGCCCCCACGCCTTCGCCGAACCAGTGCTCGGCGATGGTGAGCGCCTTGACGTCGTTCTCGACCGTGACGGCGAGGCCGGTGATCTTCTCGGCGCGTTCCCGCAGCGCGACGTCGTGCCAGCGCAGGAACGGCGAGTAGCGGACCAGGCCGGTGACCGGGTCGACGTCGCCGGAGACGGCCAGCCCGAGCCGGCGGGTCCGCGGCCGATAGCCGCCGGGGCCGTCGAGCAGGTCGTCGACGAGCTCACCGAGCTGGGTGAGCACCTGGTCGACGTCGGCCCCGGCCAGCCGGCGGTGCGCCGACACCCGTACCTCGGCGCGCAGGTCGCAGACCACGCCGATGAGTTCGTCGGCGGTGATCTTCACGCCGACGAAGAACTCGCTGCCGGCCCGGATGGCCAGCGGGCTGGCCGGGCGGCCGGCGCCCGGCCCGGTGCGCTCGGTGGCGGCCATTTCCTCGAGATAGCCCAGATCGATCAGCGGGCGGGCCGCTTTGGTGACGGCGCCGGAGGACAGGTCGAGGCGGCGGGCGAGGGCGACGCGGGTGATCGGCCCTTCGGTCAGGACAGCGGTGAAGACGGCTGTCACTGCGGGCGCTACGGCGTCAGCCTCGGGAAACATGGCCGAAATCTAAGCTCAATAATTTCCTTCGTCAAGTATTGATTTAGTCCTCAATACGGACCTACGCTCGCCGCGCCGCATCGATGCCCTTCAGGAGACTCCCATGCCTTCCACTGATCTCTACTACGATCGGCCGGCCGAGCGCTGGTTCGAGGCCCTGCCGATCGGCAACGGACGGCTAGGCGGCATGGTGTACGGGGGCATAAGCACCGAAATCATCCGCCTCTCCGAGTCGACCGCGTGGTCCGGGGCGCCGTCGGACACCGATGTGAGCCCGACCGCCCTCTCGCAGCTTCCGGTCATCCGCGGCCTGCTGTTCGAGGGCCGGTACGCCGAGGCCCAGCAGCTCGCGGCCGAACATCTGCCCGGACGACCCACTTGTTTCGGTACGAACGTGCCTCTCCCCCGCCTGCGCCTGGATTTCGACGGTGTCTCGGCCGAGCGCTACCGCCGCGGTCTCGACCTCGACACCGGCCTCGTCCGCGTCGACTGCGACGACCACGTACGGGAAATCCTCGCCTCCCACCCGCACGGCGTCATCGCCATGCGGATCACGGCCGGCCGGCCCCTCGGCTTCACGGCCACCCTCGACGACACCATCCTGCCCGGCGCCACCACCGCCACCGACGACGGCCTCGCCTTCAGCGGCCGCGCCGTCGAGACACTGCACAGCAACGGCGAGGACGGCGCCGTCGTCGAGATCCGCTGCCGCTTCGTGCTCGAGGGCGGAACCCTGCGGCGCGACGGCGACACGGTCGCTGTCGCCGGCGCCGACGCGGTCGTCGTGCTGATCGCCGTCGGCACCGACTGGGCCGGCGAAGACGCCGCCGGCCGGGCCGAGAAGCTGCTCGCCGCCGCGCCGGACTACGAGACCCTGCGCGCCGCCCACATCGAGGACCACCAGAGCCTGATGCGGCGGGTCCGGCTCGATCTGGGCGAGCCGGTCGCGCTTCCCACTGACGTACGCCGGGAGCGCCTGGCCCAGGGGCACCGGGACGACGACCTGATCGCGCTCTACTACCAGTACGGCAGGTACCTGAC
Organism: Actinoplanes sp. NPDC048988; assembly: GCF_043197815.1. Lineage (NCBI taxonomy): Bacteria > Bacillati > Actinomycetota > Actinomycetes > Micromonosporales > Micromonosporaceae > Actinoplanes > Actinoplanes sp. NPDC048988. Next base: position 300,931 of record NZ_JBICTW010000006.1, on the reverse strand, counting down.
CGTGGCCGGCTCGCGCGCCGACTCGCCGCTGCCGCTGGCCCTGCAGGGCGTCTGGAACGACGGTTTCGCCAGCGGCATGGGCTGGAGCAACGACTTCCACCTCGACATCAACACCCAGCAGAACTACTGGGCGGCCGAGTCGGGCCACCTCGCCGAATGCCAGACCCCGCTGTTCGGCTTCCTCCAGCGCCTCGCCGAGACGGGAAAGGGTACGGCCCGGCAGATGTACGGGGCGGGCGGCTGGGTCGCCCACACGGTCACCAACGCCTGGGGCTACTCGGCGCCCGGCGCCGGCATCGGCTGGGGCCTGAACGTCACCGGCGGGGCCTGGCTGGCCCTGCAGCTGTGGGAGCACTACGAGTACGGGCTCGACGAGGACTACCTCCGCGAGCAGGCGTATCCGGTCCTGCGCGGCGCCGCCGAGTTCCTGCTCGACTACCTGGTGCCCGAGCCCACTAACGGCTGGCTGGTGGCCGGCCCGGCCGAGTCGCCGGAGAACGCGTACCTGGCCCCGGACGGCGCCCGGTGCTCGGTGGCGATGGGCAGCACCGCCGACCGCGCCTTCGCCGAGGCGATCCTGCGCATCTGCACGCAAGCCGCCGACATCCTCGGCGTCGACCCCGCACTTCGCGCCCGCGCCGAGGCGGCCCGCGCCCGGCTGTCCCCGTTCCGGATCGGCCGCCACGGCCAGCTCCAGGAGTGGCTGCACGACTTCGACGAGGCCGACCCCGCCCACCGGCACACCGCACACCTGGTCGCAGTCTTCCCGGAACGGCAGATCACTCCCCGCCGTACCCCCGAATTGGCCCGCGCGGCCGCGGTCACCATCGAGCGGCGGCAGGCCGCGCCCGGTTGGGAGCAGACCGAGTGGGTGGAGGCCAACTTCGCCGCCTTCCAGGCCCGCTTGCTGGACGGCGACAAGGCGCTGCACCACATCACCCGCCTGATCGCCGACGCCAGCGAGACCAACCTGCTCAGCTACTCCCAGGGCGGCATAGCCGGCGCCGAACAGAACATCTACTCCTTCGACGGCAACTCCGGTGGCGCCGGCGCCATAGCCGAGATGCTCCTGCAGTCCGACGGCGCCGAGATCGAGCTGCTGCCCGCCCTCCCCTCAACCTGGCGCGACGGCTCGGTACAGGGCCTACGAGCCCGGGGCGGGTTCACCGTGGACCTGACGTGGCGCGACGGCCGCCTGCACGAGGCCCGCGTCCGCGCCGATCACAAGGCCACCGCCCGCCTCCGCTACCGCGACACGGTCACCGGCCTCACCTGGGAGCCGGCACAGGAGCACATCGTCGACCGGACGCACTTCCGGGCCTGACGACCCGCGTCATCGATGAGGCCGGCGGGGTATCGCCGGCCTCATCGAGGCGCTTCGTCACGAAACCGTGGCAGCGCGCGGGCCGGAAAATGTCAGAGGGCGCCGCTAGCCTGCTGGCATGGCCAAGACGGAGCCCGTTGTGCTGGAAGAAATGATTTTCGCCGACGCCGGGGAGTTGCGGGCGTGGCTGGCTGAGCACCATGACACGTCGCCCGGTATCTGGCTGGCGCTGACGAAGAAGGGTGGCGCCGTCACCACGCTCACGTGGCAGGACGCGGTTGACGAGGCGCTCTGTTTCGGGTGGATCGACGGGCAGGCCCGCAAGCACGACGAGACGATGTCGTGGATCCGGTTCACGCCCCGGCGAGCTCGCAGCTCCTGGTCTCGGCGCAACGTCGGGCACGTGGCCCGGCTGGAGGCGGCGGGGCGGATGCACCCGGCGGGCCGGGCCGCGGTCGAGGCGGCCAAGGCGGACGGGCGGTGGGAAGCCGCGTACGCGCCGCCGTCGGAGGCCGTGGTGCCGGATGACCTGCTGGCCGCTGTCGCCGCCGAGCCGGCCGCTCAGGCCATGTTCGAGGTGCTGACCAGCGCCAACCGGTTCGCTCTCATCCACCGGCTGAACGCGGTGAAGCGGGCCGAGACCCGGGAGCGGAAGATCGTCGAGTTCGTGGCCATGCTGGCCCGGCACGAGACGATCTACCCGCAGAAAGCCCGGCCGACTGCCTGAGCAGCCGGCCGGGCTCGCGCGTGACTACTTGTTCGTCGACTTGTACCGGTCGTACGCCTTCTGGTTGAGCTCCAGGTAGCGCTTCATGCCGATCCCGTCCAGGCCCTTGACGAAGGCGTCCCAGTCGGTGTCGATGTTCTTCGAGCCGGTCACGAAGGCCAGCTCACCCTGGCTGACGTAGCTGTCCAGGTTGGTCTTCAGGGTGGCCAGCTCGGAGACGTCGCTCGGGTCGACCCAGATCTGCGCCTCGGGGAAGACCTTCGCCTTGTCGACGTGCGGCTCGTACAGCTTGGACGCCTCGAACAGCCGGCGCTCCAGCCCCTGCTCGGAGTAGATGTCCTTCGGCACGGCCTGCTCGTTGCGCAGCTTGGTCGTGACGTTGTACTGCGACATGGACGACCAGGCGACGTTCTTCGGGACGTCGGCCGAGTCCTTGGCCTTCCAGGTCGGCTTCACGCTCTCGTCCAGCGCGATGTCGCCGGCGGCGGGCTTGACCCAGGCGACGTTCTCGGGGCCGGCGTTGACGGTGAGCTGGCCCTCGTCGGTGTAGATGTAGTCGAGCATCTTGAGGGCCGCGATCCGGGCCTCTTTGCTGGACTTGTTGGTCAGCATGAAGGTGTAGCCGGTCGAGGTCGGGTTGTTGTACGCGGTGTAGCTCTTGCCGGCCGGACCGGTCAGCGGCGGCGCGGCGTCGTACTGCTTGTCGCGGCCGTCCTTCTGGCCCAGCTGGACGAAGATGCCGGGGTAGAGCACCGGCGAGGAGCCGATCCGTACGGCCTTGGGGTCGTTGCCCGTGGCCTGCAGCGCCTCGGCGTTCTGGGTGAACGAGGCCCGGTCGATCAGGCCTTCGGAGTACAGCGAGTTGATGTACTTGAGGCCTTCACGCCACTCGGGCTTGTCGACCGGCGTCTGCACCGTGTCGCCGTTGAGCTCGAGCAGGGACGGGACACCGTTGCTGGCGCCGAACGGGGCGTACGCGAAGGCGCCCATCAGGTAGCCGATCAGCGTGCTGTCCTGCGTGTCGGTGGTCATCGGGATCTCGTCGGCCTTGCCGTTGCCGTTCGGGTCCTTGGTCTTGAAGGCCCGCAGGACCGCCCGCAGCTCCTCGGTGGTCTTCGGCATCGGAAGGTTGACCTTCTTCAGCCACTCCGAGTTGATCCAGAGCTTGTTCCAGTACGTGCAGTGGAAGCAGTCGGACCACTGCGGCAGCGCGTAGATGTGGCCGTCCGGCGTGGTCGACATCGCCTTGAGAGTCGCGTTGCCGTCGAGCGCCTTCTGGACGTTCGGCGCGTACTCCTTGATCAGGTCTTCCAGCGGTACCGCGACACCCTGCTGGCCGAGCTTCTGCACCTCGGGCTTGGTGAAGGCGTCGACGTACGGGGTCAGCATGAACAGGTCCGGGTAGTCACCGCTGGAGATGGCGATCTGCCGCTTCTCCTTGGCCGGCCCGCCGTCCATGGTGGTGGTCGTCCACTGGAACTTGATCTTGAACTTGTCGCTGACCATCGTGGTGGTGGCGTTGGTGTCGAGCTTGGTGTCGGCGTCGGCCGCGGCCATCGCCGTGATGATCACCTTGTCGCCGTCCATCTTCGCCTGCGGGGCGTCGTCCTTCTTGCTGGACGAGCACCCGGCCGCCACCAGCGTCGCGGCGACCCCGACGGCTATGAATGATCTCCTCATGATTCCTTCCATTTCTGTGAATCAGCCCTTGACGGCGCCGACGAGCACGCCCTTGGTGAAGAAGCGGGCAACGAAGGGGTAGATGATCAGGACGGGCAGGCTCGAGATGACGATGAGCGCGTACCGCAGAACGTTTGCCAACTGCATTTGATGCATCGACTGGGCCAGATCGACGGAGCCGGCCCGGCCCGGGGTGTTGAGGATGAGAATGTTGCGCAGCACGATCTGCAGCGGGAACAGATCGGGGTCTTTGAGGTACACCAGGGCGTCGAAATAGGTGTTCCACTGATAGATCGTGTACATCAGGGCGAGCACGGCCAGCAGCGGCTTCGACAGCGGCAGCACCACCGACCACAGGGTCCGCAGGCCGCCCGCCCCGTCGAGCTGCGACGCCTCGTAGAGCTCGTCCGGGATCGTGTTGGCGAAGAAGGTGCGCGCGATGATCACCTGCCACACGCCGATCGCGTTGGGGATCAGCAGGGCCCAGCGGGTGTCCAGCATGCCGAGGTCGTGCACGACCATGTAGGTCGGGATCAGGCCGCCGGAGAACAGCATGGTGAAGATGAGCAGCGTCATGATGACGTTGCGCCCGTAGAAGTTCTTCCGGGACAGCGGGTACGCGATGGCCACGGTCAGCGTGACGCTGATGATGGTGCCGGCGACCGCGTAGATCAGCGAGTTGTAATAGCCCTGCAGAACTTCGGAGTTGTTGAGGGCCGAGCGGTACGCCTCGAGGGAGAACTCGACCGGCCAGAGGCTCACCCGGCCCGCGTTCACCGCCTCCGGGCTGCTGAACGAGCTGGCCACGATGTAGATCAGCGGCAGCAGCACCAGCGCCAGCAGCACGACGAGCATCAGCGTGACGACGATCAGGAAGATCCGGTCGCTGAACGGCTCCCGGACCTTGGCCGGCTTTTTCGAAAGGGTCGTCGCGCTCATCGCCACAGTCCGTTTCCGGTGACCCGCTTGGCGACGAAGTTGACCACCAGGAGCAGGCAGAGATTGACCACTGAATTGAAGAGACCGACGGCCGTGGCCATGCTGAAGTCGGCGTTGATCAGGCCGGTCTTGTAGACGTACGTGGGAATGATTTCCGATTGGGCGAGATTGAGGCTGTTCTGCAGCAGATAGGCCTTCTCGAACCCGATCGCCATCATGTTGCCGACGCCGAGAATGAGCATGATGACGGCGGTCGGCATGATTCCCGGCAGGTCGATGTGCCGGATGCGCTGGAGCCGGCTGGCCCCGTCGACCTTGGCCGACTCGTGCAGCGCGGGGTCGATGCCGGCCAGCGCGGCCATGTAGATGACCGCCGAATATCCGGCCGTCTGCCACACGTCGGACCACACGTAGACGTGCCGGAAGAAGTCCGGATCGCCGAGGAAGTCGATCGGGCCCACCCCGACGTTGCCGATCCCGTCGTTGACGATGCCGTTCGGCGCCAGCAGCAGGATCGTGATCGAGACGACCACGACCGTGGAGATGAAGTACGGCGCGTAGGTCACCATCTGCACGGTGCGCTTGAACCAGCCGTTGCGGATCTCGTTGAGCGCGATGGCCAGCAGGATCGGGATCGGGAAGCTCGCCAGCACCAGGTAGAACGCCAGGATGAAAGTGTTCTTGAGCAGGGTGCCGAAGACCGGGTTGGTGAACAGCCGCTGGAAGTTGTCCAGCCCGACCCACTCGCTGCCCCAGGGACCCAGCACGGGGCTGTAGTCCTTGAACGCGATCACGTTGAAGGCCATCGGGACGTACTTGAAGATCACGAAGTACGCGATCGGGATGAGCGCCAGCAGGTAGAGCTGCCAGTGCAGCCGCCACGACTTCTGGAACTCGGCCCGCCGGCTGCGCCGGCGCACGACCGGCGCGGAGGGCCGTTCGGCCGCTCCGGCCTGCGGAATCTTGTGCGGCGTGATGGTTGCCATCAGACCTCCTGTGGACGGCCTGAAGGCCCGGTCCGCACCGGAACGGCCCTCGTGGCCGAGGTCATCGGCTGATGGCCGATCTCGGGAAACATGGCCGAAACCTAAGCTCAATAATTTCCTTCGTCAAGTATTGATTTCCTTAAGTCGGCGGTCCTAAGCTCGTCGCACCTTGTGCCCGCCCTCTCACCAGCGCCGAGGCCCCCGACACCGACCCACCGACCGGTCGAGGGCCACTGTGGATGTTCGGCGCGGGCCGGGCTTCGTACCCCCGCTTCAGGAGGTAACACCGTGAGGTTCCGTTCCGCCGCCGTCCTCGGTTTGGCGATGCTCCTGCCCCTGGGCGCCGGCGCTTCCGCCGCGCAGGCCGACCCGGGCCCCAAGCCCAGCCCGAAGGCCACCGGCGCGACCCGGGTGCCGCCCTCGGCCGCACCCGCGACGAAAGCCGCCGGGCCGGGCGCCTCCACCCCCGACCCCTGGGCCGTCAAGCCCTACATGGGGTGGAGCAGCTTCAGCATGCAGGTCTACTCCGGCAACGGTAAGTGGATCACCGGCGACCAGCTCATCAAGCAGTCCGACGCCATGAAGGCCAAGCTGCAGAAGTACGGCTACAACTACATCAACGTCGACGCCGGCTGGAACGACGGTTTCGACGCCAACGGCCGGCCGAAGCCCAGCACCACCCTCTACCCGCAGGGCTTCCAGAAGGTCATCGACCACGTCCACAAGAACGGCCAGAAGTTCGGCCTGTACATGATCCCGGGCATCTCCCCGGACATCTACAAGGCGAGCCTGCCGATCGCCGGCGCGCCCGGCTGCACCACGCACGACATCGTCAAGCAGCCGATCCAGCAGGCCGACTACTGGAACCTGGGATACCGGATCGACTTCTCCAACCCGTGCTCGCAGAAGTACATCGACTCGATCGCCGACCTGTTCGGCTCGTGGGGCGTCAACTTCGTCAAGTTCGACAGCGTCACCCCCGGCTCCGGCATCAGCGACCTCTCGCTCGACGCCCGCGACGACGTCGCCGCCTGGTCGTCGGCGCTCAAGCGGAACAAGATCTGGTTCGAGCTGTCCTGGGCCCTCGACCCCAAGTACGCCGACTACTGGCGCTCCAAGGCCAACGGCTGGCGCATCGACTGGGACGTCGAGTGCTACTGCGCCGACGAGGCGCTCACTCAGTGGCAGAACATCGCCCGGCTCTTCCCCGACCTGGCCACCTGGTGGCGCAACGGCGGCAACGGCGGCTGGAACGACCTCGACTCGCTCAACATCGGCAACGGCACCATGGACGGCCTGACCCAGGACGAGCGCCGGACCGCGATGACCCTCTGGGCCATCTCGGCGGCTCCGATCTATCTCGGCAACGACCTGACCAAGCTTGATTCGTACGGTCTGAGCCTGCTCACCAACCCCGAGGTGATCGCGGTCGACCAGGCCGGCACCCCGGCCCGCCCCGTCTCGGCGACCGCCCAGCAGCCGATCTGGTACGCCCTGAACGCCGACGGCAGCTACACCGTGGCCCTGTTCAACCTGGGCCGCACCGACAAGGACATCACGGCGAACTGGTCGGACCTCGGCCTCACCGGCGCCGCCACCGTCCGTGACCTGTGGGCCCGCAAGGACCTGGGCCGCTTCGCCACCGGATACACCGCCACCACCGTGCCGATCCACGGCGTGCGCCTGCTCAAGGTCACCCCGCAGGCCGGGGCCAAGGTCGCCGTCAACAACGACGCCCTGCGCGTCGGCTACACCGGCGACTGGTCGCGCAACGGCGGCCAGGAGGTCGCGGCCACCTCGCAGCCGCTCGAGCTGACCGTCACCGACACCGGCGCCACCACCCCGCCGTCGACGTCGGGCCCGGTCCGCACGATCACCCACGACAACACCGACACCGGCATCGCGTACGCCGGCACCTGGTCGCAGAGCAGCGGCCGCGGCCTGGGCGACTACAACGACAACGTGCACTACACCGAGCGCAACGGCGACTCGTTCCAGTACACGTTCACCGGCACCGGCGTCTCGTACGTGACGGAGATGGACACCTCGCAGGGCGAGGTCGACATCTACCTCGACGGCGCCTTCGTCAAGACCGTCAACACGGGCCGTGAGCAGGGCCAGCCGCGCCTGTCCCAGCAGGCCGTCTTCTCGGTCAACGACCTGCCCAACGGCAGCCACACGCTGATGGCGGTCAAGAAGTCCGGCCAGTTCATGCTGCTCGACCGGATCGACGTGCTCCAGCCGAGCCTGCTCGACCCGCCGACCGCGTCCTTCGACAAGAAGGCCCCGGCCGACGTCACGGTCAAGCTGCTGCGCGACGGCAGCGAGTTCATCGGCGTCAAGGGCCTGACGAAGGGCACCGACTACACCGTGTCGGGTTCGACCGTGACGCTTCGTTCCGCCTACCTGGCCACCCTCGCGACCGGCAAGGCGCAGCTCGACTTCGCCTTCCGCGGCGACTACCTCGACGACGTCCACGCGACCAAGGTCAACGGCGATTCCGTGTCGTACGCCTTCAGCGGCACCGGCGTCGAATGGATCACCGCCGTCGGCCCCGACCAGGGCCTGGTCGACATCTACCTCGACGGCAAGCTCACCAAGCGGGTCGACACGAGCAGCGCCGCCCGCGCCACCCAGAAGACGGTCTTCGCCGTCACCGGCCTGAAGAACACCAAGCACACCTTCAAGGCCGTGAAGGTCTCCGGTGACGTCCTGCGCACGGACGTCATCCGCTACACGACCAAGTAACCCCCCGCTGAAAGGGCCGGGACGCAGCGCCGCGTCCCGGCCCTTTCGTATGGTTGCCTGGCGGCGGGGAAGCCCTCAGGCTGGGAACATGATCAAGATCAGCGTTTTCGGGGGCCTGCGGGTGTGGCGCGCGGGCACCGAGGCCGCGCTCGGAACGGTCCGCGCCCGGACCGTGCTCGCCGTCCTGCTGGCGGCGCGCGGGGCCACTGTCGGGGTGGCCGAGCTGATCGACACGCTCTGGGGCGACCGCCCGCCGGCCAGCGCCGAGAACCAGGTCCAGCGCCTGATCGGGCAGGTCCGCCGGTTGTTCGAGCCGGACCTGCCGAACCGGGAACCGGGCGCCTGGCTCCTCCCGGTCGGCGAGGGCTACCGACTGCGGCAGGACGCCCGGACGTCGGATCTGATGGCGTTCTTCGAACTGGCCGCACAGGAGCGGATCGAACAGGCGCTGACCCTCGCCCAGGGACAGCCGTTCGCCGGGTTGCCGGCGAGCGTGCGGGAACTGCCGGCGTTCACCGCCATCGAGACCGCCCGGATCGACGTGGCCGTCCGGGCCGCCGACCCTCGGCTTCTTCCCCTGGTGAGCGCGGTCGCGGCGTCGGCGCCGTTCCACGAGCCCCTGCAGGCCCGGCTGATCCGGTTGCTGACCGCGGCCGGGCGACGGGCCGAGGCGCTCACCCGCTACGAGCAGGTACGGCAGCGGCTGGCCGAGGAGCTGGGCGCCGGCCCCGGCGCCGAGCTTCAGGCGGCGCACCGGGAAGCGCTGACCGAGCCGGACGCGCCCGACGGGTCCCGGCCGGCCCAGCTCCCGCTGCGGGTGACCGCCTTCAGCCCTCGGGCCGACCTGACCGCCGCGCTGGAGGCGGGACGCCGCACCGGCCTGATCGTGCTCAGCGGCATGGGCGGCGCCGGCAAGACCGCCCTGGCCGTCGACTGGGCGCACCGGATCGCCGGCGACTACCCCGACGGCCAGCTCTACCTCGACCTGCGCGGCTTCGCACCGGGCGAGCGCCAGCTGCGCCCGGCCGAGGCGCTGGCCACGCTGCTGATCAGCCTGGAGACCGGACCGACCGGCCGCGACGATCCGGACGCGCTGAGCGCGCGGTTCCGGTCGGCGCTGGCCGGCCGGCGCATGATCGTGCTGCTCGACAACGCCCGCGACTCGGCCCAGGTCCGGCCGCTGCTGCCCGCCTCGCCGGGCAGCCTGGTCGTGATCACCAGCCGCAACCGCATGCCCAGCCTGGTCGCGCGCGAAGGAGCCTGGCCGGTGCACGTCGGGCGGCTCAACCGCGCGGCCGCCCGGGACGTCCTCGCCCGCCGGCTGGGCGCGGCCCGGCTGGCGGCGGAACCGGCCGCAGCCGACCGGCTGGTGGACCTCTGCGCCGGCCTGCCGCTGGCGCTGTCCATCGCGGCCGCCCGGATCGCGATCAGTCCCGAGGGGAGCCTGACCGACGTCGTGGCCGACCTGGGGCTCCCCGAGCACCGGCTCGACGTGCTCGACACCGGGGAGCACGACAGCGTACGGTCGGCCTTCTCCTGGTCCTACCGCGTCCTGTCCGAGCCCGCGGCCGGGCTGTTCCGGCTGCTCGCCGTCCACCCGGACACCGATGTCTCGGCCGGCGCCGCGGCCAGCATCGCGGGCGGCGAGGTGCGGGCCGCGCTGACCGAGCTGACCGTCACCACCATGCTGACCCCGCTCGGCGCCGGCCGGTACACGGCGCACGACCTGCTCAAGGCCTACGCCGCGGAACTGGCCGACGACGGCCGGCACGACGCGGAACGCCGGCTGGTGGAGCACTACGTGCACTCGTCGCGTAACGCCTACCTGACCTTCAAGCTGCTGCCCCCGGCCGACCCTGGGCCGCCTCCGCCCGGCGTCTTCCCGTCCCGGCCGCCGGACGTGGGGGCGGCGCAGCGCTGGTACCGGGCCGAACGCGCCACCATCGCGGCCGTCACCGATCTCGCCCTGCGAAGAGGCTGGGCGCGGGACGCGGCATTGATCATGGTGTACGTCCGGCCGATGCGGTCGTCCCAGCCCGCCTCGTCGGCCGAGATCCGCCGGCAGGCGACGCGAGCGGTGGAGGCGGTGGCCGGCCTGGGCGATCCAGAGCTCGAGACACTGATTCTGCGGGAGGCGGCGGTGCAGCACAGACCGCACTCGCCCGGCCTCGCCCGCGACTACCTGCTGCGGGCACTGGCCATCGCGGAGGGCCGGGACGACCTGATCGGCCAGGCGCAGGTCCTGCGCAACCTCGCCGCGGCTCCCATCACCGTCGGCAGCGGGCAGGTGACGTACGCCGAACGCGCGGTCGAGGTCGCTCGCCGGGCCGGTGAGCCGAGCGTGCTGGTGTACGCGCTGGAGACGCTGGCGCGCCTGCTGGACGAGGACGATCAGCCGGCCGCCGCGGCCCTCGCCGCGGCCGAGGCCTTCGACCTGGCCGGCGCGGCCGGTCTGCCGGACATGCATTGCTACCTGGCCTCGTCCCGAGCCTGGATCGCGCTGAAACTCGGGAACGACGAGGAGGCGGCGCGGATGGCGCAGTGGGCGCTGGAGCACAAGGATCCCGACGATGAGCTCACCACCTGGTCGTCGGCCCTGTCCCTGGCCGTGGCGCGGCACCGCCTCGGCGAGAGCGACCGGGCCCGCGCGGCGGCCGAGCTGGTGCGCTCGCTCGTCCGGGGGCGGGAGACCGTCTTCGCCGACGCTGTCGGCCCGGTCGAATACGCCCGGGAAATGGCCCAGATCGACGACATTCTGGCTGGCCAGGGCACTGCATCCGACGTGCAGTGATCGTGCAGTGGTTCCTGGTGTGCTCGCCTGGACACACAGAGAGGAACCGAGATGGACCACTGGCTACGCCGTCACTCCCTGCAGGACTTCCTCGAGGAGGGCCGCAGCCGATGAACCCCACCGTCGTACTCGTCCACGGCGCTTTCGCCGACGGGTCGAGCTTCGCCAAGCTCGTGCCCGAACTGCTCGACGCCGGCTTGAAGGTGCTCGTCCCGGCGGTGCCGAACCGGTCGCTGTCCGGCGACGCGGCCTACCTCAGCTCGGTGCTGCGCTCGATCGACGGGCCCGTGGTGCTGGTCGGTCACTCGTACGGCGGCGCCGTCATCACCGTCGCCGGCGCCGAGGAGAACGTCGAAGCCCTGGTCTACCTGGCCGGCTACGCCCTGGAGGAGGGCGAGAGCCTGGCCCAGCTGCAGGGCCGGTTCCCCGACTCGGAACTGGCCTCGGCGCTGGTCTACACCTCGTACCCGATCGAGGGGTCGACCGAGACCGGCACCGACGTCAGCGTCGACATCGCGAAGTTCCCGAAGATCTTCGCCCACGACATCGACCCCACGCTGGCCCAGGTCCTGGCGGTGTCGCAGCGCCCACTGGCCGCGGCCGCCTTCACCGAGCCGGCCGCCGTCGCCGCCTGGCGCACCACGCCCGCCTGGGGCGTGATCTCCTCGAGCGACAACACCATCAACCCGGACGTCGAGCGCTTCGGCTACCGGCGAGGCGGCATCCGCCCGGTGGAGATCGACTCCTCGCACGTCGTGATGATCTCGCACCCGCGCGAGGTGGCCGGCGTGATCCGCGAGGCGATCGCCGCGATCAGCCGCTGACACCGGGGCTCATCATGGAGTCATGCGCGCCGCCCGCCTGATCCGCATGGCCCTGCTCGTCCAGTCGAGTCCCGGTCTGACCGGGGCCGCGCTGGCCCGGGAGCTGGAAGTCTCCGAGCGCACGGTGATCCGCGACGCGCAGGCGCTGCAGGAGGCCGGGGTGCCGATCCGGTCCGAGCTCGGGCGCGGGGGTGGTTATCACCTCGCGCCCGGATACCGGACCCGGCTCACCACGCTGCATCCGACCGAGGCGGAGACGCTGTTCCTGTCGGGGCTGCCCACCGCGCTGCGCGATCTGGGTCTGGCCGGCGCCGCCGACGCGGCCCGGCTCAAGCTGTCGGCCACCCTGATCCCGTCGGTGCGGGCGGCCGCCGAGTCGTCGACGCGCCGCTTCCTGCTCGACGCGCCGGCCTGGTTCCGGGAACCGTCGGCCCCGGAACTGCTGCCCGAGCTGGCCCGGGCGGTGTGGTCCGACCACACCGTCGAGCTGACCTATGCGCGGCCGGACCGCGCGACCGTGACGCGACTGCTCGAACCGTACGGTCTGGTCTTGAAAGCCGGGGTCTGGTACGTCGTGGGCCGCGTCCCGGATCGCGACGGCGCCTGGCGCACGTACCGGGTCGACCGCGTGCGGGCCACCGCCGCGGGCGAGCCCTTCGCCCGCGACCCGGCGTTCGATCTGGCCGCGCACTGGGAGGCCGGCGCGGCCGAGTTCGCCCGGGCCATGATGCGCGCGACCGTCTCCCTGCGTACCACCGAGGCCGGTCTGCGGCGGGTACGCGCCGTGGCCGATCCGGCCGGGCTGGCCGCCGCGACCGGCCCGGACGAGGACGGGCTGGTCACGGTCGAGCTGCCGGTGGAGTCCGAGGAGGTCGCCTTCGGCCAGCTCGTCAGCCTGGGCGCGGCCGTCGAGGTGGTGGCCCCGGCGGGCCTGCGCGCCCGGTTCCGTGAGCACGCGCAGGCCCTGATCGAGCTGTATCAGCGGTAGTCGTCGGACGTGGCCTGCTTGCCGCCGTAGACGACGTCCTCGAAGTAGGCGATGGAGTCGGGCTGGGTGCCGTCCACATCCCGTACGTCATAGGCCTTCGCCAGCTCCCCGCTGGAAACCGACTTGCCGTTCCAGCGGGACGCCCGATCCGGGTCGGCGGCCAGCGCGGCGACCCCGCGGGCCAGATAGTGCGGTGACTCGGCGATCGCGAAATGCGGCTCCTGCCGGACGGCGTCGCGCCAGTTCTCCTCGGTCACGCCGAAGTGGGCGAGCATCTGTTCCGAGCGCAGGAAGCCGGGGGTCACGGCCACCGCCGTACCACCGAACTCCTTCAGCTCCTCCCCCAGCCCGAACGCGATCCGGATCGGCGCGTTCTTGGCGAGGTCGTAGTAAAGGTTCTCGCGGTAGCGGCGGTTGAACGAGGCAGTGCCGTCGGTGACCTCCACGTGCAGCGGGGCCGGCGAGCGCACCAGCAGCGGCAGGACGAGCGCGGCGGTGATCAGGTGCGACCGCACGCCGAGCTCGAGGATGCGCAGGCCGTCGGCGAGCGGGGTCTCCCAGCTCTTCTTGCCGAAGACCGAGCCGATCAGCAGATGCTCGCCACCCCAGAGGTCGTTGACCAGGATGTCGAGCCGGCCCTGCTCGCGGTCGATCCGTTCGGCGAGGGCCCGCACCTGAGCCTCGTCGAGATGATCGGTGGGTACGGCGATGCCGGTGCCGCCGGCCGCGGTGACCAGTTCCCCGGTCTCCTCGATGGTCTCCGTGGTCCGGCCGACCTCACTGACACGGTCGTGGGTGGTGCGGCCGGTGACGTAGACGGTGGCCCCGGCCCGGCCGAGTTCGACAGCGAGCGCCCGCCCGGCCCCACGAGTGGCCCCGGCCACGAGCGCGATCTTGTTCTTCAGGTCCATGTCTCCACGGTGACCGCCAATGGTGACAATCTCCGTCACCATTTATCCGGCATCTGTCGCTGGGGGCATGAAGCCCCAGGTCGCAGACAGATCGATGTTGCCGTCCCGGGCGCGCGGCGCTGAGCATCGACCTCGCTGGATCCCCGTTGACGAAAGGAAAGCCACATGATCACCAAGAGGCTGGCGCACCTGGCCGCCGTCATACTGACCGTCGGCGCCGGGCTCGTCGCCACCGGCACCGCGGCGCACGCCGACGTCTACGCGCTTCATGTGCAGAACGCGGCCGGCGAAGAGTGCGTCGCCGCCGTCGAGTCCCCGTCCGGCTCGTTCAACCACGCCACCTACAAGAACGCGACCGTCGGCACCAAGAGCAAGTCGTACGGGTGCGTGCTGCAGGTGTTCTGGTATTCGACCAGCAACGAGTACTTCGGGATCACCGACCGCCCCGGGGGTGACGGCACGCCCTGGACCTCCTACCGGGCCATCCACCGCATCCGGATCTGCCAGTCCGGCAATACGGCGGCGGGCTACCCGGGCCGGTGCTCGCCGTACATGTGGTGGAACGGAACTCTTCACTGAGAGCCGCCGGGGCGGCCGCTCGACCCCGGACGGCCGAACTGACGCCGACCTACCGGAGCGAGTTTCGGTAACACAATCACGAGCTTGAATGTATGGGAGCGCTCCCGTAGCGTCTTCAGGCATGATTCTCCGTCGCATCCTGGTCGTCCTGGCGCTGGTGGCGTCGTTCCTCGGAGTCGTGACCGGCCCGGCCGCCGCCGCGCCGGTCACCGACGTGGCAGCGGGTTATCTGCACACCTGCGCGATCCCGGCCGACGGCTCGCTGTCGTGCTGGGGCGGCAACGGCAGCGGCCAGCTCGGCGACGGCACCACCACCGCCCGTACCTCCCCGGTCCGGGTCGGCACCGGATGGAAAGCCGTCGACGCGGGCACCAGCCACACCTGCGGCATCCGCACCGACGACTCGCTCTGGTGCTGGGGCAGCAACCGGCGCGGCCAGGTGGGCGACGGCACCACCACCAACCGCACCGCCCCGGTGCGGGTCGGCGACGCCACGTGGTCGACGGTCAGCGCGGGCGACGCGCACACCTGCGCCGTCCGTACCGACGGATCCCTGTGGTGCTGGGGCTTCAACCGGCTCGGGCAATTGGGCACCGGCGGCTCCGACTACTACTCGACCACCCCGGTGCGGGTCGGCACGGCGAGCAACTGGGCGAGCGTCGCCACCGGCTTCGGGCACACCTGCGCGGTACGGGCGGACGGCACGCTGTGGTGCTGGGGCGACGGCAGCAGCGGCCAGCTCGGCCTCGACGCCGTCGCCTACACCACGACGCCGGCCCAGGTCGGCACGGCCACCACGTGGTCGCAGGTGACGACCGGGTATGCCTTCACCTGCGCCGTCCGCTCCGGCCAGACGCTCTGGTGCTGGGGCGAGAACGGCTACGGCCAGCTCGGCGCGAACGTCACCTTCCAGCGGACCCCGCTGCAGATCGGCTCCGGCGCCGCCTGGACGGCCGTCGACGCGAGCTTCGACACCGCCTGCGCCACCCGCGCCGACAGCACCCTGTGGTGCTGGGGCAACAACATGGCCGGCCAGATCGGCGACGGCAGCACGACCAACCGCTACACGCCCACGGCCACCGGCACCTCGGCCACCCGCGGCTTCGCCGTCGCCTACCACACGTGCGCGCCCCGCTCCGACGACAGCCTCTGGTGCTGGGGCTTCAACGTGTCCGGCCAGCTCGGCGACGGCACCACCACCAACCGCACCGCCCCGGCCCGGGTACCCCTCCCGTAGGTCACCGGCCCTCCACCGGCCAGGGTGTTCAACCGGTACGCGTGAGGGGCCACAGACCCGATAGTCGAGGCATGTCCAAGGTCGCAGTAGTAACGGGAGCCTCACAGGGAATCGGCGCCGCCACGGTCGCCGCCTACCGCAAGCTCGGCTATCGGGTCGTCGCCACCTCGCGGAGCATCGAACCGTCCGGCGACCCGGGGGTGCTCGCCGTGCCGGGCGACATCGCCGATCCCGCGGTCGGCGCCCGGGTGATCGACGCCGGCCGGGCCGAGTTCGGCCGCGTCGACACGCTGGTCAACAACGCCGGGGTCTTCGTCGCCAAGCCGTTCACGGAGTACACCGGCGAGGACTTCGACCGGGTGGTCGGGGTCAACCTGCGCGGCTTCGTCGCGATCACCCAGCGCGCGGTCGCCGCCATGCTCGAGCAGGGCGGCGGCCACGTCGTCACCATCACCACGACCCTCGCCGAACGGTCCACCGCCGGCGCGCCGGCGGCCCTGGCCCCGCTGACCAAGGGCGGTCTCAACTCCGCGACCAAGGCCCTGGCCATCGAGTACGCGGCCCGGGGCATCCGCTTCAACGCGGTCTCCCCCGGCGTCGTCAAGACCGGCATGCACCCGCCCGAGACGTACGACGCCCTGGCCGGCCTGCATCCGATCGGCCGGATGGGCGAGATCGGCGACGTCACCGACGCCATCCTCTACCTGGAGAACGCCTCCTTCGTCACCGGCGAGATCCTGCACGTCGACGGCGGCCAGAGCGCTGGTGGACGATGACCGAGATCGCGCTTCGCGGCCTCCTCGACGCCTGGCGGGACGCGGTCGACCGGCACCTTCCGGACCGGGTCGCCGCGCTGTTCACCGACGACGCCGTCTTTCAGGGCCTGCATCCGTACAGCGTGGGCCCGGCCGGCGTGCGGGAGTACTACGCCGGGCAGCCGATGGGGATGGCCGTCACTTACGACGTCCTGCAGGACCGCATGCTCGCCGACGACGTGGTGCTGGGCTTCGCGGCGGTCGAGTTCACGTTCGCCCCGGGCAGCCGGCCGCCGCTTCCGCTCACCCTCACCGTCGTCGCCCGCCGCTCCGGTGAGACGTGGCGGATCGCCCACTACCACGTCTCGCCGCGGATATAGCTACGCGCGCAGGACCGACTGCTGGAAGTCGAACACGCGGGCCGGGTCGTACTTGCGGATCACCTGGCGCAGGCGGGGCAGGTTGGTGCCGTAGTAGGCGCTCGCCCAGTCCTTCTGGCCCGGGTTCAGATAATTGACGTACGAGCCGTGGCCGACGATCGGGGCCAGCGCCTGCTGCACCGCGAGCACAGCCGGGCCGTTGGCCGCGTTGCCGCTGTAGACCTGCACCGAGGCGTGCGCGCCGCGGTGGACGAACGCGGTGTCGGCGGCCCTGATCCGGCCGACCTGGCCGCGCAGGGAGTCGAAGAGCAGGACCATGCCCTTCTGCTTGCGCATCAGGGCGACCACCCGGTCGGCGATGGAGGCGGTGACCGTACGGTCGAGCATGCGCGACGCGGCCCGGAAGGCCTCCTGGCCGGGGGTGTGGCAGACGGCGACGGTCTTGGACAGGCACCCGGCGAAGTACTTCATCGCGGTCAGGTAGTTGTAGGTGTGCACCGTCCGCGAGGTGGGACTCGCGCCGACCGCGCTGATCAGCGCGGTCAGGTGCCGGGTCAGCGCCGACGCCGAGCCGGTCCAGGCGCCGGTCACCCGGTTGGCCGGGGTGCTCGCGGCGGTGACCGCGCACAGCGAGGTGAGCTGGTCGGGGGCCGCGTCCATCCACTGCGACCAGGCGCGCAGCACCCGGGACGTGCGGGCGGCCGGGAAGCGCAGCGTGAAGACCGTGACCGTGGGCGCCGGCACGGTGCCGAAGGTGAAGCTGGTGACGATGCCGCCGTTGCCGCCTCCGCCGCCGCGCAGCGCCCAGAGCAGGTCGGCGTCGTGGTTGCCGTCGACCGTGTGCACGGCGCCGTCAGCGGTGACGACGGTGGCCGCCCGCAAGTGGTCGCAGGTGAGGCCGTACGTCCGGGCGACCACGCCGATGCCGCCGCCGAGGGTGCTGCCGGCCACGCCGACCGTCGGGCAGGAGCCGGCCGGCAGCGCCCGGCCGTGTGCGGCCAGCGCCGAGTAGAGGTCGATGAGCCGCACCCCGGCGCCGACCACGGCCGTGCCGTCGCCCCGGATCGTGATGCCCTTGAGGGCGGAGAGGTCGACGACGACGCCGTTGTTCGGCGTGGAGAAGCCGGCGTAGCTGTGCCCGCCGGCGCGGGCGGCGAGCGGGACGCCGTGCCCGCGCACCCGCCGCACGCAGGTCCGCACGTCGTCGACGCCGGCCACCTTGGCGATCGCGGCCGGCCGGCGGACACCCAGGGCGCTGTTGTACGGCCGGGCCGCCACCGCGTAACCGGCGTCGCCGGGCCGCAGCAGCGGACCCTTGAGGGCGCGCTTGAGCCCGGCGTAGTCGACCGTGGAGGTGGCCGCGGCGACCGGCTCACCGAGCAGGGCCGCGCTCGCGGCCGCCGCGCCGGCCGCCGCCGTCAGACCGAGAAACCGCCGCCGCCCCATCGAAAACTCGTTCATGTACCGGACGCTACGGACCGGCGGTCCCCGTTACGTCCCACATTCGCGCCATCACGCGCGGAGGAACTTCAGGACCGCCAGGACGCGGCGGTGTTCGCGCTCGTGCTGGACCAGGCCGAGCTTGGTGAAGATCGAGGTGACGTACGCCTCGACGGTCTTGGCGGCCAGATGGAGGTCGGCCGCGACGGCCGCGTTGGACAGGCCCTGCGCCATCAGGGCCAGCACCGCCCGTTCGCGGCCGGTCAGCGTGGTCAGCGGATCGCGCTCGCGGCGGCGGGCGACCAGGCGGGCCACCAGGTCGGCGTCGACGACGGTCTGGCCGTGCGCCACCTTCCGCAGGTCGGCCCCGAACGCGGCCAGGTCGGAGACACGGTCCTTGAGCAGGTAACCCACGCCGCCGTCGAAGTCGGTCATCAGCCGCAGCGCGTGGTGGGCCTCCACGTACTGCGACAGCAGCATCAGCCCGACCTCCGGCGCCTCCCGGCGGATGGCCGCCGCCGTGTCGATGCCCTCGGCCGAGAAGCCCGGCGGCATCCGCAGGTCGATCACGGTGACGTCGGGCGGGTCGGCGCGCACCAGGCCGAGCAGCTCGGCGCCGTCGCGGGCCTGCCCGGTCACGGTGAACCCGACGTCGGTGAGGATGCGGGCCAGCCCCTCCCGGAACAGCACCGCGTCGTCGGCCAGCATCACCCGCACGGGATCACCGTCCGCAACCGGGTGCCGGCCGGGCCGCTCTCGACCGTCAGCCGGGCGTCGAGGGTGGCCAGCCGGTCGGCCAGCCCCTCCAACCCGCTGCCGGCCCGCACCACAGCCGCGCCTTCGCCGTCGTCGCACACCTCGACGAGCAGGCCCGCGCCGTCCAGGGTGACCTCGACCGTCACGGTCGCGGCGCCGGAATGCCGGGCGGCGTTGGTCAGCCCCTCGCTGACGACGAAGTACGCCGTGGCCTCGACCTCGGCCGGCAGCCGCCGCGGCACCGCCAGGCTCAGCCGCACCGGCAGAGCAGACCGGTCGGCCAGGAACCCGACGGCGGCCTCGAGCCCGTCCTGGGTGAGCACGGCCGGATGCAGCCCCCGCGCCATCTCACGCAGCTCGGCCGTGGCCTCGAGCAATTGCCGCCGTACGCCGTCGGCCCGCTCCGCCACCTCGGCCGCGCCCGACGTCGTGGCCAGCCGCACCACCGCGCCGAGCTCCATCGCCACGGTCACCAGCCGTTGCTGGGCGCCGTCGTGCAGATCCCGCTCCAGCCGCCGCCGGGCCGCGTCACCGGCCGCGACCAGGCGCTGGGCGGTCGCCCGGAGCTCCAGGACCAGACCGGCCTGCGCGGCCAGGTCGCCGAGCACGCGCTGCTCCGCGACCGACATGGTCTCGCCGGGCGCTCTGGTCACGGTGAGAGCCCCCTGAAACCGGCCGTCGTGCACCACCGGCGCAACGGCCGGCCCGCCCGGTGTGCCGGGCTCGTCCGGCGGGTTGTGCTCGCCCGGCAGTGGGGTCCCGGGTGGCCAGATCGCCACGGCACGCAGGTCGTCGGCCGGGCCGGTCCAGAGCACCACTTCCCGGGCGCCGACAGCGTCGGCCACGGTGGCGCAGATGCCGTCGAGCAGGCCGCCGGCCGGCGCCGTCAAGTGGGCCGACAGCCGGGACAGGGCCTCGTACGGCGTGGTCCGCCGCCCGTAGACCAGTCGGTCGGCCAGCCGTTGCACACGTTCGCGCACCGGCTGGAACGCGACCGCCACGACACCCGTGGCCACCAGCGACAGCAGCGTGCCGTGCCCGTCGACGAGGCGGCCCGCGCCGACGACGATGACGGCGTAGCCCACTGTCACCACGGCCGCCATCGCGCCGACGACCAGCGACTTGTTGATGACGGGGTCGATGTCGTAGAGGCGGTGGCGCAGGATCGCCGCACCGGCTGCCACGGCCAACAGCGGCGCCGTCAGCGTGCCGGGCAGCGGCGACCGCCACACCGCCAGGCCGGCCACCATCACGGCGGCCGACACCGTCGCCGCGTACAGGAACCAGCGCAGCTGCCGGGCCTCGTCGCCGCGCGCCCGCCGCACCCGCACCACCACGCAGGCGACCCACACCAGTTGAAACAGCAGATAGCCGGCCGGTCGGGCGACACTGTAGAAGGCGTCCGCCGCCGGGAATCCGGCCAGACGGAACGGCGGACCGGCGACCAGGCCCACCCGGGCGTACTCGACCGGCCACAGTGCCGAGACGGCCGAGAGGACGAAACCGACAGCGGCCAGGACGGCGACGACCGGCCGCCAGCCCGGCGACGGGAGACGACCGGCCGGGAAGCACATCACGGCGGCGCCGACCAGCACGAGCACCAGCGGAAGCGGCCAGATCCCCAACCAGCCGATCCAGGAGGCGCCCGGCAGCGGCCCGGCGTGCAGTCCGTACTGCCGTCCGGCGAACATCACCGCGTGGGCGGCGCCGACCGCGACGAACAGCAGGGCTTCCCGGTGGCCCGGGCGGCGGCCGGCCACGTAGAGCCCGACCGCGGTGAACGACACGGCGATCAGCCCGTTGTGGAGGTTGCCGGGGTGCGGCCCGAGCGCGAACCCGCCGGCCACCAGCACGATGGCCGCCGCGCCCACACCCCGGATCACTTCCGTATCGTGGCAGACCCGGGCCGTCTGGGGACCAGGGCTAACCCTGCCGAATGAGCAGGGCCGGCCCCGATGTGCCGCGCCGGGCGCGCGACGACGGTGAAGGCATGGACTCCACACCGCTCAACCGCGTGCTCACCGCGTCGCTGGCCGTCGCGCCCGCCGTCTATCTGCTGGCCGATCTGCTGTACGCGACCCGGGGCTGGGACGATCCCACCGCCGCCGTGGTCCACGTGCTCGGCGCCACCGGCTACCTCGTCGTCCTGGTCCGCCTGGTGACCCTCGGCGACGGCGTCCTGGCCGCCACCCTGCTGCTGGTGGGCGCCCTCGGCGCGGCCGGCAACGTCGCCTACGGCTTCAACACCATCCACGTCGCACTGGGCGGCGCCGACCTGGTCGACGCGTCCGGGGCGGCCACGCTCATCAAGCCGCTCGGCCTCTGCTTCCCGCTCACCCTGCTGATCGGCGCCGCCGTCCTGCGCGGCCGGGCCCCGGCCTGGGCCGTGACGCTGCTCGCGGTGGCTTCGCTCGCCTGGCCGGTGGCCCACATCGCCGACATCGGCTGGCTGGCCGTGCTCGTCAACGCCTCCCTGGTCGTCGTGTTCGGCGCCGTCGCCGTGGCCCGGCCCGGCACCGGGCCGGCCCACGCGCGGGTGGGCCGGCCCGGTGCGCCCGGGGCGGTTCCTACTCCTTGACCGGGATGGACTGCGACTTCAGGGTGGCGATCGTGCCGGCCTGGGCGTCCTCGAGGGCCTTGGTCAGGGTCTCCTGGCCGGTGACGGCCTTCTTGAAGCCGTCGGACGCGTCGGCGTACGTCTTGGTCATCGTCGGGCCCCAGGTGAAGTCGGGCTTGACCTGGGTCGAGGCCTCGGCGAAGACGTCGTAGATCTTCTGGCCGCCGTAGAACTCGACGCCCTCCTTCAGGGCCGGCAGCGACGCGCCCTCCTTCGTGGCCGGGTAGAGCTGGGCCTCCTTGTTGAGCAGGGTCAGAGCCTCGGTCGAGGTGTTCAGCCACAGCGCGAACTTGGCCGCCTCGTACGGGTGCTTCGAGTTCTTGAAGACCGCCGTCGACGAGCCGCCCCAGTTGCCGGCGACCTTCTCACCGGCGTTCCACTGCGGCATCGGGGCGACCGCCCACTTGCCCGAGGTCTTGGGCGCGCCGGCCAGGATCGAGTTGGCCCCCCAGACGGCCGAGACCCAGGTCCAGGCACTGCTTGAGTTGTACGCGTTGTCCCACTCCGGCGTCCACGGCGGCACCGACGACACCAGCTTCTTGTCGATCAGTTTCTGCCAGTAGCCGGCGACCTTCTTGGTCGGCTCGTCGGCCATGGTGACGGTCCAGTTGGTGCCGTCGTTGCCGAACCAGTGGCCGCCCGCCTGCCAGACGAAGCCGGCGAACTGGTTGATGTCGCTCTGCGAGAAGTTGGTGATGTAGCCGCCGGCGGCCTTCACCTTCTCGGCCGCCGCCGCGTACTCGTCCCAGGTCGTCGGGACCGGGATGTTGTTCTTCTCGAACAGGTCCTTGCGGTAGAACAGCCCCATCGGGCCGGCGTCCTGCGGGATGCCGTACACGTGACCCTGCTCGCCGAAGGTGACCTGGTTCCAGGTCCAGTCGACGAACTTGCTCTGCGACTGGGTGACGATGTCGCAGCTTCCGAGGTCGGTCAGGCCGTCCTGGACACGGAAGCTGGGCAGCGCGTCGTACTCGATGTGGCCCAGGTCGGGCGCGTTGCCGGCCTTGAGCTGGTTGAAGAAGTTGGCGTAGGTGCCGCCGTTGCCGTTCGGGCCGGTCTGCACCTTGACCTGGATGTCGGGGTTGGCCTTGTTCCAGACGTCGACGACCTTCTCGATGCCGGGGATCCAGGTGGTGTACGAGAGGGTGACCGGGCCGCCGGCCGGGGCGCACGAGGACGCCGCGGCCGTGGAGTCCGACGAGGAGTCGTTCGACGAACAGGCGGCCAGGGAGACCGCGAGTAATACAGCGATGGAGCCAGCGCGTACGCGCATCAGTCCTCCTACTTAATAGAGCCAGCGCCGAGGCCGCTACGCCAGAAGCGCTGGAGTGAGAGAAATGCGATGACCATCGGGACGATCGAGACGAACGCTCCGACCAGGACCAGGGCGCGCAGCTCCGGATGCTGATTGACCTGGGAGTTCCATGAGTAGAGGCCGAGGGTCACGGGGAACAGCCGCTCGTTGCCGAGCATGATCAGCGGCAGCATGAAGTTGTTCCAGACCGCGACGAAGTGGAACAGGAAGATGGTGACGAAGGCCGGCGCCATCAGCCGTACGGAAATGGTGAAGAACGACCGCACCTCGCCCGAACCGTCGATCCGGGCCGCCTCCAGGATCTCGTCCGGCACGCTGGCCGCCGCGTAGATCCGGCCCAGGTAGACGCCGAACGGGTTGACCAGGCTGGGCAGGAAGACCGACCAGAAGGTGTTGGCCAGCTCGGCCTTGCTGAACATGAGGAACAGCGGCAGCGCGAGCGCGGTGGCCGGCACGAGCACACCGCCGAGCACGATGTTGAAGATCAGTTCCCGGCCGCGGAACACGTACTTGGCCAGGGCGTAGCCGCACATGCCGGCCAGCAGGGTGCCGAGCAGGGCGGCGCCGACGGTGTAGCCGACCGAGTTGAGCAGCCAGCGCAGGAAGACGCCGTCGTTGTAGCGGAACAGGTCGGACAGGTTCGTGCCGAGCGCGAAGTCGTCCGGCAGCAGCGCGTGACCCTCGGTGACCTGCCCGTCCTGCTTGCCGGAGGCGATGAACAGCCACCACAGGGGCGTGAGGAAGTAGAGCGTGAAGACGGCCATGACCAGCATGGCGGCGTACCGCGGGACCTTGAATCCGGTCATCACTGCACGCCCTTGCGCTGGGTGAACTTGAGGAACGAGAACGAGAGCACGAAGGTGGCCAGCGCCAGCACGACCGAGAACGCGGCCGCCAGATGGAAGTTGGGGATGCCGGCGGTGCTGAGCACGGTCAGGTTCGGGGTGTAGGTGCTGGACACCGCGGAGCTGAAGCTGCGGAACACCTGCGGCTCGGCCAGCAACTGGAGCGTTCCGATGATCGAGAACACGGTGGTCAGGACGATCGCCGGCATGACCATCGGGATCTTGATGGACCAGGCCGTACGGAACACGCCGGCCCCGTCGATCTTGGCGGCCTCGTAGATCTCGGTCGGCACGGCCAGCAGCGCCGAGTAGATGATCAGCATGTTGTAGCCGACGTAGACCCAGGTCACGACGTTGGCCATGGCCCACAGGACCAGGCTCGGCGAGAGCAGGTCGACGGCCGAGGTGACTGCGGTGAACGGCGACAGGTTGGGCGAGTACAGGTAGCCCCACATGATGGCCGCGACCACGCCCGGCACCGCGTACGGCAGGAAGTAGACGAGCCGGAAGAACCGGCGGCCCTTGACCAGGCCGGAATCGAGCAGCAGGGCCAGGAACAGGGCCAGGCCGAGCATGACCGGCACCTGCACGGCCCCGAACAGCAGGACCCGGCCGATCGACTCCCAGAACGGCCCGTCGCTGAAGACCTGCTTGTACTGGGTGAGGCCGCCGAAGACGTCGGTGGCCGGGCCGAACGTGCCCTTGCGCTCCACGGTGAACAGCGACTGCCAGACCGCGTACCCGATGGGAATCAGGTAGAAGAGCGTGAACAGGACGCCGAACGGCGCCACGAAGAACAGGATGGCCTTCTTCACGGCTCACGCACCACCCGGACGGCGCCGGCCGGCACCCGCAGCCGTCCGGCCACCGGCTCGCCGGCGATCAGTTCGTGACCGGTGACCGCGTACTCGATCTCGCGCTCGCCGTGGTTGATGACGAAGGCGTACGGCCCTCGCCGCACCACCTCGACCGACTCGTCGTTCGTTTCGGGGGCTCCGGTGACCCGGCTCAGCAGCGTTCGCATCGAGTCCCGGTCGAGCGCGGTCGCGACGTACCACGCGTTGCCGTTGCGGGTGACGGCCGGCACGCCGGGCAACGGGCCGTCGGTGTAGCGGGCCACGACCTCGGCGCCGGTGGTCCGCAGCCGCTCCGTCCACAGCGCGCCGTGGCCGCCGTCGTCGAGCGTCACCGTCGCGCCCGGGGCCAGCGGCATGAACTCCTCGACGGTGACGCCGAGCAGGTCACGGAACGCGCCCGGGTAGCCGCCGGGCCGGATCCGGTCGTCCCGGTCGGCGATTCCGCTGAAGAAGGTGACCAGGATGCGGCCGCCCCTCTCGACGTACTTCTGGATCGCCGCCGCCTGCTCGTCGGAGACGAGATAGAGGCACGGGATGATGACGAGGCCGTACGCTGACAGGTCGCCGTCCGGGCTGATGACATCCGCCGTGACGCCGAGGTCACGCAGTCCACCGTGGACGGCGTGCACCTGGTCGAGGTAGTTGACGGCGGTCGACGGCCGGCCCTCCTGCTCGGCCGCCCACCAGGCCTCCCAGCTGAAGAGGACCGCGGTTTCGGTACGGACCCGGGTCCCGGCCACCTCGGCCAGCTTGCCGAGCACGGACGACAGCTGAAGGACCTCGCGCCACTGCTCGGTCTCGGTGCCCGCATGCGGCAGCAGCGCCGAGTGGAACTTCTCGCTGCCCTGCGACGAGGCCCGCCACTGGAAGAAGCAGACCGCGTCGGCGCCGCGGGCCACGTGGGTCAGGGTGTTGCGCAGCATCTCGCCGGGCGCCTTGGCCAGGTTGACCGGCTGCCAGTTGACCGCGCCGGTGGACTGCTCCATCAGCATCCACGGCTTGCCACCGGCCAGACCGCGGGTCAGGTCGGCGGCGAAGCTGAGCTCGGCCGCCGGATGGCCGAGGCGGTGGTCCAGGTAGTGGTCGTTGGCGATCACGTCCATCCGCGGGGCCCAGCGCCAGTAGTCCAGGTTGCGGATGTGCGCGGTGACCATGAAGTTCGTGGTGACCGGGACGCTCGAGTGCCGGCGCAGCACGGCCGCCTCGGCCTCGTAGTGCCCGAGCAGCTCGTCCGACGAGAACCGGTGGAAGTCGAGCATCTGCGCCGGGTTGCGCAGCGACAGCGCGGTCCGCGGCGGCAGCACCTCGGACCACTCGCCGTACCGCTGACTCCAGAACGACGTGCCCCAGGCCGCGTTCAGGGCCTCCACGGTCTCGTACCGGTCGGTCAGCCAGGCCCGGAAACGCTCGGCGCTGGCGTCGCAGTAGCAGAGCGCGTTGTGGCAGCCCAGCTCGTTGGAGACGTGCCAGAGGGCCAGGGCCGGATGGTTGCCGTAGCGCTGGGCGACCCGCTCGACCAGGGCCAGCGCGTGCTCGCGGAAGACCGGCGAACTCGGGCACCAGGCCTGCCGGCCGCCCGGATAGCGCCGGGTGCCGTCGGCCGCCATCGGCAGGATCTCCGGATGGCGGGCGGCCAGCCACGGCGGGGGCGACGCGGTGGCCGTACCCAAATTGATTTTTATGTCGTTGTCGTGCAGTAGCCCGATGATGCGGTCGAGCCGTTCGAAGTCGTATTCACCGGCTCGCGGCTCGAGGTCGGACCAGCCGAAAATATTGATCGCCACCAGGTTGATCCCGGCGGTCCGCATCAACGCGACGTCCTCGGCCCACACCTCGGCCGGCCACTGCTCCGGGTTGTAGTCGCACCCCAGAGTGATCACAGGC
Source organism: Actinoplanes sp. NPDC048988 (assembly GCF_043197815.1). Classification (NCBI taxonomy): domain Bacteria; kingdom Bacillati; phylum Actinomycetota; class Actinomycetes; order Micromonosporales; family Micromonosporaceae; genus Actinoplanes; species Actinoplanes sp. NPDC048988. The sequence continues at coordinate 274,348 of NZ_JBICTW010000006.1, read as the reverse complement.
TCTCCTCGTCTGTGCACGTGCACACATTTCTGCTGCGTAAAACCCGCAGGTCAGATGTGTGAACGTGCACACATTAGGTTTCCTCGATAGGGACGTCAAGACCAAAAGATAAGGTCGTTGCGTGAGCGCGACCGAACAGCCGAACAAGCCGGGCAAAAGGGCGACCGTGCACGACATCGCGGCCGCGGCCGGGGTCTCCCGGGGCACGGTGAGCCGCGTGCTCAACGGCGGCTACGTGTCGGTGACCGCTCGCACCGCCATCGAGCGGGCCATCCGCGAGGTCGGCTACGTGCCCAACACGGCCGCCCGCAACCTGGTGATGCAGCGCTCGCAGGCGGTCGGCTTCATCGTCCTCGAACCGCACACGCTGTTCCTGGAGGACCCCAACATCGGCGGCATCCTGCTCGGCGCCAACGCGACCCTGTCCGGCGCCGACTACCAGATGGTCAACCTGGTCGTCGACTCCGAACGCGACACGGCCCGCATCACCCGGTACCTGAGCGGCGGCTTCGTCGACGGCGCGATCATCGTCTCGGCCCGCAGCCACGACCCGATCATCCAGGTGGTCGGCAGCCTCTCCTTGCCCTCGGCCTTCGTCGGCCACCCGCGCGACCTGCGCCCCGAGATCCCGTACGTGGGCATCGACAACCTCAGCTCGGCCGAGGAGATCACCCGCCGCCTGCTGGCCGGCGGGCGCCGCCGGGTCGGCATGATCGCCGCCGCCGTCGACCGCGACTCCGGCGCCGACCGCCTGGCCGGCTTCCGGCGCGCCCTGGGCCCCCTGTTCGACGAGAGCCTGGTGGCCGAGGTCCCGCTGTACGACTTCTCCTGCGGGGCCAAGGGCATGCGGACGCTCCTGGAGCGCGAGCCGAGGATCGACGGCGTCTTCGCCGCCTCCGACGCGGTCGCCGCCGGCGCCCTGGAGGCCCTGCGGGAGGCCGGCCGCTCCGTGCCCGAGGAGGTGGGGGTGGTCGGCTTCGACGACAGCTCGTGGGCCACCCGCACCCGCCCGCACCTGTCCACCGTGCACCAGCCGGCCACCGACATCGGCGCCTACGCGGCCGACATGGTGCTGCGGCAGCTCCGGGGCGAGCAGATCCCGCGGGGTGGCCGGCTGCTCCCCTCCCCCGTCGTCTGGCGCGACTCGGCCTGATCGGTCATCGCGCCGTCAGGGGACGGCGGTGATGATCAGCCGGCCCGCCCGGTGGCGCAGGGCCGAACGGCCGGCGCGGCACAGGCCCTCGTCGGTGACCACCACCTCGGCCGCCTCGAGCGGTGCGATCACGGCTCCGCCGCCGGCCTCCCAGGCGGTGTGATCGGCCAGCACCACGACCCGCCGGGCGGCGGCGATCAGGGCGGCCCCGACGCGCGCCTCGGCCGCACCGGGCGCGGCGAAGCCGCGACGCGCGTCCATGCTGGACACGCCGGCGAAGACGACGTCCACGTTGAGCCCGGCCGCGGCCCGTTCGGCCACCGGACCGGTGAGTGCGCCCGACCGGCTGCGGACACCGCCCAGCAACAGCACCATCCGGCCGGAGCGTTCGTCGAAGGCATCGGCGATCGGGATGGCGTTGGTGACCACGCTGAGGCCCGGCACCCCGGAGAGCTCCCGCGCCAGCAGCAGCGTGATGTCACCGGCGAGCAGCCCGATCACCTCGCCGGGCCGCACGAGCCGGGCCGAGGTACGGGCGATGGCCGCCTTCGCCCGTAGGCCGGCCCCGTGGTCCGGCCCCGGCCCGGCGGCCCGCCGCATCGCCCCGCCCCGCACCCGCCGGACGAGCCCCCGTTCGGCGAGGTTCTCCACGTCGCGCCGGGCTGTCACGTCGGAGACGCCGACCAGCGATCCGAGCCCGGTGATCCGGACCCCGCCGGCCCGGTCGATCTCCGCGAGGATCCGGGCCCGCCGCTGTTCGACCGTCAGGATCGCGGCCATGACTCAGGTCCCGCCCCTCGGGCCCGCGTCACACCGCGGCGAGCCGGGTCGCGTCGGCGCTCTCGTCATCGGGCTGTTCCTGGGCGGCCAGTTCGGCCGCCACCCGGGACTCGTACCGGCCGATCTCGGTCTCCCGCTCGGCCGGGGACCAGCCCAGCGGGGCGGCGATCAGGGCCGCCGTGGCCCGGGCCGCCGTCACGCCGCGATCGGGAGTCTCGATGGAGATGCGGGTACGGCGGGTCAGCACGTCGTCCAGGTGGCGGGCGCCCTCGTGGGTCACCGCGTACACCACCTCGGCCGCCAGGTAGTCGCCGGCGCCGGCCAGCGGCTCCCCCAGCGCCGGCTCCGCGTCGATCAGCGCGAGTACTTCCTCGGCCAGCGTCCCGTAGCGCTGGAGCAGGTGTTCGATCCGGGACACCGGCAGGCCGGCGCGGCGGGCCAGCTGGGACCGGCGGTTCCAGGCCGCCCGGTAGCCGGCCGCGCCGAGCAGCGGAACCTGGTCGGTGCAGGACTCCGGCACACGGGTGTCGAGGTCGGCCACGGCGGCGTCGACCGCGTCGGCCGCCATCACCCGGTACGTCGTGTACTTGCCGCCCGCCACCAGGACCAGGCCGGGGGCGAGCCGGTCGACCGCGTGCTCGCGGGACAGCTTGGCCGTGGTCGCCGCGTCGGCCGACAGCAGCGGGCGCAGGCCGGCGTAGACGCCCTGCACGTCGTCGCGGGTCAGCGGGGTGGCCAGGGCCTTGTTGACCTCGTCGAGCAGGTAGCCGACGTCCTGGGCCGAGACCGACGGGTGGGCCTTGTCGAGGTTCCACGGGGTGTCGGTGGTGCCGATGATCCAGTGCCGGTCCCACGGGATCACGAAGAGCACGCTGGTCGCGGTCCGCAGGATCATGCCGGTACTGCCGGTGATCTTCTCGCGCGGGACGACCAGGTGGATGCCCTTGGAGGCAGTGATCTTGAACTGGCCGCGTTCGCCCTTCATCAGGGACTGGATGTCGCTGGTCCAGACGCCGGTCGCGTTGATCACCGTACGGGCGCGGATCTCCATCTCGGCCCCGGTCTCGGCGTCGCGGGCGCGGACGCCGACGACCCGGCGGCCCTCGCGCAGGAAGGCGATCACCTCGGTCCGGGGTGCGATCTGGGCGCCGTACGCGGCGGCCGTGCGGACCAGGAACATGGTGTGCCGGGCGTCGTCGACCTGGGCGTCGAAGTAGCGGATGGCGCCGACCAGCGACTCGGGCCGCAGCGCCGGGAACGCCTTGAGCGCCTCGGTGCGGCTCAGGTGCCGGTGACGGGGCAGCCCCGCGCCCCAGCCGGAGAGCGCGAGCGTGTCGTACAGGGCGATGCCGGCTCCGACGTACAACCGCTCCCACGCCCGGTGTTGCAGCGGGTAGAGGAACGGCACGGGGCGTACCAGGTGCGGCGCGAGCCGCTGGATGAGCAGGCCGCGCTCGCGCAGCGCCTCGCGCACCAGGCCGAAGTCGAGCATCTCGAGGTAGCGCAGGCCGCCGTGGATGAGCTTGCTGGACCGGCTGGACGTGCCGCTGGCGAAGTCGCGGGCCTCGAGCAGGCCGACGGAGAGCCCGCGGGTGGCCGCGTCGAGGGCCGCGCCCGCGCCGACCACGCCGCCGCCGACGACCAGCACGTCGAGTTCCGGGCCGGCCGACATCGCGGTCAGGGCCGCCGCGCGGGTGGCGGACGACAGTATTCCGGTGTTCATGATGATCTCCGATTTCAGCCGAGGCCGGCCCAGTCGAGGCTGCGGTCGATGGCCGCTCGCCAGCGGGTGGTTCCTTCGTCGCGCCGCCGCTGGGTCCAGGACGGCTGCCAGCGCCGGTCCTCCCGCCAGTTGGCGCGCAGTTCGTCCGGTGAGGTCCAGAAGCCGACGGCCAGGCCGGCCGCGTAGGCGGCGCCGAGCGCGGTGGTCTCGGCGACGGCGGGCCGGCTCACCGGCACGCCGAGGATGTCGGCCTGCAGCTGCATGCACAGCGCGTTGGCGGTGACGCCGCCGTCGACCTGGAGGCAGTCCAGCTCGGTGCCGGAGTCCTGGGCCATGGCCGCCACGACGTCGCGGGTCTGATAGCAGATGGCCTCGAGCGCGGCCCGGGTGATGTGGGCCGCGGTGTGGTAGCGGGAGAGCCCGACGATCGCGGCCCGGGCGTCGGGGCGCCAGTACGGCGCGAACAGCCCGGAGAAGGCCGGCACGAAGCAGACACCCTCGCTGTCGTCCACCTGGGCCGCCAGCTGCTCGCTCTCGCCGGCCGAGTCGATGACGCCGAGCTGGTCGCGCAGCCACTGCACGGCCGAGCCGGTGGCCGCGATCGACCCTTCGAGCGCGTAGACCGGCGCGTCCGCCCCGAACCGGTAGGCCACGGTCGTGAGCAGCCCGTGCGTCGAGCGCACCGGTGTCGTCCCGGTGTTCAGCAAGACGAAGTTCCCGGTCCCGTACGTACATTTCGCGTCACCGGGCGCGAAACACGTCTGCCCGAAGAGCGCGGCCTGCTGGTCGCCGATGGCGGCCGCGATGGGCACACCGGGCAGGACCGAGGACGCGTGCCCGTACGTCTCGGCCGAGGACCTGATCTCGGGGAGGAGGGCCCGCGGGATGCCGAACAGCCGCAGCAGCTCGTCGTCCCAGTCGAGGGTGTGCAGGTTCATCAGCTGGGTGCGGCTGGCGTTGGTGACGTCGGTCAGGTGCAGCGCGCCGTCGGTCAGGTTCCAGATCAGCCAGCTGTCCAGGGTGCCGAACACGACCTCGCCGTTCTCGGCGCGGGCCCGCAGGCCGGGAACGTGGTCGAGCATCCACTGGATCTTGGTGGCGGAGAAGTACGTGGCCGGCGGCAGTCCGGTCCGCTCGCGCAGGAACTCGGCGTCGAGCGAGGAGATGACCGGCGCCGTCCGGGTGTCCTGCCAGACGATGACGTTGTGGCACGGCCGGCCGGTCGCGCGGTCCCAGATCAGGACGCTCTCGCGCTGGTTGGTGATGCCCACGGCGGCCAGGTCGGCCGGGGTCAGGCCGGCGCCGGCCAGCGCGACGTCGACGACCTTGAGGGTGTTCTCCCAGATCTCGGTCGCGTCGTGCTCGACCAGCCCGGCGCCGGGCAGGATCTGCCGGTGCTCCAGCTGGTGACGGCCGATCTCGTGACCGGCCCGGTCGAAGATCATGAAGCGCGTGCTGGTGGTGCCCTGATCGATCGCTCCGACGAAGTCCGCCACATCGCCCCCTTCTCGTGGGAGCGACGCTAGGCAGCGATGTGATCCGGATCAACGCCGACCGTGCGACAATGTCGCACGGTCGGCGCCGTCGTCAGCGCACCGGCGGTGCGGCGCTGCGCAAAGCCGCCTTGAGGCTGCCGCTACCGGTGGAGGCGAGGGACTTGGCCGCCGCCGCCGTCGGGTCCGGCTGCGGAACCGGGTCGCACTTCTTGTCGGAGCGGTTGCCGTGGACCCGGCTCGGCAGGGCGCCGGACTCCAGGTAGGCCGCGATCGTGTCGTCGGTGCAGGCGACGCCGCTGAGCGAGCCGGCGTGCGTGGTGCCGCCGACACCCTCGATCAGGACCGAGCGGGGGAACCGCTTACGGATCTCGAGACTGCCCGCGTACGGCGTGGCGGCGTCGTTGGTCTCGCTGATCAGCAGGATCGGCGGGGCCTTCTTGCCGTTGACGTTCACCGGCTTGCCGACGTCGCCCTTCCAGAACAGGCAGGGCGCGTTGTACCAGGCGTTGTTCCAGGTGATGAACGGGTACTTGCGGTAGATCCGCCAGTTGTCCCGCTTCCACTTGTCCCAGCTGGACGGCCACCGCACGTCGGTGCACTGGGTGCCCAGGTAGACCGCGTAGCCGTTGTCCGCGCCGGGGCCGGGCTCGGAGTACAGCTCCAGCAGTCCGGAGGCGTCCCCGCTGTTGACATAGGCCGAGAACGCGGTGGCCACGTCCTCCCAGCCGTACACGTAGTACCCGGCCGAGACGAAGATGTCGTTCCACTCGTCCGGGCCGATCTTGCCCTCGGCCGGCGCCACGCGGAGCTTCTGGAGCGTGGCGTAGTACTTGGCCTTCACCGCCTTGCCGGTGGTGCCCAGGTGGTACACCGCGTCGTACTTGGCCACCCAGGCGAAGTAGGTGTCCATGTTCTTGTCGAACTGGACGTCCTGGCTGAGGTTGGCGTCGTACCAGACGCCGCGCGGGTCGACGACCCCGTCGAAGACCATCCGCCGGACCTGGGCCGGGTGCAATGTGGCGTAGACCTGGCCGAGGTACGTGCCGTACGAGAAGCCGTAAAAGTTGATCTGCTTCTGGCCCAGCGCCTTACGGATGCTCTCCATGTCGGCCACGTTGTCGGTGGTCTTCAGGTGATCGAGCAGCGGGCCGCCGGCGCGGGCACACGCCTGGGCGTACGCCTTGGACCGGGCCAGCCAGGTCTTCTCGAGCTGCCGGTTGACCGGTACGTAGTACGGCCGGTTGTAGCCGGCGACGTTTCCGTCGCAGCTCAGCGACGGCACGCTGGAGCCGACCCCGCGCGGGTCGAAGCCGATCCAGTCGTAGTCGAGGCCCGCGTTGTCCGGGATCGCGCTCTGGAACACCGAGTAGATGAGGCCGGATCCGCCCGGGCCGCCCGGGTTGACCAGCATGACGCCCTGATAGTCGGCGGCCGGCGACTTGGCCTTGATCCTCGACACGGCGATCTTGATTTTGGTGCCGCCCGGGCGCGCGTAGTCGAGCGGGACGATCACGAATCCGCACTCGGCGCCGCGCGCCTTCAGGGTGGCGTTGGTGCACGCGCCCCAGGCGATGGGAGGCGGCGTGTAACTGGGGGTCCCACTGTGGGCCTGCGCCGCGGACGGGATCATGCTGCCGCCGAGCGCCAGTCCGACAGTCGTGGCGACGGCAGCCGCCAGAAGTCGTCTCATTCCCGGAGACTAGTCATCCAGACCCGGCGATGAAGATGCCCGTTAGGACAGACCTCACGCGGCGATTTCTGGCTGTTCAGGGGGTGGTGATCATGCCGGGTCATTCGGTGCGCAGGGCCACCGCCGTGCGCGTCCGGGCCGCCCACCCCGCCGGGAGCAGAGCGCCGGCCGCGGCCAGGATCAGGCCGGCCAGGGCCAGGGTCAGGAGCAGGGCCGGGGCGTAGACGTCGATGGTGCTGCCGGGCAGGCGGATGCCGGCGCCGCGGGCCATCGCCGGCACCGCCCAGCGATGCACGAGGTAGCCGGCCGGGACGCCGGCGGCGCCGCCGATCAGACCGGCCACGCCGACCGAGGCGATGACCATGACGGCGGTCTGCTTCGGAGTCATACCGATCGATTTCTGTACGCCGATGTCGTGCACCCGGTCGCGGGAGTCGAGGACCACCGCGTTCAGCACCCCCAGCGCCGCCACGGACACCAGCAGGGCCGTGAGCAGGGCGGTGAGGGAGTCGAGCACGATCAGCGTGCCGTCGGCGCTCTCGGCCTCGCTGGCCTGGGCCTCCAGGTGGCGGCTGGTCAGGGAGTCGAGGTACGCGGCGCGGTCGGTGCCCGGCGTGAGCTTGACGTACCACTCGAACGGCGATCGGAGGCCGGGCATGCTGGCGACGTCGGTGTAGAGGTGGTTGTTGGCGCTGCCGTCGAACACCTCGCCCACAATGGTGAACGGCTCGTGGCCGGCGCCGGTGACCGTGTCGCCGACGTGCTTGCCGGTGGCGGTGAGCAACCCGGTCGTGACGACCACCTCGCCCGGAGCGGCATACCAGCGGCCGTCGAGCATCTCGTACCCGGCGGCGCCGGCGTCCCCGATGGTGACGGTGCCGTGGGCGGCCTCGCGCAGGCCGTCGATGGTGATGTCGGCCGGCCCGCGGCCGTAGTAGCTCCCGGTTCCCGGCGTGGCCGCGATGACCGCGCCCGCGTCCGTTCCGATGCCGTCCGGTCCCGGGTACACGACCACGTCGGCCGAGGTGGCGGGCTTCTGGTCGGCCGCCTGGACCAGGCGCAGCGAACTGGCCAGCCCGATGGCGAAGGTGGCCGCGGCCGTGCCGAACGCGATCGTCAGCAGCATGGCCACCAGCCGGGCGGGGCGGGTGAACGGCTGGGCCAGGCCGAGGCTGAGCGGCCTCGGCAGCCGGGACCGGCCGGCCAGACGGGCGGCCCGGCGGCCCCGGCCACTGAGCGGGGTGCGGCCGACCGCGAGCGCGTCGACGGTGCGCAGCCGGGCCGCCCGCCACGCGGCCGGGGCCGCGGTCGCCGAGAGGACCAGCACCGCGGCCACGATCGCGGCGGCGTCGACCCAGGGGGTGACCGACATCGGGACGGTGCCGAACAGGTCGGCCACGTCGGCGGTCAGCGGCACCGCGAGCAGGTCACCGGCGACGATGCCGAGGACGGCGCCGATCATTCCCGGGATCAGCGCCTGGACCAGGCAGGCCCGCACCACCTGGGCCGGGGTCAGCCCGAGCGCCTTCATGACGCCGATGCGGCGGGTGGCCGAGGCGACGGTGCCCGCGGCGACGTTGCCGATGACCAGGGCGGCCAGGGCCAGGCCGATCAGCCCGAACGCGCTCAGCAGGGGCACGAACAGCTGGGTGCGGTGCGCGGCGTCGGCGCGGACGCCCAGCCAGGACTGCGTCCGGGCGTTCGGGCCGAGGGCGGCCTGGTGTGCGCTCATCGCGGCCTCGGTGCCGGCGTCGGCGTACCGGTAGAGCATCTGCCAGCCGGCCGGGCCGAGCGCGGTCGCCTGATCGGGTGTCACCCACCCCTGCGAGGTCTGGCTGATCGACCGGGCCTCGCCGACGACCCTCAGGGTGGGCCCGTCCTTCAGCCTCAGGACGCTTCCGGGCGGAATCCGCAGATGGCCGCGGGCCACCACGACCTCGCCCGTGGCCCGCGCCCAGCGCCCGGACAGCAGGGTCACCTTGTCGACCGGGTCGCGGGCCGGGTCGGCCCGCCCGGCCACCCTGAGGTCCATGAACGGTATGCCCGGCAGGCCCTCGGGACGGACGGCGGCCGTGGCCACCGGGAACGGTCCGGCCGCCCGCTCGGCTTGCGACGCGGTGGCCGCGGCCTGCTCGCTGGTGGTCGTCGAGGCGTCGAAGAACGCGGTGAGGTGCGCGCCGCGCTGGCCGGCGAACGCGGTGGCGAACGGCGCCGAGGAGGCGGCCAGCAGCAGGCCGGCCAGGACGGTCGCGGTGACGGCCATCGCCGTGGCGGCGACGATCACGATGGTGGAGACGCGGCGCCGCTGGGCGCCGCGCACGACGGTCCGGACGGCGCTCATGCGGTCGCCACCCGCCCGTCGACGAGCCGGACGGTGCGGGTGGCGACGGCCTCGGCCAGCACCTCGTCGTGGGTGACCAACACGATGGTCTGACCGTCGGTGTGCAGGTCGATCAGGAGTTTGCGCACCTCCGCGCCCGAGGCGGTGTCGAGGGCGCCGGTCGGCTCGTCCGCGAGCAGCAGCGGCGGCCGGTTCATCAGCGCCCGGGCGACGGCGACCCGCTGCCGCTCCCCGCCGGACAGGCGGCCGGGGTAGGCGCCGGCGTGCCGGTCGATGCCGAGCGTCTCCAGAAGCTCGCCCGCGCGCCGGCGTGACGCGCCGGCCGGGCGGCCGGCGATCTGCGCCGGCAGCAGCACGTTGTCCAGGACGGTCAGGTCGTCGAGCAGGTTGAAGAACTGGAAGACCAGGCCGATGGTCGCCCGGCGGTACCGGGCGGCCGCGGCCTCACCGAGCCGGTCGACCCGGGTGCCGCCGACCGTCACGCTGCCCTCGGTGGGCCGGTCGAGGCCGGCGATCAGGTTGAGCAGTGTCGACTTGCCGCTGCCGGACGGGCCGAGCAGCGCCAGGCATTCCCCCTCGGCGACCTCGAGGCTCAGGTGGTCGAGGGCGGCCCGGTCGCCCTCGTAACGGCGGCTCACATCTACGACGTCAATCATGGCCGGGACACTATGGACGGCCGCGTACCCGGGTCGTCGGCCGTGAGAGCCCCTTTCCGGGCCGGGGTCATCCTCGCGGCGTAGTCCGGAGGTGGATGCGTACGGCCGGCCCGCCCCGACACAATGAGCGGATGCCGCTCCTGCTCGCGCGGGCCCTGCGCCGCTCCGGCCCGCAGCCGCGGATGACCCGCCGCAACTGGGTCTTCGACGCGCTGCTCGTCGTGGTGTTCGTCGCGGTGGCGCTCGGCGGCACCAACATCACCGAGCACCTGTTCGACACCACGAACGACGTGGCGATGATGGTGCCGCCACCGGATCTTCCTGATCTCCCGGACATCCCACCCTCGCACGGGGCTCCGGTCACCCCGTACGAGAATGATCTTCGCGACCCCCAGAGCCCGGGCTGGATCGCCATCGCCGCGATCCTGCCGTTGCTCCTGCGGCGCCGCTATCCGCTGGCCACCCTCTCGGTCATCCTCGGCATCACTGTGCTGTCGCTGCACGGCGTCGAGCCGAGCACCGACATCCTGCGCGTCTCCTTCTACGCCTGCGTGATCGCCGCCTACACCGCCGCCGCGTACAGCCCCTACCGGATGTGGGCCCTGGCCACGCTGCCGGTGGCGGCGCTGCTGTACAGCTCGTTCCCCGACCTGGCGGTGCCGATCGTGCCGGTGGCCTGGGTACCGTTCCTGGTGCTGCTGCCCATCGGGCTGGCCGTCAACGGCATGCGCACCTGGCGGGAACGGGCCGACCGGCTGCGCCAGGAACGCGCCGACGCGCTGCGGGAGGCCGCCCGGCAGGAACGGGCCCGGATCGCCCGCGAGCTGCACGACATCGTCACGCACAACGTGTCCATGATGGTCATCCAGGCCGGAGCCGCCCGGAAGGTCCTCGACAACGCGCCCGAGGCGGCCCGCGACGCGCTGCTCGCGGTCGAGGAGGGCGGCCGGGCCGCGCTCGGCGAGCTCCGTGGGGTGATGGGCCTGCTGTCCGCGGCCGACGACGAGGACGACCTCGCCCCGCAGCCCGGCCTGGCCCAGCTTCCGCCGCTGATCGACCGGGTCCGCGACGCCGGCGTCGACGTCACGGTCACCACCAGCGGCGAGAAGTACCCGCTGCCGGCCGGCCTGGAACTCGCGGCGTACCGCGTCGTGCAGGAGGCGCTCACCAACACGGTGAAGCATGCGGCCGGCGCCAGCGCCACGGTCGACGTCGCGTACGCGCCGGACGGCCTGCGGATCACGGTCACCGACACCGGCGGCCGGCCGACCCCGGAATCGGCCCGGTCCACCGGCCGTGGGCTGGCCGGCCTGCGGGAACGACTCGCCGTCTACGGCGGCACCCTCCAGGCGGCGGCCCGCCTGACCGGCGGTTACCGCGTCCAGGCCCGACTACCGCTGGAGACCCCATGAGCGCAGTGCCGTTACGGGTGGTGATCGCCGACGATCAGGCGCTCGTGCGGGCCGGCTTCCGGATGATCCTGGCCGCGGACGGCATCGACGTGGTGGCCGAGGCCGAGAACGGCGCCGAGGCGGTCGAGGCGGTCCGCCGTACCGGCCCCGACGTGGTCCTCATGGACATCCGGATGCCGGAGATGGACGGGCTCGAGGCCACCCGCCGCATCCTGGCCGTCGCCGCACCGCCCCGGGTCATCATGCTGACCACGTTCGACCTCGACAACTACGTCTACTCGGCCCTGGGCATGGGCGCGAGCGGCTTCCTGCTGAAGGACGTCACCCCGGAGTACCTGGTCGCCGCGGTGCGCATCGTCCGCGACGGCGACGCGCTGCTCGCCCCGGGCATCACCCGGCGCCTGGTCGAACGGTTCACCACGCCGGCGCCCCGCGACGCCCTCCCGCACCGCGACCTGGCCGCTCTGACACCGCGCGAGCGCGAGGTGCTGACCCTGGTCGCGCAGGGCCTGAGCAACGTCGAGATCGCCGGCCGCCTGTTCCTGTCCGAGGCGACGGTGAAGACCCACGTGGCCCGGGTGCTGGCCAAGCTCGGCCTCCGCGACCGGGTCCAGGCGGTGGTCGTGGCCTTCGAGACCCGGCTGGTCACGCCGTCCTGACCCGGGCCCGTGTGACAATGGCGCACGTGCCCGGCATGATTCAGTCCGTCGAGCGGTCGTCGGCCGTGTTACGCCTGCTGGCGGCCGGTCCCGACCGTCTGCGGGTCAAGGAGATCGCCGACGCGCTGGGTCTGCCCAAGTCGACAGCGCACAGCATCCTGCGGACCCTGGAACACATCGGCTTCGCCGAGCAGGACCCGCGGACCGCCCGCTACCGGCTCGGCCGGGGCCTGCTCGAGCTGGGCCGGGGCGGCCTCGACGTGAACGAGTTGCGCTCCCGGGCCCTGGACTGGGCCGACGCCCTGGCCTCCCGCACGGTCGAGTCGGTGCGCATCGGCGTCCTGGACGGCGCGGCGGTCAAGGTCGTCCACCACGTCTTCCGCCCGGACGACACCACGCAGACCATGGAGATCGGGCTGGTCGTTCCGGCGCACGCGACGTCGCTGGGCAAGGTCCTCCTGGCGTACGACGCCCCGGCCGCCGACGCCGTGGTCCGGGGCGGCCTCGACCCGTACACCCGCAAGACCTTGACCCATCGGCGGGACCTCACCGCCGCCCTGGCCGAGATCCGCCGCCAGGGCTGGGGGTACGCGGTCGAGGAATGGGAGCCGGGCCGGGCGGGCATAGCGGCGCCGACCCGGGGCATCGGCGGCCTGGTGGTGGGCGCGATCGGCATCTACGGCCCGGTCGAGCGCGTCTGCGACTCGCGGCTGCGCCCCCGCGCGGCCCTCGTCGAGCAGGTGCGCGCCACCGCCGAGTCGATCTCCCGGGATCTGAGTGGGCGCCCATGATCCTCGCGATCGATCAGGGCACCACCTCGACCCGGTGCATTCTCTTCGACCGGCGGGCGACCGTCGTCGCGGTCGCGCGGGCCGAGCATCCGCAGAGTTATCCCCGGCCCGGGTGGGTCGAGCACGACGCGGCGCGGATCTGGCGGGACACCCAGAAACTCATCAAGCGGGTGATGGCCTCGGCCGGGATCGGGCCCGCCCAGGTGGCCGCGATCGGCATCGCCAACCAGCGCGAGACCGTCGTGGTGTGGGACCGGAAGACCGGGGTGCCGGTGGCGCCGGCGATCGTCTGGCAGGACACCCGCACCTCGGAACTCGTCTCCGCTCTCGACGCGGACTTCGTCCGGGAGAGGACGGGCCTGCCGCCGGCCACCTACTTCTCCGCGCCCAAGGTGCGCTGGCTGCTCGACCACACGCCGGGGCTGCGGGAGCGCGCCGAGAAGGGCGAGGTGCTGTTCGGGACGATGGACAGCTGGCTGATCTGGAACCTGACCGGCGGCAAGCACCACCTCACCGACGTCACCAACGCCAGCCGCACGATGCTGATGGACCTGACGACGCTGCGCTGGGACGCCTCGCTCGTCGATGTGTGCACGATCCCACACGCGATGCTGCCGGAGATTCGCTCCTCGTCCGAGGTCTACGGGGCCGCCGACTCGGTGCTGCCCGGGGTGCCCATCGCGGCGGCCATGGGCGATCAGCAGGCCGCGCTCTTCGGGCAGACGTGCTTCGCGCCCGGCGACGTCAAATGCACGTACGGAACCGGCGGTTTTCTGCTCATGAACACCGGCGCCACACCGGTCCGTTCCACGCACGGGCTGCTCACCACGGTCGGCTACCGGATCGGGAACGAGCCCGTCGCGTACGCCCTGGAAGGGTCCATCGCCATCGCCGGATCGCTGGTGCAGTGGGTGCGCGACGGGCTCGGGCTGATCGGCACCGCGTCGGAGATCGAGACCCTGGCCGGCACCGTCGCCGACAACGGCGGCTGCTACATCGTGCCCGCCTTCTCCGGGCTGTTCGCGCCGCGCTGGCGGAGCGAGGCGCGCGGCGTGATCGTGGGCCTCACCTCGTACATCACCAAGGGTCATCTGGCCCGGGCCGTGCTCGAGGCCACCGGCTGGCAGACCCGCGAGGTGGTCGACGCGATGAACGCCGACTCCGGGCTCGCGCTGACCGCCCTCAACGTGGACGGCGGCATGACCTCCGACAACCTGCTCATGCAGATCGTGGCCGACGTGCTCGACGTGCCGGTCGTCCGGCCGATGGTCGCCGAGACCGTGTCGCTCGGCGCCGCCTACGCGGCCGGGCTGGCCGTCGGATACTGGTCCGACCTGCAGGACCTGCGCAACAACCGGCACCGGGCCGGCCGGTGGCTCTCGGCCATGGACGCCGGCCGGCGCGCCGCCGAATACCAGAGGTGGCGGCGCGCCGTCGACTGCGCGGTGTTGTTCAGCTCCTGAACTGCTCGCTGTGCAGGGCGAAGGAACGATCCAGCTTCGGCATCCAGTACGAGTCCGCGTGGTTGCCGGGGCCGAGCTGGTAGTCGTGCTTCACGCCCTTCGAGGCCAGGGCCACGCTCATGTTCCGGGCCGCCGTGCCGAACCCGTACTCGTCGGAATCGCCGCCGTCGAAGTAGTAGGTGTGCCGGTTGAGCTCGGCCGCCGTCATCGACTGCACGAGCTTGATCGGCTGCAGGTGGGCGTTGGCGGCGCGCTCCTCGGCCGTGCCGACCAGCGGAGCCAGGCTCAGGGCGCCGATGTGGCTGGCGATCGAGCTGAACAGCTCCGGGTGGGTGAGGCCGAGCGTGAAGGCGCCCTGCCCGCCCATCGACACGCCGGTGAGGCCGCGGTGCTCCCGATCGGGAATCGTGCGGTAGACCCGGTCGACCATCGGCAGCACCTCCTTGACGATCATCGACCGGTAGTTGCCGGCCGAGGTGTCGACGTACCAGCCGCTGCCGCCGTCCGGGAAGATCACGATCATCTCGGCCAGGCCCTTGTCCTTGATCAGCTTGTCGAGGACGGTGCCCATGTTGCGGGCCTCCCACTCGATGTTGCTGCCGTTGAACCCGTTGAGCATGTAGACGACCGGGAAACGCTTGGCTGTCGTACGGGTGTAGCTCGCCGGCAGGTACACGTTGAACTGCACCCGCTTGTTCATCGCGGTCGAGACGTAGCTGTCACGGAAGAAGCGGGACTGGTCGCCGAGTTCGACGCCTCTGCGCGGGTCGAAGTGCAGCAGTTCGCGGGTGGGCGGCTCGCCGGCCGCCCAGCTCCGGAGCGTGTCGACCACGATGCGGCCCCGGTCGTCGACGAAGACCTCGGCCTGGGCGTCGGTCAGCGTGACGTTCCGGCCCCGGGCCCTGATCTCGGACAGCCGGCGGGCCGCGGTGTCGCCCTGATGGAAGAAATCCTTGGCCAGGGTCGACGCGTACGCCCGCAGGTCGCCCGCGGCGAGGGCCCGGTGTTGCTTGGTGAGCAGCGCGCAGGCGTACGCCAATTGGCTCTTCGTCGCCGCTTTGCCCCCGCGGAAATGGGCCTTGGTGTAAAGGCCGACCGGCCCGGCGTAGAAACCACCGCCGCCGGTTCCGTCGTACACCCGGACCGCGATGGTGTTGGCGCCGCCCCAATGCAACAGGCCGTCGGCCGGGTAATACTCGCGCGGCACTTCCCAGGTGGAATCGAAATCGGGCGGGAATCCGCCGGTCCGGCCGATTTCGGTGCCGTTGAGGAACGTCTGGTCGGCGTCGTCGATCTGGCCGAGGGTGGCCATGACCGCCGAATCGGTGACGCCGGACGGGCGCGCCGGCAGCGTGAAGGTCTTGCGATACCACGCGAAGCCGTCGTAATTCTTGAGATCGGCCTCATTGTTCCAGTTGTCGGGCACGCTCCACGATTTCCACGCGGCGTCGTCGAACCCGGCGGCCGAGAAGGCCGGGTCGTCGCCGGTGGTGAACTTCCAGCCGCCGCCGGCCAGATCGAATCCATAGTCGACCGAGCCGGTGGTGGCGCACGAGGTGTCGCCGGCCAGCGCGGGCTCGCCCACCGCGACCGCGGCGCCGGCGACGAGGGCCACGGCCAGGAACGCCCGAGAGATCTTGCGTGACATATGACCGCCTGAACAAAGTCAAACACGAAACATGATGGACGCACACTCGCAACATTCCCTTCTTCCTGTCAATACGCTGATACAAGATGACAATCTATGTTCGGTTGTGTTTGGAACCGTTTTCGGAACGGCGGGCGGCTCACCGTTTTAGCATGTCGTGGTGGACAGCACCGAAATTCAGAAACTGGTCGCTCTGGAAGATCGGCATTGGTGGTACCGGGAAAGGCGGGCCCTTCTCGCCCGCAACCTGCGCCGCCTGCCCGGGCCCCCGTCCAAGGCCCTGGACATCGGCGCCGCGGGCGGCGGGAACACCCGCGTCCTGCAGAAACACGGCTGGTCGCCGATCGCCGTCGAATACGGTCACGACGGTGCCGTGGCCGCCCGGAAACGCGCATTGACCACCGTGCGCGGAGATGGCCGGCATCTCCCCTTCAGTTCCGCATCGGTGGACCTTGTCGTCGCATTCGACGTTCTCGAGCACATTGACGATGACGAGCGGGTTGTCGCCGAAATGCGCCGGGTCCTGCGCCCCGGCGGCAGCGCGCTGATCACCGTTCCGTGCGACATGAAGCTGTGGTCCGCGCACGACGTGGCGGTCGGGCACCTCCGCCGCTACACGCGCGACACCCTGCGCACGGTCCTGGAGAACGGCGGCCTCCGCGTCGAACGGCTCTGGAGCTGGAACGTGCTGCTGCGCCCCGGCGCGGCGTACACCCGCAAGAGGTCCACCACCAGCGATCTGCGCAAGATGAACCCGCTGGTGAACGCCGCCCTGAGCGCGGTCATCGTCACTGAGCGCTTCCTGCCCGTGCAGTCTCTTCCGGGGGTATCGCTGATGGCCCGGGCGGTGCGCTTTGCATGAAAATGCGGGAGCGTGCATAATCTAGCCCGTGACCAAGGTACTGTCCTCTCTCCCGGTCGGCCAGCGGGTCGGCATCGCCTTCTCCGGTGGCCTCGACACGTCGGTCGCGGTCGCGTGGATGCGTGAAAAGGGCGCCGTGCCCTGCGCGTACACCGCCGAGATCGGCCAGTACGACGAGCCCGACGTGACCTCCGTGCCCGATCGCGCCCTCACCTACGGCGCCGAGGTCGCCCGCCTGGTGGACTGCCGGTCCGCCCTCGTCGAGGAAGGGCTGGCCGCCCTGGCCTGCGGCGCGTTCCACATTCGCTCCGGCGGCAAGACGTACTTCAACACCACACCGCTGGGCCGGGCCGTCACCGGCACCCTGCTCGTCCGGGCCATGCTCTCCGACCAGGTGCAGATCTGGGGCGACGGCTCGACGTTCAAGGGCAACGACATCGAGCGCTTCTATCGGTACGGTCTCCTGGCCAACCCGTCGCTGCGCATCTACAAGCCGTGGCTCGACAAAGACTTCGTCACCGAGCTCGGCGGGCGCAAGGAGATGAGCGAGTGGCTGCTCGCCCACGACCTGCCCTACCGTGACTCCACCGAGAAGGCGTACTCGACCGACGCCAACATCTGGGGCGCCACCCACGAGGCCAAGTCCCTCGAGCACCTCGACACCGGCATCGAGATCGTCGACCCGATCATGGGCGTCCGCTTCTGGGACCCGTCGGTGGCGATCGCGGCCGAAGACGTCACCATCGGCTTCGTCGAGGGCCGGCCGGTCACGGTCAACGGCAAAGAGTTCGGCTCCCCGGTCGACCTGGTGCTCGAGGTGAACGCGATCGGCGGCCGCCACGGCCTGGGCATGTCCGACCAGATCGAGAACCGGATCATCGAAGCCAAGAGCCGGGGCATCTACGAGGCGCCCGGCATGGCGCTGCTGCACATCGCGTACGAGCGCCTGGTCAACGCCATCCACAACGAGGACACGCTGGCGAGCTACCACACCGAAGGCCGCAAGCTGGGCCGCCTCATGTACGAGGGCCGCTGGCTCGACCCGCAGGCGCTCATGCTCCGCGAGTCCCTGCAGCGCTGGGTCGGCAACGCCGTGACCGGCGAGGTCACCCTGCGCCTGCGCCGCGGCGACGACTACTCGGTGCTCGACACCACCGGCCCGGCCTTCAGCTACCACCCCGACAAGCTGTCGATGGAGCGAACCGACACGCCGGCGTTCGCCCCCGCCGACCGCATCGGCCAGCTGACCATGCGCAACCTCGACATCGCCGACTCCCGAGCCAAGCTCGAGCAGTACGCCCTGCTGGGCATGGTCGGCAGCCCCCAGGGCCTGGTAGGCGCCCTCCCCGCCGGCGGCGCCGAGGAAATCGCCTCCCGCGGCGCCGAGGCACCCACCGAAGACACCCTCCTCGACCAGGCCGCCATGGAGTCCGGCACCGACTGAGCCCACACCCGAGCTGGCGCCCGGCCCCGCCCCGCGCCAGCTCGGCACCATCCCGCGCGAACCCCGACCGCGCGCCCGGCGCTTGGGGCGCTGGCTATCCTCCGCAAGGCCCTCGACCTCGGATCAGCCGGTGACCCCGTCCATGCGCTCGCGGATCAGGGCGGCGTGGCCGTTGTGGCGGGCGCTCCTCGATCCTGTGAAGTAGACCCAGCGCTGAAAGCGGCTGCCCTTGACCCTCGGTAACTCCTGGTCAAGGTCGAAGGCGGCCACCGCCCGGTCCGCGACGCCCTCCTCGGTGAAGGCCTGCTCGGCGCCGGCGGTGGCCACGTCGTCAAAGGCCCGCCACCTCGGCCACGCCCGCTACACCTCGTCCCGCCACGCCCGCCACCTCGCCCCGCCACGCCCGCCACCCCGCTACGCCTGCCACCGCGGCCACGTCCGGCACCTCGCCGCGCCACGCCCGCCACCCCGCCACGCCTGCCACCGCGGCCACGTCCGGCACCTCGCCCCGCCACGCCCGCCACCCCGCCACGCCCGCCACCCCGCCACGCCCGCCATCCCGCCACGCCCGCCACGCCGGCCACCTCGCCGCGCCCGGCACCTCGGCCGCGCCCGGCACCTCGGCCGCGCCCGGCACCTCGGCCGCCACCCGGGCGAGCCGGGACCGCGCTCGGCCTGTGAGGGGACGCTCGCGGCTTGATCGGGTTGTCGGCGCGGGCGGTCAGGTGCGGTTCAGGTAGGCGGCCAGGCCGCCCAGTTCCTCGCTGGCGATGAAGACGGAACGCACGTTGATGATCGCCTCTTCGACGTGGTCGGGGCAGCCCCACGCCGCGTCGCCCCAGGAATCGGCGAGTTTGATCTCGGCTGGGGCGGCGCACGGCTGGGCGCCACCGAGCTGGCAGTGCTCGGGGTGAGGCGCGGCCGCCTGCGCGGCGGCCGCCGCTTTCAGCCGCGCGGCGAGCTCGGCCGCCGCGGTGGCACGCTCATCGGCTTCCCGCGCCGCCTCGGCCAGTTCGTCGTTGGCCGCCTGAGCGCGCGCTTCGGCCCGGTGGCGTTCGATGGCCAGGGCGGCGGTGCCGGCGAAGACGCGGGCGAGAGCGAGGTCCGCCTCCCGCGGCACGCGCGGGACCCGGTGATACATGGCGAAGGTGCCGAGCAGGTCACCGTCGCGAGCCAGGATCGGCGTGGACCAGCAGGCAGCCAGACCGGCCCGCCCGGCCAGTTCCCGAAAGTCGTCCCAGAACGGGTCGGCCGCGATGTCGGTGACGATCACCGGCTCCCGCCGGTGAGCCGCGGTGCCGCAGGAACCCACCCCTTCGCCGGTGGCGATCCCGTCGATGGCCTCGTTGTAGAAATCCGGCAGACTGGGCGCCGCGCCGTGCCGGAGATGCCGCCCGTCAGGGTCGGCGAGCAGCACGGAGACCACCACCTCGTGCGGCGCGAGCTCTTCGATGCTGCGGGCCATCCCGTCGAGCACGTCGGCCAGCGGCGCCTGCCGGGCGATCTGCTCCAGCAGGGCCCGGTGTTCGGCCATCAGCCGCTGGGCCTGCTTGACCTGAGTGGTCTCCACCCCGATCAGATGAACGCCGATCACTTCACCGTCCGCGTTCCGCCGCGGTTCGAGGGTGAAATCGAACGACGCCTCCTCAACCTGGACATCGCGTAACGTCAGGGGGTCGCCGGTGCGATAGACCCGGTCCAGCCGCTCACGGAGACCTGGGCTTTCCCTGAATGCGGCACTCGCCGTCTCCACCACATGCTCCGGCCCGGCCAGCGACGCGAAGACCGCGGTCGACTGCCCGAACAACGCCCGCTGATCTTCGTTCGCTTCCGACATGGACACTTGTCTACCAGCAAGCAAGGTCCTCCGCGCGCCCAGCCCATGCTCCCGGCCGCGTCTCATCCGTTCCGCGTGATGTCCGGGCGGGGAGGGGCGCTGACAATCACGGGCGTGGCGATCACCGGCCGGGTCGGGCGCTGGGTGCGTCGAACGGTGCCCCGGCGCAGTTCGGTTCGCCGGGATGTGGTGGCCGGGCTGACCGGTGCCGTCAGCGGTGTGCCCGACGGCATGGCGGCCAGCGTTCTGGCCGGTGTGAATCCGGTCTTCGGGCTGTACGCCAGCATCTTCGGACCGGTCGGCGGTGGCCTCACGGCGGGGAGCCGGCTCATGGTCATCACGACGACCAGTGCCGCGGCCGTCGCCGCCGGTTCCGCGCTGGCCGATGTTCCCGGCGCCGACCGCCCTCGGGCGCTTTTCATGTTGACCCTGCTGGCCGGGGCTCTGATGGTTCTGGCCGGGCTGTTCCGGCTCGGGCGGTACCTGCGCTTCGTACCCCACTCGGTCATGATCGGTTTTCTGTCGGGGGTGGCCGTCAACATCGTTCTGGCGCAGCTTCCGGTTCTTGCCGGCGCCGCCGCGACCGGGCCGTTCGCCCTGGCCAAGGCGTGGGATCTGCTGCGGCATCTCGGCCGGGTGAACATCGGCGCTCTGCTGGCCGGGCTGTTCGCCCTGGTGGTGCTCGTGGCTTTCCGGCGTACCCGGTTCGCGGCCTACTCGACGCTGGTGACGCTGATCGTACCCAGCGTCGCCGTCGCGGTCCTGCACGCTGACGTGCCCGTGGTCGGCGCCATTCCAGGTGGGCTGCCGACGCCCGTACTGCCCAAGCTCTCGGACTTTTCCTTCAGCCTGCTCGCCGGCGCGTTCGCGGTCGCCCTCGTCGTCCTGGTGCAGGGGGCCGGGGTCAGCGAGTCGGCCCCCAACCCGGACCGGACGCGAGCCGACCCGAACCGTGACTTCCTCGCTCAGGGCGTGGGCAACCTGCTCGCCGGGCTGTTCCGCGGCCAGCCGGTGGGCGGTTCGGTCGGCCGTACCGCGCTCAACGTGGCCGCCGGCGCCGCCGACCGTTGGGCCGCCGTTTTCTCGGGCCTGTGGATGGCCGTACTGCTGCTGCTCTTCTCCGGCCTGGTCGGCGCCGTGGTCATGTCGACCCTGGCCGCCGTGCTCATCGTCGCCGCGATCGGCGCTTTCCGGGCCGCCGACCTGCGGGCCATCGTCCGCACCGGCGCCATCTCGCGGATCGCCGTGCTCGCGACCTTCGTCGCCACGCTGTTCCTGCCGGTGGCCGCCGCCGTCGGGGTCGGGGTCGCGCTGTCCCTGCTCATGCAGCTCAACCGTGAGGCGGCGGACTTGCGGGTGGTACGCCTGACGCCGCGCGACGACGGCGCCTTCGTCGAACAGACGGCGCCGCGACGGCTGGAGTCCCGGGAGGTCACGATGCTGGACGTCTACGGAAGCCTGTTCTACGCGGGCGCCCGTACCCTCCAAGCGCGTCTGCCCGATCCCGCGGATGCCGAACAACCGGTCGTCGTCCTCCGGCTGCGCGGCCGCGCCATGCTCGGCGCCACCGCGTTCGCCGTCCTGTCCGACTACGCGTCGCGGCTGGCCGACGCCGGCGGCCGCCTCTACCTGACCGGCGTCGACCCGGCCGTGCTGCGTCAGCTGCGCCGCAATCGGACGGTCGAAAGAATTGACGGGGTACGCGTCTTCGCGGCAACCGAGGTGATCGGAGAGTCCAGCCTCGAGGCGTACCGGGAAGCCCGTCTCTGGCTCGGCTCCCTTCCCTGACAGGTCGGGTCATCGGCCGCGGCCTCGCTGACCAACGCTCGTCATCGTGTGGCTGTCTGCTAGAACTGCGGGCATGCTCGACAGCGAGACCGCCGCGGTGGTCGATGACGTTCGCGGGAATTTCGGGCCGGAGTTCGTGCCGGCGCGGGTTGCCGCCGAGGATGCGGTTCGGCGATACATCGAGGAGAACCGCGGGCAGTTCGACGCCGAGCGGATCGTGGCCCTCGGCCGCCTGATCAACCGGCATGCCAAGGCCGGGCAGGACCGGTACGACCGGTTCACGCCCGGGTTCACCGGGGCGATCATGAGCAAGCTGGGCAGCGACCCCGCCACCTTCAACCACATGCTCGACCGGCTGTGGTCGGAGCCGATCGACGAGGCCGTGGCCACGCTGGGCGCCATCTACGGCAACCGGCCGCTCTTCGCGCACGCCGGCTCGTCGCTGCCCAGTTTCCTGCTCTACCTGCGTGACCCCGAGCGCTTCGGCATCTGCATGAACGCCACGATGTCCGGTCTCGCCGAGGTGACCGGCGCCCGCTACAAGGCGCGCAGCCCGGAGGACTACGACCGCTTCTGCACCGACCTGCGGGCCTGGCGGGAGCGGCACGGCGTCGTACCCCAGGAAGCCGACGCCGTCCTCACCGCCATCAAGCGGGCCGCCACGCCCGAGACCGGCCCGGCCGAAGAGGTGGCGCTGTCCGGCGGGTTCACCACCGAGGAGGTCGCCGCGCGCGGTTACCTTCCGGTCGAGCAGGTGGACCGGTGGGTGGAGGCGCTGACCATCGGCATGCGGCAGGCCGTCTTCCACGGGCCGCCCGGCACCGGCAAGACCCACGTGGCGCGGCTTCTCGCCCGCCATCTCGCGAGTTCGCCGGACCACATCGAGCTGACCCAGTTCCATCCGGCTTACTCGTACGAGGATTTCATCGAGGGCCTGCGGCCCGACGAGAGCCAGACGGGGCTGCGTTACGCCGTACGGGACGGGGTCTTTCTGCAGCTGTGTCAGCGGGCCGCCAAGGCACCCGACCAGACCTTTGTCATGATCATCGACGAGCTGAACCGGGCCGATCTCGCCGCGGTGTTCGGCGAGTTGCTGTACCTGCTGGAGTATCGCGGGGCCGAGGTGCGGCTGCCGTACTCGCAACGGCGTGTGTCGGTGCCGCGCAACGTGTTCCTCCTGGGCACGATGAACACCGCCGACCGCAGTCTGGCCATGCTGGACTTCGCGTTGCGCCGCCGGTTCAACGCCTTTCCCCTGCTGCCCGACGAGACCGTGCTGGCCAACTGGGCGCAGAGCCGTTCGATGGACAACGCCGAACTCGCCCTCGGGGTGTTCCGGTTGATCCGCGACCGGGTCGGACCGGACGCGCCGGTGAGCCCCGGCCACTCGTACTGGATGACCGAAGCTCTCGACGCGGCCGCCGCCGAGCGTGTCTGGGCCTACCAGCTCCGCCCCTACCTCGCCGAGTACTGGTTCGAGCGGCCCGCCGAGCTGTCCAGGCTGGACGCGGACGTGCGCGCCCTCATCGGGGAGCTGACCTGATGTGCTCGAGCTGATCGAGTACGCCACGACGACCGCCGACCTGACGGCCGCCGAGGCGGGCGAGCTCGCCCAGATGGCGCGGGGATCGCGGCACGGCGAGCGGCCCCGGGTCATCGAGCGCCTGGCGCCGACGATGGTTCCCGGACGGTACGAGATACAGCCGGGCCCGTACGTGGGACGCTTCGTGCTGGGCAGCGGCCGGGTCGTCGACCTCGGATGCCGGTTCCCGTTTCACGACCTGGCGAACCTGCTGCTGTACGGCCGCCGGCCCCTCCTTCTCGAGGAGACGGCCGCGCCCGGTCTCGGCGGTCACAGCTTGATGGATCTCATCGCGCTGGCCTTCGTGCGTCAGGCCGAGCTCATCGCCGGGCAGGGGCTGGTCAAGGCCTATCAGCGGCAGTCGTTCAGCCGGCCGCCCTACCCCGGGGTGCCCATGCCGGCCGTCCACCTCAAGCGGCACGCCGGCCGCCCGGACCGCCTGGCCACGGTGGCGAACCGGCTGACCGCCGACGTGCCCGCCAATCGGCTGGTGGCGACCGCGCTCCGCCGCCTGGGCACCCTTCCGCTCCAGGACGAGAGCGTGACCGCCCGCCTGCGCGGCCTGGTGCCCGTGTTCCGCGGCATCGGGGACACGTCCGGGCCCCTGCCGGAACACGCCGCGCCGGCCCGCTACCGCGGAACACTCGACCTGGCGCGCCTGATCCTGGACGACCGGACGACTCTGCCCACGGGAGCCGGCGTCTCCGGCGTGAGCGTCCTCTTCACCATGACCAGGATTTGGGAGAACTACGTCGAGCAATGGTTGACGGACCGCAGTCCCGGTTCTGTGGTGTCCCCGCAACACCGGATCCCGCTGACCGACGACGGCCCCGGCCCGACCGCCCGCGCCGATTTCGTCGTGCTGGAAAAGGGCCGGCCGACCGGCGTGTACGACGCCAAATACCGGCCGTGGCGGCAATCGCCCTCAACCGACGAGATCTATCAGCTTTTCACTTACGCCCACCGGCTCGGAACAAAGTACGCGGCGCTGGTCTATCCGTCCGCGGACGACCGCCGAGCCACCACAACGATCAGCGGCATCACCATCGACACCTGGGGCGTGCCCCTCCGGCCCGCTTTCGAGCAAGCCGGAGGTCATCCGCGGTGACCCACCGGCCTCACGCGAACGAACATCGCACTGACCAGTCAAGTACTCACGACCATTCGCCACGAGCAGTGGGCCGAATTGACAGCTCTCGTTGCCAGCATCGATCGCGCCATCGACAAAGCGCGGGAAATCGAGTCTGTGCCCGCCTCCCTGTGGGACAGCATCGCGGGCAGCGAGGCCGCACTTCGCAAGCAGCGTGATCTGTACCGGCTGAACGTGGACAGCCACATCCGCCAGATCCACCGGCTCGATCGACGGGCTCGCCGTGAGTACCTCGAGACGAACGCCGAGGCGATCCTCTTCGACGCCCATGCTCTGCTCTCGTCCGTCAAAGCGTGGACCGGGCATCAGGCGCTCCACGCCGGGCGTGCGAGAGCCGCGGGTGCCGAGGACGCGGCCGAGGCTCTGCTCGTGGAAGCCATCGCACGCGACACCGGCGAAGAGCTCAAGTCCGCGCTCGCCGAGACGACGAGGGTCGTCGACGCGCTGACGCGTGAGCTTCGCATTGTCGCCGAGCTACCCGGCCGCGACACATTGGCGTTGCCGGGAATGCGAAAGGACTCGAACGCGACCCGGCAAACCTCGGCCCGTCTTCTCGAGGCGCTCGAACCTCTTGCCGACGCTCTTCACCCGCCGATTCCTCCGCTCGACGTTCCCGAGATCGTCTGCGCATCCCGGGCGCTGGACCACGGGAAGAGCCTGCGCATTCTCCGCTGGTTCCTGGAGGACGGCGAGACGGTACGGGTTCTCGGCTTCCCCGATCAGCTCGACGGCGCCGGTTCGATCTCGTCGATCGTCAGCGGGGCCAAGGGGATGCTGGGCGGCGCCAAGGACAAAATGGCGGACAGGGATCTGGTCGCCGTCACGGATCGCCGCGTCATCACCGCCAAGGCGACCGCGTTCCTCGAGCAGGGCGAGCTCCGCCAGGACATCCCACTCGACCAAGTGCGATATGTGCGGAGCACGGCCCCGGCGGGCAAGGACGGCCGTTTCACGATCGACCTGATCACCCGCGACGATAACATCCGGTGGCTTTTCCCGCGCGACGTCGAGAGCTCAGACGTGGATGCGCTGGCCGCCGTTCTGGCCGAGTCGATGACGATCCCGGAAGGGGAACGCGCCGAGCTTCTGCGGCGGCGGCCCGCCCTCGTCGAAGCCGACACGAATTGACTGAATCAGCTGACCGTCCGGGCGCGTCGGCGCCCGGACGGCGAATCAGCGGACCCGCTCGGCCTTGAATTGCATCCGCGGGTTGGCGTAGAACTCCTGCGCCTCGATCAGCTGCAATTCGCGCTGGCCGGAGCGATACGTCGTCTCGATCAAATCAAAGACGCTTGACGCCGTACGCTCCAGTGCCACCGCCGCGTCCTTGGTGGCCACGTAATGCGCGGTGAACAACGCCGCCGTCACGTCGCCCGACCCGTTCGCCTTGAACGGCAGGTGCGGCGTGTTCACCAGCCACGCACCGGCCGGGTCGACGACCAGCATCTCGATCGTGCCCTCGGGGCGGTCCGGCCGTTCCACGCTCGTCACCAGCACCGTCGACGGGCCCATCTCGCGGGCCAGGTCGGCCGACTCCAGCGTCGACTCGATGCTCGCCGGCTCGGTGCCCGTCAGGAAGCCCAGCTCGAACTGGTTCGGCGTGATGATGTCGGCCACCGGCACCACCCGGTCGCGCAGCAGCTCGGGGATCTCCGGGGCCACGAAGCAGCCCGACTTCGCGTTTCCCATGACCGGGTCGCACGCGTAGACCGCCGCCGGGTTGGCCTCCTTCACCCGGCGCACCGCGTCGACGATCACGTCGCCGATGCCGACTCCGCCCTGGTAGCCCGACAGCACCGCGTCGATCTGCGGGAACACGCCCCGCTCCTCGACGCCCAGCAGCACCTCCGCCACGTCGGTGGGCGGGATCAGCGGGCCACGCCACGCCCCGTACCCCGTGTGGTTGGAGAAATTGACCGTATAGACGGGCACGACCTCGACGCCGATGCGCTGCAGCGGGAACACGGCCGCCGAATTGCCGACGTGACCCCAGGCGACCGCCGACTGGATGGACAGAACCTTCATGCCTCCAGCCTAAGGACCCGGCCGCCGCCATGTGTTCACGGCCCATCTATTGACGCTTTTAAATCGAAACCGCGAAGATCAGCCATGCGCCTTGTACGCCTCGGGGCCGTCTCCGGCCTCGCCGCCCTCATGGTCCTGGTCGCGGCCTCCCCCGCCCTGGCCGACCCTCCCCACAACCTCCCCCAGAACGCCGGCGGATACGAGCAGTCGTTCTCCCCCGCGTACGACTACGACACCGACGGCTGCTACGCCGTCCCCGCCATCGGCCCCGACGGCACGCTCAACGGCGGCCTCAACACCACCGGCGCCGTCAACGGTTCCTGCCGCGACCAATGGGACCTCGACAATTCCCAGACGTACGCCCGCTCGAAATGCAACAACGGCTGGTGCGCCATCGTCTACGCCAGCTATTTCGAAAAGGACCAGGCCGTCGCCGGCAGCGGCCTCGGCGGCCACCGCCACGACTGGGAACACGTGATTTCCTGGGTCAGCCAAACGTCAGATCAGGTCGAGTACGTCACCACGACCCAGCACAGTTCGCAGGTGACCTACACCCGTTCCCAGGTACGGTTCGACGGCAGCCACCCGAAGGTCGTCTACCACAAGGACGGCGCCTCCACCCACTTCTTCCGGCTGGCCAACGGCAACGACGAGCCGCCGGAGAACCACTACCACAATTGGCGCTACCCGGCCCTCGTCGACTGGAACGGATATCCGAGTCTGACCCTGCGCGACAAACTGATGACCGCCAATTTCGGCTCCGCCACCATCAAAATCAAGGAAGGCTCCTTCGAATACCTGCTGAACGCCGCCAAGCCGTCCGGCATCCCCTTCAACCCATACGGTTAGAAACGGCTCCGAACGACCGACACCGCCGGTCCCGATCCCGCACTAAGTTGGGACCGGCGGACGCGAAGCCCCGACTGAGCGTCGCCAAAACCGATTCAATACGGCTCGCAACGCCCGGTCGCTTCCAGGAGAACTCGTGTCCTATCCTTCGCCCCATCATGAGCAGCCCCCGCCCTCCTGGTAGGTGCCGCCACAGAAGAGGCGCAGCAAGCTGCCATGGATTCTCGGTGGCGTAGGCGCCGTGCTCATCCTCTGCGTCGGCGGCACTGTGATCGCCGCAGTTTCCAGCGGCGATGCCAAGGATAGTTTCGCGGATGGATACGCGCAGGGCGCCGCCGCGCAGGCGTCAGCTCAACAGGCCACGCCGGCAGCGACAGCGACGACATCCGCTGTTCCCGCCCAGCCCGCGGAGCTGCGTACTTCCGCCCCGGCGGCCGCTCCGGCCACCACGAAAGCGGTCCCGACAAAGGCGGCCACCACAAAAGCAGCCCCAGCCAAGGTCAAGGTGCCCAAGGGCGTAGGACTGGACTACCAGTCCGCACAGGACTTGTGGCGCGCGGCCGGTCTCGTCGTCGCTCCGGCCAAGGATGCCACCGGAGCGCACCGCCTGCCGGTGATCGACGCGAATTGGGTCGTGCTCGGGCAGGATCTCAAGCCGGGTTCCACGGTCGAGTCGGGGTCTCTCATCACCGCGACGGTGAAGAAGTACAGCGACGACTAACCGCTGTACCCGAAGAGTCTGGCGGCGAGGTCGGCCATCACCTCGCTGGCCCCGCCGCCGATTCCCAGGACTCGCGCGTCGCGGTAGTGGCGCTCGACTTCTGACTCGCGCATGTAGCCCATGCCGCCGTGGAGTTGGACCGCCTCGTCGACCACGTATTTGCAGGCGTCCACGGCGGCGTTCTTGGCCAGGCAGGCCTCGCCCACGACCATGTCGCCGGCCGCGTGCCGCAGCGCCACCTGCCGCGTATAGGTCCGGGCCAGTTCGATGCGCTGCCTCATCTGCACGAGCTTGTGCCGCACCACCTGCCGCGCGGCGAGCGGCTTGCCGAACGTCGACCGGTTCCGCGCATGTTCCACGCTCAGATCAAGGCATCGCTGCGCTATCGAGTACGCGTGAACGGCCACCACGATCCGCTCCGGCACGAACACCTGAGCGATCAGCGAGAATCCGTCGCCGATCAGATTGCCCGCCGGCACCCGGCAATCCGCGAACGACAGTTCCGCCGTGTCCGAACAGAGCCACCCCATCTTGTCGAGCCGCCGCGACACCGTGAAACCCGGCGTGCCCTTCTCCACGACCAACAGGCTGATGCCCGAGGCGCCGGGACCGCCCGTACGCACCGCGGTTGTCACGAAATCCGCCCGCGACCCCGAGGTGATGAACATCTTCGCCCCGTTCACCACATAGAAATCCCCGTCCCGCACTGCCGTGGTCCGCAGCGCGGCGACATCCGACCCGGCTTCCGGCTCGGTGATGCCCAGCGCGGCTATCTTCGAGCCTTCCAGCGCCGGCCGCACGAACCGGTCGATCAGCCCGCGGTCGGAGGAAGCCACGATGTGCGGCAGCGCGATCCCGTGCGTGAACAGCGCCGCGTGGCATCCCGACGAGCCACCGGCCTCCAGGAACGCCTCGGTCGCCACCACCACATCGACGGTGTCACCGCCGTCACCGCCGTGCTCTTCGGGGAACCCGATGCCGTAGAGACCCGCCGCCGCGGCCCGCCGGTGGAGCTCGCGCGGTATCTCACCGGCCCGCTCCCACTCGCCCAGGTGGGGTGTGACTTCCTTGCTCACGAACGACGCCATCGCTTCCCGCAGCGCCGCCCGCTCGCTCGTCTCGAACGGGTCTTCGTACATGGCCGGACCTCCGCTACCATCGCCGCATGACTTCGACGCCCGGCGTGCGCCCTCTGCGGCGCCGGGCCGTGTTCGGTGACCACTCGTACCGCATGGACTTCTACCAGTAGAAGCGGCTGGCCCTTTTCTTTGCCCGCCGACGAATGGAAGACAACCGACATGATTTCTGAGTCCTTGCTGTCCTCGTACGAACACCCGGCTGTCCGCTGGGCGGCCGCCCACATGCCCCTGCTGCACGAGACCATGAGCCGGTCCGGGGCGGCGTTCGCCGGCGTACGTGTGGGAATGTGCCTTCATATCGAACCGAAGACCGCCGTGCTGGCCACTCTCCTCGTCCGGGCCGGCGCCCACGTGCGCCTGACCGGCTCGCCGGGCACGACCAAGCCCGAGGTGGCCGCGGCCCTGCGGGCGATCGGCGTCGAGGTGTACGCCTCCGGCGACGATCCGCAGGTCGACCGGATCCTCGACCTCGAGCCGGATCTGCTGCTGGACAACGGGGCCGACCTGACGCTGGGCCTTCTCGCCCGGGGCGTCCCCCGGCAGTTCCGGGGCGGCACCGAGGAGACCACCACCGGCGGGCTTCGGCTGCGGGAGGGCGGCCACGCCGGCGTCCCCTTCCCCGTGGTGGTGATCAATGACAGCCCGCTCAAGCAGCTGGTCGAGAACCGCTTCGGGGTGGGGCAGAGCGTGGTGCAGGGCTTCATGAACGCCACCAACCGCATGCTGCCGGGCGCGAACGCCGTGGTCGTCGGCCACGGCCCGTGCGGTCGTGGGGTGGCGCAGACGTTGCGCCTGCTCGGGGCGCGGGTGTCGGTGGCCGAGGTCGACCCGTACCGCAGCCTCGAAGCCGCCCTCGAAGGGCACGGCACCGGGCCGGCGGAGGATCTGCTTCCCGGCGCCGACCTGATCTTCCTCGCCACCGGAAGGCCGGGCGTGCTCGGGCCGGCGCAGATCGAGCTTCTGCGCGACGGCGTGGTCCTGGCCGGCGTCGGCCACCGCGGCGACGAGGTGGATCTGGGGCTGCTCGGCACGCCCGGCCCGGACACCGGGGCCTACCACCGGGAGCACCGGCTCGCCGACGGCCGCCGCGTCGTCGTGCTGGCCGAGACCCGGATGATCAACCTGGTCGCGGCCGGCGGCAACCCGATCGAGGCCATGGATCTCGGTCTGACGCTGCAGGCGGCGTCGCTCGCCGCCATCGCCACCGGCACGGTCGGGCACGGCGTGCAGCCGGTGCCGGACGCCCTCGACCGCGACATCGCCGAACGGTTCGCGGCCCACCTGACCTCCTCCTGACGATCGGGTCCGCGGCGACGGGCAGGGTTCGAAACAGTGAGTACGCCGCCCTCCGTGAAAAGGGCGAAGCCCGCCCCGTCGTGACGGGGCGGGCTCCTGGAACATCAGCGCTTCGCGGCGATACGGGTCGGATCGCCGCCGAGGCGGCCGGCGCCCTTCACCGATTTGCCGTCGTTCGCTTTCACGCCGGCGGCGCTGGCCGTGCCGCCGAGGCGGACGATCATCGCGTCGGCGTCGCGGAGCAGCGTGTCACGGACGTCGGTGTCGGTGACCAGTTTCTTGTCGTTGACGAGGGTCTTGAAGGCGGTCAGCTCCTTGATGGCCTTGTCGTCCTTGCCGGAGGCCTCGGCCTTGCGGGCCGCGTCCAGTTTCTTGGTCAGGTCCTTGTGGGCCTTGGCCGAGAGCCGGCTGGTCGCCTTGAACCGGTCCAGCAGGTTCTGCATGTCCCGGAACGAGGTGGTGACGTAGAACTGGACGGTGGTCGTCGTGCGGTTGCCCGCCTTGTCGACCGCGGTGGCGGTCAGGTCGTGCAGGCCGAGCGGCAGTTCGTACAGGGCCAGCAGCGCCCCGTTCGTGTACGCCTGGCCGTTCAGCGTGGCCGTGGTGCTCTGGACGCCCGAGGTCGGGTCGACCGCCTGCCACGAGATGCGCACGTCCTGGCTGTCGCCGTAGAGCTGGCCGTGCGCCACCCCGGACACGAGCAGCGTCGGCTTGGTGCCGTCGATCCGTACGACCGCGGACTTGAGGGTTTCCGCGTTTCCCGCCTTGTCGGTGGAGCGGTACAGCAGCTCGTGCTGCCCGTCCCCCTTGATGTCCACGGGCGAGGTGTACGGGGTCCAGGCGCCGCCGTCCAGCGACCACTCCAGCTGGCCGACTCCGGAGCCGGCGTCGGCCGCGGTCAGCGTGACCGGGATGGCCCCGGCGTGCCAGCCGTTGTCGTTGGCCGGCGCGAAGGACGCCGTCGTGAGCGGAGCCGTGATGTCGATCTTCACCGCGACCGACTTGGCCGTCTCCACGTTGCCGGCCTTGTCGGTGGACCGGAACCGCACCTCGTGCGAGCCGTCGCCGGTGACCGGAATCGGTGCTGTGTAGGCCGTCCAGGTGGTGGCGCTGTCGACCTGGTACTCCGTCTTGTCGACGCCGGAGGCGTCCGCCGCGGTCAGGGTGACCGTGACGTCACCGGTGTGCCAGCCGTCGACCGGTGTGCCCGACACCGACGCCGCGGTCACCGGCGCGGTGGTGTCGGCGTTGGCCGCGGTGAGCCGGAAGTAGTCGAACGCCACCGTCTTCGCCGCGCTCTGGCTGGTTCCGATGCTGTACAGCCCCACCTTGGAGACGGCGGCGTTGGTCAGCGCCGGCAGTGCCGTCCACGTCGTACCGTCGGCCGAGTAGGACGCCGTGTAGGTGTTGCCGGCCTTGGCCAGCCGCAGGTGCCACACGCCCGAGGCCAGGTTGCCGGTCTGGGGCTGCGGATCCTGCACCGTCGCCCCGAGCTCGCTGCGGAACTCGATGCGCCGGCTCACCGCCTGCCCCGCCTCGTTGTCGACGACGAAGTCGAGCTTGACGTAGTTGTCGTCGTCGCCGTAGACGATCAGACCGGCCTGCTGGTACCGCTCGTTGAGGGCGCTCCCGTCGACCTTCGTCTCCACGGTCCAGTCGCCGGACGGCACTTTCTGCAGGATGAAGTTCTTCGGCGCGGTGTTGCCCCCGCCGTAGATGTCACCGGCCGGTGTGTCGATCCGCAGGGAACCGTCGGCGATCCGGTACGCCGTCGGGTCCTCCCGGACGACCGCGTTCCACCGGCACTTGTCGAGGGCCGCCCCGGTGAATTCGTCCGACGGCGTGACGGGTTCCGCCGGCTCGTCCGGCGTCATCTGGAACCAGTCGACCGCCGCGTCCACCACCGGCGCGGTGGTGCCGCCGTTGAGCGCGAACACCCCGACCCGCGGGTTTACGATGCCGGCCAGCGCGGCCGCCCGGCCGACCGCCGTGAAGTTCTGCCCGTCGACCGACGCCTGCGCCGTCAGGTTCGTGCCGTCGCTGATCAGCCTCAGGTAGAAGGTGTCACCGACCGGCGCCGCCGTGCTGTCGCCGCTCTCGTTGCGTGGCGTTCCGGCGGTCTCCCGGATGAACTCGACCGTGCGGGCGCCGTTGAAGAGCAGATCGAGCTTGGCGTAGTTGTCGTCGTCGCCGTACACGATCAGACCGGCCTGCTGGTAGTTCGCGGTGACCGGCAGGGTGATCTTCGTGGTGGCCTGCCAGGCGCCGGTGGGCGCCGGTTGCAGGATCAGGTTGGTCGCGTCGTTCCGGTTGCCGTAGAGGTCGCCCGCCATGGTGGGCAGCCGCAGGGATCCGCCGCCGACCGAGAAGGTCTGGTTCTCCCGCACCACCGACCAGCGTGTGCGGTTCAGCGAGTCGCCCACGAAGTCGTCCGAGCGCGCCCCGAAGCAGGACGTGCTCGGCGCTTCGACCTTGACCGGCACATTGACGTACGCCTTGGCGCCGCGCTTGTCGGTGACGGTCAGCGTGGCCGTGAAGTTCCCCGGCGCGTTGTAGGTGTGGCTGGCGTCCAGAGTGTCGGCCTTGCCACCGTCACCGAAGTCCCAGGCGTACGTCAGCGGGGTGTCGCCTTCCGCGTCGGTCGCCGTGCCGTCGAAGGCGACCGTGACCGGCGCGGTGCCGCCGGCCGGCGTCGCCGTCGCGCTGACCGCCGGCGGTGCGTTCTCGGTGACGCCCCGGCCCAGGAAGTCGATCCAGTTGAGGTTGAACAGCGATCCCGCGCCGCCGGCCGGGTCCTGGGCGACGAAGAACAGGGACTCGGTGTCGGCGGCGGTGACCGGGACCGTGACGTCGGCGTAGGTCTGCCATCCGCCGGTTCCCGGTACGGTCGCCGTGGCGACCAGCGGGCCGTCGGCGGCACCGGACCGGATCTCGATCTGGCCGCCGTTCCCGGCCGAGGCCGCCCGGAAGCGGATCGAGTCGACGCCGGTCAGGCTGGCCGGGTCGATCGACCAGTAGTCGCCGTCCTCGATGAAGCCGATGTTCTGGCCGCCGCCGGCGGTGTCGGTGGTGGTCTCCCGCTGCACGCCGGCGTCGCCGCCGCCGGTGCTGCCGGGCACCCGCCCGGTGGCCGTGTAGTACTCGGCCTGCTTGCGCTTGGGCTGCAACTGCTCGATGGCGCGGCCGGTGAGCGGGGCCGCCCCGCCCTCGCCACCCTTGTCGGTGTAGGTGGCCTCGAAGACCGCGAACACGTCGGCCTCGGCGCCGTGGCCGGCGGCCAGCGCCGTCTGCACGGTGCCGGTGCAGCCGGTGTGCTGCTCCAGCGGGTGGGCGTGCTCGTCGTGGCCGAGCAGCACCTGCAACTGGATCCGGTCACACTCGATGGTGCCGTCCTCCGGGTCGGTCACCTTGATCGTGTACTTGACCTGGTCGCCCCAGTCGAAGAAGCCGCCGTCCGGCGGGAACTCGATGGAGACCGTCGGCGCGGTGTTGCCGACCGTCACCGGCACGTTCGCCACCGCCGTACGGCCCTTGGGGTTGGTGACGGTGAGCTGCGCGTTGTAGTTGCCGGCCTTGGTGTAGGTGTGCGTCGGGTTGGCCTCGTCCGAGGTGCCGCCGTCGCCGAACGTCCACGCGTAGGTGAGCGCACCGCCGTCCGGGTCACGGGAGCCGGCGCTGGAGAATTTCGCCGTCAACGGCACCGGCCCGGAGGTCGGGGTGGCGCTCGCGTTGGCGATCGGAGCCCGGTCGCCGGCGACGTAGTCGATCCGGTAGACGCCGGAGTCGTCGTTGCTGCCGCCGAAGCCGCTGCCCCACTCGATCAGGTACAGCGCCCCGTCCGGGCCGAACTCGAAGTCCATCGGCCGGATGAAGCTCATGCCGGTCAGCAGCTGGTTGATGTCGACCAGGGACTTGCCGTCCTCGGTGACCTGCATCGTGTACATCTTCGACTGGTTCCACTCGCCGAACATGGCCTTGCCGTCGTAGTAGGCCGGCCACTTGCGGTCGGAGTTCAGCGCGGCGTCGTACCGGTAGACCGGACCGGCCATCGGCGCGCCGCCGCCACCGATCTCGGGGAAGCGCGGGTTGCCGCCGTAGTCGTAGTCCACAGTGGCCGCGATGGCCGGCGGCAGGTCGGTCAGGCCGGTGTTGTTGGGCGAGTCGTTCTTCGGCGCCGCGCAGTCGAACTTGGCGCCGCTCGGCCCGGACGGGAACTGGTAGTCGTTGTAGGCGTAGTTCGCGCCGGTGCAGTACGGCCACCCGTAGTTGCCGGGCTTGCCGACGATGTTCCACTCGACGGTGCCCTCGGGGCCGCGGTTCGGGTTGGTGGTGCTGGCGTCGGGGCCGTAGTCGCCGACGTACAGGGTGTTGGTCTTCGGGTCGATCCCGATCCGGAACGGGTTACGGAAGCCCATCCCGTAGATCTCGGGCCGCGTCTTCGCGGTGCCCGGCGGGAACAGGTTGCCGGCCGGCACGGTGTAGGACCCGTCGTCCTCGGGGTGGATCCGCAGCACCTTGCCGCGCAGGTCGTTGGTGTTGCCGGCGGACCGCTGGGCGTCGTAGTCCTGCCGGCCCGCCCGCTCGTCGATCGGCGTGTACGCGTCCGACTCGAACGGGTTCGTGTTGTCGCCGGTGGCCAGGTAGAGGTTGCCGTCACGGTCGAAGGTCATGCTGCCGCCGGCGTGGCAGCAGGTGTTGCGCTGGGTGTCGACCTGGAGCACGACCTTCTCGCTGGCCACGTCGATGGTGTCACCGGTGACGGTGAACCGGGACAGCAGGTTGCGCGGTGTGCTCTCGTTGCGGGCGTAGTACAGATAGACCCAGCCGTTGTCCTTGAAGTCGGGGTCGAGCCGGATCCCGATCAGCCCGTCCTCGTTGCCGGTGAAGACATCAAGGTCGACAGCGGTCACCGTACGGCCGGTGTCGGGCTTGATGATCTGCACGCGCCCGTCACGTTCCACATAGAACACCCGGCCGTCGGCGGCGATGTCCAGCTCCATCGGGTTGCTGGTGTTGCCGTCGAGGGCGACCTTCTCGAAGCTCGGGGTCAGCGAGGCGCCGCAGTCGGCCTCGACCACCCCGGCCGCGGTCTGGATGCCGCCGAGCAGGTGGGAGAGGAACTGCGGATCGGCGTACGACTCGTTGGTGTGACCGCCGCCGGTGTACCAGGCCCGGCCGCCGTCGTAGTCGCGGCACCAGGCCGTCGGGTGGTCGGCGCCCATCGCGCCGGTGCCTGGGCTGTAGCTGGACTCGTCCAGGCTGGCCAGCACGTGCACGTCGCCGCGGGGGTTGGTGCGGAAGTTGTACCACTCGTCGAAGCGCGACCAGCGGTCCGGCAGCGAGGCGGTGGACGGGTGCGCGTGGTCCTCGACCTTCACCGTGGCCTGCTGGTTGGCCGGGTGGTTGTTGAAGTAGGCGCCGACCAGCTTGCCGTACCAGGGCCAGCTGTACTCGGTGTCGGAGGCGGCGTGCACGCCGGCGTACCCGCCGCCGGCCTGGATGTAGCGCTCGAAGGCCGCCTGCTGCCCGGCGTCCAGAACGTCGCCGGTGGTGGAAAGCCAGACGACCGCCCGGTACTTGGCCAGATTGTCGTCGGTGAAGGCGGCGCCGTCCTCGGTCGTGTCAACGGTGAACCCGTTGTCCTCACCGAGCTTCTTGATGGCCGCGATGCCGGCCGGGATGGAATCGTGCCGGAAGGCCGCGGTCTTGGAGAAGACGAGCACCGAGTACGGCTCGGCGGCGGCGACATCCGGGGCCGCGGAGGCGGCCGGCGCGCTGATCAGAGTGGCGGCCAGAACCGCACAGGAGGAGAGGACGGCGGTGAGCACTTGTCGAAGGCGTCGACGGGGCACAGATTCTCCTTGTGTCCGTTGTAGTCGGTCCGGCCCGCCGAATAGCCATCCCGCATCGAGATTTGTTTATTGCTTGTACAAACTTGAGTCCTGCACAACGTTTCAAGCAAGGGTTCAGCGTGTAACGGTTAGGTAACTGAAGGTCAACTTCGCCTCCGTTCCGGCGCGGGAACGCCGGCCCGCGCCTCTCGGCGGGCCGGCATCCCACGGGTGATCTAGGGCAGAACCAGGAGCTGAAGCACCGTGGCCGGCACTCCCGAGCCGTCCGGTGCGGCGATGCCGATCGACAGGTAGCCGTTCTGGGGCACCGACGCCTTCTGCGGGGCCGTGTCCTTGGTCTTCCAGACCACGTTGATGTTGGATCCGACGCCGTCCTCGTAGCCGTCGCTGCGAATCGCGTACGCCCCGGGCACTTCCAGCTTGAGCATGGCCGTCGCGCTCCCCCGCCCGAACTTCACCGTCCGGTCGATGTCGAAGCAGAGCTGACCCTTGGTACCGACGGTCAGATCCGACGTCCGCAGCCGGATGTACTCGTACGGGCCGGTCTTCGGCACCGAGCAGTCCGCCAGCAGCAGCCGCCCGTCACCGGAGATGAGCTTCACCTTCTGCTCGGCGAGGATCCTCTCTGCACCGGGGTAGGCCATGTTGTCCACCATCGACTGCTCGGCCACCGGGGCCGGGTCGTCGAAGGAGACACTTGCCGGGTCCGCCGGCTCAGTGGTGCTTCCGCTCCCGATGACGCCGTTGTTGAGGGCGCACAGGGTTCCGCCGACGGCCACGCAACCGTGGTAAAGCGTGACGTCGTCGATGAAGCCGCGGTAGCCACCGAGGTTGGCCGGCTGGTCGTAGGCGACGTTGACCTGTTTGATCCGCTTGCCGGCGGCAACCCGGCCGATCTGCACCCGCACGTGGTTCCAGGTGTTGAGGGTGAGGTGGCCGCACTGCTTGGAGGGATGGATGTCGACGCCGTTGCTCGCGGTCGCCTTGAGGGAACGAAGCCTCGTGCCGTCGGTGAATTCGAGATCGATGGCCACGCAGGTGCTGTTGTTACCGGTGGCCAGGCTGCCCGAGCCGCCCTCCGGGAAGATCGAGTATTCGAGTACCGTCCGGCCGTCGACCAGGATGTTCGGTGTCGAGGCGAGCTTGAGGTGGGCGTAGGACGAGATGCTGCTGAGGTCCTTGCCGGAGTACAGGACGGACCGCGTGCCGGTCCGCGCCCGCTGCGTGCGGATCCCGAGCTCGGGCCCGCTCACCGAGGCGATCACACCACCGACGTTGTAGATCATGCCGGCGCCGGCGGAGATGTTGGGCACGACAGCCGGATCCGTGGCCTCGAAGCTCGTGTGGCCCGTCCGGCTCTTGATCCAGAGGCCGAGGTCGTCGACGCGGACCGCGGTGGCGGCATGGCCCTGTTCCGCCGCCGAGCCGAGACATCCGGCCGGGGCCGCGGTGGTGACCATCGCGACCAGCGTCGGTACGCCCGACACGGTACGCACGACCGGTCCGCCCGCATCGCCCGGGCAGACGCTCGCGTCACCGGTCGCGGTGAGTGTGACGGTGTCACCCGCGGACTGCACCGCGAACGAGCCGGAATGCGGCCCGTTCGGGAGCCATTGCGTGCCGGTACGACCGGCGCCGAGGACGCTCAGCGTCTCCCCGGCGGCCGCCGGCGTGCCGGCCAGCTGCACCGAGGATGTGGTCGGGCCTAGGTTGCCCTGGTCCAGATGCAGGAGCGCCACGTCGCGGGTGGGGTGGAATCCCACGCTGAGAACCTGGTACCGGCCGAACGTCGTCAGGCGCAGCGGCGCCGAGCCGTCGGTGGCCGGTGCGGCGCCGCTCGCCCGCAGGCAGGTAGCCGTGGTCAGGGCATAGTCGCGCTCGATCTGACTGGCCGTACAGCCGAAGAAGTTCTCGGCCTTCGCCCCGTCGCCGACCACTAGCGGCTGGACGTAGTCGGCAGTGGCATCGACCGTGTCACCGGTGACCGCCCGGGCGCTGGCCGGTACGACCGCGAGGCCGAGGAGCATGAGAGCGGCGGTCAGTGCCGCCCTCGCCGGAGTCTTCGTCAATTTCTCTCCCATGGATCAGTAGGTGTCGGGAATTTCGACGGAGGCGAGGCGCACCGCCTCGGCCGGCGTCGCCGCCGGCCGAGTGGTGGCCTGCCAGGATGTCTCGACCTCGTAGCGACCGGCGTGGTGCCAGATGGCGACCTGACCGTTCTCGCGGTCATCGGGATCGACGGTGAAGCGTGCGAGCGTCTCGTGCGTCACCGACGGGTACAGCCGGCTCAGGCGCGGATCGTCGTGGGCAGCCCGCAGTACCGGCCGCATGGTCTCGTAGCCGGGGTCCCCCAGATGGAACTCCCAGAGCACGTCGAGCAGGTTGCCGTCCTCGCGGGCCTGCTCGAAGCGGCTGGTCTCCAGGAAGGGGAAGGCGGCGATCATCTCCCGGATCGTGCTGCCGTCCCGCCAAGCGGCGGCGGCCCGGGCCAGCAGTTCCAGGTCGTCGCTGCCGCCCCACAACCGGGGCCGGCCGTCGACGCTGACGTTCATGCTGAACACCCGCCGGTTCGCGGCAGTCGCCAGATCTATCCGGCCGCTCGCAGTCGCGACCGACGCGTAATTCAGCCGGAAGAAATCGTCGGGCCAGGAGATCTCCTCGAGGTCGACACCGGCCCGCCGAGCCGCATTGCGCCAGGCCGGTCCGAGGCCGCCCTGCTCGGCGAGATCCGGATAGAGGTGGGTGTCGATCGGGGACACCGATGCGTCGCTCATACGGTTCCCGCCTCGAGTTCCAAGTCGTACCGGGCTCCGTCGAGCTTGCTCTTCCACTTATGGTTCAGCTGATTGATCATGGTCTGGTCTCCCTTGCCGTAAAGCTTCACCGCGTTCCACCAGTCGATCGTCGGAAAGGGGGCGGCGACGTCCGTCTCGTTCGTGAAGAACTTGATGTTCTTCCACGGTTCCCGGCCGACGCCGCCTTTCGAAAAGTCGTAGAAGGCCTTCACCATGGCGAACATCTCGGCCTGGGTGGCGTCCGCGTAGAGGTGGTAGCGCTCCGGCGGAACGTCTTCGATACGCAGCGGCTTGGCGCCTTTGAAGGCCATTGTCAGGAACTGATCGAACGGGCCGATTTGCGAGGTCAGGCCGCCTTCGAAACCCGACATGAGCACGTTGATCGGCGGAGCGCCGGAGGCCCGGAGCCGCACGTTGACCTCATCCTGCCAGTTCCCGTTCCCCTCGAAGTGGTCGTACCGCAGCTTCCGTGCCCAGTCGTAAACCCCGAATTTCTTGTAGCCCAGGGCCAGCGGCTTGAGGCAGGGAACGTCGTTGTGGACCAGGAGCGAGGTGGCGCCGGCCTGGACGTAGTACGAATGGAGTCCGTCGACCGTGAGGTTGTGGACGGTGGTGACGGCGGTGTGCGGGCGCACCGCGGTGATCTGAACCCAGGTCCCGCTGCTGGTCCGGAGCCACTGTCCGGGGGCGAGCGTGCCGGCGTCGCGCCACTCGCCGGGGTCGGCCACCCAGAACGGGTGGTTGACGGTGGCCGTCACCGTGCCGCCGGCGGTGCTGACGTCGACCAGGTCCTTCGCGCCGGATCCGGCGATCAGGTCGGTGACCGCCCGCGGCTCGGTGCGCCCGGTGCCCGGATCGGTGGCCAGGACACGGTCACCCACCCGCACCGCCGCGATCGCCCGGCTCGACCCGTCGGCCATCAGGACGGGCGTGTCCGCCGTGAAACTGTTCCCCTTGCACGTCAGTCCGCCGACGACCATGCGGGCGAAGTTGGATTCGAGAATCTTGGCCGGCAAGCCGACCCGTTCCAGTGCGGCCGGGACCCGGATGCGGCCGATGGACCCCTTGAGCTCGTTGATCAGCCGGGCCCCGCCGACCATGGTGAGGGCTGAGCCCGCGGCCCAGGCGATCGCCTGCTCCTCGATCCAGACGCCGAAGAGACCGCCGACGCCCATGCTGACCTCGGCACCGCCGAGGACGGCGGCCCCGGCGGCGCAGAGAGCCGCGCAGCCGAGGGCCAGCGTGACCATGGCCGTCATGCCACCGACGGCGATGCTGCCGGCCTGGACGTACAGCATCTCCGACTCGATCATGTCGAACGCTCGGTTCGACCCGAACATCGGATTGAAGGTGTCGGCCACACATTTGCGGTGGTAGTCGCTGCCGGACGGGTCCATCAGGTCGCAGAACTTGCGGTTCTCACTGGCGCGGGCGATCTTCATGTCGGTCGGCTCATAGACCTGGAGGCAGCGCCCCATCTTCTCCGGGATGGGACCGGCGTCCCTCAGGCACTCCCGGAACTGTTCCTGTAGCGCCTCGATGTGTGCCTGCTCGATCTTCTTCTGACGATCGTTGACGCGCTTGACCATGGCGTTGTAGACGCCGATGGCCGCGTTGGCCTCCTGGCCGGCCGCGATGGCCGCGTCCCGGGCGCGCCGGGCGGCGCCGATCGCCTCGCCGGCCGAGTCTTGTGCACTGGCGAAGGCGGCATGGGCCACCGCCACCGAGCGGGTGGCGTCCGCCGCCGCGGCCTCCGCGCGCTCGGCCGCCGCGGTGGCCGTGTCGGCCGAGGAGATGGCGTTCTTCGCCGACGTCTCCGCCTTCCCGGCCCATTCGGCGGCCTTCGTGGCATGGCCGATCGCGGTGGTTCCGGAGGTGATGGCCTTGGCCGCCCAGGCGTTGGCCTCGTTGGCGCTGCCACGTGCCTTGGCCGCGACGGACTGCGCCTCCTGCGCGTTCTGCGTGGCGATCCAGGCCGCGCTGATGGCCCGGGCCAGCAGGGCCTGCATCTCCTGGTCGTGCCGGGCGGTGTCGTAGTCGGCCTGCGCGGCCGCGTGCCGGCCGGAGTTCAGGAAATCCTGGAGCATTCCGGGCGGGCCGTCGAGCGCGTTCCGGGCCGCGGCGTACAGATTCGTGCCGGGCGAGGTTTGCGCGAGGAGCTTGTTCACGTTGACCCGGGCGTCGGTCCGGGCCGCGTCGTACTGCCCGGACTCGACGAAGGCCCGTACGGCGGCCTCGTCGCCGTCGAGCGCCTTGGTCGCCTCCCGCACCGTGACGACGTTGTTGTCGTTCTGGGCCTTGGCCAGGATCCGGCCGACCGCGACCCGGTCGTCGGTGGCCCGTTCCGGATAGTTCTGGTCCCTCAGAAAGAGGGCCACGTCGGCGTCCGTGCCCTCCAGCGCCTTGAGCGCGGCCGCCGCCAGATTCGGGTTCTTGTCGTACGCCATCGCCGTCACCGTGGCCCGGTCGTCCACGGCGGCCGCGACGTCGATGCCGGTCCGGACGAAGTCGAGGACCTCGTCGTCGGTGTCGCCGAGGGCGGCCCGGGCCGATTCACTGGTGTGCGGCCCGCTGCCGGTCGCGAGAGCCATCGCGACCCGGCGAGCCGCGACGACCGCCTCCGGCCGCGCGGTCAGCGGGCTGCGGACCTGCGCGATCAACTCGTTGGTCCGCGCGTCGCGTTTGGCCGCCTCGCGTGCGTTCCAGGCGGCCGACTGCTCGTAGTGTTCGTAGATGGCCAGCCCGGCCTTGGCCGCCGCCGCGCCCTGCGAGTCGACGACGGCGATGCGCTCGGCGTCGGCGGCCCGGCCCGCCGCGTAGATGTCGTAGGCCTTGGTCGCGGCACTCACCGAAGCCTCCGCGGACCTCACGGCGGCGTTGGCGGCGTCGGTCGATGTCTGCGCCGCCCGGGTGGCGTCGCCGGCGTGGGCGACCGCGTCGAGAGCACGATCGGCCGCGGCGCGGGCGTCGGCGGCCGCTTTGGTGGCGGCGTCGATGGCGGTGTTCGCGGCCTCGACCGCCACGGCCGCGTACTTGCGGGTCGCGTTCGCGGCCCGCCGTGCCCGGTCGGCCTGGGCATGGGCCCGTTTCGCGGCGGCCTCGGCCGCGGCGACGTTCACACCGACCTGCTTGGCCTTGGCCAGAGCGGACTCGGCGGCCTGGATGGCGATGGTGGCGTCGGCCTCGGCCTGCTGGGCCCAGCCGATGGACGCGCTGGTGGAAAGGATCAGCGCACTCTGCAGGAATCCCACGCTGTC
Source organism: Actinoplanes sp. NPDC048988 (assembly GCF_043197815.1). Classification (NCBI taxonomy): domain Bacteria; kingdom Bacillati; phylum Actinomycetota; class Actinomycetes; order Micromonosporales; family Micromonosporaceae; genus Actinoplanes; species Actinoplanes sp. NPDC048988. The sequence goes on along the minus strand of NZ_JBICTW010000006.1, from coordinate 231,939 downwards.
CTCGGCCGCCTTGGCGGCGAGGTCGGCGGCGGTCGCCATCTTCGTGGCGTTCGCGGCGTTCTTCTTGTCGACCGCGGCGTCGGCCGCGGCTTTGTTGGCGCGGTTGGCGGCCCGGCGCGCCAACGAGGCCTGGGTCATGGCCCGCGCGGCCGCGGCGGCCGCGGCCCGGGCGGCCATGACCGCCGCGTCCGAGGCGGCGAGCGCCTTCTGGGCCGTCTTGGCCGCCTGCTCAGCGGCGGAGGCCGCCCGGTTGGCGGCGTCGGCCGCCTTGGTGAGGTTGTCACCGGCGCTGTCCATCGCGGCCAGGGCGGCCTCGGCCGATTTCTTGGCCTCGGCGCCGGCCTTCCGGGCCTGATCGGCCGCCTCCTGCGCGCGTTCGTTCTGGTTGCGGGCCTCGGCGCTGGCCGTCTCGGCCGCGGCCGCCAGGTCGGTGACCGCGGCGGCTTCCTCGTCCCACGCGGCGGCGACGGCGTATCCGCTGTCGATGAAGCCGGCGAGGGCGTCGGCCGAGCCGTCGTCCAGGGCACGCTGCGCCATCCGGCGTACGTTGGATCCGGTCACCGCCTTGGCGTAGATCTGCGAGACGCGGATCCGCTTGTCGAGCTCGTCGGCGTCGCGCCAGCCCGTGCGGAGGAACTCGTCGAGCGGACCCTCGGGCTCGTCGGTCATGTTGAGGGCGGGCAGCGGCGACGCGGTGTCGGCGTCGAGCGCCGCCGTCCCGGCCGCCTTCAGCTGGGGCCCGCCCGCGGCGATCACCTGTTGGACCCGCACCCGCTGGTCGGTGTGCAGCGATTCCTGCCATCCGGTCTGGAGGAAGGTCTCGATCGTGTCGGTGTCGAGGGCCTTCAGGGCCGCGGCGCGCACCGCGGGACCCCCACCGGAGTAGATTCCCAGAGCCAGAACGCGCTCGTCGACGGATTGCAGATCCTCGAGCCGGCCGACGAACGCCCGGACGTCGTCGTCACTACCCAGCAACGCCGCCTCGGCGGCGGGCTTGACCATCGGGCCGCCGTTCATCCACAGCGCGGCGACTCGCGCCCGGTCGACCGGCGTCTCTTCGGGTTCGACCGCACGGGCCGGATCCGGAACTGCCATGAGGCTGACGCTCAACGCGATGACGGCAAGTGCCATCACCGACCGGCGCCCCCGCAACCTAGTCATGGATACAATCCATCCACTTAGGTCGGCGCCCCAGTACCGACGATCAAAGATCCTCGTCAATACAACCGCGGCGGTGACGCTACCGATTACCGCATCGCCTCAATAGCCCGTTCCACAGTGTGGGACGGGTCATTCTCAGCTGTCGCGGCCCGCGACTGCCAGGGTGGGCGTGGCCGCGACGCTCCGTTCAGTGGCGATGACCGCGATGGCCAAGGTGTTCCGGCCGTTGTGACGCAGCGGGCCGGCCGGCAGGACGAAGTCGGTCTGCGGGCCGATGGCCGCCCCGTACTGGCCGAGCTGCCAGCCGTTCAGGTAGAGGATCGCCCGGTATCCGGCCGGCGGCGCCCCGTCGAAGCGCAGCACCACCGAGGTGTCCTGGCCCTTCGGCAGGTCGAGCGAGAACGCGGTGCGCAGCCAGGTGACGCCGGGTCCCTGTGCGGCGCCGGCCCAGGGCCAGCTGTGGTCGGCGTAGCCCGGCAAGGTCCAGCCGGCCCGCTCGCCGTACAGGCCGCCGTTGTTCAGAGCCCCGCGCACCGGATCGATCGCGGCGGTGCCCTGGATCCGCCACGTCACCGGCGCCGCCGAGCCGTTGACGCGGGCCCCGACGAGCCCGCGCGGCTGCCGGAAGCGGTTGTCGTCGGCCGTCCAGTCGTCGTTGTGGCCCATGTTCTGCACCAGCACCGACAGCACGGCCGGAGCGCCCGGCTTGAGCAGACCATCCGGTACGGCGAACTCCCCCGCCCCGGGCGACGGATTGGCCGGCGCGTCGGAGTCGGCCTGGACTCCGCCGGCGGCCGAGCCGAGATAGCGCCCGTTCAGCCAGACCAGATAGTTGCCACGCTTGCCGGTGATCGCGTTGAGTGACACGGAGGTCTCGGCGCCGGTGGCGGTGAACCGTCCCCGGTACCAGACGCTGCCGGTGTGGAACCCGTACTCGTCGCTGAACAACACCGGCTGGGTGAGCGGCACGAACGGGCTCAGGCTGGTGGTCTTGCCGGCCACGGTCCAGCCGGAGTCGTCGAAGCCGGGCGCGGCCTCGGGCGCCTCGGCGCGCTGCCGCCATCCGGTGAGCGCCGGCAGAACGACCGGCCGCGGCCCGGGCAGGCGGCCCAGCAGCGACCCGCTCGGCGTACGACGGGTGGCGACCGGCACGCCGTCGACCGTCACCGCGCGCCCGACGGCGAACACCTCGACCGGCCCGGCCGCGGCCGTGTCGGCGCGCAGCGCCACGGCCCCCGGGGTCGCGGTGGCCGACCGCAGCAACGCCGTGCCCCGCACCAGAACCGGCCCGGCGGCGGTGTCGGCCCGCCAGAACGAGGCCGCGGCGGCGGCGGTGCCGAGCAGAAGCAGCAGCGGCCGTCGCCCACCGCCGTCGATCAGCACCCGGGCCAGTCCGCTGTGCTTGTAGTCGAGCCGCAGGTCGCCACTCGCGGCGTCGAAGACCGAGGCGACCCGCCCCTCGAGAACGGTCACCCGTGGCCGGGACGGGTACCGCAGGACGGTCGCACCCGGCGTGCCCTGGCCGCCGTGGAGCACCGCGACATCCCGCCCACCGATCGCCTCGTGCGTCAGCAGTTCCGAAGTGGACGCCACGAGCCGCTGACCGCCGAGCGCGTATCCGCCGACCAGAACCTTGGCGTCGTGCCCGGGGAGCGTCACCGGAAACGCGTACCGGCCCCAGCCGAGGCTGCTCGACACGGCCGCCGTCCCCGGGTTGCGCACCAGCACGAACTGGGCGCCGTCGTCCGGGTTGGCGCGCGCGAGCGTCTCCAGCCCCGCCGCCGCCGGCGCGGCGACCGGATCGGTCCGGGTGAGCGAGCCGGCCACGGCGTGCAGGAAGTAGCCCTGCCGCTTGTACTCGTCGTACTTCGCGGTGAGCTGCCGCGCCTCGGTGATCGCGGCGCCGTAGTCGTACGAGGTGTAGACGTCGTTGGGCTGGGCCAGCCACCCCCAGTTCGTACCGCCGAAGCCCATGTAGTGGCTGAACGCGGTGGCCCCGCCGGCGATCAGGTTGCTCTTCGGGAAATAGCGGGTGTACGCCACACCGGTGAGCTCCCGGCAGGCCTGGTACCCCGCGTTGTTCACATCGATCGCACCCGCCTGGTACTCGGCGGCGAACACCGGCGCGTCCTCGCGGACCCGCTCGGTGATTCCCGCACCCCAGGCACCCCAGACGGTCGCCGCGTTGCCACAGTCGAAGGACTGCGGATAATCGTCCACACCCGGGATCTGCACGGCGCCGTCCCCCGAGGCCCAGGTCGAGGTCCACGAGGCCGCGTCACAACACAGGTTCGTGGTGATCGGAACGTCGATGCCATCCGCGCGGGCGACGTCCTGAAGATCCTGCATGTACGCGGCGTCGGTGTTCACCGCATATTCGTTCTCGACGTTGTAGAGCAGCACCGGCCCACCCCGCGTGACCTGATGCCGGGCGATGATCGGATTGATCTGCCCGAGCCATTCCCGGTAGGCGGCGGTGTAGCCCGGCGCACTGCTGCGGGCCCGCCCCGGCACAAGCTTGAGCCATCCCGGAAAGCCACCGCCACTGGTCTCGGCATTGATGTACGGCCCGGGCCGCGCGATGACGTAGAGCCCCACCTGCGCCGCGGTGCGAAGCAGCCGATCCACATCCCGAACACCGCCGAAGTCGTAAACCCCCGGCGCCGGCGAGTGGAACGCCCAGTCGAAGTAGACCGAGACAGCGTTGAAGCCGGCCGCTTTCTCCTTCTCGAGAATGTCCCGCCAAAGCTCCGGACTGGGCAGCCGAAAATAGTGAAACTCAGCCGCCTGAACCAGCACCCGCCGCCCACCAACCATCACCGAGTACGCGTCATAGCCAACCCGCTGCCCCGCCTCCGCCTCCGCCTCCGACGACTGGACCTGCACGGCCTGCGCCCGCGCCGCCGGCGGCACACCGGCCAGACCACCCCCGGCGAGCGCGACAACCAGAACGAGCAGCATGCGACCAACCCTCATGCCGATCTCCTTCACGCTCATCATCGACATCCGTCAATAGATGATGGCATGAATCACCCTTGCTTGGGAGCGCTCCCGACCGGAGGCCTCGTGCGGAGCGGGGCGAAACGACTCGACCGGCCACTGTCAGAAGATCGCCCGGCGGCGTACAGAGCGAGCCGGCGTCCCGCGGCAACCGCGAAAGCACGACATCCAGCCAAGCGATCCCAGCAAGTCCGACCAAGATGCCCGCCGCAAAGCCAAAGGGTCGAAGGGCGGCCGCCACCTTCGACCCCGAGACCTACCGCCTGCGTCGCGCCGAGGAATGTGGCATCAACCAGCCCGGGGAGCGGCCGGCCCGGGACGGGGCAATCCGAGGGTGACCGGCCCCGGGGGTGGGGCGGTGACGGTGGCCCGTGGGGTTACTCGGTGGCGTGGGCGGCTGCGGCCAGGATCGTGTCGATGGCGGCTTGGGGGGCCGGCCGCGATCAGCCACCGGTCCGGCTCGGGGAGGTCCTGGGCGAAGGAACTGTGCACCGTCGCCGGCTTCGAGAAGGCTTCCGCGTCGCCCTCGGGGCGCCCGGGTGGCCGGCGATGTCGAAGACCGTCGTCGGGTCGGGGACGTCGAACGCGGAGCCGGAACCGCCGAGGATCTGGGAGACGGTTTCGCCCTCGTCGGGGATGAACGCGTCGACGTAGAGTAGCGGTCGTGACACGTGACGCGCGTCTCCCCGTACGTACTTATTGATATTGATCTATTGCTTTGTCAGGATGGCGGGATGACGAGTGCGCGGCGCGTGGTCTCGGCAACGTCCGTTCTGGTGCTGGCTCTGGCCGGCCTCTTCACCGCCACGCCGGCCTCGGCGGCGCCGCCCGGTGATGTCGATCCGGACACGCCCTGGCGCATGCGGCACTGGCCGCAGACCCAGCCGTGGCAGGTCGAGGAGGCGGCCGCGCTGAGCAAGAGAGGCGGGCCGCCACCGATCGACCCCCAGCGCTACGAACTGCCCGACACCATGACCTGGTCGGACTACAAGCCGGTGCCGGGCACGAACTGGGCCGACCCGGCCGTACGCGGGTCGGAGCGCAACTTCAACGGCGCCCTCGTGCTCGTCGACTACCCGAACCAGCCGTTCGTCGTCACCCAGCCCGCCAACTCCACGATCTACGGCAACCCGTCCGGCGTACAGAATCTGGACCGGTCCGAAGTTCCGCGGTTCTACCAGGACTTCCTCAACAAGCCGGGCCGGCTCAACCGCGGCCACACCATCCACGAGTACTGGATGGAGGATTCGCACGGGCGGTTCGGGATCGAGCTCAGCGCGTACGGCGTCTATCAGATGCCCGCCGAGAGCCACGAATACGGCATCGAGGCCCAGATGCAGCGCGGCCAGGGCTGTCCGGCCGGCGACGTCTGCAACCGCAACCTGCGTACGGACGCCCGCGCGGCCTGGATCGCCGCCGTCGGTGAGGCCGAGGCGGCCAAGTACGACTTCGTCTTCTTCCTCTCGGCCGGCCAGGACGAGTCCGCCACCTGGCAGGAGTTCGGGCCGATGAAGTTCGCCACCAGACAGGACGTGACCGACGAATGGGGCCCGCCGGACGCGGCCCTGCCGAACTGGAACGCCACCCGCTACGTCGACTGGACCTCCTGGCAGGCGTCGGCCAACATCTGGCCGAACGCGACACAGGGCAGTTCGCTGCAGGCCGAGAGCTCGGGCATGTCGACCTACGCGCACGAGTTCAGCCACATCCTGGGCGTCGGCGACAACTACAACAACCCGTACAGCGTGCCGGCCCGCCGCGACTACAGCGGCCCGTGGGAGATGCTCAGCCGGGGCACGTTCAACGGCCCGGGCGGCCCGCACAGTCGCTGGCTCATCCCCGGCACGTCCGGTTCGTCGATGGGCGCCCAGCACATGCTGCGCAACAAGATGAAGCTGGGCATAGCTGACGACGTACTCCAATTGTCTCGATCCGCCTTGGCCGCCTCGGGCGTCGTGGTGACCAGCGTGACCGCCCGATCCGTCGACTCGGTGGGCATCAACGTGGCCCTCGACGGGGGCGACCGGTCCCCGGCCTGCGACACCGCGACCGACCCGTTCTGCGACGGCGGCGGCTACGACAACTACACCCTCGAAGTGGTCGACCGGATGGGTTTCGACTCGTTCACGCCCGACTCCGGCGTCCTGCTGGCCAAGACGAAGAACCAGGACGCCGCCCCCTTCATCTGGACGATCGACGCCAACCCGCAGGACATCGACAAGGTCGACTTCGTCCTGCCCGACGGCACCCCGCAGAAGATGACGATCGGCGACTACCGCCAGCTCTCCGACGCCCTGTTCCACGCCGGCACGAATTCCGGGAGCGCTTTCGAGTACGTCGACACGGCCAACCGCCTGCACTTCTACGTCCTGGACCGCAAGCGGAACAGCAAGGGCGTGCTTTCGTACGAGGTGGCCGTCCGCTCCCTCGACGGCGCCGGCCCGGCCGTCCGCGGCGTCCGCGCCTACCCGGACACGGCCCGCCCCGACAAGTCGGGCTGGGCTCGCTGCACCATCCCCGTCCGCAACACCGGCCGAGCCGCCGACGTCTTCCGCGTCACCGCCCCGGGCGCCTCGCTCCCCCGCACCGTGATCGGCGTCCCGGCCGGCCGCACCTCGTCGGTGGAGGTCTGGCTGAAGGACACCCGTCGCACCACGGTGGCTTTGACCTCGGAAAGCAACCCGGCCGCCCGGTCCACCACCTCCTGCACGGCCCGCCGCGGGTAGCGATCCGCCAGGCTCAGCCGACGTTGAGGCCGATGGCCGGCGTCCCGGCCGTGGTGCCGGCCGCCGGCCGCCGCCTCGAACAGGGCCAGCCTCAGGTCTTCTTGGTACACCGCGTATTACCTTGACCGCATGAACGAGATCTTCAGCGAGCGCTGGCTGTCCGAGGCCGTCGACCTGATGGTGCGTCTGGTCGAGGCGGCCGGAGCGCTGATCATCTTCGTCGGGGCCATGGTGGCCTTCGCCCGGTTCGTCGTGGTCGGCCTGCGGGAGAGGCGGGCGGAGGCCTTCGTTCCGGTACGCCTGGAGCTGGGCCGCTTCCTCGCCCTCGGCCTGGAGTTCCAGCTGGCCTCGGACATCCTGCGCACCGCTATCGCGCCGACGTTGCGGGAGATCGCCGAGCTGGCCGCGGTGGCCGCCATCCGCACCGCGCTCAACTACTTCCTGAGCCGCGAGATCAAGGAGGAACGGGCCGAACTGGCCAAGCGGGAGCCCGCACAGTGACCACGCTGATCCAGTACGCGTCCCTGATCTGCGTCACCGCCGGGCTCGTCTGCGGCGTGCTGGTCCTGGGCACCACCCGCGACCTCAGGACCGCCCTGCGGACGGCCCTGGACTTCTGGCTCGCCGCCGGCCTGCTCCGCCTGGCCCTGCCCAACTCCGCCACCCAGCTGCTGGCCATCGTGGCCATCATCGCCGTCCGGCAGCTGGTCAGCCGGGCCCTGTCGGCCCACCCACGGCCGGCCCCGGACACGGCTCAGGGCAGGCAGTAGATGTCGCCGGAGTTGGCCTCGTGCGGGAGGGCCAGCACGTGGGCGGCCATCTCCTCGCGGGACAGCCACCGGTCGAACTCGAGCGTCATCGACTCGCCCATGGCGACGTTGAAGGTGGTGAAGCCCAGCGCCGCGACCCGGTCGAGGCAGTTCACGGCCACGGCCCGTTCGATCGTCGTGAACTCGAACGACAGCGCCGGCAGGGACTGGCTCAGGCCGGCCAGGACCGAGCCTTCGAAGCCCTCGACGTCGATCTTGGTGAAGGCGGGAATGCCGTACGTCTTGATCAGGTGGTCGAGGGTGGTCGCGGGAACCTCCATCTGCTCGTCCCACACCTGGTCCTGCCAGCCGGACGCGCCGTCGGCGGCCTTGACGAAGTCGGTGGAGGCGGTCGAGACGGTGGGATTCGTCGAATTGACGTAGAACTGCAGGGTGCCCTCGGCGGGCCCGCACACCGCCTCGACCGGGATCACGTCCCGGTCACCGGCGTAGATCTCACGGATCGCGCGCACGCACAACGGCTGCGGTTCCACCGCCACCACCCGGGCACCGAGCCGGCGGAAACTGCCGATGCGGTCGCCGACGTGGGAGCCGACGTCGAAGACCAGGTCACCGGGGCGGACGAACTGGGCGTAGAAGGCGTCCAGCGCCGCGTCGTGCTCGTCGTTGCCGTAGTAGAAGCCAAGCGACCGGTGGATGGCGGACGCCGCGGGATCGACTTTCAGCGATTCGACGGCTTCACGATTGACTCCCATGCCGGGCAACACTACCGACCTTTTGTCCGGTGACCACGCCGTCGCCGTCCGCCATGATGCTTGGCGTGAGGCAAAGGCTGGCACCACCGGAGATGCGGGCGGAGCAGTACCTCGCGGATCTCGCCGTGATGGTCGAGCGCGTCTGGGCCGAAGAGGTGAGGGCGCGCGGTATCGACGATCCGTTCCCGCTCGCGATCCGCTGGTCGATGATCGTGCCGCCGTCCGGCTGGCGTGTGGAGCGCCGCGAGGGGTACGCCCGGGGCGACGAGCTCGCCGCGATGATGCGGACCGTGCCGTCGGGCCAGCTGGCCATCGTCGGCAAGCCGGGCACCGGGAAGACCGTCGCCGCCATTCTCCTGACCCTCAGCCTCTGTCGCGCGCGCGACGACGTCGATCGGGTTCCGGTCCTGCTCGCGGCCGGTTCCTGGGATCCCGGCGTGGAATCTCTGACCGACTTCGTGACGCGCCACCTCGTGGAGCGGTACGGCATGCCGCCGGCGGTCGCACGGCACCTGGTGGTGATCGGCCAGATCCTGCCGATCCTCGACGGCCTCGATGAGCAGCATGATCCGGCCCGGGCGTTGCGGTCGGTCCACGAGTACGGCGTGCACGGCTGGCCGATCGTGGTCACCTGCCGCAGGCGTGAGTACGAAGAGGCCGTCGCCCGCTCGGGACCGGTCCCCGGGTTCGTCGTCGTGGCGCTGCTGCCGCTCCGGCGTGAGGACGTCGCCGACTACCTCGCCCGCACGGTGCCCTCCTCCGACCGGCGCTGGACACCTCTGATCGACACGATCCAGACCGGAACCCGAGGGCCGCTGGCCACCGTCCTGTCCCGGCCCACCTACCTTCAGGTGCTCCGCACGATCTATTCGCGGGCGGACTCCGCGCCGAGCGAGCTGCTGGACACGGCGCGCTTCCCGACCGCCGGGGCCATCGAAGCCCACCTGCTCGACAGCTTCATCCTGTCGAGTTACGCAACGGACGATCGGATCCACGAGTCGCCCGGCTCCATTCGGTGGCTCGAGTGGCTCGCCACCTGGTTGCAGGGACGGCAATCCCCCGACATCACGCTGCCGGATCTGGCGAAGGCGGCACCGGCCTGGCTGAACGGCATCGCCGCCGCCTTCGTCGCTCTGGTCGTGGGGTGGCTCGCCGTGCCGGCGCCGGGCACGTGGCTCGCGGGAACCCTGTTCATCGCTGTCATGCTGACCGGCCTCAGTGCCGGCGAGCCGGCCCCGTTCCGCGTGATCGGACCGGGCCTGCGCCTTGCCGCGTTCATGCCGCGCCCGCTCTGGACCGGTGTCGCCGCCGCCGGCGCCGCGACCGGCGTGGGACTGGTGTTCGGGGGTTCGGCCACCTGGCCGAGCGTGGTGGCCGTCGGTCTCGGTGTCGCGGTCATGACGGCGCTGAAGGCGGCGACCGGGATTCCGGTCGACGATCGCCGGGCGACCTCACCCCGGGCGGTCAGTCGCGGGGACGCCAGTTACACCGCACTTGCCGCGCTGCTGTGCACGGCGGTCGGCGCCTTCGCCGCGGCCGACACGGGCAGCTGGAGCGCCATCGCGGCGGTGGCGCTGGCCGGCGCGTTCGTCGGCGTGACCGGCACCGGCACGTACCGCCTGTTCCTGAGCCGCCTCTGGCTGGCGGGGCGCGGCCACGCACCGTTCCGCCTGTTGCGATTCCTCGACGACGCGTACCGGCGCGGCGTGCTGCGCCAGGCCGGGGGCGCCTACCAGTTCCGCAACCTGACCCTGCAGCAGTATCTGGCCGATCGGGGCGAAGTGGTCGACGTGGTCCGCGCGCCCGGGCAGACGCCGGCCGGCACCGCGATCACCCATCTCCGGGCCGTTCTCGTGGAACGGGCCTTCGAGCAGACCTCGGTCCGCCAGCTGGTCGAGGCCGATCGGGTCGGCCGGCTTCGCGACGAGATCGGGGCGGAACTGCGCAACAGCAACGAGATCGTGGCCGCCGCCGCGACCGCGCAGTGGGACCGGCTGGCCGACGCCCGCGCCCGCTACACGGCCCAGGTCGGCGTCCCGCGCCTGGCCCGCGTCTCCGCCGCCTACGGGTGGGCGGCCGGCGCGGTCGCGGCCTTCGCCGTGGCGACCATGGTAAGGCGAGCGTGGAACCAGTACGACCCGAGCGTCCTGGTCGGATTTGTCGGCCTCATCATCGTCGGCTCCGTCACCCTGTCTCATCTGGAAACCGCACGGCGGGATCTCCTGGCCCGGATCGCCGCCCACGAGGCGGAGCAGGAGGCGGAACCGGACGAGGCCGAGGCACGAGAGTGGGTCCGTCGGCGCCGGCTCGGGCGCCTCCTGCGGGTCCCGATCTTCCCGCCGGGGTGGTCACGGTGGATCCCCGTCGCCGCACGATGCCTCCTTGTCCTCATTGTCGCCGGGGTCACAGCCTCACTGGCGACGACCCCGCTCGTGGCCTCGGCGATCCCGGGCGACGACGACACGTACCAGCTGATGGCGCCCCGGATCGCCGGTGCCGTCGCGGTGGTGCTGGGGGTGCTCTGGTGGTGGTCGCGGCCGTGGTTCCGGCGCCTTCAGGGCCTCCGGTCGGTCGACATGCACCGGTGGCCGCCCGCCGACGAGACGCCGTGGGCGGCGGCGTCGCGGCGTCTGGCCGTACGGGCGTGGGAGGAGTGGGCCGCCACGGTCGTCGACCTCGGTGTGCTGCCTCTGGTCAGCGCGAAGGTCGAACCGCTGACCCGGCGCAGTTACGACACCGCGCTGCCGCCCATCTCGGTGGACCGGCTGGGCGACATCACCGAGGGCGTCCAGTTCGTCAGCACCGACGAGAGCGACCGGCTCAGCCGCATGCTCGCCTCCACCCTCACGGCGGCGATCGGGATCAGCGGCCCGCGCGGCGTCGGCAAGACCACTCTGCTGCGGCGCTTCGGCGACCAGCGCATCGGTTCCAGCGCCGACAACCTCATGCTGGTCGTGCCGGCCCCGACCAACTACAACGGCCGCGACTTCCTGGTGCACCTGTTCGCCCGGCTCTGCCTCGCGGTCCTGCCGCCCGGCGACGCCACCACCGAGCCCGGCCACGCCCGCCGCCGGATCCGGCACTGGTGGCCCTGGGTCTCGGGCGCCGCCGGGGTCGCCGTCGTCGCCACCGCCTACTGGTGGAGCACCGCCAGCGAGCTGCCGTCCTGGCTGCGCGAGCACACCCGGCCGGTGGCGATGGTGGCCGGTGGGCTGCTCGTGCTCGTTCCGCTGGCCCACGCCGGGTTCCGGCTGATCCGGCGCCGGCGGCGGCCGCAGGACACCTCGGTGGTCGACCTGGCCCGGCAGCACCTGCGCCGCCTGCGCTACCTGGAAACGCTAACGGTGACCCGCGGGACCACGCTCAAGGCGCCGCCCACGATCGACCTCACCGGCTCGATGGCCCGGGCCCGGGCGGAGCACGTCCGCACGTACCCCCAATTGGTAGGCGATTTTCGCGACTTTCTCGGCCTGGTCGCCCTGCATCTGCGCAGCCGGCCCGGGCGCTCGTACTCCCGGGTCGTGATCTGCATCGACGAACTCGACAAGATCTCCAGCGCGGAGCAGGCCGAGCAGTTCCTCAACGACATCAAGGCCGTCTTCGGTGTGGACGGCTGCGTCTTCCTGGTGGCCGTCTCCGAGGACGCCCTGTCGAGTTTCGCCCGGCGGGCGCTGTCGGCCCGGACCACTTTCGACACGGCGTTCGACGACGTTCTCACGCTGCGCCGGTTCGGCCTGGCCGACACGCGACGGCTGCTGGTGCAGCGCGTGCTGCGCCTGCCCGAACCGTACGTGTGGCTCTGTCATTGCCTTTCCGGCGGTCTCCCCCGGGATCTGAACCGGACCGTCCGCCTGCTCTACGACGTGTACGCGCATCGCGGCCCGACCGAATTCGCCGAGCTGGCCACCGAGCTGGTGCGGCAGGATCTGGAGTCGGTCGCCTACGGCCAGGCGCTGCGGCTGACCGACCGTGCCGACCAGGCGACGGCCGAGCTGGCCCGCTGGCTGATCGGCGCCCGCCGGCTCACCCTGGACGCGGCGACGGTGCGTGAGTACGCCGCGACCGCCCCCAAACACGACGCCGGCACCGGCCCGGACGTCGTGCTGTCCACCGAGCAGTTCACGGCCTACCTGGAATACCTGGCGGCGGTGCTGGACCGCTTCTGCGAGCACACTACCGAGACGATCGGCCGTCTCCGCGCGCACGACGACGACGTGACCCATCCCGCGCTGTGGCTGGCCGAGGCCCGGGCCGCGCTCTCCACCGACCCCTTCACGGCCCGGGCCGCGGTCGAGGAATTCGTCCGTACGGCGTCTCCTCCTCCGATCTGAAAGACTCTTGCAGGTTTTCCCTCGACGGGCCGGCCACGGCCTCCGCCTGCGCGCGGGCCGTCGGGGACACGCCGTCGAACTGCAGCTACCACCTCCGGGTACTGGCGGCCCACGGTCTCGTCGAGCCGGACGACTCCGGCGACGGGCGCTCCCGTCCGTGGCGGGCCACGCTCACCGGGTTCACCGTCGGCGCCGACACCCCCGACGCCGCGGCCGGCGCCGGCCGCGTGCTCGCCGCCGCCGTGGAGCTGGACCACCACCTCGCCCGCGAATACCTGCGCCGCCAGCCCGATCTGCCCGAGCCCTGGCGCGAGGTCGACTCGCACGCCAGCTTCGGCCTGGCCCTGTCGCCGGACGAACTCGCCACCGTGCTGAGCCGGATCGACGCCGTGGTACGGCCGTACCTCGCGCCCACCCGGACCGACGCCCCGGCGGACGCCGAGCACGTCCATCTGTCGCTCATGGCCTTTCCCCGGCCGGGATTCGGGCGGTGACCACGTCGGCCCTGGCGGTGCCGGCCTTCCGGCGGCTCTGGATCGCCGGGCTGGTCTCCGACGCCGGCGACTGGCTGATGTTCATCGCGCTGCCGCTGGTCGTCCTCGAGCTGACCGGATCGGCCCTGGGCACCTCGTTCGCGTTCCTGCTCGAGCTGGCGCCGGCCGTCCTGCTCGCGCCGGTCGCGGGCCGCGTCGCCGACCGGGTGCCGCGCCGGCTCGTCATGCTCGTCGCGATGCTGGCCCAGGCCGGCTCGCTGCTGCCGCTGCTCGCCGTGCACGACCGGTCCGACCTGCCGCTGCTGTACGGCGTGATCGTCGCGCACGCCACCCTCGCCGCGTTCTTCGAGCCCGCCAAGAACGCGATGTTGCCGGCGCTCGTCGGACCCGACCGCGTGGTGTCCGCGAACGCCCTGGCCGGGCTCAACAACGACCTCGGGCGGATCGTGGGTGGCCCGCTCGGCGGCGTGCTGCTCGCCGTCGCCGGGCTCGGCGGTGTCGTCCTGGCCGACGTCGCGACCTACCTGGTCGCCGCCGTGCTGGTCGCCACCCTGCCGCGAGGATCCGTGTCGCGGACGGCCGGGACGCCCGGCCCGGCCCGCGGCGGCCTGCTCGGTGTGCTGGCCGACCCGGCGAGCCGCGCGCCGATCGTGGTGGCGTTCGCCGCCGCCGTCGCCCAGGGCCTGTTCGTCCTGCTGTTCGTCTTCTTCGTGACCGACGTTCTCGGCGGGGCGGCGGCGGACGTCGGCGTCCTGCGCGGTGTGCAGGCCATCGGGGCGATCGCCGCCGGCGTCGTGCTCGGCGTGCTCGGTGCGCGCCTCGACATCTTCCGGCTCACGATCACCGGCAGCGTCGTCTTCGCCCTGCTCACCGCGCTGACATGGAACCTGTCGTTCCTGACGCACACCATCGCGGTCTACGCCGTGCTCTTCGCCGTCGTCGGCGCGCCCGGCGTACTCATGGGCGCGGGCCTGACCAGCCTGCTGCAACGGGCTTCCCGCGACGACCGCCGGGGCAGCGCCTTCGCGGCGTTCGGCCTGACCCAGGCCACCGGCCAGGCGCTCGGCCTGCTCGCCGGCGGCCTGCTGCAAGGCGCCGTCGGCACGCTGCCGTTGCTCGAGGTCCAGGCCGCCTCGTACGCCGTGGCCGCGACGCTCGCGCTGATCCTGCTCCGCAAGACCGGCCGCCCAGCGGCGAACCCGGCGTCAGCGCGCGGCGGGGTAGCCGGGAATCTGCCGGCGCTGCGTCGCGCTGGCCGCCCAGTGCCCGAGGTCGAGGATTCCCGCCACCACGACCCAGAACCACTCCCAGCCGGTGAGGCCGATGCCCGGCGTGTACAGGACGACGTAGATCAGGGTGGCGAACGGCAGGAAGACGATGCCGAGCAGCGGGAAGATCCACGTGTCGAAGGCCGCGTTGACGAACGCCGGCCGGGCGACCCAGATGATGAACAGGCCGAGCCGGGGAAAGACCCCGGCGAACAGCGCGAACAGACAGCCCATGGTCGTCCTCCTGTCGACAGCCGCACTTGATGGTCGCGGCCGCGCCGCCGGCGGGCCTCACCCGGGCCGGATGAGGACGCCGGGACCGGCGGGCCGCACGCTGTGGTGCGGCGGCCGTCATGCGGGAGGGCTGGGTGATGCGACCACGGCGATACGCGGTTCCGCTGGCTCTGCTTCTCGCGGCCTCGGTCGCGCCGACCCCGGCGGTCGCGTTCGGCACCGTCGACAGTGGTGGTCAGCACCGCGAACACGAGCGCATCACCCGCGCGGCCCTCTCCTGCACGGCTCGGGAACCGGCCTGCTTCGAGCCGGCGACGATGGACTACCTGGCCGGTCACGACCGCGAGTTCGGCGCCGTCGGCGCACCCGACAGCGATGAGATGACCAGCCCGGCCGCGCACTGCGACAACGCCGACTACCTGGCCGGCGGCTATCCACGCAGCCGGGACGTCGCCGTCGCCTCGCTGACGGACTGTGTCGAGCATCTGCGCGCGAGTTTCCAGGAGGGGCTGGACAGCGCGAAGGACCTGGTGGACGACGAGGGTGAAGTGGTCGCCGAGGAGGTCGCGGTCAGCCCGGAATGCGACCCGAGGGAAAGGACGGAGAGCCGCGCCAAGTGCGCGACGTTGGAGATGGTCGGGCGGGTGCTGCACGGGGTGCAGGACTTCTACTCGCACAGCAACTGGGCCGACCGCGCCGATCCGGGCCGGCCGATCGGCGACGACAACCCGCCCGGCCTGCACCGGCCCGGCCCGAGCCCGCTGCTCGACCTGCTGGCGACGACCGCCGCCGAGCCGCCCGGCGACTTCACCACCGGCTGCTACGTCCTGCAGGACCGGGTGCCCGGGGCCGGCGTGTGCCAGTCGCGGGTCACCCACGCCGCGCTCAACAAGGACAAGGGCCTGATCGACCCGGTCAGCGGCCGGGCCACCGAGCCGGGCACGCCCCGCGGCCAGGTGGGTGACAACTTCGTGGCCGCGGTGGCCGGGGCGATCGCCGAGAGCCGCCGCCAGTGGCAGGACTTCCGGACCGCGCTGTCGGCCCGGTACGGCGCCGACCGGTCGGCTCGCATGGTCTGCGCTCTCGTCCACGACGATCCGGTGAACCACTGCCGCGACTCACACCCGTACCTGAAGCTGATCCTCATCCCGGTCCTCGTGCTCGTCACCGGCGCGGTTCTCGCCTGGTTCCTGCGGCGCAGGATGCGGCCGTTCAGGTCTTGAACGCGACTGCCCGTGCGTGTGAG
The DNA here is from genome assembly GCF_043197815.1 of Actinoplanes sp. NPDC048988. Lineage (NCBI taxonomy): Bacteria > Bacillati > Actinomycetota > Actinomycetes > Micromonosporales > Micromonosporaceae > Actinoplanes > Actinoplanes sp. NPDC048988. Next base: position 215,954 of record NZ_JBICTW010000006.1, on the reverse strand, counting down.
ACTGCGCCCCGGTGATAAGTCAGCAGCGTCATGTGGCCCTGCTGGTCGCTCTCTGCCTCGCGGCCGGCATACCGATCTTCTTGCTGTCGGGGACGGTGGCCGCGCCGTACACGCAATTGGGCAGTAGCCTTCTGGCCTGTCTCGGGACCGTTCCCTGTCTGACCGCCGCCCGTAAGGTCGGTGGGAGCGCCCGTCTCGGCTGGCGGCTGCTCGCCGCGGGGAGCCTGAGCTGGGGTCTGGGCAACTTCTACTGGTCGTGGAACGAGCTCGTGGCCCACGCCGAGGTGCTGTTCCCCTCGCTGGCCGACATCGGCTACCTGCTCTTCCCCCTGCTGGCCACGGCCGGGCTGTGGCTGATCGCGGGCTGGACGTCGATCGGGACCCGCCTCACCGTGCTGCTCGACGGGCTGATCGTCGGATGTGCCCTGTTCGTGATCGGATGGTCGCTGACGGTCCGCGACGTCTGGGAGGCCGGCGCCGACTCGGCGCTCGCGTTCGTCGTGTCGATGGCCTACCCGGTGTGCGACATCGTGCTGGCCACGGTCGCCGTGCTGCTGGCCGCCCGGACCCGCCGGGGCAGCCGCGGCATCGGCCTGCTGCTGCTCCTGGGCCTGGCCGGGATGACCGTCAGCGACGTGCTGTTCGCCCTGGACACCTCGGCCGGCACCTACGCCACCGGGCAGAACTCGGACGCCGGCTGGTTCGTCGCGTTCTCCGCCTGCGGGGCGGCCGGGCTGCTGGCCACGCGGTGGCCGATGACGTTCGACCACACCGGGATGACGGCCCGCTGGCAGACCACCCTGCCGTACGCCCCGTTCGGGCTGGCCGCGCTCGTGGTCGCCGTGCAGACGCTGACCGGGGTCGGGGTCGACGCGCCCGAGGCGGTCCCGCTGATGATCGGGTTCCTGCTGATCCTGCTGCGTCAACTGTCCACTTTGCTGCACAACTCGACGCTCACTCGGACCCTGCGCCATCAGGCCTATCACGATCCGCTGACCGGGCTGGGCAACCGCGCGCTGTTCCTGGAGCGGCTCGAGGGCGCGCTGGGCGCCGGCCGGCCGGTCGCGGTCCTGTACCTCGACCTGGACGACTTCAAGATGATCAACGACTCGCTCGGGCACGACGCCGGCGACGTCGTGCTGCGCGTGGTCGGCGAACGGCTGCGGGCGTGCTTCGGCGAGCCGGACACCATCGCCCGGTTCGGCGGTGACGAGTTCGCCGTCCTCACCGGCCGCGTCCACGACCTGACCGGGCAGGCGCAGTGGCTGCTCGGGTTGCTGCACGAGCCGATCGAGGTGGGCGCCCGCACGGTCCGGCTGGGCGCCAGCGTGGGCCTCGCGGTCTCGGACGGCTCGACCAGTTCGGAGGACCTGCGCAAGAACGTCGACCTGGCCATGTACGCGGCCAAGGCGCAGGGCAAGAACGCGTACGCGATGTTCGCGCCGTCGATGCGGCAGGGCTTCGACCAGGAGGTGCGGTGGCGGGCCGAACTCCGGCAGGCCCTGGCCGAGAACGCCCTGCACATCGCCTTCCAGCCGATCGTCGCGCTGGGCGACCGCCGGGTGGCCGGGGTCGAGGCGCTGGCCCGCTGGCACCATCCCGAGCTCGGCGCGGTGACGCCGGACGTGTTCATCCCGGTGGCCGAGCGGGCCGGCCTGATCGGTGAGCTCGGCCTGCTGGTGCTGCGCCGGGCCTGCGTCGAGTTCGCCTCCTGGCCGGGTTCGCAGACGGCGTACCTGTCGGTCAACGTCTCGCCGTCGCAGATGATCGACGCCTCGTTCCCGTCCAAGGTCGCCGCGACGCTGTACGAGGCCGGCCTGCGACCGGGGCAGCTGGTGCTCGAGGTGACCGAGCAGGCGCTGGCCGACGAGTCCGAGGTGATCGGCACGCTGCGCCGGCTGCGCGAGTTCGGCATCCGGATCGCCATCGACGACTTCGGCACCGGGTACGCCTCGCTGCGCTATCTGCACCGGTTCCCGGCCGACATCGTCAAGATCGACCGCACGTACGTCCAGGACATCGCCCGCGACCCGGCCGCCGTCCACATTCTCGGCACGCTGTGGCAGCTGTTCGGCGCGATCGGGCTCACCGCCGTCGCCGAGGGCATCGAGGACCAGGCGCAGGCGGCGATGCTGGCCGAGCTGGGCTGTCAGGTCGGGCAGGGTTTCCTGTACGGGCGCCCGGGCCTCCTCGGCGCGATCAGCACCGAGCCGGTCACCGCCGGCTGAGAGCGTCGCGCGCGCCGGCCACGGTGTCGGCCTGGGTCATGAACAGGGCGTGGCCGCCCGGCACGTCGGTGATTTCGGCGCCGATGCGCTTGGCCATGTGCTGCAACATGACCTGGTCGTCGACGGCACCTTCCGCCCCGGGGAACAGCTCAAGGACGGCGAGATCGCCGCATGGCTCGGGGTCAGCCGCACCCCCGTGCGCGAGGCCCTGCCGCGCCTCGCCGGCAGCGGGCTGGTGGTGGCGCTACCGGGCCGCTCGACCAGGGTCAGTGCCGTCGATCCGCGGGCGGTGCGGGACGCGCGCGACGTCATCGCCGCCATGCACGGATCGGCGGTACGCCAGACGACCGGTCGCCTCGGTGCGGACGACCTCGAGCGCATGCGCGAGGCGAACCGCCGGTTCGCCGAGGCGGTGAGCGCGGGCGACATCGGCGCGGCGTCAGTGGCGTTCGACATCTGGCACACCCTGCCCGAGGACGGCCCGATCAGCGCAGAGTGACGGCGACGCGCAGGCCGCCGTCGTCCAGCGCGGTCGCGGTGATCGCGCCGTCGTGCGCCCGCACGATCGACCGGGCGATGGCCAGGCCGAGACCGCTGCCGCCGCTGTGGTCGATCCGCCCGGTGGCGAGCCGGGTGAAGGGTTCGAACAGCCGGGCCACCTCCTCGGCCGGGACCACCGGGCCGGTGTTCTCCACGGTCAGGGCGGCCCCGCCCACGCCGACCGTGACGGCGACCGTGCCGCCGGGCCGGTTGTACTTGATCGCGTTGTGGACGAGGTTGCGGATGAGCCGTTCCAGAAGCACGGCATCGCCCTCCACCGCGTACGGGGAAACCTCGCTCGTGATTTTGACGTCGGCGTCGGCGGCGGTCCGGGCGTGCGCCTCGACGACACCGGCGGCGATCCGGTCGAGGCTCTGCGGCGCGCGCGTCTTGAGACCCTGATCGGCCTGGCTGAGCACCAGCAGGCCCTCGATCAACCGCTCGTTGCGGGTGTTGGTCTCCAGCAGCTGCGTCGCCAGCAGGGCCGACTGCTCCGACGTCAGCGGCTCGGCCAGCCCCACCTCGATCAGCGTGCGCTGCAGGGCGAGCGGGGTGCGCAGCTCGTGCGAGGCGTTCGCCGCGAAACTGCGCTGCCCCTCGTATCCGGCGGCGATGCCGTCCATCATCGCGTCCAGGGCCCGGCCCAGCCGCTTGATCTCGTCGCGGCCCCGGCCCGGGCGGATCCGGTGGCCGAGGTTCTGCGGGCCCACTTGCGCGATGACGGGCAGCATCCGGCGTACGGGCGCCAGGACCCACCACACCAGCAACGGCACGATCAGCAGCGTCGCGGCCAGGACGATCCCGTACTCCGGAAGGTTCTCGATCGGGATCTTCCGGGTGATCCGGCAGGCCATGCCGTCGACCTCGTCGTAGCAGGGTGCGTAGTACGGCATACGCCAGGGCAGCTGCGGATAGACGAACATGGCCACGAAGACGAAAGTCACCGTGGCGACCACCGCGGCGGCCAACCGCGTACGCAATCCCATCAGGTCAGTCCCACGCGGTAACCGGCCCGCGGCACCGTCTGCACGACCTGCGGCTCGCCGAGCTTGCGGCGCAGCGTGGACACGGTCACCCGGACCACGTTGCTGAACGGGTCGGCGTGCTCGTCCCACACCTGCTCCAGCAGGTCCTCGGTGGTGACGGCCTGTCCCTGCGCCCGCATCAGCGAGTGCAGGACACCGAACTCCTTGTGGGTCAGCGCCAGCGGGCGGCCGTCGCGGCTCGCGGTGCGGGTCGCCACGTCCAGCTCGACGCCGTCACGCTCGAGGACCGGGGGCAGGGCCGGAGCCGTACGCCGGGCCAGCGCCTGCACCCGCGCGACCAGCTCGGCGAAGGCGAACGGCTTGGTCAGGTAGTCGTCGGCACCCATCCCGAGCCCCTCGACCCGGTCGTAGATGCCGCAGGCGGCCGTCAACAGCAGCACCCGGGTGCTCAGCCGCCGCTCGGCGATCCAGCGGCAGACGTCGTCACCGGTAGCGCCCGGCATGTCCCGGTCGAGCACCGCCACGTCGTAGCGGTTGACCTGGATCTTCTCCATCGCCTCCTCGCCGTCGTAGGCGATGTCGACAGCCATGGCCGCCCGCCGCAGGCCCACGGCGATCGTCTCGGCCAGCAACCGTTCGTCGTCCGCCACCAGAACTCGCACGGCGGCCATGCTGCCAGGACCGATATAAGATCGGCATAAACTCACGCCACCAGGAACGTCCCGGCCATGAAGATCACCAGGAACACCGCCTGCAGGGCCGCGCCGACCACCAGCACAGCACGGTCGACGACCTGGTGGGCGCCCATCCGGGCCAGCACCAGGAAGATCGCCACCGCCTCCATCGCGTAACGCGCCGCCGACTGCATCGAGCGGCCGCCGACCTCGGTCGACATCAGCAGGACGAGGGTGACCCCGCCCTGCACGACCAGATAGAGCTGGTCGCGCCGGAACTTGAACGGCCCCTTCAGGCACAGGATCAGCAGCACCACCGCGATCAGGATCGTGCCGGCGTCCAGAACGGCGCCGAGAGTGGCCTTGTCCAGCGGCGCGCCGATCTGCCGGATCGAGATGAGCCACGCCTCCCCCGGGAAGGTGTACCGCCGCCCCCACTCGTCCTGGGCGATGCTGAACTGCACCGGGCTGCCCAGTTCGATCCAGCAGTAGATGCTGTAGCCGACCACGCCCAACGGCACCAGGGCCAACCCGAGAACGTCGGTACGGATACGCCACCTGGTCTGGCGCAGATACTCGACGGCCATCGGAACGAGCAGCAGAACCCCGAACAGCCGGGTGGCCGACGAGAAAGCGCCGAGCGTGCCGGCCAGCCACCAGTGCCCGCGGCGCGCGGCATACAGCGCCCCGACGACCAGCAGCAGGAAAAGCGACTCGTTGTAGCCGATGAACAGGAAGAACCCGGTCGGGAAGACGGCGAGATACCAGGCGGCGCGCTGAGCCACCCGGGGCCCGAACTCGTAGTCGGCCAGGCGGTAGAGCAGAACCAGGGCACCGTACGCGGCGGCGTTGGCCACGAAGAGCGCGGCCGCCGGTCCGCCACCGAACAGGTGGATCAGCATCGGGTACAGCGGGAAGAACGCCGGGAAGCCGGGGCCCAGGTGGTAGCCGCTCTCGGCGATCCGCACGTAGTGGCCGGCGTCCCAGCCGTTCCAGGCGAGAACGACCGACCACAGATCGGGGGTGGGCCCGTTGCCTTTGTAGGCCAGCCAGGCGACGGCACCCACCAGAAGATGCACGACCACCGAGACCGACCACACGGCGAGCGCACCCAACAGCGCCGCCCGCCACGGCCGCCGAACCGGCGCGACCAGCCCCGGCTCGACGAGAATGCCGGGATCGGCCTCTGTCCGCACATCGATGCTCATGGCACACAGGTTGATCGACAACGGATAAAGCCGAGTTAAAGCCCGGGCTCAGCCCGCCAGTTGCCTCTCGATGGCCCGGGTGTCGAGGAGGTACCACATGTGCTCGAAGCGGCCGTCGCGGAAGTGGTAGAAGGCGTACTCGGTGAAACTGACCTCGCGGCCGGTCGGCCTCAGCCCCAACCACTCCCTCACCGGGGTGCCGGTGACGGTGAGCCGAGCCGCGACCCGGTCGCCCTCGACGACCAGATCGTCGAGGCGCCAGACGTAGTCCCGCACCGACTCCACGGCCTGCCGCATGGCGGCCACGTAGTCGTCGCGGGAGACGGATTCGCCGTTGAAGACGACGGTGTCGTGGACGAACTCGCCCATGCGATCGAACGCGCGCGCGTTGGCCGCCTCCAGGTAGGCGAGGTAGACCTTCCGCAAGTCGGTGGTGGTCATCCGTTTCCCTCAGTCGTAGTACGAGTCCAGAGAGTCCTCGGGCGAGGTCTTGTTGCCCTCCGGGTACGGTATGCCCAGCTCCTGGAAGAAGACGTGGGCCAGCAGTTCGGTGTGGTGGAAGTAGACGAGCGCCGACCGCAGCGAGGCGAAGGTGGCCGGGCGGTTCTCCAGGTTCTCCAGCGCCTGGCGCGGGTAGCGCAGCAGCCGGATGTACTGCTCGGGATACCGTTCGGCCAGTTTGGCCCGGTCATGGTCGACGTTGTTCATGGCGGCAAGCACGCGAGCGGCGAGCTCCTGCGCGTACCGCTCGACGAGGCGTTTCGGGTTCACGGACGGCGTCGTGCCGCCCGAGGTCTCGAGACTCTCGGCGGCATCGTTGACCCCGGTGACCGTGCCGTCACGCTCGATCTGGAAAAGGGCCACGCCGATCTCGTCGGCCGCGGCCAGGGCGGCGCCCGTGTATCCGGACGTCGAATAGAAAAGATGGTGGGGCAGGAGCGGGCGCGTTCCGCGCAATTGCTGTACGGGCGGAGCACCGACCGGCAGCGCCAGCATCTTCACCTGGGCGATCGCGTTCTCAGCGACGACATCGAGGCCACCGTCGCGTCCGCCGCCGGTCTTTTCGGCGTCGAGGAAACCAAGGGTACGCATGTGGGCGCAGGCGATGTCCTCCGCCACGCGCCAGTCGGTGGGCAGATGGGCCACCGGCGCGGACGGTCCGGCGTTTCCCACGCCGGCGATCAGGGCCGCGGCGTCCGGCAGGGGCGGCACGGCGCCGGACTCGGGGAGGCGGCGGATGTGGTCGCCGGCACCCTGCTCGAAAACGGTGGCGTCGACGCCCTGCGGCTCGTCGAGGAAGAGCTTGATGGTGAGCGGGACGCCGTCGGCCGTCTTGAGTTGCGTGGCCCGGCCGATGTGCGGCCAGGGCAGAGCCGGACCGCTGGGCGCGGACATGCCACCGTCCGCCCGGCCCGGCACGACGGTGACACCGGCGCCGTCGCGGTGCAGCAGAATCCAGACCCGCAGGGTCCGCACGGCGACGATCGGGCAGACGCCCGGCCGCTCCCACTTGGCGGCGTCGAGAAGCCTGTCACCGCGCCCGGCCACCGCGTCGAGAATCAGCTCGACATGGTCACCCGGCTCGATGGCGGAGAGCAGCCGCTCCCCCATCGCGGCGTCGATACCGGCGGGTTGCCGCTGCCCGAGATAGCGGCGGTAGGCCCAGGCGGTACGCGCGTCACTCCGCAGAAATTCCGCGGCCACCGCAACCGCGGCCGCACCTTCGGCGACCGACGCCCCACCCGTGGGCGGCTCGCTCCTGGACGGCTCAATCCTGGACGGCTCACTCGCCAGCGGCTCAGCCATCGGCGACACGGCCGCGACCATCGGCGGTGGCCCCGCCTGCGCCGGGACAAAAGCCGGCGGTCCCAGAGGTTCCACGACAGCCGAGGGCGTGCGGACCGGTTGTTCCGCGGCTGCCGGCGAGGAACTGGGCGCCGACGACGCGGGCACCGGAGATGCCGGGGCAAAACAGACGGAAGGAGTGGCCGAGGAAGAAGAGGGTGGCACAGGAGGCACCGGGGTGAACGGCGCGGACGCCGCGGGAGTCGGAGTGAACGGCGTGGGTGTCGGAGAAACCGGCGTGGAAGGGGCGGGTGTCAACGGTGTGGCGGGTGCGGAGCGCTTGGCGGGCTTTGGTGGTGGGAGCTTGCCGCGGGCGAAGTCGCGGGCCAGGCCGACACTGATGGCCAGCAGGAGGGTGCCGATGAGGCCGGCGCCGATGATCAGGCCCCAGTGGCCGGCGAAGCTGCCCGCCCACAGGCTGTCGAGTGTCGTGTCGACGGCCGCGAAGGCGCAGAACGTTCCGATGAACGCCGGGAGCAGCGCCACGCCGGGCGGCCCGGGCAGTTTCCCGCCCGAGCCGGAGCGCAGCACGACGCGGCGCCGGTGCCACCAGCGGATCAGCGTGAGGCCGCCGCCGCCGAACACCACCACCTCCAGGCCGTACGAGATGGGGTTGGCTATCTTCCCGATCGTCAGGTGCGACACCATCAGGATCAGGAAGAAGATTCCTGCCACGAGGCGTAGTCCGTTGGCGTCGGTGGTGTTCGGCGATGGCGAGGGTGACGTGGTCAAGGCGGCCTTCCCGGTCGAGCGCTCCCGTGGATCTTGATCATGCGAGGAGTTCTTCCGGTCTCGGGGTATGCCGCTGTGACCTGCGTCTACCGCAGCGGTCCTACGTGGTGAACTGCCACCAGTTCAGGTTCAGCAGGTAGCCGGTGCCGCCGGTGAAGCGCAGGTACAGGTCGTGTGTGCCGGTGGCGCCGCTGACCGGGCAGGTCACCGACGTCCAGGTCTGCCAGCCGCCGGTGCCGGGGGCCGTGCAGGTGCCGGCCAGGGCGCCGGTCGGGCTGTCGAGGCGCAACTCCACCCTTCCGCCGCTCGTGGCCGAGGCGGTTCGGGCGGTGAAGGACCGGGCGCCGTTGCCGAACGCGACGCCCTTCACCTTCAGGTAGTCACCGTTCTCGATGAAGCCGACGTTCATGCCGCCCTCCGAGGCGCGTTCTGTCTCGACGCCGGAGGCCCAGGCCACGGTTTCGGCCTCCTGCCGGATGTACGGGTCGAGGGTGCCGACCTGGGGCACTCCGGCCGTCGTCATGGTGATCGTCGGGATGGTGCCGTCGGAGCGGTAGGCGAACCTCTCGACCGCCACCGAGCGGGTGAAACCGCCGCCGCCGGGCAGCGCGCCGTTGTGATAGAAGAAGTACGACGCGCCGTTGAAGTCGACGACCCCGGCGTGGTTGGTGAAGCTGCTCCCCTGTGTCGGCATGATCGTGCCGCGGTAGGTCCACGGTCCGGTCGGCCCGGGCGCGGTGGAGTAGGCGATGAACTCCGAGCAGCATTTCGCGGCGAAGACCAGGTAGTACAGGCCGTTGCGTTTGTAGACCCACGGGCCTTCCTCGAACAGGGTGGGCCGGGTGGCGTCGCCGGTCCGCGTGCCGAAGCCGGCCGTGGTCAGCGGAATCTTCGTGGGGCTTCCCGCGTACGAGGTCATGTCCGCGTTGAGCTTGACGTACCAGAGGTCGGGGTTGCCCCAGTACAGGTACGCCTGCCCGTCGTCGTCCACGAACACCGTGGGGTCGATCTGGCCGTTGCTGACCAGCGGGCGCCCGATGGCGTCGGTGAACGGGCCGGTGGGGCTGGACGAGACGGCCACGCCGATGCCCATCTGCCCGGTGGCGCGCACGGTCATCGGCACGTACCAGTAGAACTTGCCGTTGCGGTAGATGGTCTGCCCGGCCCACGCGTTGGCGCTGGCCCAGCTGAAACTGGCCAGGTTCAGCGGCGAGCCGTGGTCGGTCCAGTTGACCATGTCGGCGGTCGAGTAGACCCGCCACTCCTTCATCGTGAACCACGTCGAGTTGTCCTCGTCGTGGCCGGTGTAGAGGTAGACGCGGCCGTTGTGCACCAGCGGGGCCGGGTCGGCGGTGTAGATGGTCTGCACGATCGGGTTGTCGGCCCGGGCCGTCCCCGGCACGAGGCCGAGGACGGTCAGCGCCGTCAGGAGCGCGGCGAGCAGGCGGCGTCTCATGCCGGCTCGCAGGTGGTCGTGGGCACGGTGTTGGCGCCGTTGGCGGTGCCGAGGAAGCCGAAGGTGGCCGACGCGCCCGCGGCGAGGGTGCCGTTCCAGGTCTCGTTGGTGACGGTCTGCGCGCTGCCGCTCGACGTGACGCGGCCGCCCCAGCTCTGGGTGATGGTCTGGCCGTCGGCGAAGGCCCAGCGGACCCGCCATCCGGTCAGCGCGGTGGCGCCGGCCGTCACGGCGACCTCGGCCTGGAAGCCGCCCTGCCATTGACCGGTGATGCGATAGGTGGCGGTGCAGGCGCCGGGAAGCGGCGGAGCGGGCGTGGTCGGGGTCGGCGTGGTCGGGGTGGGGGTGGCCGGGGAGCTGGGCGTGGTGCTGGTCAACTGCGAGAAGAACCGCCAGACCTCGCCGCCCACCCACGTCAGGGCGCCGCTCGTCGAGGTGCTTCCGTCGACGGGTTCCGGGGTGTGGTCGCCGTCGAACGCGGCCCACCGGACCGGATAGCCGGCGCGACAGCCGGCGTACGTGGTCGTGATGTGGGTCAGGCTGCCCCGGGCCGGTTCCGGCGGATTCTGCGCCGTGCAGCCGTTGTTGCGGACGAAGGTGTCGCGGATGGATCGGCCGAGCGAGATGTTCAGCACGCTGTCGTGGGTGCCGTGGATGCCGAAGTAGGCGACCGGCTGGGTGCCCGGGGAGCAGCCGCTCAGGTTGGCTCCGGACAGGACCGCGACCGCCCGGAAGACGGCCGGCCGGGCGCAGGCGACGGCGTAGCTCATCGAGCCGCCGTAACTCCAGCCCAGCGCGAAGAGCTGGGTGGTGTCGACGCACAGGTCACCCTGGATCAGCGAGACCAGGTTGTCGACCAGGGTGAGGTCGCGGTTACCGGTGTTGGCCCAGCCGTTGTCGATGCCCTGCGGGGCGACCAGGATCGCCGAATTGTTCGACTGACCCTGCAGACCGTAGTAGCCACCGCCGGCCACGTTGCCCGCGGTTCCGTTCAGCCAGTGAAAGGCGAAGATCAGTTTGTACGGCTTGTTGCGGTCGTAGTTGTCCGGCACCCGCAGGATGTACGAGCGGTTCTGGCCGCCGCTGGAGATGGTGCGGGTGCCGCTGGTCAGGGTGGGCGCCTTCCCGCAGCCGGCGGTGACGGCGGCGCCGGCCGGGGCCGCCGTCACGACCGCCAGCGTCGCGGCCGTGGCCAGCAGGGTGGCCAGCACCCCACCGGCGAGTTTTCTCATCGACATCGCGGTTCCTCTTTTCGGGGGACGGCTCTCCGGCCGAGGGGAGCCCGGCCGGAGAGCACGGAGAGGACAGCCGGCTAGCCGGCCGCGCAGGTGGGAGTGGCGGTGGGACCGGCGCCGGTTCCCTGGAAACCGAACTCGGTGGCGCCGCCGGCCGGGACCTGACCGTTGTAGGCGACGTTGCGGAAGCTCACGGCGCCGGCGCTGCCGGTGTTGGTGGCGCTCCAGACGCCGGTGATCGCGCTGCCGGACGGCAGGGACAGGCTGACCGTCCAGCCCGAGATCGCCGCCGCCCCGGCCGTGACCCGCACCGTGGCCACGTAGCCGCCGTTCCAGGAGTTCAGCGACACCGTGGCGGCGCAGGCGCCGGTGGGCGGCGAGGTCGGGGGTGAGGTGGGCGGGGAGGTCGGCGGGGAGGTCGGCGGGGACGTGGGCGGGTTGGTGGTGCCGCCGGCGTTGAGGGCGTTCAGGACCGAGGTGTACGCCGCCTTCTTGTTGCCGGAGTTGTCGAACAGCAGCGGGTTCTCGCCGGTGCGCCACGAGTCGCTGTCCCGGATGCCCCAGACCGTGATGCCCGTGCACCGGGACACGGCCATGCAGGCGCGGGTGACCCCGGCGTACACATTGGCCTGATTGCCGCCCTGGGCCACGTCGAGCTCGGTGATCTGCACGTCGACGCCGAGGTCGGCGAAACGCTGGAGGTTGGACTGGTAGTCGCCCGGCAGGCCGGTGCCCAGGTGGGACTGGAAGCCGACGCAGTCGATGGGCACGCCGCGGGACTTGAAGTCGCGGACCATGTTGTAGACGCCGGTGCTCTTCGCGTTGACGCCGTCGGTGTTGTAGTCGTTGTAGCAGAGCTTGGCGGCCGGGTCGGCCGCGCGGGCGGCCCGGAAGGCGGCCTCGATCCAGTCGTTGCCGGTGCGCTGCAGGTTGGAGTCGCGCCGGGCGCCGCTGCCACCGTCGGCGAAGGCCTCGTTCACCACGTCCCAGGCGTAGATCTTGCCCTTGTAGTGGGTGGCGACCTGGGTGACGTGGTTGATGGCGGCGGTGCGCAGCGCCGAGCCGGACAGCGACTGCGCCCACCCCGGCTGCTGCTGGTGCCAGAGCAGGGCGTGGCCGCGAACCTTGGCGCCCATCGCGATGCCCTGGTTGAGGATGCGGTCGCCGTTGGTGTAAGTGAACCGGCCCTGTGACGGTTCGGTGGCGTCCCACTTCATCTCGTTCTCGGGCGTGACCGAGTTGAATTCGGTGGTCAGGATCCGGGTGTACGTGGCGTCGCCGAGCCGGCCGGCCGCGATGGCCGCGCCGTAGTAGCGGCCGCTCTGCGCGGCCGAGGCGCCCAGCGTGGAGGCCGCGTCAGCGGTGCCGATGACGGCGACGCTCGCCGCGAGGACGACGCCCGTAGCCGCGGCTGCGAGCAGCGCCGACCGGCCATGTCGGGGGAGGGACATGAGCACGGATACCTTTCTGTGGGGAATGTTCCGGGGATGGAAAAACGGTACGGGAGCGCTCCCATACATTCAAGTTGGTCTTTGTCATGATGATTCATAACAGTTTTTCGCCAACGATTTCTGGCGCATTCTGAAAGGCGCTCACCTCACGAGCGCGACCACCGCTGGTTGACCGCCGCGGTGCAGGTCCACAGCAGCGTGAGCGTGCCGTTGGCGGTGAGGTTGTGGTCGACGTCGAGGCACAGCCCGGACTGGTTGCCGCGGATCGTGCCGTCGGCGTTGAAGGTCCACTGCTGGTTGGCGCCGCCGTTGCAGTCCCACAACTGGACCTTGGCCCCGGCCGTGGCCCCGGCCGGGGCGTCCAGGCACTTGCCGAGCGCGCGCAGGGACGAGCCGGACACGGTCCACTGCTGGTTCGCGTTCCGGTTGCAGTCCCAGATGACCGGCTGGGTCCCGTTGGCGGTGTTGCTGTTCGGCACGTCCAGGCAGCGGCCGGAGGACGCGCTGACCAGGGCGGTCGCCGTCGGCACGGGCGGGTTGCCGGTGGTGCCGCCGCTCACCCGGTAGACGGCGGTGCCGTGCGCGGGCACGCTGGCGCTGATCGTGCCGCCGGTGGTCGTCGTGGCGCCGGTCCAAGCGTCGGTGAGGGTGAACGACGATCCGGTCTTGCCGATCGCGGCGGCCGTGGTGGTGATCGTCCGGGTCGAGCCCGACTGGTTGAACAGGGCCACCGCGATGTCGTCGCCGGCCAGCCGCTTGGCCAGCACCCGCTGGTTGGCGTCGCCCGCGACCTGCACCCCCTGGCGGCCGAGGGTGTCCTGGTTGATGGCGATGAGCCGGGGGTTCTTCAGGATCGTCTGGGTCGCGCCGGACATGGACCGGAGGTCGTTGCCGGCGATCAGCGGAGCGGCCATCATCGCCCACATGGCGAAGTGCGAACGCTGCTCGGTGTCGGTCAGCGTGCCCCGGCCGACCTCCATCATGTCGGGGTCGTTGAAGCCGCCCGGCTCGGCGTAGCCGGCCAGTGGCACGTTGACGTCGATGATGTTCTGCACGCCCATCGGGTAACCGTTCAGCTGGTCGGTCTTCCACACCAGCTGGATGTCCTCGGTGGTGCGCCAGATGTTCGCCACGTCGCCCCAGTCGCGCTGCGGCCCGGTCTTGGAGTGGATGCTGTTGGAGTTGATGCTGTACAGGATCGGCCGGCCGGTGGCGGCCAGCGCGTCGCGCATCCTGGCGAACGTGGTGACCTGCTGGTCGATGGTGCCGGTGGGCGAGCACCAGTCGTACTTCAGATAATCCACGCCCCAGGCGGCGAACTGGCGGGCGTCCTGGGTCTCGTGACCCTGGCTGCCGGTGGCGCCCGGGTAGGAGCCGAAGTACTGCGCGCACGTCTTGTCCAGCGGGGCCTGATAGATGCCGAACTTCAGGCCCTTGCCGTGGATGTAGTCGCCGAGCGCCTTCATGCCGCTGGGGAAGCGGCCCGGATCGGCCTGCAGGTTGCCGCTCGAGTCGCGGTTCGGGTTCATCCAGCAGTCGTCGACCACCACGTACTGGTAGCCGGCGTCGCGCATGCCGGTGCTGACCATGCTGTCGGCCATGCCGCGGATCAGCGACTCGCTGATCGAGCAGCCGAACGTGTTCCAGCTGTTCCAGCCCATCGGCGGGGTGCGGCCCACACCGTTGTCGTGCGCCTGGGCGGCCGACGACGGGACGGCCGCCAGGGCCCCGATCAGCAATCCGGTCACCAGCGCGGCCCGCAGACGTTTCATGGCTGTCGCCCTTCGTGATGAGAACGTTAACAGCAGAGGCTGCCACGCGCTATCTGGCGAAACAAGCGGCAATAAGTGTTATGCGCGTCCTCCCCCTTTAGTCGCCGTTGCGAAGCTGCGTAACGCCGTAGCAACATCGATGAAATCGAATGCCAGGCCCCATGCGCGTACGCGATGTTAACGTTCACTTGCCCTGGAGGATCCATGCGGCTCACCCTGCGGTGGCTGATCGCCGCGGCCCTGCTGGCCGGACTCGTGCTGGCCGCACCGGCCGCGTCGGCCGCCACCATCGACACGAACACCTGGTACGTGCTGGTCAACCGCAACAGCGGTAAGGCCCTGGACGTCTACAACCTGGCCACCAACGACGGCGCCCGGATCACCCAATGGGCGCGCAACGACGGCAACCAGCAGCAGTGGCAGTTCACCGACTCCGGCAACGGCTACTACCGCCTCAAATCGCGGCTGTCCGGCAAGGTCCTGGACGTCAGCGGCGGCTCCACCGCGGACGGCGCCGCGGTCGTGCAGTGGACCGACAACAACGCGGCCAACCAGCAGTTCAGCGTCCAGGACATCGACGGGTACATCCAGCTGATCAACCGCAACAGCGGCAAGGCCCTCGAAGTGCAGGGCGCCTCCACCGCCGACGGCGGCAACATCGTCCAGTACGCCGACTGGAACGGCACCAACCAGCAGTGGCAGCTCGTCCCCATCGGCACGACGCCGCCCCCGGCGACCGGCACCTTCACCAACCCGGTGGTCTGGCAGGACTTCGCCGACGGGGACATCATCCGGGTCGGCGACGCGTACTACTACTCCGCCTCGACCATGCACTACTCGCCGGGCGCGCCCATCCTGCGCTCCTACGACCTGGTCAACTGGGAGTACGCGGGTCACTCGGTACCCCGGCTCGACTTCGACTCGGCCGCCTACGACCTGAACGGCTCACGGGCGTACGTCAAAGGGATCTGGGCCTCCGCCTTCAACTACCGGCCGAGCGACTCGACCTATTACTGGCTGGGGTGCACCGAGTTCAACCGCACCTACGTCTACACCTCGGCGACGATCGGCAGCGGCTGGAACAAGCGGGCCCGGATCAACAAGTGCTACTACGACGCCGGCCTGCTGTTCGACGGCGCGACCCCGTACGTCGCCTACGGCAACGGCACCATCAGCGTCGCCCAGCTCTCGGCCGACCTGAGTTCCGAGGTGCGGTCGCAGACCGTCTACCAGACGCCGTCGAGCATCGGCACGCTCGAGGGCTCCCGGATGTACAAGCGGGGCAACTACTACTACATCTGGCTGACCCGCCCGGCCAACGGGCAGTACGTGCTGCGCTCGACCAGCCCGTGGGGTCCGTACGAGCAACGCCAGGTCCTTCTGAACCTGCCCGGCCCGATCTCCGGTGGCGGTGTCCCGCACCAGGGCGGCCTCGTGCAGACCCAGAACGGCGACTGGTGGTACATGGCGTTCACCGACGCCTACCCGGGCGGCCGGATGCCGACGCTGGCCCCGATCAGCTGGAGTGGTGACGGCTGGCCGGTGTTGCAGACCGTCAACGGCCGCTGGGGCGCCACGTACCCGAAGCCGGCCATCAGCACGACCAAGACCGTACAGTCGATGATCGGGCCGGACACGTTCACCGATGCGGCGCTGTCGCACCGCTGGGAGTGGAACCACAACCCCGACACGTCGAAGTTCGCCGTCGGCAACGGGCTGCGCCTGTCCACCGCGACCGTCACGAACGACCTCTACAACGCCCGGAACACGCTGACCCACCGGATCCAGGGCCCCACCTCGACGGCCACGATCCAGCTGAACTACGCGTCGATGGCCGACGGCGACCGGGCCGGGCTGGCCATGCTGCGCGACCAGTCGGCGTGGATCGGCGTCCGCAAGGACAACGGCGTCACCCGGGTCTCGATGACGAACGGCCTGAGCATGTCCACCAGCGGATGGACCACGACCGGCACCGGCACGGAAGCCGCCGGCGCCACCGTCTCCGGCGGCACGATCTGGCTGCGGGTCACCGCGAACATCCAGCCCGGATCCGGCCGTACGGCGACGTTCTCGTACAGCACGAACGGCAGCACCTTCACCCCGCTCGGGCCGGCGTTCGTGATGAACAACGACTGGCAGTTCTTCATGGGCTACCGGTTCGGCCTGTTCAACTACGCCACGAGAGCCCTCGGCGGCGCCGTCACCGTGAACCGGTTCGACCTGACGGCACCGTGAGTCCCCGTTTCCCCACCCCCTAAGGAATCCACGTGAGAAAATCCCGATGGCTGGCCGTGTGCACAGCCGCCATGACCGCGCTCGCCGGTGGCCTGCTGGCCGTGGTGAACGCCGCACCCGCCTCGGCGGCGACGATCGACACCACCGCCTGGTACGTGCTGGTCAACCGCAACAGCGGTAAGGCCCTGGACGTCTACAACCTGGCCACCAACGACGGCGCCCGGATCACCCAGTGGACGCGCAACGACGGCAACCAGCAGCAGTGGCAGTTCGTCGACTCGGGCGGTGGCAACTACCGGCTCAAGTCGCGGCTGTCGGGCAAGGTGCTCGACGTCTACAACTTCTCCACCGCCGACGGCGGCTCGATCGTCCAGTGGACCGACAACAACACCACCAACCAGCAGTTCAGCGTCCAGGACATCGACGGGTACATCCAGCTGATCAACCGCAACAGCGGCAAGGCCCTCGAGGTGCAGGGCGCCTCCACCGCCGACGGCGGCAACATCGTCCAGTACGCCGACTGGAACGGCACCAACCAGCAGTGGCAGCTGGCCCGGGTCGGCGCCTCGAACCCGACCACCCCGCCGCCGACCGGATCGTGCACGCTGCCCTCGTCGTACCGCTGGACCTCGACCGGCGCGCTGGCCCAGCCGCGGTCGGGCTGGGTGTCGCTGAAGGACTTCACCACCGTCCCCTACAACGGACGGCAGCTGGTGTACGCGACCACGCACGACACGGGATCGTCGTGGGGCTCGATGAACTTCGGGCTCTTCACCAACTGGTCCGACATGGGCTCGGCGTCGCAGAACGCGATGTCGTCGGCCACCGTGGCGCCCACGCTGTTCTACTTCGCCCCGAAGAGCATCTGGGTCCTCGCCTACCAGTGGGGTGGCAGCGCCTTCTCGTACCGCACGTCCAGTGACCCCACCAACCCCAACGGCTGGTCGGCGGCGCAGACCCTGTTCACCGGCAGCATCACCGGCTCCGGCACCGGCCCGATCGACCAGACCCTGATCGCCGACGGCCAGAACATGTACCTCTTCTTCGCCGGCGACAACGGCAAGATCTACCGGGCGTCGATGCCGATCGGGAACTTCCCCGGCAACTTCGGCTCCTCGTACACCACGATCATGAGCGACTCGACGAACAACCTGTTCGAGGCCCCGCAGGTCTACAAGGTCCAGGGCCAGAACCAGTACCTCATGATCGTCGAGGCGATCGGCGCGAACGGCCGCTACTTCCGCTCGTTCACCGCCACCAGCCTGAACGGCTCGTGGACGCCGAACGCCGCGACCGAGAGCAACCCGTTCGCGGGCAAGGCCAACAGCGGCGCCACCTGGACCAACGACATCAGCCACGGTGAGCTGGTGCGGGTCAGCGCCGACCAGACGATGACCGTCGACCCGTGCAACCTGCAACTGCTCTACCAGGGCCGCTCCCCCAGCTCGGGCGGCGACTACGGCCTGCTGCCGTACCGGCCGGGCCTGCTGACCCGCCAGCGCTGACCGTTTCCCGTCCCGCCCTGTCCGCCGTCATCCGGTGGCCAGGGCGGGACGCACGAAGAACGAGCTTGCGGTGCGGAATTCGGCGGTGTCCTTGAGGTAGCCGATGCCGAACACCGAGCCCGTCCACCGCAGGCGGAATTCGCGATAGTTGAACGATTGCAGAGCCACCGAGCCCGCGACCGGGCCGGGCAGGGGGCAGTACGTGGCGTCCTCGCGGAAGATCTGGCTGTCGTCGAGCGGGGCGACGTACCCGCGCAGCTCGTAGTGCCGCAGGTAGCGGCCGTCACCGGCGCGGAACGAGAAGCAGCGTGGATCGGCCAGGCCGGTGACGGCGGTGAAGGTGGCGCGGCGGCGGTTCTCGGCGCCGCTACCGCGGTCGACGGCCGCGACGGCCACCGCGTCGGTGTTCACGCCCAGGCTGAGATAGCCGCCGCCGGCCCATTCGAGGGAGAGCGCGCCCAAGGGCACGGCCGTGGGCGGCGCCGACGGGCGCTGGGTGGTACGGCTGGGTGTGGGGGCCGGGGTGCTGAAGCGCGCCGGCGAGGTGGTGGGTGCCGGCGCGGCGATCACCCCCGGGCCGCCCGGTCCGGGCGCGGGATCGTCGGGCCGAACCAGCGGAACGGTGACGGCCACGGCGGCGACACCGGCGACGATCCCGGCGATCACCTTCCCCGCGACCGCCGACGCCCCCGCCGCCCCGGTCACCGACGCCGTCACCGCTCCGGCAGCCGTAGCCCCGGCAGCCGTAGCCCCGGCAGCCGCCGCTCCGGTGGCCGCTGCTCCGGTGGCCGCTGCTCCGGCGCCGGCGCTGATCGGGCCCAGGACGGCGTGCGCCAGGCCGGCCGGTACCACGAGGGCCGGCAGGTTCTCCAGCAACTTGTCGGCCGGCAACAGGCCCTCGGTGGCCGCCGTGCAGGTGCGGCAGCCGCGGACGTGCCGGGCGATGCGCTTGCGCCAGAGCGGGCTCGGCCGCCCGTCCCAGTCGGCCGTCTCCGCGGCCAGGCGGGAGCAGAGCGGCCGCGCCGCGAGCGCCGCCACGACGGCCCGCGCCAGGTCGAGCTGTTCCCGGGTGCGCTGCACGCGGACGCCCGCGTGGGCGACGGTGATCCCGGCCGCCTCGGCGAGCTCGGCCCGGGTCAGCCGGCCGGCGACCTCCTGCCACCACAGCGACAGCAGCCGCTGATCGTCGGGGTCCAGCCATCGCGTCGCCTCGGCGACCTGGCGCCGCTGTCCACTGAGGCGGCTGCGAAGCGCGGTCACCTCTTCGAGCTCCGCCTGCGGGTCCGCCTGGCCGGCGGCCTCCTCGAGCGGCCGGATCCGGCGGCCGGCGGCCAGCCGCTGCTGCCGATGGGTGCCGACCTGACGGACCGCGATCACCGCCAGCCAGGCCCGGAAACTTCCCGGGGTGCGCAGCCCCGGCAGCTCGCGCACGGCCCGCAGCATCGTGTCCTGCACGACGTCGTCGACCTCCGCCGGGTCCTCCATCGCCGCGCTGACGAGGTTGTAGACCAGCGGCAGATGATCGGCGATCAGCCGTTGCAGAGCCCGGCTGTCACCGTTGCGGGCGGCGGTGACGAGCTCGGCCACATTCGCACTCGTCAGATCCATAGCGACGACACCCTATGCCGCTCGGCCCGGGAAAGAAACCGAGCGGAAAGGTGTTATCCGATCTCCTCTTCATTGGTCGCAGCATCCGAAACTTTCGGGCCTCGCCATGCCGCCAAGAGCCACTGTCGGCACCGGTCAGCAGAATAATGGCGCATACGCCCAGGTAGAACGTTTCAAGCTGCGGATCAACTTCCGGAAGACTTCCGGAAACTATTGTTTCCGCGGCGTTTCCCATGTCAGCATGACCCGACATCGAGGTTCTTCGTTTCCTGGAAGGAGCCACTGTGACCGCCAGTCCCCCAGTCCCCCACCGGCGCCGATCGCCCCGGATCCGGCTGCTCATCGGCGCCGCCGTCGGTGCCGTCACGGCCGCGGGCGTGGTGATGGTGATGCCGAACGCCAACGCGGCGGAAAGCACCCTGGGCGCCGCGGCCGCGCAGTCCGGCCGGTACTTCGGCACGGCCATCGCGGCGAGCCGCCTCAGCAACTCGACCTACTCCACCATCGCCGGTCGTGAGTTCAACATGATCACGGCTGAGAACGAGATGAAGCCGGACGCGACCGAGCCCCAGCGCGGCCAGTTCAACTTCAGCGCCGGCGACCAGATCTACAACTGGGCCACCCAGCGCGGCCTGAAGGTCCGCGGCCACACCCTGGCCTGGCACGCCCAGCAGCCCAGCTGGTGGGGCGGGCTCAGCGGCAGCGGCCTGCGCCAGGCGATGATCGACCACATCAACGGCGTGATGGCCCACTACAAGGGCAAACTCGCCGCCTGGGACGTCGTCAACGAGGCCTTCAACGAGGACGGCAGCCGCCGCCAGTCCAACCTGCAAGCCACCGGCAACGACTGGATCGAGGCAGCCTTCCGCGCCGCCCGCACCGCCGACCCGTCGGTCAAGCTCTGCTACAACGACTACAACATCGAGAACTGGTCCTACGGCAAGACGCAGGGCGTCTACAACATGATCCGCGACTTCAAGTCCCGCGGCGTGCCCATCGACTGCGTCGGCCTGCAGACCCACTTCACCGGCGGCAGCTCGCTACCGGGCAACTTCCAGACCACCCTGTCGAGCTTCGCGGCGCTGGGCGTGGACGTGGCACTGACCGAGGTCGACGTCACCAACTCCTCCACGTCGCAGTACGCCGGGCTCACCCAGGCCTGCCTCAACGTCCCCCGCTGCATCGGCATCACCGTCTGGGGCGTCCGCGACAGCGACTCCTGGCGCTCCAACGAGAGCCCGCTGCTGTTCGACAGCAACGGCAACAAGAAGGCCGCGTACACCTCGGTGCTCAACGCGCTCAACTCGGCCGGGCCGACGACCCCGCCCACCACGACGCCGCCCACCACTCCGCCCACCACGACGCCCCCGCCCACCGGGTCCAACCGGATCGTCGGCGCGCAGTCGGGCCGATGCCTCGACGTGCCGGGCTCCTCGCAGAACAACGGCACCCGGGTACAGCTCTACGACTGCAACGGCCAGGCCAACCAGACCTGGACGCTCACCTCGAGCAAACAACTGACCGTGTACGGATCCCGCTGCCTCGACGCCGCCGGCTCCGGCAACGGCTCGGCCGTACAGATCTACAGCTGCAACGGCCAGGCCAACCAACAGTGGAACGTCAACTCCAACGGCACCATCACCGGCGTCCAGTCCGGACGCTGCCTGGACGTGTGGGGCACCGGCAACGGCCAGCAGGTCCAGATCTACGACTGCAACGGTCAGGCCAACCAGCGGTTCGCGCTGAGCTGACATGACGATTGCCAAGTCCGCTGCCGCCACCTCCGGTGGCGGCAGCGCGGACCACCAAGTGATCCGGAACCCGGTGCTGCCCGGGTTCCACCCCGACCCGTCCATCCTCCGGGTCGGTTCCGACTACTACATCGCCACGTCGACGTTCGAGTGGTACCCGGGCGTCCGGGTGCACCACTCGACCGACCTCGTCCACTGGGAGCCGCTCGGCGGGGTGCTGACCGAGCGGCGGCTGCTCGACCTCACCGGCGCCGCGGACTCGTGCGGCATCTGGGCGCCCAACCTGACGTACGCCAATGGCCTGTTCCACCTGCTCTACACCGACGTGGCGACGTTCGCCGGCGGGTACTGGGACCCGCAGAACTATCTGGTGACCGCGCCCAGCATCACCGGCCCGTGGTCCGACCCGGTCGTCCTGCACGGCCGGGGGTTCGACGCGTCGCTGTTCCACGACGAGGACGGCACCACCTGGATGCTCTCCATGCGGGCCGACTGGCGGCCCGGCCACAACCGCTTCGCCGGCATCGAGATCCAGCGGTACGACCATCACGAGCGCCGCCTGACCGGACCGGCCCGGCTGATTTTCACCGGCACCGGCGCCGGGCTGACCGAGGCGCCCCTCGTCTACCGCCGGGACGGCTGGTACTACCTGGTCACCGCCGAGGGCGGCACCAGCTGGGCCCACCAGGTCACCGTCGCCCGGTCCCGGCAGCTGTTCGGCGAGTACGAGGTGGACCCGGCCGGTCCCCTGCTGACCTCGGCCGGGCGCCCGGAGCTGACCCTGCAGAAAGCCGGCCACGGCAGCCTCGTGGAGACCCCGTCCGGCGAGTGGTACCTGGCCCACCTCGTCGCGCGGCCCTACACGCCGTACGGCCGCTGCGTCCTGGGCCGCGAGACCGCCCTGACCAAGGTGGAATGGCCGGCCGGCGCGTGGCCCCGCGTCCGCGACGGCGTGCCGGCCGAGCGGACCCCGGCCCCCGCCGGCACGGCGGCGACCACGCGGCCGCCCTCCTCCGAACAGTTCGAGGACGACCACTTCGACGCCCCGGCGCTCGGCCCCAACTGGTCGACCCTGCGCCGCCCGGCCACCGCCGACTGGATCGACCTGACGGCCCGGCCGTCACACCTGCGGATCCGGGGCGGCCGCTCCCCGATGGGACGGCACCAGCCGAGCCTGGTCGCCCGCCGGGTGACGGCCCAGCGGTGCACGTTCGAGGCGATCGGCGAGTTCGCGCCCGGCAACACCCGCCAGCTGGCCGGTGTCACGGCGTACTACAACTCCCGCAACTGGTACTACCTGCACCTGACCGCCACGGACGACGGCACGCCCGTGCTCGGGGTGCTCCGCTGCGACAGCGGGCGCGTGACGGTCGTGCCGGGCGCTTCGGCCCCGCTCGACGGCGTGCGGCGGGTGGGCCTGCGCCTGCGCCTGGACGGGCCGGCCCTGACCTTCGCCTACACGACGGCCCCGGACACCGGGAACGGCTGGCGCGACCTCGGCCTCTGCTTCGACGCCACCACGCTGTCCGACGAGTACGCCGCCACCATCGTGCCCGGCGAGCCCGAGGCCTGGGGATTCACCGGCGCCATGGTCGGGCTCTGGGTCCAGGACCTGGGCGCCGAGGGCGCGTACGCCGACTTCGACCGCGCTGTGTACCGCACCGAACCCGACACATGAAAGGTGATCGCCTTGGCAGCTAAAAGGATTCTCACTGTGGCGGCCGTGCTCGCCCTGAGCGCCGCCGGCCTGGCCGCCTGCGGAGGTGACGACGACGGCTCGGACTCGGGCGGCGACGTCACGATGCAGTTCTGGCACAACGCCACGACCGGTCCCGGTAAGGCCTTCTGGGACAAGACGGTGGCCGACTTCCAGAACGCCCACCCCAACGTCAAAATCAAGATCCAGTCGGTCCAGAACGAGGACCTGGACGGCAAACTGCAGACCTCGCTGAACTCCGGCTCCGCGCCGGACATCTTCCTGCAGCGCGGCGGCGGGAAGATGGCCGCGATGGTCGAGGCGGGCCAGCTCAAGGACATCACCGGCGACATCACCGCCGAGACGAAGCAGGCCGTGGGCGACGCCGCGCTCAAGACCGGGCAGGTCGAGGGCAAGTCGTACGCCATCCCGGTGTCCATTCTTCCCGGCGGTTTCTGGTACAGCAAAGACCTGTTCCAGAAGGCCGGCATCACCGCGCCGCCGACCACGCTGGAGGAGCTGAACACCGTCGCCGGCAAGCTCAAGGCGAACGGGACGCCGATCGCGCTCGGCGGCAAGGACGCCTGGCCGGCCGCGCACTGGTACTACTTCTTCGCCCTGCGCGCCTGCAGCCAGGCCTCGCTCGACGCCGCGGCCAAGGACAAGAACTTCGGCGACCCCTGCTGGACGAAGGCCGGCAAGGACCTCGAGACCTTCGCCGCCAGCAAACCCTTCAACGACGGTTTCCTGACCACCTCGGCCCAGCAGGGCGCGGGCAGCTCGGCCGGCCTGGTGGCCAACCACAAGGCCGGCATGGAACTGATGGGTTCCTGGGACCCGGGGGTCATCGCCTCCCTCACCAAGGACGCCAAGCCCCTGCCCGATCTCGGCTTCTTCCCGTTCCCGGCGGTCTCCGGCGGCCAGGGCGACCCGAGCGCGATCATGGGCGGCGCGGACGGCTACTCCTGCTCGGCGAAGGCGCCGAAGGAGTGTGCCGACTTCCTCAACTACATCCTCACCAAGGACGTCCAGGAGGGCTACTACAAGGCCTTCAACTCGATCCCGGTCAGCAAGCAGGCTCAGGGCGCCGTCACCGAGGACTACCTCAAGGCGGTCCTCGAGGCCTACAACAAGGCGCCGTACGTGTCGCAGTGGCTCGACACGGTGTACGGCCAGAACGTCGGCAACGCCCTGAACATCGGGGTGGTGAACCTGCTCGCCGGCAAGGGCGACGTCGCCGGCATCATCCAGGCCGTCAACGACGCGGCCAAGAAGGGCTGAGCAGCGTGACGGTCACCGAGGTACGGGCCGGTGGTGGCGTGCAGGCGCCGCCGCCGGTCCGGCCCCGCCGGCGCGGTATCGGCTGGGCCCAGCGGCTGGAGATCGTGGCCCTGTCCGGCCCGGCGATCCTGATGTTCACCGGCTTCGTGATCTTCCCGGTCCTGATGGCCGCCTACTACGGCTTCTACCGCTGGAAGGGCTTCGGGCGGCCCACCGACTTCGTCGGCCTCGACAACTACCGGACCATCCTGCAGGACAGCGCGTTCCACGAGGCGCTGTGGCACAACGGGCAGATCGTCGTCCTGTCGCTGGTCCTGCAGGGCCCGATCGCTCTCGGCCTCGCCCTGCTGCTCAACCAGCGGATCCGCGGCCGGTCGGCGATCCGGGTGCTCATCTTCGTCCCGTACGTCATCGCCGAGGTCATCGTCGGCACCGCCTGGGCGCTGCTGCTGCAGACCAACGGCGCGGTGAACGACGTCCTGAAGTCGATCGGCCTGGGCGGGCTGGCCGCGGACTGGCTGGCGAACCCGGGTCTGGCCATCTGGACGCTGATGATGATCCTGACCTGGAAGTACGTCGGGTTCGCGGTGATCCTGTTCCTGGCCGGCATGCAGAACATCCCGGGTGAGCTGGCCGAGGCGGCCGCCGTCGACGGCGCGTCCTACTGGCAGGTCCAGCGGCACATCACGCTGCCCCTGCTCGGCCCGACGATCCGGATCTGGGCGTTCCTGTCGATCATCGGCGCTCTGCAGCTCTTCGATCTCGTCTACATCATCTGGGGCCAGTACGTGGCCTCCACCGCCGGCACCTCGACGATGGCGACCTACATGGTCACCGAGGGCCGCAACGCCGGCAACTACGGCTACGGCAACGCGGTGGCGGTCGTGCTCTTCATCATCTCCATGGTCATCGCGCTGGTGTACCAGCGTTTCGTCCTGCGCCGCGACACCGAGGGCGCGCTCACCGGAGGGCGGTAGCCATGAGCAACCGCAACCTGGCCGTCTACGCCGCGGCGCTCGCGCTGATCGGTCTCATGCTCGGCCCGGTCGTGTACATCATCCTCGGCGGCTTCCGCACCAACTCGCAGATCACCGTCGACCCGGCGGGCCTGCCCGACCCCTGGGAGCTCGGCAACTACACCGGAGTGCTGACCAGCGACACCTTCTGGCGCCAGGTCGGCAACTCGACCATCGTGGCCGTGGTCACCACCGTCGGCGTGGTCACGCTGGGCGTCATGGCCAGCTACGTCCTGGCCCGCTACCGGTTCCGCGGCCGGGGTGCGATGTACGCCCTGTTCGCGGCGGGCCTGATGTTCCCGGCCACCGTGGCCATCACGCCGCTGTACATCCTGGTGAAGAACCTGGGCCTGGTGAACACCCTGCCCGGCGTCATCCTCCCGCAGATCGCCTTCGGCCTGCCCACCACGATCATCATCCTGGTCCCGTTCCTGCGGGCGATACCCCAGGAGATCGAGGAGGCCGCGGCCATCGACCGGTGCGGCCGGCTCGGGTTCTTCTGGCGGATGGTGCTCCCGCTCTCGGTGCCGGGCCTGATCACCACCGGGATCCTGGCCTTCATCGGCAGCTGGAACAGCTACCTGCTGCCGCTGTTCATCCTCAACGACCAGGACACCTTCACCCTGCCGCTGGGCGTGCAGGCGTTCTCCTCGGTGTACTCGGTCGACACCGCGAAGGTGCTCGCCTTCACGTCCCTGTCGATGATTCCGGCCCTGGTGTTCTTCAGCCTCTTCGAACGCCGCATCGTCGGCGGCCTGACCGGCGCCGTCAAGGGCTGACCGGGGTCAGGAGACCCGATCGGTGGCCGCCCGGGCCAGGCCGGTCAGCACCGATCGGCTCGCCTCGTCGATCGGCGCGGCGGCCAGGGCGGCCAGGGACCGCTCCAGCCGATCGGCGATCATGCCCTCGACGGCGCCGAGCGCTCCCGTGTCCACGATGATCCCGCGCAGCGTGTCGAGGCCCGCGTCGTCGAGGGCGGGCGCGCCGAGGAGCGCGTCGGCCTGGGCTCGGCGCGGCCCACCGGCGCGCTCGAGGGCCAGCGCGATCAGGACCGTGCGCTTGCCCTCGCGCAGGTCGTCCCCGGCCGGCTTGCCGGTGCGGGCCGGGTCGCCGAACACGCCCAGGATGTCGTCGCGCAGCTGGAACGCCTCGCCCAGGGGCAGGCCGTACGCGGACAGGCGGCCCAGCAGCTCGTCGCCGGCCCCGGCCAGCCGGGCGCCGAGCAGCAGCGGGTGCTCGACCGTGTATTTCGCGCTCTTGTACCGCACGACCCGGTGGGCCCGTTCCAGGGCGCCCTCCCGCCGGCCGCCGGCGATCGCCTGCTCCAGCAGGTCGAGATATTGGCCGCCCATCACCTGCGTACGCATGCTGTTGAAGACCGTGCGTCCCCGGGCCAGCGTGAGCGGGTTCAGGCCGCTGTCCGTGTAGAGCTCGTCGCTCCAGGCCAGGCACAGGTCGCCGGCGAGGACGGCCGCCGACTCGCCGAAGCGGCCGGCGTCGCCGCGCCAGCCGTGCTCGTGATGCAGGGCGGCGAACCGGCGGTGGATGGCCGGGGCGCCCCGGCGGGTCTCCGAGGCGTCCATGACGTCGTCGTGGATCAGGGCCGCGGCCTGGAAGAACTCGAGCGCCGCGGACGCGCGGACGATGCCCGGCCCGTCGGCGCCGCCGGCGGCCCGCCAGGCCCAGTAACAGAAGGCGGCCCGCAGCCGCTTGCCGCCGTTCAGGAAGCCGGTGAGATAGCGCACGATCGGGGCACAGTCGGCGCTGACGTCGGCCAGGATCGTCGCCTGCGCCGTCAGGAAGTCGTCGACCTCCCGCTGCACGCGCGAAGCCAGGTCCAGCTGCGCGCCTATCTCACTTGTCATGATTCTCGTTATACAAGTAGTTAGAAATTCTCGCTACATGATAGCCGTATGATGTCGGCGTGACCACGCCCCCACAGCCGCTCCGCAGCGCGCTGGCCCGCGCGGTCCGCGAGGTTCTGCAGGCCAACGGTGAGGCGTCACACAGCCTGGCCCGCCGGCTCGGTGTCGGCATCACCGACGCCGTGGCCCTCGACCACCTGCTGAGCAGCCCCGACGGGCTCGGGCCGACCGAGCTCGGGCAGCGCCTCGGCATTCGTTCGGCCTCGGCCACCACCGTCGTCGACCGGCTGGACGCGGCCGGGCACGCGCGCCGGGTCCCCCACCCGTCCGACCGGCGCCGGCAGACCGTGGTCGCGACCGGCCACGCGTACGCCGAAGTCCTCGACGCGCTGACCCCGCTGCTGAACCGGATCGAGGAGGCGGCCGCCCGGCTCACCCCCGAACAGGCGGCCGCCGCGACCGGATTCCTGCACGAGGTCGCCGCGGCTATGCACGACTACGCCGAATCTGATAGTCGTTGATGAATGAGAGCTTTGGTGGTTCGCGGCGGATGGGAAGGGCACCAGCCGGTCGCGGCCACCGAGCTCTTCCTGCCGTTCCTCGCGTCCAGCGGTTTCGAGGTCCGGGTCTGCGACACGACGGCCGTCTACGCTGACGCGCCGGTGATGGCCGAGACCGACCTGATCGTGCAGTGCGTCACCATGTCGTCCATCGAACGCGACGAGGTCGCCGGGCTACGGGCGGCCGTCGCGGCCGGCACCGGGTTCACCGGCTGGCACGGCGGCATCGCCGACTCGTTCCGGGCCTCGTCCGACTACCTGCAACTGGTCGGCGGCCAGTTCGCCACCCATCCGGGCAAGGAACCCGGCGCCCGCGGCGGCGACGAGACCGACAACTTCCTGCCCCACCGCATCGAGCTCACCGCGCTGGGCCGGGAACACCCGATCACGGCCGGGCTCGGCGACTTCGAGCTCACCACCGAGCAGTACTGGGTGCTGCACGACGACCTGAACGACGTGCTCGCCACCACCACCCATCCGGTCCGGCCGTGGCATCCGTGGCGCCGGCCCATCGTCTCCCCGGCCGTCTGGACCCGGCAGTGGGGCGACGGCCGGGTCGTGGTCAGCACGCCCGGCCACAGCCCCGACGTGCTGCGGGACGAGAACGTGCGCACCATCGTCGAGAGGGGAATGCTGTGGGCCGCCCGCACCGCGTCGGCATCGTAGGCACCGGGTACATCTCCGGGGCGTACCTGTCGACACTGGCCGGGCATCCGGCCGTACGGATCGCCGCGGTCGCCGACCTCGACACCGCGCGGGCCGCGTCGGTCGCCGACGGCCTCGACGGATGCCGGGCCCTGGAGGTCGGGCAACTGCTGCGGGACGAGCACGTCGACACGGTCCTCAACCTCACGACGCCCGCCGCGCACGCCTCGGTCGCGCTGGGTGCCATCGGTCACCGCAAGCAGGTGTACGGCGAGAAGCCGCTCGCCGCCGATCTGCCGGCCGCCCGCTCGGTGCTCGACCGGGCGGCCGCCGCCGGCGTGGCGGTGGGCTGTGCCCCCGACACGGTGCTCGGCACAGGAGTGCAGACCGCGCGGGCCGCCGTGGACGCCGGGATGATCGGCCGCCCGCTGTCGGCGGTGGCCGTGATGGCGACGCCCGGCCACGAGCGCTGGCACCCGAACCCCGACTTCTACTACCGGCCCGGCGGCGGCCCGCTGCTCGACATGGGCCCCTACTACCTCTCGGCCCTGGTCCACATGCTCGGCCCGATCGTGGCGGTGACCGGCGCCGCCTCCCGGCTGCGCGACACCCGGATGATCGGCTCGGGCCCACGCGCCGGCGAGCGGATCGAAGTGGCGGTCGACACCCACGTGACCGGCGTCCTGCACCACGCCGGCGGCGCCCTGTCGACCATCACCACGAGCTTCGACGCGGTCCGGACCACGGCCGCACCCATCGAGGTCCACGGCGAGACCGGCTCCCTGGCCGTCCCCGACCCCAACCACTTCGACGGCGAGGTCCGCCTCTTCGAGCTGGGCGCCGGCGACTGGCGCACGCTCAGCCCGTCGGCCGGTTACGCCGGCGCGGCCCGAGGCATCGGCCTGCTCGACATGCTCACCACCGGCTTGCCCCGAGCCGGCGGCGACCTCGCCCTGCACATCCTCGACGCGATGACATCCCTGCTCGACTCGGCCGAGCGGGGCCGTCGCGTCGATCTCACCACCACCGCCCAGCGCCCCGAACCCGTGCCACTGACCGCACCGGAGACGTGGCGGGCCTGAGCCGCCCTATCGGGACGTCGCCCGGCCCACAGTGATCTTGCCGTACACGTCCTTCGCGGCGATCCGGCCATCGCGCACTCGATAGACGTCGAGCCCGCACAGAACCGTGCCGTCGTCGGCCGGGGGCCACCGCCACTCGCAGACCACTCGATCCCCGGCCGCCCAGACCGGCCCGAGGACCGGCCCCTCGCCGGGACCGAGCTGCTCAGCGAACACCTTGCTGACTTCGTCCCGGCCGTGAACGGCGCCGGCCGGCCCGTCCCAGGCGTTCGGGCAGTACATCACGTCGTCGGCGAGCAGCGCTGACACCGCCGCCAGGTCGCCGAGCTCCCAAGCGGCGTTGAAGCGCTCGATCAGTCCCCGTGCATCCACCATGTCGAGCACGATAGATGGGTCACCGGGCAAGGCCGCACATCGGCGGGCCGGCTTGGCGGCGTCGAACCACGACGTCAGGCCGGGGCGGCCACGATGAGGCCGGCGGGCGGTGGCAGCTCGCGCAGGCCGGCGAACTGCCAACCCGTGGCGCTGAGCCAGTCGGCGACCTCGTCCACCTGGTACAGGTCGCCGCGCCGACGGGTGCGGTGCCACGTCGGTGCGTCACCAGTCGACCAGCAGCAGGCGCCCGCCGGGGCCGACAGCCGCGCGTGCCCGGCGGAACAGCTCGGCGATCCGCTCGGGCGGAAACAGGTGCACCACGTTGGCGACCAGGACGGCGTCATGCCCGCCGGGCAGCGGCGCGGCGAAGATGTCCTGCCCCACGGCGGTGAGGCGGCCGCCGACGCCACCTCGGGCAGATCGACCAGGGTGGCGCTGAGATCGGGGTACGCGGTGAGGATCGGCTTGACGAACGTGCCGTAGCCGCCGCCCACGTCGAGCAGCCGCCGGCGCGGGCCTAAGTCGTAGCCGCGGGCCAGGTCGGCGACGGTCTCGGCGGTGACCAGCGCGACGGCCGCCGTCGCGCACCAGCAAGCCCGCGTCGGCCAGCAGGTCGGCCATCGCGCGGGCGCTGCGCTCGGGAACGGAGCATCGCTCGGCCAGTTCGGCCCGGCCGCGGCGCCATCGGCCTGCTCGGTGGTCGCGTCACCTCCGTTGCCGAGGTTCGGCGATCTAGCGTTCGATGTGGCCGAAGAAGAGGCTGGCCGGGGAGTCGAGCTCGGGTGACGTGAAGAAATCCCGGATGGCGCCGATGAATTCGCCGCGGCTGATCCGGCCGTCGTCGTCGGTGTCCAACTCGAGGAAGACGTTCAGCGCCTCGAGGTCCGACACCCCCCACGCCTCCAGGAACACCTTGTACTCCGGCTTGCTGATGGCGTCGTCCGCGTCGGTGTCCATCACGTCGAAGATCGCCTGCGGGACCACCTCGGCCATGGCGAACTGGCTCCGGTCGGCACCCGCGGCGCGGTTCGCGGCCACGAACTGCTCCTGGGACAGCCGGTCGACGCCGTTCACGTGCCGCAGCAGCTCCGACCAGTACGTCTGGTAGGCGGCCCGCAGCGCGTGCGCCCGGCGGTCCTCCGCCGGGATGCCGT
Source organism: Actinoplanes sp. NPDC048988 (assembly GCF_043197815.1). Lineage (NCBI taxonomy): Bacteria > Bacillati > Actinomycetota > Actinomycetes > Micromonosporales > Micromonosporaceae > Actinoplanes > Actinoplanes sp. NPDC048988. The sequence goes on along the minus strand of NZ_JBICTW010000006.1, from coordinate 185,054 downwards.
ATCCGTTCAGGTAGCGGCCGATCAGGCGCTCATAGTCGCTCCAGTCGACGAATCCGTCCCCGTCGGTGTCGCTCGCCTTGAACAGATGCCCCAGCTTCACGGCGAGCGGATCAGCGCCATCGGTCATGTTGCCCGGCCTCCACATGATTGGTTTGCTCCATTATGTTGGAGTGACTGATGTAGCTGTGTGGCCCCTCACCATCCGGGATCGGCGGCCGGAGGACCTCGACCGGTGCGTGGACGTTCTGCGTCAGGTGCGACTGGCCAACGGCTATCCGGCGAAGTGGCCCTCGGATCCGAGAGCCTGGCTGGACCGGGGAGAGTTCGACCAGTCGTGGGTGGCCGAGAGCATGCCTGGTCTCATCGTCGGGCACGTGGCCGTCCAGAACGGCCGGGAGGTCACGCGGTTGTTCGTGGCGCCCGCGGCCCGGCGCCTGGGTGTCGCCGGCGCCATGCTCGACCACGTGAGCATCTGGGCCGGCGGCCGGCTCATCCTCAACGTCGTGGACAAGCCGGACTCGGCCGCGGTCGCGTTCTACGAGGGCACGGGGTGGCGGTACACGCGTACGACGACTGCTGATTGGACTGGTCCGCGCGGGGAGGCGGTGCGGTTGCGGCACTACGTCCGATAGACCGCGCGCAAGGCTTAGGGCTCGGTGGCTGGGCGCCGGCGCGCAGAGGTGTCGAGGGACGTGCGCCGAGTTTCAGCGCGCGACTATCGGGAATCGATGATCGCGAGTGGAAGGGGATGATGTCCAATGGAGAGGGATGGTCCAGGGCCGTACAGCAAACGAACGATGCGGATGCTGGCCGTAACGGGGCCGATCCTCGGCATCCTCGTGTTGGGCTGGGGAATCAGGGACGCTGTCGCGGGTGATCCGGATGCGCCTTTGATGCTTGGCATCGGGATGGCGTGCGTGGCCGTTTTCGCGGTAGGCATCCCGCTGGCCCGGCGCCGCGGGCGCATGTAGCTGCCACGGTTGCGGAGCGGTTCAAGGCTGAGGTACAGCCTGCTGTACCCGAGATCGGGTAGCTGGCCGGATCGATGTCGGGGCCCGCGGAAAATAGCGTTTCCGCTATGACTACTTCCGCTACGTCAAAGACGAAGAACCGCCGCCGGCTGGCGGTTGCGCTGACCGCCGCCGCCGTTCTGGCCGGCAGTGTGGGAGTCGCGCACGCCGAGCCGGCCGCCGGCCCGGCCCTCGCCGCCGCCGCGCAGCCGGTGGGCTGGGCCGGGATCGTTCGTGAGCAGGTGCGCATCGACTTCGGTAAGGGCTGGGTCACCCAGGCCGAGCTCACCTATCCGCGGGGCGCCCGCGGCCGGCTGCCGCTGGTCGTCATGCTGCACGGCAGCGGGCACAACGACATGAACCAGACGCTGCCGGAGGGCAAGGGCGCGACCTTCGTACCGCTGGCCCAGGCCGCGTCCCGGGAGGGTTTCGCCACGCTGCGGTTCAACAAGCGGGGCGTGACCGGGGTCGGCCCGGTCGAGAGCACCGACCCGGCCCAGCTCAACCCGAAGAACCCGTACGCCCAGATCCAGCGGGACGCCGCGTCGGCGATCCGCTTCGGCGCCGCGTCGCCGAAGGTCGACCCGTCGCGGATCTTCCTGCTCGGGCACAGCGAGGGCACCAATGTGGCCGCCAACCTGGCCGCCGACCCGAAGGCGTACGGCATTCCCAAGCCGGCCGGCGTGATCGCGATGGGCGTCGTCGGGCAGGACATCAAGGAACTGCTGACCCTGCAGCTGTTCGGCCGGATGTTGCTGCAGCTGCACGACGAGTTCGACGTCGACGCCGACGGCAGCCTGACCGCCACCGAGGCGGCCGACGGCCTGATCGGCCAGCCCACCGAGGTCGCCGCCCAGATCCGGCCGGTCCTGCTCGACGGCCGTAAGGTGCGGGCGAGCACCGACACCAACGGCGACGGGCGGATCGCCATCGACGCCGAGGCCGGCACCGTGCTGCGTAAGGCCACCGGCATCGACAACTACCCGGACGTGCCGGGCCTGGAAGGGCTGCGGGACTACGTCGAGGACATCGCCCGCTTCCCGACGGTGACCGAGGCCCTGCCCCGGTTCACCGGGCCGACGCTGCTGCTCAACGGCGAGAACGACCTGCAGACCCCGGCCCGGGTGGCCCGGACGGCCGACGCCGCGGTGGCCGCGGCCGGCAACAAGGACCACAAGATCATCGTCTACCCGGGCATGGCGCACACCATGAACATCACCCCGAAGTTCGTCCCCGAGTTCGGCGACCCGGACCGCCAGGTCGTCACCGACATCCGCGCCTGGCTCCGGTCCCACCACTGAGGCGGTGACCGGCGTCACCGCCCGCCCGGGAGTACCGGCGGTCGCCGGCCGGTTGCACAGGGAGCCGGTGTGGCCAGTGTCCCAGGGCCTCACCCCATAGCCTTCGCGGAATACCGTTCGGCCGGAGCCGCGTCGCGCCACTCGCCTTCAGGCGACCTCCACACCGGCTCAGCTCGGCGAAAGCCCGGCGCCCACCAGGCGCCGGGCTTTTCCGTGCGCGGTCACCGCTGCCGGGGAACGAGCTTTTCCATCAGCTCGCCGAAGGTCGCCAGCTCCGCCGCGTCCAGCACACCGAAGGACTCCTTCAGGACGCCCTCCAGGATCACGCCGGCCTCGACCCGGAGCTCGTCGCCCTTGCCGGTGAGCCGATGCCGGGCCGCGCGGCCGGGGCCGGGCACCCGCTCGATCAGGCCGCGGTCGACCATGCGGGCGGCCAGGGCGCCGAACGACTGGTCGGTCTGGAAGGTCAGCTGCGCCAGGTCGTGCAGCGAGGCCCCGGGGTTCTCGTGCAGGTGGCGCAGCGCGTCCCACTGCACGAGCGTGACGCCGAGCGGGGCCAGGCGCTCGTCGGCGGTGCGGTGGTGCCGCGCCTGCAGGCGCTTGACGGACAACCCGAGCTCAGCCAGTTCCATGGCGGCCACCATACCAGGTTGCTTATATAAGCATGCTTAGTTAATGTCGATCGTATGGAGACGATCAGCTACACCTCGATCGGGGACGGGCGCCCGTTCCTGCTTCTGCACGGCGGCGGCGGGCCGCAGACAGTGGCCGGCTTCGCCGAGTTGCTGGCGGAGAAGCCGGCCCGGGTGATCACCCCGGTGCATCCGGGCTTCGGCGGGACGCCCCGCCCGGATGATCTGACCCGGCCCGGGCAGCTCGCGGCCGCGTACGACAAGCTCCTGACCGATCTTGACCTCGACGGCGTCACCGTCGTCGGCAACTCGCTCGGCGGCTGGATCGCGGCCGAGATGGCCCTGCTGAACAGTCCCCGGATCGCCGCGGTGATCCTCATCGACGCGGTCGGGATCGAGGTGCCCGGCCAGCCGATCGCCGACTTCTTCGCGCTCAGCTTCGCCGAGATCGCCCAGCACAGTTACCACGAGCCGGCGAAGTTCCGGATCGATCCGGCCGCGTTCACGCCGGAGCAGCAGGCGGCGATGGCCGGCAACCGGGCCGCCCTGGCCGTGTACTCCGGGAACGGCCGGATGTTCGACCCGGCACTGCGGGAGCGCCTGGCCGGTGTCACCACGCCGGTCCGGGTGATCTGGGGCGAGGCCGACCGCATCGCCGGCCCCGACTACGGGCGCGCCCTGGCCCAGGCCATCCCCGGCGCCGCGTTCGTGCTGCTCGACCGGACCGGTCACCTGCCACAGATCGAGACTCCGGAACGTCTGCTGGCCGAGGTCTGGGCCGCCCTGCCGCCGGCGCGGGGAAAAGCGGCGGCGCGGGGAAAAGCGGCGGCGCGGGGAAAAGCGGTGGCGCGGGGATGAGTGTCGTGCGACGGTGGTGGCCCGACCACGAACAGGAGTGACCATGCGAGCAGCTTCCACGCTCCGGACCCTGACCCGTCCTACCGTGGAGATCTGCTTTGGCCTTGGTGAACCTCGGGATCGTCGCCCATGTTGACGCCGGCAAGACCAGCCTGACCGAGCGCCTGCTCTTCGAGGCGGGCGCGGTCGACCGGCCCGGCAGTGTCGACGCCGGCACCACCCGCACCGACTCGATGGAGCTGGAGCGACGGCGCGGCATCACCATCCGGTCCGCCGTCACCTCGATCCGGCTCGGCGACCTCACCGTCAACCTGCTCGACACGCCCGGCCACCCCGACTTCATCGCCGAGGTCGAGCGGTCGCTGGCCGTGCTCGACGCCGCCGTCCTGGTCGTGTCGAGTGTCGAGGGCGTGCAACCGCAGACCGTCGCCATCTGGCGGGCCCTGCGCCGCATCGGCGTGCCGACGATGTTCTTCCTCAACAAGGTGGACCGCACCGGCGCCGACGTCGAACGCGTGGTGACCCAGTTGCGGGAGCGGCTGGCGGCGCGCCCGCTCGTGCTGACCACGGTCGACGGAACCGGCGGCCGCGACGCCCGGGTGCGGGCCGTCGACCTCGGCGCCGAGCCCGTCGTGGAGGCGGTCGCCGACGTCGACGACGCCCTGGCCGCTCGGTGGCTCACCGGCAAGCCGGTCGGCGTGCGGCACGTACGCCGGGCGGTCCGGCTGGCCGTGCGCGGGAACCGGCTCTTCCCGGTGGCGTGCGGCTCGGCCATCACCGGGGCCGGCGTCCCCCAGCTGCGGCGCTTGCTGGCCGAGCTGATCCCCCGCGGCGCTCAGGGCGACGGCCCGCTGGCCGGCACGGTGTTCGCCGTCGACCGCGACGACCACGGCCGGCGGGCCTGGCTGCGGTTGTGGTCGGGACAGTTGCGCGTACGGGACCGGGTGCAGTTGGCCGGGGACCGGCCGCGGCGGGTCACCCAGATCGCCGTCAGCGAGCCCGGCGGCGTGCACGTGCGGCCGTCGGCGTCGGCCGGGCAGATCGCGGCGGTACGGGGGTTGCCGGCCCGGATCGGCCAGCACGTCGGCGACCCGCCGCGCCGGCACCTCTACCGCTTTCCCCCGGCGACCCGGCAGGCGCTGGTCGAGGCGGTGGATCCGGCCCAGCGGCTGGCCCTGTTCGCCGGTCTGGCCGAGCTCGCCGACGAGGACCCGCTGGTCGACCTGCGGCTCGACGAGCACGAGGCGCAGGCGGTGATCCGCCTGCACGGCGAGGTTCAGAAGGAGGTCATCGCCGCCCTGCTGGCGGACCGGTACGGCGTCCGGGCCCGCTTCTCGGGCACGCTGACCGCCTGCATCGAGCGCGTGACGGGCACCGGCGACGGCGAGGACCGGATCAAGGAGCGCGGCAACCCGTACCTGGCCGGCGTCGGCCTGCGTATCGAGGCGGCCCCGGCCGGGCACGGCGTCGAGGTTCGCCCCGGCGTCGAGCCGGGCCGCCTGCCGCCGGCTTTCGTCGCGGCGACCGAGGAGGGGGTGCGCGCCGCCCTGCGCCAGGGCCGGCACGGGTGGCCGGTCACCGACTGCGTGGTCACCATGACGTCCTCGCAGTACTGGCCGCGGCAGAGCCGGCCGCATCAGAAGTTCGACAAGTCGATCTCGAGCGTGGCCGCCGACTTCCGCAATCTGGCCCCGGTCGTGGTGGCCGCGGCCCTGCGCCGGGCCGGCACCCGGGTCTGCCAGCCGATCGAGCGCTTCGACGTGAACCTGCCCCACGAGACGTTCGACGCGGTCGCGGCGCTGCTGGGCCGGCTCGGCGCGGTCATCGACGACACCACCACGGCCGGCGGATATCTGGAGGTGAGCGGCACCCTCCCGTCGTCCCGCGTTCCCGAGGTGGTCGCCGCCCTGCCCGACCTGACGGGCGGCGAGGCCGTCCTGACCACACACTTCGACCATTACGCGCCGGTCGCCGGCGACCACCCGCCCGCGCTGCGCCGGCGCGGCCCCGACCCGGCCGACCGGGAGGAGTGGTTCCGCGCCGTCCCCCGCTGACCGGCTCATACCCGGGCCCGGCCTGCCGATGGGATGCTCATGCCGCTGCACCTCGACGATCACGGGGCCGACTACTGGGCGCGCCAGATCCGGGTGGGCTCGGTCATCGCCATGCTCGCCACGCTTCTCGGCGCGGCCCAGGTGATGTACGTCTGGGAGGGTGACCGGCGCTGGTGGGCGCTGCCGCTGGTGGTGGCGGGCGTCGGCCAGGGAGTCCTGGCGGGAATGCCGTGGGGGCGGTGGGTGCGGCGCCCGCGCGTACGCTCGGCCCTGGTCCTGTGGTGGGTGGTCGAGCTGCCCGTCCTGGCCGCGCTGGCCTACTTCGACCCGTACGGCGTCGTCTTCTATCTGCCGTACGCCATGTTGATCGTCATTCTCGCCACCGCGCTCTTCTCGGCGCCCGTCGTGGCCGGCCTGGGCACCCTGGCCATGGCGGGTTTCCTGGCGCTGCTCGGCGGCCATCCCGGCACGAGCGCGGTGCTGGTCATCGGCCTGGTGGCGGTGATGGCCTGCGTGGTGCTGATCAGCACGATCATCGCGCACAACCGCCGGCGGCTGGACGAACGGCGGCGGGCGGCCGAACGGCGTACCGGCGCCCTGCTGCAGAACTCGCCCGAGGTGGTCGTCGCCATCGGGCCGGACGGTGCCGTCCGCTACGCCACGCCGTCGCTCCAGACCGTGCTCGGGTACGCGCCGCCGGAGGTCACCAGCACGCTGCTGGCCGCCCTGGTCCACCCCGACGACCTCCCCCGGCTGCGCAGCTGGATGGCGGCGCTGCGGGCCTCGGCGCCGGGCGCGACCGCCGAGATCGAGACGCGGCTGCGCCGGGCCGACGGGTCGTGGGCCGTGCTGGACGCCATCGGCACGAACTGCCTGCGCGACCCCGACCTGGAGGCCGTCGTGCTGAGCGTGCGCGACGTCGGCGCCCGCAAGGCCCTCGAGGAGCAGCTGAGCCGGCAGGCGTTCACCGACTCGCTGACCGGCCTGTCCAACCGGGCGCTGTTCCGCGACCGCCTCCAGCACGCCACCTCGCGCCGGGAAGCCGAGGTGACGGTCCTGCTCATCGACCTGGACGACTTCAAGGACGTCAACGACAACCTCGGGCACAGCGCCGGCGACGAGCTGCTGACCACGCTGGCGGCCCGGCTGCGCGAGAACGTCCGCCCCGGCGACACCCTGGCCCGTCTCGGCGGCGACGAGTTCGCCGTGCTCATCGAGGACCTTGACGGCCGGGACGCCGGCGCGCTGGCCGAGCGGCTGCTGCACGAGCTGCGCCAGCCGGTGCCGGTGGCCGGCCGCGACCTGCGCTGCACCGCCAGCATCGGCGTGGCCGACGGTCACGGGCTCACCGGCGACGAGTTGCTGCGCAACGCGGACCTGGCCATGTACGCGGCCAAACGGCACAGCCGCAACGCGTACGCCCTGTTCGACGAGGCCATGTACGCCAGCGTGGTCAACGAGGCCCAGCTGCGCCAGGAGATGGAGCAGGCCCTGGCCACCGACCAGTTCCTCGTCCTCTACCAGCCCGTCGTCGACATGCCCACGCAGCGGCTGACCGGTGTCGAGGCGCTGGTCCGCTGGCAGCACCCCGTGCACGGCCTGCTCGGCCCGCAGCATTTCATCGACAACGCCGAGGAGAGCGGACTGATCGTCCCGCTGGGCCGGTGGGTGCTGCGCGAGTCCTGCCACCAACTGGCCGGCTGGGGCCGCCCCGGCCTGCGGATGAACGTCAACCTGTCGGCCCGCCAGTTCCAGTACGCGGGCCTGGTCGACGACGTCCGCGCGGCCATCGCCGACTCCGGCATCGACCCCGCCTGCCTCACCCTGGAGCTCACCGAGTCGATGCTCCTGCAGGACATCGACACTGCCTCGGAGACCTTGCAGGCTCTGCGGCGGCTCGGCGTCCGGCTGGCCATCGACGATTTCGGTACGGGGTACTCCTCGCTCAACTACCTCAAGCGGCTCCCGGTCGACATCCTCAAGATCGACCGGGCCTTCGTCAGCCAGGTCGCCACCGACCCCGAGGACAAAGCCCTGGTCGACGCCGTGGTCAGCCTGGGGCAGGCGTTGCAGCTGAGCACGGTGGCCGAGGGCATCGAGACCGACGACCAGTGGGCCACCCTGCAGAGTCTCGGCTGCGACTACGGACAGGGCTTCCTGTTCGGCCGCCCGTCGGATCCGGCGGCCATCGAACGCCTGCTCGCCGCCGAACCGGCCGCGCGGGCCGGCGCCGCCTGAGCGCCGCCCGTCACGACCGGGTCCATCGCTGGTTGCTGCCGCCGTTGCAGGACCACAGGACGACGGCCGTGCCGTTGGCCGTGCCCTGCCCGGTGACGTCCAGGCAGAGTCCGGACTGGACGCCGGTGATGGTGCCGTCGGCGTTGATCCGCCACTGCTGGTTGCCGCCGCCGTTGCACGTGAGGATCTGCACCCGGGTGCCGGCGGACGAGCTCGGAGCGTCCAGGCACTTGGTCCCGTACACGGTCAATTGATTGCTCGAGGTGGCCGTCCATCGCTGGTTGGCGCCGCCGTTGCAGTCCCAGATCTGCACGGCCGCCCCGTCGGCCTGACTCTGCCCGTTGACGTCGAGGCAGCGGTTCGAGCCGGCGCCGCGGATCTCGCCGGTGGGGCTCGTGCCGCCGCCGAGCGGGGTGATGGTCAGGTTGTCGAACTGGGCCGTCACGCCCTGCCCGGTGGCGTAGCCGACCTGGCCCGCCACCCAGGCCGAGTCCGAGGCGCTGCCGACCGTGACGCCGTCGATGGCCGCGGTCACCGTGGCGCCGTTGAGGGTCAGGGCCAGCTTGTGCCAGCGGCCGGTGCCCAGCGCCGTCGTCGTGCCGCTGGCCAGGGTCCGCTGGTTGCCGCTGGTGTTGTTGCTGCGCAGCGACCACTGCCCGTTGTCGGCCACCCGCAGGTAGTACGCGTTGAGGTTCTGCGGGCCGTCGTGGTTGTAGTTGCCGGCCCGGCCGACGAGCTGGACGTAGCCGGACTTCTCGAGCAGGACGTCGGAGGAGACGGTGTAGTTGCGCCAGTTGACGTCGCCCAGCAGCGTGAACGGCTCGGCGTGGCCGGAGGTCCAGAAGATCGGCGCCTGCTCGGACATCTGCCGTACGCACTGGCCGGTGCGGCCGGCGGCGCACGGGGTCACCTCGAAGGAGCCCTGGTGGTCCGACAGGTATTTCGCCTGCCGCCCGCTCGCGTAGCTGTCGAAGTCGTCGGCGTACGGCAGGGCGAGAGCGCCCTGGGCCGGGCTGACCGCGGTGCCCTTGCCCTGCCCGGTGGTGGTGGTGAGGCTGTAGACGTGGCCGGGCTGCACGGTCAGCGAGAACGACCCGTTGGACGGGGTGATGTCGGCGCGCCGGACGAAATGGTCGGCCGGGTTGCTCGACCTGACGTCGGTGGACCACACGTGCACGGTCCCGGCCGACAGGCCGCCGGTGACGGAGAACTGGAGGTCCTGGGCCGAGCCGGCGTCGATCGTCTCGATGACGGTGCTGTAGTCGCTGCCGTTCGGCGCCTTCAGGGAGACGTAGCTGCCGTTGTTGCGGTTGCCGCCGAGGTAGCCGGTGGAGCTGTCCAGGTAGCGCCACCCGGGTGCGGTGAACTGGGTGGTGTGGCCCATCACCCAGGTGTTCTTGCCGATCGAGTAGTAGCCGGACCAGGGTTGCGGCGCCACCGCCACCCCCGTCGTCGCCCACGGGACGTTCGGGGTGATCGCCGCGATGACCGGCCAGTTCAGGTACGCGGTCATCTTCCCGTCGATGTAGTCCCGGTTGATCCCCCGGGCCAGCGCCGGCGCGCCCCCGTTGTAGTCGTCCGAGCCGTTCTCGCTGGCCCACAGCGTCTTTCCCGAGTTCACCGCGGTGGTCGTGCTCGGGCAGTTCGTCTGCGCGCTGCGGTAGCCGCAGACGTAGTGGCTGCCGAACACCGACACGGCGTTCGCGAACGCCGGGTCCCGCTGCGCGTCGTCGGCCGAGCCCCAGCCGAAGTCGTCCGAGGCCACGATCTTCACGCCGGCGTACCCGCGGGAGTTCAGCGCCGCGCGCAGGTTCTTGTACCAGGTCAGGTCGCGGCCGCGCTCGTTCCAGCCGCCGAGGTAGTCGATCGTCAGCCCGTGCGAGGTGGCGCAGCCGAGCCAGGCGATCAGGTAGTCGATCGAGTCGTTCGACCAGAAGTTGCCGTTGCCGATCCAGCCCGGGGCGCCCCACGACAGCCCGACGAGCTTGATGTTCGGGTTGCGGGCCTTGGCCTGGGCCATCATCCACCACTCGTACCCGCGGTCGCAGTTGACCGCGCCCCGGGTGTGCTCGTGACTGGGCTCGGCCCCGGAGGTCGAGTTGGTGTCCCCGCCGATCTCGACCTTCATGATCTGCATCGCCGCGCCGTAGCCGGGCTTGAACAGGTAGTCGAGGATCTGCGTGCGCTGCGGCTCCGGATAGTCGAACAACAGCCGGCTGTTGCCGCCCCCGCCGCTGATCGCCCCGACCCCGTCGAACACCCGCCCGCCGGAGGAGCCGTTGATGGTGATGGCCGTCGCGGCCTGCGCCGGGGACGGGCCGATCACCAGCGCGCCGGTGATCATCAGCAGCAACAGCGTGGCCACACGGATCAGAGCAGTCATGCCCTGAAGTTAACGTTCACAACGATGGCGGTCAATGAAACCTGGTCGTAACAATTTTTCCCGAGATCGATTCGCCAAATCGTGCGAATCGGCCCCGTTGAATTGATGGATGTGAATGTTAACATCCGAAACCATGCGTAAACGACAAGGCTGGCTCCACGCCGCTCTCGCCCTGGGTCTCTGCCTCACCGGCGCTCTCGCCCCGGCCGGCGCCGCGCACGCGGCCGAGAGCAACGGCGGGGTCCGCGTCATGCCCCTGGGCGACTCGATCACCGAGGGCACCCAGGTCCCCGGCGGCTACCGCATCGGCCTCTGGCAGCGGCTGGCCGGCGCCGGCTACCGCGTCGACTTCGTCGGCTCGCAGGTCAACGGGCCCGCCAACCTCGGCGACCACGACCACGAAGGCCACCCGGGCTGGCGGATCGACCAGATCGACGCCAACATCACCCGCTGGCTGCAAGCCACGACCCCCCGCACCGTGCTGCTGCACATCGGCACCAACGACGTTCTCCAGAACTACAACGTCGCGTCCGCGCCGAGCCGGCTCTCCACCCTGATCGACCACATCACCGCGGCCGCGCCCGCCGCCGACGTCTTCGTGGCCACGATCATCCCGCTGGCCTCGGCCGGCCAGGAGGCGGCCGGCCGCACCTTCAACGCCGCCCTCCCCGGCATCGTGCAGAGCAAAGTGGCCGCCGGCAAACGCGTCCACCTGGTCGACATGCACGCCGCCCTGACGACCGCCGACCTCATCGACGGCGTCCACCCCACGGCCGGCGGGTACGACAAGATGGCCGCGACCTGGTACGCCGCGCTGCGCTCGGTGCCCGGCGCCATCGGCGACCCCGGCACCCCGTCCGGCCCGGCACTGGTCAGCGCCGCCTCCGGCCGCTGCCTGGACGTGCCGAACGGCAGCACCACCAACGGCACCCAGCCGATCATCTGGGATTGCAGCGGCGCCGCCAACCAGCAGTGGACCGCGTCCGGGTCGACCCTGCGCTCGGTCGGCAAATGCCTCGACTCGCCGACCAACGCCACCGCCGGGGCCAAGGCGCAGCTCTGGGACTGCACCGGCGGCGTCAATCAGCAGTGGACGACGGGCAGCGACGGCACCATCCGCAACAACCAGTCCGGGCTCTGCCTCGACGTCCGGAGCAACCAGACCGCCAACGGCACGCCGGTCGTGCTGTGGACCTGCACCGGCGCGGCCAACCAGCGCTGGACCCGGCGCTGACGGGTCAGCTCTGCAGCTCCACGAACCGCAGGCCCCGCGCCTGCAGGGCGGGGATGACGACACTGAGGGCCTTGTACGTCTGGGACCGGTCGCCGCCGCCGTCATGACACAGCAGGATCTGGCCCGGGCGGGCGGCCATCAGGCGATGCTCGATCGTGGGGACGCCCGGACGGGACCAGTCGCGCGGGTCGACCGTCCAGTCCAGCGGAAGCAGTCCGGCCTGGGCGACCGAACGCAGAAGCTGCGGCGACCAGTCACCGCCGGGCGAGCGGAACAGCTTGGGAGTGTTGCCGGTCGTGTTCTGGATCTTCGCCTGCGCCTTGCGGATCTCCTTGCGCACGAGCGCGTCGGGCCGCCCGGCCAGTTTGGTGGGATGACTCCAGGTGTGATTGGCCAGCTGGTGCCCGGCCCGGGTGACGGTCTTCGCGACGGACTCGTGGCCGAGCACCTGGTTGCCGATCATGCAGAACACGGCCGGGACGTGAAATTTGGCGAGCAGCCCCAGGATCTTCGGCGTCCACACCGGGTGCGGGCCGTCGTCGATGGTCAGCGCGATGGCGTCGGCCGGGAAGGCGGCGGCGCCGGTCGCCTGCCGGTACTCGGCGAGCGTCGAGATCGCCCGATGCTGCACGGGCGCCGGCGGCGTGGTGGCGGTCGTGGCCTCGGGCGTCCGCGGCCTGGTCGTGGCGGGAGAGACGGCGGTGACGGGGTTCTTCTCACCATCGGATCCACCGGCGGCGGCAACGGCGACGGCGCCACCGACGACAGCGACCCCGGTCACGCCGGAGAGCCCGAGAAGAAATTGCCGCCGGGTCAGAGCCCTCCGGGCAGGCGCGGCCGTACGCCCATCGGCCGCACCGGGGAGCATCACGGTCGCTTCCCCGCCCGCCGCTCCCATCGGCGTCGCGGCATCGCGCACCGCCCGAGCCGACATCGCAACCGTCGGCTCAGCCCCGGCACCCCTCGCCACCGTCACGTCATCCGGACCGGCCCCGGCGGCCATCGCCACAGTCGCCTCATCCGGAACAACCGCGGCGGGCATCGCCACGGTCGCCTCATCCGGACTGGTCCCGGCGGCCATCGCGACCGTCGCCTCATCCCGAACAACGGCGGCGGGCATCGCCACGGTCGCCTCATCCGGGACAACTGCGGCGCGCATCGCGACCGTCGCCTCATCCGGACTGGTCCCGGCGGCCATCGCGACCGTCGCCTCGTCCGGACTCGCGGCATCCGGCAGCGCGGCGGTTGATTCGCGCGCCTTTTCCGTTTCGTCCGTGGGCGGAGGTGGGGTAATCGCGACGGTAGGCTCGCCAGCCGGGCCGATATTGGCGGTGGGCTCGTCGGCCGTGGTGGGCTCGTCCGCAGGGGTGGTCACCGCGGTCGGCTCGCCCTCCGACGTGATCGCCGCGGTCGGCTCGCCCTCCGACGTGATCGCCGCGGTCGGCTCGCCGTCCGACGTGATCGTGGTCGTCGGCTCCTCGGCCGGAGTGATCGTCGCGGTGGGCTCGTCGGCCGAGGTGATCCTGGTCGTCGGCTCCTCGGCCGGGGTGACCGTCGCGGTGGGCTCGTCCGCTGGGGGGATCGCGGTGGTGGGCTCGTCGGCCCGGGTGCCGGTGGGGTCGGATGGGGTGCCGGCGGGATCGGCCGGGGTGGGTTCGGCGGGCATCGGGCACCTCCGCTTCGTCGACGCTGTCCACGTGCCGGGCGGGTGCCGGGCTACGTAGATCATCTTCAGCGGGCGACGGTAGCACTCGGTGCCCAGCACCCGGGCCGCCGCGGTACGGGGGCCGGGCGTCGACGCGCCCACCGCTTTCCGATGTAATCACGGGCATGCCGCACGCGTCGCCACTGACTGATCTGATCGGCCGGTACCTGCCACCGGCCACCGAGGCGTGCCCGGTCTTCGCCGAGAACTCGCACTTCGAGCCGATCATCGACGGCGTCGCCTACTTCACCGAGCTGGACGGCCACATGCGCGCCCTCGGCCCCGGCGACGCCGTCTACATCGCCAGCTACCAGGCCGATCCCCACCTCGACCTCACCGGGCGGGTCGCCGGCGAGACCGGCTACCGGCCGTTCACCGACGTTCTCGCCGAAAAGGCCGCGACCGGCACCGACGTACGGATCGTGCTCAGCGCCGCCGAGTTCTCCGGCGGCGTGCCCTGGCTGCCGGTCGGGCCGTTCCGGGCCAACACCATCGCGGCCCGGGTCATCCGGGCCTGGAAGCCGTCGTCCCACGATGTCCTGACGCCGCTGGAGGACCGGGTCCTGCTCGACTGGTCCGGGCCGCTGATCGGCTCCAACCACCAGAAGCTCGTCGTGTTCCGCCACGGTGGCGTCCTCACCGCGTACGTCGGCGGCCTTGACCTTTATCCCAACCGCTTCGACCACAACCCGCACCATCGGCTGAAGCTCGGCCACCGCCGGTGGGGATGGCACGACGCCGCCGCCCGCCTGCGCGGCCCGGCCGCCGTCCGGGTGTGGGAGACGTTCCGGTTCCGCTGGCAGAACACGGCCGACCTGCCACCCCGGTACATCACCAAGAACCTGCCGGCCGAGTATTTCCACCTGCCCGGCGGCGGTCTCACCTGGATCAACCCGGTGAAACCACCGCGTGACCTGCCCCCGGTGCCGGACCAGCCGGAGCATCCGGCCTACGGGACCGCGGTGCAGGTGGTGCGCTCCTACCGGCCGTGGTCGCTGTACCGCCACCGCGGCCTGCGCCGGATGCGCCGGGCCAACGTCGTCCGGGCCGGCATCCAGGAGATCTACCACTCGATGATCACCGCGATCGGGGCCGCCGAGCGCTACATCTATCTCGAGGACCAGTACTTCCACGAGTCACCGGGCGGCGACCCTCGGTTTCAGCTGTACGGGCAGTTGCGCGCGGCGGCCGAGCGCGGCGTCAAGATCATCCTGGTCGGTTCGGGCCGCCGCGACCCGGCCGACGGCGGCGACAGCACGGTACGCCCGGTGATCACCCGCGATCTGCGGTGGCGGGTCCTGGCCAAGCTGCCGGTGGAGTGCCGGCGCAACGTGGTCATGTACCGGGTCGACAACCTGACCGTCCACACGAAGCTGATGCTCGTCGACGACGTGTTCGCCAGCATCGGCTCGGCGAACTTCTTCAGCCGCTCGATGGTCGGCACCGACAGCGAGATCACGTCCACCTTCGTCACCACCGGCCCGCTGGTCCGCGACCTGCGCACCCGGTTGTGGGCCGAGCACCTGCGCACACCCCTCGACGACCGGCTGACGCCGGCCCTGGCCGACCTGGACACCGCCCTGGGCATCTGGCGCCGCGAGTGGCTGCCGGCCGGCCACCCACCGGACACGTGGCGCCGCCCGGGTCTGCCGGCCGGCTTCGCCCCGGCCGAGCGCGCGCTGACCCCGGCCCGCTGGTCGGCCGCCATCTGGCGCCGGGAAAAAGCGCGCCGGGAAAAGGCGCGCTGGGAGAAAGCACGCCGGGAGAGGCGATCTCAGCCATAGATCACGGTCAGGGTCAGCGGGGCGAGCGCGCCTTCGGTGTTGCCGATGACCATCAGCATCAGGAGCACGCAGCCGGCGGCCGACAGGACGCCGGCGCCCACCAGCAGCCGGCGTCCGGCGGACCGGCGCAGGAGTGACCGCCACAGGAGCACGGTGAGCGTCACCAAGCCCACGAGCAGGACCGCACAGATGACGGCCTTGGGCCGCTGCCAGGCGAGCCGCTCGTCGATCGCCCGCTGGAGCGCCGGTGAGAGCTCGGCCCGCCCGGCCTCGAGCCACCGCCGGCCGACCGGCGAGAAGGCCGTTCCGGACAGCGTCCGCCGGGGGTCGACGACGCTGGTCACGTTGGCCCAGACGGCCACGGCCATGACCAGGCCGAGGACCAGGCTCGTCACCCCGAAGCCGAGGTAGGCCCGCCGTTCGAAGGTGTGGCGGCGGGCCCGCCGGAACCGTACCCACGAGAACACGCAGAACAGCAGCAGGAGAACGGTGAAAAGGCCGCCGACGACGAGGAACACGATGTGGTAGTTCCGGTCGTCGGCCAGGACACGGTCGTACGCGGGACTGGTCTCGAAGGACATGGATCCGACCGTAGGAAGCACCGGGCGCCGAATCCTCGGACCTCGTGATGGTCTTCCTCCCGGGCTCTACGACCAAAGGATGAGGCGAAGCTCGGCACGGGGTCGGACGCGGCCGGGCCGCCCGGTACCTAGGCTGGGCGCATGAGGCAGGTGGCGGCCGGCGTGGCGCCGGCGGTGGTCGTGGCGGCCGTGACGGTGCCCCAGCTCTCGTATCACGCCACGCACGCCGACCCGCGCCTCGGCGCGTACGTCCTGTTCAGTGTTCTGCTCGTGGTTCCCCTCGTCTGGCGTCGGCGGTTCCCGCTCGGGACGTTCGCCTTCGCCGCG
Source organism: Actinoplanes sp. NPDC048988 (assembly GCF_043197815.1). Lineage (NCBI taxonomy): Bacteria > Bacillati > Actinomycetota > Actinomycetes > Micromonosporales > Micromonosporaceae > Actinoplanes > Actinoplanes sp. NPDC048988. The sequence continues at coordinate 168,947 of NZ_JBICTW010000006.1, read as the reverse complement.
ACCGTGGCGCTGGCCCAGTGGGTGGCCGACGTGCGCGTGGCGGCCGATCTGGTCCTGCTGATCTACCTCTACACGGTGGCGAGCCGCTGCCGGGCGCGGGTGGCGATCGCCGCCGCCGGCGTGGTCGGGGTGGGCGCCTTGCTGGCGGCCGTCCGCTGGCCGGAGACCGGGTCGTGGGCCGGGACCGGGTCCTGGACCGAGACGTTCCTGCTGCTGTCCGGCCCGGTGGTCACCGTGCTGTTGCTGGGTGTGAACGCGCGGCAGCGGCGCGACGCGCTGCGCGCCGCCGTCGAGCAGGCCGCCGTGGCCGAGCGCACGCGTATCGCCGCGGAGATGCACGACGTGATCGCCCACAGCCTGGCCGTCATGGTGACCCTGTCCGAGGGCGCCGCCCGCAAGCAGGCCAAGGATCCGCAGCGGGCCGGTGACGCCATGCGCCAGGTGGCGGAGACCGGCCGCCAGGCGCTGACCGAGACCCGCCGGCTGCTCGGCATAGTGCACGGCGAGCGCGAGGAGGAAGGCAATCGGCGGCCCCAGCCCGGCCTGGCCCAGCTCGGCGACCTGTTCGAGCGCGTGCGGTCGACCGGCCTGACCGTCGAGTCGGCCGTCACCGCCGTTCCGTCCGGCATGCCGCCGGGAGCCGAGCTGACGGTCTACCGCATCGTGCAGGAGGCCCTGACCAATACGCTCAAGCACGCCACAGCGGCCCGCCGGGTCAGCGTCGCCGTCACTCCCGGGCCTGGGTCGGTAACCGTCGACGTGCACGACGACGGGACGCCGGCCCCGGGCCGTACGGACGCCGGCCACGGACTCGCCGGCATGCGGGAAAGGGCCGCGGTCTACGCCGGTACGGTCACCGCGGGCCCCGATCCGCGCGGCGGCTGGCGCGTGCACGCCGACCTGGCCCTCCCGGCCGAGGCTCCGGGATGACGATCCGCCTGCTGCTGGTCGACGACCAGGCCCTCATCCGGGCCGGGTTCCGGATGATCCTCGAGGAGACCGACGGCATCGAGGTGGCCGGTGAGGCGCCGGACGGGGCCGAGGCGGTGCGGTTGACCGCCGAGGTACGCCCGGACGTGATCCTGATGGACGTCCGGATGCCCGGCGTCGACGGGATCGAGGCCACTCGCCGGATCATGGCCCGGGATCCGGCGGCCCGGGTGCTCATCCTGACCACTTTCGACCTGGACGAGTACGCCTTCGCGGCGTTGCGCGCCGGCGCGAGCGGCTTCGTCCTCAAGGACGTGCCGGTCGACGAGCTGACCCGGGCCGTCCGGGCGGTGGCCGCCGGCGACGCGGTCGTCTCCCCGCGGATCACCCGGAGCCTGATCACCGCCTACACCTCTCATCGGCCCGTGCCGGCCGGCCGCGCCCGGACGGTCCTCGACCAGCTGACCCCTCGCGAACGCGAGGTGCTCCGGGCGGTGGCGGCCGGCCTGTCCAACACCGAGATCGCCGGCCGGCTGGTGGTTTCCGAGGCGACGGTCAAGACGCACGTGGGCAGCGTTCTGTCCAAGTTGAACCTGCGTAACCGCGTCCAGGCCGTCATCCTCGCCTACGACATCGGCCTCGTGGGGTAGGCGGGGTTGTTTCTATGGTTTACGCTCCTGGCGTCGCGGCGATACGGACCCGTCCTCACGTAGATGTCGCCGCTCCGATCAACTCAGGAGGGTGCAATGGCGGACCTGCCACCGAAGCAGCCCGGTCCACCGGACCAGGCCGAAGACGTTCCCGCGCCGGCGCCCCAGCTGCTGGTCATGCCGCCGACCGACGCCATCCCGTCGATCGTCTGGCCCGGCGCCGACGGGGAGACGGCCTGGGCCATCCCGGTCCAGATCCCGTCGGGCACCCGGGGATTCGCGGTGTTCCTCCCGATGGTCCAGGTCGAGACCACGCCCTCACAGCCGGCCGCCCCCAAGCCGGTCACCCAGCCCACGCCCACACAGGCCGCGCCGCAGCCGACGCCCGCACAGGCCGCGCCGCACCCAACGCCCGGGCAGCCCGCGCCGCAGCCGACGCCCGCACAGGCCGCGCCGCACCCAACGCCCGGGCAGGCCGCGCCGCAGCCAACGCCCGCAAAACACACGCCCGCACCGCAGGCGGCGCCCGTGCAAGCGGCGCCCGTGCAGGCGGCGCCCGTGCAGCCCGTGGCGGCGCCAGCCGGCGCGGCTCAGGAGCCCCGGGTGGTTCCGCCGCCGAACCCGCAGGCGGTGCTCGCCCAGCGCCCGCAACCCCAGCCCTACCCGCAGCCGTTGCGCCCGTTCGGCACCTACGAGAGGCAGCCGAGCGCCTGGTCGACCTTCCGCAAGAAGCACTGGCCCGGCCCCAAGCAGGCCCGCGGCAAGGCCGTACCGGCCGGTGTCCTCGCCGGCGCCGTCGGCTTCCTGGCCTTCCTGCCGCTGAACCGGGTCGGCATCGGCTGGTTCCTCGGCTGGCTGGCGCTCACGCTGGGCGTCGGCTTCGCGGTCCGCCAGGCCAAGGATCTGTCCCGCCAGGAGCGGCTGATCCGTTCCGGCTGGGCCGCGGCCGCGCTCGCCCTGCTGCTCGTCCCGGCCTTCCGCAACGCGTGGTGGCTGGTCACATTCAGCGTGCTGGGCGCGATCGGCTGCACCGCGCTGGCCATCGTCGGCGGCCGGCAGGTCCGGTCGATCCTGTTCAGCCTGGTCGCCGCCCCGTACGCCGCGCTCGCCGGCATCCCCTGGGTCCGCCGGCATCTGACCGCCGGCCGCAACCCGGGGATCACCCGGCGGATCTTCTTCTCGGTCGCCCTCACCGTCGTCGTGCTGCTCGTCTTCGGCGCGCTGCTCTCGTCGGCTGACGTCGCGTTCTCGCAGCTGCTGGACGACGCCGTGCCCGATTTCAACGTCGGCGCGATCTTCAAGTGGATCTTCCTGGCCGCGGCCGGCGGCCTGCTCGCCGTGTCCGGGATCTACATGCTCACCGCTCCCCCGGCGACCTCCAGCCTGGACACCGGCGGCCGGGGCCGGTTCGGCCTGATCGAGTGGGCCCCGGCCGGCGCCGCGCTGGTGCTGCTCTTCGCCGGTTTCGTGGCGGTGCAGTTCACCGTGCTGTTCGGCGGGAGCCGGCACGTGCTGAAGACGGCCGGGCTCAGCTATTCGCAGTACGCCCGCAGCGGCTTCTGGCAGCTGGTCGCGGTCACCCTGCTGTCGCTGGCCCTGATCGCGGCCCTGGCCCGCTGGTCGAAACGGGACACCCGGGCGGAACGGCTGCTGTTGCGCGTACTGCTGGGCCTGCTCTGTGCCCTGAGTGTCGTCATCGTGGCCTCGGCACTGTCGCGCATGTGGGAGTACCAGCGCGTCTACAGCTTCACCGGCGAGCGGATCTTCGTGATGGCGTCCGAGATGTTGCTCGGCGTCATCTTCGTGATGATCGCCGTGGCCGGTGTCAAGTGGCAGGGCCGCTGGATCCCGGCCTCCACCGTCGGCCTGGCCGTCCTGATGCTGCTCGGCCTGGCTGCCCTGGACCCCGAGGGCTATGTGGCCAGCCGTAACGCGGCCCGCTACGAGGGCTCGGGCAAGATCGACGCCTGGTACCTGCGTGCCCTCTCGGCCGACGCGACTCCCGCTCTGACCAAATTGCCCGACCCGGTACGCCGGTGCACGCTGAGCTGGATCGCCGAGGATCTGAAGGAGCCCGATCCCTGGTACGCCTGGAACCTCGGCCGCCAGCGGGCCCGCGAAGCCCTCGACAAGCTGGGCCCGGCCGCCATCGGAAGCCAGAAGGACTGCAAGGCGGCCGACCAGTTCGACCTGCCCAAGACGCGCCGCTGAAGGAGGTGCTCCGGCTTTCGGGCCGGAGCACCGGAATAACTCCGTGTGGCGTACGTTGTATTGCCCTATGAGCCTGAGCCATCAGCTGAACCGCCTGATCGAAGCCGGTCTGACCGACGTCACCGGCGTAAGCCCGGCCGAACTCGCCGCCCACGTCGCCGAGCTGCCCGACGAACCCCACGGCGTGCTGGCCGTGCACGCCACGCTGGCCACCGCCCGGCAACTGGCGCCGCTGCTGCGCCACCGCGACAAGCCCGGCTTCGTCGTCGAGGACCTGACCGACCTGGAGGATTTCGTTCCCCTGGACGGCCTCGACGTGCCCGCCGGGCCGCTCTACGTCATCCATGATCCCGACCGCGGCGACGACATGCGCAACTGGAGCCCGAACGAGGCGCTACCGGCGATCCTCCAGCGGGGACGGACGCCGCTGACCGTCAACGAGGGCATCAGCTGGCTGCTGCAGGAGCCGAAGGTGCTCGAGCCCAACCACTGCTTCATGACCATCGGCTCCCGCAAACCGAAGGGCGGCGCCCTCGACGCCCGAACCCCCGCCATCTGGATCAGCAACGGGACCGGCCGCGACGGCGCCACCCACCGCCGGGCCCCGAAGGTCGGCTGGTGCTGGGCCGGCAACCGGCACACGTGGCTCGGTTTCGCGTCCGCTGGTCAGCGGAAGCCGAACACCGGGGGCAGGATCAGCACGACGGTCCAGAACCACACGGCGTACACCGGCAAGTAAAGGGTCTGCCATCGTTCGATGGCGGCGAATCCGCCGCGCCGGCGGACGAATCTCAGCAGCAGCCACGCCGACCAGGCGAGGTTCACCAGCAGCACGATGTTCTGGCCGATCGCCGTCACGTTGTTGGGGGTGGTGCCGTACTCGGCGATCCGGCCGGCCATCGTGTAGAGCACCAGAGCGTCGATGAGCAGGGCGCTGAGCACGAGGGCGAGCTGCATCACGTCGAACGGCCCGCGCGGGGCCAGCGGGTCACGGGCCGACTGGGAGTACAGCAGCAGGCCGAGGACCACCGCCAGCAGCAGGTCGAACATGACCAGCGCGCTGCGGTCGACGTCGATGCCGCGGCCGTTCCAGCCGATGACCACGAGGTAGCCCAGCAGGGCGGCGGTGAACAGCGGGGTGAACAGCCGGGTGAGCACCGGCGCGATGTTCTCGATGACGCCCTGTTTGACCTCGACCAGCCATCCGCCGACGACGACCGCGGCCACCATGCCGCACGGCACCACCCAGTCCTCGATGAGGGGGTCGGCCTGGACGCCGATCGCCTCGAAGATGCCGTACAGGAAGGCGATGAGGACCCCCCCGCCGAGCATCATCAGGACGACGTAGACGAACCATTCGCCGGTGAAGCGGATGAAGTCCATCCGCCGGCGTGTCGAGCGCGGGTCGTCGGAGACGTAGGCCAGGCCCAGCACCAGCCACAGCGCGGCCGGCAGATGTGTCATGATCAGGCCGACCGTTTGGGAGTCGCCCTCGGGCGGGTAGACGTTGGCCACGACCGCGCCCAGCGCGAACAGGGCCACCAGCACCCCGTACACCCAAGGGGCGGGCCGGCGCCGCCAGAGCAGGAAGCCGGCCAGCCACGGGAAGGCGAACAGGCTCAGGTTGGCGCCGTAGAAGACGCCGAAGTCGGTGAACGAGCGCCCGAACAGCGCCGGCACCTTGATCGAGACGATGGCGCCGGCCACGCAGATCAGCATCGCGTACAGGTCGCGCCGCTTGGCCGGGTCGCCGGAGCGGCCGGACTCGCCGGTGAACATCAGCTGCTTCCACAGCCGTTCGGAATGCTCGCGGGCGAACTCCCGGGACAGGTCGTCGAGCCCGCCCATCCGCTTGACCGCGACCAGGAACGCCTCGTCGCGGCTCAGCCCGAGCGTGACCAGCTCGTCGACCGAGTCGCGGAGGTGGTCCTCGAGCTCGTCGGCGTCGGACTCCACCAGCTCGGGCCGTCGGCGCACGTACTGCCGCCACTGCACGAACTGGTCCTCCAGCTCGTCCTTGCCGTTCGTGACCGTCACGCGGTGCCCTCCAGAGAAATGAACAGTGGCCAGACCTGCTTGAGCGTGCCGACCACCGCCTGCCATTGACGTTGTTGCTCGGCCAGTTCGGCCCGGCCCTGCGGGGTGATCCGGTAGTACTTGCGGCGGCGCTCCCCGGCGACCGCCTGCCAGCTCGCCTCGACGTGGCCGAGGCGCTCGAGCCGGTGCAGCAGGGGATAGAGGAAACCCTCGGTCCAGTCCAGCTCACCGCCGGACAGGTCGTTGATACGCCGCAGGATGGCGTACCCGTAGCTCTCGCCTTCGGCGAGAATGCCCAGCACGATGGGTGTCGCCGAGGCGGCCACGAGGTCCTTCGTCACACGCACGGGCACCTCCCTGATACCTAGAAGTACGAGGCATAGTAGTTCTAGGCGTCAAGGAACGGAATACTTTTCCGCCGGCGGGTGCAACCGCGGCGGGCCTGCCGAGCGAACTGACAGGTGAACCCTTATCGGAGGAAGGAGGTCGATGAGCTCCGACGACGAGCTCGCCGAGCGGTTACGCGACGGCGACGAGACGGCATTACGTACGGCGTACGACAGACATGGCTCAGCCGTGCTGTACCTGGCGCAACGGCTGCTGGGCAACCGGGCCGACGCCGAGGACGTCACCCAGCTGACGTTCGTGGCGGCCTGGACCGGCCGGGACAGCTTCGATCCCCAACGCGGGAGCCTGCTGGGCTGGCTGCTCGGCATCGCCCGGCGCAAGGCGGTCGACCGGCTGCGGTCGGCGGCGCGCGAACAGCGTACGGCCGAAGTGGTCCAGGCTCAGCAACCGCCGCCGCCGGATCCCGAGCACACACCGGAGCAGACTGTCGACCGGCTCGTGGTCGCCGACGAACTGTCCCGGTTGCCGGCCGAACAGCGGCGCACACTGGAACTGGCGTTCTTCGACGATCTCACTCATCCACAGATAGCGGCGGTCACCGGACTGCCGCTCGGTACGGTCAAGAGCCATATCCGCCGGGGAATGGCCAACCTGCGACGTCGTTGGGAGGTGGACGGTGCAACATTTGGATCCCGATCGGCTGGTCCTACTCGCGCTCTCTGAAGAACTCGAGGAACTGAACGAAGCCGACCACCTGACGCAGTGCGACGTCTGCCGGCACGAGATGCAGGCTCTGCGCCACGTGGCCGAGCTCGGCTCCGGCGGGCAGGAGCTGCGCGATCTGCCCCCGCCGCCGGAACACGTCTGGCAGGCCATCGAGGCCGGCATCGCCCAGGCGCCGGAACCCGCCCGCCCGGCGGCCCCGGTGGTCGACATCCGGACGGCGCGGGGACGGCCCCGCCGGGCCCGGCCCCGGTGGCTGACGCCGGTGCTGGCCGCGGCCGCCGCGGCGGTCCTCGCGGTGGCCGGTGTGATCGCCGTGGACCGGCTGGCCGGCCAGGCCCCGGACGATCAGGTGATCGCGCGGGCCACACTGGAGCCGTTGAAGACCGTGCCGCCGAACGCCGGCGGTGACGTGCAGGTGCTCTCCGACGGGCAACTGCGCATCGACGTGAGCAACCTGCCGCTGACCACCGGCTTCCACGAGGTGTGGCTGCTCGACCCGGACAGCCCGGGGAAGATGGTGGCCATCGGCAACCTCTCCGACAAGCCGGACGCGCTGCTGCCCGTGCCACCGGGCACCGACCTCAACCGGTTCCGCCTGGTCGACGTCAGCGACGAACCGCACGACGGCGACGCCACCCACTCGGGCCGCAGCCTGCTGCGCGGAACTCTCACAAGTTAGGTGCATCCATCCGGCCTCCGCCGGGCGAAGTACGGGGTGGTGGCACCGCAGCCACCCCGTACCCGGAAGGACGCACGACAATGAGGATCACCCGAGCCGCCGCCGTCGCGACCGCGGCCATCGTCGCCTCCGCCCTTACCGCCGCTCCGGCCAGCGCACATGGGACCAAGCCGCTGGGCACCAAGTCCCTGGCCGCGGTGCTGACCGCGGACAAGAGCGGCTTCGACCGCAACGGTCACGACTACGACATCCTGACCGCCGCCGTGCAGGCGGTGCTCAAGGCCAAGCCGGCCAGCCCGGTCAAGGTGCTGGCCGACGGCAAGACCCCGGTCACCGCGTTCATCCCCAACGACCTGGCCTTCCGCCTGCTCGTGGCCGACATCCAGCACACCAAGCGGCTGCCCGGCGAGAAGGCGGCCTTCACCGCCGTCGCCGGTCTCGGCATCAACACCGTCGAGTCGGTCCTGCTCTACCACGTCGTCCCGGGCAGCACGATCGACCGCAAGGCCGCCCTCAAGGCCGACGGCGCCAAGCTCAAGACGGCCGCCGGCTCCACCATCAAGGTCGACGTGTACGGCCCGCGCTGGCACAAGCGCATCGCCCTCATCGACGCCGACCGCAGCGACCGCAACCCGCGGGTCAACCGGTTCGACGTGAACAAGGGCAACAAGCAGATCGCCCACGGCATCGACCGGGTCCTGCGCCCGATCAACCTGCCCTGACCCCGCGTCACCACGACGACGGATAAAGGTGACGGCAGCCGGCCGGGGTCTCCCCGGCCGGCTCGCCCGTCTCGGCGGTCTCGGCCTCCGGGTCGTCCCGGTCGTCCGGGTCGCGCCGCTCCGGGCCGGTGAGAGCGCCGCGGTGGTCTGCACGGCGAGGCCGGCATCGGCAAGACCGCATCGGCCGGCAGCCTCGACACGAGCGGCCTGCGGGTGCTGCGGGCGGTCGGGGTGCAATCGGAGAGCGATTTCCCGTACGCCGGGCTGGATCAGCTCCTGGGCGTCCTGACCCATCGGCTCGATCAGCTGCCCGAGCCGCAACAGATCGCGCTGGAAACGGCCCTGGGGCTACGGTCGGCGCCGCCGCCCAGCCCCTTCCTCGTGGGCCTGGCCGTGCTCGGTGTGCTGGCCGAGGAGGGCCCGCTCTTCTGCCTGGTCGACGACGCCCAGTGGCTGGACGAGGCCTCGCGCCGGGTCCTGACCTTCGCCGGCCGCCGGCTCGCCTCGGAGGGCATCGCCCTCGTCTTCGTTGCCCGCTCGGCCGGCACCGACTCGAGGGCATGGACCGGCTCGAGGTCGGCGGGCTGGCCGAACCCGAGGCCCGGGCGCTGCTGGGCCGGGCGCTGAGCGAACCGGCCGGCCCCCGCGTCCTGGACCGCTCCCTGACCGAGGCCGCGGGCAGCCCGCTGGCCCCGCGCGAGCTGCCCCGGGCGCTGCGCTACACCGGCCCGGCGGCGGCGCGACCCCGCTCGCCACCCGTATCGAGCAGAGCTTCCGCTCCCAGCTCCAGCCCCTTCCCGAGCCGGCCCACCGGCTGCTCCTGCTGGCCGCCGCCGACCCCACCGGCGACCCCGATCTGCGGTAGCGGGCCATGCGCGCCGCCGGCCTGGGCCGCGAGGCGGTCGACGCCGTCGAGCGGGCCGGGGCCCTGACCGTCGGGTCCCGGGTGCTGTTCCGCCACCCGCTCGTCCGGTCCGCGGTCTACGGCGCCGCCGGCCCGGTCGACCGCCGACGCGCCCACGCCGTGCTCGCCGGCGCCCTCGACGACGACCCGGACCAGCGGGCCTGGCATCGCGGTCAGGCCGCCGTCGAACCGGACGAGCAGATCGCCGCCGAGCTGACCGCCTCGGCCGGGCGAGCGGGGAACCGGGGTGGCGCCGCCGCCGCGTCGGCCCTGCTCGAACGGGCGGCGGCCCTGAGCCCAGCACCGGCCGGCCGGGTGCGGCGCCGGCTCGCCGCCGCCCAGTCCCGGCTCGACTCGGGCGCACCGGAGCGGGCGAGCGCACTGCTGGCCGAAGTGGACGCCGACGCGCTGAGCGAGCGGGACGCGGCCGTCGCGGCCCGGCTGCGGGCGCAGGTCGAGTACCAGACCAGTCGGGACTCCGCCGTCGCGTACGACCTGCTCGCCGCGGCCCGGCGGCTGACCGGCCCGGAACCGGAACTGGCCCGCGGCACCTACCACGAGGCCATGTTCACCGCCGTCTTCGCCAGTGGCCTGCCCGGCGGCGCCGCCGACCGGCGCCGGGCCGAGGTGGGCCGGGCCGTGCTCGACGCGATCGGCGCCGACTCCACTCATCCGGTCGACATGCTCGTCCGCGGGCAGGCCCTGGTGGGCGTCGGCGACCGGGCCGCGGCGATCCCGGTGCTGCGGCGGGCGGTGGCCGGGCTGCTCGACGGGCCGCCCGGGCTCCTCGCGCCGCAGTGGCTGGGCTGCGACTGCACCGCGGCGATCGATCTGTGGGACCTCCGGTCGTTCCGCTGTCTGGCCGACCGTCATGTCGCCGCCGCCCGGGCCGGTGGCCTGCTGCTGAGCCTGCCGGTGGCGCTCTCGTTCGCCGGGTCGGCCGCGCTGGCCGAGGGGCGCCTGGCCGAGGCGACCACACTCGCCGACGAGATCGACGTGGTGAACGACCTGACGGGTCATCCGTTCCCCCGGCACATCCGCCTGCTGACGGCGGCCTGGCAGGGAGACGCCGAGTCGACCGGGCGGTACGCCGGACAGATCCGCGCCGGCGCCGAGGCCCGGGGCGACGGCAGCGTCCTGAGCATCGCCCACTTCGCCGAGGCGATCCTGGCCAACGGGCTCGGCCGATACGACGAGGCGGTGGCGGCCGGCGTCGCCGAGCTGCCGCACATCCGGGAGGTCAACTACTCGTCCCGGATCCTCGGCGAGCTGGTCGAGGCCGCGACGCGGGTGGGCGACCACGCTCTGGCCAGGCGGGCACTGGCCGAGCTGACCGATCTGACCGAGCCGGTCGGCGGGGACTGGGCGCTGGGCACCCTCGCGGCGGCCCGCGGCCTGACCAGCGCCGACGCCCAGGGCCATCACGTGGTGGCGATCGAACGGTTCGCGCGGGCCGGCATGACCGTCTATGAGGGCCGGGCCCGATTGTCGTACGGGGAATGGCTGCGCCGCGGCCGGCGCCGCGTCGACGCCCGCGAGCAGCTCCGCGTCGCCTACCGGCAGCTGTCCGAGCGCGGGGCGGCCGGGTTCGCGGCCCGGGCCGGCCTGGAACTGGCGGCCACGGGCGAGACCGCGCGCCCCCGCACCCCGGTGACCGACGGCCGGTTGACCGTGCGGGAGCTGAACGTGGCCCGCCTGGCCCGCGACGGCCTGTCCAACCGCGAGGTGGCGACCCGCCTGTTCATCAGCGTCCGCACGGTGGAGCACCACCTGCGCGGGGTCTTCCAGAAGCTGGGCCTGCGCTCCCGTACCGAACTGGCGGCGGCCCTGGAGTCAGCTCAGGCCGGCGATCCAGCGGGCGGTGCGCACGAACGTACGGCGGGCACTGTCCTTGTCGTCGAGGAAGCTGCCGATCAGCAGTGAGTCGCGCAGCATCGCCAGCGCCTCGGCCTTGAGCTCCACGTCCTCGCGGCCGGCCTCGGCCAGCATGGCGCGCAGGTCGTCGTGGAACCAGGCCCGGTGCCGGGTGACGACCTGACGGACCGCGCTCCGCGGGTCGGGGAACTCGCCGGCCGCCTTGATGAACGGGCAGCCGAGAGTGTGCCGGTCGGCGGCGTCGAAGGCGATGCCCTCGATGGCCAGCTCCAGCTTGTGCTGGGGTGAGACCGCCTTGGCCAGACCGGAGTCCCAGAGCTCTTTCATCCGGGCGTCCTCGTGTTCCAGGTACGCGACGACGAGTGCTTCCTTGCCGTCGAAGTGGCGGTACATGGTGGTCCGGGTGACGCCCGCCTCCTGCAGGATCCGCTCCACGCCGACACCGTTGATGCCCTCGGTGTAGAACAGGCGGCTCGCCGTCCGGAGGAGCTGATCGCGCGGGGCGACCGCGTGCTTTGTACTCGCCATGACCTCATCCTACAACTCGGAATGATCGTTCCTTCCGTCATAGGTAACCGGGGTCACTACTCCCTTGTTCCCGCTATCTGCCTGGTGCTTAGCTTCAGGCACCGAACGGAATGATCGGTAATTCCGCTACCGCCTGGAGGTACACCATGAACCGCACCCGCAAGGTCGCCGCCGCCGCGGCGGCCGTCGCCGCCCTCGCGGTTTCGGCCACCCCGGCCACCGCGCACGGCACGGCCAAGCCGACCGTCGTCCTCGTGCACGGCGCCTGGGCCGACGCGTCGAGCTTCGCCCCGGTCACCGCGCTGCTCCAGCACCGCGGCTACACCGTGCTGACCGCACCGAACCCGCTGCGCGGCCTGGCCGCCGACGCCGCCTCGGTCGCCGCCTTCGTCAACCAGGCCACCACCGGCCCGGTAGTGCTGGCCGGGCACTCGTACGGCGGCGCGGTCATCACCAACGCCGCCGCGCTGACCCCGCGGGTCAAGGCCCTGGCCTACATCGACGCCTACGCCCCGGACGCCGGCGAGACGATCGTCCAGCTGACCGGGGCCAAGCCCGGCTCGGCCCTGGCCGCCCCCGCCGAGACCGTCTTCGACGCCGTGCAGGACCCGTCGCTGCCGGCCGGCGACGTCGACCTGTACGTCAAGCGTGACCAGTTCCCGCGGATCTTCGCCGCGCACCTGCCCGCCGCCACCGGCCGGGCGCTCGCGGCCGCACAGACGCCGATCGCCGCCCGCGCCCTACAGGAGCCCTCCGGCGCCCCGGCCTGGAAGAAGCTGCCCAGCTGGTTCGTCGTCGGCACCCGCGACCAGGTCATCCCGGCCGCCGAGCAGCAGGCCATGGCCAAGCGCGCCCACGGCCACGTCACCACCGTCACCGCCGACCACCTGTCCACGCTCGAGCAGCCGGCCGCCGTCACCGCCGTCATCGAGCAGGCGGCCGGGCGATGACCGTCCTGTTCATCCCGGGGCTGTGGATCCACTCCACCGCCTGGGAGCCGTGGCGCGAGCTCTTCGACCGCGACGGCTACGACTCGATCGCACCGGGCTGGCCCGGCGAGGCCCCCAGTGCGGCGCTCACCCGGCAGGCGCCGGACCGGCTCGCCGGCACCGGGGTGGCCGAGCTGACCGCCCACTACGCCCGGCACGCCACGGCCCTGGCCGAGCCGCCGGTCGTCGTCGGCCACTCGTTCGGCGGGCTCGTCGCGCAGAAACTGCTCGCGGCCGGCCTCGCCCGGGCGGCGGTGGCCATCGACCCGGCTCCGGTGAAGGGCGTCAAGGCGCTCCCGTTGGCCCAGATCCGGAGCGCGTTGCCCGTACTCAGCCGCAAGGCCAACCGGGACGGCTCGGTCATGCTCACCCGGCGCCAGTTCCGGTACGGCTTCGGCAACGCGGTCAGCCGCGAGGAGTCCGACCGGCTGTACCAGCGCCACGCGATCCCCGGGCCGGGGCGTCCCATCTTCGAGCTGACCGCCGCCAAGAAGGACCCCGCGTCGCCGACCGAGGCCGGCCTCGACGACAGCCGGCGCGGGCCGCTGCTGATCCTCGGCGGCGGCAAGGACCACACCGTTCCGGCGGTCGCCGCCCGCCAGGCGGCCGCTCTCTACCGCCCCGGCCATCGCACCGAATACCGGGAACTGCCCGGCAAAGGCCACTCCCTCGTCTTCGACAGCGGCTGGCGCGACGTCGCCGGTCTCGCCCTCACCTACCTCAAGGAGCAGTCATGATCACCCCGCCGCCGTTCGACCCCGAGCTCAAGACCGTGCTCGACGTCGTCAACCAGACGATCACCCCGACCCTGCTGCCGTCGCACCTCTCGGCCCTGCGCGGGCCCGGCTTCACGCCGACGCTGGAGCAGCTGATGGAGGGCCGCGACATCACCCACGAGGTGCACGACGCCGGCGGTGTGACCGTGTCGGTGTTCCGGCCCTCGAAGCCGTCGGAATCGGCGCCCGGCTTCTTCTTCACCCACGTCGGCGGCATGATCTTCGGCGACCGGTTCGTCGGGGTCGCGCCCGTCGTCGACTACGTCGAACGGTTCGGGGCGGTCGTGGTCACCGTCGAATACCGCCTGGCGCCGGAGCACCCGGCCCCGGCGGCGCTCGAGGACTCGTACGCCGCACTGGTCTGGACCGCGAAGCACGCGGCCGAACTCGGCATCGACCCCGGCCGGCTGATCACCATCGGCGGCAGCGCCGGGGGCGGGCTGACCGCCGGGATCACCCTGATGGCCCGCGACCGCGGCTTCCCGGCCCTGGCCGGGCAGGTGCTGATGTACGCCATGCTCGACGAGCACAACGACAGCGTCTCCGCCCGGCAGATCGACGGCCTCGGCATCTGGGACCGGACCAGCAACAACACCGGCTGGGACTTCTACGTCGGCGACCGCCGGGGCACCGGCGACATCACCGCGTACGAGTCCGCGTCGCGGGCCACCGACCTCACCAACCTGCCACCCACGTACGTCGAGGCGGGCTCGGCCGAGGTCTTCCGCGACGAGGACGTGGCGTACGCGTCCGCGCTGTGGGCCGCCGGCGGTGACGCCGAACTGCACATCTGGCCCGGCGGGTACCACCTGTTCGAACTGCTCGCCCCCGACGCGACGCTGTCGATCGCCGCCCGCGAGACTCGGGCGGCCTGGATCGCCCGCCTCCTCGCCCGCCTCGCGGACCGTTCATGACCTGCCGGTTCCTGGTCACCGGCGCCACCGGCAAGACCGGAGCCGGCACCGTACGGCTTCTGCGCGAACGCCACGACAGACGCTCCGCGGCCCTGGCCGCCCTGGGCGCCGACGTCGTCGCGGGCGACCTGCGCGACCTGGCCGCGGTCACCGCGGCCACCCGCGGCGCCGAGGGCGTCTACCTCTGCTACCCCGTCGAGCCCGGCCTGATCGAAGCCACCGCCACGGTGGCTCAGGCCGCGGCCGACAACCAGGTGGCCACGGTCGTCAACATGTCACAGGTGTCCGCCCGGCGCGACGCCGTGAGCAACGCGGCCAAGGAGCACTGGCTGGCCGAGCGCCTGCTCGACCGGGGGCCGTTCCGCACCACGCACCTGCGGCCCACGTTCTTCGCCGACTGGATGATCTGGGGCTGGTCCGACGAGGGTGACGGCGGTGTCATCGGCCTGCCTTTCGGGTCGGGCCGGCACGCACCCATCACCAGCGAGGACCAGGCCCGGGTCATCGCCACGGTGCTGGACGACCCGCTGCCGCACGCCGGGCGCACCTACCAGCTCTACGGCCCGCGGGAGACGGACCACACCGGGATCGCCGCCGTGCTGACCCGGGTGCTCGGCCGGCCCGTCCGCTACGAGCCGATGGACCTCGACGCGTACCGGTCCGGGCTGCTCGCCCGGGGCCTGCCCGCCCACATCGTCCAGCACTTCGCCGGCGTCGAGGACTTCGCCGTCGCCCACCGCGACGACTTCCACGGCATCGGCCAGTTCGCCGTGCCGAACCCCGTACAGGAGAACTGATGCGCTACACCACTTTCGGCACCCGGACCGGCCTGCGGGTCTCCGAGTACGCCCTCGGCACCGCCTCGTTCGGCACCACCTGGGGCGGCGCCACCCGCGACGGCGCCCGGACCATCCTCGACCGCTTCGCCGAAGCCGGCGGCACCCTGCTCGACACGGCCGACGTGTACGGCTTCGGCGAGGCCGAACAGATCCTGGGCGACCTGCTCGGCGCCGACCGGGACAGGTTCGTCCTGGCCGGCAAGTTCACCCTCGGCGCCCAGCCCGACCTCGGCGTCACCCGGACCGGCAACAGCCGCAAGGCGATGCGGTCCGCCCTGCACGCCTCGCTGAAACGGCTCGGCACCGACCACCTCGACCTCTACCTGGTCCACCACCCCGACTCGGTCACCCCGAGCGAGGAGATCGTCGGCGCCCTGGACGACCTGGTCCGCGCCGGCGACATCCTGCACGGCGGCCTGTCGAACTTCCCGGCCTGGCGCGCCGCCCACGCCGCCACGGTGGCCGACCGGGCCGGCCGGTCGGCGACCCTGGCCGGCCTGCAGATCGAGTACAACCTGGCCGACCGCGGCGCCGACCGCGAACTCCTGCCCGCCGCCGAGGCGCTGGGCCTGGGCGTGATGCTCTACTCCCCGCTGGGCGGCGGCCTGCTCACCGGCAAATACCGCGCACGAGAGGAAGGCCGCCTGTCCGGCCCGGTCGCGATCGGCCAGCAGGAGGACACCCCCCAGAAGGTGGCCACGGTGGACGCCCTGCTCGACATCGCCGCCCGTACCGGCGAGAAGCCCGGCCGCATCGCCATGGCCTGGCTACGGCACACCAGCCGCCGCTGGTCCACAGCGATCGTCCCGGTCATCGGCCCCCGCACCCTGTCCCAGCTCGACGACTACCTGGCCGCCCTGGACCTGGACCTCCCCGCCGACGACCTGGCCACCCTGGACAGGGTGAGCGAGCCCCAGCTGGACTACCCGCAGAGCGCGCTGCGCACCTACACCGGCCCAGCCCTCGGCGGCGCCGCGGACCGCTTCACCCGCATCCGCCCGGTCGCCTGACCCTCCATCGGGTGGGGCGGCTCTACTTCTAGTTCTCGCTGCTCCACTCGTCGAACGGTGCCGCGTCGTCAGCCATCGTCAAAACATACGAAGCGACCCGGAAGAACGAGCCGAAGTCGCGGTGGTCAGCCACTCATCAAGCAGGTTGTGCTGCCGATCCTCGGCCCGGTAGACGGGACGGCGGTCCGTGGGATCGATCCGGCAAGCTGACAACACTCACCGCTGGGCGCGCCGCACAACGGCGGCGACGAGGAAGGCCGTTCCGGCGGCGCCGGCCGCCATCAACACCAGCTCGCCCGCGATCAGGGCGGGTGGCAGGTCGGTGAGGCCCGGCACGCGCCCGGCCGAAACCGGACGACCGAAACCGCTCCCCCACACCTTCCACGCCATGGGGGCGAGGTCGGCCACGGCCAGCAAAGCGAAGCCGGCCGTGGCCGGGCCGGCGGACGGCCCCAGCCGTCGCCGCCACAGCACCGAAGCGACCAGCCCGGCAACCAGAACGATCGAGTACGCCGCGCCGAACATCAGCCCTCCGCCGGCCGGGGCAGCCGCAGGAAGAGAGACCCGGCCAGGGCCGACATGCCACCCACGGCCGCCACCCCGGTGACCGTCCCGACCGTCAAGTTCCAGCGAACATAGGCCAAGATCCCGGAGCTGGACGCACCACCCTCGACCAGACCCAGCGTGAACAGCTACCACACGACGTCACCGATTGCGGCCAGGGCCAGCAGCCCCAGCCCGCCCGCCGCCAGCCACGCGACCCGCTTCAGCCGACCCCGGTGACGCATCACCCAGCCGGCCCCGACGGCCAGGACGCCCACCACGAACAGCGTCTCCAGCACGAGAAGCACCCTCACCGAAGCCCCACCAGTCTTAAGAATCGAAGGTCAGAAAAGCCGCCCCCGGTACGGGTGGGCGCGGCCCTGCCCCTCCTCCCACCGAAGAAGGTCAGCCTGCCATTCCGGTAGATCGGGACGGTACTCCCGGATGGCCGGCGGTTCCGGCTGAGCGACCAGGAATCGCCAATAGTCCTCGATCGCCGTCCGGGCGATGTCGGCGGGAAACTCACCCTCGGCGCCGGGCACCCACAGGTTGGTGATCAGCAACGCCGTCGGCGTGAACGACACGGCGTAGTTCTCGCTGCTCCACTGCTCGAACGGCGGCTCACCGCGAGCCACCTCGTCAGCCATCGCGAGCGCGTCCAGGATGACGATGAAGAAGGTGCCGAGGTCGGTGGTCAGCCACTCACCGAGCAGGTCGTACCGCTGATCATCGACCTGATAGACGGGACGGCGGAACGTGGGATCGATCCGCAGGCTGACAACACTCACCGCGAGCCTTCCGATGCGCTAAGGGACGGGCCAGCCGTGCGTGAAGCCGCCGGACTGGTTGTAGAAACCTTCGATCGTGACGCCATTGTAGGTACCGGTCCACTTGTTCCCGGACACCCGCGTCGAGTTCCTGAAAGCACCGGAGATCGCGTTGTCGACCTGTGCCGGTGTCCAGTCGTCGGGGAAGAAGGTGCTGGCGCGACCGTTTCCCGCTTTCGGTTTCCAGGCGCCGGCCGGCGGGTTCAGGGTGGGGTCGAAGAACTCGGGTTCTGCCTTGTACACACCGTTCGGGTAGGTGACCTTCGTTCCGGGCTTGAGGCGACGGCCGGGGAAGTCCTCGCCGCCCGGGCGGTAGTGGTAGCCGGAGCCTTTGGACTGGCCCGGCCGGACGTGGCCACCGCCGATGGTGTGGGTGGTGAACTGGGGGTTCATCCGGTCCGGGCGGGAACGCTTGTGCGTCTTGCGGAGGAACCGCAGCGCGGCCCGCATGAGGCGGCCTGAGCCCTTCGCCATGTTCGGTCACCCGTCCAGCAACTGGACGATGGCCTCCTGCACGAGGTTTCCGACGACCGTCCGGGTCAGCTGCTGGAAGATCGGGATCTCGGCCAGGCTCGCGCCGAACGTGGGCACCGCCGTCGCCAGCGCCTGCGCGATCGCCGCGGCCAGGATGGCGAGCTGGGCGATGACGGCCACCTTGAGGGCGAGCACGATCCCGCCACAGATCGTCAGGCCGGTACCGGTCAGCGTGGCGGCGTTCGCACCGTCCAGAAGCGTCCGGGCCGGGCTGTCCTCTCTGGCCCACCACGCCTGGAACGCGGCCACCGCCTCGCCCTCGTGATCGGTCCACACCTCGCCGGCGGTCGACGTCGCGTCCGACACGATCGCCTCGAGCCGGTCGGAGAACGAGATCCACGCCTGCCCCATCTCGACCAGCGCGGTCTCGTCGGCCTCCGGCCAGTTGTAGCCGAGTACCCCGAGCAGCGACCGGAGCTCGCCCGGGATCTCCATGCCCACGGTTCAGTCCCCCGGTTCGGTGAGCAGACCGTGGAACCGGCGGCTGGCGTTCTCGTCCGCCTCGGTGTACCGCGCGCTGATGTCCATCACGTCTTCGCCGGCCAGGGCCATCTCGTCCAGGGCGTCCTGGTAGCACTCGAACGCCCAGGAGGACACCTCGTCGTGGGCGGCACCGATCAGCGACCCGATGTCGTCGCTCCCCCAGGGCGTGCCGTAGCCCGCCAGCTCGGACCGGAAGGACGCCAGCTCCGAGGAGAGCCGCGCGGCAACGCCCCGCAGAGCGGACCCGGACGCGGCGAGCCGCTCCGGATCGATCGAGAAGCCGGTCATCGGTCACCGGCCCGGCGGGTGAGCTGTTCCTGCGCTTCGGCCAGCGACGCGGTCAGCTTCGCGAACTGGCGCTCGGCGTTGAACTGGATGTCCTTGAGCTGGTCGGTGAGGGTACCGAGATCGGCCGAACCGGCGAGGGCGCCGGCCCGGCCCTGCAGGTCGGCCAGCGCGGCGTTGACGGCCGATTCGATCTCCCGCGCCAGTTCCCCACCGGCCAGCCGTAGCACCGAAGGGTCGAGCTCGAGGTTCTCGATCCGCCCGGGCGGCACCGCCCGGACCCGGATCCGCCCGTCCGCGGCTTCGCCCGCACCGACCGGTGGGTCCGGCTCCTGTCGCTCGCCGGAGGGCGCCTGTGCGCGGCCCAGCGCGGCCACCACGTCGGCCAGCGTGCCACCCGGGCCGGACGGATCGATCGGGCTGTTCATCGTCAACCTCCTCGCGGGCGGGCAGTCTCACCCGCCCGCGACGATATCGACACTCGTCCACCCCGGCCGGAGGGTGCCGGGGCGTTCAGGCGATGCGGTAGGCGCGGATGACGGTCTGTTCGACGGTGTTGCCGGTTGAGGTGTGGGCGGTTGTGCGCAGGGAGGCGAAGCCGGCGGTCCGGGGGTGGTGGACCCAGGCCACGCGGGTGGTGCCGTGGCCCCGCACTGTGGCGTTCTGCCAGGTTCTGCCGTCGTCGTAGGAGACCTGGGCCGATACCGAAGTGACATTGCCCGGTGTGGCGCCGGGCTGGGATTCGAAGGTCAGCGGTACGGGGAACGACCGGCCCCGCGGTGTGCTGTTGGCGAGGCCCAGCGCGGGCGACATCCGTACGGTCAGCAAGGGCAGTGGTGTGGCCTTAGCCGTCGATCCGGATCGGAAGGTCCACGTGCTGGTCACCGACGTCGACAGCTCGTACGGGGCCGTCCGCTTCGCCGTCGCCGTCATCCGGTACGCGCCGGCCGCCGCGGGCACGGTGAACTGGCGGGGCTGCTCGGCGTTCTCGTCGATCGTGCCGATCGCCTGGCCGGCCCGGTAGAGCGTGATGGTGCGGGGTGCGGCGGTGACGCCGTTCACCCGTACGCCGGACGCGTCGACGTACGAGGGCAGGTCGACGCTGATGGTGTCGCCCTCGCGGGTGACCGAGCCGGCCGCCACCGACGGCGCGAACACGGCCCTGTTCCACGCCAGCCGGTAGGTCCGGCCCGGCCGGTACTGGGCCGGGGAGCGCTGCGCGAATCCGAGGTAGACGTCGGCGTCCACGTCGTACTCGCCGAAGCCGGCCGACCAGAGGATCCCGTTGTCGGTGTTGACGAAGTCGGTGCGGGACGCCGGCATCGTGATCCGCGTGTCGGGGCTGTAACCGGTCTCGACGAGCTGCCCGTCGCGGCGGGAGAGGGCGGTGAAGCCCACCATTCCGGGCGCGCGGCCGGCCGACCGGGCGTAGGTGCCGGCGATCGCGGCCAGGTCCCGGCGCTGGTACGCCTTCGCGACGCCGGTCGGGAAGCGCCCGTCGCGCGGCCAGTGCAGCCGGAACGACGAGGTGGGCGAGGTCAGGGTCGTCGTGACGGCCGAGTGGAACAGCGGTTCGGCGCTGTGGTCGCCGACCTCGGCGAAGGAGAGGCCGGGGCCGGGGCCGTTGATGGCGGTGTCGCTGAAGATCCCCTCGGGGGAGAGCCAGGTGCCGCGGATCGCGGTGAAGGTCGCCTCGGCCCTCTTGTCGGGTACGGAGACGGCTACCGGTTTCGCCCGGCGCGCGTCGAGGTCGACCGTCAGATCGTGGTCGACGACCAGGCGGGGCTGCACGAGCAGGGAGGTGGAACCGTCAGCGCCGGTGACAGTGCTGCTGACGCCGTACGTGCCGGCGGGCAGCCGGATCGTGGAGCCGGTGGCCTCGGCGTACGCGAAATTTCGCAGATCGGTGAAACCGGTGAACTGATCGGCCGGTACGGCGCCGTCGTGCCCGGTGTGGCGCAGGGTGACCGTGTAGGTGGGGCCTTCGCGGTGGACGCCGAACGGGACCTCGACCCGTACCCCGGCCGGGGCCGTGGCGACGATCCGGCCGCCGATCCACTCCTGGGTGGTCTCCACTGTGGTGTCGGCCGTGAGTTTCGCGGTGGCCGTCGCGCCCGGGGCCACGGTCAGTGTGGGCTCATCGACGGTGAACAGGCCGGCCGGCGCGGTGGTCTCGACGGCGAGCCGCAGCGTCACCGGCGAGGTGCCGTCGTTGCGGAAGGTGACCGTACGGGCGATCGGTTTGTCGTCGGCGTGCGGGAACCGCACGGTGCCGAAATCGACGCTGCCGGCGCCGGTGGCCACCGTCTGCGTGATCGCGCGCGCGACGTCGACCCGGCCGGCTCCCTGGGCGTACGTCTCGAGGCCCGGTGTCGGCTCGGCCGAGGCCATCAGGGCGGTCTTGAGCTGCCGGCCGGTCCAGCCCGGATGCTGCTGGGCCAGGATCGCGGCCGAGCCGGTCACGTGCGGTGTCGCCATCGAGGTGCCGGACAGGCTGGTGTAGGCCGGGTTCCCGGCCGGGTCGCCGATGGTGGCGTGCGCCGCCTTGGCCGCCACGATGTCCACCCCGGGGGCGGTGATCTCAGGCTTGACCAGGTCGCCCTCGACCGCGGGGCCCCAGTTGGAGAAGTCGGCGATGGCGTTGTCCCGGTCGACCGCGCCCACCGACAGCGCGGCCGCCGCCGATCCGGGCGAGCTCACCGGCGCGTGGCCTTCGTTGCCGGCCGCGACGACGAACAGCGTGTGGTACCGGGCGCTCAGCTCGTCGACGGCCGCTTCCATCGGGTCGGTGCCGGGCTCGTCGTCGCCGCCCAGGCTCATGTTGACCACCGGGGCCCGCGACGCGGCCCAGGCCATGCCGGCCAGGATCGCCGAGTCCTGGCATTCCTCGCCGGGGCAGACTTTGCCGATCAGCAGCTGGGCGCCGGGGGCCACGCCGCGGTAGCGGCCGTCCGAGGCGGCGCCCGTGCCGGCGATGGTGGAGGCGACGTGCGTGCCGTGCCCGAGGGCGTCGTCGGCGTCGGGTGCGTCGGTGAAGTTGCGCACCTCCTTGAGCCGGCCGGCCAGGTCGGGGTGGGTGGCGTCGACCCCGCTGTCCAGCACGGCGACGGTCACGCCGGTCCCGTCGAGGCCCTTCTGCCAGGCGGCCGGGGCGCCGATCTGCGGGACGCTGTGGTCCAGGTTGAGCTTCCGCTTGCCGTCCAGCCAGACCCGGTCGACGCCGGGCCGAAGGGTCCGCTGGGCCGGGCCGCCCGCGGTCAGCGCCGCCCACAGGTCGTCGCGCTGCTGCCGGTTCGCGCGCACGGCGACCATGTCGAGGTTGGGCAGGGTCGCGGTGACCTCGGCCGCCTTCGGGGCGGCCGTGCCTTCGATCAGCAGCGGCAGGGCGGCCGGCCCGGTGTAGCCGAAACCGGCCAGGGCGGTGAGGTCGAACAGCCGGCGGTCGAGACGGCCGGCCCGGACGAGCGGGAGCGCGTCGGACGGGAACACGTACCGGTGCCCGCCGTGCGCGCTCTCCACAAAGGTCACCTGGTCGCGGCCGGGCGCCCGGTCGACGCTGACGTGGCCGCCGCTGCGCACGACCCGGTCCCCCGTGATCAGCGTGAAGTCCTGCCGGCCGGGCGTAGGGGCCGCGGCGCTCGCTTCGTCCACCGCGACCGTGCCCACGGCCAGCAGGCCGGCCAGGGCCGCGGCCCAGATCCGTCGTCTCACAATGATCCTCCGAAGTGTGTGGTCCGGGGATGACGCCCGAGGGGCGCCGCCGGTTGCACACGACTTTCAGGCGGGGGCCACGGTGAATGCGACGGGGTTGCCGGTACCGCCGGCGACGAGCGCGCCGCCGTCGCCGATCCGGACCGGCGATCCACCCCAGACCAGGGAGTACGTACGGTCGCCGGCCGTGGTGAGAGTGAATCGCTGGGCGGCGGCGCCGGTCCGGCACACGCGGAGGCGGAGGACACCGCCGTCCTCCCGGCTCGCGCACACCCACCCGCCGGGCCGCTTCACCGCGAGCCGCAGGGCGCCGTCGGGCACGACCAGCCAGCGATCGCGCAGTTCCGGATCCTTGCCCTCGGTGCCGGAGACGAGAACCCGATCGTCATCGTCGTACCCGGCCATGACCGTCCCGGCCGGCGCGACCACGGTGAGGGTGACCGGGGTCCGGCCGTCGAACACGCCGGGCAGCTGCGACGCCGGGGCGGCCGGGGGCTCCGGCGGCGGTTCGGCCGGCCCGGACATCAGCCTGGCGGCGCCGCCGGCGAGCGCGAGGACGGTCAGCGCGCCCGCCACGGCCGCGCGGCGGCGCGAGCGGCGCTGCCGGCCCCGGCGGACCACCGCGTC
Organism: Actinoplanes sp. NPDC048988; assembly: GCF_043197815.1. NCBI lineage: Bacteria > Bacillati > Actinomycetota > Actinomycetes > Micromonosporales > Micromonosporaceae > Actinoplanes > Actinoplanes sp. NPDC048988. The sequence goes on along the minus strand of NZ_JBICTW010000006.1, from coordinate 145,799 downwards.
GACCGGGCGAGGGCGCAGCGACGCGGCGCTCTCGGCCAGCAGGCCAGACAGGCGCTCGTTGAGATCGGGCCGCCGCGTCACCGGCTCACTCCCCTCACGTCGGGCTCACCCAGCAGCGAGGCCAGCGCCTTGCGCCCCCGGGACAGCCGGGCCTTGACCGTACCGGCCGGTGTCCCCGTCTCCCGGGCGATCTCGTCCACCGACAGGCCGACCAGGTGGTGCAGCACGATGTCGCGGCGCTGGGCCGGCGACAGCGTCCGCAACGCCTGCATCAGCGCGACGTGGTCGGGGCTCAGCCCGTCGAGCACCTGATCGCCGGCCTCCCGGCGGTGGGCCCGCAACCGGTTGGCGGCCTTGCGCCAGCCGCTGATGGCGATCCGCGTCGCCACCGTACGCACCCAGGCCTCCGGGCTGTCGGCCCGCGAGACCACCGCCCACCGCTGCCAGGCCCGCGCGAAGGCCTCCGCCACCGCGTCCTCCGCCTCGGCCCGGTCGCCGGTCATCAGGAACAGGTGCCCCAGCACCCGCGACGACGAGGCGGCGTAGAACTCCTCGAACTCGGAACTGCCTGGCAACTGAAGGTCCCATCGCGGTCATGATCCGCCGACGATGATAGGCACCTCCGTCCAGCGGTCACACCTCGGACAACGTCACGTCGTCGAACCAGACCGAGCCGGTGTTGCCCCCCGACTTGAGGTGCAGTTGCAGGCCGGCGGCACCGGCCGGCGCCTTCGCGGCGACGGTCAGCCGGGTCCAGCCCGTCGTGCCGGCCGGCAGCGTGGCCGAGCCGGCGCCGCCGAGCCAGCGGCCGTCCACGTCGAACCAGCTCAGCGCCACCTGGGTCGTGCCGGTGGCCGCCGTGCCGCGCGCCCACGCCTCGGCTCGCCAGGTCTTTCCCGGTTGTACGGGCGACAGGGGCGCGACCCGGTACGACGGCGAACCGGCCGCGTTCTTGCCGGTACGGCTGAGCCTCACCGACCACGTGCCGGAGTGCGCGACGTTGTTCACCCTGGTGGCGACGCCGAGCTCGGGCATGAAGGTGGTCCACGGCGTCTGCCCGGCCGGGTTCTCGAAGCCGAGGTCCATGGTGCTGGCCGGGTAGGCCTTACCCGTCCAGGCGGCCTTGACCACGGCGGCCGCCGGCTTCGCGCTGCCGTCGACCCGGTGCAGCCCGTACGCGTACTGGACCGGGGATTTCGCGACCGCCGAGGGCGGGATGGCGCCGGTACGGAAGTCGTTGAGCGTCCACGGCGCGACCGAGCGCACGCCCGCCGCGGCCGCGCCTTGGAACACCCGGGCCAGATAGGCCGCCTGCCCGCCCTCGCCGGCCGACTGCGTGCTGACGCCGGTCTCGCCGATCACCAAAGGTGACGGCGCGACGGCGGCCCGCGCCTGCCGGATCAGGGCCAGGGCGTTCTGCGAGTTGCCGTAGAAGTGGTAGTCGTAGTAGTCCAGCGGCGTGGCCGCCAGCGCGGTTTTCAGCTTCTGCAGGCCCGCGACGCCGGCCTGCCCGCTGATCGAGATGGTGACCGGGGTGGCCGGCACCACCGCCCGTACCACCGGAAGCAGTTTCTTCGCCCAGGCCACCGCGGCGGCGTTGGACGGGTCGAGCTCGTTCTGCAGCCCGATCGAGATGACACGCTTGTCGTCGCGGTACGGCTTGAGGAGCGCGGTCGCCCAGGTGCTGCTGCCGGCGACGTCGGAGTATCCGTTCCACCAGTCGAACAGGGTCAGCTTCACCGTCATGCCGTGCTCGCCGGCCAGAGCGACGAAGGTGGCCAGCTTCGCCGCGTACTCGGGCTTGGGCGTGGGATAGCCGAACACCGTGGGGAACACGATGACGCGGACGCTGTCGGCGCCCAGCGCGCGGGCCTTGGCCAGGTCGGCACCGATGACGACCGGGTCGAACGAGGTCCACATCCGCGACCAGCCGGCCGCCGACGGGTAGTAGTTGATCTGCTTGGCCGTCGTGACGGCGGCGATCCGCCCGGCGAGGGCCGGCGTGGCGGCGGCCGCCGACGCGCGGACCTCGGTCAGCGGTGAGGCCGTGAGCAGAGCGGTGGCGAGTCCCAGGGCAAGCGCGGCGGCCTTGCGCATGAACGGATCAGTCCTTCAGTCCCGACGGAGTGGTGACACCTCCTGTCGGCCGCGCGCACGGCGCGCGCGAGAAGAACTGATTGCCGTTTCGGTAGCAAGTGGGGCGCGGATCAGCTGCTGAGGGTGGCTTCGGTGAGCGCGGCGGTCAGCGGATGGGCAGCTCGACCCGCCGGCCCATGCCGACCCGCGGCGCGTTGGTGTCGGTGATCATCGCGAAGGCGCCCGGTGGCACACCCTTGCGGGTGGCCACCCGGGAGGCCGCCTCCAGCAGCGTCCGCTCGCGGCCGCCGGCGACGAAGAAGATGTACTCGCCGCCCGACTCCTCGCCGTCCTCGGCCTCCTCGATACCGAGCTCCTCCTCAAGGTCGATGAGGAAGTCGCCGACATCGTCGATCCACTCGTCGTCGGCGGTCAGCGGGAAGTGGATCTCCACCATCAAAGCCATGCCGCCATGGTGCACGACCTAGTAATGCAGCGTGATGTCGGCCCGGCGGTTGCGGGCCTTGCCGGGCTCGGTGCCGTTGCCGGTCGTGGCCTTGCCCTGGCCGACGATGATCATGCGGATGCCGAGACCGGTGGCGAGCGCCCGGCACACCACCCGCGCGCGCAGGGTGCTCACCGTTCGCGCGTAGGCGTCGCTGCCCCGGTTGTCGGTGTAGCCGGCGCAGGTCAGGGCACGAACCCCGCCCAGCCGGGCGCGCAGCCCGGTCAGGTACGCCGCCTGCTCCCGGCTCACGGCCGTCGAGCCGGAGGCGAAGTAGATCGAGCGCGGCAACTGGAAGTGCTGAAGCACCACCCGGGTGGCCGCCGTGGCCCTCAGCGCCGAGCCGGTGGTCGCGGCGACCGTGACGGGATAGCCGCCCGGTCGCGCGGTCATGGCGCGGCCCAGCGCGTTCAGCGGGACCGGCACGACGATGCTGCGGCCGGCCGGGACGGAGGCGCTGCCGAAGCTGACCCGCTTGCCCGAGACGGTGCTCCACAGCACGACAGTGCTACGACCGGTCACCGCCCCGCTGTGGGTGATACGTACCAGCGCCGTCCCGTCGACCTTGGTGATCAGGCGGGCCGGCGTGACCAGCCGGATCGGGCCGCTCGGCGCGCCCGGCCCGGGCTGGCCGGTGCCGGCCGCGGTCACCACGGCGGTGTAGCTGCCGGTGACGACCCGGCCGACGGCGTCGGTGATGCGGTACTGGACCGCGGTGGCCCGGCCGGCGAAGCCGGCGACCGGCACGAAGGTGATGACGCCGGTGGTCGTGTCGAGGGCGTACGTGCCCTGGCCCTTGACCGGGAGGGTGCCGACCGGGTCACCGGTCGTGCTCAGCAAGGTGATCGAGCCTCCGGCGGGCACCGGCAGCTTGGTGTTCTGGTTCTGGTCGCCGCCGCCCGAGCTGGTCGGGCTGGTCGGCGGGACGATGACCGGCAGGGCCATCTGCCGGACGGCGCCGCTGCCATCGACGCCCTGAGCCAGGATGGTGTGTCCGCCGGCCGGCACACCGGCCGGGACGGCCACCGTCAGCGCGAAGGCGCCGTTCGCGTCGGTGGTGACGGTGCCGAGCTCGATCGGGGCCGAGTAGAGGGTGACCTTGGTGGTGGAGTTCGGGGCGAACCCGGAGCCGGTGAGGGTGATCTCCTGCTTGGGCAGGACGAGGGACAGCGGTCCCTGGTCCGTCGTCAGCGTCGGGGGCACGTTGGCCGGCAGGCCGGGCGGGGTGATGGGCGCCGTCGGGGTGACGCTCGCCGAAGGGGCCGAGGCCGGCGAGGCGCCGCCCGGCCCGTGGGCGACGACGGTGATCGTGTACGCCCGGCCCGCCTCGGCGCCGATCACGCAGCTGGTCGAGGTCGTCGTGCAGGAGTTCCCGCCCGGCATGGCGACCGCGGTGTAGTCGGTCACCTGCCCGGCGGAGGCCGGCCACGAGACCTTGATCGACGACGTGGCGCCTCGGGCCGCCGGGGTGCCGGGCGCGCCGGGAGCGGGAGTCACCGGCACGGCGGGCGCGACCGGGGTGACCGGCGCCGAGTCGGCCGAGGCGGCGCCCGGGCCGGCGCTGGTGGTGGCGGTCACGCGCAGCGTGTACGCGGTGCCGTTGGTGAGCCCGGTGACCAGGCATGACAGCGTCGCGGTGGTGCAGGTCCGGCCGGCGGCCGGCAGGCCGGCCTGATAGGCCTGCGCGGTGTAGGACGTGATGGGCGCCCCGCCGGTGTTGCCCGGCGCGGTCCAGCTGACGGCGACCTGCCCGTTGCCGGCGGTCACCAGCACGGTGGTGGGGGCGCCGGACGGCCCGACCGGGGTGACCGGCGCCGAGTCGGCCGACTCGGCGCCCGGGCCGGCGCTGGTGGTGGCGGTCACGCGCAGCGTGTACGCGGTGCCGTTGGTCAGCCCGGTGACCGTGCAGGTGAGGGCCGGCGAGTTGACCGTGCACGTCCGGCCGGCCACGGCCTGGCCGGCGGCGTACGCCTGGACCGTGTACGAGGTGACCGGCGAACCGCCGTTGACGCCCGGCGCCGTCCAGGTCAGGGTGGCCGAACCGGAGGCGGTGGAGGCGACGTTCGCGACCGTGGGCGCGCCGGCGGCGCCGAGCGGCGTCACGGCGGCCGACGCGACCGACTCCGCGCTCGTGCCGATCAGGTTGGTGGCGGTGACCCGGTAGGTGTAGGCAGCGCCGTTGGTCAGGCCGGTGACGGTGCAGGTGAGGGTGGGCGCGGTGGCCGTACAGGTCTTGCCCGCGACCGCGTTGCCGCCGCTGTAGGCCTGCACGTCGTACGAGGTGACCGGCGAGCCGCCGTCGTCACCGGGCGCGGTCCAGCTGACCACGGCGCTCTCGTCGCCGACCTGCGCACCGGCCGCGGTCGGCGGCTGCGGCGCGGACGGCCCCGCGGGCGTCAGCTCGACGATCTGGGCCGCGTTCGCCAGCGACGCGTAGAAGTCACCGGCCGGTGAGACCCCGAGGCCCTGCGTCTGGTTCAAGCGCGCGGACAGGGCCGGCATCTTCGTGGTGGTCGGAAAAGTCCAGCCGCTACCGGCCACCACGGTGAGAGTCGCGTTGCCGTTCGTCGCTGTCGTGTCGACCTCGACGATGGTCATCTCCGTGTTGAGGCTGGCGTAGAGGTTCCCGGCGTACGGGGTGCCGACCGGGCCGATCAGGAGTGAGGACGCCTCGTGACCCGCCGGGAGGGTGACCAGGACCGACAGGGTGCCGTCCGGGGCGATCTTGTAGATCGATTCGTAGAACGCGTCCGCGAGGTAGACAGTGTCGTCCGCGGCCACCGCGATGCCGCTGAGCCAGCCCAGGGTGGAAGCGAGGGCCGGGCCCGGGACGGCGGGAGCGATGGTGGTGCTGTTTCCCGCGATGACGGTCAACTGCATCGTGTTGAGGTCGATCTTGGCGGCCTGCGCCATCTGGCAGAAGTACAGCGTGTCGCCGACCACGGCCATCTGGGTCACGTCGTAGACCGCCTGCCCGGCCGCGGGACCGTCGACCAGGGCGGGGAAGGAGCTTCCGGTACCGGCGACGACCGACAGGATGCCCTGCGGGTCGATCTGGTAGATGTAGCGGTCGGTGCCCACATAGGTGTTGCCGTTGTGCCGGGCGACGGACCGCGGAAAACCGACCTGGGTGGCCGGGCCCCCCGGAGAAATGTCGCCGCATCCCCCGCTGCCGGCGATCACGCTGATCACCTTGGCCGGAGTGATCTTGAGGACCCGGCAGCTCATTCCCTCGACTGTGTACATGTCGCCCGACGGGTCGAAGGCTATGTTCCGCGGGGACCCGAGCTTGTTGCCGCCGTCGACCGGCGGGTCGAAGGTCCCGTCTCCCACATAGACGGCGACATCCAAGGTGGGCGTGGCCGCGGCGGCGGGCGAGGGGGCGGCGAGCACGGCGGCGCCGAGAAGTCCGGCCACCGCCGTCCGCAGAAGAAGCCGGAACTTAGTGGGCACAGGGTCACGCTAAATGCGTACGCCCTCGTCCTGTCTCACTTCGGGCAACTGTCTGACGGTCCGGGCGCGGGGCTGCTAGATTGCGGCTCGCTATCGAGGACGTCGATCGTGGGAGCGAGACCACCGCGTGCAGATGAAGCCCCTCCGTACCCACGACCCGCGGGCGCTGGGCGACTACGAGCTCCTCGGACTGCTCGGCGAGGGCGGCATGGGCGCCGTCTACCTGGCTCAGGACCGCGGCGGAAGGACCGTGGCCGTCAAAATCATCCGGGCCGAGTTCGCCGCCCAGGTCGAGTTCCGCGGGCGTTTCCGCAGCGAGGTCCAGCGGGCCCGGCAGGTCCCTCCGTTCTGCACCGCCGCGGTGCTCGACGCCGACCCCGACCACGAGACGCCCTACCTGGTCGTCGAGTACATCGACGGCCCCGACCTGGCCGATCGCGTCACCCGCGACGGCCCGCTCGGCGACGGTGGCCTCTACAGCGTCGCGGTCGGGGTGGCCACCGCGCTGGTCGCCATTCACGGCGCCGGCGTCATCCACCGTGACCTCAAGCCCCGCAACGTCCTTCTCGCGCCGGGCTTCCCGAAAGTGATCGACTTCGGCATCGCGCGGGCGCTCGAGTCGACGAGCGAGCACACTCGCACCGATCAGGTGGTGGGCACGCTCTCCTACATGGCTCCGGAACGCTTGGACGGCGGCGCCGTCACCCCCGCCGTCGACGTGTTCGCCTGGGGCGTGCTGGTGGCCTACGCCGCCACCGGGCGTACGCCGTTCGCCGCCGACACGCCGACCGCCACCGCCGTGCGCATCCTGACCGCCGCGCCGGACCTGACCGGACTTCCGGACGACCTCCACGAGGTGGTCGGGCGGGCGCTGACCAAGAACCCGGCCGAGCGCCCGTCCGCCCAGGATCTGCTCGACGCGCTCCTCACCGGCCGACCCGGTGTCACGCCGCCGCCGCTCCCACCGCGCCGCCCCGGAGTCACCGCACCACCGCTTCCGCCGCGCGGTTCCGGCCCCACGCCGTCGCTCGGTTCGCCGCACCTGACCGCGGGCTCGGCCGCGCCGGCTCCCGCGCGCCGCCGGGCCGTTCACCGGCTGAGCGTCGCCGGCGCGGCGGTCGCGGCGGTTGCCGTGGCCGCGGGTGCTCTGGTGGTGGCCCTGACCGGCGGCGACGGCAGCGAAGCCGCCCCGCCCGCCGCCCGGCCGTCGTCCGGGACCCCGTCCACGCCGGCCGAGGTACGCGTCGTCGACACCCTCACCCGAGCCGGGCAGTGGCGCGACAAGCGGACCGGCGAGTACAGCTGCGAACTCGGCCAGGACGGCCTGGCCGTCGTCACCGGGCCCGGCAACGACGGCGTCACCTGTCCCGGACCGGCCACCGTCTTCGCCGGCAACCAGTCGATCAAGGTGCATTACGACGAGCTGAGCGACGACGCCTGCGCGCTCATCGGGTTCCGCCGCACCGGCCCGGCCCGCTACGAGCTGACCGCCTGCGCCGACGAGATCGCCGTCGCCGCCTACCCGCCGTCCGGCGACGTGCGCACAATCAGCAGCGCCCCGCTGAGGGCCGGCTACGCCGCCCGGCACCAGCTCGTCATCGACATCGTCGACGAGATCGCCACGGTACGGCTGGACGGCGAGAAGCTTCTCACCGCCGTACTGGACGACCCGGCCCTCACCAAGGGCACGACGACCCTGGGCCTGGTCCAGCTGGCCGACGGCGACGACGGCTTCGTCCGCTTCTCGAACATCGACATCCGGTCCGCCCGGCGATGACCCGGCTGTCAGCCGCCGCCGTCGGCGGCGGTCAGCCCGATGCCGCCCGGGACGGCGTCCGTACGGCGCCGGCGTTGGCCGCGATGACCAGCGCGATGGCCAGCCCTTCGACCGGGGTGAGCCGCTGGTGCAGGACGACATAGCCGGCGAGCGCGGCGACGGCGGGCCCCAGGCTCATCAGGACGGCGAAGGTCGTGGTGGGCATGCGGCGCAGCGCCAGCGACTCGAGTGTGTAAGGCAGTGCGGAGGACAGCAGCGCCACTGCGGCGCCCATCGCCACGACGCCCGGGTCGACCAGCGCGGTTCCGGCTGTGCCGGCGCCGAAGGGAAGAGTGATGACCGCGGCCGCGGTCATGGCCAGGGCCAGGCCGTCGGTCCGGGGAAACCGTTGCCCGGCCCGTGCACTGGCCACGATGTATCCGGCCCAGACCGCGCCCGCCGCCGCGGCGAAGCCGATCCCGGCCGGGGTGAGCCGATCGAAGCCGGCGGTGCTCAGCAACGCCACCCCGGTGGCGGCCAGGCCGGCCCACAGCCAGCTCGCCGCGCGGCGGGCGGTCAGCACCGACAGCACGAGCGGCCCCAGCACCTCCAGCATCACCACGGGACCGAGCGGGATCAGCGCGATCGCGTGGTAGGCCAGCGTGTTCATGCCGGCGAGCGCCGCGCCGAATCCGCCGACCAACAACCAGTCCGCGCGCCGATGTCCCCGTACGCGGGGGCGGCACACCGCCAGTAGCACGAGCGCCGCGATGGTCAGTCGCAGTGTCACGACTCCGTCCACCCCGACGCGGGGGAACAGCAGCGCCGCGACCGCGCCGCCGAACGGGCCCGACAGCAAGGCTCCCAGTACCAGCCCTACCGCCCCGCCGCGCCTGGTCGAAGCGGGGACGGGGTCGAGAACGTTGACCATGCGACCGACGTTATGAGCCGGGCGGCCGGCCGGGAAATGCCGAATTCAGTGTGGTTATGCTCGGCTGTCATGACCGTGGAGCTGCGGCATCTGCGCGCCTTCCTCGCCATCGCCGCCGAAGGCACCATCACCGGCGCCGCGGCCCGGCTGCACGTGACGCAACCGGCGCTCTCCCGCACCCTGCGCCAACTGGAAGCGCACCTCGGCGTCCGTCTGATCGACCGGTCCACCCATCACTTAGAACTCACCGCCGCCGGACACGCGTTCCAGCCGCGGGCCGCCGCCGCGGTCACGGCCGTCGACGAGGCACTCGACCCGGTCCGCGCCGGGACCTGGCCCCTCCGTCTCGGCCACGCCTGGTCGGCACTGGGCGAACACACCACGGCACTGCTGCGGGGCTGGAAGCGGGAGCACCCGGACACTCCCCTGCGGCTCCTGCGCGTCGACGATCGCACCGCCGGACTCGACCGTGGCTCCGTCGACGTCGCCGTCATCCGGGGCGAGCCCGGCCTGCCGGCCGAGGTGAACACCGTGGTCCTGCTGCTCGAGCCGCGCGTCGCCGCTGTCGCCGCCGACAGCCCCCTCACCGGGAGAACACGACTCACCCTGCACGATCTCACCGCCCAGCCGATCGCTCTCAACGCCATCGCCGGCACCGCGACTCTCGGCCTCTGGCCTGAGGATGACACCCCTGACCACATCATCGAGGTCGCCAACACCGACGACTGGATCGCGGCCATCGCCGCCGGCCAGGCGGCCGGCGTCACCACCACCGCCACCGCGGCCACGTACCCGAATCCGGCCGTCGCCTACATCCCGCTCGCCGGGGTACCACCTGTCCCGGTCCACCTGGCCTGGAAGCAACCACCGAGCCACCCCGCCGTACCGGATTTCCTCGCCCTGGCCCGGCGGCTCATCCGCACACCACACGACCCCGCGTGTAGCCGTCCCGCGTGGCCACCGAGGAAACCGTGAAGCGGGCACTGATACTCAACGGAGTCGCGGGCGTCGGCAAGTCCACGGTGGCTCAGGCCATCGGCGGGCTCCTCACCGCTACGGGATCCATCACCGCGGTCGTCGACACCGACGCGCTGGCCCAGTTCGGTCCGCCGCCGGCGCTCGGCGAGCGCGGCTTCTACGACGAACTCAAGTGTCTGAACCTGACCGCCGTGTGGGCCAACTTCCGGGTCCTCGGCGCCGAGCACCTTGTCGTCAGCGCGGGCATCGACAGTCTCGCCCTCCGGGCCCGATACGCGGCCGGCCTCGCCGATTGCGCAGTCCAGCTGGTCCGGTTGACGGCGGCTCCGGACACCGTCCGCCGGCGACTCCGGGACCGCGACGGAGAGGCGGGCGCCCAGCGGCACCTGAAGCGGTTGGCCGAGCAGGAGGCCCGACTCGATGACCTGTCGCTGGAGGACTTCACCGTGGTCAATGATCGTCCCAGCGTGGTGGTCGCGAGGGAGGTCGCCCTCCGAGCCGGATGGATCCGCCCCGGTTCGGGAGATTGACCAGGACGGTGACTCTGCCGTGAGGGCCGCCGGGACGAATCACGCACGCCAGGCCGGGGCCGGCGGCGGATCAGCGCCACGACGCCGCCCACCAGGGACGACAGGCCGAGCCCGATCGCGATGCCGATCAGCGGGTTCTCGGCGAAGGCGGCGCCGCCCAGCACGCCGAGGCCGGCGTGGTAGGCCGCCCACGCCACCGCGGCGAGTGCCGAGGCCGGGCTGAACCGGGACAGGGGCAACCGGGCCGTGCCACAGGCGAGGTTCGTCGCGAGGCGGCCACCCGGCAGGAAACGGGACATCAGGATCAGCAGGCCGGGGCGGCGTTCGATCCGCCGCCCGGCCACGGCCACGGCCCGGCCGATCCGCGGGAAACGGCCGAGCAGCCGCGGCCCGGCGGCGGTGCGGCCCAGCCCGTACACCACGTGGTCGCTGACGAACACGCCGACCGCGGCCGCCGCGATGACCAGCAGCAGGTTCGGTGTGCCGGCGCGGGCGAACACGCCGGCCGTCAGCACCGCCGCCTCGGAGGGGACCACCGGCACGACGCCGTCCACGCCGACCAGCGCCACCAGCAGCGGGTACAGCATCGGCGAGGTCATCATCGGGGTGAGCAGGCTCATCAGGTCCATGCCGGCAAGCGTGGATCTCGGGCACCGGCCACGGCGTCATCCTCGGGTAGGGGGTCGTGTCCATCGCCGGCCGGACGCCGGACGTGGATCTTCCGGATACGGTGTGCACGTGACAGCGCCGAACGAATGGTTGCGGTGGTGGCTGGTTGCCGGCGGGCTCGCGCTCGTCGCCCTGCCCGTGAACGCGACGCTGTCCGCCCTGGTGTTCGGCGTTCCCCCGCTGGTCGCGGTGCTCACCGGCATCGCCCAGGCCGCCGCGCTGCCCCTGGTCCTCGTCCGGCCGCGCGCGGCGACCGCCCTGCAGCTGCTGGCTGTGGTCGTCGTCGCGCTGGCCCTGCCGCCCGACTCGGTGTCGACGTGGCCGCTCACCGTGCCGGGGCTGCTGACGCTGATCGCGCACGCCGGGCTGGTCGCGGCCCGCTGCAGCGACCGCGACGCCGCGCTGACCTGGTGCGTGAGCTCGGTGCTGCTGCCCATCGTGGCGCTGCTCGATCCGTACGGCCGTTCGGCCGGCGACGGCCTGCTGATCGAGATCCTGTACCCGGCGTTGTCGGCGCTCGTCGTCGGCGCCGTCCTGCTGGTCCGCCGGTGGCGGGCGGTCCGCCGGGAACTCGCCGACGCCCGCCGCGACGTCGAGATCGAGCAGAACCAGCGGGCGGTCGCCGAGGAGCGCACCCGGATCGCGCGTGAACTGCACGACGTCGTGGCGCACGGCATGTCGGTCATCCACATGCAGGCCACTTCCGCCTCGTACCGGATCGAGAACCTGGATCCGGTGGCGGAGGCGGAGTTCACCCGGATCGCCACCGGCGCGCGGGCGGCCATGCGCGAGATGCGGCAGTTGCTGTCGGTGCTGCGGGCGGAGGACGCCGACGCGGAGCTGGCCCCGGTGCCCGGCCTGGACGGGGTGCCGGACCTGGTGGCGTCGGCGCAGCGGGCAGGGCTGCCGGTCGAGGTTGCCCAGGCCGAGGCCGTACGGACGGCGGCCGTGCCGGAGACGGTGGCCCTGACCGCGTACCGGCTCATCCAGGAGTCGCTGAGCAACGTCATCCGGCACGCGCCCGGAGCCCGTACGCGAATCGAAATCGATGTCGAAGGAAGTGATCTGGTGCTGTCCGTGCTGAACGATGCCGCGCCGCGACCGGCCGAGCCGATGGAGTCCTCCGAGGTGACCGGGCACGGGCTGACCGGCATGCGGGAACGGGTCCGGCAGGCCGGTGGAACCTTGGAGACCGGCGTCCGCGCCGGCGGCGGCTACCGGGTCGCGGCTCGCCTGCCGATCGGCGCCGAGCAGTGATCCGCGCCCTCATCGTGGACGACCAGGCGATGATCCGGATGGGCATCCGGGCCATCCTGCAGGCGCAACCCGACATCGAGGTCGTCGGCGAGGCGGAGAACGGGCAGGCCGGCCTGGACAGCAGCCGCCGGCTGCGGCCCGACGTCGTTCTGATGGACGTACGGATGCCGGTGCTCGACGGGCTCGCCGCCACCCGGGCCCTGCTCGGCCCGGATCGCCCGGCCGGGCACACGCCGCGCGTGCTGATGCTGACGACGTTCGACCTCGACGACTACATCTACGAGGCCCTGCAGGCCGGCGCCAGCGGGTTCCTGCTCAAGGACAGCGAGCCCGACGAGCTGGTCCAGGCCGTCCGGGTGGTGGCCGGCGGTGACGCGCTGCTGGCGCCGCGCATCACCCGCCGGCTCATCGAGAACTTCGTCGAGGCGCGACCGCGCCGGCCGGCCGGCGCGGTCGCGCTGAACGCCCTGACCGACCGTGAACGGGAGGTCCTGCGCCTGCTCGCCCAGGGCCGGTCCAACACCGAGATCGCCGGCACGCTGTTCATCTCGGAGCCGACCACCAAGACCCACGTCAGCCGGATCCTGCAGAAGCTCGGCTTGCGCGACCGGGTCCAGGCCGTGGTGTTCGGCTACGAGAACGGTCTGGTCACACCCGGGCGGCCCGGTCCCTCCGAGGCTCGATAGGCGCCGGCGCCGGGTTCTCGAACCGGCGCACCAGCACGACGAGGCCGGCCAGCGCGAGCCCGAGCACCGGATACCAGGCGAGGCGGGCGGCGACCCAGCCGCCGTCGATCGGCGCGTCACCGAGGCCGGGCAGCGTGCCGAGCCGGCGGGCGGCCTCGGAGACGCCCACGAGCGCCACCTGATGCCAGCAGAACACGCTCATCGCGCTCAGGTTCAGGACGGTCACCGCGGCCCAGACGCGCGGCCGGCGCAGCAGCCGCTCGATCCGGGCGCGCAGCAGCAGCGCGGCGCCGGCCTGGATCGCGGCGAGGGCCGGGACCATCAGCGACGGCGGGTTCGAATTGGACCGTACGGATCCGGGCACGCTCACGATGCTCACCGGGTAGTCGAGGACGGCCAGCAGGACCACGAACGTCGCCAGGCCACCGGCGAGCAGACCGGCCGCCACGCGCCGGCCGACCCGTCCGGCCGACCAGGCCATCCCCAGCTGGTAGGCGAAGAACCAGGCCGGCAGCACGCTCAGATAGCCGACGGCGGCCGGTTCGGCGGCCGGGCCGAAGCGCAGCAGGTCCACCACGGCGACCGCACCGGCGAAGGCCAGGACGACTCGCAGGCCACCGATCCGGTCGAGCTTGAGGGCGTACGGGGTGAGCGCGGTGATCACCGCGTACACGCCCATGAACCACAACGGCTGAAGGAACAGGACCACTGTCGTACGGGCGGTCCCGGCGCCCAGCCCGAACAGGCTCAGCACCGGCAGGGCCACGGCCAGGATCACCGCCGCGGCGGCCACCGGCCGGCCGATCCGCCACAGCCGGCGGCGTACCCAGTGGGCGTCGGTCTCGCCCCTCTCCCGGGCCCGGCGCAGCCCCTGCGCCGCCGTGTAGCCGCCGACGAGGAAGAACAGTCCCAGCATCTGCAGGAACCAGGTGGCCGGGTGCAGCCACTCCAGATGACGCATCGGGCTGTCGATCCGCAGCCCGCCGGCCGGGGTGGCGACCAGCGCCCCGACCAGCCAATGTCCACTCACGACCCCGAGGATGGCCAGCGCCCGGAGCCCGTCGATGAATCTATCCCGTTGCCGCATGGCGCCCCTCCGCTGTTGACGAGGCACCGAAGCTACGAACCACCGGGCCGCGACCGCGTCGGGCGCGAGGTGTATCCCGCATGGTCCCGCGGACTGACGACGGGCGCGTGGTGGGTTCTCCACGCTTGTCCACATGAACGCTCTTGGTGAAACCACTCTCGCGGTCGAGCTGACCGGGGTCCGGCGACGATACGGCCGGGGGCCACGGGCGGTGACCGCGCTCGCGGGAATCGATCTGGCGCTGTCGCGGGGCACGTTCACGGCCGTCATGGGTCCCTCGGGATCGGGCAAGTCCACTTTCCTGCAGTGCGCGGCGGGGCTCGACCGGCCGTCGGAGGGCTCGGTGCGGCTGGGCGGTACGGAGATCACCGGAATGAACGAGAACGAGCTGACCGAACTGCGCCGCCGCCGGCTCGGGTTCGTCTTCCAGGCGTTCAACCTGCTGCCGTCGCTGACGGTGGAGCAGAACGTCCTGCTGCCCACGCGCCTGGCCGGGCAGCGCCCGGACCGCCGCCGGGCGGCCGACGTGCTGGGGAAGGTCGGGCTCGCCGACAAGGCGCGGCGCCGCCCCGGCGAGCTGTCCGGCGGCCAGCAACAGCGGGTGGCCGTCGCCCGTGCTCTCATCGGCGATCCGGACGTGATCTTCGCGGACGAGCCCACCGGCGCCCTCGACACCGGCACCGCCGCCGAAGTCCTCGGCCTGCTCCGGAACGCGGTGGACGTCCTCGGCGCCACCGTCGTCATGGTGACCCTCGACCCGGTCGCCGCCGCGTGGGCCGACCGGGTGCTGTTCCTCGCCGACGGCGCGTTCGCCGACAGTCTGGAGGGTGGTTCGCCGGCCCGGATCGCGGCGCGGATGTCAGCACCTTTTCGCTCGGGTGTGACGGCGGGGGCGGCGGCATGAGGCGTCCCACCGGGCTCGCCCGCGCGGCCATCCGGTTCAAGCCGGCGTCGTTCGCGGGCACCTTCCTCGCCCTGCTGATGTGCGCGCTGATCGTCTCGGCCTGCGGCATCCTGCTGGAGACCGGCCTGCGCGCGTCGGTGCCGCCGGTCCGCTACGCGAACGCGCCGGTCATCGTGGCCGCCGACCAGTACGAGTACGTCGTCACCGGCAGCGGTGAGGACGAGGAGCGGGAAGCGGTGCCGCTGCCGGACACCGCGCGGCTGGACGCCGGGCTGGCGGCGAAGGCGGCCTCGGCGCCGGGTGCGGCCGCGGCGGTCGCGGACTACACCTTTCCGGTACGGGCGGCGACACTGCCCGGCGGCGTGCTCACCGGACACGGATGGGGCTCCCACCTGTTCACCGGCGTCACGGTGACGGCCGGCGCCGCCCCCGGTGACGGCGAGGTCGTGCTCGGCCGGAACGCGGCCGCCGTCGGCGACACCGTCACCCTCGAGACCGCTTCCGGGCGGCGGGAGTTCCGCGTGTCCGGCGTCGCCGGCGCGGACGGCCCGCTCGCCTGGTTCGCCGACGGCCAGGCGGCCACGCTCGCCGGGCATCCCGGCCGCGCCGACGCCATCGCCGTGCTGCCCGCGCCGGGGACCGATGCCGCCGAGCTGGCCGCTTCGGTGACCGCGGCGCTGGCCGGCTCCGGAGTCCGGGTGCACGCGGGCGACGACCGCGGCGCCGTGGAGGATCCCGGCCTCGGCTACGCCAAGGAGACCCTGTTCGGCATCGGCGGCTCGTTCGGTGGCATCGCCGCCATCGTGGCCGTCTTCACCGCCGCCGCCACCGTGGCCCTGTCCGTGTCGCAGCGGGCCCGGGAGTTCGCCCTGCTGCGCGCCGTCGGGGCCACCCCGCGGCAGATCCGCCGCGCGGTCGCCGCCGAGGCGTTGCTGATCGCACCGCCGGCCGGGATCGCCGGCCTGCTGCCCGGCCTCGGTCTCGCGACGTGGTGGTTCGAGCAGTTGCGGGACCGCGGCGCCGTCCCGGCCGCGGTGCAGCTGCACATCTCGGCGATGCCCATGCTCATCGCGGTCGCTGCCGGGCTGCTCACGGCACTAGGAGCCGGCTGGATGGCGGGTCGCCGGCCAGCCCGGACCAGGCCGGGCCAGGCGCTCGCCGACGCGTCGGCGGAACGGCTGCGGCCGGGCGGCGCCCGCACCGTCCTCGGTCTCGCCGCTCTCGCCGGCGGCCTCGCGCTCACCGGTGTCTCGGCCCGCTCCGCCGGCGACGACGCGGCCGGCGCCGCGCTCGGCGTGGTCATGCTGTTCATGCTGGCGGTCGGCCTGCTCGGCCCGCTGCTGGCCCGGCTGTCCGCCGGCCTGTTCGGCCTGCCCCTGCGCGGCGGCGGCCCGGCGGCCGGACTCGCCGCCGCCAACTCCCGTACGAACGCCCGCCGGCTCGCCTCGGCCTTCACCCCGATCGTGCTCGCCATGGCCTTCGCCTCGACCCTCGTCTTCATGCACACGAGCGAGAACCATGCCGCCGGCAAGCAGCTGCGCGCGGGCCTCACGGCCGACCACGTCGTCACGAACCCGGCCGGGCTCGCGGCGGACGCGAGGTCGGAGGCAGCCCGTACGCCCGGTGTGGAAGCCGTTGTGGCGGTGCTCGACACCCAGGTGCTGGTGCCGATCGGCGCCGGCGAGTTCACGTCGTTGCGAGG
Source organism: Actinoplanes sp. NPDC048988 (assembly GCF_043197815.1). Taxonomy (NCBI): domain Bacteria; kingdom Bacillati; phylum Actinomycetota; class Actinomycetes; order Micromonosporales; family Micromonosporaceae; genus Actinoplanes; species Actinoplanes sp. NPDC048988. The sequence goes on along the minus strand of NZ_JBICTW010000006.1, from coordinate 129,265 downwards.
GGCGTCGGTCCAGGGCATCACCGGCTCCGGCGCCGAGCTCGCCGAGGTGCAGGACCTGGACGTCCGCGAGGGCAGCCTCGACGCGCTCGGCGGCGACCGGATCGCCATCGACACCACACTGGCCACCGCGGCCGGCCGGGGCGTCGGCGACCGGCTCCCGCTCTACCTTCCCGACGGCACCCGGGCCAGCCCCGAGATCATCGCGGTGTACGGCCGCGGTCTCGGGCTCGGCACGGTGACGATGGACCGGGCGTCGCTGGCCGGGCACGTGACCTCGGGCTTCGACGACGCCCTGCTGGTGCGGGGCGGCCCGGCCGAACCGCTGACCGCCCTCGGCACGGTCACCGGCGCCGCCGGCTACGCCAGCCGGCCGAGCCCCGACGCGGAACTGGGCGCGTGGACCACCAACACGATGGCCGCCGTCCTGGGTGGTTTCGCCGCCATCGCCGCCGTGAACACCCTGGTCATGACGGTCCTCGACCGCCGCCGGGAGCTGCGCATGCTGCACCTGGTCGGCTCCACCCGCCGCCAGATCCTCACCATGCTCCACTGGGAAAGCCTGCTCGTCTCCCTGGCGGGCGTCATCCTCGGTTCCGCGATCGCGGCGGCCACCCTGTTCCCGATGATGCGCGGCACCACCGGCGAGGCCCCCTACATCCCGCTTCTGACGTACGGCTCCTTCACCGCCGCCGCCATCGGTCTGGCCCTGCTCGCGGTCACTCTCCCGGCCCGAGCCGTCCTGCGCCGCCGGCGCTCAGGGTAGCGGCGGCGTGCTGTCGTCCTGGTCGTTCAGCCAGCCCCGCTTGGCGGCCAGGACGGCGATCTGGAAGCGGGTTCGGGCGCCGAGCTGGACGCCCACGTCGCTGATGTGCTGCTGGACCGTGCGGCGGCTGATGTCGAGGACTCGGGCGATCGTCTCGTCCTTCATGCCGACCGCCATCATCCGCAGGATCTCCCGGGTCCGCGCGTCCCGGCCCGAGGTCCCGTCGGACAGTTCGCGCCGCTTCGTCAGGGACACCGGCTCGGCGCGCTCCCACACGCTCTCGAACAGCGCCACCAGCGCCGTCACCAGGGTGGGCGAGTGCACCACGAGCGAACCCGACGACGGGCGGTCGCCCCAGATCGGCAGCAGGGCGGCCGTCCGGTCGAAGATGACCAGCTTCACCGGGATCTGCGAGGTCAGCCGCAGCGTGCCGCCCCGGCCCGTGCCGCGCAGCGCCGTCATGAGGGAGACCGCGTCGGTGAAACCGTCCGACTCGTACACCGATCGCATCCGCAGGCCCGGCTTCACCGCGACCGCGCCGTCCGAGGCCGACCCGCCCGTCACGTACGGCGGCTTCGCCAGGTGCAGCACCTCGAAGGAGCTCTCGGTCAGCAACTGGAGGTAACGCGCCGGTACGTCGTCCTGGCTCCTCAGCACCTCCACCATGTCCGTGGCGCGCGGCCCGGACACCGCGTCGTGCGCTTCGACGAGCCGTTCCACGACGTCCTCGACCAGGGCCAGCTCGGCCCGCCGCCGGGCCAGCAGGGCACCGAGCGACGGCCGGGGCGGCGCCGCCGCCCACCGTGGCACCGCACCGCCGATCCGCGACGCCAGGGCCTCGTCGACCAGCAGCCGCAGTGCTCGTTCCGCCTCCGCCGGTGACACCCCGGCCGCGGCCGCCACCTCGTCGCGGCCGGCCGACCGTACGGCCATCAGGTGTTCCAGCACCCGGCCGGCCAGCGGGTCGAGACCGGTCGCCGACCAGGGTATGTCCGTTTCGTCCATGCGTTGGTGCGTCCCTCCGATGTGATCATCTCAGGACACCATGAATCGGAGATTACGGATGTGTAAGAAGGCCGTCGGGGTGGATCTGCGGGTTTGCGCAACTGCACAAGATCGTCCTTGTGGCGGCCGCCGGCATCGGGGTGAGGTGAGCGGACCGACAACTTCGCAGGAGCACCAATTGCGTAGAGCCAAGGCACTACCCGCGATCGCCGTCCTGGCGGCGGCCACCATCCTCGGAACCACCGCCCAGGCCGCGAACGCGGCGCCCCCGGCCGACGAGCCGATCCCCGTCACGGTGGCGCCCGACACGGACACCCCCGCTCTCGTGGACGACGTGGCCGACCCGGTCGACGCCACCGCCGCACCGGACCAGGCGGCCAAGGCCCACCTCGCCGGCCACCAGGACCGCTACAAGATCGGCGATCCGGCCGGCACGCTCACCACCGCGAGCGTCGAGACGGAGGGCGAGCGGGAGACGGTCCGGCTGAACCAGAAGTACAAGGGCCTGCCGGTGTTCGGCGCGCAATACGTGGTCCGTACGGAGAAGGCGGCCGGCAAGCGCACGGTCACCGGAACCTCGGGCAGCTACTTCACGAACCTGGACGTCGACACGACCGCCACCCCGATCCCCACGGCGCTCGCCATTTCGCGGGCGGTCGAGGAGGTACGCCGGAGCCTGAACCCGGGCGCGGCGGTCGTGGCCGGCGACGCCAAGGCCGACCTCACCGGCACCGACCAGGGACTCATCGTCATGCCGACCGGCACCGGCGTGCTCGCGCGGCGGGTGCTGGTCAAGGGCCGGGACGCCGCCAACGGCCGGCCCGTGCTCCGCGACGTGTACGTGGGCGCGACGAACGGCGTACCGCTGCTCAGCGTCAGCCGGATCAAGTCCTTCGTGGCCGATCAGAAGGTGGCCACCACACCGCAGTCCGCGAAGACGCCGGGCGCGGCGGCTTCCGGGACAGCGTCCGTCGCCGGTCAGGGCACCACCCTGCACGGCGCCACCGTGGCGCTTCCGCTCGTGCGGTCGGACGACGGGTCGTACCTCATGAAGGACCTGACCCGGACCGTGCCGATCACCACCTGGGACGCCCGGGGCCGCGACTACTACGACCTGATGGGCGACCAGTGGCCGGAGGGCCTGGCCCCGTTCGCCTCACCGTCGGCCACGCTGGGCGCCGACCTGACCGAGGCCGGTGCCGTGGACGCCGCCTGGGACGCCGCGAAGGTGGTCGACTGGTACAAGTCGAAGCTCGGGCGTAACAGCCTGGACGACAAGGGCATGCCGATCGACTCGGTCGTCGGGATCACGTACGGCGGCTCACCCTGGGTCAACGCGTACTGGGACGGCACCCGCATGGTGTACGGCAGCGGCGACGCCGAGTACCTGCCGCTGGCCGCCGACCCGGACGTCGTGGGCCACGAGATGACGCACGGCGTGGTCGAGCACACCGCGAGCCTCGTCTACGCCGGACAGCCGGGCGCGCTCAACGAGGCGATCGCCGACTACTTCGGCAACGCGATCGACGTCGACGCGTCGGGCACCTCGATGTCCGACCCGCGGGCCAGCCTGCTCGGCGGCGACCTCTGCCGCACGCTCGCCCCCGCCCAGTGCGCCCTGCGCGACCTCGACGACGGCGCCACCACGGCCGACTTCCAGCACCTCATCGACACACCGTCGATGGACGACGGCGGCGTGCACCTCAACTCGACGATCGTCTCCGGCGCCCTCTGGGACCTGCGCCAGAAGCTCGGCAAGACGGTCGCCGACAAGGTCGTCTACCGCGCCCTCACCGACTACCTGACGCCGATGTCCGACTTCGTCGACGCGCGTGACGCCGTACTCGCCTCCGCCAAGTCCTTCCGTTTGAAGAAGGACGACCTCAAGGTGGTGGAGAAGGCGTTCGACTCCCGCGGGATCACCGCGAAGTGGAAGAAGAACCTGTACGGCAAGGGCACCGACGTCCTGATCGACCGGCTCAACACCGGCATGTACGCCGACATGAGGGCGGGCGTGGGCGGTGGCTGGTTCGCCGTACCGCGCTCGGACGCGAACCGCACCGAGCCGACATCGATCTGGGTCGGCCGGACGAACGGCAAGGGCACGCCGTACCGCATCTCCCCCGACGACGGCAGCGTCAACAACTTCCCGCACACCGACGGCAAGCGGGTCGTGTGGCTGTCGACGGTGGTGAACCTGGACTCGCCGACGTACGAGACCAACCGCATCCTGTCGGCGCCGATCGGCGGTGGCCCGGTCAAGGAGCTCTACAGCTCCCCGTACCGCGTCGACGGCCTGGGCTTCGACGGCGACATCGTCGCCTGGAGCCAGTACGACCCGGACCAGGGCTACCTCGACGTGGTGCGCTACCTGCGCGGCAGCTCCAAGACCGTGCACACCCTCGCCCACCCGGACTGGCGGGGAAGCGCGACGGCGCCGAGCGTCAGGAACGGCAAGATCTCCTACGTGCGCTACGAGAACTTCGAGCAGCCCGACGCCAACGGCGTCTACTGGTCACTGGGCGTCGAGGTGCACGACGTGGCGACCGGGCGGACGACGTACGCGGGCGGCGACACCGGCGCCGAGCGGATGAGCTACCCCGACCTGTCCGCCACCGGCGTCGCCTGGATGACCGACCGCGACTACGGCACCATCGTCGACGGCGAATGGACTCAGGGCGCCTACTACGATTCCGTACGCCTTTTCGACTTCGCCACCCGCACCAGCCGCCTGCTGTTCGACGAGACGTCGCCGCAGGCGATCCGCGCCGTCACGGTCGCGCTGTCCGACACGACCGTCACCGTCACCGAGGAGGCGCCGGTGAAGGCCTGGCTCGAGACCGGCGGCTACCCGAACAACGTGCTGAACCCGAAACTCAAGCAGTACACGTTCCAGGGCAAGTCCCTCGGCCCGGCATCGTGCAGCCCCGGCGCCCAGATGTACGCCACGGCGGCCAAGGGCCGTGAGGTCGTCTACATGGACTCCGCGGCCTCCGGCTTCGGCCTGGCCCACGCTACGGGAGCCAAGTCCTGTAAGTAGCGCACCGCGGGAAAGCCGCAACAGCCGGTGGCGCACCGGAGCCTCTGGTGCGCCGCCGGCCTCGGCATGGTCACCCAGTGGCCGCGACGACGCGAATGATGCTTGCGCCGCCGACGACGGTTCCGCCCCGCTTTTCGGAGTAGCTCACGTTGTAGTAACCCGGCCCGGCATCAGCCGGGATGACAACCTTGCTGACGGGTTTCGCCGCGGACGAGCCGGAAGGCCGGACCGGCGGGGCGTCGAAGGTGACGGACGACGGTGAACCGCTGGGCGAGCTTTTCAACTCGGTGACGCTGCCGAAAGGTCCGACCACCCGCACATTCAGCTCCACCGGAGAGTCGTCCGGCGTCCCTTCCTGAGTCTGCGCCGTCCAATGAAGGGTCAGTGTGTCGCCGGGCCGATAAGGCCTGTCGACATCATCTTCGGCGCAGCACGAGAACGTGACGATTTCTCCCGCCGGCCGGCTGGGCGAATCGTTCCCGCAGGCCGTGAGGAGCGCCAACAGCAGCGTGGTCGCCACTGCTCGCTCTCTCCTCACAGCCAAGATCTTAAGCGGACCGCACGCTCGCACGAGCGTGGTCGCCATTCATCGCCCCCGCGCGCATGGGGGCCAGCAGGCTCCGGTAGGCGTCCTCGAGCTCGGGTCCCGGATCGAGCCCGAGGATGTCGGAAAGCTGACGGCGTGCGCTCAGGTACACGTCGACGGCGGCCGACCGGCAGCCGATCTGCCGGTACACGGCGATGAGCCGGGCCTGCGAGTCCTCGTCCAGCGGCCGCAGCGCCGCCTGCTCGCGGACCAGCCCGACCACCTCGTCCGCCCGCCCGGCGGCGATCCGCAGGTCGGCGTACCAGTCGACGAGCTTGGCCTGCTCGGCCTTGACCGCGAGCACCCGCGGCGACTCGCCCAGCAGCGGCACGTCCAGTGCCACCGGCTCGTCCGCGTAGTCGATCACATCGGCGAGCGCGGCCTCGTACTCCGGGTCGCGCGCCCCCCGCAGGGCCGCCACATGGGCGAACCGCGCGCGGAACCGCGAGACGTCCACCTGTTCCCGCCCGATCGACAGCGCGTACGTGTCGCCGCAGGTCCGCAGCACGTGCCCACGCTGCCGGGGCGGGCACTCGGGCCCGAGCGCCGCCCGCAGGCGCTGCACGTATTTCTGCACGGTGGCCCGCGCCGAACGCGGCGGATCATCCGGCCACAGCGTAGCCACGATCGACTCGTACGGCGCCGCGGCCGGGGCGTAAAGGGCGAGAAGCCCGAAAAGGGCCCGCTGGGCGGGCGGTCCGAGGTCCACGGTACGAGCCCTGACCTCAACGGACACACGGCCGAACAACATCACGTCCACCAGAACCCCCGTTCACCGGTGTTGCGATGGCCCCCACGATAGCCACGGATTCCGTGCGGGGTGACCCATAGACCGGCATTTATCACGGTTCGGGGTTTCTGGTGCGCGAACCCGACACAAGGCCGCCCCACACATGTGGGGCGGCCTCGTGTCGGCGAATCAGGGCAACGGCACGTTACGGCAGGTGAGCGTGTCGTTGTCCGGCCACTGCATCGTCCTTCGCGTCTCCGGCCCCCAGCCGCCGTCAGCCGAGATGCCGCCGTGCCACTGCTGCACGGCCTTGACCGCCGCGTACGTCTTCGGCCCGTACCGGTCCGGGGAGGCAAGACTCAGCGGGGTGGTGATCCCGAACCGGGAAAGCCGGCCCTTCTGGATGTAACAGATGTTGATCGCCGTCTGCATGGTCCTCAGGCTGGAGGTGTCCACCTTTCCGTCGTTCTGCTGCATGTAACAGGTCTGGTTGGTGCCGTACGCCGGAACCGGAACGGGATACCCGCTCTGGTAATTCACCACAACGCTGTTGCAGATCGGATAGGGAAGCGCCAGCGACGCCGGCCCACTCGCCGACGCCGCGGCCGCGGGCGCCACGGCCAGTCCCAGTCCAGCCGCACCGACCACCAGAGACGTAAGAATCTTGCGCATGTGGTTCCTCCAGGTCCGGGCGGCCGACCACCGGCCGCCACAACCTCGAGCCTGGCCGACCCCTCCGTACACCCCGTCCCACCGCAGCGACCACCTTCCGGCCGCCCCGCCGACCAGCGACCGGTACACGACCGGTACGCGGCCTGTCGATCAGGCCACCGTGCAGGCGCCTCCGTTGACCAGGAAGGAGGCCGGTTTCGGGTTGCTGCCGCTGTACGAGCCGTTGAAGCCCATGGTGACCGTCGCGCCGGGGGCCACGGAGCCGTTCCAGGACTGGTTGGTCACGGTGACGCGGGCGCCGCTCTGACTCCACTGGCCGGACCATCCCTGGGAGACCTTCTGGTTGCCGGGGAAGTCGAAGACCAGGGTCCAGCCCGTCCAGGCCGACGCGCCGGTGTTGGTGACGGCCACCGCGCCGCTGAAGCCGGAGCCCCAGTCGTCGGTGCTGTACGCCACCCGGCAGCCCGCGCCCGGCGTACCGGTGGGCGACGGCGTGGGCGACGGCGACGGTGACGGTGACGGCGACGGCGACGGCGACGGGGTGGTGGGCGTCGTCCCGTCGGGTTCCTGGCCCCAGATGCGGGTGCCCGCCTCGTACAGCGGAACCTTGGGGTTCACCGCGGTGCCCGGCAGGTAGGACGGATCGTTCGCCGGGTCCCAGGTTCCGCCCTCGGGCACGCCGATCTTGAACTGCACCTCCATGCGGTACGCCGACTGGCCCGCCGGCGCGATCGTGTACCCGGCGCAGTTCACCTCGACGTACCAGATGTCGCCCGAGTACTGCTTCGCGGTGGCCGGCGCCGGACAGCCCTGCGTGTAACCCGGTGTGACCTGCGGGGCCGCGGTCCCTTCCCGGCGGAAGTAGTACCGGTACGAGGACTGGGTCAGCGCCCGGGCCGGGAAGGCCGACTTGTTGTAGATCATCACCTTGAGGCCCGTGGCGCGGGGCTCGTTCTGCATCACCGTGGTCTCCACAGTGACCTCGTCCAGGTCCGGCTTCTCGGCCACCGGGAAGCCGGCCGCGGGCGCGCCGCCGTACTCGCCGTAGAGCCGGGCCACGGCCGAGGTGAAGCCGGCGTTGTAGTCGACGGCCACCTCGTTCATCACGTAGTCGGTGCGGACGTCCTGGTAGGCGTCATTGGGCGAGGACGGGCCACCGACCAGGGCCCCGTACAGCACGTGCCGGGTGTCAGCCGGGGTGCTGCTGTTGTCCCACCAGGATCCGTGGGCCGTACGGTGGTGCGGGTTCTGCGGCGAGTTGGCGCCGAAGCCGATCAGGTAGCTGGACCCGCGCGGGTTGTCACCGAGCGCGTAGTTGATCTGCCGGACCGCGAAGTCGTGGTAGCGGGCCTTGCGGACCGGGTCGGTGAGCCGGTCGCTGTAGACCAGCGCGGCGAACGCCGTATTGGCCGCGTACCGCAGCGATCCCCAACTGTCGAGCACGGCCTCCCCGCCCGGCGAGTAGCGCACCTTGTCGCCGTTGACCCCGACGGTCCACCAGTCGAGCCAGCGGTTGGCGTCGTCGGCGTACTTCTGCTTGCCGGTCAGGTTGGCCAGCAGCACGTACGCCCCGAATTGCTTGTTGTCCCAGGCCAGAGTCCACTTGTACGAGCGTGTGGTGCTCTGCGGCTCGGTGCCGAGGGCGTCGTACTCACTCTCCGCCTTGGCCAGGTAGGCGGCGTCGCCGGTCGCCCGGTACAGCCAGATCGCGCCCCACACGAGCTCGTCCTGATATCCGCTCCACGACTTGTAGAAGGCGGCGGCGTCGGTGATGCAGTCGCTGTACGCCTTACGGACCGTGTCGGCGAAGGTGTAGAGCTGCCGGGCGTGGGTGAGCAGCTTGTCGGCGTACGCCGCGTCGGTGGGCCGGAACACCATCGAGCTCGCCGCCATCGCGGCCGCCGTCTCACCGGCGAGGTCCGCCCCGCCACAGCTGGCATCGATCTTGTACGCGGGGCGCGCCATCGGCATCACCTCGGCCGGGCCCCACCATTTGTGGTCGTCGTCGCCCTTGCCCACCTGCCCGTAGAGCACGTTGGGCGCGGGGTGCGCCTTGATGAAGTAGTCGTTGGGCACCCGCAGGTTGTCGAGGAAGGTGCCGAGCTGGCCCGAGGCCGCGTACGCGTCGCGGTTCTCGACCGCGCCCCAGGCCAGCATCGTGGTGGTGAACGCCATGGGGAAGCCGAACTTGACGTGGTCGCCGGCGTCGAACCAGCCGCCGGTGAGGTCGAGCCCCACATCGGAGCCGTCCTTCATGGCCGCGTCGCCGCGCCACGACACCTGGCTCCACGCGGGCTTCTTGCCCGCGATCTGGGCCTGGTAGAAGAACATCGACTTCTGCAGCGCCTCGCCGTAGCTGAACGCGGGAGCCGCCGCGGCCGGGTCTGCACCGTGTCCGACGACGAACGCCGCGGCCGTGAGGGTGAGGGACAGGGCCGCCACGGCGGCGCGCCGGTACCAGGGGTTCGACCGCATGAGATCCACCTCGTTATCGACACTCTTCAATGGGAGCGCTCCCACATCGTACGGGCGCGTTTCCCATCTGTGAAGACGGTGACGATTACCAGCCCATCGTGCCGGGACCACCCTTGAAGGGGCCGACAATGCCGGAGGTGATCCAGCCGCCGTAGAAGTCACCCTCCTGCGGCCGGACGAGCTCGCCGTCGACCCGGCATTCGCCGACCCGGCTGGGATAGAAGGCCACGGCCCCGGCCATCTCCACGTACGCCGGTGTCGGCTGCTCGTAGGACCAGCCGGCCCGGGGCACCCGGACGTCACCGGCGATCAGATCCCAGTAGGTCGCGTCGCCCTTGAACTCGCAGTACGAACTCCCGGCGGCCGGCGCCAGCACCCCGGTCGCGATGTCGTCGCGGGGCACGTAGAAGACCGGCGGATGCGAGGTCTCCAGCACCCGCCAGCAGCGGACACTGTCGGCGATCACCTGCCCCGCGTGGACCACCGACACACGAGCGGCAGTGCGCTCGAGGCGCGGCGGCCGGGGATAATCCCAGACCGATTCCATCAGCTCACCTCCCTGAGTACTTCGCCGGGCGACCGGCCTACGGATGCACCGGTCCTCACCCGCGGATCTCCGGATAGTCCTCGAGCCCCGGCGCTGGCCGTCCGGCCCACTCACTGGTGGATCAAAGCCGGCAAAGCGAACAGCATGGTGGTGGACCAGGTGATGTGGGTCAGGATCGGGGCCAGGACCCCGCCGGTGACCCGGCGCTGGATCCCGAGGACGAGACCGAGAAGCGCGGCGGCGAAGACCAGCATCGCGTTGCCGGTGGCCACGGTCGCGGCGGCGTACACGACGGTGGAGATCGCGACCGGATGCCGCCGCCCGATGGCGGCGAACAGGGCGCCGCGGAAGAAGATCTCCTCGGCGATCCCGTTGAGCACGGTGACGGCTGCGATGAGGGCCGCTTCGCCGTAGCGGGCGTGGGCGAGCACGTCGTTGACCAAGTCCCGCAGGGCCGGGATCTCCCGAACGGCGAGCGCGCCGGCAATGAAGACGGCCGCGATGACCAGGCCGGTGACGACGGGCACGACGACCGGGCGCCGCCGTCGGCCTCGCCGCGGCGCTGATCCCAGGTGCAGCGGCCCGGACAACAGGGCGCCGATGATCCAGACGGCGGCCACCAGGACGGTGAGTGGGTAGAAGACCGCGTCACCGGGCCGCACCGAAAGCGAGAGACCGAGCAGGGTCGCGCCGACGGCGAGGGTGACCGCCGCGACGACCCGGCGCCGCCGAAACTCGCTGTCGCTCTGCCGGTGGTCGCGCTCGACCGGTTCAGCCAGCGCGGCCACAACCGCCCGCCCGGCTCGGATCAGCCGGCTCATCGGGTCCGCAGTTTTGGTCACCGCCGTTTCCTACCCGATGACGCCGCTCGGGAACGGTCTACATTTTTTGCGGGCGGTGTCCCGTACGGGCCGGTCCCGATCGTCCTTGTGCTGAGAGCCCCCGGCAGAGGCGGGGCTGCGATGGAGGAGAACACCATGGCCCAGTACGTCGCACTGACCTACACCGCCGACGTCGACTGGTCGGACCCGGAGCACGCGGAGGCGATGCGGGAGTACAGCCGGTTCGGCGCCGAGCACCGGGACGTCATCCGCGGCGGCGCGCCGCTCTACCCGACCAGCACGGCGACCACCGTACGGGTCGTCGGCGCCCGCGGCGGCGATGTGGTGACCGCCGACGGCCCGTACGCGGAGACCAAGGAGGCGCTGACCGGGTTCTACCTGATCGAGGCGGCCGACCTGGACGAGGCCGTGCGCGTCGCGGCCGAGATCCCGGCCGCGTGGAACGGCGCGGTCGAGGTCCGGCCCGTCATCGAGCTGGGCGGATGAGCGAACCGCACCACGCGCTCGCCGAGATCGTGCGGGCCGAGGGGACGCGCATCGTCGCGACCCTGGCCCGCACGCTCGGTGATCTGCAGTCCGCCGAGGACGCGATGCAGGAGGCCGCCGTCCGCGCGTTGCGTGAGTGGCCGCGCACCGGCGTACCGGAGAGTCCCCGGGCCTGGCTGATCGTGACCGCCCGGCGGGCGGCGATCGACCGGATCCGCCGCGAGAGCGCCCGGGCCGGAAAGGAGCGGGCCGGCATGGAGCTGATCCTGCCCGGCGATCTGCCGGACACCGTGGTCCGCGACGACCAACTGCGCCTGATCTTCACCTGCTGCCATCCCGCGCTCTCGCTCCCGGCCCAGGTGACGCTCACCCTGCGGGTGCTGTGCGGCCTGGACCTGCCCCAGATCGCCGCGGTGCTGCTCACCACCGAGTCGGCCGTCGCCAAACGGCTCACCCGCACGCGGGGCAAGATCGCGCGGGCGCGTATCCCGTACCGCGTCCCCTCCGACGAGGAACTGCCCCAGCGCCTGGCCGCGGTGTGCGCGGTCATCCACGCCTCGTACACGGCGGCCCACAGCCGGCTCGGTGGCGACACGGTCCGCGACCCCGGGGCGACCCGGGAGGCGGTCCGGCTGGCCCGGCTCGTGCAGGCCGCCATGCCGGACGAGGTGATGCCGGCGGCCGTACTGGCGCTGATCCTGCTCACCGAGGCCCGCACGCCGGCGCGCCTGGACGAGCACGGCGACCCGGTGATCCTGGCCGAGCAGGACCGGACCCGGTGGGACCGCGGGCTGATCGCCGAGGGCCTGCGGCTGCTGGATCGTTCGCTGCGCCGCTCCGGCGGCGTGGCCGACCCCTACCAACTGCAGGCGGCGATCGCCGCCGAGCACGCCCGCGCCGCCGATTACCGGGACACCGACTGGGCGGAGATCGTGCGGCTCTACGACCTGCTGCTGTCGGTACGCCCGGACGACGCCGCCCGGCTCGCCCGGGCTGTCGCGGTGGCCGAGGCCCACGGCCCGGCGGCCGGGCTGAGTGCCCTCGACGCGATGCCGCGGGGTCCGGTCACGCATCGCTGGCAAGCTGTCCGGGCCGAACTGCTGGCCCGCGACGGCCACCTCACCGAAGCGGCCGACGGCATGCGGCGCGCGCTCACCCCGGACGTCAACGCGGCCGAGCGCCGGTACCGGGAGCGCCGCATCGCCCTCTGGGAGCAGTCATGACCGGGTGTCCCATCCCTGCTGCGGCGTGGCGCAGGTGCCGCGGAAGACGTACTGGGACGGCAGGCGGCGCTGCTCGCTGGTCCAGTCGATCGCCGGGCGCCGCTGCTCGGGTGGCAGGTAGCCGAGCCGGTAGACGGCCATCAACTCGAGGTCGCCGGGCACCTCGAGCAGGCGGACGATCTCGTCCCAGCGCCCCGGAACCTCCATCGGGAAGGAGACGAACTGGATGCCCATGCCGAGCTCGACGGTCGCGAGCCAGAGGTTCTCCATCGCCGCGCCCATGCTGAACACCGAGTAGAACGAGGACAGCTCCCCCGGCCGGTACTCCGACCGGTCGAGCATCACGCCGAGCAGCAGCGGCGAGCCGGCCACGAGCTTGCGGTTCTCCTCGCCCAGCGTCTGCGGCACCCGCATGGCGTTCATCAGCTTCTGCCCGCGAGCGGTGAAGACCTGGCTCGTGAACGGGCGCAGCGGCGCCGGCAGCTTGTCGAACAGCATCCCGTCGCGCCGGCGTTCCATCTCCTGCTTGCTGAATCGGAAGTACGGTTTGTAGCGTTCGAAGAACGTGCCGTTGGACATCGCCTCGGTCATGCTCTCACCGCTGATCCGGGCGATGGCGTCGATGGTGGAGCGTTCCTCCACGATGACGAACCGCCAGGGCTGACTGTTCAGCTGCGACGGGGCTCGCCCGGCGACCTCCATGAGCAGCCGCTGGTGCTCCTCGGACACCGGGTCGGGCAGGAACGGGCCGTTGGTCGTCCGGCGACGGCGCACCGCATCGAGAAACTCCATCAGCGACTCCTCCAGGCGAGAACGACAGCGGCGGCGAAGGCGGGAGCCGCCGAGGCGGCGAGGGTGGCATGCCGGCGGATGCCCGCGCCGGCGTACGGCAGCGCCGACAGCGGCCCGACGGCCGGGAGCAGCGCGAGACCGGCCGGGCGGCGCTCGACCGCGGCGGCGGCCAGGGCGAGGGCGGTCAGCGAGGACGTCGCCACGAACAGGCCGTGGTGGACCCAGCGCAGGCGCCGGTTGTCGATCACCTTGGCCGCGACGGCCGCACCGAACGCGGCGTTGGCCGCGTAACTCGCGGCGGCCGCGGTGACCAGGGTCCGGGTCATCGGCCGGCTTTCTCGTACGTGAGCAGCAGTCGCTGCGGGACCATCGGGGTGACCTGCCATCCGGGCGGTACGAGTTCCCGCAGCTCCGCGCGCCGGTAGCTGCGGCGGATGGACAGCAGGCCGTCCTGGTGCACGAAGGAGCCGCGGGCCAGGGGCAGCGTGGCGGCCGCGTACAGGCCGTACCCGAGCCGCCCTCGGGAAAGGTCGTTGTGGACGACGAGGTCGCGGGTCAGCGTCTCGCTGTCCGCCAGCAGAGCGGTCAGCTCGGCGGTGCCGAGATGGTGCAGCAGATGGTTGGAGATCACCACGTCGTAATGATCGCCCCGGGCGACCAGATCCGCACTCGACGCCCGCTCGAAGCGGACACCGGCGTCGGGCCGCCGCCGCACATGACGCAGAGCACGCTCGTCCGGGTCGATGGCCGTCGTCCGCAGCGCCAACCCGTCGCGCCGGGCCCACGTCGCCAGCGCGCGAGCGATGTCCCCGCCGCCGAACCCGATGTCCAGCAGCGTGGTGGGCCGGCGCGGGTCCAGCCGCGGCCGGATCCGGCGCAGGTAGACCCGCCGCCAGCCGGACACCAGCCGATTGATGGTGGTGAACTGACGGTAGGTGCGTTCCAGCCGGTCGAGGTCGCAGCCGGGGTCGTCCATCAGCTCCCGTACCTCGGTGTTCCGCCGGGCCAGCCCCGCCCCTGTCATGCCGCCATCCTCATCCCTTCCGATCTTTCGGAGGGAGTTGATACCCCGTTCTCGGCCGACAGACGCGTCCAGGTGAGCTTTCTTCATTTGTCCGGCCGCGCGGCCCCGCTAGGCCGTCTGTTCGTTGCGGCCCGGGGCGTCGACCGGTACCTGGTTCTCGCCGACGGTCGGCTCGGTCTTCGGCCGGCCACGGCGAGCGTCCCAGAGATCGCGGGCGATGATCTGGATGATGCCGGCGACCGGGATGGCCAGCAGCGCGCCCAGGATGCCGGCCAGCTCGACCGCTATGAGAATGGCGATCAGGACGGTCAGCGGGTTGACCTGCACCGTCCGCGCGAAGATGAGCGGCTGGAGCAGGTGGTTCTCGAGCTGCTGATAGAGCACGAAAAAGACGATGACCACGATGCCGGCGGTGATGGACTGGACGAAGGCGGCCAGGGTGGCGACGACCGCGCCCAGCGTGGCTCCGACCAACGGGATCAGGTCGGCCAAACCCACGAACAACGCGATCAGACCGGCGTACGGGACCCCCATGATCGCGAGCACCGCGTACGTGAGGCCGCCGCAGATGACGCTGATCAGCAGGTTGCCGGTGATGTAGCCGGTGATGGTCTTGGCGCAGTCGTGGCCGACGCGGCGGATCCGCTCGGCGCGCCGGTCGTCGAACAGGGCGAGGAAGCCGGTCACGACCTTCGGCGCTTCCAGCACCATGAGGTAGGCGAGCACGAAGACCGTCACGATGCCGGCCACGCTGGTCGCCGCGCCTCGGAGGGCGGCCAGGGTGGGCGCACCCAGACGGCCCCCGTACTCCCGGAACTGGTCGGCGTGATTCTGCGCGTACTCCAGCAGATTGAACCGCACGATGAGGCCACCGACCGGGCCACGGCCGGCCCGGGCGTCCTCGACGATCTTCGGGAAGTCGGCCACCACTTGGCTGCCCTCCCGCACCAGGGGCACGACGAACAGCGTGACCAGCGCGCCGATCAAGAGGAAGGCGACGAGGAAGACCAGCAGCGTGGCCAGCCAGCGCCGGCCGAACGCCGCCCGGCGCTGCACCCACGTCACGGCCGGGTTCAGCGCGATCGCGAAGAACACGGCGACCACGATCCAGGTCAGCACTTGGCTGGTCGCCTGAACCAGGCGATAGAGGAGGAAGGTCGCCACCACCAGCCCGATGACGACCATCGTCCGCCGGGCGGTGGATCGAATGTCTGTATCGCTCACTGTGCGTCGATACCCGGCGCGGGTCACACCAAACGGACGCCCACCCCTGGCTACTGGTCAGGGAAGACGCACACCGCGCAGTACGAGGGCTGGTCGGGGTTGGACTCGACGAAGAGGACCAGCCGGCTGATCAAGCTGTCGCCGACCGGGATCGGCGTGCCGGTCACCGTGCCGTCCACGGCGGTGTCGACCCGAAGGCAGGCGACCCGGGCCGTCCACACCCGCATCAGGCAGAGCCCGAAGACCGGAGTCGCCGGCGGCGGGCGGTAGTCGATGGTGACGCCGGTCGAGCCGGGCTGGGGGTACGGCTGGAGCTGGTCGGAATGGATCGCCGGGTTGGCGTCGCCGGGCCGGAACAGCGCCACCGCCCAGCTGTATCCCTGCTGGTAGCCGTCGCACTGCGCGATCTGCGCCGGCACCCGATAGTGCCCCTGCGCGTCGACCGTGACCGCGCCGAACGAGCCGGTCGCGCACGGTGCCTGATGCCAGGAGTTGAGCGCCTGCGCCACGCCGGGCAGGCCGAGAAGAGCGGCGACGGTCGCCACCGCCGTACAGGCAAGTATCTTTTTGATCATTTTGGTCCGTTCTCGTCGTAAGGCCGCACCGCGCCGGCCGCGCCGAGCACCAGGGCCAGTTGGAAACGGTTCTGTACACCCAGGCGGTCCATCAGGGCGCGCAGGGCGTATGCCACCGTGCGAGGGCTCAGTCCGAGCTCCTCGGCCGCCGTCTGGTCGGTGTGCCCCATGGCGAGCAGACCGACCAGCGCGCTCTCCCGCGGCGACAGCTCGATCGGAATCATCTCCTGGCGAAAAGGATCGCGGCCCTGACCCCAGAGCCGCTCGAACAGGTCGCACAAAGCGGTCACGAAGCGGGCGTCGGTGACCTCGACATAGCCCCGTTCCAGGTTCAGCGGATCGGCCGGGAACAGGGCCACCCGGCGGTCGAAGACCAGCAGCTTGAGCGGCGGCGCCGCGATCTGCCGGTACGGTCCGAGCGGCGCCGGCCCGGTGCCACCGTCCGGCGAGGGCGGCGGCGGTCCGATCACCCGCAGCCGTACGCCGCGGGCGGCCAGCCGCCGTTCGACCGGCTGAGCGGCCGACAGCGACTCGGCGCTGATCACCGGCTCGTTGTTGACGGCCAGGTGCTCGTGGCGCTCGAGTCCGGCGAGTTTCGCCACCCGGTCGCGGGTGACCGCCCGGTTCGGCCACAGCCGGGACGGCACCTCGAACGGGCCGGCCGCGGCGATGCCGTCCACTGTGGCGAAGTGGTGCCGCCATCGCTCGGCCGCCGACGGCGGCGCCGGCGGCCGGTGACTCAGCCGGCGTACGACCTCGCCCGGCGCCCGGGCCGCCCAGGAGTTGCCGGCCGCGGTGGTGGCCCCGGCGGCCACGAGCTCGTCCAGCGCGGACGCCGTCCGGGCCCGGGCCAGACCGAGTTCTCGGCTGAGCCGATGCCGATCGGCCGGCCCCAGCACGGCGAGCGCCCGGTACACCAGATCCGCGTCGGCCGACAGGCCCCAGCGCGTGAGCGCCGGGATGGCCCCCGTGTCCACCGGCATCGATCACCCCCACCGCGAAGGCCGGTCCCCCCGTACCGACCGGCGGGATCAGAACACCACCGGCGCGGGCGGCAGGGAAACCCCTCGGGCGCAGATTGCGTAATCCTGCAAGAGCCTGTCAGGGGGACGACACGCGGTCGAGCAGGCCTTTCAACTTCGCGGCGCGGGACGGGTGGTGCCGGGACATCCACGCGACCCGGCCGGCCAGGTGGGCGGCGAAGTCGGGGTGCCCCTCACGGTTGGCCGCCGCCAGTCCGTGCGTGGCGGCGTCGTGCAGGATGGCCCGCAGGCGGTCGTAGTCCTCGCGGCGCACCGCCGGACGGTCGTTGACGACCAGGCCGGTCAGTTCCTGACGCTGCGACCGGCGCCGGACCCGGGTCTTACCCGGGTGCACCCGGAACCCCTCCTCCCGGGCGATCTGCCCGGCCAGGGCGACCAGCCGGGCGACGCGGCCGTCGGCGAGCGTGCCCGAGAAGGCCAGGTCGTCGGCGTACCGCCCGTAGGTGAGGCCGAATCGGTCGGCCAGCCCGCTCAGCCGCCGGTCCAGCCGGAAGGCGCAGAGATTGGCCAGCGCGGGAGACGTGGGCGCCCCCTGCGGCAGGTGCGGCTGTCGCAACAGCGCGGCCAGGTACGGATCGGGCGCGGCGCGCAGGACCCGGGCCGGGGTCCGCGTGGTGGTCAGGGCGGTCAGCGCGTGCGCCACGGGCTCCGGATAGCCGACGCCGAGGAAGAGCCCGTAGATCCGCGCCGCCGTGATGCTGGAGAAGAAGGCCCGCAGGTCCATGCTCACCAGCACGCCGGCGCCCGCGTGGGCCCGCGCGAAGGTGTGCGCGTCCCGGCCCGGCACGAATCCGTGGACGCGGGCGTGGACGGGCACACGCGACAGGATCTGATCGAGCACCTGCCGTTGAAGGGCGCGCATCCGCGGCTTGGGCGCCTCGATCAGCCGATGCGGGAGCCAGGTGTAGCGGTAATGCCGCAGCCGCTCGTCGCGGGCGTGCCGGTTTATCTCACGGCGGTCGGCGAACCAGTCGAGAGCGTCGCCGTCGAGACCGAGGAACTCCGCGAGGCCGGCCAGATCGTCGATGCCGGGCGCACCCCACCGCATCCGTACGGCCCGCACCGGCACCACCGGCCGATGCCGCACGACCGCCCGCCGCACCGCGACCCGCGGCCGGCTCTCGAGCCCGGCCAGGAAACGGCGCAGCTCCCGGGGCCGGTCGGCGGGAGCACGCGGATAGGCCAGCAGCACGGCGCCGACCAGCCGCCGGGCGCGGGCTGGGCGGCCGGCCACCACGGAACCGACCATCGCCACCATGTCCTCGGGCCGCCAGCTCGTGGCGAGCAAAGCGTCGGCCAGAGCGCCCGCGACCCGCCATGGAGCGGCAGCGTGCCCCGACGATTCCCGGTCGTGCCTGCGCCGGACTGCGCGAAGCGCGGAGGCGCGCCGGCGATGCGCTGCGGTGGTCACTCAAGCTTCCTCGGGGTTACCCCGAAGAGACCCTCGCCGCCGGATCGACGGGCGACGGTCAAGCTCGGGACACGCTGCCACCCGGCCAGCATAGGGTTCCCCCGCCACCTCGCGGCCGGGATCCCCGTGGCGGCGGATCAGCCGGCGATCGCCCGAACCTGGAGCACGTTCTGCTCGACGGTCAGGTCGATCGAATCCGGGTAGTTGAGCGCCCTTGACTCAACCTCCCTTCCACCGATACAACGAAGGGAACCAGGCGTCAAGACCTTGCGCCCCGGCCCGCATCCGCTCGCAGGAGGTGATCATCGATGTGGTCGCAGCCACCGCCGCCGGTCGCTGACTGGTGGGTCCTGCATGTCGCGGCCAGCCCGCACGAAGTCCAGGAAGTCCTCGTCGAGGCCTGCGTCCATCAGCGCGCCCGCGCGCTCGCCGACCCGGAGTACCCGGCCTACCTGGCCGGCCAGGGCAGCCCCGCCGAGCCCCCGGCGTGGCTCAGCTTCGCCCGCGCCGAGCTCAACCGCCGCGGACACCCGACCCGCTGGTGCGAGCCGGACTGCCATCATCGCGACGTCCGCCACCTGAGTCCCCTGACCCCGGGCGCACGAGCCGGCGGAACCGCTCCGCGTCGGCCGCGCGGGGCAGATTGTTGAACATCACGTACGCCGGTCCGGCGCCGACGATGCCGTCGAGCCGGGCCAACTCGCCGTCGCTGTAGACGTGCCGGGCGCCGGTGATGCCGTGCAGCCGGTAGTAGGCCGTCGGCGTCAGGCTGAGGCGCAGGAACGGGTCGGCCGCGTGGGTCAGGTCCAGCTCCTCACAGAGGCCCCGGACCAGCTCGTCCGGCCACGGCCCGCGCGGCTCCCACACCAGCCGGACGCCGGCCGGCCGGCGCGCCCGGGAGCAGAACTCGCGCAGCCGCGCGACGGCGCTCCCGGTCGGCCGGAAGCTCGCCGGGCACTGGAGCAGGATCGCGGTCGCGCCCAGAATCCCGGCGCAGCCCAGCGTCGTGTCCCAGGCCCGCGCGACAACGGGCGTCCAGCGGAAGCCGCCCGCCTCCGCCCGCTCCTCGGCGCTCAGCGGCGTGCGCAGCCGCCGGTAGGTCGGGCTCTTCGCCTCATGAGTGATCAGCTGCCACGCCTTGACCGTGAACTCGAACCCGGGCGGAACGGCGGCCCGCCACCGCCGCAGCGTCGCCTCGCGGGGCGGCTCGTAGAACGTCTGCTGCACCTCCAGCACCTCGAAGCGCCGCGCGTAGGACGCCAGCGCCATCCCGGCACCGCACAAACCGACCTTCACTGCCGTCATACGCGGTTCATACCCGTCCGATCCCGGCTCAAGACGCGCCCGTCGGCCCGCTCGCGGTCAGGCCGGTCAAGGACAGGCGGTGAACGTCGTCGGGGTTGTAGAGCGTCACCGTCCGGCCGGGCATGTGCATCGCTCCGACACGGGGTGCCAGATCTTTGACGCGCACCCCGTGCTCTTCGGCGATGCCGGGCACCTGCTCGACCGGCACCTCCCAGATCGCGGCGGCCTTCTCGGCGGGCCACCACGACTCCACGGTCAAGCAGGCCGGCACCCGCTCCACCTGGTGCCGCACCGGCACCCCGGACGCGGCGAGACGGTCGGCCATCCAGTGGGCAAGCCCGGCGGCGCCGGCGAGCCTGACCGCCCGCCGGGCCGGCTCGAAGTCACCGCTGATCGTCTGCCCGCCGGTGTGCAGCGCGACCCGCACGCCGAGAAACGCCTCGAGCTTGTGCCGCTCCGTCACCGTGACCTCGCGCAGGTCGCTCAGCGGGATCTCTTGCGAACGCCACCCCTGCCGCAGGGTGAGCGTGGCGGGCGCGTGGCCGGAGCGCAGCACGAGCCACCGCACCTCGGTCGCGGCGATCCGCGCCGATATGCCCGCGACCACGACCCCGGCCACCGCGAACACCACGAGCAGGACCACGGCGGCCTGCCACAGGGCTGACCACCCGCCGAGGCCCACGGCGACCGCCAGCGTGACCACGGTCAGCGGGGTCGCCAGCACGGCCGGAATCAGCAGGCCGGCAAGCGCCGAGGTCAGAAGATGAGCGGCGAAGCGGGGAATCAGGACCACCCGCCACCCGTCCGGATCGGCCGTCACGAACTCCTGAAGATCACGGGGAACGGATGCCTCCATCACCACAGGCTATCAACCCGGTTGAAGGGTGGCAGGTCCGTCCGTCCTCAGTGGCCAGTGAACCCGCCGGTCCGTTCGAGTGAACATGTCGTCCTCCTTCCTCACGCGTCGATGAGCTGGACGTTCGCCCGGCCGGGCGGCCGGCGCAGGACGGCGGCACCGAACAGCGCCGTCAGGACGGCGACGCCGCACAGGAACAGCCGGTCGGTGAGGGTCTGCGCATTGCCGACGAGGCCGAACAGCGTGTGCCCGAGCAGGGCGCCGAACGCCGCCGCGGCGAGGTCGCGGGTGGTCCAGGCGACGGTCCAAGCCGCGTACAGCAGGCCCGCGACGATCAGCGCCCCGGCCGCCATGGGCAGCAGCGACCAGGCCCCGTGGGTGAACAGCGGCTGCTCGGCGCCGCCGAACGGCCAGATCAGCGCGAGGAAGCCGAAGGCGGCGACGGCCCCACCGACGGCGACGACCGGGATCGCGGGCGCTTTCCGGCGGCGGGCCGGGCGCAGCCGCACGCGCAGGGCCAGCAGGGTCACCGCGGCCGCGAGCAGAGCGATGACCACGACGGCGGTGAGCGGCATCGTGTAACCGGGGTCCTCGGACGGCGGCACGCTCACCCGCACCAGCAGCGCGCCGAGAACGGCGACGACCCCGGCCGCGATCAGGCCGCCGCGCCGCAGATAGGGGGCCGTGCCGTGCCGTGCGAACAGGTACTCCACCACGATCACCGGGACCGCGACGCTGAACACGGCGTGGTAGACAAGATTCAGTTCGGTGTAAGCGGTGTTCACCCCGAGCAGCCTCGGCGACCACCCGGCCGCCCCGTACAGATGCGGGCTGGTCAGGCTCCGCAGCACCAGGCCTTCCTCGACCAGCCCGTAGGCCACGCCGAGCAGCAGCAGGTTCCCGTACCCGCCGCCGGTCCGCCGCAGGATCTCGCGCAGCGCCAGCGTGCCGGCGGCGTAGATCGGCGCGAAGACCAGCCACGCCCAGGCCATCCGCAGGGGAACGCTGCCGAGGCTCACCTCGGCGCAGAGCGGGGCCAGCACGGCGAGCACGAGCGCGGCTCGCCGATGGCGCGGCCGCTCATCCGGTACGGCGGGGAAGGCGCCCCGGACGACCGGCCGGTTGACCGCGACGATCAGGACCGCCAGCACCGCGAGCTGTGCCGCCTCGACCGTGCGCAGCCAGGCGGGATGCCCGCCCAGGACGAGCTGTGCGGCCACCGCGGCGAAGCCGGCCACCGAGACGATCCGTACCCGGCGGTAGGCGGTGGCCGAGCCGTTCCGCAGCCGCCGGATGACCCACCCGTAGCCGATCGCCACGAGCAGGATCAGGATCTGGTTCGGGCCGAGCGTGACGGCGTGCCCGGCCAGCCCGGCGACGGTGGCGAGGACGCTGAGGGCGATGCTCACGACGAGCACCACGACGACCAAGCGGACCGCCGCGCGCTGCTCCGGAGAAGTCATGTCCCGACGGTAGGGATCCGTGGTGTCCCGGCGCCTCCGGCAATGGACGGGTCCCGGCTCTCCTCCTTCAGGATGAGGGTCGCGGCCGGACCAGTCCGAGGTCGTACGCCAGCACGACGGCCTGCACCCGGTCGCGCACCTGAAGCTTGCGCAGGATGGCCGAGACGTGTGTCTTGGCCGTGGCCTCGGTGACCGTGAGGCGGTCCGCGATCTCGGCGTTGGAGGCGCCCCGCGCCAGCAACGTCAGCACCTCCCGCTCCCGGTCAGTGAGCCGGTCCAGGGTGTCCGAGGGCGCGGCCGGGGTGAAATCGGTCGCCCGGAACCGGTCCAGCAGCCGCCGCGTCGCGGTCGGGGCGAGCAGGGCGTCACCGCCGGCCACCACCCGGATCGCCTCGACCAGGTCGGCCGGCCGCACGTCCTTGAGCAGGAAACCGCTGGCCCCGGCGCGCAGCGCGGCGTAGAGCGGCTCCTCCAGGTCGTACGTGGTCAGGATGATCACTTTGAGGGCGCCGGTCGCCGCGGTGAGCCGGGCCGTGGCGGAGACCCCGTCGAGTCCCGGCATCCGCACGTCCATCAGCACCACGTCGGGCCGGGTCTGCCCGGCCAGCCGGATCGCCTGCTCGCCGTCGCCCGCTTCACCGACGACCTCGATGTCGTCGCGGGACTCGAGGATCATCCGGAAGCCGGCGCGCACGAGCGCCTGGTCGTCGGCGATCAGCACCTTGATGGTCACGACGTCTCCCGTACCGGAAGCCAGGCCTCCACCTCGAAGCCGGCGCACCCCGGCCGTGGCCCGGCGTGCAGCGTGCCGCCGAGCAGCGAGGCCCGTTCCCGCATGCCGGCCAGCCCGTGTCCGTCGCCGCGAGCCCCGGCCGGCCCCCGGCCGTCGTCCCTGACCCGCACCCGCATCTCCGACTCGCCGATCCGCACCAACACCTCCGCCGCCGACGCGCGGGCGTGCCGCAAGGTGTTGGTCAGCGCCTCCTGCACGATCCGGTACACACCCACCTGCACTCCCCACGGCACCTCGCCGTCACCGTCGCACACCAGCGTCACTCGCAGACCGGTCCCGCCCATCGTGTCGGTCAGCCGGGGCAGGTCGGCCAGCGTCGGCTGCGGAGCCGCGCGGTCGATGCCGTCGCCCGCCTCGTCGTCAGGCCCGTCGTCCGCCCGGACCGTGCGCAGGAAGCCACGCAGCTCGGTCAGCGCCTGCCGCCCGGCCTCCTCGGTGCGCCGCAGCGCCTCCCGCGCCCGCTGCGGATTCGACTCGAAGACGTCGTCGGCCGCGGCCGCCTGCACCACCATCACCGACACCGTGTGGGCGAGCACGTCGTGCAGGTCGCGGGCGATCCGGGCGCGTTCCTCCAACACCGCCCGCCGCCGCTCGGCCACCCGCCGCTCGCCGCGGGCCCGCGCCAGGGCGCCCCAGCTCCAGGCCAGCAGCGCCGCGCCCAGCCAAAACGCGGCCGCCGTCCAGTGCCCGCGCACCACTGCCGGACCGGCGACACAGACCACCGCCAACCCGAGAATCCACAGGGTCTCGGCGGCCGGTCGCAGCCACGCGCAGGTGCACAGCACCACGAAGGCGATGCCCGGGCCGAACGGCGGGAACATCGTCTGCAACCCGGCGCTCGCCAGCAGAACCACCGCGGCGCCCCGGCGGGGATGCCGGTCGAGCCCCCACAGGGCCGCCGCCTGGGACGCCGTCAAGACCAGCGCGCACGTCAGCGTGAGAGGGCTCGGAGAATATGCCAGCACCGGCACGGTCGCCGCCACGGACACGACCACCAGAACCGTGCGCCACCGTCGCGGCAGCCTCGCGGTCGTCATGGCACTGCTTCGGATACGGCCACGCGTCGAGCGTAGGTGACATCCCCGGGGGCTCTTCTCATCCAGAAGCGTCACGGAGGTGGTGTATGACGTAACGTGACGGCGGAGGTGATCGATGAACCGGCTTCTCGACGCGCTGACCTCGCTGGGCTGGGCTCCCGGCACACCCCTGTTCTTCTCCGGGCCCGAGCGGCCGGGCCGGGTCTCGGTGGTGCACGGCCCGAGCATCGAAGTGATCTGGTTCCCGTCCGGCGCCGAAGCCGAGACCACAGTGTTCGAGCTGCGCCGCGATCTCAACCTGCGGCCGGTGGCCGGCGACTGGATCGTGATCGACGGCGGGCAGCCGGTGCGGGTGGTGCCGCGGCGGACGTCGCTGTCGCGTCCCGATCCGAACGAGAGGGACATCCAGGTTCTCGCGGCCAACATCGACACGGTGATGATCGTGTTGCCGATCGACCGGGGCCTGAATCTCAAGAACCTCGAGCGGCTCTCGGTGATGGTGTGGGACAGCGGCGCCGACCCGCTGATCGTGCTCACGAAGGCGGACGCCACCGACGGCCCGGGACCGGTTGTCGACGAGGCGCAGGCGGCCGCGCCCGGGGTGCCGGTGGTTCTGACCAGCGCCGTCGACGGGCGAGGGCTCGACGAGTTGCGGTCGCGGATGGGCGCGGGGACGACCACGACCATGCTCGGCCCGTCCGGAGTGGGCAAGACGTCGCTTCTCAACGCGCTGGAAGGCCACGCCGAGCCGGTTCGCCAGGTCCGGCGCGACGGTCAGGGCCGGCACACGACGACCACCCGCAAGCTGTACCGGCTGGGCACCGGCGGCGTGCTGCTGGATCTGCCGGGGATTCGATCGCTCGACCTGTACGCCAGCGACGCCGCGGTGGAGGAGACCTTCACCGACATCGCCGCCCTGGCCGCGTACTGCCGGTTCCGGGACTGCGCTCACGACGGCGACGAGGGCTGCGCGGTCGAGGCCGCGGTGGCCGCCGGCGAGTTACCCGAGCGGCGGTGGCAGAGCTGGCATGCGATCCGGCGGGAGATGGCGTACCAGTCGCGGCGCAGCGATCCGGCGGCCATGGCCGCCCAGCGTCAGGAGTGGAAGCGGATCACGAAGGCGAGCAGGAAGACCGGCCGCTGATCTAGGCCGGGGCACCTTCGACGTCCCGGGCCAGGGCGCGCAGCGTGGCCGCGAAGCCCAGGCGCCCGGCGAGAGAGAGCACCGGTCCCGCGAACCTGGTGATGTTCCGTGGCGAGACAGTGACGTCCTCGTACCAGACCACACGGCACCGCCGGCCCGGCAGGGGCGTCACCGAGAACCAGGCCCGGCCGTGCACGACACGACCCGACTTGCGCACCTCGCATCGCCCGAGCCGATCGTCCGCGCCGTCACCGGACGGCGGCTGCCAGGCGACCACGGTCATCGGGTCGTCGAAAGCCAGCGGGCCCACGCCGGTACGGGCCACGAACGTGACGCCTTTCCCCTCGGCCGGACCGGGCAGAATACGTACGGCGGTCAGTGGCGCCCAATCACCATGGCGGGGCCAGTCCACCAGCGCCGCCCAGACCTTGGTGGCGGGGGCGCCCACCTCTTGCACGACCGTGAACTCAGCCATCGACGAACCCCCGTCACCTTGTTGATCGTCCTCAGCTTCCCAGTATGATCACCGACCCGCCGCTCCGGCGGACTATAGTCGCGGCCTGTGAAGCGTGCCTCGATCGCTGCCGGTGCCGTGGTGTTCGCGTTCGTGGCGGTCGGCGTCTTCGGCCAGCTACGCCGAGCCCACCGAGAGTCCGTCCAGCAAGCGGCGACCGAACGCTTCCTCGCCGCCCACCCCCTCGAAGTGACAGCGGCCTCGATCGACGCAGCCCGGCGCAAGGGGCAGGTAGCCCATTTCGCGATCATGCCGCGCGACATGCCGCCGGGCCTCGTCCGCATGGACCCCTCCGGCCCCCTGGCCGACGATGGCGTGACAGACGTCTATTCCTATGAAGGTTTCAAGGTCGCCGTGAACTTCACCTACATCTCGGACGGCAAGCCCTGCGCGGATCAGCCGTGCATCCGTGACACCGACCTCACGGTCGCGACCGACGACGCGCCCAGCCTCCGCCACGTCGCCGTCTGGTTCATCGGCGGCCCGCCGTCCACCGCCACCGAGGCACGCCGTTTCTGGGCGAAGACCACCTGGGTCCCACACGCCGACGCCACCTGGTTCACCGACCTGGCCACACAGGGAACCATCTACACCCGCCGTTGATCACACGCCCAAGCCGGCTCTCGGCATCCTCGTGCTATGGAAAGGCACCATGGCCCGGCAGCAGTGGGGACAGCTCCCGGCCGCGCTCCGCAACGTGATCACCGCCCACATCGGGCCCGTCGAGCATGTTCAGGAGGCGGGGGCCGGGTCGAATGCCGATTTCGCAGCAACGCTCACCGCTCGCGGCGCCGGCCGGATCTTCTGTAAAGGCGTTTGGCTCGACACCGCCCGCATGCTGGTCCGGCTCGTCCACGCCGGCCACACGCCCGCTCAAGCCGAGTCCTGGGCCGCCGCACTACCGACCTGGGCGGGCGCCTCCCCCGAAGCGGTCGACGCGTTCGCCGCCGCGCTCGCCAAGCTGTCGCGGAAGCTGAAAGACGAGACCATCGGCTCACCCCATCTGGCCGAGATGGCCGCGGCCAGCGACTCCTGGCTCCGGTACCGGGAAGGGGTCAGTCGGCTACGTAGTCGCCGATTGCCACGTCGTTGAGCAGGGTGGGCCAGAATCCCGGATCGTCGTCGAAGACGGAGCTGTCGATGCCGGACAGGACGTGGCCGACGTTTTCGCTCATCGACTCGAGGTCTTCGCGCTCGCTGTCCCTTCGTCCGTACGGCAGGCCGCGGACGAACTCCGTTATGCACCTGTCGAAGGCCTGCGGTGACGCGTTGACGTGCCCGATGCCGTCCTCCACCTCGAGGCTGGTGATGACGACCTCGCCCGTGACGACGTCCACGCAGTAGAGACCGGTGCCGTCGTGGCCGATGACGACGAACTCACGGCCCTCGCCGGCGTGCGTATACGCGGCCACCGGGAAGAACAGCGGGTTGCCGGTGGGCAGGCCCCGGCGCGACAGGTAGTCCCGGGCGCCGGGGTTCCGGATCAGCGCGAGCACGCTTTCCTCGTACCGGAACCGGGGCGGCCGGGCCGTGACGTCGGGTCCGGCCCGCAGGCTGGGGTCCCGCTCGGCGAACGTCACGGCCCGGCCGGCTCAGGCTCGGGAGCCGGGCGGGTTCCGGCGCAGGCTGAGCTTCCCGGCTCGCACCATCTCGGCCGCGGCCGGGCCCAGCCTCTCCGGGCCCCATTCCGCCGGCACGGCCGGCGCGTACCGGCGTACCCACGTGAAGAGGCTGGTGGCGGCCTTCGTGAACGGCTCGTCATCGTGCGGCAGGTAGTAGAACCGGCCCGGATAGAGCTGATCGTCGTCGAGCTTCGAGAACCACCACTCGATCAGCGGGCCCGACTGGAGGCTCATCACCCACTCGTCTCTCGGCTCGACGTAGCGCGGCTCCAGTCGCGCCGCCTGCGACGCGAGGCCGATGAGCCGGGCCATGCCGTCCCGGGAGTCGGCGGTCACCAGGGAGGCCCGGTCGGCCGAGCGCTCCCGCAGCAGCACGCCGCCGAGTTCGCGCCGCACGTAGTCGTCGACCGCCGGCCGGTCCTCGGGGTGGAGATAAACCTTGAGCTGTCTACCGGTCGCCATCACTTGACCGTCCCATACGGGTGGAAGACTATCTCGACGCCGTCGTCGAGTTCGCTCCAGATGTCGGACATGGCCTCGGTCTCGCGCATGACCGGTATGCCGCCCTTGGTCTGCAGGCCGACCTGATGGACCGACACCAGGGCGCCGTTGGCATCGTAGGCGGCGACGTCGGCGGCACGGTGGGGCTTGAATCCGGTCGGCGTGCTGAACGGCACCTCCCGGCGGGTGGTGAAGCCCTGGTTCTGCAGGTCGCGCTCCACCTGGTCGATGACGCGCTGGTGCGCCGGTCCGCCGGCGCGGCCGTACGGGTTGCGGACGATCCGCGGCGCGCCGCCCTGGGCGCACGTGCACTTGGTCGAGTGCTTCGCGAGGGAGCCGCCGCAGTTGTGGACGAGAACGGGCTCGTCGCCGGCGACCACGTAGTAGGTGTGGGTGTCGTTGACCGTGAGGTTGTAGACCGTGGTGGCCGCGGAATGGTCGACGGTCCTGGTGATGGTGACCGCGCGGCCCCGGGAGTCGCGGAGGGTGTCACCGGCCTTCAGGTCCCCGGCCTCGGTCCAGCCCTTGCCGGGGCTGTAGAACTTGTGGCCCGCGGTGGCCGTCAGCTTCCGCGGCGGGCCGCCACCTCCGGCGCCGGCTCCGGCCAGGGTCAGCTCGACCAGGCTCTTGTCACCGGACCCGGTGACCGACGCGGTGACCTGCTGGGGCTCGCTGACGCCGGTCTCGGCGTTCGTGGCCTTGACGGTGTCACCGGGCTGGACCTTCTCGATCGGCTTGGTGCTGCCGTCGGCCATGAGGACGAGCGTGCCGGCCACGAAGGAGTTGGGCGACGCGAGCCGCTTGCCGGCGCCGGCGGCGACCTCGCAGCTCTCCCCGGTCGTCGACTTCCGCTTCTGTTTGATCTTGCCGGCGGCCTTCTGCGTGGTCGCCTTGGCCTTGGCGCCCAGGTCCTTGGCCGCCGCGACGGTGTTCTCGACCTGTTTGGCCGCGGCGGATTTCACCTTGTTGGTGGCTTCGCCGACGACCTTGGTGATGCGCTGCGGGATGCTCGAGAGCGCGGAGCGGGCTGCTTTCAGCCGGCCGTACGCGTCGATCAGCCGCCGGCCGACGCCGATCGCCTTGACCGCGACCTTGGCCGCCTTGAACAGCTTGCCCCAGGGCACGGCCTGCAGCGCGGTGGAGATGCAGGCGACGATGTCGCCCTCGGTGACGCACGCCTTCGCGTCGTTGAAGCCGACCAGGTCGAGGATCAGGTTGACGATCTCGTCGCCGATCTGCTTGACGAACCCGTCGGCCTCGTCGACGAGCTTCTTCGCGCTCATCCACTCGGGGTTCTCGACCTCGACCGTGGTGGTGCCGTCGGGGTTGTTGGCCACAACGGTGGTGGCGGCGGCCTCCGGGTTGTTCATCCGGTACTCGGCCGCGTTCGCGCTGCCGTAGGCCGGCACCGTGGCGCTGTCCGGGTCGAGCCCGCTCGGGTCGGTCCACACCGTCGGACGGGCGTTGGTGTACGAGTACGTTGACACCGCCGGGTCCGTCGCCGGCTGGGCGGCCGGGTCGGTGGCGTCGAACCGGCCGGTGCCCGGGTCATAGTTGCGGGCGCCCATCGCGTACCGGTCGCCCTGGCTGACGTCGCGGTAGGTGCCGGCGTACTGCAGCGGGTTGGCCGGCGCGTCGGCGTCGAGCTTCTTGCCGCCGTCGGTCAGGCCGGTGCCGCGGGCCACGCCGAACGCGTCGTAGTCGTACGACCATTGCGGAGCGCCGTTCCCGGACACCACGCCGGACACGCCGCCGAGCCAGTCGTGCAGGTACGAGCTCGTGCCGCCGTTGTCGGCGAGCAGCGCCAGGGGCGCCCCACCGGCGCCGTACAAATAGGAGCGCCCGCCGGCGCCGGTCTGGGTCTCGGCGGCCAGCAGGGGCCGGTCGTTGTTGAGGTCCCAGAGCCAGTTCTGGACGACCTGCTGCGCGCCGCTGCCGGTGACCGCCTTGATCCGGTTGCCGACCGCGTCGTACGTGTAATCGGTGGTCTTCCCGTCGACCGTGGCCGAGGTCATCGTGTGGTCGAGGGCGTACGTGAACCGGTTGTTGCCGGCGCGGATCTGGTTGCCCTCGAGGTCGTACTCGAAGGTCCGCTCGTTGCTGCGGCTGCCGGTGATCCGCTCCGTGGTGAGCTGGTCGGCCGCGTCGTACGTGTAGGACGTCGTGGTGTTCTCGCCCGGCGCCACCACCTTCTTGGTGCTGCGGTTGCCGACCAGGTCGTACGTGTAATCCGCGCGCTCGGCCGACGAGCCGGCGCAGGACTGGGCGCCGAAGCACTCGGCGGTGAGCCGGTTCGCCGCGTCGTAGGTGTACGCGGTGGCCTCGGTGACGGTCGGCTGGCCCGGCTGCCCCTTGGTCTCGGTGATCCTCGTGGGGTTGCCGACCTTGTCGAGCTGCAGGTCGAAGGCGGACAGGACGGTGTCGCCCTTGCCGGCCGCGATCCGGGTCATGCGCCCGGCCCGGTCGTAGCCGCGTTCCTCGACCACCCCGGTCGACGCCGGGTACGTGGTCTTGATCAGGTTGTCCGCGACGTCGTACCCGAACTCGTACCGGGACGAGGTGCCGCCCTTGGTGCTGGTCAGCGACGTGATCCGGTCGCCGTCGTCGTACCCGGCGGAGATCTTCGTGCCGTCCGGGTAGCTGCGGCCGATGATCCGGTCGTCGGCGTCGTAGGTGTAGCCGAACTCCTGGTCGCCGCGGACCACCTTGGTGAGCCGGTCGGTGTTGTCGTACTCGCGCACCTGGGTGCCGCTGGGATCGGTGGCGGCGGTGAGCTTGTTCTTGGCGTCGTAGCCGAACGTGCTGATCGGCCCGTTGTCGCCCAGCTGCTTGCTGATCAGGCGGCCCAGGTTGTCGTAGCCGTAGAAGATGGTCTTGGCGGGGATGTTCGGGTCGGGCCGGTTGGGCTCGACCATCCGCGCGGTGATCTCCTTGACGAGCTGCGAGTTCGCGTCGTACACGTACTCCCGCCGCCGGCCCAGGTGGTCGGTGGTGGCGACCGTACGGCCGGCCTTGTCGTATTCGGTGTACGCCGACCGGTTCAGCGGATCGGTGCGGCGGACCAGTTGGCCGTTCGCGTTGTACTGGTAGGTCAGCGCCTGCCCGTTCGCCGCGTCGGGGCCGATGACCGAGGTGAGGCGGTCGTTGTCGTCGTAGCCCAGCCGCGTGGTGTGGTTGTTCGCGTCGGTGCTGGCGATCAGCCGGTCGTTCGCGTCGTACGTCCTCTTGCTGACGTTGCCGAGCGGATCGGTCACCGTCTCGAGGTTGCCCGCGCGGTCGTAGCCGTACCTGGTCGTGTAGTCGCTCGCGTTGTTGCCCTCGACGTTGCCGCGCGGCTCGGTGATCTCGGTGGGCCGGCCGTCGTCGTCGTACTTCCAGGTGACCACGCCGCCGGTCGGGGTGGTCTGCTTGAGCGGGTTGCCGGCGTCGTCGTACTCGATGCCCGCGTTGACCCCGCCGCTCTCCGACGCGCTGCCGGTACGCCGGTTGGCGCCGTCGAACGAGCTCGTGAGCTCCTCGCCGTTCTCGTTCGTCATCCCGACGACGTTGCCGGCGTTGTCGTAGCGCACGCTGGTCTTGCGGTCGAGCTGGTCGACCTGCCCGCTCGGCCGGTCCAGGGCGTCGAAGGCGGTGTCCACCTTGGCTCGCTTGCCGTCCGAGCCGTACGGCCGATCGGCCTGCACCAGGTTGCCGTTGAAGTCGTAGTGGAAGCGGCTGGTGTACAGCTCGGCCCGGGCCGGGTCGGCGTTGCCCAACGGCGCCACCTCGGTGGCGACGCGGCCCGTGGAGTCGTACGTCCATTGGGTTGTCAGGTTGAGCTCGCCCGGGTTGACCGTGACCGACTTGCGCCGGCCGGCGGGCGTGTAGGCGGACGCGCTGGTGTTGCCGACCGGGTCCTTGACCAGCACCGGACGGCCGGCCTTGTCGTAGGTGGTGTGCGTCGATCCGGAGAGCGGGTCGGTCACCACGACGACCTGACCGAGCTCGTCGAGGGTCTTCTTGAACGGCGCCTGCTTGCCCGGCTGCCGCACCTCGACGACGGTGTTCTCCTCGTCGTACGTGTACCGCGTGCGGTAGGCGTCGGGGTTGGCCCCGGACACCGTGCCGCGCGGGTCGACCACCGAGGTCATCCGGCCGGTCCGGTCGTACGCCATGACGGTCTTCCGTCCCGTCGGCGAGATCTCGGCGGTGCGGTTGCCGTCGGTGTCGTACTCGTACGTGGTGGCCTTGTCGCGCGGGTCGGTCTTCTTGACCACGTTGCCGCGGCTGTCGTACTCGTACCGGTAGCCCTTGGCCTGCTCGGGATCGCGCTGGCTGGTGAGCTCGTTGAACTCGTTGTACGTGTAGACCCACTTGTTGTCGCGGCCGTCGGTGAACTCGGTGAGGTTGCCGCGGCCGTCGAACTGGCTGAGCTGGGTGAAGGAGAAAGGCTCGGGTGCCGTACGCGACCGCGGGTTGCCCGCCGGGTCGAAGGTGGTCTCCTCCTGGTTGCCCTTCGGGTCGACCACCAGGCTCTTCTGCAGCTTGCCGTCGTACCGGGTGTTGACCACGTCGTTGTTGCCGTTGCGCGACCACAGCAGCACGTTGTCGCGGTAGCCGTCGACCACGGCCACACCGTCCGGGTCGGTGGTGGTCGCCTCCTGCCGGCCGGCGTTCCAGGCGAACGTGGTCACCGCGTTCTCGGCGTCGGTCTGCCGGCCCACCCGCCCGGCGGCGTCGTACTCGTTGAACACCTGCCGGTTGCCGCGCGCGTCGACCACGGTGGCCAGCCGCCCGGCGGCGTCATAGCCGTACGTGGTGGTGTAGCGGCGCGCGTCCTGCACCTTGAGCAGCCGGGTGCCTTCGTAGTCGAACTGCACCACCCGGTTGTCGGGCATCGTCACCTTGGTGACCAGCCGCAGATCGGCCCGCGCGTCGAAGTCGACGATCCGGCCGCCGGCATCGGTGACCTTGTCGATGACGCCCTGCGGCGTGTACGCGAGCGTCACCCCGTGCCCGCGGGCGTTCTTGATCGAGATCAGCTTGCCGTCGGCGTCGAACCGCAGCACCCGCTTGTCCGGCGGCACCAGCTGCCACCCGCCGTCCACCTTGGTGAGCCGGGCCCGCACGCCGGCCGGCGCCTCGTAGCTGCCGTCGGCGCCGCCGGTGTAGACCGCCTCGGAGCCGTCCTCGGCGCGCACCCGGGCCGCGCCGCCGTCGGCCGAGACGATCCGGATGTCGTACGTGGACGACCAGCCCGGCCCGAACATGCCCGGCGCCGTGTTGCCCGACGAGTAGTAGCGGGCCAGCCGGAACGGAATGCCGTACGAGGGCATGCCGAAGTCCTGCTCCACCCGCTGGAACGTGCCGGTGCCCGTGTTGACCATCTGGCCGCGGAAGGCCTGCGCCCGTACGGTGCCGCCCAGCACCGTCGCGCAGCCGCAGCCCACGGCCTGACTCGTCGGTACCGACGGCGGCGTCTCCACCCGCCGGGGCTGCGCCGGCTGCGACTCGCCGCTGCTCAGCTCGCCCTCGCCGGTGGCCACGGTGATCGTCACCGTGTACTTGCGCGCCGGGTCGAGCACCCAGCCCTCGGCCGCGCCGAAGGTCCGGCAGAAGGTGGCCGGGTACGAGCACCGGCTCAGATCGGCCCGGCCCTGGTCGGTGGAGCGCTGCTCGGTGCCGGACTCGACGTCGCGCACGGTGGCCCACCAGCGGGCCCACGAGGTCGGGTCACCGTCGGCGACCTGCGCGTCGAAGTACACGACAAGTGACGTGTCGCCGAGCGTGAAACCGGGCCGCACGATCGGCGTACCCGGCGCATCGGCCTGCGCGTCGGCCCGCACGGCCTTGGCCGTGGCCGTCCGTCGCAGGGCGCGGCCGTCGACCTTCGCGGGCTTACCCGCGGACTCCACGGCGGGCGGCACGGGCGGTGCCGCCTCACCGGCCGGCAGGCCGTGGTGGGGTGTGGCCTCCTTGGGGAGGCCGCGATCCACCGGATCGGCCCCGGCCGGCGCCACCGGCGGCGGCGCCGCGGTCGCGGGCCCTTGGGGCGACACCGCGAGATAACTGGATATCAGGACTGAGGTCAGGGCTGCGGACAGCAGCCGACGGTGCCTTGCGCGCATGAGCACTCCCCCGTGACTGTGCGTTGACAGGCAGCCCACACGCTTCAGCATCGATAAAGATCAATCAATGGCTCAAACGGTTAAGTCTCACGTCGTCCGAACGGAGGAGGTAGCGCACCAGGAAAGCTTCTGAACCGTTTCATGGCCGGCGCGGCGACGCGCTCGCCGCGGGCGAGCTAGTCGTCTTACTGATGCCTGGCCTCCGGGACCGAAGAAAGCTGTCCAGGTGCCTCACGCCAACTTCCCCGCAAATCCGTGCCCAGTCCTCGGGAGGACAGCGATGACAGAGACCTTCGCCCTCGGCGGTGACCTGCCGGTCAACCGGCTCGGCTTCGGCACGATGCAGCTGACCGGGCCCGGCGTGTGGGGCTTCCCGGCCGACCGGGTCAACGCCGTGCGGGTGCTGCGCCGCGCCGTCGAGCTCGGCGTCAACTTCTTCGACACCGCCGACTCGTACGGCCCGAACGCGGCCGAACAGCTGCTGAAGGAAGCGCTCCACCCCTACCCGGACCACGTCGTCATCGCCACCAAGGTCGGGCTGACCCGGCAGGGCCCCGGCCGCTGGGGCGGCGACGCCCGGCCCGCGTACATCCGGCGCCAGATCGAATCGAGCCTGCGCAACCTCGGCCTCGAACAGATCCCCCTCTACCAGCTGCACCGCATCGACCCGCGCGTACCGCTGGCCGACCAGATCGGCACCCTGGCCGACCTGCGGACCGAAGGCAAGATCCGGCACATCGGCCTGTCCCAGGTCAGCGTGGACGACATCCGCGCCGTCCGGCGAATCGCACCCATCGCCAGCGTGCAGAACCTCTACAACCTGGCCGACCGCGACTCCGAGGACGTGCTCGACTACGCGGAAAAGACCGGCCTCGGCTTCATCCCCTGGTTCCCGCTGGCCACCGGCCAGCTCGCCCGCCCCGGCGGCCGGCTCGAGCAGATCGCCCGCCGGGCCGGCCTCACCCCGTCGCAGCTCGCGCTGGCCTGGCTGCTGCGCCGCTCCCCGGCGATGCTCCCCATCCCGGGCACCTCGTCCCCGCACCACCTCGAGGAAAACATCGCAGCGGCGAGCGCCGAACTCTCCGACGCCGATTACGCGGCGCTGATCTAGAGTGTGTCCGCGCCGGCAACCTCGGCGTCGGCATGAGCTGCGGGTGGTGGGTGGACAAGCACACCGGCACCTAGCCCGTCAGACAGCGCCGTCATGAGCGCGGCGCGGCGCACTGGAGTACGGTCGATCACATCCAAGCGTCGCGGTGCCTTGACGGCCGAGCGCTCATCCCGCGGCGCGAGGACACCCGATGACCGAGACTCCGCTGTGGTCGGCCGACGTTTCCCGGCACGGCAGCGTCTCCACGGTGACCCTCAGCGGCGAACTGGATCTGGTGGCCGCCGGACACCTGCGCCTGCTGCTCGTCGAGCAGCTCGACCAGCCCGGCACGACCGGAGTCACCGCCGACCTCAAGGCCGTCACCTTCGTCGACTCGGCCGCCCTTGGCGCTTTCATCTCCGCCTATCAGCACGCCGCGGCCGTCAATCGCCGCTTCTTCCTGGCCGAGCCGGCGCGGCCGGTCCGCCGGGTACTGGAGATCAGTGGCGTCTACGAGATGCTCGTTGCCGTCGACGAGAACGTCACACCGCCGGGATGACCGAACGGTCACCTTCCCGGCCGCCCGCGGCGTCGCGTCCGTCGACCGTGGCCCCCCCAGGCCCCGTCGAGGACGGCGGCCCGAGAACCTCGGCTGACGGATCAGTTGCCGGAGACGCTGAGTGCCATGACGGCGACGTCGTCATCGACGTCGTCGAAGCCGGCGAGCAGGCCGGTGAGAGCGCGGACGACGGCTGCGGCCTCGGTGGGGCCGTGACTTTCGGCGAAAGCACGCAGTGCCTCATCGCCGAACCGCTCGCCGTCCGGGGCGTTACGCGCCTCGGTCAGCCCGTCGCTGTAGAGAAGCAACGTATCGCCCGGGTCCAGCCGCACGGTGCGTGTCGCCACCCGCGCCGTGGGCAGAATGCCGATCAGCGCGCCGCCCTCGGTGCTCTGATATTCGGTGACACCGTTCGCCCGGACCAGCAGGGCGGGCGGATGCCCACCGGAAGCGATCGAGGCGGTATACCCCGTACCCTCTCGTTCGAGCACACCGAAGATGACTGTGCAATGCCGGTGTCCCTGATCGCGGTAGTCCTGATAGAGCACGGCGTTGAGATTCGTCAGCACCGCGGCGGGCTCCGGGTCGTAGACGGCGGCGGCGCGCAGTGTGTAGCGGGCCGCGGCGGTCACCGCCGCGGCGCCGATGCCCTTGCCGCGTACGTCGCCGAGGAAGAAACCCCAGCGCCCGGCGCCGAGGGGGAACAGATCGTAGAAGTCGCCGCCCACCTCGTCGGGCGAAGCCATGTGGTAGAGGGCCGACGTCGTCATGCCCGGCGGCACCGCCAGCGTGGCCGGCAACAGGCTGCGTTGCAGTCCGCTCACGAGGAGGCGCAGCCGTTCCCGGTCCTGGTCGGCGCGACGTCGCGCACCGAGCAGTTCCCGCTCGTAGGCGCGCCGTTCCCGAGCGTCGAAAACCATGGTCCGGATCAGCATGGGCGCGCCGTCACCGCCGGTCTTGACGGCGGAGGTGACCAGAACCGGCAGCGCTGTCCCATCGGCGGTGAGCAGTTCCAGCGCGATACCGCCGACCTTTCCCTGCATCCGCAGCAACGGCGCGAAATGCGTCTCGTGATAAAGACGACTGCCGCCGGTCAGCAGATCGACGAAATGACGGCGGCCGACCAGGTCGTCGCGGGAGAGACCGAGCCAGTCCAGCAGGGTGGCGTTGACCTTGGCGATCGTTCCGTCCAGCAGCGTCGACAGGAAACCGCACGGCGCGTTGTCGTAAAGGTCGTCGATGTCGTCCTCCAGCAGCGCCGGGAAGGTTGCCTCCTCGGCTGCACGGCGCCTCGCCGCCGGCACGTTGTCGGTATGCCGCCGAGCCTCGCTCATGATCCTCCGACGCGGGAATCGGGCAGGCGGTGTCGCTTCACCCTGGAATCTTCGCATTGACCGGGCTCCTGGTCGACCGGCGGTCAGCGGACCGCGTTTCCGGTCACCGGCGGGTCGGCCGGTCCGGCAGCAGCCGCTCCTCGTGGTCCAGTTCGCGTTCCGGAACGCGCGGACTCTCGTCGGGCAACTACCCGGCATCGCGCCAGCGCAGGAACTCGTCCCGTCGGGCGTCGAGAGCCACCCGGCGTACGTGCAAGGCAGCCTCATATTGCGGGGAAACCGGTGGACCGATCGAGTCCTCGTTGTCGCGGAGCAGGTCGATCCGGTCGCGGTAGCGGCTCAAACGAGCCTGGAGCTGCCCGCGCATCGTCTCGATCACCGCGGCACTGACGTCGTGTTCCTCTGCCTCCAGGTCGTCCAGGGCCGCGAGGGCGGCCGCGACGGACGCCGACCGGGCTTCGTTACGCACACCGGCCTGGTCGTCGCCGGCCGCGCGCAGTCCGAGCGCCGTCGCGGCGGATCGCGAGCATCGACGAGTCCAGGGCGGCGCTGTACAACAACGGCGGCAGGACGAAGGTCAGGATGAGGTGCGGATCGAGGGTCACGTTGGGCCCGGGCAGCACGGCGTATCCGATGCCGACGAGCGGAAGGAGCGCGGCGGCGGGCAACCCGGTCCGGCCCGCGACCCACCGCACCACCACGACCACCGCGACCGCGGCCAGGACAAAAATCAGAACCGACTCGGCATCCACCGAGCCATCCTCGCCGACCGCTCGGCGAAGTATTCGATCCGGCTCCCCAACAATTCTGTGATACTGTTTGCCCAGTTGCAGTTTTGATTTCCGTAGACGTTTTCGGCGCCTGATGGATTGAAGATCCGTCCAGGCGCTTTTCGTTTTTTGTGTCGGTTCGACGCAGGTCATCAACGCGGCGGCGTGAGAGCCCGCAGTTCGCGGTCTCCGACAGCCTGCGAAGGAGCAGACATGGCAACAGGCACTGTGAAGTGGTTCAACGGTGACAAGGGCTTCGGCTTCATCGCCCAGGACGGCGGCGGCGCCGACGTCTTCGCCCATTTCTCGGCGATCTCGGCCAGCGGATTCCGCAGCCTCGACGAAAATCAGCGGGTGGAGTTCGACATCGCCCAGGGCCAGCGCGGTCCGCAGGCGGAAAACATCCGCACGCTCTGATTCGCTGATATCCGGACGGCGGCCCGACTGGTTCAGCGGGCCGCCGTCCGGCATTTCGGGTCCCATTCGGCCGGGCCGCGGCCGGGTCGGGACGAATGAACAATGCCATCAGCACCCGCAAGCCGACCGTCATGGTGCACAGTGAATCCATGCCTGAAGACCGCTTCACCGCCGAGATGGTGGCATCGCTGGAACGGCTCCGCCGGGTCAGCGATGATCGCCAGGCCGACCTGCAAGACCGGCCGCCCACCTCGAGCACATCCGATGCCGCGCGTCGTCGTGAAGAGGCCGCCGACCGGCGTCAGGACGCCCTCGATCAGCGGTCCGAAGCCGCCGATCGACGAGACGAGACACAAACGCGGCGGGAAGCCATGCTCGACAGCCGGCAAGCTGACCTCGATCGGCGAGCGGACCTGATGGACGAACGAGACCGCGAGGATTGACCGGCCGCCTCACCGGACCGTCATCAGCGCCGCCACCGCCACCGCCGCGGCGAGCGTACGCACCAGGTCGGCCCGCAGGAGCCGGCGCCACACCAGCGGATCGCGGCCGCCGGCGAGCCGGCCGTGCGCGGGCGCGGCAGCCAGCGCGGTGGCCAGCAGCGCAACAGCCGTCGCGGCCAGCGCCACCCAGGCCCCCACCCTCGGCCCGGACCACAGCACCCACCCGCCGGTCACCACCAGCGAGCCGTAGACCACCACGACGACCGGCGTGATGGCCCGAGTATGGGCGCGGTGGGCCGGCCCCCACTGATCCGGCGGCACCCGGGCCAGCGCCGGATAGGCGACGGCGGTCACGGTGACCTGGAAGCCCAGATGAACGGCGGCCGCGGCGAGCAGAGCGATCTCGGCAAGTTCCACCAGCCCATGATCGCGCCCGATGCCGCGACCGCGGC
Source organism: Actinoplanes sp. NPDC048988 (assembly GCF_043197815.1). Classification (NCBI taxonomy): domain Bacteria; kingdom Bacillati; phylum Actinomycetota; class Actinomycetes; order Micromonosporales; family Micromonosporaceae; genus Actinoplanes; species Actinoplanes sp. NPDC048988. Next base: position 90,420 of record NZ_JBICTW010000006.1, on the reverse strand, counting down.
GACCGGTCAGCGGATGCGACGACGGCGCGAGGTCCCTAGGCTACGGCGGTGCCCGACACCCCGGCCGCGCAACGGCTGACCAAGAGAACGCTCGTGACCGCCTCCCACGCGATCGAACGCGCAGCCCTCGCCGCCGCCGAGGACGGGCCCATGGTGGTCTTCGCACTCTTCCAGCGGCTGCCTTATTTCGAACGGGAACGCCGCGTCTACGAGAGCATCGCGGGCCGGGCCGCGGCCACCGTGGTCGGTCTGGTCGGCGATCAGGTGCCGGAGCCGCCGGCCGGGGCGGAGGCGGTGCTGCTCGACGAGAAGGACGACCTGGCGCGGGAGTGGACCGTCGTCGTGCTCACCCCACGTTTCGGTGCGGTGCTGGTGGCGTACGACCTGGAGCAGTTCCAGGCCGGCGCGGCGACGCTGGAGAGCGGGCGCCTGTTCGAAGCCCGGACCAGCTTCCGCCGCGACGAGGCCCTGCACGAGGTGCTGCGCCTGCACAAGCAGCTCGGCGACCGCCTTTCCCCGGCGGCCCGCTCGGCCGTCGACGCGGTCGTCGACCGGGTACGCGACCTCCCGGCCACCCCCGGCGAGAGCCGCGCCGACGCCGCCCTGCGCCTGTTCACGGCCCGGGCTGAGCGCGACCACGACCGCCTGCGCTCCGGCCCCGGGAAGACCCGGGAGCCGGAGACGCCCGGCGACACCGACCTGGCCGGCGAGCCGGGCCTGCTGCGCTGGAGCGGAACCACCGGCGTCACCGCCTCGGGCGTGCTGCCGGTCGCGGTGCTGGCCGTCCGCATCACCCATGCCGCCGGGGCTCCGGAGGGACCGATCGGCCGTACGGCCACCCGGCAGCACCAGGCCGCCATCGAACTGCTCGTGAGCCGGTTGCGGCCGGGCGACCGGGCGGTCAAAGCCGGCCCGGACGAGTTCATGCTGCTGCTGCCGGCTCTCGACCAGGATGCCGCCGTACGCTTCGCCTACGAGCTGGTCGCCGCCTTCTCCGCCGCCGAGGCCCGCAGCGCCTTTCTGTCGGCGACGGTCACGGTGGCGTTGACGGTCACCCGCCGCCGGCCGCTCCCCCAGGACGAGCTGCACCGGGCCCTCGACTGGGCCGTCACCCAGAACGCCCCGGTGGTGACCATCGCCGGCTGACCGGCACGCATGCCCGTCCGAAGCGCCGGCCGGTCAGCGAAGGGCGGCGGCGATCGCTTCCACCGGGGTCGTCGTCGGCCGCCCGATCAGGCGCCGCAAGTCACCGGAGTCGGTGAACATTTCGTCGTGGCTCATGGCTCGGTCGGCATCCGCGAGGACCTGCGCCAGCTCGGCGGGCACACCCGCGCCGACCAGCGCCTCGGTGAACGCGTCGATGGGCAGATCGGTGTACTCGACCCGCTTGCCCGTCACGGCCGAGATCGCCGCGGCCAGCTCGGTCAGGGTGAAGGCCTCGTCGCCGCCCAGCTCGTACGCCTGGCCGGCGTGGCCGTCGGTGGTCAGCACGACCGCGGCGGCGTCGGCGTAGTCGGCTCGGGTCGCAGCGCTGATCCGGCCCTCTCCGGCGGCCCCGACGAGCACTCCGCCCTGCAGCACCTGAGGGAGCTGGCCGGTGTAGTTCTCCAGGTACCAGCCGTTGCGCAGCATCACGCTGGGCAGGCGCTCGCGCAGGTACTCCTCCGTGGCCCGGTGGGTGGGAGAAAGGCTGGTGGTGGACGTGTCCGCGTACAGCATGCTCGTGAACGCGACCAGCGACGCGCCCGCCGCCACCGCGGCGTCGATGGCGCGGCGGTGGTTGGCGACGCGCTCGCTCGGGGTCGTGGTGGAGATCAGCAGAAGCTTGTCCACGCCCTCGAAGGCGGCGGGGAGGCTGGCGGATTCCGCGAAGTCGGCCCGGCGGACCTCGACCCCGCGGTCGGCGAAGTCCTTGATCCGGCTGACGTCACGGCTGGTCGCGACGATCTCGGAGGCCGGCACCCCACGGGCCAGCAGCGCTTCGACGGTGAGCCGGCCCAGATGTCCGGAGGCTGCGGTGACAACGATCGACATGACGGTGGCGCCCTTCTGCCGCGGGCCATCCGCGGCGTGAACCCACGATGACCTGGTCACTCTCCTTTGGTAAGGGCGAACTTTCGGGTAAGGTCCCCACCCGGACGTGAGGATCGAGGTGAGGTACGTGGCGACGTCCCGGGACGTGAGCGAGTCCACAACACCGTGGGACCCGTACACGCGTGGCTGCCCATCGCGTGACGTGCTCGACCAGATCGGCAGCAAATGGGCAGTCCTGGTGATGGGCGAGCTCGGCCGGCATGGAGCGCGCCGGTTCACGCAGCTGCGGCAGCAGCTCGAGGGAATCAGCGAGAAGATGCTCACCCAGACGCTGCGCACGCTCGAACGCGACGGGCTGATCCTGCGGACGGCGTATCCGGAGATGCCGATCCGGGTGGAGTACGAGCTGACGCCGCTCGGCCAGACCCTGCGCGGCCCCCTGAAGGCACTCACGGAGTGGTCGATCCAGCACATCGAGGAAGTCGTCGACGCCCGCGAGAAGTACGACGAACGCACCGGAAGATAAAGGGCGTCGGCGGAATCCCTTCACCCGGCCGATCTCGCCAGCCGGGCGCCTCCCGGATCGGAGGCACCCGGCTGGGTTGGCGGTCAGGGCGCGGCGGTGCGGGTGAGGCGGAACGCGGCGTCCGTGGACGGGCCCTCCAGCACCACGGTCAGCGGACCCGCCGGCAGCGCGCAGGTGATCGTACGGTCCGGGAAAGCGCCTGTGCGGCAGTAGCGGATGCCGTCGGAGCTGAAGACCGCGAGCCGAGCGGTGCCCTCCCCCGCGGTGCGCTGCCAGGTGAACGTCTCCCGCCCGGCATGCTGATCGGCCGGAATGGTGAAACACGCGGCGATCCGGTCACCGCCCGTGCGGGCCGTCGCGCCGTCGGCGCCGGCGGGCAGCGACGGGCAGTCCGGCGCCCCGTCGACGCGGGCGAACGCCGCGGCGAAGGCGCCCGGCGCGGCGCCCTCGTCCTGCTGGGCCACGGCCGTGTACGGGCCCGCGTCGGCGATCGGGCAACCGTACTGGGTGAGCGTGTCCAGGTCGCACACACGCTCGCCGGCGGCGTTGAGCAGATACGTGTCCGGGGTGAGCCCGTCGGTCGGCCGGAGCAGAGCCAATCGCGAAGAGTTCGGCGGGTCCAGCCGGCGGCACAGCACCTCCCCGGCCGTGGTGAACTCGGCGTGCCACGGGGCGCCGGTCAGGCCGTCGACGGTTCCGGCCGGGCAACCGGCCGGCTGGGCGGGCAGGAACGAGGTGACGTACGTGAAATCGTTGTCGATCACCGAGTTCGTGACGCCGCCGTTCAGCACGAAGGTGTACCGGCCGGCCGGCAGATCACGGGCGTTCACCTTCAGCCCCGCGCCGTCGTACACCTGCCCGTAGGTCTCGTAGTTCTCGGCGTCGAAGGCCCGGACGGTGTACGCGCCCGGCTCGGTCACGACCAGCGTCCGGCACCGGATCGGCCCGGCCGCGCCCGCGGGCGGCGCGTTATAGGCCCCCGGCCGCACGACCGGGCAGCCGGCGGCCTGGGAGAGCCGGCGCACCTGCAGCTTGTAGGTTTGCTCGGTCCACTCGGCGTTCCAGTCGGCGAGGTAGGAGACGACCCGGTAGGTGCCGGTGGCGGGTACGACGCAGCCGTCCTGGTCGCTGTATCCGGGGCAGACCTCGGCGCCGGTGCTGTCGACGATCGTCTTGCGGACCTCGTTGTACGTCGTCGGCGCGGCGTACGCGACGACCCGGTCCCCCGCGTCCGCCCGGAACGGGTGACAGTTCGTCTGCACGGCCGAACTCTGCGACACGACCAGCGCGGCCGTGGCCCACGTGAGCCCGGTCGCCGGAGCGCAGCCCGTGTTGCGGAACAGGGCGGGCAGGGCGATCCGGAAGCTGACCGGATTCCAGTCCTGGCTCTCCGAGATGACCGTGTAGTCACCGGCCGCGGGCACGGCGCACGGCTCCTGCCCCCACTTGGAGCAGAGCGGCTTACCCGCGTCGTCGTACACCGTCCAGGCGACGCTCTGGTCGTTGTGGATGCGCACCGCGAGGGTGCCGGGCGCGGCCACGTGCGTCTTGTGGCAGGTGATGTCCTGCTGCTGCGGCAAGGAGCCGGTTCCCTCGTACGCGGTGACATCGCCGAACGGCGCGGTCCGCAGCACCTGGCATCCGGCCGCGTTCGAGACGCGCGACATGCGCAGCGTGTACGGGGTCTCGGCGCCGTAGTACTCGGCCAGATTCAGCCGGTAGGGCCCGGCGCCGGTGAGGGTGCAGTACTGGGCGTACCGGATCTGGCAGACCGGCTGCAGATCGGCGTCGAGGATGTCGCCCTGGATGTCGCCGTTGCCCTTGGGCGACCAGAGACGCAGCACGCTGCCGGCCGGCTGATTGAACCGGAAGCAGTCACCGGGAGCACCGGCGGGCAGCGCGCCGGCCTGCCCGGTCGAGGCGAACGAGAAGAACGAGGCGGGCAGGGTCGCGCAGGACGACGGCGACTTGAGCGACTGCACACCCAGCGTGTAGTCGCCGGACCCTTGGAAGTAGAGCGAAACGATGACCTTGTACGTGCCCGCGCCCTTGAGCTGGCACCGGCCGGCGTCGGACTGGAACGTGCAGACGCCGGCGCCGTTCGGGCCGGTGACCCGGGCCTGGGGCGACTCGCCACTGCCGCGGGTGAGCATGGTGTAGAGCACGTCGTTCGCCTTGGGAACGCTGACGAAGTAGACGTGCTCCTGGCTGCCGCTGATCGACTCACATCGCACGATGTCGCCGATGGCGAGGGAACCGCCGCAGCTCTCGGCGGCCGAGGCGGGCGTGCTCGTCAAAGTGGTGGCGGCGAGAACCGCCGCGAGGATGGACAACAAGAGTTTTCTCATGGGACTCCCCGGGCCGGCCCGGAATTCCGGGCCGGCAGATCATAGACAGTCCATGATGGATCGGTGAAGGCCGCCCGGCGACCGCTGTCTGGTGAAGCCGAGGTTCAGCCGCGGCGCCTTCTCGGATCGGCCAGCGGAACCAGGCGGCGGTCGCCGAGGCGCGTCATGGCGTTGAGCGGAGCAGTCGCGAAACCGACCACGCGGGCCAGACCGGCCCGCTTCTGACGGCGCAGCAGGCGTGGGCCGATGCCCGCCATCACCTCGGTCAACGCCGGCACGGGCCGCCCGAACAAAGTCAGCTCGCGGATCCGCCCGTCATCGTCCAGCCGCAGAAGCTGCGCCTCCTCAAGCGGCTCACGGCCGGCGACCCCGAAGGAGAACAACGCCCGAGTACGGTCGTCGCCGAGCTCGGTGTGATAGCGAATGTCGCGGATGATCTCGAACGCCGCGGACAGCACCTCGGTCACCTCGCCCGGCCCACGAAACCGGAACTTGCCGGTGAGTGGCGAGATCAGCTCGACGTCCGCGGCGAGGCACGCTCCGGCCGCCGCCGCGTCGCCACTCTCCCCGGCGGCCCGCCAGGCCGCGATCACTGTGTCCTGCGCGCTGGTCCCCATGGACCGATACTGCCCGCGCCCCGGTGCCTTCATCCCGTCGGGGGTGAGGCGATCGACAAGGCGCCACGCGTGGTCAACGACCCGAGACCTTCACCTCCTGGCGTGCGCCGGCATCGCACAGGGGAAGCTCCTCAGGTACCCGGCTGACGGATCGCGGCGCCCGGATCGGTGCTCTGCTCAAGGGCCGTCCACCACTCCTCCAGCTCGTCGACCCGGCTCTGAAGTGCGGCGTTCGCCGCCCGGGCCGCCGCCAGTTCCTCGGTCAGCGCACCGACCGGCCCGGAGGCGGTCAGGGCGTCGAGCAAGCCCGCGACCAGCCGGTCCTCAGCGGCGACCCGGCGAAGCGCGGAGGCGACCACCTCCGGTGACAACTCAGCCACGAACTCTTTCGGGAGCGTGAGCAGGCGAGCAACCTCGCCCAGGCTCCGCGCGGCGCTCATCTGCCGCCGAAGGCGCTCGGCGGACGGCACCGCCGGTTCGGCCGGTGTCGCAGCCGCCACGATCGGCTTGGCGGGAGAAGGAGCGGCCTTCGGCGCGGGCGCGGGCGTAGGTGCCGGCTCCGGTTCAGGCTCGGCCTCTGCCGGAAGCTCGGGAAGGTCATCCCCCACCCAGGTGTAGGCCAGAGTGTCGCCCTTCTGCCGCCGGACGACATTTGGCCACTTGGGCAGAACCGCCAGCGCGCGGGGCCCGTACCGGGCCCAGGTCTCGTTCCGAAGACCGAGCTCGGCCAGACGCTCCCGGATCTCTCGCACCTTCAGCGGAACCGACGACTCGGCCAGCAGGCGGAGAACCACCGCGAGGGGCTCTTGGGCGAAGACGCCGTGGAACAGCCGGGAGTCGGACAGGGCCAGGAAGCGCAGCGAACCCCTCGCCGCGACGTGAACGCCGGCACCCCGCGGGACAAGCTCTTCCTCGTCGGTGTCATCCCATTTGACCTGATAGTTCGTCCCGTCATCGGCGAGGATCGTTCCGGCTCGGGCACGGCGTACACCAAACGAATCGGACACCTGGACAAGACCCTGGTCTGCGCTCACGAATGCGACTGTAATGGTTATCGTCGCGGCCGGGGCGCCGGCCGGAACTCCGAGAAGCAGTACGCTCGGGACGGGATTCGCCGCGGGCAAGCTCACCGTGCCCGGCGTGGCCTCGTCGTTCGGCTTCAACGACCTGATCGAGGACGCCGACGGCTACCTCATCGCCCGCGCGGTCAAGCAGGGCAAGTCGATCGTGGAAGCCGTCCGGACCGTTACAACGGCGGGGCGCGCTGCGCCTACACGGGAGTGGACAGAGCGACAGCTCGCCGGCACCGACCGCATCGGCGTCGTCCCGAGCGCGCCGCCCGCCTGTTCGGCCCCGGCAGCGGTGTCACCGTCGTCGAGCCGCCGTTCACGATGGGCCCATTGGTGGAGGCCTTCTGGTGGCATCCGATGCACGACCGCGAACCCGCCCACGTTTGGCTCCGGCAGCTCGCCGCCGAAGCGGGCCGCAGGATCTCAGCCCCATGACGACGGCCCGTCTGGGCGTCGATCACCGGCGCCGGGCGGCGGGCTGGAGCAGCGGGTTGAGCCAGCTGTTGTCGGCCGGGTTCAGCGTCAGGCCGGGCGGAACGATCTGGTCGATGCGGTCGAGCACGTCGGCGGTGAGCGCCACGTCGGCCGCGGCCAGCTGCGAGTCCAGATGTTCGGCCGTGCGGGGGCCGATGATCGGCGCGGTGATCGCCGGGTGGCGCAGCACGAAGGCGATCGCCAGCTGAATGAGGGTGAGCCCGGCCTCGTCGGCCAGCTGCGTCAGTTGCTCGACGGCCGCGAGTTTGCGCTGGTTCTCGGGCAGCGACATGTCGAACCGGTTGGCCAGCCGCCGGCGCGCCTGCGAGGTCGGCAGGTCGTGCGCGTCGCGGCTGTAGCGCCCGGACAGCCAGCCTCCGGCGAGTGGGCTGTACGAGATGACGCCCATCCCGTACCGCTGCGCGACCGGCAGCACCTCGTTCTCGGCGTTGCGGACCAGGATCGAGTACGGCGGCTGCTCGGTCACGAACCGCTCCCGTCCGCGCCGCTCGGCCACCCACTGCGCCTCGACGATGGTGGAGGCCGGGAACGTGGAGTGGCCGATGTAGCGGATCTTCCCGGCCCGTACGAGATCGGTCAAAGCTCCTAGGGTCTCGTCGAGGTCGACCGCCGGGTCCCAGCGGTGCACCTGGTAGAGGTCGAGCCAGTCGGTGCCCAGCCGGCGCAGCGACGCCTCGACCTCCCGCACGATCCACCGGCGCGAGTTGCCGCGGTGGTTGGGGTCGTCACTCATCGGCATGTTCGCCTTGGAGGCCAGCACCACGTCGTCACGGCGCCCCTTGAGCGCCTTGCCGACGATCTCCTCGCACTCCCCGGCCTTCCCGCTCGAGCTGCGCCGGGTTCTCGACGCGCTGAGCACGCCGGCCTTCCGGCGGAACGAGCGGCTCGACGTCGTCTACGCCAACCAGCTCGGGCGCGCCGTCTTCTCCATCGACGACGTGCCTTTCAACACGCTGCGGTTGCAGCTGCTCGACCCGCGGGCCCGCGAGTTCTACCGCGACTGGGAGGGCGCCACCCGCAACGGCGTGGCCGTGCTGCGCGCCTCGGCCGGGCGTCACCCCACCGACGAAAACATCGCCGGGCTGGTCGACGAGCTTTCGGCCCACAGCGATTTCTTCCGTACGCTCTGGGCCGCCCACGACGTGCTCCAGTACCGTCGCGGGGCCAAGCGCTACCACCACCCGCTGGCCGGCGACCTGGACTTCGACTACGAGTCGTTCCGGGTCAACGACGCCCCGGCCCTGACCATGCTCGTCTACACCGCCGATTCGCCCTCGGCGCGGGCCGTGTCTTACGGGTGCAGCAGGGTCTTGATGGCGCGGCGCTCGTCCATCGCCTGGTAGCCCTCGGCGGCCTGGTCGAGGGGCAGTTCGAGGTCGAAGACCTGGCCCGGGTTGATGGCGCCGGTGGCGATGCGGTTCATCAGGTCGGGCAGGTAGCGGCGTACGGGAGCCGGGCCGCCGTGCAGGTGCACCAGCGACCAGAACATCTCCATGCCGTCCAGCTTCACGTCGTGCGAGACGCCCACGAAACCGACGTGCCCGCCGGGCCTCGTCGAGTGGATGGCCTGCATCATCGACTCCTGCGTGCCGACCGCCTCGATCACCGAATGCGCGCCGAGCCCGTTCGTCAGTTCCTTGATCTTCGCGATGCCGTCGTCGCCGCGCTCGGTGACGATGTCGGTGGCACCGAACTCCAGGGCCAGCTTCTGCCGGTCGGCGTGCCGCGACATCGCGATGATGCGCTCCGCGCCCATCTGCTGAGCGGCCAGCACGGCGAGCAGGCCGACCGCGCCGTCACCGACCACCGCGACGGTCTTGCCCGGGCCGGCCTGCGCGGCGTCGGCGGCGAACCAGCCGGTGCCCAGCACGTCCGAGGCGGCCAGATAACTGGGCACCAGGTCCTCACGGGGAAGTGAAGGGGTGGCCACCAGCGTGCCGTCGGCCAGGGGAACCCGCAGGTATTCGGCCTGCGAGCCGAGCGCGCCCATCGGGACCCGGTGCACGCAGGCGCTCTGGTAGCCAGCCCGGCAGATCTCACAGGTGTTGTCCGAGGCCCAGAACGAGCCGACCACGAACTGGCCCTTCCGGACACCGGTGACCGCGCTGCCGACCTCTTCGACCACACCGACGTACTCGTGCCCCATGGGCGCCGGCTCACCGACCGGCTGGACACCCCGATACGGGTGCAGGTCGGACCCGCACACGCACGTTGCCGAGATCTTGATGATCGCGTCGGTCGGCGCCTCGATCCGCGGATCGTCGCGGTTCTCGACTCGTACGTCGCCGGGGGCGTACAGAACAGCACCACGCATGATGTTTCTCCTCAGTTCGCAGTTTCAGTGTTCTTCTCGGTCAGCACTACGTCGAGCAGGGCAGCGGCCCGGCCGCCCTGGGCCGCGCCGACCCGGTCCCGCAGCAGGGCGACCAGATCGCGCAGCTGGGCCACGGTCACCCCGGTGTTGAGGGCGATGCCCAGGTGCGATCGCAGTTGCCCTTCGACACCGCCGAGGTTGGCCAGAGCGGCGACGGTGGCGATCTCACGCGTGGGCCAGTCGAGGTTGTCGCGGCCGAAGATGTCGCCGAACAGGTGCGCCTTGAGGAACTCGTCGATCGCCGGGGCGAAGTCGAACAACGGGCCCGTCACCGGGCCACCGGCCAGCTTCGTCTGGTTCTCGGCGCCCAGCTCGAAGCTGGACCGGCCGCCGGGTCGTGGGTTGGGCTCGGCGCCGTCGGGGTCGGTGATGCCGTGGGCCCGGCGCTCGTCGAGCACTGCCATGAACGTACCCAGGGCGTTGAGACTGCGGGGGAACCCGGCGTAGGCGTACAGCTGCACCAGGATCTCTTTGATCTCGTTGACCGTCAGACCGGCGTCGAGTCCCTCGGCGAGGGCCTCGCGCAGCTCCGCCAGTTGCCCGGTGGCGGTGAACGCGCCGATCAGCGCCGTCGCCTCCGGACGCGACGTCACTTGTTCGCCCGCTCGTAGAGCTCGTCCGGGACCGGCTCGAGCCACGTGGTCGGGTCGCCGCCCTCGGGGGTGGCCTCGAGCATGGCCAGATGGCTCATGAACGTGTCGGCGCCGGCGCCGTGCCAGTGTTCCTCGCCCGGCGGGCACACGACCGTCTCGCCGGCGTGGATACGCAGCACCGAGCCGTCGCGGGTGCCGACCAGGCCGACGCCCTCGGTGACGTGCAGCGTCTGCCCGACGGCGTGCGAGTGCCAGTTCGTGCGGGCGCCCGGGGTGAACCGCACGAGCGCAACGGTCATCCGTGACGGACCGGTGCCACTGAAGATCGGGGTCATGTAGACGTCACCGGTGAACGCCTGTGCGGGCGTCTTGACGGTCGGACGTACCGGGAAAAGTTCCATGGATACAGCAAACTCCCTGGCGGTTGTCGATGGGAGTTTCTGCTGAGGGAGGTACTGACAGAGCACCCCAGCGGCGTCAGATGAGGGCACCGCGGGGCGGTCGGGCCAGGACGAGCAGGCCGGCCATGGACAGCACCGCGCCGCCGATCATCAGCAGGGCCATCGGTACGGCCGTGTGCTCCCCGCCGAGCCCGGCGATCGGTGCGATGGTGCCGGCGGCCAGCCACTGGACGAAGCCGAGCATGGCCGAGCCGGTGCCGGGATGCTCGGGCACCTCGGCGGAGGCCAGCGCCCCGCCGTTCGGCCCGATCAGGCCCTGGGCGGTCATCAGCACGGCGAAACTGACGATCGCGAGCAGCAGCGGCGTGCCGAACCACAGCGCGCCGGCCAGCATCGCCCCGCCGGCGGCCAGGGCCGCCACCTGACCGGCCAGGATGACCTTGCGGGTCGCGACCCGCCCGACCAGCCGCGCCGCGACCAGGGCGGCCACGGTCATCCCGGCCGCGTTCGCGGCGAAGTCGACCGAGTACGCCAGCGGCGACAGCCCGTTCATCGACTGGAGCACGAACGCCGACGTGGCCACGTACGCGAACAGCGCCCCCATGGCCGAGCCGCTGACCAGCAGATAGCCCACATAGCGGCGGTTGGCCAGGACCTGGCGCCCGGCCCGGGCGAACGACCGCAGTCCCCCGCCGTGCCGGCGCTCGCGCGGCAACGACTCCGGCACCGCGACCAGCGCGGCCACCAGCATCGCCACCCCCAGCGCGGCCACCGCCCAGAACGACAGCCGCCAGCCCGACAGCTGAAGGATGACCGCGCCCACCAGCGGCCCGGCGATCGGCGCGATGCCACCGACCGCGGCGATCACGTTGAGCACCCGGACCAGCTGCGCGCCTGCGGCCAGATCGACGATGACCGCCCGGCCGATCACCATCGCCCAGCCGCCGCTGAAGCCCTGCGCGAACCGCGCCGCCATCATGATCCCGATCGACGGGGTCAGCGCGCACACCACCGACGCCACCGTCATCAGCACGACCGAGGCGAGCAGCAGCCGGCGCCGCCCGTACTGGTCCGAGACCGGGCCGCCGGCCAGCTGTCCCAGCGCCATACCGACGAAGAAGGTGGTCAGGGTCAGCTGCACCTGCGTCGCCGACGCGGACAGGTCACCGGCCACGCTCGGGAAGGCCGGCACGTACATGTCGGTGGCCAACGGCGCGATCGCGGTCAAGAAGATCACCGTGGCGACCAGGCCCGAGCTGAGCCGAACTCGACGGCGCACACGATCGGGCGATGCGCTTGGGCTGAGAACTGCGCTCATGCCACCCAGCACACCGGCTCGGCCCAGCGTGGAGAAGTCACCGGCGGGAGGTGTACCGACAGTACGTCTCAATCCCGCCCGGGCCGCCGTACCGTCGGAAGGGTGAACATCCGAGCCGAAGTGCACGACTTCCTGACCTCGCGCCGCGCGAAGATCACTCCGGAGCAGGCCGGGATCCCGGCCGCCGGGCAGCGCCGAGTGCCCGGGCTGCGCCGCAGCGAAGTCGCCGCACTGGCCGGGATGAGCGTCGAGTACTACGCCAAGCTCGAGCGGGGGCAGATCGCCGGGGTCTCCGCCGGCGTGCTCGAGGCCATCGCCCGCACCCTGCAACTCGACGACGCCGAACGGGCCCACCTGCTGCACCTGGCCCAGGAGGCCAACGGCAGCACCGGCCTGGTGCGGCGCCCCGGCAAGCCCAAGCCGTGGACCGTCCGGCCGAGCCTGCAATGGTCTCTTGACACGGTCACCGCCCCGGCCATCGTCGTCAACCACCGGCAGGACCTGCTCGCCGCCAACCTGCTCGGCCGGGCCATGTACAGCGACGTCTACGACACCGCCATCGGCACCCCGAACTTCGGCCGGTTCACCTTCCTCGACAACGGCGCGCGACGCTTCTACCCCGACTGGAACCTCGCCGCCGACATGCTCGTCGCCAACCTGCGCACCGCGGCCGGCGTCGACCCGCACGACAAGGCCTGCACGACCTGGTCGGCGAACTGTCCACCCGCAGCGACGAGTTCCGCCGCCGCTGGGGCGCCCACAACGTGCGCCTGCACGGCACCGGCGTCAAGACGTTCCACCACCACGTCGTCGGCGACCTCGAGCTGGCGTACGAAACCATGGCCCTGGTCGCCGAGCCAGGCCTCAGTATGACCATCTACGCCGCCGAGCCCGCCTCACCGACCGCGGAGGCGCTCACCCTGCTCGCCTCCTGGGCCGCCACCAGCCTCGCGCCGGTCAACCAGTAATCAAGTTTCGGGCACCGACCAACACGTCAGCGCAGGGCGGCCCGGGTAGGTGCGGAGCCGGCCTTCACCGCGTACATCGCGACGTCGGCCTCATGCAGCAGCGCGGCACCGCTTTGACCCTCGCACCCGACCGCTACCCCATTACTGGCGCCGACACGGACGTCGTGGCCGCACACGGTCATCGGTAGCCCGATCTGCGCCGCACGCTCCGACACCAAATCTTGACGGCACGGATTCCGGCGATCACAGCTTCTCCTGTCGCGCTGAGCGGTGAGACCGCCGGGCCGGACGAGGGGGAACGTCCGGCCCGGCGGTGACGAGGTGATTCGGGCTCAGGCCGCCGGGCGGCGATTGACCCAGAACAGTCGTTCGCTGCGGTCCGGGTCGTGGACGATCCGGCATCGGGAGTCGATCCACATGGTGGCGCGGTCACGGGGTGTGTAGGCGGGCCACCGGGGCAGGCCGGAAGCCGCGGGGTGGCTGTGGCGGGCGAAGCCCGCCCACAGGGCGCTCATGTGCCGCGCGGCCGCGCGTTTGCCGGGCAGTTCGCCGGCGCCGACGTTGGCGAACTTCATGGGGATGTCCGAGGCGTGTGGTGAGCCGAGCGGGAAGTCGGTGCCCGGTACGACAGTCGGATCAGGGTATGCCAGCTGATACATGAACACCGGCGCTCGCCGCTGGGCCGCCTTGGCTTCGGCGATCTTGATCGCGTCGCGCCAGATGGGTGAGGTGGTGATGGCGAAGTAGAGCTGGGCGGGAGTCGCACCGGGCCGGGAGGCGCGGAAGGTGGCGATGATCCGGTCGAGTTCGGCGCCCTGGTAGGTGCCGCTGAGCCGGCTCCGGAGCCCGGTCTCGTGGATTTTGAAGATGTCGGGTGGCCCGAAGAGGCTGAAGAACACCGTTTCGTCCCGGCACGTGCCGACCATCAGCGGCTTACCGGCCGACCACGGCGGGGCGCCGTCGGCGAACGGGTGCCGCGGGATGATCCGGCCGTCGACGAACGCACCGAAACCGGGCAGCACGGGATCGGGGTCGCCCCAGGGGGCGACCCCGTTCGCGGCCTCCGACACCTGGATCTCCAGAAGCCGGGCGGCCGGGATGTCGTACAGCTGGGGGATGTCCTTTTTTGTCAGGCCGAGCAGGTCGAGCGTCCGCTCGGCCCGGGCGGTGGCACCGTCGCGGGTCGGGAACCGCAGCGGCGCGGCGCTCTCGATCGAAGCTCTGTGGAACAGGCGCGAGGCTGAGGGCATCGTGTAGACGGCGGCCGTCTTGGCGCCGCCGCCGCTCTCGCCCCAGACCATGATGTTGTCCGGGTCGCCGCCGAAGTGCTCGATGTTCTCGCTGGTCCAGCGTAGTGCGGCCAGGATGTCGAGCATGCCCTGGTTGGCCGCGTACCCGTCGTGGGCGAGGTCGCCGAGGAACAGATAGCCGAACAGGCCCAGCCGGTGGTTGGACTCGACCACGACCACGTCGTAGAGCTGGGCCAGGTGGGTGCCGTCCTGCCCGGTGGCCGAGCCTGATCCGATCATGTAGCCGCCACCGTGGTTGTAGAACATCACCGGGCGGCGCTTGCGGTCGGCGGCCGGGGTCCAGATGTTGAGGTAGAGGCAGTCCTCCGACGGGGCCGGCATCCGGCCGTTGCCGGCCGGGCCCATCTCGCCGCCCGCTACCTGAAACGCCGGGTTGGGGAAGCTCACCGTGTCCCGCACTCCCGTCCACGGCTGGGGCGGCTGCGGAGCCTTGAACCGCAGCCGTCCGAGCGGGGGCCGGCCGTACGGGACGCCCAGGAATTTCAGGATGCCGTCCTCGCGCCGGCCTCGAACCCGGCCGTAGCGGGTTGCCGCCTCGTCCCGGCCGGCGGCGCCGTGGGCCGGCGCCGGCGCCGGAATGCTGAGGGCGGCGGCTGCGGACAGCGATCCACCGATCAGCGTTCTGCGGCTCATGCCTGATGTCGCCATGGGACCTCCTTCGGTTCCGGCGCAAGGCTTCGCGTTGTCCGTGCCTGGGCGCCGCGTCAATGGGTCAGGGGTTTCGCAGTTGCCCGGTCGACTCGGCCGGTGTCATTCGGGTTGGTCCAGGGCGTCGAGCCGCCCGGTGGTGGCGACGCGGGCTAAGGCGTGGGCGCTCGGCTTGGGGTGGCGGGTGAAGTCGTCGCCGACGGCGATGAGGCCGAACTTCGGGCGGTAGCCTTCGCTCCATTCGAAGTTGTCGAAGGCCGACCAGTGCAGATAGCCGCGCACATCGACCCCCTCGGCCCGAGCGCGAGCCAGTGCGGTCAGGTGGCTCCTGAGGTAGGCGACGCGTTCGGTGTCGGTGGTGGCGATGCCGTTCTCGGTGACGTACAGCGGCAATCCGGTGCGAGCCGCCCGGTGCAGCATCTCGCGCAGCCCGTCCGGGTGGACGGCCCAGCCCATCTGGGTGAGCGGCACGCCCGGCGGCGGCGTGCCGAAAAACGTCGGCGAGTCCGGGTCGACCCACTGCTTGCGGTAGTACTGCACGCCGAGCCAGTCGCCGGCGTCCGCACCGGTGAGGTTGTCGAGGTACCGGCCGACGATTTCGTAGCGCATCTCGTCGAAGAGCGGCCCCTCGCGCACCGGCACGAGCAGCGGCAGCTGCACCGCCGGCCCGGTACGGCTGTCCGCCTCACCCCGGACGGCCCGGACGCCGGCGAAGTGCGCGCCCAGCAACGCCTCGCCGGCCCGCTTCCACAGGACCGGGTTGGTGACGCCGGGCGGGTGGTAGCCCTCCAGGTAGCCGTGCAGGGCCACCATCTGCGGCTCGTTGATCGTGCAGACGAACGGCATCAGGTCGCCGAGCTCGCCGGCGACCCGGGCGCTGTAGCGGGCGAACACCGCCGCGGCGTCCGGGGCCAGCCAGCCGCCGCGAGCGGCGAACCAGCGCGGCAGGGTGAAGTGATGCAGCGTGACGAAGGCGGTCAACCCCTCGTCGCGCAGCGCGTGAGCACCCGCCGGTAGTGGTCGAGCGCGGCCCGGCTGAACTCGCCGGGTGCCGGCTCGATACGGGACCACTCCACCGACAACCGGTGCGCGTTGTGCCCCAGCGAAGCCAGCAACGCGAAATCCGAGGCGTAGCGGTGGTAGTGGTCGATGCCGTCCCCGGACGACTCGCGGGCCGCGGTGGTGGGGTTGTGCTCGAAGTCCCACCAGTCGTTGTTGGTGTTGCCGCCCTCGACCTGGTGGGCGGCGGTGGCGCTGCCCCACAGGAAGTCGCCCGGGAAGTCGGTCATCGTGGCTAGGCGCCCTTCTTGTATTCGGTGTCCATGTCCTTGAGCACGTCGGCCGGGGTGGCCTGCTTGCTGAAGACTTCTTGCAGGCCGCTGAGCATGGTCTGCTGAACCTTGGCGTTGGGCCACAGTTGGTCCATGAACGGGACTGTCTTGTTCTCCTGGACGAAGGTGGTCAGCTGCTTCAGGCCGGGGTCCACGGTGGTGCCGGCGTCGGGCAGGGTGGGCAGGCTGCCCTGCTTCTCGGTGAACAGCTTCATGCCCTCGGGCGACATGATGAAGGTGATGAACTTCAAGGCCAGGTCCTTGTTCTTGGCCTTCGCGTTGACGCCGTAGCCCGCGCCGGACGCGGCCGGCATGAGGAACGAGGCCGGGTCGTCGGTGGCCGGCAGTGGGGTCATGGTGAACTTGCCGTTCGGGTTCTTCTGCTTGAGCAGGCCGATGATCCAGTTGCCCTGGACGATGCCGAGGGTCTTGCCGGTGGCGGCGAGGGTCTGGCTGGCCTCGTAGCTGGTGCCGAGCGGGTTCTTCTGGAAGCACCCGGCCTTGTCCATCTCCTGGTACTTGGCCATGGCCGTGGTCCACTGCGAGTTCGCGAACGTGGCCTGCCCGCTCTGCAGCTTGGCGTCGAAGTCCTTGTCGGTGCCGAAGACCGTGGTGGCCGCCAGGGCGTACAACACAAGCTGGGTCACCCAGTTGTCCTGGATGCCCAGGGCGAAGGCGGGGGTGCCCTTGCCGGCCGCGTCGCCGCAGAACTTCAGCAGCTCGGTCCAGGTCGTGGGGGCCTTCAGGCCGGACTTGGCCAGGGCCTCGTCGTTGTAGACGGCGCCGATGCCGTTGAGGCCGAAGACGGCGTTGTAGGTCTTGCCCTCGTACTGGGCGACCTGTTTGAACGCGTCGGGCAGCTTGCCCGCCCACGGCTGGTCGGACAGGTCGAGCAGGTAGCCCGGCTTGGCCAGCACGTAGGTGGCGCCGGGGTTGCCGTTGCCCGGCCACACCGTCATCACGTCGGGCGCGGTGCCCGAGGCGAGCTGAGTACGGATCTGGGCCTGGTACTGGTCGGCGCCGCTGGTCGTGAAGTTCACCTTCACGCCGGGGTTGGCCGCCTCGAACGCCTTGATGACGTCTTCGATGGAGCCCTGGTCGACCGAGGCCAGGGTGAGGGTCTTGTTGTCGGAATCGTTGCCGGAGCCGGCGTTCGGGCCGCTACTGCAGGCGGCGGTGAGCAGGACGGCGGCGAGGGCGGCGCGGAGACTTTTCTTCATGAGCTCTCCCACGTTGGAGATCAATACGAGGTGGCGGTGACGGTGTAGCGGCCGGAGACCAGGCGGAGCGTGGCTCCGCCGGCCGACGACGCGACCGGGACACAGCGCACGCTGTCCGGGTCGGGAGTGGGGATTTCGAGGATCGCGGTGCTTCCCGGCGGCACGGTGACGGTCACGGTGAGCCGGTCGCCGGCGAGCGACCAGCCGCAGGCGACGAGCCCGCGGGCGGTCTCCTGTTCGGCTCGGGCCCAGCTGAGCTTGCCGCCGGGGGTGGGACGCAGCAGCAGGTCACGGTGGGCGGCCGAGCCGGGCGCCTGCCCGATGCCGGCGACCCGGCCGTAGAGCCAGTCGCCGACGCTGCCCAGGCTGTAGTGGTTGAAGCTGTTCATGGCGGCCGACTGGAAGCCGCCGTGCTCGGTCCAGCCGTCCCAGCGCTCCCAGATGGTGGTGGCGCCGTGCCGGATGGAGTAGCCCCAGGACGGGAACTCCTCCTGGTGCAGCAGGGCGTAGGCGAGGTCGGCCCGCCCGTGCTCGGTGAGCACCGGGCACAGCAGCGAGACGCCGACGAAACCGGTGGTGAGCCGGTTGCCGCGCTTCTCGATGTCGGCGGCCAGGTGCTCCACGGCGGCGCCGACGAGGCCGGCCGGGAGAAGGTCGAAGGCCAGGGCCAGGAGGTACGAGGTCTGGGTGCCCCCTTCGACGCTGCCGTCCTCATGAACGTACGACTCGATGAACCTGGTCTTGATGGCGGCATGCAGATCGCGGTACTTCGTGGCATCGCGCCCGAGAACAGCGGCGGCGTCGGCGACGATCCGCGTGCTGTGCGCGAAGTAGGCCGTCGACAGGACGTCGCGCGGGGTCTCGGCGTCGACCTGGAGCCAGTCGCCGTAGGAGTTGCCGGTTCGGTTGCGCCACAACAGATCCGGGTTGTGGCGGTGGATGTGCCCGACCCAGGCGGCCATCGCCTCGAAGCTGCGTTCCAGGGTGCGCCGGTCGCCGTACGTCTGCCAGAGCAGCCACGGGATGATGACCCCGGCGTCGCCCCAGGCGGGCGCGCCCTCCCGGTCGAGCACCAGAATCGGGGCCACGTCACGGAAAGCGCCGTCGGCGTCCTGCCCGTCGACCACGTCGCGCAGCCAGCGGGCGAAGAAGGCGGACACGTCGGCGTTGCGGGTCGCGGTGGGCGCGAAGACCTGCGCGTCGGCCAGCCAGCCGAGCCGCTCGTCGCGTTGCGGGCAGTCGGTGGGTACGGCGAGGAAGTTGCCGCGCTGCCCCCAGACGATGTTGGCCTGTAACCGGTTGACCATCTCGTCGGAGCACTCGAAGCGCCCGGTGTACGGCAGGTCGTTGTGAATGACCCGGGCCACGACGTCGTCCTCGGTGAGCTCGCCCGGATATCCGGACACCTCGGCGTAGCGGAACCCGTGGAAGGTGAACCGCGGCTCGAACACCTCGGTCGCGCCGCCCGCGCTGACATACGTGTCGGTGGCCGCCGCCCGGCGCAGATTGGCCAGATACAACTCCCCGTCGTCCAGCACCTCGGCGTGCCGCAGCACGATCCGGTCCCCGGCCGCGGCCCCGCGCACGGTGAGCGCCACCCGCCCGACGAGGTTCTGCCCGAAGTCCACCAGCCAACGGCCCGCCTCCCGCTGCCACACCCGGATGGCGAGGACGTCGTCGACGATGCGGATCGGCTGATCCGGCTCGGCCACCAGCGGCCCGAGGTCACGGTCGAGCACGGCGGCCGGCTGGTACGACGGCGTCCGCCGGGCGTCGACGAACTCGCCCATCAACAGATCGGCCGCCCGGATCGGGCCGCCGCCCTCCTGCCAGCCGTCCCCGGTGGCGATCACCCGGCGGGAGCCGTCGGCGAAGTCCAGCACGAGCTGCCCGAGAAACGCCGGCGCGAGGCCGTAGTGCCGCGCCGGCCGACTCGGATCGAAGCCCACATGCCCGCTCCACCACCCGTCGGCCACGACAGCCTCGACCACGTTGGCGCCGGCCCGTACCCGCTCCGTCACGTCGTAGGTCTGGTACTGCAGCCGTTCGTGGTATTCGGTCCAGCCCGGCGCCAGCTCCAGGTCGCCGATCCGCTCGCCGTTGAGGGCGGGTTCGTAGACGCCACGGGCCGTGGCGTAGAGCCGGGCCCGTACCGGCGCCTCGGCGACCTCGAACGCGTGCCGTAGGTACAGCGGCGCCGCCGCCGGGTCCGGGAACGAGCGCTGTTCGTCGGTGGGCGGGTCGACCATCGGCAGGCTCACCGGGTCACGGCCGATCCACACCGCCGTCCAGTCGTCCGCGTGCAGAAGCCCGGTCTCGAACCAGGTCTGCGCGCTGCCCGCCGGATCGCCGTGCTCGTCCCACACCTCGACGCGCCAGTGGTATCGGGTCGCCGATTGCAGAGCCGGGCCGTCCCACTCGATCAGCAGCGTCTCGTCGCTGTCGCGGCGGCCGCTGTCCCACACGACCCTGTCGGCCACGGTGGCGGTGATCCGGTACGCGGTCTGCGCCGCCCCGATCCGGTCGGAGCGCAGCTTCCAGGACAATCGCGGGCGGGGCTCGCCGAGGCCGAGCGGCTCGGTGAGTTGTTCGGTCGTCAAGCCGTACGGTGTCATCCCTTGAGCCCTCCGGCGAAGCCGTTGATGATGGAGCGCTGCAGCGCCAGGTAGACCGCCAGGACCGGGATGATGCTGATCAGCAGGGCGGCGAAGATGAGGTTCCAGTCGGAGACGAACTGGCCGACGAAGCCGGCCACCGCGACCGGGACGGTCTGCTGATCGCTGCCGCTCAGATAGAGCAGCGGGGTGAAGAAGTCGTTCCACACCGCCACCGCGTTCAGGACCAGGGCGGTCACGGTGATCGGCTTGAGCATGGGCAGCACGACGTACCGGAAGGTGGTGAACGGGGACGCGCCGTCGATCGACGCCGCCTCCTCGAAGTCGCGCGGCAGGGCGCGCAGGAAACCCACGTACAGAAAAGTCGTGAAAGGAACCTGAAGACCGGAGTAGAAGAGCACCAGGGACCAGACGGAGCCGAGCAGCCCCAGATCGCGGACGGTCTGGTAGAGCGGAAGCGAGGCGAGCTGGAACGGCAGGATCAGGCCCAGCATGATCACCAGGAAGGTCGTGCGCGACCAGCGCGCCGTGCTGCGGGCCAGCGGATAGGCCGCGAACGCTGAGACCGCCAGCACGATCGCGACGCTGGCCACGGTGACCAGCACGCTGTTGACGAGCGCGCCGCCCAGGCCGGCCTCACGCCAGGCGCCGGTGAAGTTGGCGAGGGTCGGCGAGGTGGTCGGGCTGATCGGCGACGACGTGTCCGAGGGTTGCCGGATGGCCAGGTTGACCAGCACGTAGACCGGGAAGGCGAAGACGATCCCGACCGCGATCATCAGCATCTCAAGCGCGAACGTGCGTTTGGTGTAGCGGTTCATGACGCCGCCTTCTCGTTGCGGTTGAGCACGCCGTACTGGGCGGCGGAGAAGATCGCCACGATGATCGTCAGGACGACGGCCAGGGCGATGCTGTAGCCGAACTCGCCGAGCGTGAAGGCGTCCTTGTAGATCAGCGTCGAGATGGTGTCGGTCGCGTGCCCCGGGCCACCGCCGGTCAGGGCGTACACCTGATCGAAGAGTTTGATCCCGCCGATGATCGACAACATCAGGTTGATCGTGATCGCCGGCGCCAGCAGCGGCCGGACGATCGACCAGAAGCGCCGGACCGGGCCGGTCCCGTCGATCGCGGCCGCCTCGTAGATCTCGCGCGGGATCGACTGGAGTCCGGCCAGGAAGATGACCATCGAGTAGCCGGCGAACTGCCAGACCACGACCACCACGATCATCCACAGGGCCAGGCCGGGGTCGCCGAGCCAGTCCCGGCCCCAGGGCCCGAGCACCGCGTTCACCGCGCCGTCGGGGCCGAGCAGGTTGCGCCACAAATAAGCGGTGACGATCGGGGTGACCACCGCGGGGGCGAACAGCAGCACCCGCAGAAAGTTCCGGGTCTTGATCAGGCTGTTGACGCCCAGCGCGAGCAGCAGGCCGATCCCGTTCTGAATGACCGTGATGGCGACCGCGATGAGCACGGTGTGCCAGATCGCCTGCAGCGCGTCCTCGTCGCCGAGCATGTCGGTGAAGTTGCGCAGGCCGACGACCGCGAAGTCCGGGTCGAGACCGTCCCAGTCGGTGAACGCGTAATAGATGCCGCGGGCGCTGGGCACGAGCACGACGAAGGCGAAGAGCAGCAGGGCCGGCAGCATGAACCACCAGGGCGGTGCGGTACGGCGGCCACTTCTGCGGGTCACGGCCGCGGGCCGGGCCGCCGGCCGATTTCTGAGATCCAGTGTCACGGGAACCCACTTCGTTGAAGCGTTTCAGCAGCTAGTCTGAGACGTGGGTAACGTTTTCCAAATGTTTCGCCGACCTTACGAGTGCAGGCCAAAGAACGTCAAGACTCTGCCGGACTCAATTTCGTCCGCTTGCGAACCCAGCCCCAGGTTGTCCGCCTCCGAGCCCGGAACCCTAGAGTGGGTAACGATTTACAGCGCGAGGAGAAGGCATGCCGAGAAGGTCGGCCCCGACCCGCCGGGTGACGATCGTGGACGTGGCCCGGCACGCGGGCGTGTCCACCACCGCGGTGTCGAAGGTGCTGCGCGACGCGTACGGCACCAGCCCGCAGATGCGCAGCCGGGTGCGCGCCGCGATCGACCAGCTCGGCTATCGGCCGTCCGCCGCGGCCCGGGCGCTGCGGGGCCGCACGTACACGATCGGCGTGATGCTGCCCGATGTGCGCAACCCGTTCTTCGCCGATGTGCTCGACGGCGTCGCCGAGCACCTGGCCGGCACCGAGTACCAGTTGCTCATGGCGTCCAGCTGCGACGACGAGACGAGCGAGGCTCGGGTCACCAACGCCATGATCGACCGCAGCATGGACGGTGTCCTGCTCATCGCGCCCATCTCACCGCGACCCCACCTCGACCGGGTAGCCCGGAGCGTGCCCACGGTCGTCATCGGCCGGCACGGGTCCTCCGCCGGCTACGACAGCGTCACCGACGACGACTTCACCGGCGCCGGGCTGGTCGTGGCTCACCTGGCTGCTCTCGGCCATCGCCGCATCGCGCACATCGAACACCACGAGACCGACCCGGTACGCCTGGCCGAGATGCCCAATGCCCTGCGGGCCGACGGCTACCGTCATGCGATGCGCGAGCACGGCCTCGCTCCCGACGTCGTCTCCACGTCGTACAACCGCGACGGTGGCTACCTCGGCGCCAGGCAGCTACTGAACCGTGGGCGGCGGCCCACGGCGATCTTCGCAGGCGCCGACGTCGTCGCTCTCGGCGTGCTCGACGCCCTCGCGGAAGCCGGGCTGTCGGCGCCCGGCGACATCTCGGTCGCCGGCTACGACAACACCACCTTCTCCGCGTACGGGCCGATCTCGCTGACCACCGTCGATCAGAACGGGCACCGCATCGGCGCCACCGCGGCTCGGCTGCTGCTCGACCGCATCGCCGACCCGGCCCACCCGACGGCCCAGGTCAAACTCTCCCCCCGGCTGGTCATGCGCCGCTCGACGGCGCCCACCCTGAACTGATCAGTAGGCTCACGTCATGGACAAACGGGTCACCATCGTCGACGTCGCGCGGCACGCGCAGGTGTCCGTCACCGCCGTGTCCAAGGTTCTGCGCAACGCCTACGGCGCCAGCCCGGCCATGCGCGAGAAGGTGCAGCAGGCGATCGCCGAGCTGGGCTACCGCCCCTCAGCCGCGGCGCGCGGGCTCCGGGGGCAGACGTACACCATCGGCGTGATGATCCCCGAGCTGCGCAACCTGTTCTTCGCCGACGTCATCGACGGCATCAACGCCCAGATCGGCGACACCGACTACCAAGTCCTGATCGCGCCCGGCTGCAACGGCGAGAAGGCCGAGGCCCGCGTCATGGACGCGATGATCGACCGCAGCATGGACGGCCTGGTCCTGATCGCCCCGGTCTCGTCCAAGAAACGCCTGAACGAGGTCGCCCGCACCGTGCCCACCGTCGTCGTCGGCCGGCACGGCTCCTCCCCCGCCTACGACAGCGTCACCGACGACGACGTGGCCGGCGCCGCCCTCGTCGTCGACCACCTGGCCGACCTCGGCCACCGCCGCATCGCGCACATCGAACACCACGAGACCGACCGGGTACGCCTGGCCGAGATGCCCAACGCGCAGCGCGCCGCCGGATATCGCGACGCCATGGCCCGCCGGGGCCTGGAACCGGTGATCGCCTCGACCAGCTACACCCACGAGGGCGGCTACCTGGGGGCCAAGGAGCTGCTGGCCCGGGCCGAACTGCCGACCGCGATCTTCGCCGGGGCCGACGTCGTCGCCCTGGGCGCGCTGGAGGCCATCGCCGAGGCCGGCCTGTCCGTACCCGGCGACATCTCGGTGGCCGGCTACGACAACAGCGCCCTGGCCGCCTTCGGCCCGGTCTCGCTGACCAGCGTCGACCAGGACGGCCGTCAGATGGGCGCCGACGCCGCCCGGCTCCTGCTCGACCGGATCCGCGACCGGGACCGCCGGACCACCCAGGTCAAACTCTCACCCAACCTGGTGGCACGGCGCACTACGGCCGGCCCCGCCTCGCCGTAGTGCGCCGCCCTTCTCCGGTGAGGACCGCCTACGAGGTGAACTCGAAGGTGCCCGCCCCGGCCGCGTAGACGGCGTAACCACCGTCGTCACGGACGAAGGCGGCTCGGCGTGGCGCCTTCACCCGCTCACCCGCGGCCCGCGGGACCCAGATCTCGGCCGTGGTGTTGGCCGGAATCGTGACCTTCATCGTGAGCTTGCCGCCGTTGCGGACGACGCTGGTCGAGGCCGGCCCCTGCGGGGTCGTGTAGCTGCCGGTGACGCACGGGATGGCGTCGATCCCGCCACCGGTGGCCGGGTGGATGCGCAGTTTCCGATAGCCCGTGGAGCCGGGCTGCTGGTCGATGCCGGCCAGATCGTGCACGAGCCAGGAGTTGACCTCGCCGAGGAAGTGGTGGTTCTGCGAGTTGCCGCCGCTGAGGTTCTCGGCGAGCGTGGTCTGTCCCCGGTTGACCTGGTAGGCGTAGCTCGGCGCCCGCGGGTTGACGATCATCCGGTAGAGCAGGTCGTCACGGCCGCCGGCGTGCAGTGAGCGGAACACCGCGCCACCCGCGACCGAGCCGTGGCTGAGCCGGAAGTCGTACGCCTCGACCGCGCCGACCAGCGAGTCGAAGACGGCTCGGCGGTGCTCGTCCGGCACCAGGCCGGAGTCGAGCGCCACCGCGTTCGAGGCCTGGGTGTCGTTGGCGTACCAGGCTTTGCCCGTGGCGGTGTCGACGTGCAGGTAGTCGGCGTTGTACTCCTTTTTGAGCTCGGCGGTCAGCGCGGTGTACTTGGCGGCGTCGGCGGTCTTGCCGAGCTTGGCGGCGATGAGGGCGAGCACGCGGGCGCCCTCGTAGTAGCCGATGTCGATGATGGCTTCGGCCGGGGTGGTGTTCTGGCCGGCCGACCAGTCACCGAGGCCGTTGATCTCACCGCTCGGGTTGTCCTTCTTGCTGCGGCCGACGTAGTCGAGCCACTTCACCATGGCGCCGTAGTTGGGCGCCATGGCCGACGTGTCCCCGTACACCTGGTACAGCGCCCACGGAATGCGGATGATCGCGCCACCCCAGTTGGGGTCGTCGAGGAACCACCGGCCGCCGTAGATCCGGTCCGGCACCGCGTGGTACTCGGGGGCGATGTTGGCGATCAGGCCGTCGTAGCGGCCCGCATATTGACCGTCGTAACCTTCGCTGACCGCGTTGGGGCGCTGCGAGGTGCGCATGTTGGCCACCAGCTGCTGCTGGTAGGCGCGCATGTCGTACATGGTCAGTTCGGCGTCGATGTTGTGCAGGTTGTCGCCGGTGTACGGGCCCTTCTCCCGGTTGGGGCAGTCGGTCAGCACCGACATCATGTTGCCCTGCAGCGCCCGCTCGGTGATGGCGTAGATCGAGTTCAGCATCGAGTCGCACGTGCGCAGTGCCGCCGTCCTCTCGTTCGAGGCGTGCGTGACCAGCAGGGTGACCGTGTCTCGCGACGGCTTGGACGGCAGGCCGCGCACCACCACGTACCGCTGGCCACTGTAGGTGAACTGGGCGTGCCAGGTCTCCGTGCCCGTGCCGGCGAACGTGTAGTTGTAGAGGCCGGCCGAGCCGACGGTGTCGTAGTTGGCCGGCGGGGCCGGCTGCTCGGATCCGAGCAGGGTGACGGTGGTGCCGCGGGGCGCCTTGCCGGTCACCTTGAGCAGGCCGACGATGTTGCGGCCGAAGTCGAGCACGTACGCGGGGCGCGGCTTGCCGGCCAGGGCGGTTCCCCGCGGTACGGCGGCGCGCAGTGGCGGGCTGATCGTGATGCCGGTGCCGGCGCCGCGTACGGCCTCGCCCTGCTCGTGCGCCGAGCGCAGGGCCGGGCTGACGGTGACCGTTCCCGGCGCGCCGGCACCGGTGCCGGTGCGGGCGGTGGCCGTGACGGTGACGATCTCCGTGCCGACGACGACCGGCTGTCCGATGACGAAGTTGGCCGTGCCTCGGCAGGCGGCGCCGGCGTAGCAGTCGGCGCCGAGGTTGGCCACGTTGATCGTGGTGGCGCCGGCCGTCACGGGCGCGGTGAGCGTCGTCGCGGTCTTGGCGGCGATGCCGACCTTGGTGACCGTGTGGCGCTGACCGGCGACCTCGATGCCGTCGCCGGTGAAGATGCCGGTGGTCGAGGCGACCTTGAGGTTGCTGTCGCCGGCCCTCGCCGGGGCGGCCACGGTCGTCGCGGCGGCCGTGGGCTGCTGCTCGGTGATGGCAACCGGTGCGGCCTCCTCGGCGACGGTGACCGGCGGCCGCGGGTCGGCGAGCAGCGGGGTGGAGTCGCGCGGGATGGTGGTGGCGCTCAGGGCCGCGATGCGGGCGGGGCGCCAGCCGGCGCCGGTCAGGCCGGCGCGGGTCCAGCCGGTCCGCATGATCCGGGCGTCGTAATCCTCCCCCGCCCACCACGACGAGAAGACGGTCGGTCCGGAGCGCGCCTTCCACGACGGGCCGGTCGCGATGGTCTGCGTACGGCCGTCTCTGTAGGTGACCTCGAGTTGCGCACGGACCTTGGGCGTACCGAGCACCTCGTTGTTGTCGGGCTGGAACATGTAGCGGCTGACCGAGGTGGTGTCGGCCTGCTGCAGCGCGCCGCTGCCGACCTCCATGCCGAGCACGTTGCCGCCGTGCCGCAGAAGCCGGGTCACGTCGTACGTACGGTAGTTGACCTCAGACCAGTACGAGGTCTGCCCCGGCTCGAGGACCGCCTCGCCGATGGGGGCGCCGTTGAGCGTGGCCGCGTACTGGCCGAGGCCGGTCGCGTAGAGCTTGGCCGAGGCGATCGGGCGGCGCAGGTCGACCTGGGTCGCGAAGACCGGCAACGGGTTCGGCACGCCGTCGGTCTGGTAGGTGTAACCCGGATCCTCGATCCACTTCGCCGACCAGTCCGACGGGTGGAGCAGCCCGACCGAGAACGTGGAGGTGGCGCTCCACCGGGAGGCCTTGCCGTTGGCGTCCCAGACGCGCACCCGCCAGCCGACGTCGTCGCGAGAGCGCAGCTTGGCGCCGAACTCGACGGTCTGCTCACTGGAGACCACCCGGCCGGTGTTCCAGATCCTCTTGCCGGACTTCACCGCCTCGATCTCGTACGCGGTCTGGCGGTCCAGCGCGCAGGTGCCGCGGGCGGTGTCGTCGAAGCACGGGTTGCCGCGGGTGTTCTTCGCGGTCATCCGCCAGGCGAGGGTGGGTTGCGGGTCGCCGAGGCCGAGCTGGTCGCCGGGCAGGCCGTTGACGCTGAGGTCGACGACCGACACGGCGTGGACGGCATCGTGGTGGGAACCGCCCGCGGAGGCGGGACCGGTGGACGATATGACGAGGGCGAGCACGCCGGCCAGGCCGGTCGCGCCACGCGCGAGTCGATGCACGCGGAGCTCCTTCTTCAGTGCAGCCGGTTCCGGCCGCGCCGGCGGCGCGGCCGGACTTCAGAGGGGTCAGCGCCGAAGGACGCTGACGGTGTGGGCGCCGCCGGGTAGGTTGAAGCGGGCGTAACCGTTGCTGATCGCGGGCCGAGTGCCACGGCCGTCGACCAGCACGATGTCGTTCCGGTCGGCCGGAACGGCCACGGTTCCGCTCGTGGATCCGGGGGCGCTCAACCGCAACGTGAACTTGTCACGGGCCGAGGTCCAGCGAGCGTCGATGTCGCCGTACGCCGTAGGGACGACGCCCTGTGCCCAGGACAGCCGCCCGGGGCGGGGCTGCACGCTCCAGGTCCGATATCCGGGCCCGTCCGGGCTGACGCCGAGGACCTGCTGGGTCAGCTGGACGGTCGGCGCGGCGGCCCAGCCGTGGGCCAGGCTGGCGGTGGTCCGGTTGACGCCGCCCTCGCTGTTCTTGAACTCCCACAGCCCGCCGGTGTAGAGCGGGTGCTTCTTGTCGACCATCGGCCCCCAGGTGCGGCGCATCAGCGCGAACGCCCCGGCGGTGTCGTCGACGGCGAAGCGGCCCGCGGTCTCCATGCCGTTGCCGAACGGCTCGATGGTGTGCCCGGTCGGGTCCTGCAGGCCGGGTCCGAGGATCGCGCCGTACGGTGTCCACAGGGTCTTGAGCGCTCGCAGCACGCTCGCCTGCCGGGCGGCGGGGACGAAGCCGTACTGCAGGGCCAGGGCGTTGGCGTCCTCGACGAGCACGTCCGGGTGGTCGGTGCTCTGCCCGTAGGCGCCGAGCGCCGGGTTCCACAGTCGCGCGTTGACCGCGGTCTTGATGGCCTCGGCTTTGGCGTCGTGTTCGGCGGCCAGCGCGGCGGAGCCGACGGTGCGCTCGAGCCAGGCGAACTCCCGCAGCAGGATGTAGTAGTCGATGCTGTACTTGGTGACCGCGCCGGTCTGGGTGGCCTGCCAGTAATCGCGGTCGTCGGAGACGACCAGGTTGCCGGCGGTCAGGAACGAGTCGTTGTACGCCAGCTCGCGGCGCAGGTCCGGCAGCCGGGAGACGATGTAGTCGCGGTCGCCGGTGTAGCGGTAGTAGTCGATGGCGGCGCGGGCCCCGTATCCGGAGTAGTTGTTCGAGTAGAACAACGGAAACCCCTGCGGCGAGCGGCCTTTGGCGAAATCGGGTGAGCCCGGCAGGGCCCCGTCGGCGCGCTGGGTGGCGAACAACGCTTCGAGCGACGACTTGAGATACCGGGCGCCGACGTCACCGAGGGTGTTGATGATGGTCGGTCCCTGCACGAGCAGGTCGCCGGTCCAGATGCTGCGGTCGCGCTTGGCTCCGTCATAGATGCGCTCGTCGGGCAGCCCGTTGAGCCCGGCCGGCTTCATGTTGAGTTGCACCGTGTACGCCCCCGCGTACCACATCCGGTTGAGCTGGTCGTCGCTCGACAGGAACCAGCCGCGGTAGTCGCGCGGGGTGGCCCGGTAGGCCTGGAAGTCGACGCCGGCCCCGGACAGGCTGATGGTGCCCGGACCGGTCAGCGTCAGCAGGACGAACCGGAACCCGCCGTGGAAGCCGCCGGAGACCCGGCCGGGCGCGGTGACCGTCAGGGTGTCCGGTCCGCCGACGCCGGCCAGGCCGGGCGCCTCGTCGGAGGCCGGGGCTCCGGGCGAGCTGGTGACGGCGGCACCGGCCGGGACGTCGGCGCTGAGCGGCCGGTCCAGGTCGACGGTGACCGCCGCCGGGTCGAACCCGGCGATGACGCGGACCTGCCCGCCGATCGTGATCGCGTTGCCGACCTCCAGGTTGGCCACCGAGGCCAGCGTGACCTGGCGGGCGCCCGCGGTGGCGGCCACGGCGGTCGTGGTGGCGGCCGGCCGCCGCAGGAATTGGCGCGCCTCCCCGGTGACCAGTTGCAGGGTCACGCTGCCGCTGACCTTGCTGACGTCCAGGTACGGGGTGCCGGCCACGTCCTGACCGAAGTCGAGCACGACCGACGCCGGGGTCCGGCCGGCCGTCGTGGTCAGCGTGGCCGCCTGACCGTGGACACGGACCGTCCCGCGGCCCTCGACCCGGACGGGCTGGACAAGGCGGGATTCGGGTCCGAGGACATAGGACTGCCACGGCCGGACGTGGGCCGCTGCGGCGGGGTCGGCGGGTATGGCCGCGATGCCGGTGACGAGCACCAGCGCGAGAGCGAGCGTTCGGTGTCGCACGAAGGTTCCTTCCGATGTGGTCCGACCCAGCCCTTGAATCGTTTCACTGAGCCCGGACAGAGGTCCACCACGATCTCCAGGTCGTGGGTAACGTTTTCCGGATTGTTTCGCAGACTTTACGAGCAGTCGCCGAGCGGGTCAAGACATTGGCCGGCCCACATGCCGACCGCCATGGATAACGTTTCTTGCCGGGAGCTGATCAACGGAGGCGATGCCCATGACCATCGCTGTGGCGGATCGACGACCCGCACGGGCCGAGGCGACCACTTCGGCCATCCGCGTACCGGGCTGGGCCATCGGTGGCGCCACCCTGCGGCTGCGCGACAACGGCCGGCCACTCCCCGCACCCTGCTCCTCGTCTATCCCCTGCCGCACGCCGCGCTGCCACCGTCGGAGTCGACGTCCTCATGATCCGTGAAGACGGCGCCCGCCACGGCCACCTCGACCAACCGGTGGCCGGCGCACCGACGGCGCCGCCATGCACGCAGTGCGCGTTCCCGTGTAAATACACGGGGCCACTCCCTGAACGCGGATGGGAGGTCGGTCACTTCCCCTTCATTGGCGAGGTGACCCGGGCCTCCCCTCTCCATTCAATGACTGAAGCGACCTGCGCCACATGCGAAAACGGTGCAGTAAGTTGACGGACGGCACTTCTGGATTCGGGGACAAGATTGATTCAGAAAGCAATACGGATTCATCCGTACGCTGATTCGATTCTGTTTCTCGGAGGTTACTCATGTCCATGCCGAAAATCAGCAACCGGTGGCGGGCGCTGGCCCTGACCGGTGCCGTCGCGACGTCCGTGCTGGCCATCGCGCCGACCGTGGCCTCGGCCGGCCCGGCCGTGGAGGCCGCGCCCGTGACCGCGTCGAAGCACCAGGTGAAGCCGACCGTCGTGTTGGTGCACGGCGCGTGGGCCGACGCATCCGGCTGGAACGGGGTCACCGCCAAGCTTCAGGCCAAGGGCTACACCGTCATCGCCCCGGCGGTCCCGCTGCGCGGCCTCGACTTCGACAGCGACTACCTCAAGTCGTTCCTGTCCACCATCAGCGGCCCGATCGTGCTGGTCGGCCACTCGTACGGCGGCGCCGTCATCACCGACGCCGCCACCGGCAACAAGAACGTGAAGTCGCTGGTCTACATCTCCGCGTACGCCCCGGACCAGGGCGAGACGATCGCCCAGGCCGGCGCCCTGGCCGGCGGCGACAACTCGGTCCTGGTGTCGCACCTGGTCAAGCGGCCCTACCCGGGCGGCGGCTCGGACGTGGACACCACGATCGACCCGAAGTGGTTCCCGAAGCTGTTCGCGGCCGACGCCCCGCTCAGCGAGACCAAGCTGATGGCCACCCAGCAGCGGCCGCTGTCCACCGCCGCGTTCACCGGCAAGACCGGCGTCCCGGCCTGGAAGAGCATCCCCGCGTACTACATGGTCGCCCTCGACGACCAGACCATCCCGCCGGTCGCCGAGAAGGCCATGGCCGCCCGGGCCGCCACGGGCCGCACCGTGATGATCCACAGCGCGCACGCCGCGATGGTCGGGCACCCGCAGGCGGTCACCGACCTCATCCTGCGGGCCGCCCGCTCCTGACGAGCATCGAGCCGAAACCCATGCGGGCGGCCTCTCCCCCGATCGGGTGAGGGGCCGCCCGCGGCAGTGCGGCGAGCATCAGTCGCTTGACGGACGGCAGCTTCTCGCCGAGCTCCAAGAATGTTCTTGTCCGTCCGCTGCGCCCGCCGGAAAGGTCTCCCCATGTCGACCCCGCCCACCGTCGTTCTGGTCCACGGCGCGTTCGCCGACGCGTCGAGCTTCGGCAAGCTGATCCGCGAACTGCAGGCCGACGACATCAAGGTTCTCGCCCCGGCGGTGCCGAACCGGTCGCTGCTCGGCGACGCCGACTACATCGCGTCCGTGCTGGCGTCGATCGACGGGCCGGTCGTCCTGGTCGGGCACTCGTACGGCGGCGCGGTGATCACCGTGGCGGGCGCCGCGGACAACGTCAAGGCCCTGGTATACCTGTCCGGCTATGCGCTGCAGGAGGGTGAAAGCCTCGGCGAGATGCAGGGCCGGTTCCCGGACTCGGACCTCGCCCGGGCGCTGGTCTACACCCCGTTCCCGGGCGGCACCGATGTGTCGGTGGACATCGAGCGGTTCCCGGCCGTCCTCGCCCACGACATCGACCCCGAGACGGGCCGGGTGCTGGCGGTGTCGCAGCGACCGCTGGCCGGCGCGGCGTTCGAGGAGAAGGCGCCGGTGGCCGCCTGGAAGACCAAGCCGGCCTGGGGCCTGGTCTCCAGTTCGGACCGCGCCATCAACCCGGACGTGGAGCGGTTCGGTTACAAGCGGGCCGGCGCCAGGACGGTCGAGGTCGACTCGTCGCACCTGGTGATGCTCTCGCATCCCGAGCGGGCGGCCGATGTGATCCGGGAGGCGATCATCGCGGTCGGGCGGTAGCGGACCGCATCGCGATCACCGTTTCCAGCTGGTACCGGCCGCTGATGCCGGTCTTCTGGTAGACGCGGGACAGATGGGTGGCGACGGTTCGCGCCGAGATGAGGAGCTGATCAGCGATGGCCTTGTTGGCCAGTCCCTGCGCGGCCAGCTCGGCCACCTGCCATTCCTGAGTCGTCAGGGTCATGCCCCGGCGGCCGCCGGCGAGCGGAGCGCCGACGGAGACCTCACGGCGGGCCACACCGGCGAGACCCAGCGCACCGATACGGTCGAAGATGTCAGCGGCGTAAGTGAGCGTACAGCGGGCGTCGCGCGTGCTGCGGTGCCGGCGCAGCCAGATGCCGTAGTGCAGATGGGCGAAGGCGTGCTCGTAGAGCCACTCGGGCCCGGCCGGATCCTCGGTTGCCTGCCGGAAATGCGCCTCGGCTGATACGTCGTCGCTCAGCAGAGCCTCACTGAGATGCAGCAGGACGCTCATCCGGGCGCTCGGCTCGGCGCCGGCGCCGAGGCGGACCTGGTCGACGATCGTACGGGCCTCGGCGAGCCGGTCGCAGCGCACGGCGGCGAGCACGAGCTCCGCGACGGACCGGGCCGACAGGTGCGGGTGCAGCGGCCGTCCGCCGAGGTCGAACATCGAGCGCAGGTAGCGGTAGCCCTCCTCGTGATCGCCGTTGTCCAGGGCGGCGAGGGCGCAGGCGCGCAGCAGCCGGACATGGGCGGCCCGGTTGCCGGTCACATCGAGGTGCTTCCACGTCTGCCGGGCGAGGCTCACGGCGAGGTCGTTCTCGCCCCGTAGGGCGTGCAGCTGGGCGCGCAGGGAGGCCAGGCTCATCTCCATCGCGGGCGTGCCACCGGGTGACCCTGGGCCGGCGTACCGAGCGGCCTGGTCCCAGTCGCCGGTGTCGGTCAGGGCGTTGACCAGCGCGGGCAGCGTGCCGAGACCGGAGGTGAGGCCGCGGCCGGTCAGATCGTTGCCGAGCGCGGCGTGCAACAGGCCGGCGGCGAGCCGGCAGCGGTCCTCGAACCAGGCGATCATGCCGGACACGGCTGCCTGGTGACGGTCTGCCGGGTCCGGCACGACCGCGGGCGGCGGCGCGCTGAGGGTGTCGCACAGCTGCCGGCCGGGATGCGTGGCGGGCTCGAGGATTTCGCGGACGAGAACGGCGACCGCGCTGTGTGGTAGCGCTTCCACAGTGGGCAGCACGGTGGCCAGTTGCGCCCGATGGTCGTCGTCGCAGCTGAGCCAGGCGATGGCGACGGCGATCATGGTCAGCTGGGTCACGGCCAGCGGGCTGGCGGTGGCGCCGGCACGCAGGGCGGCGACGACGATCCCGTACGCCTCGTGGTTTCGGCCGGCCTCGAGCATGGCCGTGGCGGCGGGGCGGGCGGTCCGCGCCAGGACGTCCGGATCGTCGGTCGAGGTTCGCACCCGGGCGTGCAGCTCAGTCACCCAGGCGGTGTCCCGCAGGTCGCGGGCGTCGGCGACGGCTTGCGCGAGTCGGCGGACGGCGTCCCGCGGAGCCGGGGAGCGTTCGGCCGCGTCCTGCATGGCCGCCGTCGCCTCGAACAGCTCTCCGCGGCCGCGGAAGACCTTCGCGGCCGCCTCCAGCCGCGCCGCCACGGCTTCACCGGATCCGGGGCCGGCGACGGCGAGGTGCACGGCCTGGCGTTCCGGATGGGCGGTCAGGGCCGCCGCCAGGTCAGCGTGCGCTCGGCGCCGTACGTGAATCGGAGCGTCCCGGTATGCGGCCTCGGCCGCCAGTGGATGGGTGAAAGCGATGCCGTCGGAGGTGCGGATCACCAGGTCCGCGCGCTCGGCGGCCGCCCAGACATCGGTGTCGATGACATCGGCGGCCGCGGCCAGCAGCGCCGGATCGGCCGGCTGTGCGGTCGCGGCCGCGTAATGCAGCAGGGTGCGGGTGGCGGCGGGCAGACGCTCGATGGCGGCGCCGTATTCGTGCAGCAGCGGACCGGTGGGGTCAGCGAGCTCGACGAGCGCGGCGGGGTTCCCCCGGGACCGATGCAGGATGGCGGCCCGGGATCGTGCCGACACGGCCCGGTGCCTGCGGTCGAGGAGCTCGGCAGCGTCGGCGTCGTTCAGCGCGGGCAGCGGCAAGGTCGGGTAGGCGGAGAGTACGGCGCTCGACGGAAGCCGGGTAGCGGCCAAGACCGCGACAGGTGCCGTGGAGGCCACCCGGGTGAGGAGGGCGAGGAGCCGGTCGTCGAGGCGGTGGGCGTCGTCTGCGACCAGGAGAAGGGGCGTGGTCGCGGCGACCGAGGCCACTGTCGCTCTTACGACCGAAAGAACCTCGTCGGGACCCGGTGCCGCGGCCGGCGATCCGAGCCCGAGTACGGCCAGCGCGGGTTCGCCGATCGACGGCGGTAGCCCGTCGAGGTGGCGGTGCAGCTGCAGCAGGAGCCGGCGGGCGACGGACAGCAGCGCTCCGGCGTCGCCGATCACCTCGACGACGTGGTGCCGGTTCGCGCGGTGGGCGAAACGGACAGCGGCGGCCAGTAACGCCGACTTCCCGGTCCCCCGGCCGCCGGTCACGACCATCACCCGAGGCTCGCCCGGGGCTGACTCCAGCCAGCGGGACAGGTGGTCGATCTCGGCCGCCCGGCCGATGAGCGTGGTGTCATCCATGGTGCTGCCTCACGAGAAGGTGGCGCCGATCAGGGCGCGCAGCTGGTGGCGGCTCCCGACACCCAGCTGCGCGTAGATGCGGTAGAGGTGTGACCCCACCGTGCGCGGCGACAGGAACAGCCGCTCGGCGATCTGCGGATTGCTCAATCCGCCCGCGGCCAGGCGGGCGATCATCTGACGTTGCGCGGTCAAGCCTGCGAAGGCGGTGGTCTCCGGGTCGAGCTCGCCGGCCGCTCGCAGACCCGCCGGCACGCTGTGGTGTGCCTGTTCGGCGTGGGCCCGCGCGCCGAGGCGCAGGAACACGTCCCGGGCCGCCCGTAGATGAGGCCGGGCCTCGCGGACGCGGCGTCGGCTGCGCAGCCACAGACCCAGGTTGAGCTGCGCCTCCGCATACTCCAGGGGCCACACCAAGGCTCGCTCGGGGTCCTCGATGGCCTGCCGGAACCGGGCTTCGGCCGCGTCCGTCTCGTCGAGCAGACCGGCGGCGTGCGCCAGCAGCATGACCATGCGCGACGTCGGTGCTGGGCCGGCGGCTTCCCGGCAGCGTTGCAGAACGCGGCAGCCGGCGCCGATCCGGCCGGTCCGGGCGGCGGTGAGCGCGAGCTGCGGCAGCGAGCGGGGACCGAGGAAGTAGTGGCGCGGGTCTCCGTTGTCGTCGAACATGCTGCGGAAGTGCAGGTAGGCGGTTTCGTGGTCGCTCACGGCCAGGGCGGCCAGGCCGGCCGCTCGCTGCTGGATGCTGTCGGTCATACCCGTGCCGCACACAGGCGCCCGGCCGTCGGCGTGCGGTGCTGGACCGTCCTGGCGTAAAGCTCTCAGGATGGCTCGGAACGCGGGCACGACGCTTTGCAGAAGCGGAATGCGCGACACCAGGCCGGCGCGCTCGACGTGGCTCAGCAGACGGTCCGCCGTCGACCACTGCCCGCTGTCGATCATCGCCAGAATGGTGGAGGGAAAAGGGGCCAGACCCGATCCCGGCGCACCGAGGCGTGAGCTCATGTCCCAGGCGGCACCGAGTTCGGTAGCCGCCCGGGCCGAGTCG
Source organism: Actinoplanes sp. NPDC048988 (assembly GCF_043197815.1). Classification (NCBI taxonomy): domain Bacteria; kingdom Bacillati; phylum Actinomycetota; class Actinomycetes; order Micromonosporales; family Micromonosporaceae; genus Actinoplanes; species Actinoplanes sp. NPDC048988. The sequence continues at coordinate 54,833 of NZ_JBICTW010000006.1, read as the reverse complement.
TCGGCCAGGAAGGCGACGGTGCCCGCAATGATCATCTGAATGAGCTCGCCCGGCCCGGCCCCGGGCGGCTGGTGAATGACCGCCGGATCGGTGGCGGCCGGGTCGCTGACGGCCAGGACCGAGGCGCGGGCGACGTCCGTCTGAGAATCGGAAATCATGCTCTCGCCGATGGGCCCTCGGCCGCCGTGGTCGACCGTCGCCAGGAGCTCGGGCAGGCGCTCACGGTGACCGGCGGCGCCCGTGAGCAGCGCCGCGGCGGCGGCGATGACGACAGCCGTCAACCCGATCTGGCCGTCGGCCGGCCGGCGCTGGGCGGCCCGCGCGGTCACCTCGAAAGCGCGCACCGGCTGCGCCAGGTGGATCAGAGCGAAACCGGCGCCGCAGGCCGCCACGCCGCCGATGTCGGGATCGCAGGTCATGGCCGTGGCCTTCTCGTGCAGTTCGAGCGTCCACTCCGGGTAACCGCTGCGGTGTGCGGTGAAGACGGCCCGGGCGTAACGGCGTGCCGCGGTCTCGTCGCTGCCGCTGCGTTCGGCGGCGGCCTGCAGCATCCGGGTGGCGGCGAGGTAGTCGGTGCGCGCCACGGCGGTGCCGGCGACCTCCTCCAGGTGGGCGGCCACCCGTTCGTCGCGTCCGGGCGTGCATTGCACGAGGTGCTCGACCCGGCGGTACGGATCGGTGGCGGCGTCCGCCAGGTTGCGGTGCGCCCGGTCGACGTCGCCGGTCGCGCAGGCCGCGCGCAGCAAAGGATGGCGGAAGCGCACCAGGCTGTTGCGTACGGTGATCAGCCCGATCCGTTCGGCCGGGGCCCAGGCGGTCAGATCGTCACTTCCGGTGGCCGCTCGGGTCATGGTGGTGATCGGCTCGGCGTCATCAGCGACGGCTGCGTGCAGCAGCAACCATCGCGTCGCCTCCGGCAGCTCCTGCACTTGCTGCGTGAACTCCACGGGCAGACGTGCGCGGTGATCGCCGAGCACGGCTATCGCGAGGGGGTTGCCGGCGGCTCGCCGCAGAACGTCGTGGCGCCGGCGGGTGTCCCGCGGCGCCCGCATGCCCGCCAGCAGCCGCGCCGCGGCGTCATCGGACAGCCGCCCGATGTCGTAGCGGGCGACGCCCAGACCGAGCCGGGCGGCCAGCGTGACATCGCGCGCACCGGCCAGCAGAACGACTCGCGCCGCCGCGGCGCTGCGCACCGAAGCGGTGAGAACCCGAAGCGACTCGGCGTCCGCCCGGTCCGCGTCGTCGACCACCACCAGAAGGGGACCGTCGCGGGTCAGCGACTCCAGCGCGAACACCAGCGCCGTCACGATCAGAGACTCGTCGGCCGCTCCGGCGCTCGACAAGGCCCGGCCCAGCGGCGGCGGCAGCGAGGTGAGCTCGATGCCGCCCTGCTCCAGCAAGCCGTCCACCAGCGCGAAGGGACCGCTGCGGGCCGGGCCGGCTCGAAGGATCCGGTAACCACGGTCACGGGCATGGCCGGCGGCGGTCTCGAGCAGCGCCGTCTTACCGATGCCCGCCTCGCCACACAGCACCGACACCGTCGGCCGGTGTGCCGCGGCGTCGACAAGCGCACGGACATCAGCCGATTCCCGCTCGCGCCCGATGATCGGGTGGCCCATTCGATTCCCTCCCCCAATGGTTGAGGGTTGAACGAAACCACGAGCCAGTGCGCGATCAGTGCATGCGACGTGTACGCGACGGTCAGCGGCCCTCGAGCTCGGCCAGCACCGCGTCCGCCTTCTCCTGGTAGCGGTCGAACTCCGCCTGCCCGACGTACTCGACGTACGCGTCGGCCGACGTTCCGACGAGCTGCTGATACGCGGCGACGGCACTCCGGGCGCCGACGGGATCACCGCATCGCAGACGAGCCTCGGCGAGTAGGGCGAGCAGGGGCAGATGTATGAGCGTGTCCTGCGGGAGCGTGTGCTGCAGGGCGACCTCGGCCATCTCGACAGCGGCGCCGTAGTCGCCGAGCTGCGAGGTCAGGTCGGCCAGCCGCGCGGCGAGCATGCCCTGATCCTCGCGGGTGCCCACGGTCAGGCTGAGCTGGAAGGCTTCCCGGGACGGGGCCTCGGCCGCCACGATGTCGCCCGCCTCGTCGAGGCGCTGTGCCAGGGCTACCAGCGCGAACATCAGCACGATGGGCTCCCCGCAGCTTCGGCCCAGTTCGACCGCGCGGTACGCGTGACGCAGTCGCGACCCGTCGTCGTGCAGCGACGGGATCTCGCTGAGGCTGCGGTGCAGCTGGGCCTGCCCCGCCAGATCGCCGGCACGCTCGGCGATGGACAGGGCTTCTTCGAGGAAGCGGTATGCCCGCCCCGGATCCGTCCCCCGGACGGCGATGGACGCCTCCCGGAGCAGCGTGGCGTGCAGGCCCGGCTCGGCCCCGGCGCCGGCGGCGTCCAGCACCCGCAGTGTCTGGTCGCGCGAGGCCGACAGCGGCTCGAGGATCTGCCCTCGGATCGGCCGCAGGTCGACGATCATCAGGGCCGCTTCGCGCCACCAGCCTCGTGCGTGGGCGAGGTCGATGGCGCCGGCCAGCGCGGCCCGTTCCCGCACGTACCATTCGGCGGCCTCGGCGAAGGAGGTGAACGTCGCCGGAACGACCCCGGCCGGCGGTGGGCCGAGCGTGGCGGCCGGTGGCCGGCGGGTGGTCAGGTAGGCGTTGTGCGCGCTGTGCGTGTAGTGGTCGACCAGGCGCCGCTCGGCCCGCATGCGCTCGTCGCCGGTGAGCAGCTCGCCGGCGTACGCGTGCAGCAGATCATGGACGGTGTACCGGCCTGCGCCCAGCTCGGTCAGCATGTTGGTGACCGTGAGCTCGGCGAGCGTACGGCGGGTGCCGGCCTCGTCCAGCCCGGCGACGCTGGCGGCCGAGTCAGCGGCGAAGTCGGCGCCGCTGTGCACGGCGAGATGCCGGAACATGCGGGCCGCCGGAGCTGTCAGCGTGGCGTAGGACCAGGACAGCGCGGACCGCAGATCGTCGGCCGGCTCGCCGGTGGCCAGCGCGTCGAGGCGGCGGCGGTCCAGCTCCGCTGCCACATCGGCCAGCTTCGCCGCGGCGTTGACGGCCAGGCGGGCCGCCGCTACCGACAGCGCGAGCGGCAGACCGGCACACAGGCGGATGATCTCGTCCGTGGCCGCGGGCTCGTCCGCGAGACGGGACGGGCCCAGCCGCCGGTTGAGCAGCTGACGCGATGCCGCGGCGCCGAGCCGGCCGACCGGAACCGGCCGGGCCGCCTCGCGCGCCACCAGGCCGGTCAACTGGTTGCGACTGGTCACGATGACCCGGCAGCCGGCCGAGCCGGGCAGCAGGGGGCGGACCTGCTCGGAGTCACGCGCGTTGTCGAGCAGCACGATCATTTTCCGGTCGGCCACGGCCGAACGGAACCGCGCCGAACGGGCGTCGAGGCTGTCGCCGACCGAGGCCGGGTCGACACCGACCGATTCCAGCAGCGTGGTCAGCGCTTCCAGTGGCGGTGTCGGCCGTCCGGCCGGGTCGAAACCGCGCAGGTTGAGGTAGAGCTGCCCATCCGGGTAGTCCGGCGCCAGCCGGTGTGCCCAGTCGATGGCCAGGGAGGTCTTGCCCGTGCCGCCCATGCCGATCAGCGCCACGATCGGGCTGTCCCCGTCGTCGAGAGCCCGGCTCAGGTCCTCGCGTGCGGTGAAACCGGGCAGGCGTGGCGGGAGCTGGGCCGGACGGTGCGGGTCGGCGCTCGCCGGATCGGCCAGCGCCGCCAAGTGCGCGGCCCGCAGCTCCGGGCCCGGGTCGACGCCCAGCTCCTCGGCGAGCCGCCGGCGCACCTGCTCGAACAGCACGAGAGCCTCGGCCCGGCGGCCGACCACCGTGAGCAGGCGGATCAAACGCGCCTGCAGCGGCTCGTGCAGCGGGTTCCCCGCGGCGTACTGCTCCAACAGGGGGAGATAATCCCGGGCCCGCGGGTTGCCGATCGCCAGGTCGGCCGCATCCACCGCCATCTGGGCCCGGGCCGCGCGCACCGCCACGAAGGCAGGACGCTCGAGCAGGTCCTCCGGCAGGCCCGCGAACGGCGGGTCGACCGCGAGCCGCAACAGCCGCTCGAACCGGCGCTGGTCATCGCCGCCGGAGGCGGTCAGCTCGAAAAAGGTCATCAGGTCGCAGGCACGGCTGTCCATGATCAGGCGGTAGCCGTCGCCCACCGGCAGAACCCACCGGCCCGCCGCCCGGATGGGCAGCTCCGGCTCGAAGAGGCGCCGGATCTGCCCGATCAGCCGGTGCAGCTGGTTCGGCGCGCTGGGCGACGGCTCCTCGCCCCAGACCGTGTCGATCAGCTCGGCCAGCCCGACCGCCGAGCCGCGGGCGGCCAGCAATGTCGCCAGCACCATGCGCCGACGCACCGAACCGAGGTCGACCTCGTCGCCGTCGCGCCAGACCCGCAGGCCGCCGAAGACCACGACGCGCACGGCCGGATCAGCCACGACGATCCCCGAGTGATCTCATCGCCGCACCGTCATGGCCCAACCTTGCCTCGCCGGAACCGCCAGGCAGCACGTACGACTGGCGGACATGCATCACACCATGGCGCGAGATGCCGGTTCGTCACCTTTCGCCGAGAGGTACGCGATCGGCGTCACAGCCCACCCGGCGGTTCGTAAGTAAGTCGACCGACGGCAGCGTCTCACGCCCCACTGACGATGGACACGTCAACTCCTCGAAAGGAAACACCATGTCTTCCATCGTTCTGGTCCACGGCGCTTTCGCTGACTCGGCCTCGTGGGCGCCGGTCACCCGCGAACTGCTCGACCGCGGGCATCAGGTGTTCGTCCCGCCGGTCTACAACCGCAGCCTGGCCGAGGACGCCGCCTCGGTGAAGGCGTTCGTCGAGGCAATCGACGGCCCGGTCGTGTTGGCCGGCCACTCCTACGGTGGTGCGGTCATCACCGTTGCCGGTGTCGCCGCCAACGTCGCCGCGCTGGTCTACGTCTCCGGTTACGCCCTCGAGGAGGGCGAGAGCCTCGGCCAGCTGCAGGGCGGGTTCCCCGACTCCGAGCTCACCGCGAACCTCGTCTACACCCCGTACCCGGTCGCCGGCGGACAGCCCGGCACCGACGTCTCGGTGAAGATCGACGCGTTCCCGCGGGTGTTCGCCGCCGGCGTCGACCCGAAGGTCGCCGAGGTCCTCGCGGTCTCCCAGCGCCCGCTGTCCGCGGCGGCGTTCTCCGAGCCGGCCTCGGTCGCCGCCTGGAAGACCAAGCCGGCGTGGGGCATCGTCTCGTCCGCCGACCACACCATCAACCCCGACGTCGAGCGCTTCGGCTACAAGCGGGCCGGCCTGCGCGAGGTCGTCGAGATCGACGCCCCGCACCTGGTCATGCACCACAACCCGGCGCAGGTCGCCGACCTCATCGAGACCGCCGCCCGCGCCACCGCCTGACCTTCCAGGAGCTCGTCATGACCGCGAATCCGAAGAACTACGCGCTCGAACCCGGCCGCTCTGGCCTTCGCCCAGGCGACCGACACCCCGCCCTTCCTGGCCGAGCTCGGCCCCGAACAGGGCCGCAAGGTCGTCGACTCGGTGCAGCGGGCCACCAGCGACGACCTCACCAGCCTGCCCCGGCCCTGATCATCACCGGCGAATGCGACGTCCTGCGCGACGAGGGCGAGGCATACGCGGCCAAGCTACGCGCCGCCGGGGTAACCGTCACCGCCGTCCGCTACGGCCCGGTGCTCGCGGCATAGGCTGCATGGGAAGGGCCTGAGCCGCGGAGAGGCGGGTCAGGCCCTTCGCGCTGGCCACCTTGCCGACACCATGACGGTCCCGAGTGCGTCGTCGAGCTGCTGTCACACGTGCCGGACGTCCCGCTCGGCACGGTCGCATGCGCGACGGGCGCGATCGAGCGCGGCGGTCGCCGCGGGCAGCTCGGCCTGAGCAGCCCGACGGCGACCATCCGGATCACCGGGGGCTGAGGGACGCCTCCGCGAACTCCGTGTTGTGGATGTCGGCTGGGATCGGGCCACAGGGCTCCTCGGGTCACGGTGCGGTGGGGCGACCGCCGAAGTGCGGCGCGGATCAGGCATCGAGATATCTGAGCACCGCCAAGACCCGCCGGTTGTCGTCATCGGACGGTGGCATGCCCAGCTTGCTGAAGATGTTGTTGATGTACTTGCTGACCACCTTCTCGGTGATGAACAGCTGGGCCGCGATGGCCGCGTTGGACCGGCCCTCGGCGATGTGCTTCAGGACCTCGCGCTCGCGCCGGGTCAGGCCGGCCAGCGGTTCCCGGCGCGCCAGGAGCTGGGTGACGACCTCCGGGTCGAGGGCGGTTCCCCCGGCGGCGACCTGCTCGACGGCCCGGATGAACTCCTCGACGTCGGAGACGCGCTCCTTGAGCAGGTAACCGATCCCCCGGCCGCTGTCGGAGAGCAGCTCACGGGCGTACAGCGGCTCGACGTGCTGGGAGAGCACCAGCACCGGGAGCCCGGGAACGGCGGCGCGGGCGGCGATGGCCGCTTTCAGCCCTTCGTCGGTGTGCGTGGGTGGAAGCCGTACGTCGATGACGGCCACGTCCGGTCGATGGCGCAGCAGGGCGGGAAGCAGATCCGGTCCGTTGTCGACCGCCTCCACCACCTCGAACTCGAAGGCCTTGAACAGGCGGATGAGCCCGTCCCGGAGCAGCGTCAGATCTTCGGCGATGACAACGCGCACGGCACCTCCAAGGTCATGACGGTCGGGCCGGCCGGCGGCGACGAGATCATCATCGTGCCGTCGAACGCTTCCAGCCGGCGTTCGATGCCGTCCAGGCCGGTGCCGCGGGTGGCGTCGGCTCCGCCGATCCCGTCGTCGCCGACCTCGACGACCAGCCGGTCCTCGGCGTGCCGAAGGCACACCCAGGCCGAGCCGGCCCGGCTGTGCCGGCTGAGATTGGCCAGCGCCTCGGCCACCGCGAAGTAGACCGCCGACTCGATCGGCGTCTCCAGCCGGCCCGGCAGGTGCGAGGTCACCTCGACCGGTATCGGCAGATGCAGCGCGAGGGCCTGCACGGCCCCCTCCAGCCCGCGCTCGGCGAGCACCGGCGGGTGGATGCCCCGGACGAGATGACGCAGATCGACCAGCGCGGCCGTACTGGACGCGCGCGCCTCGGCCAGGAGCTCGAGCGCCGCGGCCGGGTCTCGCCGGACCAGGCGTTCGGCGAGCCCGATCGTCATGCCCACCGAGACCATCCGCGCCTGGGCGCCGTCGTGCAGATCCCGCTCGATGCGGCGCAGCTCGGCGGCCTGCGCATCGATGGCGCCGGCCCTGGTCGTGGTCAGGTGCGTGACCCGCAGGCGCAACTCGGCGGCCGAGGTCGGCCCGAGCAAGAGCCGGGCGAACAGGAGGTCGGTCCGGCGCAGCAGCGGGGCCACAGCCAGCCCGGCGGCGGCGAGGACCAGGCCCTGCGGGAGCGCGAGCCAAGCTTCACCAAGGTTCGCGGTCGGCCAGAACAGGCCGTAGCCGAACCACACCCCGCTCAGGAACAGCCACAAGGGCAGCAGGACAACCCCGGCCAGGCCGTACGCCGGTACCAGCACCGTGATGACGCCGAGCGTCACCCCGACCACCGCCCCCGGGAGCAACCAGGCCATGTCACGCCAGGTGGCCGGGTCGGTGATGATCCACCGCAGCCATCGGCGGGTACCGAGCTCGGCCCGGTCCGGTGGCGGCCGGTACGGGCGGGTGATCGGCACACCCGCGAGCGCGCCGAGGCGCCGTTCCAGGCCGGCCCGCCACCGCACGACCACGGTGGTCACGTGGAGCAGGTCGGTTCCGAGCACCGGCACCGGGCTGAGCACCAGGCCGCACACCCACAGGGCGAACACGGGCACGTTGAGCAACCCGAGACCGATCGCGAAGACGCCGTGCCCGGTCGCGCGAAGGCCACTCAGCAGACGGTCCGCGAAGTCCATGACACCATCATCGCGCGCCGCAGGGGTGCCAGCACCCCCACGGCGCTGGGGTCTGCCACTCCTGATCTTCCGAGCCGCCGCCACCACACTGGGACAATGACGGCAACCACGCTCCGGCGCCCCTCGACGACCGGCAGCGACTTCGCGGAGCTCAACCGCCGGGTCAACGCGCTCGGCCTGATGCGGCGCCGGCCCGCCTACTACGCCTTGCGGCTCACGCTCGTCGGCATGCTGGCCGCCGGCGGATGGACCGCCTTCTTCCTCGTCGGCTCCTCCTGGTGGACCCTCGCCGTCGCGGCGGTGCTGGCCGTGGCCTTCGCCCAGCTGGCGCTGGTCGCCCACGATCTGGCCCACCGGCAGGTGTTCCGCACCAAGGGCCCCAGCGCGATCGCCGGCCGCATCGCCGGCAACCTCGGCGTCGGCATGAGCTACGGCTGGTGGATGGACAAACACACCCGTCACCACAACAACCCGAACCACGACGACCTCGACCCGGACGTGGCGCCCGAGGTCCTCATCTGGGCCACGAAATCAGCCGTGGGCCGCCGCGGACTGGCCGCCTTCGTCACCCGCCATCAGGCCGGCCTGTTCTTCCCGCTGCTGACACTGCTCGGCCTCGACCTGAAGATCTCCAGCATCAAGGCTCTACGGGCCGGCGCGGTCAAGCGGCCGGGCTTGGAGGTCGGGCTGCTCCTGGTCCACGCCGCCGCCTACTTCACGGCGTTGGTCCTCGTCCTGTCGCCGCTGCAGGCGCTGGCGTTCCTGCTGGTGCACCAGGCTTTGTTCGGTGTCTATCTGGGCATGACCTTCGCGCCCAACCACAAGGGGATGCCGCATCCCATCGGCGACGAGGACTACTTGCGCAAGCAGGTGCTGACGTCCCGAAACGTGCGCGGCGGCTGGTTCGTCGACGTCGCCCTGGGCGGCCTCAACTACCAGATCGAACACCACCTGTTCCCGGCCATGCCCAGCGCCAACCTGCGCAAAGTGCAGCCGATCGTCCAGCGGTACTGCGCCGAGATCGGGGTGCCCTACGAGCAGACCGGCCTGATCGAGTCGTATCGGCAGGCCCTGCGCCACCTGCACGAGGTCGGAGCACCACTGCGAGCCGCCCGCTGACACAGTCACGTCACGGCGGCCCACACCACCTTGCCGTCCGGTGCCGGCACCGCGCCCCAGGCGGCAGCCGTCGCGTGCACCAATTGCAGGCCCCGTCCCCGTTCGGCGAGCGGGGCCGACCGGCCGGCGACCGTCAGGTCGTTCGCAACCGGGAACTCGCTGACGCAGTCGTGGACCACCACATAAAGTCGCGCGTCGTGGCACCACGTGGTGACGACGAAGTCGGTGCGGGCGTGTTCCACCGCGTTGGCGGCCAGCTCGGAGGCGATCAGCGACATGTCCGGCAGCAACTTGGACCGGTTCCAGTCGTGGCAGGCCCGCGTGACCAGCGAGCGTGCGTCCTTGACCGAGGAGGGCCGGGGCGCCAGCCAGATCTGCCGGCTGTCGGCCCGGGCCCTCCGCGCGGCGGCGGCGCGGGCCTCGGGCACGGTGGCGTGGACGCGGGGTTGCGGTCCTTGCCGGAACCGCAGACGCCGGCCCAGCGCGGTGGCTTCGGCGATGCTGAACAGCACCGGCACCGGCACGGGCTCGAACCGGGCCGCCCGCCACCAGGACAGCCAGAACGACAGGCTCGCACCGTCGGGATCGGTCAGATCGTGCAGTCCGACGATGATGGTGGTCACCGGACCCGCCAGGCACATGCGCAGCGCGGCGGCGACCTGGTCGGCCAGATCGGGCGTCCATCGGCCGTACACCGCCATCTCGACCATCGTCATGCCGGCGTCACAGGCCACGGCCACGCCTGGGCGGCGGCCTTCGGCGGCCGGGGTGAGCAGATAGGGCGGCTCGATCGGCGGCTTCTGTTCTCCGCCCTGCGTGACTGTCACCGTGCGGCAGCGACTCGGACGGCGGGGCCACCCGGCCGTTTCGGGAACGACGTTCTCGGAGAAGGGTCGAGGATCACCACAGCTACTCCCTGGCTTCACAGTCGCACTTGGTGCGCCACCGGGGACTGGGGCAGCCGGCCGGGAAAGACCTCCCGGCACACCAACGCTAGCGCAGATGTCCGGCGTCCGACCCTCCCCGAAAGTGTAGAGGCCGCCTGTGTTTCCGACAGATCCGCGCCGGCGACCGCGCTCACTCCAGCGTGGCCCACACGACCTTGCCACCCCGGGTCGGCATGGCTCCCCAGGCGGCGGCGATCCGGTCCACCATCACCAAGCCACGGCCGCCCGGCGACGCTGCCGGCCCGGGCGGATCCGGCCGGCGCAGACGCGGGAACTGCGGGGCGCCGTCCTGAACCGCCACGTGTAACCGGCGGGCCTGGCGGGACACCGTGACGACGAAGTCCGTGCGAGCGTGCTCGACCGCGTTGGTGGCCAACTCGGACATTGTCAGCGCGGTGTCCTGCACCAGATGGTGCAGGTTCCACGCGTTGCAGGCCTGCCGCGCCAGGTCCCGGGCGGCGCGTATGCAATGCGGTCGCGACGCCAGCCGGGCCTGGAGCCGGTCGGCTTGCGACACCTGCGCGGCGACGGCCGGACGGGCCTGCGCCGGGCCGGCGAACAGTTGCGGTCCCTCGGCGGCACGCAGCCGCCGGCCCAGCGCGCTCGCGCCGGGCACGCAGAGCACGAGGTCGACCGGCGAGGTGTCGAATCGGGCCCGGCGCCACGCCGCCATCCAGAACGGCATGCTCAATCCCAGCGGATCCTCGAGATCATGCAGGTCGATGATGGCGGTGACTGATGGGCCGGCCAGACAGAGCCGCAGGCAGGTGGCGATCTGGTCGCCGAAGCGCGTAGACCATTCGCCGTGCACGGCCATCTCGACCACCGCGGTGGTGGCATCGCCGGTGACGGCCACCGCTACCCCACGACGATCGGTCAGGGTGGTGAGCAGATAGGGCTTCGTCAACGGAGCGGCGCGGGCGCCGTCTCCCGTGATGACCGAAGCCAACCGGCCACGATCGACTTTCACGGAATCCGGCGGAACCGGATGGTTGTCTTCAGGCACGGCTGCTCCCGACACGCTGTCAGCATGGGTGCACTGCCGAGGACTGGAGCAGCCGGCGAGAAGGAATGCCTCGCTTCGTCCCAACCTACCTCAACCGGCCGGTGATGGACGATCGCCACCAGGTCGGCTTTCGGCACGAAGCGCGGCTGCGCCGCCCGGCGGCCTACGGCCGGTCCCACGAACGGTGGCAGTGCCGTCGGCCATCGCCCGGGCCATCTGTCTGCCGCGCGGCGACAGCGGCCCGTGGTCGCGGCGGAACAGGTTGAGCACCCCGATCACCTGGGCGCCGTGACGCATCGGGACGGCGTGCGCCCCTGGTAGCCGGCGGTCCGCGCGGACCGGTCGAAATGAGGCCGGGGCGGCACGGCGGCGTCCGGGACGGGATGTCACGTCGGTGGAGGCGATCAGTTCGAGGTCGCCGTCGGCGCCGGCGCCGATGACCCCGGCTCCGTCGGCGTCGGTCAGCTCCAGGCAGTGGCCGGCCAGCCGGCCGCTGACGCCGGTCACCTCGAAGTCCTCGGCGAGCGTGTCCGCCAGCACGACGAAGACCTCCCCGACCCGTTGCGCGGGCATCGACCGTTCGCCGAGCCCGGCCGGGCCGGTCATTCGCTCGAGGTGGATTCGAAGCGCAGCCGGCCGTCCAGGACGTCGTCGGCGACGCTGAGCAGCGGCCGGTCCTGGGCGAACGCGTGCGCCCGCAACCGGTGCAGCGCGGCGGCCGCGCCGGCCCCGGTCTGACCCATCACCATGCCGGTGGCCCGCTGGACGCGGGCCGAGGCGGCCGGCACCGCCGCCCCGGCGTGGTCCCGGCCACCGGCGTCCGGTCCGGCGTCCTCGACGAGCAGCACCGCCACCGCGGCGGCGTAGGTGGTGGCGCGGTCCTGGTCGTCACGGGCCAGAGGGCCGGCACTGGCCCGGCACATGTCCAGCACCGCCACCGGCGTCCCGCCCACGAACACCGGGAAGGCGAACATCGCCGCGACGCCACCCTGCCGCGCCTGCGCCGAGAAGGCCGGCCACCGTACGGTCGCCTCGGCGCCGGCCAGGTCCTCGACCAGCACCGGCGTGCGGGAACGCACCGAATCGAGACAGGGTCCCTGGTCGAGGCTGATCTGGAGGTCCTCGACCAGGTCGATCAGCGGCCCGTCGGCGCTCAGCACGAACCGTCGTGCCGAGCCGGTGAACAAGGTCAGGCCCACCCCGGAGATCGCTTCGAGCGAGGCGCGGCAATGCGCGCAGACCGTGGCAACGCCACCGGCCGCCCGCAGAACCGACGCCAGCTCCCCCGGGCTCTCCGGCGGCAGACCATGGGCGAAACGGCCGGTCACGACAGCCACCGCCACGGGGATTTCGGTCTCGGCCGGGGGCAAACGCATGGCAGGCTCATCAGAGCCTCCGATCAAGCGGGAGTGCACGGCACCCGTCCCGGCTCGGAGGCAATAGTCGGCGTGCTGGTCGAGAACGACCAAGTCACCCGAACGAGTCCATCGGCCGTAAGGCTACACCGGCGAAACGGTGCGTGCGGATGCCACGATGCCCGACCGGCGAACCCGCCGCCGCCGGTCGGACCCGGGTAGCGTCACCACATGGCAACCACAGTGCTGCGCGTACGGCTCGTCGGCGGCGATCGCATGGACCTCACCTACGACGATCCCGCGATCTCCGATCAGGACGCGCTGCTGGATCACATCATCGCGACCCTGGCCCAGGACGCCGGGGCATTGCGGACGAGACACGGCGAGCGGCTCGTCGTGCTCTATGGACGAGGCGTCGCCGCGATCGAGGTCGCGCCGCGCGGCGCCGTCGTCTGAGCAGAGCTCGCCGGCCCCTCGTATTCAGCGGGAACGCGCGACGCCGGAGGCCGGCGTGAGCTCCTGCCAGCCGGGCTCCGACCCACGCCACGCACCGGCGACGATCATGGCCGAGCTGCCGCTCGGGCACTCCTGCACGCGGTGACGTCCCGCCAGCCCGCCGATCTGCACCATCACGTCCCACTGGCGCCCGTCGCTGCGAATGTAGACATCACGACGAAAGCGCGCCGTCTTGCTGCCGTTCCACCAGTGCCGTTGGACCATCACCACGTCACCGTACGCGCCGGCCCGCGACCATTGCCGTCCACAGCGGACACCATCGATCCGTCGGCCCGGCCGTCAGCCAAGTTCGATGCCGGTCAGCAATTCGGGCGAGCGCCGCGTGTCGGCGCCGTCCGCGGCGGCGGCCAAGGCCACGTCGGCCGATGCCCGCGTGGCGTCCGGCGGCACCACGAGAAGGTCGAAGCGGTCGTCGCCGAAGTCGGTCATGACGGTGATCAGCCCGGCCGGCTGGGAGGTGAACCAACCGAGCCGCACCGCCCGGCCGCCCGCGTCGGCTCGCCGCGGGTGGGGCCTGTCCCACTCGGCGCTGTTGATCAGCACGTGCGTGATCTCGCCACGCAATCCGGTCAGGGCTTCCATCAGACGGGGAAGTTCGGACACCACATCCGTCGAGCGAGGCCACCAGGCCCCGTCGAGGACGGTGGTCCGGGAAGGATGTGGGTCCAACTGCAGGCGTACGGCGTCATTGGGCGCGGAAAGAGTGGTCGGTGCCATGATGGCTACCTCTCGATTGCCGGCCTCCGCACCACCGCAAGTAGGCGCCGAATGCGCTCGTCGGTGATCGTGGAGAGGCCGTTGGTCACCACTCTACGCGCCGTGCCGGCGAACACGCGTACAGTGGGGGTGGCGGTGCCGGCACGACATCTCCGGCGTCCTCGCCGTCTTCTTTGAGTCAATCTCCCTCAGTGCCGTCGACCACCGGGCCGAGGCGATGCGAGTGCTCCGCCACCCGTTCGCGGTCCGCGCCGAACCGGCCACCGGCCCCGTCCGCTGAGCGGTCACCCGGCAGCGACGCGACGGATCATTCGCGGGACACGCTGAATGCCATCACAGCGACGTCGTCGTCGACCTCATCGAAGCCGGCGAGCAGGCCGGTGAGGGCGCGAACGGCGGCGGCGGCCTCGGTGGGACCTCGGCTCTCGATGAAATCCCGCAGCGCGTCATCGCCCAAGCGCTCGCCGTGCGGCGCTGTGCGCGCCTCGGTCAGCCCGTCGCTGTAGAGGATGAGGGTGTCACCCGGGTCCAGCCGGATCGTGCGGGCCGCGACCCGCGGCTCGGCCAGAATGCCGATCAGTGTGCCGCCGTCGGTGCTCTGATAGTCGGTGGCGCCGTTCGCCCGGATCAGGAGGGCGGGTGGATGCCCGCCGGCGGCGATCGAAGCGGTGTACCCCGTCCCCTCCCTCTCCAGCACGCCGAAGATGACGGTGCAGTGCCGGTGTCCCCGGTTGCGATAGTCCTGATAGAGCACGGCATTGAGATTCGCCAGCACCGCGGCCGGTTCCGGGTCGTAGACGGCGGCGGCTCGCAGCGTGTAGCGGGCGGCGGCGGTGACCGCCGCGGCGCCGATGCCCTTGCCGCGCACGTCGCCGAGGAAGAAACCCCACCGGTGACCGCCCAGCGGGAACAGGTCGTAGAAGTCGCCGCCGACCTCGTCGGGCGACGCCATGTGGTAGAGGGCAGCGGTCGCCATGCCCGGCGGAACGGCCAGCGTGGCCGGCAGCAGGCTGCGCTGCAGTCCGGTCACCAGCAGGCGCAGCCGTTCCCGGTCCTGATCGGCGCTCTGCCGTGCCCTTAGCAGTTCGGTCTCGTAGGCGCGCCGTTCACGGGCGTCGAAGACGGTCGTCCGGATCAGCACGGGCTCACCGTCACCGCCGGTCTTGACGGCGGAAGTGACCAGAACCGGCAACGACGCCCCCTCGACGGTGCGCAGTTCCAGCGCGACCCCACCGATCTGGCCCTGCATCCGCAGCAACGGCGCGAAGTGCGTCTCGTGGTAGAGGCGGCTGCCGGTCGCCAGCAGATCGACGAAACGACAGTGGCCGACCAGCTCTTCGCGGGATCGACCGAGCCAGTCGAGCAGGGTGACGTTGACCTTGGCGATCGTCCCGTCCAGCAGAGTGGAGAGGAACCCGCACGGCGCGTTGTCGTAAAGGTCGTCGATGTCGTCCTCCAGCAGCGCCGGGAACATGACCTCCTCCACCGGCCGGTTGTCAGGGCGCCGCCGGGCGGGCTCGCTCATGATCCTCCGACGCGAGCAATGGGCGGTTGGTGTCGCGTCATTGTGTGATCGTCGCACTGACCGGGCCGCAGGTCGACCGGCGGCACCGTGGTTCACCGGCGGGTCGGCCGGTCCGGAAGCAACCGCTCCTCATGATCCAGCTCGCGTTCCAGGACGCGCAGGCTCTCGTCGGGCAACCACCCGGCATCACGCCAGCGCAGGAACTCGTCCCGCTGGGCGTCGAGGGCCACCCGCCGGACGTGCAACGCCGCCTCGTACCGCGGCGAGACCGGCGGAGCAGTCGAATCGTCATTCTCGCGGAGCAGCACGATCCGGTCACGATAACGGCTCAGCCGTGCTCGGAGCTGCTGGCGCATCGTCTCGATCACCGGGGCGCTGATGTCGTCGTGCTCCTGCTCCTCCAGGTCGTCGAGCGCGGCGAGGGCGGCCTCGGCCGACGCCGACCGGGCCTCGTTGCGCAGGCGGGCCTGATCGTTGGCGTCGGCGCGCATCCCGAGCCGGCGGACGATCGGCGCGAACGTGAGGCCCTGACCGACCAGGGTGACGAGCACGACGACGAATGCGCAGAAGACCAGCAGGTTCCGAGCCGGGAACGGGGACCCGGTCTCCGTGACCAGCGGCAGCGTGAAGATCGCAGCGAGGCTGATCACGCCGCGCGTTCCGGCCCAGGAGAGGACGACGACATCCCGCCCGGTCCACCGTGCCGGCCGCCCCTCGGCCATGCCGGCCCCGCTCCGGCGGGCGCGCAGCGCGCCGGGCCATACCAGGGTCAGCGCCAGCCACAGCGGCCTCAGCAGCAGGACGACGCCTACCGTGATCGACACCGCGACGACGACGGTGCCGGTGTCGTACGCCGAGAGCCCATGCAGGATCTCCGGCAGCTGTTGACCGATCAGCAGGAACACCAGGCCCTCGAGCAGGAAGTCGATCAGCCGCCAGACCGCGCTCGTCTGCAGCCGGCCCGCGCCCGAGGCGGATCGTGGCGTGTGGTGCCCGACGATCAGCCCGGCGACGACCACCGCCAGCACGCCGGAGACATGGATCCGCTCGCCGAGAAGGTACGCGCCGAACGGTGTGGCCAGCGAGACCGCGTTCGCCAGCATCGGATCCCCGCTGAGGGGACGCGACAGCAGGCGCACGGCGAAGGCGACCACCACCCCCACGGCGGCTCCGCCCGCGGCGACGAGCAGGAACTGCGCGAACGCGGCCGGCGCGGAGAACCCGTCACCGGTCGCCGCGGCCACCGCGACGCTGAGGATGGTGAGAGCGGTGGCATCGTTGAGCAGGCCCTCACCCTGGATCAGCGTGATGATCCGGGGCGGCAACCCGACCCGGCGCCCGACCGCCAGCGCTGCCACCGGATCCGGCGGCGCGACCGCCGCGCCCACGGCGATCCCGGCGGCCAGCGTCGCTCCGGTGACGAACCAGGCGAAGCCCAGGCCGATCAGCAGGGCGGTGAGAAGGACCAGAACCACCGACAGGCTCACCACCGTCCGCAGGTTGCGGCGGATCGCCAGCATCGACGAGTCCAGGGCGGCGCTGTACAGCAGCGGCGGCAGGACGAAGGTCAGAATGAGGTGTGGATCGAGGGCGACGTTGGGGCCGGGCAACAGGGCGTACCCGATGCCGATGATCGGCAGCAACGCGGCGGCCGGCAGCCCCGTACGGCTCGCCACCCATCGCACCACGGCGACCACGACGACAGCGGCAAGAGCAAAGACCAGAACCGACTCGGCATCCACCGGCTCATCCTTGCCGACTGCCCTCGACCCTCAAGCGGCTACGCCGGACCCGGCAGTCAACGGGTACCGCGGCTCAGCGCGGCCCAGACCACCTTGCCCGTGGGCAGCGCCGTCGAGCCCCAGGCGGCCGAGACCGCGTCCACCAGGTGCAGGCCGCGTCCGCTGTCACCGGGAGGCCGGGCCACCGCCGGCCGGCCGGACCCGTCGAAGACAGCAATGCGTACATGGCAGGGACGCAGCCGGACCTGCATCGTCATCATCGTGTGGGCATGCATCGCCGCGTTGGTCACGAGCTCACTGGCCACCAGGGCCGCCGGCCCGACCAGGTCGGGCTCGTCCCACCGTAGGCACGCCTCGGTGACCACGCCGCGGGCCTGGCGGGCGGCCCTGGTGACCGGAAGCAGATCCTCGGTCATCGCCGGCGCGTCGGCCAGCAGAGCCGCCCGTCCCGCTGCCACGCTGTCGAACACCAGCCTCGGGTCCAGGCCGTTGGCGCACAGAAGCCGCATCACCTCGACGGCAGGAGCGCACACCACCACCAGCACCTCCGGATGAGACAGGGCCCGTGCCACCAGCCCCGCGAATACCAGGACCGCATCATCGTCGGCCACCGCCAAGCCGGACAGATCGACCAGCAGCCCACCCGCATTCCGGTGGGGCATTCCGATGGTGCCCCCCTGCAGCATCTCGCTCGACGCCGTGGTCAGCGTCCCCTCCACCACCAGGGTCGCCAGCCCGCCCCGGACGGTGTGAGACCAGGTCAATGGGACTTCGCCGAGATTCGCCACCGTACGCCTCCTCCGCAGGATCACCTGTGCGGAGTCACAAGCTGACGCCAAGCCGACGCCCCAGCTCGATCTCAGGCGCCTCCGAGACCTCCGGGTGCCCAAGACGATCCATCACAAACGTCCCCGGCCGGCTCCATCGAGCCGGTGAGGTGACCCGCGCGACGACACGGCAGGAGTTCCCGGCGTAAAGTGACGCCTACGGTTGGACTATCGGACATGCCTGCCCTGGCCCTCGGCGGTTCCCCGAGTCAGGGAGAGGTGCAGCCATGACAAGCCACCCACGTCGTAGCGAACCGTATCGTGGCTCCCGTGGATGAGCGCGCCCTCCGGGTGGCTCGCCTGATCGCGGACGAGCCGTCGAGGCCCGGCGACCACCACGGCGTCGCGGGAAACCTACGCCGGTTGTGCAGCGCCGCCGGGCGCGCTCTGTCCGCCTCCGGCGCCGGGCTCAGCGTGGTGGTCGGAGACCGGATGCGGGGCGTCGCCGCGGTGTCCGAGCCGGCCTATGAGCCGGTCGAGGAGTTGCAGTTCACGTTGGGTGAAGGCCCGTGCCTGGACGCGTTCGCCAGCCGCCGGCCCGTGCTCGTCCCCGATCTCTCGGCCGCGGCGATGTGGCGATGGCCGGGCTACGCGACCGCGCTGCACGGCAAAGGCATCCGGGCGGTGTTCGCGTTCCCGTTGCAGATCGGCGCGGCCCGGCTGGGCGCGTTCGACGTCTTCCGCGACGAGCCCGGGCCTCTGACCGCCGACGAGTTCCGGGACGCGCTGACCTTCGCCGACGTGGCGGTGACCACGCTGCTCGACGGTCAGGCCAGGGCCGCGCCCGGTGCGGCCGCCGACGGGCTGGACGACGAGGTGGTGGGGCAGCGGGCGGAGCTGTTCCAGGCTCAGGGAATGGTGGCGGTCCAGCTGGGTATCTCTCTGGCGGATGCGCTGGCCCGGCTGCGGGCTTACGCGTATGCCGAGGACCGGGCCCTGGGCGACGTGGCCCGCGACGTGGTGGCGCGTAGGGTTTCCTTCGACAGCGGCCCGTCGTGACTGCCGTCAGTACCAGATCCGGAGAAGGGCGGTAGATCGCGGTGAGCACCGTTTCCGCTGAGCGGCTGGCGACAGTCTTCGTCGACGTCGCCGATACGCTCGTCGACGATTTCGACGTGGTCGAGTTCCTGCAGATGCTCACTCAGCACGTTGCCGCCCTGTTCGACACCGGTGAGGTCGGGCTGATGCTGGCCGACCATCGCGGCCGGCTCACCTTCATGGCGGCCTCCGACGAGAGCGCCCGCCTCATGGAGTTGTTCCAGCTGCAGCACGGCGACGGCCCATGCCTCGACGCTTTCCACACGGCCCGCCCGGTGACCAATGTGAACCTCGCCGGGGCGGCGGCGAAGTGGCCCCGGTTCGCGCCGCGTGCCGTCCAGGCCGGCTTCGAGTCGGTGCACGCCTTCCCGCTGCGCCTGCGCAAGGAGGTCATCGGCGCGATGGGCGTGTTCGGCAGCGCCACCGAGCTGGACGGGGCGGACGAGAACATAGTGCAGGCTCTGGCCGACGTCGCCGTGATCGGGATCCTGCAGGAACGCGCCATCCGCCGTGGCGAGGTGCTCACCGGCCAGTTGCAGGGCGCTCTGAACAGTCGCGTCGTCATCGAACAGGCCAAAGGCATCGTCGCCCAGGCCCGCTCCGTGAGCCCGGACGACGCGTTCGCCCTGATCCGTGACTTCGCCCGCCGGCACAACCGCCGCCTCAGCGAGGTGGCCGGGACCATCGTCGCCGGTCTGCCCGGCCTGCCCGACCTGGACGGCCGGTGAGCGCTCACCGGACGAACGGTTCGGGCGGGTCCTGCGGGCCGGCCGGTGCCCCCTCCGGCGGCGGCCCACAGGACCCGGCCCACTTCTGAGCAAGGCCTTCGGCACTGCCCTGTACGCCGGGAACGGACGTCAGCGCGCCTCCCGTAGTGGCGCTCCGACGGCGTGCAGATGGCGCAGGGCCTGGCGGTACGACATGATCAGGCCGGTCTCTTCGTAGGAGACGCCGGCCTGCTCGCAGTACGCCCGGACGATGGGTTGCGCTCTGGGAAGATTCGGCGTGGGCATCGCCGGGAACAGGTGATGCTCGATCTGATAGTTGAGCCCGCCGAGGGCGATGTCGACCAGCCGTCCGCCCTTGACGTTGCGGGAGGTCAGCACCTGCTTACGCAGGTAGTCCTCGTCACCGGTGGGATGCGGCATGCCCTTGTGGTTGGGCGCGAAGGTCATCCCCAGATACACCCCGAACACCGCGTGGTGCACGAGAAAGAACACCAGCGCCTGCAGCGGGGAGAGCACCAGCAGCAACGCCGCCCCGTAGCCGGCCAGATGCAGGGCCATGAGGCTCGCCTCCAGGCCACGGCGCCTCATGCCGGGCCGCCGCAGAGCCTTGATGCTCGAGATGCGCAGGTCGATGCTGAGCAGTGTCAGGAGCGGGAAGAACAGCCCGGCCTGGTGCCGGTTGACGAAGCCCTTGATCCCCCGCCGCCCCCAGGCCGCCTCGGTGGCCCAGATCAGCAGTTCGGGCTGCACGTCCGGATCGAGGTCGTCATGGTTCGGGTTGTTGTGGTGGCGGGTGTGCTTGTCCACCCACCAGCCGTAGCTCATTCCGACGGCGACGTTGGCCACGATCCGGCCCGCGGTGTCGCTGGGCTTCCTCGTGCGGAAGACCTGCCGATGGGCCACGTCGTGAGCCAGCAGGGCGGCTTGCGCGAACACCACGCCGAGGACCGCCGCCACGGCCACGGTCCACCAGGACGGCCCGGTCAGGAAGAAGACGGCCCACGCGCCGGCCATCGAGACGGTCACGGCGCTCGCCCGTACGGCGTAATAGGCGGGCCGTCGGTCAAGCAGGCCGGCGTTGACGATCAGGCGGTTCAGCGCGGCGAAATCACTGCCGGCAACCCGGCTGCGTGCGGTGACAGATGCGCTCATGGCGCGACTCCTAGAAACTTGCCTGCCTCGTACGGGATCACGCGGGGACAGGCGTGGCTGAATGAAGGCCGCGGAGTCTGGACGGCCGCCGTTTCACCGCCGAAGCGGATTTACGGTGCTCAGTTTATACCCCGGAGGCGGGCAGCGAACCGCTCATCGATGCGGCACCGGGTCGCGCCACCCGGAGGATGAACGTGCCTCCGCCGGCCCAGGGCACAGTCAGCATCGGCCGGGGCTGCTCGGCCAGATAACCCACGCTGACCGTACGGCCGGCCAGCGGCACGCCATGGTCTTCCTGTCGTCGCGGGACCACTGCGGGAGCACCGGCCTCAGCCGGCACCGGCGCTGCCCCCGGGCACCGGTTGACGGCCGGCTTCCGCCGGGGCGGCGTCGCCGGCCGGCGTGGCCTCGCTGCCGGCCGGCGGCCGGTCGCCGTTGTGGCCGGTCAGGATCTCCGGCCCCTCGGCCGGTTCGGTGCCCGGTGGTTCCCGGCCCGCGGTGGGCTCCCCGTCCGGATGCCCGGCCAGATAGCGAACCGCGGTGTTGAGCACCGCGAGAAGCGGGACGGCGACCAGACCACCGACGACGCCGGCGACGAGGACGCCGGTGGCGATGGAGAGGATGACGGCCAGCGGATGCAGCGCCACGGCCCGTCCCATGATCACCGGCTGGAGAACGTGACCCTCCAGCTGCTGGACGGCGATCACGACGCCGAGAACGATGAGCGCCTTGACCGGTCCGACGGTGACCAGCGCGACGAGGATGGCCACGACACCGGTCAGCGTGGCGCCGATCACCGGGATGAAGCCACCGAGGAACACCAGGGCGGCGAGGGGCAGCGCGAGCGGGACGCCCAGCACGGCCAGGCCGATGCCGATGCCGACGGCGTCGACCAAGGCGACCAGCACGGTGGCGCGCACGTAGGCGACCAGGGTGTGCCAGGAGCACTCAGATCGTCGAGTTGGGCGATGAAGGTCCGCACGATCAGGGCGAGACCGCCGAACACCACGAGCAGCGAGGCGAGCAGAACGAGCCCCGCCGCGAGCGACCGGTTCATCCCCCGCTTGCGCAACCCGGCGGCGGCCGGCTGGAACATCGCCGCCAGCAGCAACGCGACCACTACCGGAATCACGACCACCCGCAGAAGACCGACGACCCGGATCACCAGATGACCGCCCCGACCAGCAGGATGATCCGCCACGCCCAGGCCCCCGGCCGTACGGACGCCGCGCGGAAGACCGTCGTCGACGGTTGCGGTGTGTTCGACGACCATCACCCGGGACCCGGCCCCGCCGAGTTCCGGAGCGGCGGTGAACGGGGGGATCACGGGCCCGCCCCGGGCAGCCGCCAGTCGTGCGCGTGCGCGTTGACGAGTGGTGTCGGCCCACATCAAGGGCATTGTCGGCTCCTTCATGACAAGCGCATCGGATCGTCGCCGAAACAGCGGGCGGATCCGGGGCGTCCGGACGGGAATGCGCCTGAAGGCGCGGGCAGCGGGTGTCGCTGGCGAGAAGGGGCCGCAGGGGTCCGGACGGCCGCCGCGGGCGACCGGCGAGGGGCGGCCGCGGCATCAAGCACTGTGCCTGGTCGATAGCCGGGCCGGTCCTGGGCAAACGGCTTCCCGCGGCGACACGGTGATCGTGGCCGGAGCGCCGCCCCAGGGAATGCTCGCCGGCCAGGTGTTTCGGATCGACGGCCGGGGGCATCAACAGGACGCAACCGCTGCCGCAGCCAGGCCGTGTCAACCGGCGAGGCCGGTGTGCGAGCGCGGGAGAGGATCGTCATGGGACTCGACGACAAGATCGATAACAAGGCTCAGGAAGCCGAAGGCAAGGCCAAGCAGGGCATCGGCGAAGCCACCGACGATCAGGGTCTGAAGGCCGAGGGCAAGGCCGACGAAAAGTCCTCGAAGGTCAAGCAGGCCGGCGAAAAGATCAAGGACGCCTTCAAGAAGTAGGCGCGCATCGGCCGGACGGGGCCGGCATCCGCGAAGGCGGATGCCGGCCCCTCCGCATGGGGCCGCCCTCGGCTGAGGCGTGCCACGGCGCCAGGGAGCCGACCGATGATCGTGCCGGTCAGGCGGCGGAATCATATCGGTCCCGGCACAGGTATAGTCACCGTGAACGCCCGAGACGTTGCGCCTCGGTCGTTCAGTCGCCCCAGGCCCCGGCGTCACGTGTCCTTCGCACGTCACCCGGGAGCGTCATGTCGCCAGCCACCGACCCGATTCGAACCGGCCTCACCGGTCGCGGTGCCGGACGGCGGCCGTAATGACCGCTCTGTCCAGCGGGCAACTGTCGAGGATCTTCGTCGAAGCGGCCGACACCCTCACCGACGATTTCGACCTGCGCGACTTCCTGCACATGGTCACGGTCCACGCGGCCGGCCTGATCGGCGCCACCGCGGCCGGGATGCTGCTCGCCGACGACCACCACGAGCTGCAGTTCATGGCCGCCTCGCAAGACAACGCCAAGTGGCTCGAGCTGTTCCAGCTGCAGAGCCGCGAAGGACCGTGCCTGGAGGCGTTCCGCAGCGGCCGCCCGGTGGCCGAGACCCACCTGTCCGCGGCGAGCGGCCGCTGGCCGCTGTTCGCCCCACGGGCCGTGGCGGCGGGATTCCGGACGGTGCACGCCTTTCCGCTGCGGGTGCGCCACGAGGTGATCGGAGCGCTGAACGTCTTCGGCACGGCGGCGGGCGCCGGCTTCGACGCCGCCGGCGTGCCGGTCGTGCAGGCACTGGCCGACGTCGCCGCGATCGGCCTGCTGCACCAGCGCGCCCTGCTGCGGGAGCAGACCCTGACCGAGCAGCTCCAGCACGCCCTCGACAGCAGGGTCATCATCGAACAGGCCAAAGGCGTGATCATGCACGCTTTCGACGTCGATGCCGTCGAGGCGTTCCGCTTGATCCGCGGTTACTCCCGGCGCCGGAACACCCGCATCGCCGACCTGGCCGCCTCCATCGTCACCGACCCGGCCCACATTCCGGACCTGACCTCGTCGCCCTGATGATCCGCCCTTGCTCTCGTCTCCACCCTCCAGCACCGGACCGGGCGGGCCGATGACCAGGGGTCGCGTTCTCGGGGCCTGGCGACGACTCCGTCGCCGGGTGGGGTGGCTGGACCATCTCGTCCGGGCCGGGATCCGGTACGACCAGGCCGACGGCGGCCGCCTGGCGGCGGCCGTCACCTATTACGCGTTCTTCGCCACGTTCGCGCTCGGGCTGCTCGGTGTCGCCGTCTTCGGCTTCGTCCTGGACGACCCGGCGGTGCTGCGTTCGGTGGAGCGGGCCGTGGCCGAGGACCTGCCCCAGCTCGACGTGCAGGCGCTGCGCCACGCCCGGGCCACCATCGGCGTCATCGCCTTCATCGGCCTGCCCGTCACCGGGTGGTTCTGGGTCGACGCGCTGCGGTCGTCGATCCGGCGGATCTGGGAGCTGCCCGAATATCCGGGCACCATCGTCGTCCGGATTCTCGTCGACCTTCTCGTGCTCGCCGGCCTCGGGTTGCTGCTGGCCCTGTCCCTGGCGGTGGCCTACCTGACCACGGTGACCGCGAACCGGTTCGTCGACGCCACGAACACCGGCGCCACCCTGTCCCACTGGCTGCTGAGCGCGGTCGGCCTCGGGGTGGCCGTCGGGGTGGACACCGTCCTGGCCGCCGGCGCGCTGACCGGGCTGCCCCGCGTTCGGATACCGTGGCGCCGTCTGCTGGGTCCCGCGCTGCTGACGGCGCTCGGCCTGGAGCTGCTCAAGACGCTCGGCCGGCTCTACGTGCAGCACACCGAGGCCAACCCGGCCTATCGGCTCGTCGCGGGGTCGGTCGGGCTTCTCGTTTTCCTCAACGCGATCAATCAGATGGTGTTGTTCGCTGCGGCGCTCACCGCGACCAGCGCCACCGGCTCCTCGTCCGATCCGGCCGGGAGCGACGGCGACGCTCGTCGCCGGCCCTGAGGTGCCGACGGCACCGCTCACGGCATCGGCGATGTCCCGGCCGTTCCGTACGGCCGGGGCCTTACGGCACACCGGCCGGGCTCAGCGCCCGCCGGGGGGCCGTCCGTCGAGAAGCGTGGACAGCTCACGGGCGAGCGCACCCAGCTGTTCGCCCCGATAGACGCCGGCCAACTCGTCCAGCAGCCGGGCCGCGACCGTGGCCTGAGCGACCGTCAACGTCCGTCCCGACGGCCGGTCGTCGGCTCGGAGGGTCTCCCGCAGACGCTCGGTGTACTCGTCCCGGTTGAGCGGGTTGCCACGAGAATCACGGACGGCAGCCGTCGGCCGGGGCGCGGCCTGCTCGGCCGAGGCCACACTGGACGCGGCGTGTCCGGGGCAGTAATCGGTCTGGCGGACCGGGTCGGACGTCCAGCCGGGCGCGTGCTCCCGGGCCCAGGTCCGGGCGTCCGCGTCGTTACGCCACGCCTCGATGGCCGGCGGTTCCGACTGGACGGGGCAGCCCGCCACATCGCAACTGAGCACGACCCGCCGCAAAGAGCCTGCCCTGGACAAGTGAACGCTCACTGTCGCCCGCTCTCGTGGTCGTCGCACCCTGCGGTTCGAGGCGTCGTAGCCCGACGGATCGATCACCGCACGAGCGAAATGCTACGCCACCGCGACCGTACGCCGCCCGGACGCGATGTGCTGACCGGCGGCCGGGCCCCGATCGCCGCGCCGGACGACGACGTTGATTCGCAACCGGCTGACCCGCTGGGGAACGGCTGTCCGGGGTACGTTGGGGTAGCAGCCCGGCTGATGCGTCCCCCCATCCGGAGGATGCGGACGGCCCGGGCAAGAGGGAGCCACCATCACCACGAAGACGTGCGTCGAGAAGACCGGAGTGGTGGCGACGCTCCGATCTCGCGGGCTTCACTCCCGGGCCGACTGGGCCGAGAAGGACCTGCCGACGTTGATCGACACAAAGAAGCACGCCTCGTTGCTGGGAACCCTCGGCATCGACGCGGACGCTCTGCGCGAGTTGGAGAAGGACCTCACCCCGGTGTCACGCATCGGCACCTGAGAGACGACCCGGTCCTGATCCCTGCCTTGTTCACGTCAGCGAGAGTCCACCCGAAGTAGAGCCGTCCCGGTGGCGGCGGCCCGCCACCGGGACTATCGTCGAGTTCGGGTCAAGCCACGTGCCCGTCATGGTCAAGTTGACGGGAGAGGTGTGCTATGACCGTGAGGCATCCCAGCCACTTGGACAGTCGCCTGACGCGGTGGGTCAGCCAGGTGCTCCTCGACGAGGCACCAGCGACTCTGTCGGACGCCGATGGCTACACCCGGGTAGCCGTCTCCCGGCGTGTTGACGATGTGCCGCACAGCGGCGAGGCCACCGATGTGCTCAGCGTCATCACCGTGGACGGCGACCTCGACATCGACACCGCCCCCCTGTTGCTCGCCGTCCTGGTCCAAGAGCTGCGTACCGGCGACGTGTGCTGCGATCTCACCCACGTTCCCTTCCTGGCCGCGGCGGGAACTCACGCTCTTCTCGCCGCGCACAATTACGCCATTGGACAAGGCCGCTCTTTCTGGTACCGGGGCGCTCACGGAATCACCGCCCAGGTCATGGCGATCGCCGACCCCGACGAGGTCGTACCACGGCGGCCATGACCTCGCACAATGCCAGTCTCGAGGAACATCAGAGGAACAATGGCACAGCCCCACGACGCGAATCACGGGCCGGCCGGCTCCCTCCGCGATCGGTTGGTCTCGTTGGCCGGCACACCCGACGACAGCACGCAGATCGGTACGGATCTGACTGTCATCGCTCAACTGGCCGCAGTCCGGATCACTGCCGTCGAATACGCGTCAGTCACAAGCCGGCACGAAGGCGCCTATGCCACCGTGGCGGCCAGCGGCGACCTCGCCGTAACCATCGATCAGGCGCAGTACGCCGACGACGCCGGGCCGTGTCTGGACGCCCTCGACGGCGGGGTGCCGGCGGCGGTGCCGGACATCGCCGCCACCGTCACCTGGCCGGGTTTTCGCGACACCGCGGGCCGGCTGGGCCTGACCACGTCGCTGTCCGTTCCGCTGTTCGCCGCATCGGGCACCACCATCGCGGCCCTCAATCTCTACGGCCGCGACCCGGCGCCGATGAAGGCGCTGACCACCGCCGTCTGGGCCGCCTACGACCCGCAGGCGCCGATCCCGGCGCTGGCCGCCCTCGACTCCGGGGCCCGCGAGCTGGCCACGGGGCTGATCGGCGCCTTGACCGCCCGCGACCTGATCCAGCAGGCCATCGGCATCATGCTGGAGACGACCGCCGCCGGCCCCGACGACGCCTATCGGGATCTGTGCGCAAAGGCCGCCAAGCAGCGAAAGTCTCTGACCGATACGGCGGCCGAACTGATAGCGCGTCATCAGTGAACCGCGTTCCGCTGTTGGCAATGCCCGGTACTACTTTTCCGGATGCGGGCCGGGAACCAGCCCGGACGCTTGGTCGACCAGGATCTGCGCGAGGTCACGCACCTTGTGGTTGGTGTCCTGGGACAGCTTGACCAGGACCTTGAACGCGTCGTCGGCGGTGCATCGCCGTTCGGCCATGATGACGCCTTTGGCCTGCTCGATGACGGCGCGGCTGGCCATCGCGGCCCGCATTTGCTGGGCCAGTGTGGCCGTCGAGTCGTACAGGTGGGCGTTGGCCAGCGCCACCGCGGCGTATCCGGAGAACGTCTCGGCCAACGTGATCGCCTCGCGGTCGAAGGCGTGCGGCGTGGTGGCGTAGACGTTCAGCGCGCCGGTGACGACGTCTTGAACCGGCAGTCCGATCGACAGCGAACTGCCCGCGCCGTGCCGCAACGCGAGCGCCACCCAGCGCGGCCAGCGTTTCTCGGCCGCGAGGTCGGGCAACGAGAGGGTCGTCGCGCCGGCGGAAGCATCCAGGCACGGACCGTGGCCGGACCTGTACTGTGACTCGTCGAGTCTCAGGGCCAGCTCACCGGTGAACGCGGCGGTGAAGGCCCTCTGATCGCGAACCAGTGTCACCGAGCACTCGGCGACGCCCGGGACGGTGCGTTTCGCGAGGGCGGCGATCGTGTCAAGGACCCCGTCGAGGTCGGTGTCGATCAATTTGATCCGGCCGAGCTGGGCGAACGCCTCAGCGGGCTGCAGCGGATCGGTGATGCTCATCGTCCCAGGCCCTCGCATCGGGCACATGTCGGCCCCGGACCGACCACGCGCGGATCGCTGCGAGACTCCGCCGTCGGAGGCTGGTGTCCGGGTCCGCGCCGCTGTTCGACGCCGGCTCGCTGACGCCATCCGAGACGCCGCCGCAGAGACTTCACCATACCGTCGCTCGCTCGCTCGCGCTGCACCGAGGCGGGCGTGGCCAGGCGCCTGGCCACCCTCAGCGGTCGGCACCCGCCCATCGGTTATTCTTCCCTTTCACGGTACGAGCGGTCACGCCCGCCTCGACCGTCGGCGTCAAGCAGCGGCGCCTGCCCGGCAGTGATATTCGACGGTTCGGGCATTCCCCTGTTCACGCCGCGGCGTCACGACGAGACCCCGGCTATGTCCGCTGCAGAGGACGGCCGCACGTTCATGACGCCCCACCACCAACACGCCCAGGCGGCGTTGGCCGTACTCGCGACGATCAAGCACAGCGACACCGACCTCGAACAGATCCTGCAGCAGGTCGCCACCCTCGCGCAGCAGACGATACCCGGGGCGGGCGAGGTCTCCATCACGCTGGTCCCCGAGCGAAGCCCCTACACCGCCGCGTTCACCGGCGACCTGGCCCTGCAGCTCGACGAATGGCAGTACCGGCTGCACGGCGGCCCTTGCCTGCAGGCCGCCGCTGACGCGGATGTCGTCGTCATACCCGACACCACCGCGGAGAAGCGGTGGCCCCAATGGGCTGCCCGCGCCGCGTCGGCCGGAGCCGGCAGCGTGCTGTCGGTCGGACTGACCATCGACGACTCCGTCAGCGGAGCGCTCAACACCTACGGCCGCCGACCGCACGCTTTCCCGGACGCCGCCGCCGACATCGCCCGCGACTTCGCCCGGTACGTGGCGGTGGCCTTGGCCAACGCGCACCTCTATTATCGCGCAACCGAGCTGGCCGAGGGTCTGAGCACGGCGATGACCACCCGAGCCGTCATCGAACAGGCCAAAGGCATCGTGATGGCCGAACGGCACTGCAGCCCGGACGAGGCATTCGCCTTGCTGACGAAGATCTCACAGGTCAGCAACCGCAAACTGCGCGACGTTGCCGCCGACATAGTCGCGCGGGTCCAGCGGCACACGCCACCCACCGGGAGGTGACCCGGCCCGCCGGCGGGCGGCCCGAAAACCACTCTGTTTGAGTTTTCGGACCTGACGCTCGCCGACGAGCTCACCGGTCCGCGCTTGGCGGTCATTCAACTCCGCTTCGCCACCGACGCCAACCCCACTCCACCCGAACTTCGTTTACCGGCTCAGCGCCGCGCCGGACGTAAAATCGCGGAAAGGTGAGTGAGGGATAACGTGCCGGATGAGCGATCGAGCGGGGACGCGGGTACCGGCGGCACGCCGATGACCGGGCCGATCCGGCGCGCTGCCTTCGCGGCATCGGCCCCGGACCGAGCCGAGACGCTCATCAAACATCTGTACGTGGACAACCGGGTCCGCATCGACGACCCCGGCGACGCGTTCAACTTCGGCCTGGTCAGCGCCGCCGCCGGACCCCTGGGATTCAATCGGGGCCACTGGGGCTTCACCGGTCACATCCGTATGGAGCCGCTGCCGATGTTCAGCGCCATGGTGGCGCTGGCCGGCTCGCTGACGGTCGGACGGCCCGGCCGGCACGACCACGCCTTCACCGCCGGCGGGGTCTGGATCGCCGAGCCCGGAGAACCGATGGAGTTCTCCTTCCGGCCCGGCGTTTACGCGGGACTCACCCTGCCGATGTCCGTGATCGACGAGGCCGCCGGCGCGCGGAGCCCCTCGGACGCGACCGCGGTGCGTTTCCTGGGCACCGTCCCCGTCGACGCGGCCGCCGGGCACTATTGGTCGCAGCTCATGCGCCTGGTCAATCACCAGACCAGCACGGTCGCCTCACCGTTGGACAGCGTCCTGGTCCGCGACCACCTGGTCGGCAGCCTGGCCCGCGCCGCGCTGATCACCTTCCCCAACACGGTGATGACCACGGCCTACGTCGCACCACCAGCAGGCATCGGGCCTGCTTCCTTGCACCGAGCCGTCGACTACATGCACGCCCATGCCGCCGAACCGATCACCGTCGCCCAGGTCGCCGACGTGGCCGGCATCAGCATCCGGGCACTCCAGCAGGCCTTCATCCGCCACCACGGCCGGACCCCCACGGCGTACCTGCGTCACCTGCGCCTGGAACGGGCCCACCTCGATCTGCGAGCCGCCGACCCCGCGTACGGCGACTCCGTCACCGCCATCGCCCGCCGCTGGGGCTTCGCCCACCTGAGCAAGTTCAGCGCCGCCTACCGCGACCGATACGGCGTCAGTCCCAGCATCACCCTTCGCACCACCCCGAACCGGCATCGCCGTCCATAGCGCGGCCGTGCCGGTCAGCCGGTGCACGTAGCGGACGGCGGTGTCGTCACCTGACCGGGGCCGGGTAGGCGGAACAGCCGATCCGGCCGTTGAGCGACAGGACGACTGTCAGGCGTCGACGGCGTCGAGATGCCGGCGCAGCTTGGTGAGCGCCTTGGTCAGCAGCCGGGAGACATGCATCTGGGAGATCCCGATCCGCTCGGCGATCTGCTGCTGGGTCAGGTTGCCGTGAAAGCGGAGGCTGACGATCTTCTGTTCCCGCTCGTCGAGGGTGGCCATCGCCGGGCCGAGCGCGATCCGCGCCTCCGCCTCGGCGAAGCCGGTGTCCTCGCCGCCGAGGGTTTCGCCGAGCTCGGTGCCGCTCTCGCTGATCGGCGTGGACAGGCTCGTCGAGTTGTACGCGCGGGCGCCCTCGAGGCCCTCGATGACCTCGTCCTCGCTGATCTGAAGGTACGCGGCGATGTCGGTCACGGTCGGGGCGCGTCCCAAGGTGTGGCTCAGTGTGTTGTTGGCGCCAGTGATCGCCAGACGCAGCTCCTGCAGGCGCCGCGGAACCCGTACCGACCAGGTCTTGTCCCGGAAATACCGCTTGAGCTCGCCGACGATGGTCGGGATCGCGAATCCCGCGAAGTCGACACCGCGGTCGGCCTCGAACCGGTCGGTGGCCTTGATCAGGCCGACGACGGCGACCTGGTAGAGGTCGTCGCGGGGCTCACCGCGGTTGGCGTAGCGGTTCGACAGGTGCCGGGCCAGGGGCAGCCAGGCTTCGATCGCCCGGTCCCGCAGGCCGGCCCGAGACGGGTGCCCGGCCGGGAGAGCAGCCATCGCCATGATCAACTCACTGGCCCGGTCGGTGCTCGTCGCGGCATCGGCAAGGACAGCGGCGTCAGCGATGACAGTCATACGGGAACTCCTCTGGTCGGCCAGTTGTCGCAGCACTATGTCCCCGCCCGTCCGTTGCCGAAAACCACCCGGTCGGGCGTACAAAACAAACTGAATAGGGGTTGTTTGCGCTTGAGCATCGCCAGAAAGGGCACATCTCGGAGGTGAATCAAGTAGACAGGTCACGGCCGCCGCCCAGCGAGGAGCTCCGGCGATGGCGTCTCACCGGTCCGGACGAGCTGCGCTCGCTGCGGGCATCACTGCATCAGGCCCTCAGCGGGACCCGACCCGCCGACCACCGCGGCCTGGACGAGGTCTCCGGACGCATCGCGCTGGTCGCCACCGAACTGGCCACGAACGCACTGCAACACGGCCTGCCACCCACCACAGTGCGGCTTCTGCGGCACGAAGACCGCTTCGTCCTCGACGTCGCCGATCACCATCCGGGCGGCGCCCCGTTTCTGACCGCGCTGTCCCTGGCCGGCCATCGAGGCCGCGGTCTGCCCATCGTCCGCGCCATGGCCCTGAACCTCGGCTGGTACGAGGACGGCGACGTCAAACATGTCTGGGCCTCCTTCCCCGGCGCGCGCGACTCGGCCGCCGCCATCGTTCCCGATCGCTGAGAAACCCAACCTTCAGCCGGCAGCGTCCACCATTGCCTCGCCGTGCCTAGGCCTCGATCGTGCCCTGGTCGGCGCCCGGCGCCGCCGGTGTCCTCCGGAGCCCGGACCGGGGAGCCAGCAATCCTCGAGGGGCCACCGACAGCAGTGGGGCGGCCCGAACACCGTGATGACCGAAGATGGCGTTCACGGCCAGGATCGCCGAGCCGGCGGCGCGTTCCATCAGCCCGGCCGGAAAGGGCACACGCACCCAGTCCCCGGCCAGATAGACCCCGGTCGCGTCGGTGAGCACTCCAGGCCGGGTGGCGTCGCTTCCCGGGGCGAACGCGGGGGCGTCGTCGCCCACGCGCTCGTCGACGTCGAGAATGGTCATGCCGGTCGTCTCCGGCCACAGCGACCCGAGCTCGGCCCACATTCTCTTGGTCAGTTCGGCGGCGTCGACACCGTCGGGTGCCGCGTACGCGTGAAGCTCGATCACGCTGCCACCGCCCCGGCGGCCCCATTGGCCCGCCGCCCGTTCGATGCGGTGATAGAGCGTGACCGAGTCGAGGGTGGGCTCCTCGGCCACACTGGTGAAGACGCTGCGCCCGGGTGCGCAGTCCTGGGCCGTCCAGATCCGGCTGACCGCGTAAGGCGCCGCCGTCCCCACCGTGGCCATCTGCTCGGCGAGCCGGGGCGCGAGTGCGGTCAGCCCCGGGGACGCGGCCACGATCTCCCGGGCCGAGCGCGGGTCGGCGGCCAGCACGACGTGGTCGGCGGTCAGCTCGGCGCCACCGCGCAGCACGACGGTCCAGCCCGGATCGATCCGGTCGACCGCGGCCCGGGTACGGATCTCGCCGCCGAGGGCCTGCAACTGCCCGGCGAGCGGCGCCCAGATGGCCGTCTCGTAGTCCTGGCTGGGCGCGTCGAAGTCGAGTCCCTCGGGATTGCGCAGGAAGTAGAAGTGGAACTGCATGATCATCTCGGCGGCCGACATCTCCTCCTGGTGGTTGAAGAAGGAGTGCGCGAACACGTCGAACAGGTGCGCCCGGGCCCGGGCCGGCATGCCCAGCGTGTCGAGGAAGTCCTTCGCCGAGACGTGGTCGAACTGGCGGTAGGTCTCGGCGCGCGAGTAGCTCAGCAAGGGGACGGCGGCTTTGCCGTCGACGCCGCGCAACTCCCGCAGTTTCAGGCTCGGTGACCGGGCGACGAGAGCCAGCAGATTGGCCGGTGGCCGGCGGGGCAGGCCGGAGAAACTCTCTTCGGGCCAATTCCGGGAAACCACGGGGTAGCGGCCGGCCGGCCGGAGGAACGACAGCTCGGGATCGATGCGGCGGAGCACGTTGTGCAGGTTGTAGTACTGACGGAAGAATCCGTGGAAACCGTGCTCGACCATCTGCCATGAGCCGTCCGCCACCGTCCGGGGCCACGCCGCGAGCCGTCCACCCAACTGGGCGTCGCGTTCCAGCAGCGTCACCCGGACGCCCCGCTCGGCGAGCAGAAGAGCGCTGGTCATCCCGGCGATCCCGCCACCGATCACCACGGCGCGAACCTCATGGTCGACGGTCCGCGGCAGATCGGTGCGAGGCCGGACCAGGCGGTGAGCGCGGGCGCTCGTCAGTCGTGGAGTCACGCCGCCACGCTACTCTCGATCAACGCAAGAATCGACGCAACCTGTCCTCGCGGTTCCGCGGAGTCGCCGATCGCCATCAGGCTCGGCCGGCTCCGGCTCCGGCACCGGCCTGGACCAGGGACGGGACGGACGCCGCCGGTTCCAAGGGGTGACCGGGCCGCCGGCCTCGCACGGACCCGAGCCGGTGAAGATGTTGGCCCGCTGCACCAGGCGGCCCGGGCCGCTGTCGGCGTAGCCGCTGGTGGAGGACGCCGGCGTTCATGGTGGACGTGACCCCGTGCAACTCGCTGCCGTCGAAGTAGTTGTTGTAGACGTGGACCGGCTCGCCGAAGCGGACCCGGAGGGTGGCGCTGCCGGGAGCCGTCGAACCAGTTGTGGTGGATGCTGACCTTCAAATGGCCGACGTCGGTGGACGCGGCGCCGTCGGAGTGGCCGGTCAGCATGCTCTTGTCGGTGCCGGCGGAGTGGTTCCACGACACCGTCACGTAGTCGGCGCCCCGCACGATGTCGACCGAGCCGTCGACCGGGCGGACGAACGTGTTGTGGTCGATCCAGATGTGGTGCGACTGCTGACCGTGAAGGTCAGGTTGCGCACTATGACGTTGGACGAGCGGCAGAAGTCGAACCCGCCGCCGGAGATCGTGGGCGCGGGGCCGATCCCGGTGATCGTCTTGTGGGGCCGGACGCGAAACCGTCGGCGGCGGAGACCGCGGCCAGGGCGGTGGACAGGCCGGCCACGAGGAGCAGTGCGAGCAGGCCGTGCATCACAGTCTCCCCACACCCGCGCCCGCGGTGACCAGCGACGGCACCGATGAGGCCGGGTCCAGCGTGTAGCTGTAGTAGGTGCCCGGCTCGGTCACCGTGCCGCCCGCCTCGCACGGGCCGGAGTTGACGAAGGCGTTGGCCCGCTGCACCAGCCGGCCCGGGTTGCTCTCGGCGTAGCCGCCGGTCGAATGGCACGGGTGGGCGACATTCTCGAAGTAGTTGCCCTCGGCCACCACGCCGGCGTTCTCGGTCGACGCGATCCCGTAGAGGCCGACGTTGCGATAGTAGTTGTTGTAGACGTGCACCGGCTCGCCGAAACGCACCCGCGGGTGCCGCTGGTTGGAGCCGTCGAAATAGTTGTGGTGATAGGACACCTTGAGATAGCCGATGTCGGCGGAGTAATTGTCGGAATGGCCGAGCAGCATCGTCTTGCCGGTGCCCCGGAAATGGTTCCAGGAAACGGTGACGAAAGTCGACTGGCGTTTGATGTCGAGCGAGCCGTCGTACGCCGGAAGGAACTCGTTGTGGTCGATCCAGACATGATGCGCGCCGTTGGTGACACTGATCGAGTCGTCCGAGGCCCCGCTGAACCGGAGATTCCGGATGATCACGTTGTTGCCGGGCCGCGTCGTGGTGCCGAGTTGGAGGCCGCCGCCGGTGATCTCCGCGGTCGAGCCCACGCCGATGATGCTCTTGTTGGCCACCACCGTGACCATGCCGCCCACGCTGACGCGGCCGGAGACCATGATGGTGTACGGGGTGTTGGCGCCGGCGTATCTCGCCAGGTCGGCGCCGGTGGTGACGGTGACCGTGGGTCCGGCCGCGCCGCCCGTCGTGCCGCCGGACACCGAGGCGAACCCGTCCGCCGTCGCGGCCGCCACGGCCCCGGCCGGCTGCCCGGCGCCGACCACGGCGACCAGCACGAGCGCCGCCACGCCCGCGGGACCAAGTCTGCGCATGCCGATCACACCTTTCCGACGCCGGCACCCGCCGGCACGATGGTGGGCACCGAGGCGGCACCGTCGGCCGCGTACGGGTAAAAGGTCCTCGGGTCCGTGACCGCGCCCCGGACCTCGATGGCGTGGTTGCAGTCGGCGAGGATGTTGTCGCGCCGCACCATGCGCCCGAGCGGCCCGCTGAAATCGACCCGTCCCGGGTTGTTGACGCTGACGAAGTAGTTGCACTCCACGAACAGGCCCGCGTCGTTGGTCGAGGCGATCCCGTAGCTGTTGTCGCGGAAGCAGTTGTCGTAGACGTGGACGACCGGCCCGCCCGCGCCTCCGGTGGTGGTGGCCGGCCCGTACCCGGCGACCGTGGCGAACCCGTCCGGTCCGGCCGCCGCCGCCGCGCCCCTTGCGGCCAGGAAAGTGCGGCGCCTCATCGGAGCACTCCGGCGCCGGCGGTGACGATCGCCTTCCCCGAGTTCGGGTCGTCCAAGGTGTACGAGTAGAACGCCGACGGCTCCTGCACAGTGCCGCTGCAGTCGGGCATGCCCGACTCGCCCACGAAAACATTGTTGCGGGCCACGCAGCGGCCGGCGGGTCCGGCGTACGTGTTGGTGACCGGCTCCTCGACGTCCTCGAAGTAGTTGCCCTCGACCAGGCAGCCGGCGTTGTTCTGGCAGGCCACCCCGGTGTCGGTGTTGTAGAAGTAGTAGTTGTTGAACACGTGGACCGGGTCGCCGAAGCGAACCCGCGGGTTGCGCTGCGGCGTCGCGTCGAACCAGTTGTGGTGGTAGGTCACCCGCAGCCGCCCGGTGTCCTGGGCGGCGTTCTTGTCGTCGTGGCCGAGCAGCATGTTCTTGGTGTGGTGGTGGGTGTGGTTCCACGACACCGTCACCAGCGACGAGCCGCGCTTGATGTCGATCAGCCCGTCGTAGCCCTGCGCCAGGTCGTTGTGGTCGATCCAGACGTGGTGGGAGAACATCTGCACGTTGATCGAGTCGTCCGAGGCGCCGCGGAACGTGAGGTTCTGGACGATGACATTGTGTACGGCGTTCGCGGGTGCCGTGGTGACGTCGGAGACCGGCAGGCCGATGTTGAAGCCGCCGCCGGTGATGCCCGCGGTCGAGCCGACGCCCACGATCGACTTGTCGCTGGTCACGTCGTACATGCCGGCCGGCAGGGTGATCGTGCCGCTGACGCAGACGGTGAGCGGCCCGGTCGTGGCGATCGCGCTCAGCAGTTCGGCGGCGGTGTCGACGGCCACCGTGGGTCCGCCCGCGCCGCCCGTCGTGCCCTGGGCGAAGCCGACCGGCGAGCCGGTGACCCGGCACGTGCCCGGGGTCGGCGGCGGCGTCGTCGGGCCTGGGCCGGGCGTGGGCGATGCCACCACCACGTCGTCGAAGGACGCGCTGGCGTACGAGGCCAGCAGCCCGATCCGCCCCGAGGACAGGGTGGAGTCGGTGGCCCGGACGACCGCGGCGCCGTCGACCGACCCGGTCAGCGTGGAGCCCTGCACGGTGAGCGCGAGAACGCGCCAGGCGCCGGTCGCCGCTCCCCCGGCCGCCGCCGTGCCGAGCACGGTCGCCGTGCCGCCGGAGACTCGCTGCAGCTGCGCCGCACCACCGCCGGTCAGGACGAACGCGTAGTACTCGCTGGAGGAACGCACCCGGGCCGCCACCCCGGCGGTGCGGCCGGTGGCGGCGAACGCGATCGGCTTCACCCGGGCCCGCACCGTGTAGTCGGCCCACGACGTGGTGCCGGCCAGCACGCGGGCGTTGGCGCCGGTGCTGGTCTGCCGGAACGCGGGCGAGCCGTCGGTGACCACCGACCACGACCCGCCGGAGCGGCTCCAGCCGTTGGCGTCACCGTCGTCGAAGTTGTCGCTGAAGAGCGTGTCGGCGTAGGCGGGCCCGGCCACCACAATGGCGGAAACGGCCAGCGCGGCCATGGTTATCCATCGAATTCTGGGCATGGGGAGATTCCCTCTTCTCCGGGAGCACCGCCGGCGGATATCCGAGACATCGGCGAAATCTAATACCGAAGATAGGGAAAGAAATCGGCGCAGGTCAATGGATTCCGTTTGCAGGTATGTTGCAGCCGAATCCACGCAGGGGAAACCGGCCCGACCGCTTCACCGGTCGGGTGCCCCGCTATGCCCGTTTCACGCCGAGCCTACGCCGCGGGTGTTTGCAGCAACAGTCCGAGCCGGAGCGGCGTCGAACGGATGCGTGTCCGCACTCCTCCTCGATCGCGGCCGGCCTGCTGCGGCGCGCCGGAGCCTGACTGTCCGACCCGGCCCACGTTCGGATGTCACCGCATCGTCTCGACGCTCACCGCGACCATCACCAGCCGCGGGGAAGACGCCGCCGATCCGCAACCGATTGACACGCTTCAGAAGGGCGGCGCGTCCTCACCCATCAACGCGAGCG
This sequence comes from Actinoplanes sp. NPDC048988, assembly GCF_043197815.1. Taxonomy (NCBI): domain Bacteria; kingdom Bacillati; phylum Actinomycetota; class Actinomycetes; order Micromonosporales; family Micromonosporaceae; genus Actinoplanes; species Actinoplanes sp. NPDC048988. Next base: position 17,490 of record NZ_JBICTW010000006.1, on the reverse strand, counting down.
TGACGCCACCTTTTCCGCTCTTGAGACGCTGCACCACAACCTTGCCGGTGCTGCCATCGGGCAACTGCAAGGTGAACGTTTTTCCGACGGCATTCTCGTCGATTTTGCGGGCGTCATTCGCCGGCCGGAAATCGCCTGCCCAGAGTGGAGTTGCGCCCTTACGCCCGGGTTCCGCGAAGAGCGCGGCCGTGCCCGGTGTCAGGGTGCCGTCCGAGGAGACAAGAATCGAGGCGGTGCGGTAGGTAGTCATATCCCGCAACGCTATCCCGGGGAGCACCCGATCGCGGCCGCGGGAATTGCCCCCTGACGCGAAAAGCTTTTTCGGGTACGCCGGCACGCCGCTCGACCACCGGGTACAACGCGACCGCGGTGCCGATGCCGGCCAGGGCCACGACCACCTCCAGCATGACGCCCCGGATCAGGCGGTGCCCGAGCCGGGAACCACGGGAAACCCGCCCGCGGCGAGGCTCAGTGCTGCCGCCGGCGGGCCTGGCGGCGCAGTTGCGTGATCCGGGCCGCCCCGACGATCATGGTCAGGAGGGCGGCGCCGACGGCGGCGATCAGCAGCGCCATGGCCAGCGGCAAGGTGCCGTGCATCCCGAGAAACGTGACCTCGACGCTGCCCGTGTTCTGCAGCATGAAGACGATCAGGACGACGAAGAGCAGCGCCGCGACGCAGATGCCGAACCAGGTCGAGCCCGTACGGGTACGCGGCGCACGGACCGGCCGGTCTTCGGCCGGAACCACTGATTCGGCCGGTAGCTCGGGAGCGGCCGCGGCGGAATTTCGGTGCCCATGGTCGGACATGACGTCCCCTTGAGGAGTGAGCCGGTGTGGCAGGCACCTCGAGGGCAAGGATGTCGTCGGTCCCGGGATGGCTTGACCATACTCTTGTCCGTCCCCGCCGGGCCGGGCTGAGCTCCGTCAATTGCGCGTACAGTGGGTAACGACCGACGGCCTTGTCGTCGGTGCCGGCTTCGGCCGGCGCGTGCGGCCCGGCGACCTGCCGCCCGCGCGTTGCTCACCGGCCTCGGTGGACCTCGTCTCGCCCCTGTCATCGGGCTGGGCCCGCGCCTGCGTTTGGTCCCGGACGACGGGAACCCCATGGCACCACAGATTTTTCGCCCGGAGGCGGCGGCTTCCCTCGAACCGCTCGGCCCGCGAGCGGCACCGGCACCATCGCGGCCGCCGTTGCACGACGGCGGCTGGTGGCCGCGCTCGGCCGACCTCAGAACGGAACTGCGCACCCTCGTGCCGATCCTCGATCACGTCCGGGGCCGGGTGACCCGACTGTTGCTGAGCGCCGGAGGCTGGGCCACCCGGCCCAGCCGGATCAGCACGGACGGCCGCACGGTCACCGTCGGCTATCAGGCCGACCGGTCCCCGTTCCTGATGACCGTCCTCTGCGCCGACGGCGGCACCTTCACCTTGCGGGTGGTGCCACCGGGCGCCGTTCCCGCGGCGCCGGAGCGGACGAAGGCCGGAACCGGCGAAGCCACCTGGGAGACCGAGGGAGGCGGACTCGGTCTGCTGGCCGGACAGACCGCCCGATGACGCCGGCGACGATCCGGCCGGTACGCCGGTCCGAACGGGGCCGCATGAGCGAAGCCATCTACCGGGCGGTCGTGGCGGCCGGCCGGGCGCCGTCGGCCCACAACGCGCAGCCGTGGCGATGGCGGACGCGCAACGACGTACTCGACCTCTTCGTGGACCACGACCGGATGTCCGGCTTCGCCGACCCGGAGGGGCGGCTCGCCACGATCAGCTGTGGCGCCGCCCTGCACCACGCCCGCCTCGCTCTGGCCGCGCGGGGCTGGCGCGTGACGGTCGTCCGCCGTTGCGACCCCGCCGACCCGGCCCACCTGGCTCGCCTGCGCATCGACGGTGCCGCCCCGGTGAGCCCGGCTACCGCGCGGCTGGCCCGCGCCGTCAAGCTGCGCCGCACCGACTCGCGCCCGGTCACCGGTGACCCCATCGACGCGGTCGATCGGCAAACGGTCGTCTCGGCCTTCAACACCCAGCATTCCCGCCTGACGGTGCTTCGCCCGGACCAGATCCTCGCCCTCACCGTCGCCACGGCCCACGCCGGAGGCGTCGAACCTGCCTTCGCGCAATGGCACGCCGAACTCGCCCGGTGGGCCGGCGGCGACCGCATCGCCGGCGCTCGCCTGGGCCCACGGCAGCCCATCGCCTCCGGCGAGCACGACCGGGCCGCGACCTTCGCGGTGCTGCACGGGCCCCGGGACGAGGACACGGACTGGCTCCGGGCCGGTGAGGCGCTGTCCGTGGGTTCCCTCGTCGCCACCGGCCTCGGCATCTCGGTACTGCCGTTCAGCGCGCCGATCGAGTACGCCGCCGCCCGCCAGGCGCTGCGCCGCGCCGTTCCCGAGCTTGGCCACCCGTACCTGATGGTTCGCCTGGGCCGTCACGCCACACGACCCGAGGCACCGCGTACGCCCCGGCGGGCGACCGCCGATTCCCTCCGCCTCGGAGACGCCGGGCCGGGCACGGGAACGCGCTGATATGTCGTCTCTGCGGCCCCGAGGTGGATACCGGCACGAGCACCCGGCGGGGACGCCGTTCGCGCGTAGGGTCGCAGGGACAGCGGGTCTTACGTGATGCTCTCCCACGCCCGTCCCGGCGCCGCGTTCTCACGGAGGTCAGATCATGTCCAAGGGTCGGTCGGCAAAGGCGAACGTCAAGAAGAAGGGCAAGACGATCAAGGAGAAGCAGGCGGCCAAGCACCTGAAGCGCGCACAGCAGAACGTCCACATCTCGGCCGTCCCGCCCACGGGACGCTGAGCCGTACTGTCGAGGTTTCCGTCGCCCCGGACCCCGGCGCCGTCCGTTCAGCAGCAGATTGCCGATCTCCGGGAGCAGAGGATTGATTAACGGCTAATGGCCGCCGGTCGGCAGGGTCGCCTCGATCATCGTTCCTCGTCCCGGCGGGCTGCTGATCCGTAACCGGCCTCCGTGGGCTTCGACGCGGTCGAACAGGCCGGTCAGACCGGAGCCCTGCCCGGCGTGAGCGCCGCCCACGCCGTCGTCGCCCACCGCGATGCGCAGAGCGCCCGCGCTGAGCCCGGCGTGCACCCAGGCACGGCTGGCCTGGGCGTATTTCACGACGTTGGTGAGCGCCTCGGCGATGACGAAGTAGGCGGTGGTCTCGACTTCCACGGCGAGCCGCGGCACCTCGATGGCCGCTTCGACCGGCAGCGGCAAGTCGGTCAGCAGCGATTCCACACCGCCGCGTAAGCCACTGCGGGTCAACGTCGCCGGGAGGATGCCGCTGACGATCTCACGGAGTTCGTCGGTGGCCCGCTGAGCGTGCCTGAGTGCTTCCTCAACATGATCGATGGTGGTCGGCACGTCGCTGTGCGCCAGTGACCGCCGTGCCAGCTTCAGGGTGATGACCGTGTGGATGAGACGTTGCTGGGCGCCGTCGTGGACATCGCGTTGAAGCCGCCGGCGGGTCTCGTCAGCGGTCGACAGGACCCGGGCGCGTGAAGCGATGAGCTGGGCGCGGCTGGCCGCGTTGCTCACCGCGGTCCCGGCCAGGTTGGCAAACCGCTGTAGGCGTTCTTCGATGCCGGGCAGCAGTGGTCCGTCAGCTGAGGTGGCCGCGAGCATCCCCCACACCTGGCCCTCCACCACGATCGGCGCCGCGACCCCGGCGGTGAGATCGTGGTCACGGGCGAAGGAGGCGTTCGGTTCGACGCTGAAGTCGTCCACACGTACGGCCTGCGCCGTTCGCCGGACACGGTCCGGCATCGTGCCGGGCGTGTAGCCGATGCGGATCCCCGGTGGCGTAGGCCCGTCGCTTTGACTGATCACTGTCATTGCCGCGTCCTGCTCGAAGCGGACAAGGGTCATGGGCTGACCGTCGAGGAGCTGTTGCGCCTCGGTCGCGACAGCCGTGAATACCAGGTCGGAGGATCCGCCACGGGCCGCCAGTTCGGCGACGCGCAGCAAGGCTGCTTGTTCGTCGGCGAGCGCCCGGACGTCCGCACGAGCCTGAGAGCTGGCGATCGCCGTGCCGGCCAGCTCCGCGAAACGCGCGAGCCGCTCTTCGAGATGTGGCGGCAGGGCAGTCCGTCCGGCTGCGACAAGGGCGCCCCACAACCGGTCTTCGGCCAGAATCGGTACGGCCGCGCTGGACTGGAATCCGCCGACCGCGGCCCGCCGTGTCCCCGATCCTGACATGCCTGGCCGCCGGTCCGCCCGGGCCGGCCGACCGGTCCGCCACACGCGCTGGGTGGCGCCGTCACCGCCGGCGGGGGCGCGCATGCCCACGGCAACGCCATCCGGCGGATCGTGGGCCGCGACCACCTCGGTTGCCCCGTCGGGCTCGAAACGCAGCAGGGTCGTGAACCCGACGCCGACCAGACTCGCGGCCTCCGTGACGACCGCTTCGAAGACGTCACGCGGTGCGGCGTCGTGTGCCACGAGCTTGGCCACCCGCTGCAGCGCGGCGGCGAGTTGCTCGAGTTCGTCGCGGGCCTGCGTGTTGGCGATCGCCCCGGCCAGCAGTTCAGTGAATTTCGCCAGCTGATCCTCGGTCCCAGGAGGAAGTGGGTCACCGTTCGTCGAGCCGACGGCGGTCAGACCCCATACCTCAGCGTTGACCATCACGGGAGCGCCGACAGACGTCCGCCAGCCCCACGCCCGGATCACGTCGGCCAGCGAGCCCGACACGTTCTGCTCATACGTCGTGATTCGGCTCGGGCGCTTGGAGTCCCAGACCATCCGGGCGAGGGTGCCGGAACCGAACGGGTGATGGACTCCGATGCTCTGGTATCCGACGGCCCCGTTCCAGCGGCCGACAACCGTCACCGTCTCGTCCCGGTGCAACTTCACTAGCGCGGCATCCGTCCCCGGAACCAGCCGCGCGACCTCGGTCACCAGCGCCTCGAAGATCTCCGCCCGGGGCGCTCCACATGCCACCAGCGTTGCTACCCGCCGCAGCGCTGCCTGTTCGGCGGCCGACCGTCGAAGATCCTCGAGATCGTTTGTCATGAAAGCCCTCGTGACCGACGGCGAGCACAGGCCCGGACGGTCTGGCTGGTGGCGCTCATGCGGTTTCTCCGGGACGTGAGGCGGCCAGGCACTCGTGCTACTCAACACCGCGGATGGCGGCGCGAATGCCTGCCCGGGCCGGTAGGGGCGTGGCCCTCACGCTGTCAAAACCGGTACGGGCTTCGCATACACAACGTTGTGTATTTCCGCCGCTCAGCCCCCGGACAGCGCCGGGCCCAGCTGTTTGCGACTGGCCACTCCGAGCTTGGCGTAAACCCGGTGCAGGTGGGTGCTGACGGTGCTTGATGCCAGGAAAAGTTGTTCCGCGATCTCCGGGGTGGTCAGACCGGAGGCGGCGAGGTGAGCGATCTGCAGCTCCTGTGGTGTCAATGTGGTGGTGGCGGACGGTGCCCTGCGTGGACGTTCACCCGAGGCTCGCAGCTCCTTGCGGGCGCGTTCGGCCCATGGCTCGGCACCCAGTGCCTGCAAGACCTGCTGCGCGGCGCGCAACTGCCCGCGGGAGTCGGCCACCCGATGATGCCGGCGCAGCCAAACGCCGTAGGCCAGCTGTAGTCGGGCCCGCTCGAAGGGATAGTCCGCTGATATCCGGGGCAGCGCGGCACGGAACGCGGCGTCGGCCTCGCCGTCGCGGGCCAGGTGTGCTGACGCATAGGCCATGCCCGCTTGCAGGACAGGCCAGCCGGCCTTCTCCGCGATCGGTTCGCACACGGCGGCGATCATCCGGAGCTGCTCGTAGCGTCCGGACAGGACCGCCGCCTCGGCGAGATGCGGTAGAGCCCACAGCCGTACGTACTCGTGATAGTGCAGGTCGGCCGGATCGAACAGGGTGCCGAGCTCGTCGAGCGCCGCTGCGGGACGGCCGCCGGCGAGGTGGGCCACCCCGCGGACCAGGGCGACCTGACACAACATCAGACGGGAACCTGTGGCCAGCAACTGCGGCTCGAGCTCATCCGCCGTGGCCAGCGCCGCGCCGTCGTCACCGGCGAGCGCCTTGGCGAAGGCGGCCAGCAGGTGTCCCTGGAACTGCCACGTGGCCTGGTTTGTCTCGAGCGCTGTGCGTTGCACTTCCTCGGCCGAGGTCAGGGCGAGCTGGACATCGCCGAGCAGGCCCGCGACGAGTGCCTGGGAACCCAGGACCTGCGGGAGGAGCGCTAAGAGACCCAGCCTCCTGATCGAGGCGAGCGCGGTCCTGAGGAAAGCGAGCGACGAGCGCAGATCACCGACTCCGCTCGCCGCGACGCCGAGGTACTGCGCCGCGACGACGTCCTGGTCGAAAGCCAGAAGGAGGCGACGCAGGCGGTCGATCGACACCCGGCCGTGCTCGATGGGAGAGACCAGAGCGATCACGCTGACATAGCGAGGGTCCGATTCGGGCAGACGCATTCCCTCGACGATCTGGACAATGTGCTTCCGTGCGGGCTCGCCGAGGTCGACCCACCAGCAGAGCGCGCTCATCGTGGCCAGCCCGTGAAGTGCGAGCTCGGTACGGCCTTCGGCCCGCAGCCGGGCTGCGAGGCCGGCCTGCAGGGCGAACGTCTGGTCGTAGGGCCATTGAAAGCCGTTCGAGCTGTGCCGCAGCCACTCCAGTTCGGTACGTTCCGGTGACGAGAGTTGATCTTCGCCAATGCCGTGGAGCAAGCTCCGCACCTTCGCGAACTGACTGAACCCGAGCCCGGCGTGCGCGGCCCGCAAGAGCCGGCGCGCACGCAGCGGACCGTCCGGTGTCAGCTGCGCCGAGCGCTCCCAGGCTCGCAGGGCGGAACTCGGCGAACCCGTCTGATCCGCTTGCTCGGCTACGCGAGCCAGGCGATCGGCCACCTCGGCATCGGTGTCGACGGTCGCGGCGGACAGGTGCCAGACCTGCCGGGCTTCCTGGCCGTCCAGGGCGGCAGCGATGGCGGCGTGCGTGGCCAGGCGGGTTGGTGCGGAGGCGGACCGGGTCACGGTCCAGCGGATCAGCGGGTGCCGGAACCGCACCGTCTCCTTGTCGGCCTCGAGGAGCCCGGCAGCGATGGCCGGCTCGAGGTCGTCCCGAGTCACGTCCGGGCCGTGGAGACGGTGCGCGACGGCGAGTAGCTCACCCAGGTCCACCGCGTCGTCGAGCGCGGCGATCACAACCAGGGAGTAAGTCAGTGCCGGTAGGCGCGAGATTGTCAGGGCGTACGAACGTTCCAGGCGTTCCGTGAGCGGAATGTCCTGGGACAACAGGTCGTCGTCACCCATCCTGGTAGCGGCGACGCCCAGCTCGAACAACCCCAGAGGATTTCCTGCGGCGTCACGCAGTACGCGTTGCGTCAGTGCCGGCCCTAACCCGGGAGCGGCTGTCTGCAACAGCGCGAGGGACGCGTCGGCCGACAACGGCTCAAGCCGGTGCTCCGGCAGCCCGGATCCGGACAGCAGCGATGTCGACTCCTCGCCGTCTCGCATCCCTACCAGCAGGCACACCTTGTCGTCGGCGACGCGGCGGCCGACGAAGGCGAGAATGTCCCAACTTTCCCGGTCGAGCCACTGCGCATCGTCAACGATCAGCACCCGTCCCTGACCGGCAGAGGTGGTGACGCAGTTGAGGGCCGCGCGGGCCAACTGGTATCGCTGGGCAGGGCTGCCCGCCCCGGCCGTACGCCCGACGGCCGTCTCCCATGAAGTGCGCGATTCGGGCGGCTGGCTGGCCAGCAGCGGTCCCAGGAGCTGATCGACGCCGGCGTAGGGCAGCTGCGCCTCGCTGGGGACTGCGGTGATGGCGAGCACGGACATGTCCTGTTGCCGGGCCTTGGCCTCGGCCAGGTGCAGCAGCGCCGATTTGCCGATCCCAGCGACCCCGCGCAGCACCAGGGTGGAGCCGCTCGACCGCTGACACCGTCCAAGAATGTCCAGTAGCAGGCTACGCTCGTGGTCCCGGCCGAAAAGCTCTGCCTCGCCGTCGTTCCGCACAGCCGCCCCCATTACCTCACTTCAGCCTGCGGAGCGTATCAACGCGGCCGCCCCGACCGGGTCTGAGAATTCTCGCCCTCGCCGATCTGGCGGTGGGACAGGCCGGTGGCCGCGAGCCGGGCGACCTGCAGTTCCTGTGCGGTCAGGCCTTCCTGGCCGCGCGCACGGGTACCCGCGATGCGGTCATCCGGCGCCGCCCGCGAGGCCAGGAACCGTAGGCGAGCTCGGGCCGGGCCCGGCGCCACGGCCACCGGATCAAGTCGCGGGACAACGCCGCGCCGGGGTGCACGCCAAACTCAGCACCGGAGCTCGTCCTTCGGGAGGAAGCCGGATCAGGCCTGCCTACGCTGAACGTGCGGTACCGCTGGGTGCGGTTGCCGGCGGCGCCGTCCCGGCGGCCGGGAGGTACGTTCCCGCGATCAGACGCCGGACGGTCGCGATGGCCAGTGCCGCGATGCCCAGGGTCAGCACGCCGGGCAGGGCTGCGGCCCAGACGCTGTGCCCGGGCACGTCGAGGGCTGCCAGCCAGTTGACGGCCAGGGTGAACGCCGCGGCGTACGAGAACGAGAATGCCCACCATCCGGGGCCGAACCGGACCCGCCGGTAGACCGGGATCAGGCGTAGCTGCACCAGGATCATGAGGATCGCGTAGCCGGCGAGTCCGGCCGCGACCGCGTCGATCCGTCCGCCGTTGATGACGAACCAGGCGTTGCCGGCGACCACCGGCGGCGCGACCTCGATCGCGATGGTCGGCAGCAGGGGCGGGGGCAGGGCAGGAGCGGTGAACAGACGCAGCAGGATGACCGCGCCCAGGATGAACCAGCAGATCACCCCACAGCCCAGCATGGCCATGGCCAGCGTGCGATGACCGAGCGCCGCGCTGCCACCCGCCCCGATCAGGCCACCGCCGACAGTCGGCAGGAAATAGCCGGGGTGCCACTGAGCGAGCTGGAGATCCGCGATGATCCACTCACCGGCCAGCCAGCCGCCGAGCGCCACGGTCAGCACCAGAGCGGTCCCGAAGACGAACTCCCCGGCCGGACGGGCATGGCCGGCCACCGTGACGCCGAGGAACATCGGCACGATCACGATCAGCGCGGTGAACGGCGCGAACACCGGGTCCTTGAGCTCGGTGCGCAACCGTCCACCGCGGACGACATCGCGGCCGTACCAGATCAGCGACGCCGCCCAGATGGCCGCCGAAACAATCCACAGCGTGTCCGCCGGCCAGCGGGGCAACCCAGCGACAGCGTGAGCGGTGGTCCAGCACTGGGCGAGCCCGCAGAAGCCGAATGGTAAGCCGAACACGTTCGCCGTCACCCGGTACGTGCGTTCACTGGTCGACATCACGGCGTCCCTCCCGATCTCGTCAGCGCGTCAGCCGATGAACTTGAGCAGTTCCGCCCGGAACTTGTCCGCTTCATCGACGTAGACGGCGTGCCCGGCCGTGGCGAAAGTGACCAGCCGGGCGTGACGGATTCCCGCGGCCACCGCCTGACCGTGCACCAGCGGCACGATCTTGTCGTTGATCGCGTGGAACACCCGGGTCGGTACCTTGATCCGGGCGAAGTCGGCCGTCAGGTCGGTGTCGCGCAACGCGAACAAGGCATCCCGGCTCGCCGGCAAGGAGGCCTGGTCCAAGCACTGCCGTTCGAAGAACTGCAGGAACGGATCCGTGGCGATATCGGTGTGCGTGGAAAAGAAATTCGTCGTCAGGCTCCGCACCGCTGCCGCCCGGTCGGTGGCATAGCCTGCGATCAGGCCGTCGAGCGCGGCGGCGAGGTCAGCGGACTGCGGGCCGTACACGAACCGCGGAGCCGGTGCTTCGGCCACCACCAGCTTGCCGACCCGGTTACCGAAGCGGGAAGTGTGCCGCAGCGCGACCGCACCGCCCATCGAGTGCCCGACCAGAGTGACGTCGCGCAGCGACAACGTCTCGAGAACCGTCTGGATGTCGCGGGCCCACAGGTCGTACGTGTACGGGCCGTACGGGGCGTCGGACAGCCCGAATCCACGCTGGTCCAGGGCGATGGCCCGGTAACCGTGATCGGCCAGGTGGAGCAGGGTGCCTTCCAGGGTCGTGGACGCCAGCGGCCAGCCGGGAATGAAGACGACCGTCCCGCGGCGACCGCCCTTGAGGTCGGCGATGTTGACCTCGACACCTGGGGCTACCGGGACGCGGGTGCCGCCACGGCTTCCCTCGGCGGCCGGGGCGGCGGAAGCCGGCGTCCCCCCGGCTCCCACGACGGTTGCCGCGCTCAGCGCGGCGCCGGTCCCGGCAGCCAGCACCGATCGGCGGGAGGCCCCGCGCTGCCCCGTGGGGCCGTCCTCGTCCGTCCTGTTCTGCTGATTCATGTCGTGTGCCGCCTTTCGTCACGTACGCGTGATGGGGTTTTGTTCGGCTGTCCGGCCGGGTTGATCTGGAGTGCTGACGCCGGTTCCGTCAGGCGTCAGGCTTCAGTGAGGGCGTGGCTGCCGGCGGCCTCGACGATCATCCGGGCGGTCGCGGCCGGGTGGGAGATGCCGACCACGTGTGAGGCGCCCGCGATCTCGATCGTGCTGCGCGGCTTCGCTCGGCTCGCCATGATCCGGTGGGAGCCGGCCGGGATGTTGTGGTCGAGCTCGCCGAACAGGAACCAGCTGGGCACCGAACGCCACAACGGTTGGTCGCCCGACGGCTCGGCCAAGGCCCGGTCGGTGACCGGCCGCTGCGTGATAGCCATCAGGCGGGCCTGCTCGGCGGGCAGGTCGGCCGCGAACTGGTGGTGGTACTTGTCCGACGCGATGTAGGTGTCCGCACCGCCGGCGGTCAGTGGCACCGGCACGAGGGTTTCGGCGAGAGTCGACCCGGGCGCCAGCGCGGCGGCGTCCGCGCAGCTCTCCCCCACGTCGAGGGCAAAGCCGGCGACATAGACGGCCCCGATCACCTGTCCGGGCGCGGCGATGACGTTGGTGATGATCGCGCCGCCGTAGGAGTGCCCGGCCAGGACCACCGGGCCGTCCACAGTCCGGAGCAGGTCGCTCAGCAGCGCCGCGTCCGATGCCACTCCCCGCAGTGGTGTGGCGAACGCGATCACCCGGTGCCCGGCCGCCGACAACGGTTCCAGCACTCCGTCCCAGCTGGACGATCCGGCGTACGCCCCGTGGACGAGGATCACCGTCGGCTTCATCTGCTGCCCCCTCGAGTAGCCGCCCGCCACCGCGACGGACAAGGTGAGGCTCGCAAACGGCGGGCGGCGACAACGATCAGGCGAGCCGGATTCCCCTACCGGGTTGGCCCGCCTTTTCCTCCGGTGAACACCCCCCAGTTCTCGGGGCAGCCGTCTTGGTCGGGACGCCGTGGCTTTGCCAGGTTGAGACCAGAGAAGGACAACCGAGGAGCGCAGATGTCCACCATCACCGTCGGCACGGAGAACACGACCTCGATCGACCTGTACTACGAGGACCATGGCAGCGGGCCGGCCGTGGTCCTGATCAGCGGCTGGCCGTTCGACAGCCGTTCCTGGGAGCCGCAGGTCCATACATTGCTGACCGCGGGCTACCGGGTGATCGTCTACGACCGGCGCGGGTTCGGCCGGTCCAGCCGCCCGGCCGGTGGCTACGACTTCGACACACTGGCCGCGGATCTCGACGAGCTGCTGACCTCGCTCGATCTGCGCGACGTCACGCTGGTCGGATTGTCCTTGGGCACCGGCGAGGTCGCCCGCTACATCGGCGTCCACGGCACGCAGCGACTCAGGTCGTGCGTGTTCATCGAGAGCCTCGCACCGTCGTTCGGTAAGTCGGCGGAGAACCCGAACGGCGTCGACCAGGCCGGCGTCGACGCGGTGCAGCAGGCCATCTTGCACGACCGGCCGGCCTGGCTGACCGCGATCATCGGCGACATGCTCAACCTCGACGAGCTGCTCGGCAAGCGGGTCAGCCAGGACGCCGTCCGCAACCTGTGGAACGCCGGTGCCGACGCCTCGCCGGAGGCGACCTGGGCCTGCCCGGTGACCTGGCTGGACGACTTCCACGACGACCTCAAGCGCATCGACATCCCGGTCCTGGTGCTGCACGGCACCGCCGACCGGATCCTGTCGATCGAGGGCCAGGGACGCCGCATGCACGCGGCCCTGCCCGACGCGCACTACGTCGAGATCGACGGCGGGCCGCACCTCATGGCCCTCAGCCACGCCGACGAAGTCAACCGCGAGCTGCTCGCGTTCCTCGCGGAATAGCCCCGGGCAATCCCGCGCCACCAACGTCAGAAGGAGCATCACTGTGCCCGGTCAACCCGCCGTCGTCCTCGAGCCCGCCGCGACATGATGTTCGACGGCTTCGCGCAGCACGCCCTGCAGACCGCACGAGGACGGATCTTCGCCCGGGTCGCCGGGCAAGGACCACCGTTGCTCCTGCTGCACGGATATCCGCAGACCCATGTCATGTGGCACGCCGTCGCCGACCAGCTGGCGGAACGCTTCACCGTGGTCGTTGCGGATCTGCCCGGGTACGGAGCGTCGTTCCGCCCGGTACCCGCAGCGGACCACGCACCACATTCCAAGCGGGCCCTCGCCGCCGATCTTGTCCAGGCCATGGGCCTGCTCGGCCACGAGCAGTTCGCCGTGGCCGGTCACGACCGGGGTGGCCGGGTGGCCTACCGGATGGCCTTGGATCACCCCGGCCGCGTCACTGCCGCCGCGGTCATCGACGTCGTGCCCACCGCAGAGGTGTGGGCTCGGGCGGACGCTCAGATGGCCCTCGGTTACTGGCATTGGGCGTTCCTCGCCCAGCCGGCGCCGCTGCCCGAGAGGCTCATCGCCGCCGATCCCGGCGCTTTCTTCGACTTCCACGTCCGGGCGCTCGGCCTCGGCCGGGCACCGAACCGGTACCCGGCCGATCTGATGGCCGGGTACCGGGCGCTGCTCGATGACGTGAGCACTGTCCAAGCGATCTGCGAGGACTACCGGGCCGGGGCCACCGTGGATCGTCTCCATGATGACGCCGACGTGGGCGTACGGAAGATAGCCTGCCCGCTGCTCGTGTTGTGGAGTGCGGACGGGGCGTTGCCACGCTTCTACGGCGACGTGCTCGACGTCTGGCGGCCCTGGGCCGACGACGTCACCGGACAACCGATGCCGGCCAGCCACTTCATCGTCGAAGACCAGCCGGAGATGACCGCGGCCGCTCTGTCCGCGCTTCTCCTGCGCCGACCGTCAGCTTTCCCCCTCTGATGATTTCCAGGAAGGGCAATGACATGGCATCCCATGCCGCAGATCGGGCCGATGACCTGGCCGCCACTCTCAAGCGCACCGAAACACTGCGCCGGGAATCCTCCATCCCCGGCCGGGACATCGTCCAGGTGCGCACCGAAATCCCCGCCGGCGTGCAGTCCGGATGGCACATCCACCCCGGCGAAGAAGTCGGCTACATCGTCGCCGGAACGGTGCGCATGGAGATCCGCGACCAACCGACACTCACTCTGCATCCCGGCGACGGCTTCTTGATCCCGGCCCGGACACCCCACAACGCCACCGATCTCGGCCCCGACACCGGCCTGATGCTCTCGACCTACCTCGTCGAAACCGGAGAGCCGCTGGCCACGTTCGTGCACTGACCCGAGCACGTGTTGAGGCGGCCGTTCGCCACACCGGACGGCCGCCTCATCACGGCCGACGCGTCGCTCGGTTGAGCCCGTCCCGTGAAGAGCACGGCGGACGTGGTGGATGCAGTCCTCGGGCTTCAGAGGGGGACCGGCTGGACGCGAGCAACGTCGACGCGCCGCTTGACCGGCCGGCACCGACGACCGGCGCCACCGCATCCGCGAGCAGGAACGCCGCGGCCCGGCGTCTGCCGCCACCGGACATCACAGTAAGCGTGTACGTGTTGAATCCGTCAGTAAGGTCGTGGGCAAGCACCGCGACCGCAACAGCCGTCGCCACGCTCACGGCGGCCCCGAAACTCACCCCGATGCTCAGCCCATCGAAGAAACTGTGGCCGACCAGCACCCCCGCGGCGAGCAGACCGGCCGGGCCGACGTCAGGGTGGTGCTTCGCGTAATGAGAAAGCACCACCCTGAGGCAGCTCCAAAGCCTTGTCGATGACGTGAATCGTCAAGAGTCCGGCGACGGTGGTCGTCACCGCCGAACCCAAGCCCAGAAGAATCGGCAGAGCCGGCAACGTCAAGTAACTCAAACTTGGTTGAGCCCGCCGTCGACGAACAACTCACTGCCCGTGATGAAGCTGCTTTGATCACTGGCCAGGAACAACACGGCCGAGGCGATCTCGTCGGGGCTACCCATCCGGCCGAGCGGCACCTGGCTGGCCAGCAAGCCTTTGAGCTGCGCGGCCTGGTCCGCGTCCGGGGCCAGACCGGTGATCCCGGGCGTGTCGGTGGGACCAGGCGTCAGGGTGTTCACCCTGATACGCCGCTCTTTGAGCTCGTTGGCCCAGGTCCGGCTGAAGGACCGCACCGCCGCCTTGGACGCGCCATACACACCGAAGGCCTCGTGGCCGACGCTGGCGTTGGTCGAGCCGGTCAAAATGATCGATGCTCGATCATTAAGCAGGGGCAATGCCTTCTGGACGGTGAACAGCAGCCCTTTGACGTTGGTCGCGAAGATCCCATCGAAGTGCCGCTCGTCAATATCCGCCAAGCGCCGGAAGGATCCGCCGCCGGCATTCGCGAACAACACGTCGATACGCCGCCCGCTCTGCTCGACCGTCGCAAACAGCTGGTCGAGGTCAGCGAGGTTCGCAACGTCGCCTTGAATGCCGACGACGTCGGCGCCGATCTCGGCGATCGCCTTGTCGAGGGCGTCCTTGCGGCGACCAGTGATGAACACATGCGCCCCTTCTGCAGCGAATCGGCGGGCGGAAGCCAGCCCGATTCCACTGGTCGCACCGGTGACCACAGCAGTCCTGTCCTGAAGCTGTCCCATCCTGCGTCTCCCAGTTCTGCCGTCCGCCGACATGTTTCGGCCCTACCCTTCGGACCGAGACGGCGACCAGCTCTCTTGTCGCGAAGCACCATCGCTGCACCAAACGCTATTCGCCGATCGCGCTGCCCCTTACCGGGCTGGCCCGATGTCTCAGATGGGGTCGCCAGAAAAGGAATAGGGCCGGCCGGAACAGCCAACCGCCAAACGGGTGGCCATCACCATGTCACTGATCTTGCGCGCGGCGAGGCGCCGGCGCCGATCAGGACAAGGTCGGCGGGCAGGGCGGCGCCGTCGGCCAGCTCCACTGCCCGCACCGGGCCCTCCCGTCACCGGCGAGAACTCCTCGCCAAAGAAACACGCATAGAGGGTCGAATTTCAGGAAGCGCTGACACCCCGAATGGTCCCCGACGATTTCGATTCCCCAGCTGGTGCAGCACCCTGGATACGGTGATGTTTGACCTTTCCGGCATCCGTCCACCCACGCACTGCCCCTACGTAAGGGCGGATTGGCTCCACCCTGTCGGCGATCCCGATCGTCCCCGGCCGGAGGCGCCCTACCGCAAGACTGCTTTCTCGTCGATGACGTGTGGTGCCTCGCCGAGGAACGTTTCAGATGGCATCGGCCCGAGCGCGATGCTGACCGTCGTCAAGGTGTAGCGCCAGTCCCCCATGCCAGTCGCCGACGACCAGCGGTTGTTCAGCTGCCACCGGACCCACTCGCCGGGCTGAAGCAGTACCACCGGGCGATGCGAACGGACGGGGACCCCAAACCCATTCGGCAGCCGCACCCGCAGCGCGGACCCCACGAGGCGTAACCCGAACTCATGCCGTGGTGGAGCCTCACACATCGCGCTCACCCGCGGCTCGAAGTCGTCTTCCTCCCCCATGGTGACGTCGTGGAACAGCGGCGTGTGCCCGCAGGGCAGCGCGAAGGCGGTCGGGGCAGCGTTGCGGGCGGTCGCGCGAGGGAAGCCTCGGGACCGCTTGCTCCAGGTGGTGCGTACGCGCTGCACTATGACGTCCATGGCCGCCATAGTCCCAACCCGTCGGCGCCAGCGGCAATCACGTTCGCATCGTGCCAACCAACTGTCGGCTGGCACCTGGCCCCTGGCCCCTGGCCCGGTCCCGGCTCGGCGTCAAGGTGCACGTACTCCGGAAGGTCGCCGGGCACGGTTCCCTGAGCACCACGCAGCGGTACTTGCACCCGATCAGCGCTCGATCGAGGAGGCCGGATCGGCGCTCAGCGTCCACCTGCGCGCTCCCAGAAATCTCCCCGTGTCCCCAAACGGTCCCCGACTCCGAACCGTCTAGTAGGAATATCCGGATCTAGCTGAATGACAGAAGGTCCGCTGACCAGGGTTTACACCCTAGCTAGCGGACCTTCAAGATTGTCGGGCTGACAAGATTTGAACCTGCGACCCCTTGACCCCCAGCATTTAGACGGCCCAGCGACGTGCTAACTAACGTTTTACCAGGTCGTTAAAAAGTATACTCGCCCGAGTAAAGGTGTGGCTGAAATCCCGCCTCCCAAGCCCCTCCGCCCCTCACTCTACCTGCACATTTACTACTTCAGTTCCTCCAGAAGAGTTGTCCTCCGCATCGTCACCAACGCCTGGCGCAACGTGCGGGGCATATGAGCGGCGTGCTCTGCGGCCTGCGAGGATGGATGCCTCTACTCAAGGAGCCGCCGCGGGCACCATTTGGCTTCAGGTTTCGTTAAGGCACTCGACAAATCGTCAAGCACGATTCACGGTTCGCTGAATAGTTGGAATTTGCCCCCACGCAGAGTGTATCGATCCGAGCCCTCCTTGCGGGGGTTCGCGGACGGTATAACGCCATCATGAGGACTAGTCCTGGTCGTCGATGTCGGCTTCCTCGTCGGCTGATTGCGCGCTTCGGCGATACTGAGGATGGTCGTTGTCCATCTGGATGGCCGCATGCAACGCGACGGGGTAACGGGCGCGATCTGACCAGTACATGGTTTGGTGACAGAGTTGCGCGGTGGCAAATGCGAGCGCTTCGTGGGAGACCCGGTCGTTGAGGGCTATGGGGAAGATCTCGGTGGCGGTCATCGAGTACCAGTTCTCGGGGATCTCGCTCTTGCGGCGTTCTTCTTTGATCTCGGACATGACGGCGCGCTGCGCATCCCATCGGGTGTATTTGGCGCCGAGCCGGCCGGAGTTGCCGCCGTCGTAGTTGCGGGGCACGTTGCACAGGAGCCAGACCGGGGTACTGAAGTCTGTCTCGATCTTGTACCGCGCCCTGGATGTCTCGCCTTGTTTCGTGGCGTCTCGGCCGCTGAGCTGATGGGTGTATCCGGTGGGCGGGGGCACGCGGTCGTCGGCGATGTTGATGCGGATGATTGCGTCGGGGCGTTCGTCGGTGGGCAGGCTGTAGCCGGGCAGCCAGTATTTGCTTTTGCCGGTGTCGGGCTGAGTTCCCCCCGTTTCGACGGAGCGGTGATTACCTGCTTCCGGTCGGGGCGGGGATGAGGTTATCTGGCTCGGTCTGGGCGTGCCAGGCGGTCTCGTATTCATCCGGGCTGAGGTAGCCGAGTTCCTTCTGGATGCGGCGGGTGTTGTACCAGCCGTCGATGTAGGTG
>NZ_JBICTW010000005.1:0-590327 GCF_043197815.1 Actinoplanes sp. NPDC048988 | reverse complement strand
CGTCTGGGTCGGCCACACCCGGCCCTCAACCTTGCGTGGGGTTTCGGTGCCGGCCAGGCGTGGGTTGGTGGCTGCTTGGTGGTACGTGGGGTGGGCGGTCACCTTGCGCCTGGGTGTGGGGCGGGGTTCGCTGCCGCGTGGGGGTTCGGGTGGGTGCGTCGGTCGGGCGGGCCGGCTGGGTGGTGGGCTGGGCGGCAATTCCAGGCCGGTTGCGCGGGCTGGTGGGTGGGCCTGCGGGTGCCGGTAGGAAGCTTGCGTTCCTGCTGTCGGCGGGCGGTAGTTCTTCGCCGGTTACGAAAGGATCGCGCGAACCCTCTAACCCGCCGCTGCGGTCGACCAGAGCGCACGAGTTTTGCACGCCTTGGTGTGGCATGTCTCCCGCCACGCTGGCGACGTTCCCACCAAACACGGCACACCCAGCCGAGAGCCCGACACGGGGCTGATCATCACTACCCGAGCCACGACGTATCGAGTCACCGCCCGGTCGCACACCGAGCTCGGCGACTCAAGCTGCTTCGCTCGCTGGCTGCTGATCCCGACGCGGCCAGGCCGGCAATGAAGAGGGTACGAAGCTACGAGCAACCCGACCGGCACGTGGCGTACGAAGCGTCACCGCCAAGCGCAAAACTGCGCTCGATCAGCGGCAGAAGAGGGCGCTCATGGCGCATGAGGCGGGACGGTGCCGCGAGTCTCCTACGACGCAGGACGGGGCTCATCACCGGGCGGGTGCAGGTATGTGCGCGCCGCGATCAGGCCCGCGAGCGTCCTCGGTCCGGCCCGCCGGTGCAAGACGTCGATGGCTGCCCGCTCATTGGCATCCGGCAGTACCAACAAATCTTCCATGAACGAAACTTCCACGACGTTGCGTGTGTCGGGGTCTTCGCTGCCGTGCCGGACTTCGATGGCGCCCAGGAAGTCTGTGACGCCGCGGGTGTTCCCTGCCGCCACCGCGTCGACGAACCAGCGGCGGAGCTCGCGGGCGATCCACTCAGGACGGTATTGGCGCCACCAGGCAGAGGACGTGGCCGTCCGGATCGGTGAGTACTGACTGCCGCTCACCCCAGGGTTGGTCGGCCGGGGCATCGATGACCTCGGCACCAGCCTTCTCGGCCACAGCGGTGGCCGCGTCAACGTCCGATACGAGGAAGCTGACGGCGACACCGGCCAAGCCCGGCGTGGGCGGACGTTCGTGCAGCAGAACCTCCGTGTCGGAACCCGGGACGGCAAGCATCACCATCTCACTGGTGGAGTACTTCTCCGTCAGTCCCAGGCCATCCCGATAGAGCGCGAGCGCCCGCTCCCGGTCTGCCACCGACACGATGATCCGCCGCATCCCACGCACCGTCATGGTGGCACTTTAACGAACCAGTGGATCGTCCATCCGTGTTGGCATCCCCCCAAGGTCGGCCCCAGGAGGAAGAAGCCGCCGCCGGTACGGCACGTCCGCTTCTCGGCATGAGCGGGCACCGGCAAACTCAGGGGGGCTCACAGTACGTGACGGCCCTGCTGGCCGTTACGTATTTTCAGCGGCAGATCCGGCTATCGGGTCCACTTCTGGAAGGCGTTCGCTCGACTGGAAGATGAGGGGCATGTCAGAACGCCCGGTAACTCGTGGCCCGAACGACGATCCGTCGCTGTCCGACGACGACCTGATCAGCCGACGGACAGAGTGGTTCGCGGCATACACCTCACAGAAGAACGTGTTCGGGCCCCGACGAGGCGCTCCCTACACCTGCCCGTGCTGCGGCCATGCGACCTTGGCGGAGAGAGGTGTGTACGAAATCTGCGGCGAGTGCGGATGGGAGGACGACGGCCAGGACAACCACGACAGTCACGTCGTCCGAGGCGGTCCCAACGGTTCGGAGAGTTTGGACCAGGGGCGCAATCGATACGTACGAGGAGGTGGAGTCATGCATCCGCACCTGCCACCATCCGAAGCGGTTTGATGTGTCTCTTGGGGCAAGGCCGCCGGGGTAGGGCGCGGAGCCAGTCGAGCATTTCGACGAGGTCGAGGGTGGCTGGGAAGCGGCGCCCGACTTGTCGTAGCGGGTGTTCAGTCCGCGCCGGTGCTTGCGCTGGTTGAAGCCGTGTTCGACCTGGTTACAGCGCTTGTCAACGGCCGGGTTGAACGCGGGTGGCCGTCCGTCGTTGCGGCCTGTGGGGAGTCGGGTGGTGATCTGATCGCCCGGCTGCGGGATCGTCGTGGTGATGTGTTTGTCCCGTGACGCCTGCGGCCCCGGGCGGTGTGCATCTTCCAGGCCCCGTTGCGCTCCACGAGGTGACCGAAGAGTTGAAGTGCTTTCTGCGCGGCATATGCCAGCACGAGGGCATCCTTCTCCACGGAGTCGCTGCCGATGTCCAAATTCAGAGAGATTTTGGTGATCAGTTCGTCCGGCCCTGGTGGAAAAACGACGTCATGGAGCGCCGCGCCGGGAGTTACGTGAAAGTGCGACGCCCGGCCATTGAGATGATGAAGTCCTCCCGGTAGCCGGCAACGATCAGATCGAATTTATCCGGCGCCGTACGCCGTCCGACAATCACCGAAATGTCGTCCCGGCCGCTCATGTTGTGTCGGCCGGTGGCGGTCAGGTAACACGTGGAGCCAGTTTGATCGTTGCAACCCGACTGGTGTCCGGGCCGCTGTAGAAGGTGACGCCCGGCTGCGCTGATCAAGTCAGCGGTGATGATTCCCCTCAGATGGCTTCGTTTGTTGCCGGCAAATTCGTCTGCACGGGTCGGCAAAATCTGACGCAGAGGATTCAGGCGACCGTAGTAAGCCGGATCCTCAGGTCACTGTCCATCTGAGCCGGTACATCGTTCCATGCCACCCTCGCATTGTCCTCGGCGCAGGGCTGGAGGGCGACCCGCTTTCCGCGAACCTGATATGTGGAAATGGAGAGACTTCGCCGACTTCTCCGCGCGCGGGGTGGCTGATGCGGTTTGGGAAGGGACGGCGGTGGCAAGAGTGGAGGCATGGCGATCTGCAATCTGTGCCCGCCGGAAAAGCGGGACGTGCCCGATGACGAGATGACGAACCATCTGCGGGAGGTGCATCCCGAAGTGGCCGATGACGGGACTCGGCGGTCCGATGACAGTGCGATCGTGCCGGATGTGACTGAGGGCTAGCGGGGCTGCAGGGACGTGGTGGCGGCCCAGGACGCCAGCAGTGTGAGGGCGTGGGCGGTGGGGGAGTCGGGCTCGGCGGCGTACAGGGTCATGCGCAGGGTGGGGTCGGCCACCAGGGCCATGGTCTCGTAGGCCAGGTCGAGGTCGCCCACCACGTGGTGGTGGAAGTGTTTGACGCCGGTGCCGTGCAGGCGGACGTTGTGGGAGCCCCAGCGGCGGCGGAACTCGTCGCTTCGGGTGGAGAGCTCGCCGACCAGGTCGTGCATGGCCTTGTCGTGGGGGTCGACGCCGGCGGCGGTGCGCAGGTTGGCCACCGTCATGTCGGCGAACAGGTTCCAGTCGGGGTAGAAGCGGCGGGCCGCGCTGTCCAGGAACGTGAAGCGGGCGAAGTTCGGTGGGGTGGCCGGGTCCGCGTACAGGTCGCTGTGCATCGCTTTGCCCAGGTGGTTGGCGGCGATCAAATCGGCGCGGTGGTTCACCACGATCGCGGGGGCCGTGATGGTGTCGAGCGACCACTGGAGGCTGGGGCGCACGGCCGCCTGGCGTGGGCGGCGGCTCGGGCGCAGCAGGGCGCCGCTGCCGTTGGCCTCCTGGGCCAGGTGCAGCAGGTGGGCCCGCTCGGCGTCGTCGAGTTGCAGGGCGCGGGCGATGGCCTCCAGCACGCCGGCCGAGACGCCGGCCAGGGCGCCGCGTTCCAGCTTGGCGTAGTACTCGACGCTCATGCCGGCCAGCGCCGCCACCTCGCTGCGCCGCAAGCCGGGCACGCGCCGCTGGCCGGCGGCCGGGATCCCGGCCCGCTCCGGGGTGATCTTCGCCCGGCGCGAGGTGAGGAACTCGTGCACTTCGACTCGGTTGTTCACCCTTCGACGGTAGGACGCGGCGCGGGCCGGTGGGATGTACTGCTGGTACACCCTTCGGCAGGAACTCCCGCGAAAGGTTCGGGGCTGGTTGCCTGGAAGCATGCGAGGACGCGACGTCTTCGGCCTGGGTCTGCCGTTGGAGCGGGCCGCTGAGGGGTATCAGGCCAGGGACGAACGGCGCGCTGTGAACGCCGTGCCGCGTCCCTGACAATGTTGCTTGCAAAAGCAAACTAACAGAAGGAGTACGTCATCCTCACCGTCAACGCCATCGCCGCCCCGTCCGCCACCGAGCCGCTGGTGCGCACCACCGTCGAGCGGCGCGACCTGGGGCCGAAGGACATTCTGATCGAGATCCGGTACGCCGGGATCTGCCACTCGGACATCCACACCGTGCGCGGCGAGTGGGGCCCGGTGCCGTACCCGCTCACCGTCGGCCACGAGATCGTCGGCGTCGTCGCCGGCACCGGCGCCGAGGTCACCCGGCACGCCCAGGGCGACCGGGTCGGCGTCGGCTGCATGGTCAACTCGTGCCGGGAGTGCGAGAACTGCCAGGCCGGGCAGGAGCAGTACTGCCTCGACGGCAACACCGGCACGTACGCCGCCGTCGACCGCGACGGCACGATCACCCAGGGCGGTTACTCGACGCACGTCGTGGTGGACGAGGACTTCGTGCTGCGCGTGCCCGAGTCGATCCCGTACGAGAAGGCGGCGCCGCTGCTGTGCGCGGGCATCACCACGTACTCACCGCTGGCGCACTGGAACGCGGGGCCCGGCAAGAAGGTCGCCGTGGTCGGCCTCGGGGGCCTCGGCCACATGGCGGTGAAGATCGCCGTCGCGATGGGCGCCGACGTCACCGTCCTGTCGCAGACGCTGAGCAAGAAGGACGACGGGCTCGCGTTCGGGGCGAAGGGCTACTACGCGACCGGTGACCCGGCCACCTTCGAGACCCTGGCCAACAGCTTCGACCTGATCGTCAACACGGTCAGCGCCCCGATCGACATGGCCGCCCACCTGGGCCTGCTGCGCCTCGGCGGCACGCTGGTCAGCGTCGGCGCCCCGCCGGAGCCGCTGCCGGTGCAGGTGTTCAGCCTGTTCAACAACCGTCGTTCGTTCGCCGGCTCCAGCATCGGCTCCATCGCCGAGACCCAGGAGATGCTCGACTTCTGCGCCGAGCACGGGATCGCCCCGGAGATCGAGCTGATCGGCGCCGACGACGTCAACGAGGCGTACGAGCGGGTCCTGAAGTCCGATGTCCGCTACCGCTTCGTCATCGACATCGACACCCTCAAGGCATGACCACACTCGCCATCGTCGGCGCCGGGGAGGGGCTCGGCGCGGCCGTCGCGCGCCGCTTCGGCGCCGAGGGATTCAGTGTCGCGCTCCTCGCCCGCCGTCAGGACCGGCTCGACAAACTCGTGACCGATCTCAAAGACGTCAATTCCCGGGGGTACGCGGCCGACGTGCTCAACGCGGAAGAGCTGGCCTGGGCCCTGGAGCGGGCGGCGAACGACCTCGGGCCGATCGAGGTGTTGCAGTACAGCCCGCTGCCGCAGCGGCAATTCCTGAAACCGGTCCTGGAGACGACCGTGGAGGAGGCCCGGGAGGCTTTCGAGTTCTCGGTGGCCGGCCCGATGACCGCGGTGAACCAGGTGCTGCCGGGGATGCGGGAGCGCGGCCGCGGCTCGATCCTGTTCGTCAACGGCGGCAGCGGGGCCCGGCCCAACCCGAAGGTCGGGGGCACGTCGATCGCCTTCGCGGGCGAGGGGGCGTACGGGCAAATGCTCCATGAGACCCTCGGCGCCGAAGGCGTGCACGTCGGGCAGCTGATCATCCCCGGGGCGATCGAACCGGACGAGACGGCGGAACTCGCGGGCAAGCTGTGGCGGATGCACTGCGAGCGCGGCGAGTTCAGAGTCGTTCATACGAGGTGAACAGTTCGTAGTCCTTGTTCGGGCCGGTCGCGTGCCAATGCTCGGTGTAACTGTCCGGGCCGGTGACGCGGCCGGTCACGACGTAGGTGTCGGCGGCGCAGGGATGCTCGGCCGACCAGGCGTCGTCGCTGAGGTCGAGCAGGTAGAACGGGCGGCCGTCGGCGAACGTGACCTCCAGGCGGTGGCCGCCCCGGTCGTGGTAGCGCAACGACCTCGTGGCCGGGCCGCGATGGTCACCGTACGTCAATTCGCCCTGCTCGTGATATGACAGATCGTCGCCGAACTCGGCCGCGCCCGCGAAGGAACCCTCGACGCCGGCCCGGTGATCGACGATGCGCCGCCGCACCCGCCAGCGGCCGCGCAGGAACGCCGCCACCGAGTCGTCCCTATGATCTGCAGGCACCGTCACCCCTCGGAGGTTTTCATGACGCAGTCCGTCGCGCTCACCCGGCCCCGGCCGCTCGTCCTGGCCGACCTGGTCCCCGGCACGCTGGCCCGCGACGTCGCGCTGGTCGCCGGCGGCGCCGGCCTGATCGGCGTGCTGGCCCAGATCGCCGTGCACATTCCGGGCACCCCGGTTCCGATCACCGGCCAGACCCTGGGCGTCCTGCTCGTCGGCACGGCGTTCGGCATGCGCCGGGCGGCCGCCACCATCGCCCTGTACGCGGTGGCCGGTGTCCTCGGCGTGCCCTGGTTCTCCGACCACAGCAGCGGCTACTCCACGGCGTCGTTCGGCTACATCGTCGGCTTCCTCGCCGCCGCCACCCTCTGCGGCTGGCTGGCCGAGCGCGGGGCGGACCGCTCGGTGTGGCGCGCCGTTCCGGCCATGCTCGCCGGCGAGGTCCTGATCTACGGCATCGGCATGGCCTGGCTGGCCGTGGCGGCCGACCTGACCCTGAGCCAGACCATCAGCCAGGGCCTGACCCCGTTCCTGCTCGGCGACGCCATCAAGGCGGCCCTGGCGGCCGGTCTGCTCCCGGCGGTCTGGAAGTTGTCGCGTTCCTCCGGCGCTTCTTCGGCTTCGCGGTGAGCCCGCGGCCCTCGCGCGCGTAGAAGAAGAACATGAGACAGGGCGGGCGGCGAGTCGACCTCGTGCTCGGCCTGCTCCTGATCTCCGGCGTGCTGACCGGGATCGCGGCCGACACCATCGGCGTGAGATGGCCGCTCGACCTGATCCAGTTGCACGCCGCCGGGGCCCTGGCCATCCTGCTCCTGGCGCCCTGGAAGTACGTGGTGATCCGCCGCGGCCTGCGCAACCCGCGGCAGCGGCGGCCCACCAAGACCCTGTCGCTGGCCCTGCTGTTCTTCGTGCTGGTGACGATCGGCAGCGGCCTGCTGCACTCCACGGGCCGCGCCGAGCACGTCGGCCCGCTCACCTTGATGCAGATCCACGTCGGCGCCGCGGTCGGCGCGGTGCTCACGGTCGTGGCGCATTTCTTCGGTCACTGGGTACGCCCCCGGCGCACCGGCCTCGACCCCAGGGCACTGCTCCGCTTGACCGCGCTGGGCGCGGGCGCCGCGGTCGCGACGGCGGCCTGGGACACGTGGGCGGCGACCTCCCGCCGCTTCACCGGTTCCGTCCCCCCGCGACTCCCTGGAAGTCACGTCGTGGATCAACGACGGCATCCAGCGCGTCGACCAGGCGCGGTGGCGGCTTTCCATCGGATCGACGACCCTCGATTACGCCGACGTCCTGGCCCGGCCCCTCGAACGGTTCACGGCCACCCTCGACTGCACCAGCGGCTGGTACAGCATCCAGGAGTGGGAAGGCGTGCGACTTCGTGCTCTGCTGGAGAGGGCCGGCGTCACGGCGGGCGGCTGGCGCAGTGTCGAGGTTCGCTCGATCACCGGTTTCTCGCGCTGGTTCGGCGCCGGCACCCTCGACGACATCTGGCCGGTCACGGCCGTCGCCGGGCAGCCCCTGACGTACGGGCACGGCTTCCCGGCCCGGATCGCGGCCCCGAGCCGCCGCGGTTTCTGAGGGGTCAAATGGGTGACCTCGATCCAGCCCTTCTTCCCGGTCAGCTGAGCCGCGCTTGTCCGGGGTATGCCTAGCCCTACCCGCGAACGGGGCCTAGCACCAGTGCCCCTCCTCACCGAACCCGGAAGGCTGGACCGCGACACCAGCCCGGCCGAAGGAGACGAGGATGCAGCGGCGGACGATTCTGACCGGAACGGCGCTCGGGGTCGCGGCTCTGGGCCTGCCGCAGGCGGCCGAGGCCCGAAACCGGGCGTTGCTGGCCGTGCAGAACGTGACTGTCATCGACGCGCGTGGGGGTGTGCGGCGCGGCCATACCGTGCTGGTCCGGGGTGACCGCATCCTCGACGTGGCGCCCTCCGAGCGAGTGCCGGTGCCCACCGGGGCCACGCTCGTCGACGGCCGGGGGAAATTCCTCATTCCGGGCCTGGCCGACATGCACAGCCATGCCACCGGGATCGACGACACCGACCCCGAGCTGTACGTGGTCAACGGCGTCACGACCACACGCCAGATGTCGGGCGGTCAGCAGGCGCGGATCTGGCGGCGGCAGATCGCCGACGGCGAGCGTCTGGGTCCGCGATGGGTGATCGGGAGCCGGATCGTCGACGGGTCGCCGTCGCTGTGGGACGGGCTGGACCCCGACGGCGGGACGCACATCGCGGTCGCCGGCCCGGACGAGGCGCGGGCCGCCGTGCGGCGGGAGCACGCGGCGGGGGCGGCGTTCATCAAGACGTACTCGCGGTTGTCGCGGGAGTCTTTCCTGGCCGTGGCCGGCGAGTGCCGCATGCTCGGCCTGCCGTTCCTCGGGCACGTGCCCGACGTGGTGCCGCTCACCGAGGCCAGCGATCGCGGCCTGCGGACCGTCGAGCATCTGTTCACCGTGTGGTACGACACGTCGTCCGAGGAGGAGCGGCTGCGCCGGGCCGTGGCGGCCGTGCCGATCGGGCCGGGCGACTACAACGGGTGGTTCAACCGGATGCACCCGCTGGAGTACGCGGCGGCACGCACCTACGACCGTCGCCGGGCCGCGCGGGTCTTCCACCGGCTCGCCGCCAACGACACCTACGTCACGCCGACGCTGGTGCTGCACGAGACCAACGACATGCCGGAGGCGATCGACCGGCACGACCCGCGCTACCGCTACGTCAGCGCCGACATGATCGGCTACTGGGACTGGACCCTGGAGAGCCTCTATCTGCCCGGCCGCGACCCGCGCCGGGTGGCCGAGTCGGCGGAGATCTTCCGGCGGCGGCTGCGCCTCACCGCCGACCTGGCCGCGGCCGGGGTGCCGCTGATGGCGGGCACCGACCTCGGCACCACGTACCTCATGCCGGGCTTCAGCCTCCACGACGAGCTCGAACTGCTGGTCCGCGCGGGCCTGACGCCGATACAGGCGCTGGCCGCCGCCACGCTGAACCCGGCCCGCTACCTCGGCCGGCGAGACCTGGGCGTCGTCGCCCCCGGCGCGGTCGCCGACCTGGTCCTGCTCGACGCCGACCCGCTGCGCGACATCCGCAACACGACCCGCGTCAACAGCGTCGTCGTCCGGGGCGCCCTCATCGACCCCGCCCGCCGCCGCCGGATGCTCGCGGGCATCGAAACGGAGGTGAGAACGCTCCGGCCGGCTGCCGCCGTCGCCTATAAGCCCTGCCCCTGCTGAGCGGAGCCGCCATCGGCGAAGAAGTCGCGAAGGGCCGTCGCCATCAACTCGGGGGCGAGGCTGGGGGCGAAATGCGACTGGCCGGGCCAGCTGACCCGGCGGGCGTGGGGCAGCGCGGCGGCCAGGGCGTCGATGGTGGCCGGCATCGGGTCCCAGGTGTCGGCGCCCTGCAGGATCAGGGTGGGGATGGCCGGGTTCGCCACGAAGGCGGGGCTGTCGTCGGCGAGTGCTTCGAGGTCGTGCAACCAGCCGAGTTCGGCGGCCGGGTTGCGGGTGGGCGGGCCGAACGCGGCGGCGATTCGGCGCGGCACCTGAGTGACCTCGTTCAGCACGGCGAACATGCCGGCGTGGTCGTCACGGTCGAAGCAGTCCCGGTAGCGGTCGAGCAGTGGTGCGATCCGTGGCCCGGAGGCGAACAGCGGCGGCTCGAACACCGTCAGCGTGCGCAGCGCGGGCGGCGTTGCCGGCCCGGCCGGCGACAACGGCGCGGCGGCGGTGTGCAGGGCGAGGGTGGCGCCGTAGGAGGCGCCGACGAGGTGGGCGGGGCGGGCTACGGCGACGAGGACGGCCGTTACGTCGGCAACCTCCTGCTGGAAGGACTTGCGGCCCGGGGGGAGGTCGCTGGGGGCGTAGCCGCGCCGGGCCGGGATCCACAGCTCGTACGAGTCGGCCAGGTGGGCTATCAGGGGGTCCCAGCTGTGCAAGCCGCCGCCGGAGCCGTGCAGCAGGACTATCGGGTCGCCGGTGCCCTCGCGGCGGACCGTCAAGCGGGTGCCGTCGGCCGAGCGTACGTCAATCGTGGTCATGGGTTTCCTTCGCGGAAAGCAGGGTGTGCAGGTCGGTGACGATGCTGGTGAACGACGTGTCGAGGGTGCGGGGGTGGCCGAAACCGCCGGCCGCCTCGAGCGTGGCGAAGCCGTGCAGGGTGCTGCGGACCAGGCGGATCGCGTCGGTCAGGGCCGGCTCCGGCAAGCCGTAGCCGCGCAGGGTGGCGTAGCTCAGGTCGATCAGGCGCAGGTGGCCCGGCGAGTTCAGGCCGATCTCGGGTGGCAGCTGGAGGTTCGTGGCCGCGTACTGGCCGGGGTGGGTCACCGCGAACGCCCGGTAGGCGGCGGCGAAACCGCCCAGGGCGTCCCGGCCGGAACGGCCCGCCACCGCCAGCGACAAGCGGTCGGCGAACAGGGCCGCGGCCCGGACGGCGACCTGGTGCAGCAGCGCCTCCCGGTTGCGGACATGGCCGTACAGGCTGGCGTCGGCCACGCCGAAATGGCGGGCTACCGCCGCCACCGTCAGCCGGTCGAGACCGATCGCGTCGGCCATCTCGGCGGCCGCCGCGACGACACGGTCGGTGGTCAGGCCCTGCCGTGGCATCACGTGATCCTTGGGGGTCCTGTTTCAAACCTAGGAACCCTAGGATAGCGAACGAGGTATGAATGGGAACGATGAAGACACGGGCCGGGCGCATCTACGACGACGTGACCACCGATGACGGGGCCGCGCGGGTGCTCGTCGACCGGCTCTGGCCCCGTGGGGTCAGTAAGGACCGGGCCGCGCTCGACGAGTGGTGCAAGTCGGTCGCACCCAGCCCTGAGCTGCGCAAATGGTATGGGCACGCGCCGGAGAAGTTCGCCGAGTTCCGGCGGCGCTACGAGGCGGAGCTCGGTGGCGGCGAGCAGGCCGAGGCGCTGGCGCATCTGCGTGAGCTCGCGCGGAGCCGGCCGCTTCTGCTGCTCACGGCCAGCAAGGACGTCGCGATCAGTGAGGCCGCCGTGCTGGCCGAGGTGATAGGTGTCGCAAACGTCTCTCGCCGGGGACCCGGCGACGGCGCGCAGACGTGATGACATGGAATGAGGTCAACCCAGCAATGGCAGGAGGGCGCATGTCGTCACGGACGGATCTCGTCGAAGATCTGATGGGCCGTTTCCCGCACATCCCGCGCGAAGCGGTCATCAAGGAGGACCTGCTGCGTGGCGGGCTGGCCTTCGACGACTCCGCGCTGACCGACAACGAGGGCGGCGACGTCAAGCCGAAGTCGTACTTCATCTTCTCGTTCGACCACCGGACGCTGCCGGAACTCGGCACCGCGGCCCTGCGGCGGCCGCCCGAGGAGATCGTGCTGACCGGCGGGCCGTACGGGCTTCGCCGCACCGTTGTCTCGGTCCGCACCAATCCCGATTCGCCGTACAAGGTGCAGGCCGGCGAGGACGGGAAGCTCCAGCTGTTCCTCGACGGCAAGCCGATCGCCGACGTCGGTGTGCCGCCCATGCCGGACTACTACCGGCACACGCTGGCCAACGGCAAGCAGGTCATGGAGGTGGCGCCGACGATCCAGTGGGGCTACCTCGTCTACCTGACCGTCTTCCGCGTCTGCCAGTACTTCGGCGCCAAGGAGGAGTGCCAGTACTGCGACATCAACCACAACTGGCGCCAGCACAAGGCGGCCGGACGCCCGTACACCGGTGTCAAGCCGGTCGAAGAGGTCCTTGAGGCCCTCGAGATCATCGACAAGTACGACACGGCGAAGACCTCGCACGCGTACACCCTCACCGGTGGCAGCGTCACCTCGAAGGTCGACGGGCTCGAGGAGGCCGACTTCTACGGCCGGTACGCCGAGGCGATCGAGGACCGGTTCCCCGGGCGCTGGATCGGCAAGGTCGTGGCCCAGGCGCTGCCGCGGGAGGACGTGCAGCGGTTCAAGGACTACGGCATCCAGATCTACCACCCCAACTTCGAGGTGTGGGACAAGCGGCTGTTCGAGCTCTACTGTCCCGGCAAGGAGCGCTACGTGGGCCGCGCCGAGTGGCACCGCCGCATCCTCGAGTCGGCCGAGGTGTTCGGGCCGCGCAACGTCATCCCGAACTTCGTGGCCGGCGTCGAGATGGCCGAGCCGTACGGCTTCCGCAGCGTCGACGAGGCGATCGAGTCGACCACCGAGGGCCTGCAGTACTTCATGTCGCGCGGCATCACCCCGCGCTTCACCACGTGGTGCCCGGAACCCACGACCCCCCTGGGCCGGACGAATCCGCAGGGCGCCCCGCTGGAGTACCACATCCGGCTGCTCGAGGCCTACCGCGCCACCATGGAGTCCAACGGCCTGTCCAGCCCGCCCGGCTACGGCCCGCCCGGCGCCGGCAACGCGGTCTTCTCGGTCAGCTCCTTCATGGACACCCTGCCGGCCGAGACCCCGATCGAGGAGTGAGGAACCGGGGGCCGGCGTCGAGCCGGCCCCCGATCTCCTAACCGGCCGGGACGGGGCCGAGGCTGTCACGATCGGCTCGGCCATGCGGTCCTAGCAGGCATGGAACCCACTTTCGCCACCGACATCCGGCCTTTGTTCCGGGAGAAGGACCGCAACTCGATGCTCTTCATGTTCGACCTGTGGTCGGCCGAGGACGTGCGGGAGCACGCGGAGAGCATCTTCCAGGTGGTGGCCCGCGGCAGCATGCCGTGCGACGGCGCCTGGCCCGAGGAGAACACGCTGCTGCTGCGCCGCTGGATCGACGGAGGCGCCCGTCCGTGAGTGGCGCCGTTGCACTACCCTGACCAGGCGTTCGGTGGGGGAGGCGGCACATGGAGACGGCCACGGCGATCTATCTCGCGATCGGTGCGGTCGGCGTCGTCGTGCTGGCGCTTTCCCTGCTCGGCGGTGAACTGCTCAGCATTCTGCACGTCGGCGACGGGCCGGTGTCGCTCGAGGTCGTCGCCGGTTTCGTCGGCGCGTTCGGGTTCGCCAGCGCGATCATGGCGGAGCTGTCCGGCCGCGCCGTACTGGCCCCGGTCGCCGGTCTCGCCGCCGCCGTGCCCACCGCCTGGCTGGCCCTGCGCCTCGGCCGCGCCGCCCGCACCATGCCGACCGACGCCACACCGCGCCGGCAGGACCTGGTGGGCGCG
Organism: Actinoplanes sp. NPDC048988; assembly: GCF_043197815.1. NCBI lineage: Bacteria > Bacillati > Actinomycetota > Actinomycetes > Micromonosporales > Micromonosporaceae > Actinoplanes > Actinoplanes sp. NPDC048988. Next base: position 576,878 of record NZ_JBICTW010000005.1, on the reverse strand, counting down.
CTCGGCGTCATAGTCACGGCCGTGCCCAGCGGTACCGGGTACGGCGAGGTGCGGGTCCTGCTGGGCGGGCAACCCGTCAAGCTGTACGCCCGGGCCGAGCACCCGATCCCGGCCGGCGCCCAGGTCTTCGTGGTCGAGGCGCCCTCGGACACCAGCGTCGTCGTGGAACAGACCCTGCAGATCGACCCTCACACCCCTGGAAAGGCCTAGATGTCACCTCTGCTCATCGCCGTCGGCGGTGCCGTGCTGCTCATCATTCTCGTGGTCCTGTTCGTGCTGTCGCGAATCAAGGTGGCCGGCCCGAACGAGGCGTTCATCATCACCGGCCGCAAGGGCCGCGTGACCCAGTCCGCCGACGGCACCAACACCACCGACCTGTCCGGGCAGAAGGTCGTCATGGGCGCCTCGGTGTTCGTCCTGCCGGTCGTGCAGAAGCTCCAGTCGCTCGACCTGTCCAGCCGCCGCATCGACGTCGGCATCAAGGGCGCCGTCTCCAAGCAGGGCATCCGGGCCGACCTGCACGGCGTGGCGATCGTCAAGGTGGGCGGCAACGAAGGCGCGATCCGGGCCGCCGCGCAGCGCTTCCTGCACCAGCAGGCCGAGATCGAGGAGTTCACCCGCGAGGTGCTCGCGGGCGCGCTGCGCTCGATCGTCGGCCGGCTCACGGTCGAGGAGATCATCCGCGACCGGGCCGCGTTCGCCAGCGCGGTGGCCGAGGAGGCCGAGCACTCGATGACCAACCAGGGTCTGGTGCTCGATACCTTCCAGCTCCAGGACATCCTGGCCGAGGGCTCGTACCTGCAGGACCTGGGCCGTCCCGAGGCGGCCCGCGTGCTCAAGGACGCCGCCATCGCCGAGGCCCGCGCCCGCCAGCAGGCCGAGCAGGAGCGCCTGCTGGCCGAGGAAGCCATCGCCGAGGCGCAGCGCAACCTGTCGCTCAAGCAGGCCGGCATCCAGGCCGAGATCGACGCGGCCAAGGCCAAGTCGGCCGCGGCCGGCCCGCTGGCCCAGGCCGAGCGCGACCAGGCGGTTCTGGCCGAGCAGCAGAAGGTGGCCGAGCGCAACGCCGAGCTCAAGCAGCGCCAGCTCGACACCGAGGTCCGCAAGCCGGCCGACGCCCAGCGGTACAAGGTCGAGCAGGAGGCCGAGGCCAACCGGGCCGCGGCCGTGCTGCACGCCGACGCGCAGCGGCAGTCCGTCATCGCGGCCGCGCAGGCCTCGGCCGAGCAGGCTCGCCTGACCGGTGAGGGCGAGCGGGCCCGCCGGGCGGCGCTGGCCGAGGCGAACGCGATCGAGGGCGCCAAGGAGGGTGAGGCGGAACAGCGCCGGCGCTCCGCGATCGCCGAGGCCGTCGAGCGCGAGGGTGCCGCCGAGGCGGCGGCGATCCTGGCCAAGGGTGGCGCCGAGGCGGAGGCCATGGCCAAGAAGGCCGAGGCGTTCGCGGCGTACGGCGAAGCGGCCGTCCTGGACCTGCTCGTCCGCGTCCTGCCGCAGGTCGTCGAGGCGGCCGCGGCCCCGATGGGCTCGATCGACAAGATGACCGTCATCTCCACCGACGGCGCGTCCTCGCTGACCAAGTCGGTGGCCAACAACGTGGCCCAGGGCCTCCAGCTCGGCACCGACCTGACCGGCATCGATCTGGCCGGCCTGCTCAGCAAGCTCGGCGCCACGCACGGCGCCGCCCCGGCCGCCAACGGCAAACCGGCCGAACTGGAAGCCGACCGCTGACCTTCGGTGAGGGGGCCGGGCGCGGCCCCCTCACCGGACGGTCTCAGCTGTAGTTCAGCGAGAAGCTGTTGGTGGTGAACGCGGACTGGCCGGCGGTGCCGGTCAGTTCGAAGCCGAACTGGAGTTCGCCGACCGTCACGTCGCCCCACCAGTTGTTGGTGCGCAGCCAGTTCATGATGGCGAGGATGTCGATGGTGGCCGCGTCGGTGTTGGTGCGCACGAACGAGTAGACGGCGTTGGCGCCGTTCGAGCCGCGGTAGACGTTCCAGGTGTGGCCCCCGACCGTCAGGTTGCGGACCGTGGGGACGGCGCCGTTGGCGTCGTACGACTCGGCGATCGGGCCTACCGCGCCGTGCTGGTTGGTCCAGAGCATGACCTCGTAGGCGTGGTTGTCGGCCCAGATGTCGTACGCCGTGGTGTAGTCGCCGTCGGCCGGCACGCTCACGTTGAACGAGCTGGTCACCGAGGACAGCGAGCTCAGCCTCCGGTTCAGGGTCTTGCCGGTGTTCGGGTACGACTTGACGCCGCTGGTGCGCGGGTGGTTGGCCAGCACGCCCCAGTTCGTGCCGCCGCGGGCCCAGATCGTCTGGGTGCCGGCGCCGGAACCCCAGATGTTGTTGTAGAGCGTGTAGCCGTTGTTGGTCCACGACGCCCACTGGCCCGAGTCGACCCAGGCCGCGTCCGAGGGGACGCCACCGGGCGTGGTGGGCGTGGTCGGCGTGGTCGGGGGCACCGAGCCGGTGCAGGCCGTGCCGTTGAGGGTGAACGCCGTCGGGGCCGTGTTGGTGCCGGTCGACGAGCCGTTGAAGCCGAACGAGACGGTCCCGTTGGTGCCGACGCCGCCGTTGTAGCCGGCGTTGCGCGCGGTGACCTGCGCGCCCGACTGGGTCAGGGCGGTGTTCCAGGCCTGGGTGACGGTCTGGCCGTTGGCGTACGACCACACGAGCGACCACGAGGTGATCGGGTCGCCCAGGTTGGTGATGGTGACGGTGGCGCCGAAGCCGCCGGGCCACTGGCTGCTGACGGTGTAACCGACCCGGCATCCGGCCGCCGCCGAGGCGGGGAGGGCGACCGCCGCGGTGATCGCGGTGGCCGCCGCCAGGGAGAGCGCGAGGGTGCGTTTCCGCATGTCGATCCAATCCACACATCGTCGAAGCGCTTCGACCGGTGGCGGCGATTACTTCGACAGTTATCGATGGGTTGACGGCATGGTAGGCCCTTGGGAGCGCTCCCGTCGACTTGCAACGTTGGAAACGGCGTTGTAGGTCATAGGTATGACGACTTCCATCGATGCGACGGCGGGCGAGCGGGCCCGGGCCGCCATCTACGACGAGGGCATCACGGCGCTGAAAGGCGCGTTCAGCACGACCTGGGCCGACGCCATGCGCGAGGACATCGAGACGGCGTTCGCCGAGGCCCGGTCGCGCGAGGGTGGCGCGGTCGGCCGCGGACCCAGACGCTGGTACGTGGAGATCCACCCCGAGCAGCTGCGCGGCTTCGTGGAGCTGGTCAGCCACCCGTGGGTCGACGCCGTCGCCACGGCCGTGCTCGGGCCGGACTACCGGATCGTGGAGCTGGGCTTCGACATCCCGTTCCCGGGCGCGGTCAACCAGCCGTGGCACCGCGACTTCCCGATGCCCGAGGTGACCCGCCGTGCGGGCCGGCTCGACTCGCTCGCCTTCAACCTCACCGCCGTGGACACCACCGAGGAGATGGGGCCGTTCGAGATCGCGCCCGGTACTCAGTTCGACGACGAGCCCGACTTCGGCCACGGCATGTTCCCGCCCAAGTCGCACTACGAGCGCTACAACGAGCGGGCCGTACGCAAATATCCGCAGCGGGGCGACATCTCGGCCCGGTCGGCGCTGACCATCCACCGGGGCACCAAGAACCACTCGCAGCTGTCGCGGCCGGTGCTCGTGCTGGGCGTCGACGCGCCGGACGCGACGAACAGCGACAAGCACGATCTGGCGGTCACGAAGGCGTACTGGGAGGGACTGCCCGAGGCCGTACGACGGCATCTGAGCTGCCCGATCGTCGACCGGCTGACGCCCATCACGCAGAAGCACACGATCGAAGGGCTGGTCATGGGGGAGGCCTGAGCCCGCCTGTCACCTTGGACACATAGCCGTCACTTCCCGTTTCCCGCCTGTAACGTTGAACGCTGCCCCGGGCGGTTCAGCGTCGTGCGCCTGGCCGACAAAGCCCGTTGTGGTGGAGATGGAGCACACGCCCGGTGACAGTGACGACCGACCCGCGTCTGATCGACCTTCCCGAGATCGCATTCGCGCCGGAGGCTCCGGCGCTGTTCCACTCCCGCTCCACCCCGGTGCGGCGCACGCTGCTCGACATCTTCGACGCGACAGTGCAGGCACACGGCGGGGCCGACGCGATCGACGCCGGCGGATCGGTGCTCACTTACCGTGAGCTGGCCGAGCTGGTCGAGGCGGTGCGGATCGACCTCGAGGGGCACGGAATCGGGGCCGGCGACCGGGTCGGCATCCGGGTCTCCTCCGGTACGGCGGAGCTCTACCTCGCCATTCTCGGCGTGCTGGCCGCGGGCGCGGCCTACGTGCCGGTCGACGCCGACGACCCGGACGAGCGGGCCGAGCTGGTCTGGGCCGAGGCGGGGGTGGCGGCGGTGCTCGGCGACGGGCTGAGCGTGTCCATGCGCCGTACCCCCCAGCAAGCCGTCGCCCGACGGCCCGGGCCGAACGACGACGCCTGGATCATCTTCACCTCCGGCTCCACCGGCACGCCGAAAGGCGTCGCCGTCTCGCACGCCTCGGCCGCCGCGTTCGTCGACGCCGAGGCGCGGCTGTTCCTGGCCGGCGATGACGCCGAAGCGATCGGGCCGCACGACCGCGTCCTGGCCGGGCTGTCGGTGGCCTTCGACGCCTCCTGCGAGGAGATGTGGCTCGCCTGGCGGCACGGCGCCTGCCTGGTGCCGGCCGCCCGCTCGCTCGTGCGCAGCGGCGTCGACCTCGGCCCGTGGCTGGCCGAGCAGCGCATCACCGTCGTCTCGACAGTGCCCACGCTGGCCGCGCTCTGGCCGGCCGAGGCGCTCGACGAGGTCCGCCTGCTGATCTTCGGCGGCGAGGCGTGCCCGCCCGAGCTGGCCGAGCGGCTGGCCGTCGAGGGGCGCGAGGTCTGGAACACGTACGGGCCGACCGAGGCGACCGTCGTGGCCTGCGCGGCCCCGCTGACCGGCGAGGGACCCGTGCGCATCGGGCTGCCGCTCGACGGCTGGGAGCTGGCCGTGGTCGACGCGTCCGGGCAGCCGGTCGAGATGGGCGAGACCGGCGAGCTGGTCATCGGCGGTGTCGGCCTGGCCCGCTACCTCGACGAGGCCAAGGACGCCGAGAAGTTCGCGCCGCTGCTGTCGCTGGGCTGGTCGCGGGCCTACCGCAGCGGTGACATCGTGCGGGCCGAACCCGAGGGCCTGATCTTCCTGGGCCGCGGCGACGAGCAGGTCAAGCTCGGTGGCCGCCGGATCGAACTGGGCGAGGTCGACGCGGCGCTGCAGGCGCTGCCCGGCGTGGCCGGCGCGGCCGCCGCCATCAAGAAGACCGCCGCCGGCAACCAGCTGCTGGTCGGCTACGTGGTGCCGCGCGAGGAATTCGATCTCGCCGCCGCCACCGCCCGCATCCGCGAGCAGCTGCCGGCCGCTCTCGTGCCGCTGCTGGCCGAGGTGGACACGCTTCCGACCCGTACCTCCGGAAAGGTCGACCGGGCGGCCCTGCCGTGGCCCCTGGCCGGCGCCGCGGCCGACGGCGCGGAACTCACCCCGACCGAGGCGTGGCTGGCCGACGGCTGGGAGCAGATCCTGGGCCTGCGGCCGTCCGAGTCCGGCGCCGACTTCTTCAGCAGCGGCGGCAGCAGCCTCGGCGCGGCCCAGCTGGTGGCCTGGATCCGGCTCAAGCACCCGCGGATCGCGGTGGCCGACGTCTACCAGAACCCGCGGCTGTCCGAGATGGCGGCGGTGCTCGACGCGCTGGTCGCCACCCAGACCGTGCGCCGCGACATCAAGCCGGCGCCGCGCCGGACCGGGCTGTTCCAGGCGCTGCTCATGATCCCGATGCTGGCCCTGGTCGGCCTGCGGTGGCTCACCATCGCGGCCACCCTGCTCGCGCTGACCCCGTGGGGCCCGTCGATCCACTGGTGGTGGATCGCGGCCGGCTGGCTGGTCCTGTTCAGCCCGGCCGGGCGCATCGCCATCGCGGCCGGCGGGGCGCGGCTGCTGCTGCGCGGCGTCGGCAAGGGCACGTACCCGCGCGGTGGCGGCGTCCACCTGCGGCTGTGGGCGGCCGAGCGGCTGGCCGAGCTCACCGGCGCGACCGGTGTCGCCGGCGCCGGCTGGATGATCACGTACGCCAAGGCGCTCGGCAACCAGATCGGGCGCGACGTCGACCTGCACTCGGCGCCGCCGGTGACCGGCCTGCTCAAGCTGGGCCGGGGCGCGGCCGTGGAACCCGAGGTCGACCTGTCGGGCTATTGGGTCGACGGCGATGTCGTACGGGTCGGGAAGGTCCGCATCGGCGCCGGCGCTCGCGTCGGCGGCCGCAGCACGCTGATGCCCGGCGCCCGGATCGGCAAGGGCGCGCACATCGACGCCGGCTCGACGGTGACCGGCGCGGTGCCCGCGAACAAGCGGTGGGCGGGATCGCCGGCCGCGCCGGCGCCGGCCAAGGACGGGGCGGCCTGGCCGTCGCAGCGTCCCCCGCGCCGCTCGCGGCTGTGGGTGGGCGTGTACAGCGTGACCGCTCAGCTGCTGGGCCTGCTCCCGGTGGTCGCCGTGCTGCCGGCGCTCGCGCTGCTCGGCTGGACGGTGAGGGACGGGTTCGACCTCGGCGCGGCCCTGCTGATGGCCCCGGTCGCGGCTGTCGCGTACTTCCTGACGTACGCCGTCCTCGTGCTCGTGACCGTCCGGCTTCTCAGCGTGGGGATCCGGGAGGGGTATCACCCGGTGCGGGGCCGGGTGGCCTGGCAGGTGTGGACCACCGAGCGGCTGATGGGCATGGCCCGGATCGCGCTCTTCCCGATCTACGCCAGCCTGTTCACGCCGGTGTGGCTGCGGCTGCTCGGCGCCAAGATCGGCCGCAACGCGGAGCTGTCCACGGTGCTGGCGCTGCCGAAGATGACGACCGTCGAGGACGGCGCGTTCCTGGCCGACGACACGATGGTGGCCACCTACGAGCTGAGCCACGGCTGGCTGCGCGTCGCGCCGGCCCGCATCGGCAAGCAGGCGTTCCTCGGCAACTCGGGCATGGCGTTGCCGGGACGGTCCGTACCCAAACGCGGTCTCGTCGGTGTGTTGTCGTCGGCCCCGCGCAAGGCGAAGAAGGGCTCGTCGTGGCTCGGCGCCCCGCCGATGCCGCTGCGCCGGACCGTCGAGTCGGGCGACGCCAGCCGTACGTACGCGCCGCCCCTCCGTTTGAAGATCGCCCGCGCGGCCATCGAGCTGTGCCGGATCATCCCGGTGATGCTGGCCGGCGTGCTGGCCGTGCTGGTGCTGGCCGGTCTCGACCAGATCTGGCGGGCCACGAACGGCTGGGTGACGGCGGCTCTCGCCGGTCCGGTGCTGTTCGGCGCGGTGATCGTGGCCGCGCTGACCGCCACCCTGGCCAAGTGGCTGCTGGTCGGCCGGTTCAAGGTCACCGAGCACGCGCTGTGGACGTCGTTCGTCTGGCGCAACGAGCTGGCCGACACGTTCGTCGAGGTCCTGGCCGCGCCCTGGCTGTTCCGCTTCGCGGCCGGCACCCCGCTGCTCAACATCTGGCTGCGCACCCTCGGTGCCACGATCGGCCGGGGTGCGTGGCTCGAGACCTATTGGCTTCCGGAGTACGACCTGGTGCGCCTGGGCGAGGGCGCGACGGTCAACCGGGGGTGCGTCGTGCAGACCCACCTGTTCCATGATCGGATCATGGCCATGGACGAGGTCACTCTGGACGCGGGCGCCACACTCGGCCCGCACGGCATCGTGCTGCCCGGCGCGAGCATCGGCGCCCGCACCACTGTCGGCCCCGGTTCGCTGGTCACCCGCGGCGACGCCGTGCCCGACGACAGCCGGTGGCTGGGCAACCCGATCGCGACCTGGCAATGACGCCTGCGGGCGCCGACCGTTCGACCGACTCGTACCTGCCCACGCACGGCAACGGCGGGTACCGGGTGCTCCACTACGACCTGGAGCTCGACTACCGGGTCGTCTCGAACCGGCTCGCCGGGAAGGCGACGATCACGGCGCAGGCCGTGCAGCCGCTTTCCCGGTTCAGCCTGGACCTGGGCGTCTTCCGGGTCCAGGACGTCCGGGTCGACGGTCATCGGGTTGCGTGGACCCATCGCTCCGGAAAAATCCGGATCAAACCCGACAAATCAATCAGCTATGGCGTCATTTTCAAAATCGAGGTCAGGTACGCGGGTTCGCCCGTCCCGATCTCGGGGCGCTGGGGCGACATCGGGTGGGACGAGCTGACCGACGGCGCCCTGGTGGCCAGCCAGCCGAACGGGGCGCCGTCCTGGTTCCCGTGCAACGACCGCCTCGAGAAGGCCACCTTCCTGGTCACGCTGACCGCGCCGACCCCGTACACGGTCGTGGCGACCGGTGACCTGGTCTCCCGCCGCCGCGGCGCGGGCAACACCACGTGGGTGTACGAACGCAACGAGCCCACCGCGCCGTACCTGATGAGCGTGCAGGTGGGCCGCTACGAGCTGCTCGAGATGGCCTCGGGCGACGTGGTGCAGCGGGCGGCGATCCCACCCCGCCTGCGCACCGTGTTCCGCCACGACTTCGGCCGGCACGGCGAGATCATGAACGTGCTCACCGACATGTTCGGCCCCTACCCCTTCCGCGAGTACGTCGTGGTGGTGGCCGACGACGACCTGGACGACCCGATCGAGGCCCAGGGCATGGCGGTCTTCGGCCGCAACCACGTCGACGGCCGGCGCACGTACGAGCGGCTGGTCGCCCACGAGCTGGCCCACCAGTGGTTCGGCAACAGCCTGACAGTCGCCGACTGGAAGCACATCTGGCTGAACGAGGGCTTCGCGACGTACGCCGAGTGGCTGTGGTCCGACGTGTCGGGCGGCCCGTCGATCGAGGCCCTGGCCGCCCAGTGGCACGCCACGCTGGCGGCCCGCCCGTTCGACGTCGTGGTCTCGGACCCCGGGGTGGCCCGCATGTTCGACCCGATCGTCTACAAGCGGGGCGCCCTGACGTTGCACGCCCTCCGCCTGCGGGTGGGCGACGCGGCATTCTTCGCGCTGCTGCGCTCCTGGGTCGCCGAACACCACCACGCCACGGTGACGACGGCGCAGTTCCGCTCCCACGCCCAGCGCTTCACCACCGAGCCGCTGGGCCCGCTCTTCACGGCCTGGCTCGACCAGCGGGCCCTGCCCCCGCTACCCACCCGCTGAATCCCGGACCTTCCGCACGTGGGTGGTGCCCGCGTCGAGCGGTGTGCCATCCGTGCTGGTGGGGATGAGGTCGGCCAGGGGGCGGTCGTCGCTGTCGAGCAGGACGGAGTGCGTTTCACCGGGCTTGAACGCGTGACGCTCACCCCACTGACGCAGGCCGACGATGACGGTGAACAGGTCACGCCCGGCGTCGGTGAGCACGTATTCCTGACGGCGGCCCGAGGGCGCGGTCCGCTGCGCGAGGATGCCGTGAGCGGTAAGCCGGCGGAGCCGGTCGGTGAGGATGTTGCGGGCGATGCCGGTCCGCCGCTGGAACTCGGTGAATGAGTGCGCCCCGTCCATGGCGTCGCGGACCACGAGCAGGCTCCAGCGGTCGCCGACGATATCGGCGGTCCGTGCGACGGGGCAGTCCGGGTCGGTCCAGTCCATGTGGGTCCGGTCCATGTCGGTCCGGTCCATGTCGCCTCCCAGTTCGGTTGCGGATTGAAACCATTCTGTCCTACGCTCCGATCAGTTGCAATTTGCTACTGATCGGAGCGGTGATGGGTGTCCGGCATCGGCTGTTGCTGGCGGCGGTCTGCGGGGTAGCGGTGGCGAGCGTCTATGTGGCGCAGCCGATCCTGAAGCCGATGGGCCGGGACCTCGTCATCGAGCCGGCGGACACGGGATGGCTGGTGGCGATCGGGCAGATCGGTTACTTGATCGGACTCGTGCTGCTCGTGCCGCTCGGCGATGTGGTGGACCGGCGACGGCTGATCGCGGCGCAACTCGCGCTGACCGGGACGGGCATGCTCGTCACCGGGTGCGCGGGGTCGGCTTGGGTGGCGTTCGCCGGCCTGGGCGTGGCGGGGCTGTTCGCGGTGGTCGTGCAGACTACCGTCGCGTACGCCGCCGCGGTGGCGCCGGCCGCGGAACGGGGCCGCACCATCGGGATCGTGACGTCCGGAGTCGTGATCGGCATCCTCGGCGGCCGCGTTCTCGCCGGGGTGCTCGCGCAGGCCTGGCAATGGCGAGGCGTCTACGTCGTTCTCGGGCTGGCCGCGGTCCTCCTGGCGGCGGTCGTCCGTGTCGCGCTGCCCGCGGACCAGCGTCGCGCGGGCGCGACGGTCCCCCTGGGTGGGTTGCTCACGGAGCGATTGTTCTGGTCGCGGGGCCTGATCGCGTTCTTCGCCTTCGCGTCGTTCGGCACACTGTGGAGCGGGATGGCGCTCCCGCTGGCCGACCGGCCATGGTCGCTGGGCGAGGCGCAGATCGGGCTGTTCGGGCTGGCCGGCCTGGCCGGGGCGCTGGGCGCGGCGCGGGCCGGGCGCTGGGCGGACGCCGGGCGTGCCCGCGTGGTGACGGGGGCCGCGCTCGTCCTGCTCACGGCGTCCTGGGCGGCGATCGCGCAGTTGACCCGGTCGCTGTGGCTGCTGGCCGCCGGGATCGTGGTGCTGGACTTCGCCGTGCAGGCCGCGCACGTCAGCAACCAGCATCGGCTGACCGCCACCTACCCGGACCGGTCGGGCACGGTCATCGGGGCATACATGGTGTTCTATTCGTTGGGTTCCGCGCTCGGCGCCGCGGCGACCACCGCTCTGTACTCGGCGGGCGGATGGGCCGCCTCCAGCGCGCTCGGCGCGGTGTTCGCCGCCGGCGCGCTGGCGGCGTGGGCGATCGGCCAGCCGGCCCGGCCTCGGCTACCCGCCCGCTGACGCGAACTGTGCGATCACGAAGTTCACCATCGCGTACGCCATGATGGAGACCACCACACCCACGACGGCGTACAGGATCGTGTTCTTGGCGCTGGTGATCGCGCCTTGATCGCCGCCCGACGTCGTGTATCGGATGCCGCCGATGATCAGCATGAGGACGGCGACCGCTCCGATGACGAACAGCATCACGTTGGTGATCACCAAGAAGATCCCGTCGGGGTTGTCGGCGGGAACGCGGTCGGCCACGAACACCACCGCACCCGTCAGCGCCCCGACGGTCGTGAGCGCGGCGACGGCGCCCCGGACCGCCCGGCCGCGCCAGAAGCGGGCCAGGGCCGGCCGGGCCACCGTGGCGCCGGCGCTGGAGGCGAACCCGGCGGCGGTGAAGAGCTTGAACAGCTTGCCCGGCCGCTGATCGATGATGCCCTGCCACTCCCGGGAGAGGTCGGCGGCGTCGCGGGGATCGGCGGTCCACCGGTAGGCGGCCCAGTTCACGAGGTGACGGGCCAGCCACGGCGACAGCTCGCCGAACTCGTTGACGAACAAGCCCACGACGATCGCGCCGAGCACGTTCTTCGTGGTCGCCGCCCACCAGGTCACGGCGACCAGCGCGGCCACGGTGACGAGCACCTTGATCCGCGTGCTCACCGGGCACCGCCGAACCCGAAGCCGAGACCCCATCGTGGTTGCCGCCGGCTTGAGCGGCGCTCCTCGATCAGGGCCAGCGCGCTGACCCGGCCGTTCGGGGTCAGCTGATAGAACCGCCGCGGCGGCGTGGTCTGCTCGGGTTGCGGAGCCTCCCACTCGGCGGCCACCCAGTCGGCCTCGCGCAGCCGGTCCAGGATCCGGTACACCGTGGGGCCGGCCCGCTTGGTCGCCTTCATGATCGCCCAGCCGTGCTGCCGGAAGTCCTCGGTGCTCAGCAGCACTTCGAGAACGTCCAGCAGAGGCTGGGTGACACGCACAGGTCCCTCTGCCATGCGCTTATCGTACCTAGGTACAGGTAGATGTTCGCGCTGTCCGGCACAGACCCGGCGCGTGGATTTCACCGTGTTCTGGAACAGCTCGGGCGACCTCGCCGTGCGGACCACGTGCGACTGACCACTTCGATGCGGGCGCCGGGAGTCAGCTGGGCAGTGCCTCGTACCGCTTGATGAACGGGGGCAGGCTCACCGACTCCCGTGCCAGCTCGCGCAGGAAGACGAGGTGGGTGCGGCGCCGCAGAACCCGTTCCATCCAGTACGGCCGGTGCACCCGGAACGCGCTCTCCACCGACGGGGTCACCGGCGTCGGCAGCCCGAGGCGGATCTTGATCTCCTGACCGGCGCGTTCGGCCAGGCCGAAGTCCGCCCTCAGATCCTGGACGAGATCGGTCAGCTCGTCCTGCGCCTGCTTGATCCGGCCGAGGTCGTGTTCATCGCGGATCCGGGTCTCGATGTCGAGAATCCAGCCGCGGAACCGGGCGGCCTTGGCCGTGTCGCGGATGTCGATAGCCGTGCGCAGCAGGTCGCCACGGCTCGTCGCCTGCCCGATGACATACGAGGCGATGAGCGGGAACTCGGCCCGCAGAGCCGGCGCGGTGAACTCGGCGTTTATCGAATCCCGCACCTCCTTGCGCAGTTGCTCCCCGACGCCGAGCGCCATCCGCCGGAACCGGTCCACCGGCTCGGTGAGCTGCGACGCGATGGCCCCCGACCGCCACGCGTGCGGCACGTACGACAAGCTCAACAGGTGCGCGAGCTGTTGGTAGTAGAAGCCGCGGAAGGTGAAGAGGGCGAAGTTCCGCAGCTCGGGCGTCAGGATGTCGAGTCCGTCCACGAAGTCGTCGAGCCGCTGCCGCAGCCCGGCGAGCGTGGCCGAGTCGGCCGGCCGGGCGTCGACCATGCTGGGGCTGGCGATGTGGTAGACCGACGACATCGTCTTGTCGACGAAGTCCTCGTGGTCCCGATAGATGTCCGGCAGTACCTCGACCTCGCGCAGCGAAGGCAGGAAGCCGAGCTGGGTCCGCAGTTCCCCCGAGGCGACGAGATGACTGGCCTGCTGGATGCTGAGATCGAAGAGCTCGTCCACGATGGCCACCTCGCCGACGGCCGAGAGTTCCGTGTCGAGGTAGAACGACGAGCTGTTGTCACTGGCCCGCTCCAGATCGGGCCAGGCGTGCTCCACCCGGCTGGCCGAGTCGACGAGCAGATCGTTGGCGAGAACGATCATCTCGAGGACGTCCATGAGCGACCGGAGATCCACTCCGGGTGGCAGCGTGCGCGACAGGGCGGGCTCCCACTCGAGCGCACGCCGTGCCCCGAAGACGGTCGTGTTGTCGAGTAACACCGCGCCCTGGAACTGCGGCGCCGGCGTCTGAGCCGGCGCCTCACGAGGGCGCCGCGAAGGCCACTTCCACATCCGTTCACCATGACACGCCGGATCGGTGATCCTCGATAGCCGGCCCTCGATCTGACAGGTGAGGCCGTGCGAGTGAGGGCGGCGGTCAGAAGACGTGGCCGAGCAGGTCTATCTCGCCGGGTGGCCAGGTGGCGGTGGTCACGGGGCGGGCCATCAGCTCGTGGGGGGTCACTGAGCGGGCCAGGCCGATCACCTGGTGGTCGTTGATTTTCACCCAGCTCAGGGGGTTGGCCACTCGGGTGAAGCCGTGGCGGGTGTAGAGGGTGTCGTCGTCGGCGAAGAGGAGGATGAAGTCCATGGCGCAGGCGGTGGCGTAGGCGGTCAGCTCGGTCAGCAAGCGGCCGGCCAAGCCCTGGCCCCGGTGGGTCGCGCGGACGCACAGGTCGACGACGCCGAACGTGCGCAGGATCCGGTCGCCCACGCGGATCACGCGGAGTTCGGCGCCCAGGTGCGCCACGACCGCGGGGCCGTCCGTCACGACGTACCGGAAATGGGGTGGGATCTTGAAGTAGCTGCGGTCCGGGTAGCCGGGAAAGCAGTCCGCCAGCAGGTCCCGCAGGCTGCCGTGCAGTTCCGGGCCGATCTCGGGCTCGGGCCACCGGGTCAGCTCCGTCGTCATCGGCCGGACTCTAGCCCGCCGTCGCCGGGTACCGGCCAGGGAGGGTCTTTGGGCCAGGGCGTACCGGAGAAAACGGATGTCCTCCTCCGATCAGCCGCCTTCGCGCGCGACGGTTACCGTCGCGGTGGACGGCGTACTTACGATGGTGGATCTGACCTCGGGGGGACCGGTGAGGCTGCGATGACCGCCGCATACGAGATCGTGTCGCCGCCCACCGGCGCGGTGCCGGCGCGGGCGCGGCTCGCGACCGACGCGGGCGTCGAGTCGCTGGACGGGCTGTGGCGTTTTGCCTGGTCGCCGACGGCGGACACCGGGCGGCAGCCGGGCGATCCGGGTGTGGACTGGGACGAGATCCCGGTTCCCGGGCACTGGCAGCTCTACGGGTACGGCGCACCGGCGTACACCAATGTGCGTTTTCCCTTCCCGATCGACCCGCCGCGGGTGCCGGAGGCGAACCCGACCGGCGAGTACCGGCGGATCGTGCGCCGGCCGCAGGACTGGGACGGCGGCCGGGTCCTGCTGCGTTTCGACGGCGTCGACTCGTGGTTCGAGGTGTGGGTGAACGGCGTCTCCGTCGGGACCTCGTCCGGCAGCCGGCTGACCGTCGAGTTCGACGTGACCGGCGCGCTGACCGGCGGCGACGACGTTCTCGCGGTCCGGGTGCACCAGTGGAGTTTCGGCAGCTACGTCGAGGACCAGGACCAGTGGTGGCTGTCCGGCATCTTCCGGTCGGTCGCGCTGCTGCATCGGCCGGAGGGCGGAATCGACGACGTACGGGTGGTGGCCGGCTACGACCACGTCGAGGGCACCGGCACGTTGACGGTCGAGGCGACGAGCAGCCGGCCGGTCCGGTGGGAGCTGTCCTCGCCGCTGAACGAGGTCCAGCCCTGGTCGGCCGAGAGTCCGCGGCTCTACCAGCTGCTCGTGAGCACCGACGCCGAGACCGTGTCGCTCGACGTCGGATTCCGGACCGTCGGCGTCGAGGACGGCCGTCTGCTGCTCAACGGCGCGCCGCTGGTGTTCCGCGGCGTCAACCGGCACGACTTCGACCCGGAGTGCGGCCGGGCGGTGTCGCGCGAGGTGATGGAGCGCGACGTCGCGCTGATGAAACAGCACCACATCAACGCCGTACGCACGAGCCACTACCCGCCCGACCCGTACTTCCTCGAACTGTGCGACCGGTACGGCCTCTACGTGATCGAGGAGTGCGACCTCGAGACGCACGGCTTCTCGCTGGCCGGCTGGCGCGGCAACCCGTCGGACGACCCGGCCTGGGCCGGCGTCTACCTCGACCGGATGCGGCGCATGGTCGAGCGCGACAAGAACGCGCCGAGCGTCGTGATCTGGTCGCTCGGCAACGAGGCCGGCTGGGGCCGCAACCTGGCCGCCAACGCCCGCTGGACCGCCGAGCGGGACCCGGACCGGCCGGTTCACTACGAGGGGGACGCCGAGTGCGAGAGCGTCGACGTCTACAGCCGGATGTACGTGGACTACGACGAGCTGGCGGCGATCGGCCGGGGCGAGGAGCCGCCGCTGGCCGACCCGGACCGGGACCGGCGCCGCCGCGGCCTTCCGATGATCATGTGCGAGTACGGGCACGCGATGGGCAACGGGCCCGGCGGCCTGGCCGACTACGAGGCCGTCATCGACGCCCACCCGCGGCTGGCCGGCGGCTTCGTCTGGGAGTGGATCGACCACGGCCTCGGGCCGGAGCGGCGGTACGGCGGTGACTTCGGCGAAACCGTGCACGACGGCTCCTTCGTCATCGACGGGCTCGTGCGGCCGGACCGGACGCCGTCGCCCGGCCTGGCCGAGTTCGCGGCGGTGATCGCGCCGGTGCGCCTGCGGCTGGACGGCGGCGAGCTCGTGGTCGAGAACCGGTGGAGCTTCACCAGCACCGGCAAGGTGGTCTTCGCCTGGTCCACGGAAACCGACGGCATGGTCGTCGACGAGGGCGTGCTCGACGTGCCCACGGTGGCCCCGCTGTCCTGGCGGCGCGTCCCCCTTCCGCTGGCCGCGGGCGCCGGGCTGACCGTCACGGCGACGGTCGAGGGCAACGCGCTCTCCTGTGCGCAGCGGCCGGCCCCGGCGTCACCCGTCGCCCCGGGACCGCTCACGCCGGCGCGGCCGGCGACGCTGGGGCCGTTCCCGATCGCGGCGCTCACCCTGGACGCCTGGCGGGCGCCGACGGACAACGATCACGCTTCGCTGGAGGAGCGATGGCGTACGGCGGGCCTGCACCAGCTCGTCGAACGAACCGTGGAGGAACGGCCGGACGGCGAGTGGTGGCGCCGGCGTGTCCACTACGGTTCGCCCGGGCTGGACAGCGGTTTCGAGGTGGAGTACCGCTGGGCGGCGGCCGGTGACGCCCTGCGCCTCGAAGTCGACATCGACCGGCGCGGCGAGTGGCGGCTGCCCCTGCCGCGCCTGGGCGTGGCGCTCGCCCTGCGGACCCCCGAGCCGGGCTCGGTGTGGCTGGAATGGCTCGGCCTGGGCCCGGGGGAGAGCTACCCCGACTCGCGGGCCGCCGTCCGGCACGGGCGGTACGGCATGACGGTCCGGGAGGCCCAGACCCCGTACGTGGTGCCGCAGGAGAACGGCAACCGGTCGGCGGTGAGCCGGCTGACGCTGTCGAATCCGGAGGGTGACCTGACCATCGAGGGCGACCAGCCGTTCGAACTGGCCGTACGCCCGTGGTCGACCGCCCAGCTCGAGAAGGCGCGGCACGCCCACGAACTGACCGAGGGCGACCTGCTCTGGGTTCACCTGGCGGCCGGCGTGACCGGCCTGGGCTCGGCCAGCTGCGGCCCGGCCGTGCGGCCCTCGGCGGAGTACCGGGCCGCACGGGCGCGTCTGGGCTTCACCATCACTTCTGTGTGACGAGCTCCTTGGCCGCGTCGCGGCGGTTCGCGGCCAGACTGGTCAGGGTGACGGTGAGCAGGGTCAGGGCGATGAAACCGAGGGAGGCCAGCGTCGGCACCTCGGGCAGGGACGGCCAGATGCCGTGCGCCCAGTGCAGGACGAGCTTCACGCCGATGAAGGCCAGGATGATCGCCAGGCCGTAGTCGAGGTGGCGCAGCTTGTCGAGCACGTTGCGCAGCACGAAGTAGAGGGCGCGCAGGCCCATCAGCGCGAACGCGTTCGTCGCGAAGACCAGGTACGGGTCCTCGGTGACGCCGTACACGGCCGGAACCGAGTCGACCGCGAACACGATGTCGGTCATGAAGACGGCGACCACGACCACGGCCAGCGGGGTCAGGGCCCGGCGGCCGCCGTCGCGGACGACCATCTTGGCGCCCCGGTAGTCCCTGGTCACCGGGAAGAAGCGGCGCATCAGCCGGACGCTGCGCATCTGATCGATGTCGATCGCGCGCTCCTCGTCGCGGGCCGCGTCCCGCATCACCTTCACCGCGGTGAGCAGCAGCACCGCGCCGAACAGCAGGAAGGCCCAGGTGCCGGCCTGAAGGACGGCGGCGCCGGCCGCGATGAAGACGCCCCGCAGGACCAGGGCGCCCGCGATGCCGTACAGCAGAACCCTCTGGGCCAGGGCCGGCGGCACCGCGAAGGCGCCCAGCAGCAGCATGAAGACGAAGAGGTTGTCGACCGACAGGGACTTCTCGACCACGAACCCGGTGTAGAACTCGACGGCCGGGCGGCTCCCGTACGCCCACCACAGCACCAGGCCGAAGACGGCCGGCAGGGTCAGGTAGAAGACCGACCAGCCGACCGCCTCGCGCATGGGCACGTCGTGGGGCTTGCGGGTGACCCAGAAGTCGGCCGCCAGCAGGGCGACCAGCACCAGGATGCTGATCGCCCACAGCTGCGGAGAGGCAACGGATTCGAGCATCGGGGAAGAGCCTCCTCGGACATACGTCATCGTCCGAGGTCTCCCTCACCCGCTGGATCGCGGGCGAGCGTACGGGGACGTACCGGGACGTCCGTGATGACCGCAGCGCTCTGAGCGAGGTACTCCCCTCAGCCCGGAACCCTAGTCACCCAACCTGTACGCCTCCTGAACGTGCCCATCCAACCTCCCCGCCACCGCCCTTGACCGGACTAAAGACTTTCGATCCAGACGTTCCGGTACTGAACCTTGTTGCCGTGGTCCTGCAGGCGGATCGACCCGGTCGCCGGGCCCTCCGGGATGTTGCCGCCGGTGCCGTTGGGGATCTCGACGTTGTTCTGCACCGTCCGGCCGTTCCAGACGACCGTCACCCGGGCGTTCTCGGTCTTGGCGCCGGAGGCGTCGTAGCGGGCGGCGCGGAACGTGATGTCGTACTTCTGCCACGTCTCGGGCGGCGTCGCCATGTTCACGTCCGGCGCCTTGACGGTGTAGATGGCGCCGGCCTCGTTGTTGTCGAGCGTCGTGTCCCCGTACGAGTCAAGAATCTGAATCTCGTAACGCTCCTGCTGGTAGACCCCGCTGTTGCCGCGGTTCTGGCCGGTCACCTCCGGCGGGAGCAGTGGCACCTTGAACTCGACGTGCAGCTTGTAGTCGCCGAAGGCTTCCTTGGTACGCAGGTCACCGCAGCAGACCTCGGTGGCGCTCTTGTCGATGATCGGCCATTGCGGGCGGCGGCCGTCGGTGTGCTGCCAGTTGTCCAGGCTCTTGCCGTCGAACAGGACGATCCGCTTGCCGGGCTCGCGCACGCTGATCAGGTCGAGGTTGACGTGCCCGGTGTCGAGGGCGTCGACCCGGTACTGGATCTTGCTGACGCCCTTGGTGAGCCGCAGCGTCTCGGTGGCGGTCGCCCACTCGTCCCAGGTGACCGTCGACGGCAGCGACACCTGCTTCACCTTGCGGTCGTTGACGTGCACGCTGACCGTCTTGGCGCCGCTGAACGGGTTGGGGCCGTTGGAGTAGCGCAGCCCGACCGCGTAGTCGCCGGTCTTGTCCACCGTGACGTGCGTGGTGGCCGAGGCGTTCAGGTTGCCGAAGCCGGCCACGAACCCGACGCCGGAGTAGCCGCGGTGGTCGGTCGCGAGCGACGCTCCGCCCTCGCGGGAGCCCTCCTCAACCTCGTAGAAGACCTCCTGCTGGCGCGGGCCGGGCTTCTCGTTCATCGTGTACCAGGCCTCGGTGCTCCAGAGCGTCTCACCGTCGCGGGCCGCGAACGGCCGCGGCGAGCGCAGGTGCACGACGCGGTCGCGGCGCAGCCCGTCCACGGTCAGCGTGACCGTCTTCCGGTCGCCCGAGACCTTGGCCCCGGTCACCTTCAGCGTCTCCTTGTCGACCTCCGGCCCGCCGTACTGCTCGGTCGGCACATAACGCCACTGCTCGATGCCGTACGCCGTGGGCAGTTTCGCGATGGTCTCGTCCGACAGCGGCTTGGTGTACTCGATGGCGAAACCGGTCGAGGTCGCCTTCAGGGTCTTCATGTCGAAGACGTTCTTGCCGTTCGGGGTGAGCTTCTGCAGGCCGAAGCGGAGCTTGCCCTCCTGGCCCCAGTTGCCGTCGGCGCCGAGCCCGCCGAGGTAGAGCGAGCCGTCCGGGCCGAGCGAGACCCGGTTGACGCCGGCCTCCAGGCCCTGTGTGTGCCGGAAGACCGCGCCCTGCTCCTGGCCGTTCACCTTCTCCAGGTACGCCCGCTGCAGGCCGCCGTAGGTGACGTCGCCGATCACGAACTGCCCCTTGTACGGGCCGGACTTGAGCTGGACCGGGGTGCTGGGCGAGTTGGCGATCTGGTTCTGCGGCAGCCACAGCACGGGACGGGTCACGGGCTGAGCGTCGTACGGGCCGTCGGGGTTGGTGTAGTGGTTGTAGAACGCGCCCTTGGAGATCTTGATGAGCTTGGACGAGGGCAGCCAGCCACCCTGGTTGTCGGTGACGTAGAGGCTGCCGTCGTCGCCCCAGCCGATGCCGTTCGGTGTGCGCAGGCCGCCGGCGACCGTGGTCACCTGGCCGGTCTTGCGGTTGACGACGATGCTCGTGCCGCGCCCGCCGACCGGCTGCGGGTCGGTGGTCGCCCCGCCCAGGTTGATCGAGACCGACAGGTTCAGATGGAAGTTGCCGTCCTTGTAGAGCAGCCCGAACGCGAACTCGTGGAAGTTGCCGCCGAACGGCCACACCGCCACCGTGCGCCGCGCGTCGAGCACCTGGTCGCCGTTGGTGTCCCGCAGCTCGGTCAGCTCATGCTTCTGCGAGACGTAGACCAGGCCGTCGACGACGGCGATGCCCATCGGTTCCTTGAGGCCTTCGGCGATTTTCCGGTACGTGACCGGGCCCGGCCCGGTCGCGCCGGTGACCAGGTAGACCTCGCCGGCCACCTTGTCCGAACCACCCCAGGTGGACATGACCATCTTGCCGTCGGGTCGCCAGGCGATGCCGGTGACCTGCGGCTCGAAGCCCGGCGGGCGCAGGTTCGTGAGGTCGTATCCGGGGTTCACCGCGGTCAGCGGCAGCCCGTCGCCCGGGGTGTCCGTGCCGGAGGTGCACTCCTTGCGGCCGGGCGCGGTCACCCGCACCACGCCGGCGTCGGTGCTGAGCGCGCTGGTCGGCACCACCGCGAAGTCGCTCGAGCCCGGCGTCTTCCACGACAGGGTGAGGCGCTGGCCGCCGTCGCGGTCGAAGTGTTCGACGCGGATCGGGTAGACGCCCGCGGTCAGGTCGATCGTGCCCTCGCCGGGCGGCTCGACGTCGTGCAGGCCGTCGTGGTCGATCAGCAGGGTGTCGCCGATGAACAGCTTCGAGCCGTCGTCGCTGACGAGCCGGAACGTGTACGCCCCGGTGGCCGGCACCGTGAGGTTGGCCAGCGCGTGGGTGACGAAGTTGTCGCTGAGGCCGAACTGGTCGGTGCTCGACCAGTCCACCGTGGGCATCAGCTTGTCCACGTTGGGGGTCTGGCCGGGTTTGAGCTCACAGACCCGGCTCATCGCCGTGCCGATGTCGTACGTCCGGAGCGTCACCCCGGGTTCTTGCGGAGGATCGGCGGCAGCGGCGGCCTGGGCCGGCACCGTCGCGAAAGTTCCCACTAGCAGGGCACCCACGAGCAGTCGTTTCATCGGCGCTCTCCGATTACAGCCGTGATTCAGGATGGTGAATATCGTGGGCCACTTTTGCCGGGGCGTCCATGGCTTTCGAAGATCCTGCCCGAACTTTCCTCGTACGAGTCAAAAGTGCCGCTCGGATGATCGGCTGGTCGCCATAGACGGACGGGCTGTGCGATGCAACCAAATCTCGGGGGTTGAGACATTGAAGAGTGTCTTAACGCGGGGTTAAGGTGAGCCACTTGCTCGGGGAAAGGGGCTTAGTCATGCACAAGCGTCTTGCTATTTTCTCCGTATCGGTGCTGTTGGGTGCATTCATATTTCACGTGACACCCGCTTCTGGACATGACCATGTCCATGTGCATTCGCACGACCATGCGCATGCCCATGACGACTCGCGGGAACATATGGCCGAAGATCTGGCCGGAACGCCGGTCAGTGTCATCGAGCGGCAGACCGCCGAAAACGCGGACCGCATCCAGCGGGCGACCGGAGTCCGGCCCGGAACGGCGAAGAAGAAAGCGAACCTCGCCGCCGACCCCGGAAAGTCCGGATCATGGAGCCCGGTGCTCGACACGCCCGTCATTCCGGTCTTCACCGCGGTGCTGCCCAACGGAAAAGCCCTGATCTGGGACTCGGTCGGCGACAACTCGAGCGAGTCCTACCCCGACCACAACTTCACCCGCGCGATGGTCTGGAATCCGGCCGACGACACGTACAAACGCGTTGATCTGCAAGGCTCGAACATCTTCTGCGCCGGATTCGCCCACCTTCCGAACGGCAACATCCTGGTCGCCGGCGGAAATGCGAACGCACAGCTGGACGGCACCGTCCAAACGCACATCTTCGACTGGCAGAACGAAACCTGGACCCGCGGACAGGACATGGCGGGCGCGCGCTGGTACCCGGCGGTCGCCGAGACGGCGAACGGCGAAAACGTCATCGTCGGCGGCGGCCCGGAGATCTCCGAGGTCTATCAGGCGAACGGCGCCATTCGCCCCCTCACCGGATTCACCAAGTACAGTTCGCGCCTCTACGCCTTCATGGGCTCCCGCCCCGACACCCAGCTCGGGGTCATCGGCCCGTACACCACCGGCTGGACCGTCAACACGTCCGGCATCGGCATCGTCACGGCGACCGGCAACCGCGACAACCTGTTCCGCGACTACGGAAGCTTCGCCACGTACGACGTCGGCAAGACGGTCGTGGTCGGCGGCGGCAAGATGACCGAGGGCGGCGTGGCCGACGTGCCGACGAAGACGGCGGTGGTGATGAGCACCGGCGCCACCATGTTCCCGGCCACCACGTCGACCGGCTCCCTGTCGACCGGCCGCCGCCAGCTGAACGCGACCCTGCTCGCCGACGGCTCGGTCCTGGCCACCGGCGGCATGACGAGCGCCGCCGTCAACGTCAACGTCGACCTGGCCCACGCCATCACCACAGCCGAACGGTGGGACCCGGCAACCGGCCAGTGGTCCGTGCTGGCCGAGGCGAGCCGCATCCGCCAGTACCACTCGACGGCCGCGCTGCTGCCCGACGGCCGCGTCCTGACCGGCGGCGGCGGCGTCTGCGGAGCGTGCATGGCCGCCGGCTATCTGGAGAAGAACATCGAGTACTTCACGCCGCCGTACCTGTATAAAAAGGACGGTAGCGGCGCTCTGGCCGACCGCCCGGCGATCACCACCGCGCCGGCCACGGTAGGCATCGGCGCCACGTTCACGGTGTCGACCCCGCAGGCGTCGGCCATCCGCAAGGTGGGCCTGGTCGGCCTGGGCGACGTCACCCACAGCATCGACCAGGGTCAGCGCTACATCCCGCTGAAATACACGGTTTCCGGTACGGCCTTGACGGTCACCGGCCCACCGAACGGCGGCGTGGCCCCACCCGGCTACTACATGCTGTTCATCGTCGACGCCAACGGCGTCCCGTCGGTGGCCAAGACGGTCCAGGTGCCGAAGTCCCCGAACCCGCTGATGAGCCAGGTCAAAAACGACACCGGCCGCTGCATCGACCTCCCCGGCTCGTCCCTGGTCCTGAAGACCTACCTGCAGACCTACACCTGCAACGGCACCAGGGCGCAGGCCCTGACCCGCCTCCCCAACGACAAGTCCCTGCGCGTCCTGGGCAACTGCCTGGACATCCCCGGCCAGAACTTCGTCACCGGCCAGCGCATCTTCATCTACACCTGCAACGGCACCCCAGCCCAGACCTGGCAGTACGGCACCGACAAGACCATCCGCCCGGTCGCCAAGACCACGCTGTGCCTGGCTGCCGCCTCCTCGGCCGAACGAGCCCAGATCCAGATAGTCACCTGCACCGGGGCAGCCCTGCAGAAGTGGACGTGGTGATGACAGCGCGGAGGCCACTGACGGACGCGTGGCCGACACTGGCCAGGCTGGTCTCGGAGGGAAGGGCAGTGGCTCCTGTCACGCCGCACCGCCTTCGGCCTCTCCGGCTTCGGTGAGCGCGCTCAGGTCCTCTCGGGCCGCCAGCAGGCTCAGGCGCGGCCGGCCAGCCTTCAGGTGGAGCGGCTGGTCGAGGCGCTGGCCTGGATCGATGCCCGGCAGGCCGAGCATCTGAGGCGGCTGGGGGAGACGCGGTGAGGTACGTCCACGACGCGCCCGTGGGGCTGGTCTTCGCGTGTCTGACGAAGCCTGAGCATCTCACGCACGTCTGGGGGCCGGACGGGACCCGTACGCCGTTGTCGAACTTGAGGAGAAAGTCATGCAGGAGCTTGTCGGGCCCCAGTTTCAGGCCCTCGCCGACGCGCTCGCCGGGCAGCCGCCGACCGCCCCCTCGCTGTGTGCGGGCTGGGAGGTACGCCATGTGGTCGCCCACATGACTATGGCCGCCCGCTACGACGGGCCGGCGTTCATGGCCGAACTGGCGGCGGTGGGGCACGACTTCGACGCGCTGTCCGAGCGGGTGGCCCGCCGCGACGGTGACCTGCCGTTCGCGTCGCTGCTGGCCGACCTGCGCAGCGACACCATGGCCCGGTGGGCCCCGCCGGGCGGTGGCGCCGCCGGGGCCCTCAGCCACGTGGTCATCCACGGCCTCGACATCACGGCCGCCCTCGGCCTGCCGCGTGCGGCGAGCGACGAGGCCACCCGGCTCGTGCTCGACGAGCTGGCCGACGGCAAGCATTTCGGGGTCGACACCGGCGGGCAGCGGCTGCGGGCCACCGACCTGGACTGGGAGTACGGGGACGGCGTACTGGTCGAAGCGCCCGCCGGTGACCTCGTGCTGAAGCTCAGCGGCCGGCGCTGACGCCGGTGGGCTCGCGCCGGTAGTGCATGGCCACCGCCCCGTTGCGCAGCGGCTCCGCCGAGATGAGCTCGAGCCGGCGCGTGCTGGGCAGACCACCCGCGTACAGCGTCGGGCCGTGGCCGGCGATCCGGGGGTGGACGAGCAACCGGTACTCGTCGATCAGGTCGAGCCGGTCGAGTTCGGTCGCGAGCTTGCCGCTGCCGAGGAGGACGCCGTCCGGGTTGGCGTCCTTGAGTTTCTGTACGCCCTCGCGCAGATCGCCGGCCAGGTGGTGGCTGTTGGTCCACGGGAATTCCGTACGCGTGGACGAGACCACGTACTTGGGTTTGGCCTCCAGATTGACCGCCCACTCGCGCTCAGCCGGCGGCGCCTGCACGTCGCCGCGGGCGACGGCCGGCCAGTAGCTCTCCATCATCTCGTAGGTGACGCGGCCCCACAGCATGGCGCCGGCCTCGTCCATCAGGCGGGTGAAGAGCGCGTGCGTCTCGTCGTCGGCGATCCCCGCCTGATGGTCGACGCAACCGTCCAGGGTGACGTTGAGGCTGAAGGTAAGGAGTCCCATGCCCGGCGACTCTAACGTGGAGCGGGCAGTTTTCGGGTGATCGCCCGCTCGAAGCGTTCCCACGCCGCCCGGGTGAACGGGTGGCGCCCGTCGAGGATGAGGTCGGCGACAACCGGGCTTCGCCGCGTGTCCGTGCCGCCTCGGCGGGGGTGATCCATTCCCGGCTGACGGCGTCGTCGAGTTCGTCGTCGTCGGCGACGCCGACGGTCCGGCCGTGCCGGCTGAGCCGGGGGCGGGGATCGGTGCCGGACGGCGTGTCGTCGTCCGGCAGGTGCCAGAGGTCGAGTTCGAGGTCGACGAAGCTCCACGCGTCCCGGTCTCGAGTCACGGGGCGGCACAGGTCGACGGTGATCCCAGTCCCCGATTGCCGTTGAGCTTCTTCTTGGTGAGCTTCACGAGGCGGGGCATCGCTCAAAACTGGACCACCATGTTGACTGATAGTCTGCGCGAAGATAGTCTCTGCGCAGCCAATCGACGTGAGGAGCGGATCATGTGGCAGTACGAGCACAGTGCGGAGACCAGCGCGGCGCCCGAGGTTCTGTGGCGTCACTGGTCGGCGGTGGATCAGTGGCCGACATGGAACGCGGGGATCGAGAAGATCGAGGTGGACGGGCCGTTCGCGGTGGGCACCGCGTTCACGATGACGCCGCCGGGGGAGGAGCCGCTGCGGATGCGGCTGACCGAGGTCGTGCCGGGGCGGCTGTTCACCGACGAGATGGACGCGGGGGACTTCGTCGTCCGGACCGTGCACTCGCTGGAGCCCGCGGGGGCCGGGAAGACCCGGGTCGTCTACCGGACCGAGATCGACGGGCCCGCCGCCGACCAGGTCGGGCCGGAGCTGGGGCCGGCCATCACCGCCGACTTCCCCGAGGTCGTCGGGGCGCTCGTTCGGCTCGCCGAGAGCTGAGCCGTGGCCCTCGACCCGAACGACAGCCCGGGCTTTCTGCTCTGGCACGTCACGTTGCGCTGGCAGCGGGACATCACCGCGGCGCTGGCCCCGCTCGACCTGACCCACGTGCAGTTCGTGTTGCTGGCCACCACCTGGTGGCTCAACGCCCACGGTGAGCCGCCCAGCCAGCTCAGCGTGGCCCGGCAGGCGGGCACCGACGTCAAGATGACCTCCCAGGTGGTCCGCCGGCTGGAGGCCAAGGAGCTGATCCGGCGGGAGGTCGACGCGGCCGACACCCGGGTCAAGCGCCTGCGGGTGACCGAGCGCGGCGCCGAACTCGCCAAGGAGGCCGTCGCCGTCGTCGAGGCCACCGACGCCGCCTTCTTCGGCTCCCTGCCCGACCCGGGAGCGCTGCTGGCGATGCTCCGGCCGCTCGCCAACTGACCTGGGCCGCGAGCTAACTGACCAGGGCCGCGATCGCGGACTTGTCGAGGGCCGACAGCAGGGCGGCCGGATCCTCGTACACCTCGATCGCTCCGGCCTCCTTCAGCTCGCCGGCCGAGGTGCCGCCGCAGGCCAGGCCGATGCACGGGATGTCGACCTTGGCCGCGGCCTTGACGTCCCAGACCGAGTCGCCGACGAAGACCGCTGACGCCGGATCGATGCCGGACTGGTCGAGGGCGGCCTGGAGGATGTCGGGGGCGGGCTTGGTCCGCTCGGCGTCGGCCGACGAGGTGGCCGCCGTGATCACGTCGTCGGCGTCGATCACCCGGCGCAGGTGTTCGAGCTCGGCCGCCTGCGCCGACGACGCCAGGGCGACCGCGAGGCCGCGGCCGGCCACCGCGCGCAGGAGCTCCGCCGCGCCGGGCAGCGGGCGCAGCCGTTCCCACCACGCGCCGTACAGGACGTCGTGGGCGGTCGAGGACTCCTCGTCCTGGCCGTGGTCGCGGGACGGGCCCAGCAGATGGTCGAGCAGGTTGTCGGAACCCATGCCGATCGCCCGGTGGATCGCGGCCATGGGTACGTCGGCGCCCCGCTGGCGCAGCGCCTCCCACCAGGCGACCGTGTGCAGGTACGTGGAGTCGACCAAGGTGCCGTCGACGTCGAACAGGACTCCGGATCTCATCCCCGCGGGGTACCCAGGATTGCGGGCCACCAGACATACGGGTCACCCCTTCCCGGCCGGGTGGGGGATCAGGGCGCCGCGGCGGCCGACGGCCCAGACTCCGAGGGCGAAACAGCTCAGTGCGATACCGACGGCGCAGATCAATGTCCAGCCGCCGACCGGCCACAGGATCGTGGCCAGCGCCGAACCGGCCGCGCCGCCGAGGAAGTTGCTGGTCACGTAGATGGTGTTGAGCCGGCTGCGGGCCTCGCCGGAGAGCGCGAACAGGCGCGTCTGGTTGAGGATGCCGATGGTCTGCACCGCCGCGTCGAGC
The DNA here is from genome assembly GCF_043197815.1 of Actinoplanes sp. NPDC048988. NCBI lineage: Bacteria > Bacillati > Actinomycetota > Actinomycetes > Micromonosporales > Micromonosporaceae > Actinoplanes > Actinoplanes sp. NPDC048988. The sequence continues at coordinate 549,880 of NZ_JBICTW010000005.1, read as the reverse complement.
AGCACGATCGCGACCACGACGGCCACCACCGACCGCTGCCCGGTGAGGGCCAGCGTCAGCGACACCACGGTCAGCGCCCAGGCGGCGCCGGTGGCGGGGATCGAGCGCCCGCGGTCGTGCAGCCCGCCCGCCCGCTGCGCGGCCAGCGCGCCGACCAGGCCGGCCACCCCGAACAGGCCGATGACCTGGACCGAGTAGCCGAACGGGGGGCCGCTGAGCAGGAACGTCAGCGACGTCCAGAACATCGTGAACGTGCCGAACGCGGTGGCGGCCAGCACGGCCGTCCAGCGCGCGGTCCGCTCCCGGGCGATCACCCGGAAGACCGAGGCCAACAGCGTGGGGTACGGGATTCGCGACCGTACCGGCAGGGTGGGCACCGCCCGGTGGAGGACCAGGGCCGCGCCGGCCGCGACCACGGCCGCGACGACGTAGATGGCCCGCCAGCCGGCCACGCCGGCCACGAAACCGGCGACCGTCCGCGAGACGAGCACCCCGATCAGAATGCCCGAGATCACCGTGCCGACGATCCGGCCCCGGGTGGCGTCGTCCGCCAGGTCCCCGGCCAGCGGCGCGAGAATCTGGCCGGCCACCGCGGTCAGCCCGAGCAGGACGAGCGCGCCGAGCAGGAGCGGCAGCGACGGCGCGACGGCGCACAGCAGCGCGGCGGCGGACGAGCACAGCAGCACGGTCCGTACCAGGCGCCGCCGGTCGAGCATGTCGCCGAGCGGGACGATGCACAGGATGCCGGCCGCGTATCCGATCTGGGTGGCGGTGACCAGCCATCCCGCGGCCGCCTGGCTCGCGTGCAGGTCGCCGGCGATGAGGTCGAGCAGCGGCTGCGCCCAGTACAGGTTGGCCACCGCGGCGCCCGCGGCCACCGCGAACAGCAGTGTGAGCCGACGTGTCATCTCCTGAACTCCTTACCCCGTACCGATGTACCCCGTACCGATGTGGCGGCTCCGGAATGTCCACGGGAGCGTCGCGTGAATCCGTACCTCGGAAACGCTGTTCGACGTCCACACCGGCGGCACTGATCGAAGGGGGATGCGCACCTCGGCGCGGGGGTCAGGGACGGGCAGCATTCGGTGCATGTCCATCTGGCTTGTCACCGGCGCGTCCCGCGGGCTCGGTCACCACATCGCTTTGGCCGCGGCCTCGGCCGGGCACACTGTGCTGGCCGGCGTGCGCGACACCGACCGCCCGTACCCCGCCCTGCTCGAGGCCGGCGTCCGCGTGGTCCGGCTCGACGTCAGCTCCCCGGGCGACGTCGCGGCCGTGGCCGGCCTGGCCGAGCGTGAGTTCGGGCGGCTCGACGTGCTCGTCAACAACGCCGGCTACGGCCTGTTCGGGGCGCTCGAGCTGACCGGCGACGACGAGATCCGATCGCTGTTGGAGGTCAACGTCCTGGGTCTGATCCGGGCCACGCGGGCGGTGCTGCCGATGATGCGCCGGCAACGGTCCGGCCGGATCGTCAACATCGGGTCGGTGGGCGGCTTCACGGCCGTTCCCGGCTCCGGCGCGTACAGCGTCTCGAAGTTCGCGGTCGAGGCGGTGACCGAAGCCCTCAACGTCGAGCTGGACGGGCTCGGGGTGAGGGCGACGGTGGTCGAGCCGGGCCAGTTCCGGACGGACTTCCTGGACCCGTCGAGCGCCCGGACGACCGAGCGCCCCCTGATCGAGGACTATCAGGCGACCGTCGGTACGCGGCTTCGCGCTCTCCGGGCGGCCGACGGCAGGCAGCCCGGGGATCCGGCCAAGGCGGCCGCCGCCGTCGTCACCATCGCCGACGCCGCCGATCCGCCGGTCCGCGTCCAGCTCGGCCGCGACGCCCTGGACCGCGTCGAACAGAAACTGCTGGCGGTGGGGGCCGAGATGAGCCGGTGGCGGTCGCTGAGCGAATCGACCGGTTTCTGACCTGCGGATGACCATGGCCGGTCGTAGGGTTGGGGCGACAACCGGCGGAAGGACATACCGATGGCCAGGACCTGGTTCATCACCGGCAGCTCGCGTGGCTTCGGGCGGGAGTGGGCGACGGCGGCGCTGGAGCGGGGCGACCGGGTCGCCGCCACGGCTCGCAGCGCCGACTCTTTGAAAGACCTTGTTCAGCGGTACGGGAACCAGGTGCTGCCGCTGACGTTGGACGTGACCGACCGGGCGGCGGTGCTCGACGCGCTCAAGGCGGCCGACGACCACTTCGGGCGGCTCGACGTGATCGTCAACAACGCGGGGTACGGGCAGTTCGGCATGATCGAGGAGATCAGCGAGCAGGAGGCCCGGGCGCAGTTCGAGACCAACGTGTTCGGGGCGCTCTGGGTGACCCAGGGTGCTCTGCCCTACCTGCGCAAGGCCGGCGGCGGCAACATCATTCAGGTGTCGTCGATCGGTGGCATCTCGGCGTTCGCCAACATCGGCGTCTACAACGCCTCCAAGTGGGCGCTCGAGGGGTTCAGCCAGGCGCTGGCGCAGGAGGTCGCGCTCTTCGGGATCAAGGTGACGCTGGTCGAGCCGGGCGGCTTCAGCACCGACTGGGCCGGCTCGTCGGCGCGGCACGCGACGAAGCTCGACACGTACGAACAGGTGCGTGCCCAAGCCGCCGAAGCCCGCAGCAAGCGGGTCGCGAACCCGGGTGATCCGGCCGCGACGGGCGCGGTCATCCTCAAGATCGTCGACGCCGAGAAGCCGCCGCTGCGCGTGTTCTTCGGCGAGGCGCCGCTCGGCATCGCCACGGCCGACTACGAGTCCCGGCTCGCCGAGTGGCGCGAGTGGCAGCCGCTCGCCATCGAGGCGCAGGGGTGACCGGCTAGCGCCGGGCGTCGTGGTGCTGTTCGAGGACGGCCTCCAGGTGTTCGGCCGGCATCGGGCGGCCCAGCAGGTCGCCCTGGGCCAGCTGGCAGCCGGCCGACTGGGCGGTGTCCAGGTCGCCCGGACCGGCGACGCCGTGGGCGATGACCTCCATGCCCAGGCGGTGGCCCAGGGTGACGGCCACCTCGAGGACGGCCGGTTCGGCGAAGACCTCCTGGTCGATCTTGAGCAGGTCGACCGGGAGGATCCGCAGGCGGCTCAGCGAGGTGGGGCCGGTGCCGAAGTGGCCGACCGCCGTCCGGACGCCCTCGGCGCGCAGCCGGCCCAGCCGGGCGGCGACCTCGTCGACGCCGGGCTGGCGGACGTCGTCCTCGGAGACCTCGACGACCAGGGCCGAGTACGGCAGACCGTACGACTCCAGGGCGGTGTGCAGGCTCGCCTGGAAGGCCGGATCGGCCAGCTGGCGGGGGCGCACGGCGACGGCCAGCCACAGGCCGGGGTGCAGGCGGCGCCACCCGGCGAGCAGGCGGCACGAGGTCTCCAGGACCCGGCGGCCGATCGTGGCGAGGCTACCCAGCTCCTCGGCCAGGGCCAGCAGCTCGGCCACCGGGATCGTGCCCAGCGTGGGGTGCCGCCACACCGGCACGACCTCCACACCGGCCGGGCGCCGGCCCGGTAGCTCGACGACCACCTGGAAGAGCAGGTCGATCGCGGCGCCGGGCAGGTCCTGCTCGAGCGTGGAGCGCCGCAGCAGCCTGGTCTCCATCTCGGCCTCGTACCACTCGACGGCGCCGGGCGGCCCGGAGCGTACGGACCGCAGGGCGAGTTGCGAGCGGCGCAGCACCTCCTCGGCGGGCTGGTCTCCCGGCAGGTCGGCCAGCCCGGCCCAGGCGGAGAGGTGGGAGACCGTGCCGGCCGCCGTGTAGGGAGCCGACAGGGCGTTCACCAACTGGCCGGCGAGCAGGTGGGCCCGTACGGCGCCGCAGTGGGTCAGCACGGCCAGGCGGGTCTCACCGATGCGGGCCGGTACGTCGGCCGCGGCCACCCGGGACCGCAGCCGGCGGGCCGCCTCGACCAGCACCGACTCGGCCAGGGCGGGCCCGTGCACGTCGCCGATGGCGGTCAGGCCGCCCAGCTCGACCACGATGATCGCGGCCGCGTCGGGGATGAGGCCGGCCGCCCGGAGCAGTCCCTCACGGTTGGCCAGGCCGGTGTGCCGGTCGAGGTGGGTCTCCTGGCGCAGCGCCAGTTCCAGGTCGCGGGCGTTGCTGACGTCGCGGATGTGCACCACGAGCGTCTGGCCGGGCTCGGCCGGGTCGGCGCCGCTGGCGGTCCACTCGGTCTGGCGCCACCGCCCGAACCCGTCCCGCAGCCGGACCGCGATCCCGTCGGAGCCGGTCCCGGTGGCGTGCGGGGCGGCGAGGCGGGACATCAGGTAGGAGTGGACGTCCTCGGCCTGGCCGGGGTCGACCAGGACCGAGACGCAGCGGCCCAGGGGCAGGCCGAACTGGCGGAACGCGGCCGACGACTGCCAGCGCACGGCCAGGCTCGCGTCGAGGACCAGGGCCACGTCGGCGGCGCCGAACGTGAGGCTGCGCAGCCGGTTCTCCTGGTCGGTGAGGTGGCCCGCCTGGCGGCGCAGGGCGACCGCCGACACCCATTCCCGGGCCGCCACCACCGCGATGCCCAGGGTGCCCAGCATGATGGCCGTCGCGTCCACGCCGCCGCCGTTGAGCAGGTGGAAGACCGTGATCAGGGCCGAGCCGATGACCGGGACCGTGAGCAGAGGCAGGTCCGGCGGTGGCAGGGGCGCGAGGTCCGGGCGCAGCCGCACCGACCCGTACCACAGCAGGCCCCCGGCGACATTTATCGCCGCACCCGCGATGACCGCCGCGATGGCCGCGTTCGGTATCCCCGGATAGTCGAGGCCGATGACCAGGGCGGTCAGCCCGACCAGCGACAGCGCCGCGCCGGGACCGCACCACTGCAGTGCCGTTCGGTGGCGGATCGCGTGGACGCCGGCGACTCCGGCCGTGGTGGCCGCGCCACCGCCGAAGATCAGTGCCGTGATGGTCGCGCCGCGCTGCTCGCCGCCGTCGCTGAACAGCAGCAGCCAGGACGAGAAGATCAGGCAGGTCCAGACACCGGCGACGTCCAGGGCCGTACGCAGGCGGGCCAGCCCCGTGCGGCGCTGCGCCGGGCGCAGGATCGCCGGCAGGTAGAGGGTCGCCACGAAGAAGATGGAGACCAGCGGAATCTCGGCCGGCAGGGGCACACCGTCGACCAGTACGTCCGGCGCCACCAGGGTGGCGATGCCGCTGGCGGCGCCGGCCAGCGCGGTCAGGCCGAGCCCGCCGGCCAGCGCGAGGGCCCGGGCCGGTGGCCCGGCCGACCGGCCGGTGCGGGCCGCGCGGGCCATGACGACAGCGGTCACAGCCGAGGCCGCGGTCAGCAGGCCGGCCACGCTTCCGGTCGGCAGCAGGATGAACGCGCAGGCCAGCGCGACCGTCGCCAGCAGCGCGGGCACGATCAGCCGGAGAGGGGATCCGCCTGCCATGATGCAGAACCAACGAGCGTTCGCCGCGACGGTTACGGGCCGGGGAGAAAAATGGCAACTATCGATCGGGTCGAGGTCCTTGTCACGTCGCCGGGCCGCAACTTCGTGACGCTGCGCATCACCACCTCCGACGGCGTGACCGGCCTCGGCGACGCGACCCTCAACGGGCGCGAGCTGGCCGTCGCCTCGTACCTGCGCGACCACGTCGCGCCCCTGCTGGTGGGCCGCGACCCGGCCCGGATCGAGGACACCTGGCAGTACCTCTACAAGGGCGCCTACTGGCGGCGCGGGCCGGTGACCATGACGGCGATCGCGGCGGTCGACGTCGCGCTCTGGGACGTCAAGGGCAAGGTGGCCGGGCTGCCGGTCTACCAACTGCTCGGCGGGCGGTCCCGCGACGGGGTGCTGGTGTACTGCCACGCGAGTGGGGTGGATGTGGCGGCGCTCGTCGATGACGTCGCCGCGTACCGGGACAAAGGGTTTAAAGCGATCCGCGCGCAGGCGGCCGTCCCCGGCGTCAGTGGCACTTACGGCATTCGGAAGGGCGCCTTCTATGAGCCGGCCGCGACGGCTCTGCCCGAGGAACAGCTGTGGAGCACCGAGGCCTATCTCGACGTCGCGCCGAGCTATCTGGCCAAGGTGCGCGAGAAGTTCGGCTTCGGGCTGCACCTGCTGCACGACGTGCACCACCGGCTCACGCCGATCGAGGCCGCCCGGTTCGGCCGGAGCGTCGAGGAGCTGCGGCTGTTCTGGATGGAGGACCCGACGCCGGCCGAGAACCAGGAGGCGTTCCGGCTGATCAGGCAGCACACGACGACGCCGATCGCGACCGGCGAGGTGCTGAACTCGATCTGGGACGTCAAGCAGCTCATCACCGAGCAGCTCATCGACTACGTGCGCACGACCGTCGTGCACGCCGGCGGCATCACGCATCTGCGGCGCATCTTCGACCTGGCCGCGCTCTATCAGGTCCGCACGGGGTCGCACGGCGCGAGCGATCTCTCACCGGTGACGGTCGCGGCGGCCGTGGCCGTCGACATCGCCCAGCCCAACTTCGGCATTCAGGAACATATGGGCCACACGCTGGAGACGTACGAGGTGTTCCGCGGCACCCCCCAGGTCACGGACGGCCACCTGCACCCGTCGGAGGAGCCGGGCCTCGGCATCGAGTACGACGACGAGGTGGCCGCGAGGTTCCCGTACCAGCCCCGCTACCTGCCGGTCGCCCGCAACCTGGACGGATCAGTCCACGACTGGTGAGTGGACGACGGCGACCGTGCAGGCGCTGTGCCGCAGCAGGTGCTGGCTGACCGACCCCAGGAGCAGGCCGAGGAAGGGGCCGCGGCCCCGGCAGCCGACCACGACGAGCTGGGCCCGCCGGCTGGCGGCGGTCAGGGCGTCGGCGGCGTGCCCGGTGACGGGCTCGACCGTGCCGCCGAAGGTGGGGGAGACCTCCGAGCGGGGGCCGGTGAGGACGTGCAGCGGCGCGCCCCGGGCGGCGGCCTGCTCGGCCGCGAAGCGCAGTACCGGCTCCTCGGCGGCCGAGCCGTCGACCCCGGCCACGACGGGCGCGCCGGCGGTGGCCTGACCGCGGACCACGACGACGGGGCAACAGGCGTGGGCGCTGACCGTCGTACTCACCGTCCCGAGCAGATTGGCCACGGCGCTGTGGCCACGGCTACCGAAAACGACCATGGACGCGGACGCCGAGGCGTCGAGGAGCGCCTGTACCGGCGGCGAGTGCACCGCACGGACCTCGATCGGCACGTGCGGATGCGTGCGCCGGGCGTCCGCGACCACCTCGTCGAGCGCGGTGAGGACGGTCTGCTCCCACTCGCCGCCGGGCAGGACCTCGCCGACGTTCGACGGGATCCAGCTGGGCACCTCGTGGGCGTAGAGAAGAGTGACCGGCGAGCCGGCGTCGAGCGCCCACGCGACCGCGGCGCGCGCGTCGTGGGAGTGGTCGTAGCCGACGACGATGGTCACGCTTTTCCACCATACCGGTCAAACCGGCGCCGCGAGGGCCGGAGACAGGGCCGTGGTCGACGGGCGGATCGTGCCGTCGACGAAGATCGCGTACCAGAGGCAGAAGATCGCCACGGTCCAGACCTTGCGGGAGTTGTCGGCGTGCCCGGCCCGGTGCTCGGCCAGCAGCCGCCGGGCGTAGTCGAGGTCGAGCAGGTGCCGGGCGCCGGAGCCGGCCAGCAGGCCGTCCACCCAGTCGCCGATCGCGCCCTTGAGCCAGAGCCGGGTCGGGGTGGGGAAGCCCAGCTTGCGGCGGTCACGGACCGACTCGGGGACGATGCCGCGCATCGCCTCACGGAACGCGTACTTGGTGGCCCGGCTGTGCGGGGGCAGTTTCAGATCGGTCGGCAGGCCGGCCGCGGCCGCGTACACCGCCTGGTCGAGGAAGGGCACGCGCAGCTCCAGCGAGTGGGCCATCGACATGCGGTCGGCCTTGGTGAGGATGTCGCCCGGCAGCCAGGTGTGCAGGTCGACGTACTGCATGGAGGCGACGTCGTCGACGTCGGCCGTCTCGGCGTACAGCCGCGACGTGATCGCCGTGTGAGGTTCGGCGGTGAAGCGCATGAGCTCCGCCTTCTCGGCGGCCGAGAAGATCCGGGCGTTGCCGTAGTAGCGCTCCTCGATCGGCGTGGTGCCGCGCTCGATGAAGCTGCGGCCGCGCATTCCCTCGGGCATCGCGTGCGACAGGCCGCGCAGCCCGCGCTTGAGGCCGGCCGGCAGCCGCTCGACGTTCGCCAGCGACGACGGCTCGCGGTAGATGGTGTAGCCGCCGAACAACTCGTCCGACCCCTCGCCGGAGAGCACCACGGTGACGTACCGCGACGCGGTCTGGGCCAGGAAGTAGAGCGGGATCAGCGACGGATCGGCCACCGGGTCGTCCAGCAGGTAGACGATGCGCGGCAGCTCCCGGATCACGTCGTCCTCGGTGACCAGGGTCGGGGTCAGCTTCACGCCGAGCTGGTTCGCGGTGTCCTGGGCGATCTCGATCTCGGAGTAGCCGTCGGTGCCGAACCCGGCGGTGAACACGTGCAGGTCGGGCTTGACCTCGCGGGCCAGCGCGACGATGGCCGACGAGTCGACGCCGCTGGACAGGAACGCGCCGACCGGCACCTCGGCGTGCAGGTGCTTGTGCACGCTGTCGCGCAGGGCGTCGCGGATGCCGCGCTGAGCGTCCTCGGCCGTCATGGCCAGCGGGCGCAGCGACGGGCGGAAGTAGCGCTCCACGCGGATGCCGCCGCCGGCCGTCCAGGTCATCCGGTGGCCCGGGGGCAGCCGCTTGACCTGGCGGTGCAGGGTCAGCGGGTCCGGAACGTACTGGAAGGTCAGGTAGTGGGCGAGGGCGTCGGTGTCGAAGCCCGAGCGGGAACTGCCGCTGAACGACAGCAGGGCCTTGCGCTCACTGGCCAGGAACAGCCCGTCGACGGTCTCGAGGATGTAGAGCGGCTTGATGCCGAACGGGTCGCGCGCGGCGTGCAGGGTGCCGGTCCACCGGTCGTACGCCACGAAAGCGAACATCCCGCGCAGCCGCGGGAGAGCCGCCGGGCCCCAGAAGTGGAACGCGGCCGCCAGCACCTCGCTGTCACCCTCGGTAGCGAACGTGGCGGCGTGGTCGCGGATCAACTCGGCGCGCAGCTCGCGGTAGTTGTAGATCTCGCCGTTGAACACGACAGTCCACCGGTCCCGGTAGTGCACCGGCTGCTGGGCCTCGGCCCGGTCGATGATGGCCAGCCGCTTGAAGCCGAACGCGGCGCCGTCGGCGAACTCCACCTGGGTGTCGTCCGGGCCCCGGTGGTGCATCGACTCGAGCGCGCCGGCGAACGCGGCAGCGGACGCCTCATCCGGCGTTCCGGCGGCCGGGCGGCTGCTCACGAAGACGCTGAGCCCACACATACGTACCTCCCCAGATCGGTTCCGGGAAAACGTAGGTCGCAACCTGTGAAGAACTTGTGGCCTCATCGCAATCGGCACGGACCTTCACAAGAACCCAACATTCGTTGGTCGATGTTGCTTCGCTGGGTCAGAATCGCCGCGTGACCGCACGTATCCTGGTGGCCGACGACGACCCGAAGCATGCCCAGCTCATTCGCCTCTACCTCGAGCGCGAGGGGCATCAGGTGCTCACTGTCGGTGACGGCCGGTCGGCCCTGGACGTGGCCCGATCCCGCAAGCCCGACCTGCTCGTACTCGACGTGATGATGCCGCTGGTCGACGGGCTGGACGTCTGCCGCATCCTGCGGGCCGAGTCGGACGTGGCCATCCTGCTGGTCACCGCCCGCTCCTCCGAGAACGACATGCTCCTCGGGCTCGACATCGGCGCCGACGACTACATGGCCAAGCCGGTCAGCCCGCGCGAGCTCACGGCCCGGGTGCGGGCGTTGCTGCGACGGGCCGGCGCCGGTGAAGGCGGCCTTCTGCAAGTGGGCGATCTCGAAATCGACGCCGGGCGGTTCGAGGTGCGCATGCGCGGCGAGGCGGTCACGCTGACGGCCAAGGAGTTCGCGATCCTCGAGTTGCTGGCCAAGGAACCGGGCCGGGTCTACACCCGCGGCCAGATCATCGACAAGGCGTTCGGCTTCGAACACGACGTCTCCGAGCGGACCGTCGACGCCCACGTGGTCAACCTGCGCCGCAAGGTCGAGCAGAACCCGGCCGAGCCGGAATACGTGCAGACGGTGTACGGGCGGGGCTACCGGATGGCCGAGCATTGAGCTTCCGGGTCCGCATCTTCCTGCTGGTCATGCTGGTGGCGCTCAGCGCCATCGGCGCGACGGCGTGGCTGACCCTCAACCTGACCCAGCGTGAGGTGTCCGACGCCCTCGAGGCGCAGAGCCGGCACCGGGCCGAGATCGTCCAGACGGTCCAGCGGTACGGGCTGCGGCACGGCAACTGGCCCGGCGTGAACAAACTGGTCACCGAGCTGTCCGACCGCACACACCTGCACATCCAGTTGCAGACCAAAGAGGGCCAGGTGCTGGTCGACTCGGACACCGAGGCGGGCCGGGCGGCCGGTGCCGTGCAGGCCGTGGGCTACGCCATCGACCCGATGCCCAGCCTGTACGACCGGGCGCCGTCGGCCTTCCCCGCGCCCGCGGCCTATCTGGCCGGCACCCCGACCCCGCGCGACCTCTACGGGCCGGCCCCGACCGATTCCCGGTACGGAAGCCCGGCCGCGATCGCCCTGCGGCAGGCCGCCCAGTACCGGGCCGGCCTGGTCCTGGTGCGCTGCCTGAACAAGACCCTCGGCGTGCCGGCCGCGCTGGGCAGCGACCGGGCGCCGTACGTGACCGCCCAGCAGCGGGCCGCCTCACCCACCTGCCTGCACGACGCCACGGCCAAGGTGCTCGGCGACAAGGCCTGGTTCCAGAGCTACTGGGACTATCTCGAGAACTGCACCGGCGCGCCCCGGCGGCTCGTCGGTGACCCGCTCGGCAGCAAATGCGTCGAGGGCGCGTACGCCGACACGGTCGTCACGAGCGCGGCGATCCCGCTCCAGCTCTACCTGGGAGCGCGCGGCACGGTCGACATCGCCGACTTCGGCCGGCCCGCCATCATCGGCGTCGCCGGCCTGGTCGTCGTGGCCATCCTCGGCACGTTCCTCATCGCCCGGCAGGTCAGCCGGCCGGTACGCCGCCTGACCGGCGCCTCCCAGATGCTCGCGGCGGGCATGCTCGACGTGCGGGTGCGCGTCAAAGGCGAGAGCGAACTGGCCCGGCTGGCCGCCTCGTTCAACACGATGGCCGGGGCGCTGGAGGAGAGCGAGGAACGCCAGCGGCGGCTCATCGCCGACGTCGCCCATGAGATGCGCACGCCGCTGTCGAACCTGCGCGGCTACCTGGAGGCGCTGTCCGACAGGGTGGTCGAGCCGAGCCCGGAACTGTTCGCCTCGCTGCACGAGGAGACCCTGCTGCAGGGACGCATCCTCGACGACCTTCAGGTGCTGGCGCTGGCCGAGGCGGGCGACCTCGGCTACACGAAGACCCCGGCCGACCTCTCGGAGCTGGCGGCGGCCAGCGTGACCGCCCACCGGGCCCGCGCCGCCGAGGCCGGCGTGACACTGACCATCCAGACGTCACCGGCCGTCTGGGTGGAGGCCGACCAGGACCGGCTGCGGCAGGTCCTCGGCAACCTGCTGAGCAACGCGATCCGCTACACCGACAAAGGCGGGCAGGTGGAGGTACGGGTACAGGCCGCGCACGGCGAGGCCGAATTGACCGTACGCGACACCGGGGTCGGCATCACGGCCGGCGACCTGCCGCACGTGTTCGAACGGTTCTGGCGCGCGGACAAGGCGCGGCAGCGCGCCACCGGCGGCACCGGCCTGGGCCTGACCATCGCCCACCGCATCGTCACCGACCACCACGGGCGCCTCGAGGTGACCAGCCAGCCGCACCTCGGCACCACCTTCACCGTACGGCTGCCTACGTCGGTCCCCGATCGACGAAACTGAACGGGACAGACGCCGGGAAGTCGCCGGCCAGCTCCACGTAGAGCCGGGCGTCGTCCTCGCTCCACTGCACGATGCCGTACTCCTCGCTGACGAAGGAGTAGGTCGGCCGGTTCTTGTCGTCGAGTTCGGCCGTCTCCGACAACCCGAACAGCGTCTTGTCGGAGACGGCGCAGTCGGTGGGCACCAGGTCCGACGAGGCCCGGGTCTCGGAGGGCTCGATGCCGAGACAACGGCGCTCGCCGGAGAGGGCCGGCACGGCCGAGGCGATCTGATACCGCTCGCCGTGCGGAACCAGGACGAACACCGACTCCGGGGTGGTGCCGCCGCCGGCCTTGGCCGGGGCGTTCTGCGGCAGATACAGGTCTTTGTCGACGTTGGCCAGGTGCAGGAGGGTGCGGCGCCTGCCGGCCAGGATGCCCGGAAGACCGGTCGCGGCGGGCGCCGGGGCGGGGGCGGCCGAGGCCGGCGCCGACGCCGGGGGCGAGACGGCGGCGTCGCTGTGGCGGTTGCGCAGCACGAAACCGGCGCCGCCGGCCACCACCGCGATGGCCACGACGGCGGCCGCGATCGCCCACGCCCGCCCGCGGCCGGGCTGAGGCAGATAGTCCGGCGGAACCGGCTCCGGTGGGGCGGGGGCCGCCGACTGGGCGGGGGCCGCCGGCTGGGCGGGGGCCGCCGGCTGGGCGGGGGCCGCCGGCTGGGCGGGGGCCGCCGGGGCAGGGGCCGCGAGCTGGGCGGGGATCGGGTTGCCCAGCAACGCGTCGAGCAGGTCGCGGGCCGTCGGGCGGGCGGCCGGGTCCTTGGCCAGGGCGCGCTCGACAATGGCCCGCAGCGGGCCGTCGAGGCCGGTCAGGTTCGGCGGCTGGGTCATGATGCGCATGGCGGTCGCGGTGGGGGAGTCGCCGCCGAACGGGGTATGGCCCGTGGCGGCGAAGGCGACCACCGCACCCCAGGCGAAGATGTCGGCCGGGAAGCCGGCCTCGTCGGAGTCGAACCGCTCCGGCGCCATGTAGGCGACGGTGCCCACCATGGTCCCGGTCCCGGTGTGCCGGCTGGTCACCTCGGTCGGCCGGGCGATCCCGAAGTCGATCACCTTGACCCCGCCCATGGCGAGCAGCACGTTCGCCGGCTTGAGGTCGCGATGGATGACCCCGGCCCCGTGGATGCCGGAGAGCGCGGTGGCGATGCCGACCGCCACGCTGTGCAGCGCGGCCCCGCCCAGCGGACCCTTCTCCCGGACCACGGCGTCCAGGCTCGGCCCGTCGACGAACTCCACCACCAGGTACGGCGGGTCGTGGTCGGGGTCGGCGTCGAGCACCTCGGCCGTGGAGAACGGCGGCACCTGCCGGGCCCGGTTGACCTCGCTGCGGAACCGGCGCAGGAACTCCGGATCGGCGGCGAACTCGCGGCGGACCACCTTGACGGCGACGGGCCGCCCGGCCGGGGTACGCCCGTGGAAGACGGTGCCCATACCGCCCTCGCCGAGACGGCCGTCCAGCTCATAGCGGCCCAGCCGGGCCGGGTCGTCGGGACGCAGCGGCCGGTTCACGGATCGAACATTACCGCCAGCTGTCGACAGCTCTCGCGCCCCCGCCGGTCCTCACGTGTCGCTCCCACGGGCACACACGAGGTGACCTTCCATCGATAGGGTGGCGCGCATGGTGTGTCCGACCTGCGGGCTCGACAACGACCCCAGCGCCGCGGCCTGCGCCCGGTGCAACACCGCGCTGGCCGCGGTCCCGTCGTGGCCGCCGCCGGGCTACGCCCCCGCGGCCCCGCCGTCGTCCCCGCCCCTCGGTTACACCCCCCACCCCGGCTACCCGCTCGCGCCGCAGTCGCCACCCGGTCACGTCCCGCCGCCCGGCTACGGCGGACCCGGTTCCGCTCATCCCGCACCCGGCCATCCCGCCGCCGGCCATCCCGCGCCCGGTTATCCCGCCGCCGGCCTTCCCGCGCCCGGTTATCCCGCCGCCGGCCTTCCCGCGCCCGGTTATCCCGCCGCCGGCCTTCCCGCGCCCGGTTATCCCGCCGCCGGATATCCCGCGCCGCCCTCCACCCCGCCCATGTACGGGCGGCCGCCGCGCAACTGGCTTCCCGTGGTCGCGGGCATCTCGGTCCTCGTGCTGCTGGCGCTGGTCGCCGGCCTCGTCGTCTACCGCAACGGCCAGGACGACCCCGTCGCCGGCCCCGCCCCGGCCACCCAGCCCGCGGGCGGCGGCCAGCCCACCGGCGGCGGCCAGCCCACCGGGCCCGGCACAGCCGACGGCGCGACGGCAACGACGGATCCGGCCACCACGCGGCCGACCGACGCCGGCGCCGGTGCCCTGCCGCAGGCCCGGGTCGTCGACGACGTGCTGGTGCGCAGCAAGGCCAGCCGCGACAAGCTGAACGTCGCCATCGACCGGGTGGGCCGCTGCACCGGCCTGAACGGCGCCCTGTCCGACATGCGCGAGGTGGGCGACGAGCGCCGGGCACAGATCGCCGAGGTCCGCTCGGCCGACCTGTCCGCGGTGAGCGACGGCGAGTCCATCCGCTCCACTTTGATCACCGCCCTCCAGCATTCCCTGGACGCCGACGCCGCCTTCGTGGAGTGGGCCGAGGCCGCCGCCGACAACGGCTGCGCCGACACGACCGGCCGCAAGTCCGCCTACTCCCGGGGCCTGGCCGAGTCCGACCAGGCCGGCACCTCGAAGGTCGCCTTCCTGGCCGTCTGGAACCCGGTCGCCGGCCAGTTGGGCCTGCCCACCCGTACCCGCCAGGGAATCTGAACGCCCGCCGGAGCCGGCCCTACGCCTCCCGGGCGGCGATGACGGCGGTCTCGGCGGTGGGCTTGGTGACGCCCAGGCCGGCCAGGACGCCGGTGCCGTCCTCCAGTTCGAGCAGGGCCAGCAGGATGTGCTCGGTGCCCACGTGCGTGTGGTTCAGGCGCAGGGCCTCGCGGAACGTCAGCTCCAGGGCCTTTTTGGCGTGCGCGTCGAACGGGATCAAGGCGGGCACCGACTCGGCCGCCGCGGGGAGGGTCTTGGTGGCGACCTCGCGCACCGTGTCCAGCGTGACGCCCTGGGCGACGATCGCCCGGGCGCCCAGGGCGGACGGGTCGGCCACCAGGCCCAGCAGCAGGTGGGCCACGCTGATCTGGGCGTTGCCGCGGTTGCGGGCCTCCTCCTGGGCGGTGACCACCACCTTGCGGGCGCGGTCGGTGAAGCGGCTGAAGCCCTGGCTGGCGTCGAGGTCGGAGCTGTCGGGCTTGGCCACGAAGCGCTTCTGGGCGGCCTGCTTGGTGACGCCCATGCTCTGGCCGATCTCGGTCCACGAGGCGCCGGAGCGGCGGGCCTGGTCGACGAAGTGGCCGATCAGGTGGTCGGCGATGTCGCCCAGGCGGTCGGCGGCCAGGACCGCGTCGGAGAGCCGCTCGAGGGCGGTCGCGTTGTTGTTCTTGATGGTCTCGATCAGGTCGTCGAGGCGTACGGAATCGGTCATGCGTCAACCATAGGTTGACGCAGGCGTGCCGTCAACCGCTGGTTGACGCTAGAGCGGCCACTGCGACTGTCGCGACGGCGTTGGCGCACAAGCCGGCCACCAGCAGCGCGGTGACGATCGCGTAGCGGATCATCAGCAGGCGGCGGGCGCGGAGTCAATGCCGTACGACGGATCCAGATCGAAGCCGTACGACGGCGGCACCGCCTTGCGTTTCGGCTCGACGACCTCGCGGATGACGTCGTTGGCGAAGCCGGTGTCCAGATAGGGCGCACCGCACAGTTGCCGGGTCGCGTCGTTCAGGGTGGTCCCGGGCATGGACGACGGCATGCTCAGCAACGGCGGCGAATCGGCCATGCCCGGGAATCTATCGAAGTTCTACTTCTTCGGTGGGGTCACTTTCAGGGTCATCAGCGGCAGCGGCCCGGTGATCTGGGTCTTCACCTCGAGCTTGACGCCGGCGCCGGCGACCTTCACCGAACCTTGCGGGTTGGCGCTGTCGTAGTACCTCAGCGGGTCGGAGTCGTCGAAGACCGGGATGGCCTTCTGGCGGGGCACCGAGACCGCGGCGCCGTTGCGGTGGAACGTGACCGGGTCGGTCTTCTGCAGGCCGAAGGTCGCGTCGAACGGCTGGCGGCGGTTGCCCAGCAGCACCCCGTCCGGGAAGACGACCGGCGCGGGCCGGGCGTCGACCGGCAGGCTGAGGCCCACACCCGGGTGGCGGCTGGTGTTGTTGTCGCCGGCGGCCGGGTTCACGTACCAGACCAGAAGGCCGTCCTGGTACGGGAAACGCTCGGCCCAGTCGGGCTTCGTGTCGGCCCAGCCCCAGTTGTACGGCCCGAGCTTCAGGGTCTCGTCGTAGCCGGTGTACGTGCGGTACTCGGCCGCGTAGTACGAACCGTCAGCCAGCGGGACCACCACGGCCTGCGGCAGCTTGCTCTCGCCGTTGGCCGCCGTACCCAGGGTGATGTACTGGCTCTTGCCGGGCTTGACCGTCACGAAGTTGGACCAGCCGAGGAAGATCTTCTCCCAGGCGCCCATGTAGCCGGGCGTCGAGCCGATCGTCGGCGCGCCGCGGCCGAGCCACGAACCGGCCGACATCAGCGTCCAGAAACCGGTGCCGTTGTCGCCGCCCGCGGTGTCGTAGAGGTCGGGCAGGCCCAGGTCGTGGCCGTACTCGTGGGCGAAGACGCCGAGGCCGCCGTTCTCCGGCTCGGTCGTGTAGTCACCGATCCAGATGCCGGTGTCGCCGATCTGCACGCCACCGGCCAGGTTGTTCGCCGGGCCGGCGGTGCCCTCCAGGTCGGAGAAGGCGTACCAGCGGTGCGACCAGATCGCGTCGGTGCCCTGCGCGCCGCCGCCGGCCTCCTCGCCCTCACCGGCGTGGATGGCCTGGAAGTGGTCGACGTAGCCGTCGGGCTCGTTGAAGTCGCCGTCGTCGTCGTAGTCGTCACGGTCCCAGACGTCGAAGGTCTTCAGGTACGCGGCGACCTCGGCCGGGGTCTTGCCGGCCGCGATCTGGCTGTCGTACCAGGCGGTCGCGCTGTCCTTGATGTAGTTCCAGTAGCCGTCGTCCTCGGCGATCTCGTTGCTGCCGTAGCGGGCCTCGTTGTAGGGCAGCTTCACCCAGTCGGAGACGTCGCCGCCGACCGTGTACCGGCCGCCCGACTGCTTGTAGTAGAAGTTCGCCATCGACTCCTTGTTCTTGGCGAACAGCAGCTGCTTGTAGTGCGCCGAGTTGAAGTCGGCCTGCCAGATCGTCGTGTTGTCGACGGCTCGGTTCGGCTGCGGGATCTGGTTGTGCACCGGGCCGGCCGTGCCGCCGGTGGCCGGGGCGGTGGCGTCGCCGAACTCGGTCAGGAAGGTGAGGACCGGGTCGGTCTTCGTCTCCTTCTTGCGGTACTCGACGTACCTGCCCCGGCCGAGCTTCACGACCTCGGAGCCGTTCTTCTTCTCGGTGGTCACCTGGCCGGCGATGAGTTTGCGTACGGCCTCGGTGCGCTCCGCCTCCCGCTGCTCGGCCAGCGGGTGCGGCAGGTTGTCCTCGCCGAGCGACGCGGTGGGCTCCCGGTCGGCCCGTTCCGGTCCCGCGGCGGGCGCCGCCGCGGCCGGCGTGGCGATGAGGGTCGCCACCACCGCGCCGGCCAGCGCGACGCTGAATGTCTTCCTCAAGAGGGTCACTCCTTCAAGAAAGCTACGTCCGTGCAGCCATAGAATCTTAGATATTTCTATGTAGCAATGGGACGTAACTTTTTTCAGAGAAGTAAAAAGTTCTCGATGTCTTGACTAAAGCTTCCGAGCTCCGAGGATGGGAGGATGAAGCCGCTCCGCCGGGGTCTTCTCGCGCTCGCCGCCGTCGCCGTTGTCGTGTTCGGACTGCCGCCGTCGCCGGCCGCGGCCCACGGGACACTCGGCATGTCCGTGCCCGCCCAGGGGGCGACGGTCAGTGCTCCGCTGGGCAGCGTGGAGCTGTTCTTCACCGAGAAGGTGCCGGACAACGCGTACTTCGCCGTCACCGCGCCGGGCGGTGGGCGGGTCGACAACGGCTGGGAGCACGCGGCGCCGAGGCCGCTCGACAAGCCGGTGACCGAGTACTTCATGGTCGACGGCAAGTTCGAGCCCCGGCAGTACACGACGGGCTACCCGGCGCGGGTGCGCGTGGCCCACCTGCCGGCCACCGGCGAATACCGGGTGGAATATCAGTCGAAGGCGTCGGACGGCGATCCCGTACGGGGTTCCGTGACGTTCAAGTACACGGGCCCGGCCACCGCCGCGCCGGTCGGGTGGTCGCCACCGACCGGCGCGCCCGATGCCGCGCTCGGTCAGTCCGGCGACCAGGGCGAGGTACCGGCCTCGGCATCCGCGGCCGCTCCCGCCTCCGCGGCCGCTCCGATCGCGGCGCCTCCCGCCGGCGAGGGCGGCAACGGGCTCGTCATCTGGCTGACCGTCGCGGCGGCGGTGGCCGCCGGGGCCGGCTTCCTGCTCTGGCGCCGAGCCCCCGCTCTGAGCCGCGGCCGGTCGGCGAGCCGGAACCAGCCGAAAGGCCGGGCGCCGTCCCGGGACTGGCCGAAGGGCCGCGCTTCCAGCGCGACTCGGCCCAAGGGCGCGACTACAGGCGGGAGCCAGCCGAAGGGCGGGGGTCAGCCGAAGGGCGGGGGTCAGCCGAAGGACGGGGGTCAGCCGAAGGGCGGGAGCCAGCCGTGGGGCGGAGCTTCCGGCGAGGGTCGGGACTCGCTGAAGGGCGCGGCGAACGACGGCGCGCGCGAGCCGGGTGGCGGCGACGGCCGGCGGTCGGTTCCGGTGGGCCCGCTCGCGGTCGGCGCGGTCGTGGTGGCGCTGATCGGCGGCTATGCGCTGGGGCGGTCGACCGCCGCGCCGAAGGCCCCGCCCTCGCCGCCGGCTCCGGCGGCGGCCGCGGCGGCCACCGGGCACCAGCACAGCGGTGGGGCGGCCACTCTGGAGGCGTCCGGAACCGCGATCAGCTCGGGTGGCTACACCCTTCAGCCGGTTCATCGCTCGCAGGCGCCCAAGACCAGCACCGCGTACACGTTCCGGATTCTCGGCGCCGACAAGAAGCCGGCCACCCGCTACGCCGTGGTCCACGACAAGCCGCTGCACCTGGTGGTCGTCGGCCGCGATCTGGCCGACTTCCAGCACCTGCACCCCACCATGTCACCCGACGGCCTGTGGTCGGTGCCGCTGGCGCTGGCCAAACCCGGCGCCTACCGCGTCTTCGCCGACTTCACCGTCGAGAGCTCGGCCGGCGCGAAGATCCCGCTCGTCCTCGGCGCCGACCACCACGTGCCCGGCGACGGCCCCCAGACCGACCTGCCGCCCACCGCCACCACCGCCCAGGCCGGCCCCTTCACCGTCACCATGGAGGGCGCGCCGCGCCCCGGCGCCACCGTCCCGGTCCTGTTCCGCGTCACCCGGGCCGGCGCCCCGGTGAGCCTGGAGCGCTACCTGGGCTCGTACGGCCACCTGGTCATCCTCCGCGAGGGCGACCTGGGCTACGTCCATGTCCACCCGGACGCCGACCTCGCGGACGGCGCGGTCAAGGTGGCCGTCTCCATTCCGGCCGCCGCCCGCTACCGCGCCTTCCTCGAGTTCCAGGTCGACGGCAAGGTGCAGCGGGCCGAGTTCACCCTCGACCTCGACTGAGCGGCGGTCTCTCGACTCCCCAGCGGGGTGAGAGCCCCCAGGGGACTCATGGCGCGAGCGCGGCGCCCGGGTGTCAGAGCAAATTCGTAGCCGAATCAGAGGTGGTGGTCAAACCCTCGGCATCGACGCCCACCGCGACGGCTGGGCCGGCGCGGTGGGCGTGCTCCGTCAGGTGGTGCGGTCGACCGCGGCGGCGGCCAGGTCGGCCAAGGCCGAGCGGACGAAATCGGGGAGTGGGGCCGCCTCCAGGGCGTTCAGGCCGGCCTGGGCCCGTACGCGGATCATCTGCTCTATGCGGTCCAGCGCGCCCGTCTCCCGGATGATGGAGCGCAGCTCCTCCGCTCCCTCGGCGTCCAGGGCCGGGTCGCCGAACAGCTCGGACATGCGGGCCGCCTGGTCGCGGTCGGCGGCGTCGCGGGCCAGCGCCATCATCACCGTCATCTTGCCCTCGCGCAGGTCGTCCAGGGTGGACTTGCCGGTCACGGCCGGGTCGCCGAAGACGCCCAGGACGTCGTCGCGCAGCTGGAAGGCGTCGCCCAGCGGGTCGCCGAACTCGGTGAACGACGCCGACAGGGCGCGGGGCGCGCCGGCCAGGCAGGCGCCGATCTGCAGCGGGCGGGTGACCGTGTAGCGGGCCGACTTCATGCGGATCACCGTGAGGGCGCTCGCCACCGAGCCGTCGCCGACGCCGGAGACCAGGTCGAGATACTGCCCGGCGATGACCTCGGTCCGCATGAGCGCGAAGGCCGCGTACCCCTGGTGGATCTGTCTCGGGGGTAGCCCGCACTCGTGGAACATCTGCTCGGCCCAGGCCGCGCACAGGTCGCCGCAGAGCAGGGCGGTGTTGCGGCCGAAGGCCAGCGAGTCGCCGCGCCAGGCGTGCCGGTCGTGGACGGTGGCGAACAGGCGGTGCATCGACGGCTGGCCGCGGCGGCGGTCGCTGCCGTCGATGATGTCGTCGTGGATGAGCGCGAAGGCGTGGAACAGCTCCAGCGCCGCCGCGGCCCGGATCGCCTCCGGGCAGTCCTCGCCCCCGCCGCCGCGCCAGCCCCAGTAGGCGAAGGTGGGGCGCAGCCTTTTGCCACCGGCCAGCACGAAGCGGCGCAGCGAGTCGAGCGCGCCGCGCGGGGCGCCGTCGGGCCAGGCCGGGTCCTGGCGATCGATGAACTCGGCCAGCGCGGTGTCGAACCGTTGGCTGAGGGGCCGGCGCGTCGCCTGCAGCGTCATGACGCCAGCCCCGTGAGTTCCAGCAACAGGGCCTTCACCTCCGTCGCGGCGATCTCCTTGCGCCCGAGGGCGGGGTCGGAACACAGGAACACCGGGCCGTCGTCCGGATCGTCCGGGAGCCGGCCGTGCGAGCCGCGCACCGCCTTGGCGCCGGCGTCGAGGCCGACGACGTCCATCACGTACCGCAGCCCCAGTTTCTTGCGGGCCACCGCGGTGACCGCGCGCCGCTTGGCCGCGGCCGGGTTGGCCGGGTCGAAGAACAGCTCGGCCGGGTCGTAGCCGGGCTTGCGATGGATCTCGACGACGCGGGCGAAGTCGGGCGCCCGGGCGTCGTCGAGCCAGTAGTAGTAGGTGAACCAGGAATCCGGCTCGGCCACCAGCACCAGATCGCCCGCCCGCTCGTGGTCGAGCCCGTACCGCGCCTTGTCCGGGCCTTCGAGGACCTGGTCGACGCCGGGCAGAGCGGCGCAGAGCTTGGCCACGGCCGCGACGTCGGCCTGGTCGCGGACGTAGACGTGCGCCACCTGATGGTCGGCGACGGCGAAGGCCCGCGAGACCCAGGGGTCGAGATATTCCATGCCGTCCTGGGTGTAGACCTCGAGGAGCCCTTCGGTACGCAGGAGCCGGTTCACGTCGACCGGGCGGCTCACGTCCGTGATGCCGTACTCGGACAGCACCACCACCGTGGTGTCCCTGGCGGCCGCGTCGTCCAGCAGCGGCGTCAGCACCTTGTCGAGCTCGGCCGCGGCGGCCGACGCCTGCGGCGCCGAGGGACCGAACCGCTGCAGGTCGTAGTCCAGATGCGGCACGTAGACGAGCGTCAGGTCGGGCTGCTTGGTCTTCAGCATGTGCCGGGCGGCGTCGGCGATCCACTGCGACGACGGCATGCCCGCGCCCGGCCCCCAGTAGGTGAACAGCGGGAACGGCGGCAGCTCGTCGTGCAGGGACGGGGGATAGGTGTAGCAGTCCGGCTCCTTGCGGCCGTCCGCGCGGTAGATCGGCCGTGGCGTGATGGTCCAGTCGACCCGGGCCCCCATCGCGTACCACCAGCAGACGTTGGCCACCGTGTAGTCCGGCTTCAGCCGCCGGGCGTCGTCCCAGATCTTGTCGCCGCCGACGAGCGCGTTGTGCTGCCGCCAGAGGAAGACCTCGCCGAGCTCCCGGAAGTACCAGCCGTTGCCGACGATCCCGTGCTCGTTCGGCAGCGCCCCGGTCAGGAACGTGGACTGCGCCGAGCAGGTCACCGCCGGCAGCACGGTGCCGAGCTCGGCCTGGAAGCCCTGTTTCGCCAGGGCTTGCAGGCGGGGCATGTGCGCCAGCAGGCGCGGGGTCAGCCCGACCACGTCGAGCACCAGCAGTTTGCTCATCGGTTCACCGCCAGCAGGTCGCGTGCGAAGGAGAGCTCGGCCGCGATGCCGTCGGCCAGCCCGGTCTCATCTTTCGGCCGTTGGGATTCCGGGAGGACACCCCAGGTGTACGTCTCCACGTCGAAGTGCTCGCAGCGCTCGCCGGGCGCCGTCAGCAGCTCGCGCAGCGCCTCCCGGATCACCGGCACGGTCGAGGTCAGTGGCGTCTCGGGTTCGGCGTGCAGAGGTACGTGGTAGTGGATCCGCCACGGCCCCGGCAGACGGCGGTCGAGCGCCTCGTCCAGGTCATCGGCCGACCCGCCCTCCGCCGAGCGGGTCTGATGCAGGAAACGCTTCTCGGCGTACGACCGCAGCACCTGCTCGGCCGCAAGCGGATCGTCGGCCTGAAGCGCGGCCGACACCTGCGTCTTCACCACCGGGATGCCGGCCGTGCGGAGCCGGCCGAGAGCTTCGGCCGGGCTCTCCCAGGCGCAGGCCAGATGGGCAAGGTCGAGGCACACACCCAGCCAGCGGGTGTCCACCTTGGCCAGCAGTTCGGTCGCCTGGGCCGTGTTCTCGATGAGACAGCCCGGTTCCGGCTCGAAGCCGACCCGGACGGTCCGCCCGGTCTCGCCCGCGATCCGGTCGAGGCCGCGCGCGAGGTCGTCCAGATGCCGGGTGGCGGCGGCCGCCCGCTCGGCGTCCCACGGGGTGCGCCAGGCCAGCGGCAGCGACGACACCGAACCGTAGCCGGCCGAATCCGGCATGAGGTCGGCCAGGACCCGGGCGCAGTTCAGCGTGTAATCCAGCCGTTCCCGGTCGGTCCAGTCGGGGTGGTAGACGGCGTGCTTGACCACGGGGGCCTGGAACGCCTCGTACGGGAAACCGTTGAGAGTGACCACCTCCAGACCCCGTACGTCAAGCTCCCGCCGCAGTCGCCGTCGCAAAGTGGGATCGCCGGCCAGCGCCGCCGCGGCCGGCGCGGCCAGCCACAGGCCCAGGCCCAGCACATCCGAGCCGAGGCGGCGCCGGATCGGCAGTGCGAAGGTGTCGAGCTGGCCGATGATGCCGTCCAGGTCCTCGGCCGGGTGCACGTTGGTGCAGTAGCTGAGATGCATCAGCTGCCTCCCCGCAGGATCGAGTTCCCGGCGAACGTGGCCTCGGCGCCGTCGACGTCCGACAGGTCGAGCCGGCCCGACTGCGAGTAGAAGTCGACCGGATTGCGCCACAGCACCCGATCGACGTCCTCGGCCGCGAACCCGGCCGCGAGCATCGCCTCGGCCGTCCGCACGGTGAGCAACGGATCGGACTTGCCCCAGTCGGCCGCCGAGTTGACGAGCACCCGCTCGGTCCCGTACTTGCGAAGAATCTCGACCATGCGATCGGGCGACATCTTGGTGTCCGGGTAGATGGAGAAACCGACCCACACCCCGGCGTCACGGGCGGCGTCGACGGTCACCTCGTTGAGGTGGTCGAGGGCGACCCGGCCCGGATCGATGCCCGACTCCTTGATGACGTCGAGGCTGCGCTGGGTGCCGCGGGCCTTGTCCCGGTGCGGCGTGTGCACCAGCGCCGGCAGGTCGTGGTCGAGAGCCAGCGCGAGCTGGGCCGAGAACACCTCGTCCTCGGCCGGCGTCATCGAGTCGTACCCGATCTCCCCGACCGCGACCACCCCGTCCTTGGCCAGGTAGCGCGGCAGCAGGTCGAGCACCGGCCGGCAGCGCGGATCGTTGGCCTCCTTGGGATTCAGCGCGATCGTCGCGTGGTGCCGGATACCGAACTGCGAGGCCCGGAACGGCTCCCACCCGATGATCGAGTCGAAGTAGTCGGTGAACGAGCCGGGGTTCGTGCGCGGCTGCCCGAGCCAGAACGCGGGCTCCACCACCGCCCGTACCCCGGCCTCGGCCATCCGCTGATAGTCGTCGGTGGTGCGCGAGGTCATGTGGATGTGCGGATCGAAGATACGCATCAGGCCTCCTTCAGCTGATCCAGCAGGGCGAGCGCGTCGGGCGGCATGTCGCGACCGGCGGCGTGACGTTCGGCGGCGAAGGCGCGCAGCATCGCGCCGAGCGGTGCGTCGGCCCGCTCGGCCAGGCGGTGGACATCCTTGAGGGGTACACCCATGAACACGCACTTGAGCACGGCCTGCCGCCACGCCTGCTGGTCGAGGTGGTCGCTGTACGGGCCGAGCGCGGCCGCCACGAGCCGCGTGTCGTTGGTGCGCAGGGCATCCTCGAGCAGCGGGACGGCGCTGGGGCCGATCGGCAGCAGCGGCAACGCTTTCAGCACCGCCAGCTTCTCGGCCGTGTCGCCGTGACGGTAGATGTCGCCGACCTGCTCGGGCGGCACGGCGGCCAGCAGCAGAGCCCGGGCCGCCTCGTCGGTCGCCCAGCCGTCGCCGAGCGGATCCCGCCCGTAACGCCGGCCGGCGGCCGGGAACAGGCCGGCCACCGCGCCCGGTTCGCCGGTGACGCGCAACAGATCGGCGGCGAGCCGTTCGTTGCCGCCGAGCTCCGCCCGCAGGTCATCCAATGTGGTCATTCGAAGCCTCCTTGACCGCGTTCCGCAGGAAGTCCAGCGACTGCGCGGCGATCGCCGGCGCGGCGTGCGAGTGGCGGGGCAACTCCACCGAGATCAGCCCGGGGTACGGAGCGAGAGCCTTCATCACGGGCGGGAAGTCGATCTCGCCGGTGCCGAACTCCAGATGCTCGTGCACACCCCGCCGCATGTCGTCGATCTGCACGTTGACCAGGTGATCCATCACGGCCGTGACACAGTCGGCCACCGGCATCGACTCCAGGCAACGGCAGTGCCCGATGTCGAGCGTGATGCCGAAGTTCGGCGGCTCACCCAGATCCGCGTACAGCCGCCGCCAATCCGCGATGTCGTTGACCAGCATCCCCGGCTCGGGCTCGAACCCGAGGGTGACCCCTTTACCGGCCGCCTCGTCCACGACCTCGAGACAGCCGTCGACGAGACGGCCCCAATGCTCGGCCCGCCCGATGCCGGCCCAGAACGAGACGGCCTCGGCGCCCAGCTCGGCGCCGACGGTGATCGCGCGCCGCAGGTATTCCAGCCGCCGGGCCGGATCGTCGTCCATGAGCGTGGGGGAATGCTTGCGCCACGGGTCGAGCAGATAGCGGGCGCCGGTCTCGATGACCACGGCCAGGTTGCGTTTCTGCAGCTCGGCGGCGACGGCGGCGGTGCGCCGGGCCAGATCGGCGTCGAACGGGTCGAGATGGTTGGTGTCCAAGGTCAGGGCGACGCCGTCGTAGCCGAGGTCGGCGATGACGGCCAGCGCCTCCGGCAGCCGATGATTGGTGAAACCGTTCGTTCCGTAGCCGAACCTCATGTGGGCGACACCTTTCGGGCCAGGCGCCGGGCCAGGGGCGCGACAAGAGCGAGACCGAGGCCGTACGCGGGGGAGCCGGCCCGGGCCGTCAAAGCGCCCTGAAGCCGCGGCAGATCGGTGATGCCGGCCCCGACGGCGGCCCTGATCCGGCCGGCGGAGGGGTCGGCGGCGGCGCGGGCCTGCGCGGTGCCGTAGCCGGCGGCGTACCAGGCGGCCAGCGATCCGGCCGCGGCGGAGGAGCCCACCGTCGTGGCGGCCAGACTCAGCGTCCCGGCCAGCGTCACCAACGGTAGAGCGGGTGTCGCGCCGGAGACCTCGTGCCGCGACAGAGCCGTCACCGTGTAGGTGTGGGCGGCCACGGTCAGCGCCGAGGGCACAGCGCGCTTCACCCGGCCCCCGCTCGCCCCCAGCAACACGTCCAGTCCTCGGCAGGCGGCCATCACAGCCGGGCCGGCTGAAGTGTTCTTGGCCCACACGTCGTAGGCCCAGACGGCGGCGGCGAGCGGAGCGGCCACCGCGAGGGCGCGCCGGCCGCCGGCCAGCGCGGCCAGGCCGACGCCGGCCGCGGTCAGTCCGGCGGCGGTCATCAGCGCCTGACCGGGCCTGACCCGCCCGGAGGGGATCGGCCGTTCCGGGCGCTCCCGGGCGTCGAGCTCCCGGTCGGCCCAGTCGTTGGCGGCCATTCCGCCCCAGTAGAGGCACACCGAGGCCGCCATCAGCCCCGGGGTCGACCTTCGGACCCCGCCGGCCGCGGCCGCGCCGGCCACCGTGTCACCCGGCACCGAGAGGGCGGCCGGGGCCCGGACCAGCTCGGCCAGGTCACGCCACCCCATCGAGGCCTCGCACGAAGCTCACCAGGCGGGCCCACTGGTCGGGCAGGGCGTGTGGCACCTCGCCGATCGGGTCCTTGAAGAAGAACGCCAGGTCGGTGAGGGGGCCGCTGCGACCGGCGGCGTGGGCGGCCGCGGTGAGGCGGGCCAGGTCGAGGATCAGCGGAGCGGCCAGGGCCGAGTCGCAGCCGTGCCAGGAGAACTCCATCCGCATGCGGGTGCCGAGGAAACCGCTGAAGGTGATCAGGTCCCACGCCGTCTTGAAGTCGCCGATGTCGTCGACGTACTCGATGTGGCTGCTGCCCTGCGGCTGGTAGCCGAGGGTTTCGGCCAGCACCCGCTGCTTGCTTCCGGCCTTGGCCGCGTTGGCCGCCGGGTCGGCCAGGTTGGCGCCGTCGCCGCCGCCGAGCAGGTTGGTGCCGGCCCACGTCCGTACGCGCAGATTCCGCATGGCGAACATCGGCGCCAGCACCGATTTGACCAGCGTCTCGCCGGTCTTGCCGTCGTGGCCGGCGTAGGGCAGGCCGGTTTGCGAGGCCAGCTCGCGCAACGCCGGAAGGCGGGTGCCGGTGGACGGGGTGAAGTCGACGTACGCGCAGCCGCTCTTGAACGCCGCGTAGGCGTACAGGGAACTCGGCGGCAGCACGGATTCTTCACCGAGTGCGCGCTCCAGGAGATCGAGCGTGGCATGGGCCGGATGAGCGGCGGCCGCCGGCTCGGTCGAGGAGACGTTGACGACGACGACCCGCTCCAGGCCGCGCCGCCGCCGGAAGTCGTCGATGTCGTCCGCGATCAGGCGGGCCACCTCGAGCTGGGTCGCCGCCGTCGGCACCGGCCGCAGCTCGCGCTGCAGGGCCGGAAGCTGGTCGGCGACGGCCGCCGCCGGGCCCGCGGGGAGCACGCCGGCGGCGACCAGGTCCTCGACCTTCTTCTCCAGGGTGATGTCGCTGATGTCGTGGCCGCCGAACACCAGCTCGCCCAGGCCGGGAACGGCCCTGCTGGCCAGTGCCGGCAGCTCGGTGACGCAGCCGAGCGGCTCGGCGAGCCCGGCGCGTAGTGCGGTGGCCCCGACCATGCTGGTCACCGCCACAGATCCTCTTGCTCCGATCAACCACACGCCGGTCGTCATCGATGAAACCTCCTGCTAGTTGCCGTAGACCTCGAAGTTGTAGAGCGAATAGCCCCACTGGGTCCCGCGCGCGGTTCCGTTGATCCGCACGTACCGGGCCTGCGCGCTCAAACCCGGATGGTCGTCCTCACCACCGTTGGCCGCTGTCACCGACTTGACGGTGGTCCAGGTGTTGCCGTCGGCCGAGGTCTGGATCTGGTACGCCGACCCATATGCGGCTTCCCATTGCAGGCGCACGCGCGACACCGTGTACGTGGCTCCCAGGTCCACCCGGATCCACTGCGGGTCCGAGAACGCGCTCGACCAGCGGGTGGTCGCCGAGCTGTCGACCGCGTTCGAGGCCGGGTAGCTCGCGTTCTCGACGCTGGACGCGGTGGCCGGCTTGTTCAGCGCCACGTTCGACGCCGGCGGGGCCACGCTCAGGTCCTTGACCCGCACGTTGCGGAAGGCGGCCGTGTCGCCGCTGCCGTGGTTCTGCAGGCCGATGTAGCCGTCCAGGTTGCGCGCCGGGTCGGTGTTGGTGAAGTCGTTGATGAGCCGGCCGTTCAGGTAGACCCGGATCCGCTGGCCCTCGACGAGCAGTTCGTAGGTGTTCCACTCGCCGGGCGGGTTCAGCGCGGCGTCGCGGGCGGCCAGGTCGGCCGACTTGAAGGTGTAGATGGAGCCGGTGGTGCGGTCGGCCGCGTCGGTGGCGTCGATCTGCACCTCGTAGCCCTGGTTGACCGCCACCCACGGGTCGTTGTTCGGGTTGGGGAAGCCCACGAAGATGCCCGAGTTGCTGTCGCCGGTCAGACGCCAGTCGGCCTTCAGCGAGTACGAGGTGAACTGCCGCGCCGAATACCAGAGCAGGCCCATCCCGCCGGTCGAGGTGAGGGTCGCGTCCGTGTTGGTGAAGCTGCCCGGCCCGGCCTGCGTCCACCCGGCCGTGCTGCCGTTGTAGAGGGGCGTGTAGCCGGTCTCGGGGCGGCAGTCGGCCTTGGCCCGGCCCGCCGCGTAGCGGATGCCGCCGAGCAGGTGACTGCGGAAATTCCCGTCCGCGTACGATTCCTGGGTGTGCCCGAAACCGGTGTACCAGGACCGGCCCGAGTCGACCGTCTTGCACCAGGCGATCGGATGGTCGGCGCCCATGTTGCCGCCCGAGTACGTCGACTCGTCCAGCGTGGCCAGCACGTGTGAGCTGCTGCGCGGGTTGGTCCGGTAGTTGTACAGCTCGTCGGTGCGGGTCCAGGACTGCGGCAGGTGGGCCGTGCTGGCGTGGGCCCGGTCCTCGACCCGGGAGGTGACCTGCTGGATGGCCGGGTGCGAATGGAAGTACGCGCCGACCAGCTGCCCGTAGAAGGCCCAGTCGTATTCGGTGTCGGCGGCCGCGTGCACGCCCGTGTAGCCGCCACCGCCGCGGACGTACGACTCGAACGCCGTCTGCTGGGTGGCGTTGAGAACGTCGCCGGTGGTGTTGAGGAAGACCACCGCCTCGTACTGGGAGAGGTTGGCCGTGGTGAAGGCGGCCGCGTCCTCGGTCGCGGTGACCGTGAAGTTGTTGGCGGCGCCCAGATCCCGGATCGTCTGGATGCCGGCCGGGATCGCGTCGTGCCGGAAACCCGCGGTCTTGGAGAAGACCAGGACGTCGTACGGCGCGTCGGCCGCGGATGCGGGAGACGCGCTCATTGTGCAGGCGGCGACGGCCGTCAGGGCCATCGCGCCGGCCAGAAGCTTGCGCACTCGAACCTCCTTGCTGGGGGGAGGGTGGGCGCCCGCGTGGGGGGACGAGCGCCCACCTCCTAACTGGGGAAGGTCAGTTGCCGTACACCTCGAAGTTGAAGAGGGAGTAGCCCCAGGCGGTGGCCCGGGCCGTGCCGTTGACGCGGACGTAGCGTCCCTGCGCGTTGAGACCGGTCAGGTCGTCGACGCCGCCGTCGCCGCCGGTCACCGAGCGGACCGTGGTCCACGTGGTGCCGTCGGCCGACGTCTGGATCTGGTAGGCCGAACCGTAGGCGGCCTCCCACTGGAGCCGTACCCGGGAAATCGCCTGTGAAGTGCCCAGGTCGACCCGGATCCACTGCGGATCGGCGAACGCGCTCGACCACCGCGTGGTGGCCGACGCGTCGACGGCCGCGGAGGCCGGATAGGTGGCGCTCTCCACACTGGACGCGGTCGCCGGCTTGTTGAGCGACAACAGGTTCGCCGTGCTGAAGGTGAAGCTGTCCAGGTCGTAGAGCGCGCCCGTGCCCGTACCGGCGAAGGTCAGGTAGAGCGAGGTGGTTCCGGCCGGGGCGCCGGAGATCGTGCCGGTGACGTTGACGAAGGTGTCCCACGACCCGGTCGGGGCGACAGCGGCCGAGCCGATCACCGTGCCGGTCGGCGAGCCGGTACGGATCTGCAGTGTGCCACCGCTGCCGGCCGAGGAGACCCGGGCGGTGAACGAGGTGGCGTTGTTGAGCTTGTACGGGTCGAACTGGATCCAGTCGCCGTTGTTGATGTCACCGACGGTCTGCCCACCCTCGGCCGCGGCCTTGGTGAACTTGTTGACCCCGGACGACGTCTTGAAGTGCTCGGCCTGACGCTTGCGCGGCTGCAGGATGTGCTGCGCGTGGGTGGTCAGCCCGCCCTTGTCGGTGTAGGACGCGTCGAAGATTCCGAAGATGTTCGCGGCGTCGTCGTGCTCACCGTCGGTCGGAATCGCGATCGTGCCGGAGCAGCCGTTCTGCGACGTGATCTGGTGCCCGTGCTGGTCGTGGCCGAGCACGTAGGCCATGGTGACCTTCGAGCAGTCGATCGTGCCGTCCTCGGGGTCGGTGACGGTGACGCTCCACGGGACGCTGTCGCCGAACGACACCAGCTGACCGGAGGCCGGGGTGGTGATGGTGACGGCCGGCGCGGTGTTGCCGACGGTCACCGGGACACTGGCGGTGCCGGTCGCGCCCTGGGGATCGCGGACGGTCAGCGTCGCCGTATAGGTGCCGTTGGTGGCGTACGTCTTGGTCGGGTTGGCCGACGTCGACGTCGTACCGTCGCCGAAGGCCCACGAGTACGTCAGGGTGCCACCCTCGGGATCGCTGCTGCCCGCAGAGGAGAAGGTGACAGTGAGCGGAGCGGACCCGGAAGTGGGGTTGGCGCCGGCCACGGCGGTCGGAGCGCGGTTGGCCCCGGCGACGTAGTCGTACCGGTAGAGCGCCGAGTTGGCGTCACCGTTGAAATAGCCGGTGCCGTAGTCGAGGACGTACAGCGAACCGTCCGGCCCGAACGCCGAATCCATGACCTGCTTGCCGTTCCACGGGAACGTGTCGATCGCGCCCGGCGTGCCGTTGGCGTTGACCACGATCGGCTTGATCCAGCCGCGGCCGAACTCGGCGGCGAAGAACTGCCCGTCGAACGACTGCGGGAACTTCGTGGTGGACGGGTTGCTCGCGTTGTACCGGTAGACCGGGCCGCCCATCGGCGACTCGGAGCCGCCGCCGAACTCGGGCGGGGAGCCGGCGTCACCCGCGTACCGGATCCAGGCGGGCTGAGCCGGCGGCAAGGTCGCCAGGCCGGTGTTGCGGAACGAGTTGTTGGTGGGGCCGCCGGCGCAGTTGTACTTGGCGCCGCCGGTGTTGGCCGCGAAATCCCACTCGTTGTACGTCTCGTTGGCCGTGTTCGTGCCGGTGCAGTACGGCCAGCCGAAGTTGCCGGGCGCGGTGACCCGGTCGAACTCGACCTGACCGGACGGGCCGCGGGTGGCCGAGGTTGTGCCGGCGTCCGGCCCGTAGTCACCGACGTAGACGTGGCCGGTGGCCTTGTCCACACTGATCCGGTACGGGTTCCGGAAGCCCATGGCGTAGATCTCGGGCCGCGTGTTGGCGGTGCCCGGGGCGAAGAGATTACCGGCCGGGATCGAGTACGAGCCGTTGGCGTTCACCTTGATCCGCAGGATCTTGCCGCGCAGGTCGTTGGTGTTGCCGGCGGAGCGCTGAGCGTCGTACGCGGGATTGCGGTTGGTCCGCTCGTCGATCGGCGAATAGCCGGCCGAGTCGAACGGGTTGGAGTCGTCGCCGGTCGACAGGTAGAGGTTCCCGGCGGCGTCGAAGTCCATGTCCCCGCCGACGTGACAGCACATGCCCCGGTCGGTGGGCACGTCCAGGACGGTGACGGCGCTGGCCTGGTTGATGGTGAAGTCGGCGTTGAGGGTGAACCGCGACAGGCGGTTGACGCCGGCCCAGGTGGCCCAGGTGGCGGCGGTACCGGTGGCGGGCGCGTCACCGGCGGGGGTGTTCAGCGGAGGGGCGTAGAAGAGGTAGATCTGCCGGTTGGTGGCGAAGCCGGGGTCGACGGCGACGCCCTGAAGGCCCTCTTCGTCGTGGGTGTAGACGGGGATGGTCCCCACGACGGCGGTGGCGCCGTTGGCGTCGGTACGCCGCACGGTGCCGTCCCGGGAGGTGTGCAGGACGGAGCGGTCGGGCAGCACGGCCAGCCCGATGGGTTCACCGGTCTCGGCTACCCCCTTGGCCAGGGTGACCTGCTGAAAGTCAGCGGGATTGATGACGGCGGCCGCGGGGGCGGCGGCCGCGAAGGAGAGGAGGAGGGTGGCGGAAGCCATCGCTGTTAATCGATGGATTCGGGCTCGATGGTTCACGGAGTCCCTTCCTTACCTGGGGATGAGCGAGGGGGACATCTGCCGGAAACATTCCCGTAGTGGTGCTCACGTTAGGAACTTCGTGACGCTCATGTCCAGACTTTTGGATCGACCGTCTTAAACTTTTACGTCATCCGTCGAAAGTCCATCTCGGTGGTGGCGCGATCACTCCCTGGTGGTGCGGGGTTTCTCGCGCTGGAACCGCCGGGGGCGGAGCGTGCCAGGGGGAGGGGCCGCTCGGCGCTGCGCGGTGGGTTGCGGGCTTGCTTGGTCGGTCGGCGGGGGCGGGCCGTTCGGGGGAGATCGTTTTGTCGGTGGTGGCCGATAGCCTTTCGCCAAAGAGCGTGAAAGGGACGACGATGAACCCGCGTAACCTTGGGCTGGGACGCCTGAAAGCCGTTGCCGACGCGGCCGGGCGGAGGGTTGCCGACGGCACGAGCACGGCCAGGCAGATGGTCGCGGATGCCGCCGGCGATGCCCAGGAGGTGGTGAAGCAGTCCGCCGAGCAGGTGATGGCGAAGGTCGCAGACGTCAAGGACAGCCTGTCGCGCAATTCCGATGACTCGGTTGATCTGTCCGCGCTCGGGGGCGACGCGAAGTTGCTCTATTGCCGCATTTTGGTGAGTTTGGCGCAGGTCGACGACGTACTCGATCCTCGCGAGATCGCCAACCTGTACCTGTTCGCCTCGACGATCGGGCTGGACGAGGGCGCGCGATCGGCTTTGCGGGGCGAAATCACGGCGGCCCAACACGGCGCGCAGACACCGGAGGCCACCGAGGAGCTGGCGCGGCAGTTGCACGACCTCCTCGCGGAGGACCAGCGCGAGCCGGTGTTCACCATGCTCGTGCGCGATTTGGTGCGGATCTCGCGGGCCGACCGGCATGCCGCCGATGTCGAGCGTGAGCGGATCGTGCTGGTCGCCGGACTGGTGTTCGCCGAGTCAGCCGGGGAGGTCGTGCGGGCGACCGAGCGGCTGGTGATCGCCGAGGAGGACTTCGCCTCCGGCAAGGTCACCACCAGCCAGATGGAGACCACCACCAAGGAGATCGCGGCCAAGGTGGCCGCGTTCGGAGCTCCGATCGCCGCCGTCAGTCTCGCCGGCAGCGTCTCGGGTCTCGGCGGGGCCGGCATCACCACCGGGCTGGCGGCGTTGGGGTTCGGAGGCCTGCTGGGCCTGAGCGCGATGGTCACCGGGATCGGCACGGTGGTCATCCTCGGGGTCGCTGTCCATCAGGGAACGCGCTACCTGCTGGCCACCAACGAGCGGGAACGGGAGAAGCGCCGCGAGTACCTGATCCAGCAGGTCCTCAAACATCACCAGCAGGCGATGGCCGAGCTGACCGACGACATCGCGGGCCTCGCCCACCGGATGGAGGCCGGCCTCGAGCAGACCGTACGGAACGAGGAGCGGCTCACCGCGCTCAAGGCCGAGCTGGACGCCTTCCAGCAGGCCCTGGTGAGTCTGCAGACCAGCCAGGAGTCCTTCGAACGGCGGGAACCGCTCGGTGCCGCGTGACCAGCTGACGGCCGCCGCCACCGTCGTGGCCTACCAGGCCGTCACGTTGACCGAGCTTCAGGGCCTGTTCGATCGGGTGGAATTCGACCTCGGGGAGGTCCTCGCACGCGAACGTCACGTCAGCGACTCCTTGGACTCGGTCGAGTCCGAGTTCGACGCGGTGCGCGCCCGGCTCCGGGCGCTGGGCATCGCCGTACCGCCGGCCCCAAGTCCCCCGTCGCGCGCGGTGACCACCCCGAGCGCCGGCACCCCGGGCCGCCCTCGTCACGCCGTGCCCGTCGTCCCGGCCGAAAGCGACTTCGATCAGCTGGTCAGGATGGCCGAAGCCCGATTGGATCGGCTGGGCATCGATCTCACCCGGGACCCGCTCCTTCAGGTCGTTCCGCACGGCCAGATCGCCGACAGCCTGCGCCGCTACGCCGCGGAACACGGCGACATCAGCTGGGACGAGACCGACTGGACGGTGGTCCTGCTCGCCGGGACCATCGCCACCCTGCTGGACATCGTGCTCGTCCGCATCCCCCGGGATTCCACCTTCCTCGGCAAGAAGTACACGGGCTCGCCCCTCACGAAATGGCTTCAGGACAAGGACCGTGCCGGAACGATCCACGGCCACTATTTCAAGAGGTTCGAAAAGCTGGCCAAAGTGTCTTATGACGCCCCGACCACGGCGGCCACCGAAGGTCTGGTCGCAGGCATGCGACCGGCCACCCATCGGCTCCAAAGCCTCGGCCACGATCCGGCCCTGGGTTTCCTCGCCGGCGTGGCCGACCTCATGCGCGGTACCGGCACCTACATCGACAACGTAGGGCGACTGATTCAGGTCCCGGCCGGAGCCGACCCGATCGGCCTGATCGGCGCTCTCATCACCCAGGTGCGCCATCTGCTCTCGGACGTCTACACGCCGGCCGGCCTGCAGCCTCCGTTCTTCAGCCTGCTCCAGCTGGGCCAGATCGATTCACCGTTCGCGCTGGGCCCTTCCGGCGTCAAAGTCCCCTGGACCGACGTCGCCCGCCACATGTACACGAATGGCTACGACCTACGCCATTTCTTCACCATGGGCATCACTCCCGGCGTCGTGTCCGCCATCATCCGCGGATATTGGCTGCTCAAAAGCTACGCCACCGGCGGCACCAAGGAGCAGCGGAAACTGGAGCACGCCAAGCTCACCTCGATGCTGCTGCTCGGGCACACCATCGCCACCTCAGGCACGCTTCTGAAGACCGGCCTGGTGTTCGGCCTCAACCCGGCCGCCCTCAACTACAACCAGATCCTCGCCATGGCGCCCGCCACCATCGCCTGGTTCAAGGAAGCCATCGCCCGCGATGACCGAATCAATCACGCCCTCGCGAAAGAGTGGGAAATGCTCCTCGATACTCACGGGACAGCCTCGATAGTGTATTGATCAGCCACGTGGCGGCCATGGGGACCGGCGTACGTTCGTATCAGGGTGTCAGTCCACCAGGAGGACCGGAGTGGGGTGTCGAGCAGTCGCTCGGCGTCGGTGGTCAGGTGCCCGCCCGCGACCGTGATCGCGTCACTGGACCGGACCGTGCTGGCCGTACGGTGCGGTGACCGCGACGCGTTCTTGCGCTGAGAGGGTGTCGTCGTCGCTGACCCAGGCTCCGCGAGGGGCGGCCGACGCGGCGCGGCAGTCAGCTTTCACCTACGCGCAGGACATCGCCCAGCCCGCGCCGTCGCCGAGCGGACGACTCGGCCGCCACCACTGCGATCAACACCGCGGCCAGCGCGACGACCGTCGTCACCCCGATCGTCCACCAGGGAATGACGAGCTCCGGCGTGGCGGTCTGCCCGGTCACCCGCCGCAGGGCCAGCGAATCCAGCGACACCCAGGCAAGTAGGACCCCCACCACGGGTGCGCAGATGGCCGCGGCCACGAGCGGTGGCGACAGCTCGGCCGCCGCGACACGGCGGGTGTCGCGTGGCCGCAGTCCCAGGGTCCGTAGCCGGGCCAGCGTCTGCCCGCGTTCGGGGGCACTGGTCGCCGCGGCCACCGCGAACCCGAGCAGCCCGAGCGCCAGCAAGGCCGCCGCCGATACCAGGTCGAGGCGCAGCAGGCCGGCGGTCGGGGGCGCCGTCCGGTTGGCAGTCAGCACGTCGGCCTGGGTGGTCACCGATCCCTCGGCGCCCTGTGCCCGTACGGCCTGGGCCGCGCCCGGTCCGGACGCCCAAACCGTGTTCGGCGTGAACTCCAGGCCGGCCGTGCGGGCCGCCGCCGAGTCCACCACGACCACGTCGTCGCCCAGACCCATGGCGGGTATGGACCCGACCGCGACCAGGTCGATCTCGTCGGCGTCCCGCCGGGGGAGGGTGAACCGCAGACCGGGCCGGAGGACGTCCGCACGCGACCGCACCAGCGCGGGAATCGCGCCGTCCACGAGCGTCGTCAGCGCGGGGGTGGCCTGGAGGCCGGGCAATGGGTTGCCGGCCGCGAGCTCGCGAAACGCCGCAGTGTCCACGACGATCAAGCGCGAGGGCGCACCATCGCCTTCCGCGACGAACGTCGCTGCCGAGATGACCTCGCCCGCGACGGCCTGCCGGACTCCAGGGTAGGTGGCCAGCCGATCCGCGATCGCGGTGGCCGAGACCGTGGAGTCGTAGCTGAGGTCGAGACGCGCGTCGGCGCCGGTCGACTGCCAGGCGCCGACGGACAGACCGCGCTCCGTGGTCGCGTACAGCGTGACAGCGAACGACGCCAGCGCGATGGTGGCGATCAGCGTGAGCGCGGGCAGCACCCGCCCGGACGTGGCTGCGGCCCGCGCCGGTCCGAACAGGGCCAGGGGGCGCCTCGACCGCAGGGCCAGGCGCAGCCGGAGACCCGTGATGCGCGGCATCAACCGGACAAGTAGCAGCGACACCGCAAGCGCGCACAGGGTGGGGGCAGCGGCGGGCAGGGCCGCGTCCCCGTCGGCGCTGGAGCCGATGCCACGCTGGAGTAGGGCGACCAGCGCGCCGACGGCCAGGAGCACCACGGCGACGTCGACGGCGATGCGACGCAGCAGGACCGTACGCCCGGCCCAGCGGCGGGCGCTGCGGTTGGCCGGCACGCGCTTGTCGCGGGTGGCCCTGGCCGCCGCCAGGGTCCCCGCGACCGGGCTGGCCGCGACGGCCAGCAGAAGGAACGGCAGGATCCCGCCCAGCGAGGCGCTGCCGGCGACCGCGACGGCGACGGCGATGCCCATCAGCGCCGCCGGCACGGCCACCGCGACCGACTCGACTGCCAGTTCGGCCGTGACGCTCGGCAGGGCGACCCCGCGCCCGCGGACGGTGGCCAGGGCGACCGCGCGGCGCCGGGTCAGCAGCTCGACAGCAAGCCCGATGACGAGTAGGGCGCCGGCCAGCACGGCGATCAGCAACACAGTGGCCTGGGCGGTTGCGGCGGCCACCTGGCCGTCGACGTCTCGCAGCAGGCTGTCGAGCTGAGTGGACCACTTCAGGGTTTCATCCCGCTCGGCCGAGGCTCCCGAGGTGCCCTTGAGGGCCGCCACGGTCGTGGCCAGGGCCTGCGCCGACTTCCAGGTGAAAGCTTCCGGTTCGACGTCGAGCCGGACCGAGCGGCGCAGCTGATCGTCGAGGAAGGCCAGGCGGGCGTCGGGCAGGGAGTCGGCCGACAGCAGGCCGCCGAACCGGGTCGTGCCCCGGCCGTCCTGGCCGGTCGTGGGCTGAAGCAGCCACGGCGCGTGGCTCCAGGCGCGATCGTCGGGGTCGACCGGCCGGAAGATGCCACTGACCCGAACGTCGTAGACCTTGTAGGAATCGTCCTTCACGGGGATCCGGTCGCCTGGACTGACGTTGAGAGCGACCGCCTCCGCCTCCGACACCCCGATCTGCACGGGCCAAGGCGGCCGGGTCTGGGGCACTCGGATGGTCAAGTCGGTGCTCGAGGCCGCCGGCGCCCGGCCGGCGACCCAGGTCACCGCCGGCTCACCGCTGTCGGAGCGCAAATAGTTGAGCTGGAGGCGGCGCTGCACGCTGCCGTCGCCGACGGCGAGGGAAATGCTCGAGACCGTGGTCACCGGCGGCCGCAGGACCGCCTGCAGGCCGGGGTCGAGCTCCAGTTTCGCCGCCGGGGCCAGGGCGGCGACGAACGCGCCCGCGGCGGGGTCTCGTAGGTTGTAGGCGCCTACTTCCGTCGTCGTGGAGCGCCAATCAGCGTCCACGCGTATGGCGGCCTCGTCGGCGGACCGGCGTACGGCTTCGCGGGCCGCCTCGTCAGCGGCCAAGCGCAACAGTGGTGGCGTCGCTCCGGCGAACAACGCCACCACGGCGATGACACAGGCGACCAACGACAGCGGCCCGGCGTCCGCCCGGGCCCGGCCGCGTACGCTCGGCCAGTGCGGATCCGGGCGCCACGCCTTCAGGCCGGACCGCAACGCCCCTACGGCCGTCCTCACGACGCCACTCGCAGGTGCGCGGCGTCGGCCCGGCGGCTCTGCACGGCGATGGTGGCACCCAGCGCCACCGCGCACACGGCGAACAGTCCCACCAGTAGCGCGGCCTCAGCCAGCCAGGGCCAGTCGGCCACCACGGGCGGCGAGGCGGCCGTCCCCGTGTCCGAGCGGACCAGCAGCGGCGCGATCAGCCGGCTGGCGAGCGCGCCGACGAGGGTGCCCGCAGCCAGCAGGGGCACGAGGACTGCGGCATACTCGGTGAACAGCACGTCGCGGATACCCCGGCGGGGGATCCCCAGGCCACGCAGCCGGGCCACCTCCACCGCGCGAAGTTGCATGTCCGCAGTCACTTGGAGCAAAACCCCTCCGAACAGCATGACGACCGCGGCCACGACCAGCACTCGCAAGACCGCCGGGAAGGGGGCGCGCATGGGGCTGCCGATCAGCCGATCAGTCTCAGCAGCGCGGCTGGTAACCGGTCCCAGATTCAGCTCGGCGGCTCGCGCGACGGCGTCTGGGCGTTCCGGCTCGCCGATCCACCAGGCCGTCACCGGCGAATCCGCGTTGCCCTGAACGGCCAGGGAACGGGTCAGCCAATCGAGGTCAGCCAGCAGCGCTGGAGCGCCCGGCGCCGAAGGCACCTCGGCCACGACGGCGGCGACGGTGGCGTCCACGGGGGTTTGGTCGAGGGCGATGGTGACTTCGGATCCAGGTCGCGCTTCGATCTCAGTCGCGAGCCGCCGGGAGAGGATGACCGGCATCGGACCCGGATCGTCGAAGGCAGTGGCGACCAGAACCCGGCTCTCGGGACTCGGGTCGCTGAACCCTACCGTCGCGGTGAGGCGCAGCCGGGTGCCATCCACCGTGACCGTGGGGCCGGCGACATCGCTCGACTGCGCCCCGGCGCGGACAAACCAGGGTGACGCCGACGGCCCGGGCAGGTTCAGCGTGGCGTCGATCCGGCTCTGCCGCTCGACGTCGGCGCGCACGTCGCCCAGCACGGCCAGGCCGACCCCGATCAGCCGCAGACCATCGGCCGGTGTGCACCCGGTGACAGGGTGCGGCCGGTTGTCGAGGACGACGGGGTTGCTGGCGCAGGTGGTCCGGAGGCCGGTCAGATCCTCGAGGAGCAGGCGTACGACCACCAGGGTCGGCTGACCCTCGCCGGCCGACCCGGTGAGGACGGGGTTGCTGTCACGGGGCAGGGCTACGCCGCCCACTGCGCCGGTCGGCGCGAGGTCGCGGGTGACGGTGCCCCAGTCGGGGCTGTCGTCGTGCCGTCCACGCAGCAGGGCGCCGGCCCGGCGGGTGTCGACGGCGACCACGCGAGGAACGCCGCCGGGACCACCGAGCCACTGCCCGACCACGACGGGGCCCGTGACGGCCGGGCTGACCGTGCCGCCGGTGGCTTGCTCGACCTGCCTGCTCTGCCCGATGACGGGCGCCGCGGTGAGGGACAGGGCCAGGTCAGTGCCCACCGACAGGTCGGCTTGGTCCCGCTGGGACGTACGCCAGGTGGCGTCGAAGGCGGTGCCGAAGGTGGCGGTGGCGCCGCCCAGGCAGATGAGCAACCCCGCGGCCAGTGCCCGCGGGCGGCGGGCGGCTCCCGCGGTGGCCAGCGTCAGCACGAAGCCGGGGGAGCGGGCGGCCAGCCGTTCCGCGCGGCGCAGCAGCGGTGGTACCACGCGCAGGGCCAGCGCCGCGCCGGCCACAAGTATCAGTGCCGGGGCCAGAACCCGTACGGCATCGACGCTGGATCCGGCCCCCGCAGGCTGGGACCGCAGCTGCCACCAGCCGACGGCAGCCAGCCCGGCCAACAGCAGGTCGGCGCCGGAGCGGGCCAGCAGTTCGCGGTGGCCGCGGTGGTTCCGGACGCCGTCACGGCGACCAGCCAGGGCGATGTGCAGGGCGGCCAAGGCCACCACACCGGCGACGACGACGGCGATCTGGACGCCGCTCACGGTCACCGGGGCGGTCAGCCCGGCGCTGGACAGCGGGTCGACGCGGGTCAGACCGGCGTACAGCAACGAGGACAGCGGCACGGCCAGGACCACGGCCATCGTGGCGATCAGGGCCGCCTCGGTGGCCGCGACCGCACTGAACTGGGATCGGCTTGTGCCGAGAGCGGCGAGCAACTCCGACTCGGCATCACGGAGCCCGGTCGTGAGCCGCCCGGCCAGCGCGAGGGCGACCGTCGTGAGTAGCAGACCGATCAGCGCGACGGCGAGCACCGTACCCGTGGTGAGCTGCCGCTGGTTGCGCAGGTCGAGCAGCAGCTGGGGGAGAGGCGAATCGACGCGGTGAACCTTGGCGCGCTCCCCCAGCGTGCCCGCCAGCCGGCGGTCGGCCATGAGTAACGCGGCGGTGAGCCGGTCGAGCTCGCCGACGGTGGGGTTCGACAGCTCCGGGCGGGCGGTGACCTCGAGGCGGCTGATCGCCGACCCGCCGTTGAGCAGACTGTCGTAGTCGACGAGGAAGGGCCCGTACGCGTGAATCTGACGGGCCGAGGTGCTCTCCGGCGGGTTGTCGCTGAAACCGGTGCCGCCGTACGGGTCGCGCTCCCAGCCCGCATCCGGCGTCGGCCGGACGATGGCAACCACTGTCAGCTCGACCGGTGGGTTCGATGTGCGGCCGAACTCGAGACCGAGGCTGACACGGCTGCCGACGCGCAGCCCGAGGAGCCGGGCGGTGCTCTGCAGGACGGCCGCTTCCCGCTGCTGACCCGTGGCACGCGGCCAACGGCCTGAGACCAGCGTGGCCCGCGCCGGCAGGTCGTCGAGTGCGGACATGTATGCCCCGCCCACGATGTCGCTGCCGCCCCGCCCATCGGCCATCGGCAGCTCGCGCAGGTAAGACGACGCGCGCGCGGACGTCGTCACCGGGAACGAAGCGGCCGCTGAGACCAGCACGTCGCGGGTGCCGGCCGCGACTGAGCGTGCGTTGTCGGCGGAAACCTCAGCCACGTACGCGGTGGAGGTGACCTCGTCGGGATCTGCTCGCATGGCCGACACCTCGACCGAACGCTGGGAGGTGTGGTCCAGCAACAGTGCGCAGGTGCCCAGCAGGGTGGCCCCGATGACCAGGACGGACAGCAGGGCAGCCAGTAGCGGCCATTGGGCGCGGGCCCGCCGGGCGACCAACCTCAGCATGCGACACGGCCGTCGCTGATCCGGATGACGCGGTCGGCGAGTTCCATCATGACGGGGTCGTGGGTGGCGATGACGGCAGTGACGCCCTCGGACTCCACCACGCCGCGCAACAAAGCCATGACGGCCAATCCGGTTTCGGCGTCGAGCTGCCCAGTGGGTTCGTCGGCAATCAACAACCGGGGTGAGCCGGCCAGCGCGCGGGCGATGGCGACACGCTGCTGCTGGCCACCGGACAATTCGCCAGGGCGCTGCTGAGCGTGGCCGGCCAGCCCGACCAGGTCGAGCAACACCGCCACCCGGCGTTCCCGTTCGCCTGGGTCGGTGCGGGCCAGGCGCAGTGGCACACCGACGTTCTCGGCGGCGGACAGCACCGGGATGAGGCCGAAGGTCTGGAAGATGTAGGAGACTTTGTCGCGGCGTAGTTGCGACAGCCCGTCCTCGTCCAGCGAGGTGACTTCAAGCCCGTCGACGGTCACCGTGCCGCTGTCGGGGCGGTCGAGTCCACCGATGACGTTGAGCAGGGTGGTCTTGCCGGAGCCGGAGCGCCCGACGACAGCGACCATCGTGCCGGGTTCGACGTCGAAGGAGATGTCCCGTAGGGCGTGAACGGTGCCGAAGCTGCGGTTGACGTCGCGGACCGCCAAAAGGGGCGTGTTCATGCATCCGGCCGGATGGTGATGTGGTCGGACTCCAGAGCCAGCCGGACACGTCGGGTCAGCGCGAGGGCTTCGCGGTAGTCGCGAGGTATTTGGATGCGTCCGGCGCGGTCCATGACGGCGTACTCCTCGGCTGTCACATGGGTGTCGCCGTCGTCGCTGGTGGCGGTGCGGCGTAGGACTTCACTGCTGGTGCGCCCGTCGCGGATGGCCACGGTGCGTTCGACTTGCCCGCTGACGGCGGAGTCGTGGG
This sequence comes from Actinoplanes sp. NPDC048988, assembly GCF_043197815.1. NCBI lineage: Bacteria > Bacillati > Actinomycetota > Actinomycetes > Micromonosporales > Micromonosporaceae > Actinoplanes > Actinoplanes sp. NPDC048988. The sequence continues at coordinate 507,931 of NZ_JBICTW010000005.1, read as the reverse complement.
TGACGATGACAACGGTGACGCCCAAATTGCGGTTGACGTCGCGCAAAGCGGCGAAGACCTCGGCCGAGGTGGCGGTGTCGAGTTCGCCGGTGGGTTCGTCGGCGAACAGGACGTGCGGTTGGTTGGCCAGGGCGACGGCGATGGCTACCCGCATCTGTTGACCGCCGGACAGTTGCCCGGGCCTGCGGTCGGCCAGCTCACCCACGCCGAGTGCGCTCAACAGGTCGGCGGCACGGCGTCTGCGTTCGCGAGCCGGCGTGCGGGCGGCGGTCATGGGCAGGTCGACCATTTGCTGGGCGGTGAGATAGGGGATGAGGTTGCTGGCGGTCTGCTGACGGACGAAGCCGACGGCGTGCCGGCGGTAGCGGACCCGATCCGCGCGTGACATGGACAGCAGATTCCATTGATCGACGCGGGCATGTCCGGCGGTCGGTGCGTCGATCCCGGCCAGAATCGAAAGCAGCGTTGATTTGCCGGAGCCGGAAGCGCCGACCACGGCGACCATCTCGCCCTTGTCCACCACCAGGTCGAGGCCTTGCAAGGCTTGGACTTCGATCGGCCCGGACTGATAGATGCGTACGAGACTCTCGCACGTGATGAGCGCGGAATCCACGCTGATTACACCCCCCGTTGGACCGGCCGTCTCTCTCAAGGACGCAGCCCAGCCTCCAAATGTTCAAGAGTCTGTGAATCTTTCTGCCCACGGTGGGTGCGGCCGGCCGACGGCCACCGTTTCCGCGCCAGAGCCGTTTTCTGACAGACTCGGCGGGACAGGTGAATGTGGCTGTGTTGTTCGCCACAAGCCGCGGCGCTCTCCGAGTTCGGGGCGAAGGGAACGTAGGTGGCTGTCGCTTTGGGTGTGGGTCTTCTCGCCGGAGGGCCAGATAGTTACTTCCCGCATTCTCAAGGCTCCGTTGCGGTGAAGCTTGGGGGCTCCGGCTCCCGGGCGGCGTGCGACAAGATCACGTAGTCTTGGCGCCGCTGTGTTGCGCGGGGATGGTTCCCTGTGCCGGCGTGTTCGGGGTATTCGTGGAGAAAGGTGGTCTGGAGCTCCGTGTCTGTCGGTAACCGGACGAAAGACCGTAAGTGGCCTACGAAGGCCGTTCTGTTGCTCCTGTGCGGGCTGCTGACGGGGGTGGTGGTCTCGGCCGCCTCGTTCCCGGCGTTCGCGCTCGGCGGGCTGGTGGCGAAGGCGGGGGCGCAGGAGTTCTCCGCGCTGCCGAGCACGCTCGTGCAGCAGTCGACGCCGCAGGTGACGCGGGTCTTCGCCAATGACGGCAAGACGCAGATCGCCGTCCTCTACGACGAGTTCCGCAGCGATGTGCCGATCAGCCAGATCTCGGTGAACATGCAGAACGCCATCGTCGCGGCCGAGGACCACAAGTTCTACGAGCACAACGGCGTCGACCTCAAGGGCATCGCCCGGGCCGCCGTCAACAACAACAACGGCGGGTCCAAGCAGGGCGCCTCGACGCTGACCATGCAGTACGTGCGCATGGCGCAGGCTTACGGCGCCAAGACGCCGCAGGAGGCGATCGACGCGACCCGGGACAGCCCGGAGCGCAAGGTCACCGAGATCAAGTACGCGTTGCAGGTCGAGAAGGACCTGGACAAGAAGCAGATCCTCGAGCGGTACCTGAACCTCGCCCCGTTCGGCAACGGCGCGTACGGCGTCTACGCCGGCAGCCGGGTCTACTTCAAGAAGTCGCCCAAGGACCTGACCATCGCCGAGGCCGCGCTGCTGGCCGGCATGGTGAAGGCGCCGACCGCGTTCGACCCGACCACCCCGACCGGTTATCCGCAGGCGCTGGACCGGCGCAACTACATCATCGACAACATGGTGTCGCTGGGGCAGATCACCAAGGCTCAGGGCGACGAGGCCAAGAAGGTCAAGCTGGGCCGGACGACGAACCGTCCCGGCAACGGCTGCACCTCGGTCGCGAAGAACAACTGGGGTTTCTTCTGCGACTACTTCTACCGCTGGTGGATGGGTCAGTCCGCGTTCGGCGCCAACTCGTACGAGCGGGAACGTCAGCTCAAGACCGGCGGCTACCGGATCGTCACCTCGCTCGACATCAAGGCGCAGACCGCGGCCCGTAACGAGATCACCAAGAAGATCAAGGACAAGAACAAGAACGCCGTCCTGATCGCCGCGGTCGAGCCGGGCTCGGGCCGGGTCAAGGCGCTCGCGACCAACCGGTCGTACAAGCTCGACGACGGCACCAACCCGCCGAGCTCGAACCCGCAGACCCGCAGGGCCGGGGCCCGGGCGACCTACCCGAACACCACCAACCCGATCATCACCGGTGGCGGCGACATCAACGGCTACCAGGCCGGCTCGGTGTTCAAGATGTTCACCATGGTGGCCGCGCTCGAGAACGGCCTGGAGCTCAGCCACTCCATCACCTCGGACTACTTCTACAAGACGAGCTATCCGGTCGCCTTCAACTCGCCGGCGGCCTGCCCGAACACGTCTTTCTACTGCCCGGAGAACGCTTCGAAGAGCGAGAAGGGCACGTTCAACATGTGGACCGGCTTCGGCAAGTCGGTGAACACGTACTTCGTGCCGTTGCAGGAGAAGGTCGGCGCGGAGAAGGTCGTCGACGTCTCGAAGCGGTTCGGCGTGCAGTACCGCTCGTCCGACGACCGCAAGCTGATCGCCACCCCCGAGGCGGCGCACCAGTTCGGCGCGTTCACCCTCGGTGTCACCGCGTCGACGCCGCTGGACATCGCGAACGCGTACGCCACGCTGGCCGGCGACGGCATGTACTGCGCGCCGACGCCGATCAAGCAGATCTACGCGGCCAACGGTTCCAAGGTCAAGGCCGGTCAGCCGTCCTGCAAGCGGGCCACCAGCGCCGACGTGGCCCGCAAGGCCCTGGACGCGGCCCGCTGCCCGGTCGGTGACCGCGCGCAGCTCGGCAGCTGCGGCGGCGCGACCGAGGCCAACGCGTACCGCACGGTCGGCCACCCGATCTTCGGCAAGACCGGCACCACCGACAACGACAAGACCGCGTCGCTGGTCGTCGGCTCCCGCAACCTGGTCGTGGCCGGATACATGGTCAACCCGGACTGGGCCAACCACACCGACCGGATGCCGCACAGCGTCATCAACCCGATCGTCTACCGCACGGTCGCCGACTACATGGAAGGCCAGCCGCGCACCGAGTTCAAGAAGCCGGGCGAGTAGCGGCCGACCCGGTAGGGGTGCGGGCCGGCGGTCAGTATCGTATGAGTGGCCGTTCGAGCTGCGGCACGTTTGAGGCGCGTGTAGTGGGGTATCGCGCGGCGACCAGCCGCCACCGTTTTCGACAGGGGTCGACGATGTCCTTGCAGTACCGGATCGAACGCGATGCGAGCACCGTCACGGTGGCACCCGAGGGGGACGTCAGCCTCGAGACGGTCGACGTGCTGCGGGAAGTCCTCCGCAGCACCGTCGACGCGCCGAACACCGACCGCATCGACGTGGACATGAGCGGGGTGGCCTTCCTCGACTCCAGCGGCATCGGCGTGCTGGTCGCCGCGCAGCGGGCGGCCGCCGCCCGCGGCGTCACGCTGATGCTGCGGGAGCCGACGGCCATGGTCCGCATGGTCCTGCAGATCTCAAACCTGGAGGACATCCTGGTCCGCGAGCCCGTGGACGACTGAGACGCGCCGGCCGTCCGGGTACACCACCTCGGCGGTGGCCCCGGGCGGCACCTCGACCGCGATCAGCAGGTCGCCGTCGTCCAGCCGCCAGCGCACGCTGATGAGGCCCTGCGGGCTGTCGAAAGTGCCGCGGGCCCACCCGATCCGCTCGTCCGGCACCGGGGCGACCACGAAGGACTCCCACGCCACGGAGCCGGGGGCCTGGCGCAGGCCGAGGACGTGGGTGTGCAGGAAGCGTACGGCCGCGCCCTTGCTGTAGTGGTTGAGTGAGCCGGTCGCCGTCCCGTCGGCGGCCACGCCGTCCCAGTCCTCCCAGACGGTGGTGGCCCCGCGGTCGAGCATGCCCAGCCAGGACGGCGAGGTGCGCTGGAGGAGAAGGTCGTACGCGACGTCGGCGTGCCCGGTGTCGGCGAGCACCGGCAGCAGGTCGGCCGTGGACAGGAACCCGGTGCCGACGTGGGTGCCGGCGTCGCGGATCAGGGTGACGAGGCGTTCGGCGATCGCGTCGCGCCGGTCCGGCGGCACGAGCCCGAAGGCCAGCGCGCGGACGCAGTTCGCCTGGGTGCGCAGGCCCGTGTCGAGGAATTCGGTCTGCCAGGCGGCGCGGATGTCCTCGGCCAGGGCGGCGTAAGTGGACGGGCGGCCCAGCACCTCGGCGATCGCGGCCAGCGTCCGCACCGAGCGGAACAGGTACGCCGTACCCACCTCGCCCTTGTCCGCCATGAACCAGGCCATCGGATCGCCGGCCGGGCCGCGGTCGCCGGGCTCCAGCCACTCTCCCCAGTGGAAGGTGCCGTCCCACAGGAACCGCTCGTGCGGTTGCGGGGTGGCCGATCGCTCGACGCGGGACGGGTGCCGCTTGTCCCGGGCGGCGGCCAGCGCGAAGTCCACCCACCGGGTCATGGCGTCCCAGTTCTCGGCGAGCGCGGCCCGGTCCCCGTACGTCTGGTAAAGCGTCCAGGGAACCGTGACGATGGCGTCGCCCCACCCGGCCGAGCCGGTGATGTGGTCGGCCTCCGGGTTGGGGATCGCCTTGAGGCGCGCGTGGTCGGGGGAGACGTTGGTGACGCGGCCGTCGGCGAGCTGGTCGTCGCGGACCGAGCGCAGCCATTTGCGGCTGAAGCCGTCGACGTCGTAGAGGCGGGCCGCGGTCGGCGCGAAGACCTGGTAGTCGCCGGTCCAGCCGAGGCGTTCGCGGGTGGGGCAGTCGGTCGGCACGTCGACCGCGTTGCCGCTGAAGCTCCAGCCGGCGACGGCGTGCAGGCGGTTGAGGTCGTCGTTGCCGCAGGTGAAGGTGGCCGTCGGCCGCAGATCGGTGTGCACGACCCGCATCACGACCGCGTCCGGGTCGACCGGGCGGCTGAAACGGGCGTAGCGGAAGCCGTGCACGGTGTGCCGCGGCTCGAAGACGCCGCCGTCGCCGGCCGAGACGACCTCGTCGCGCTGGACGAACGGGATCGGCGCCTGGCCGGGCTTGGCGCTGTCGAGGTGGCTCGTAGTGAGGTCGCCGTGCGCGTCGAGGTGTTCGCCGTAGTCGATGACGGTCCGTGTCCCGGCCGGGCCGAGGTCGCTGAGCGTGATCCAGCCCGAGGCGTTCTGGCCGAAGTCGGCCACCAGCGGGCTCACGAAGTGTGCCCGGCGTTCCTCGACGACCCGCACGGGCGGGGCCGGGGACCAGTCGATCGGGGGCGCGGTCACGGCGTCGGTCAGGACCTTCGAGGGGTACGGGGTGACAGCCGTGAAGTCGGTGGTCTGCCCGTTCATCAGGTCGGCGGCGACGATGGCGCTGGGCTGCGAGGTCCAGGTGGCGTCCGACCGTACGACCTGGGTCGTGCCGTCCGCGAAGCGCAGGTGGAGCTCGACCCGGGCCGCCGTCAGCGGCCCCCAGGCCGCGCGTTTGCGCCAGGCGCCGGACAGCCCGCGGTACCACCCGTCGGAGAGCAGGACCTCGATGGCGTTGGCGCCCGGCCGCAGCGCCCCGATCACGTCGGTGGCCTGCGCGTACAGCGTGTCCGCGTAGGAGGTCGAGCCGGGGGTGAGCTCGGCGTCGCCGGCCCGCTCGCCGTTGACGAAGGCCTCGTAGACGCCGAGCGCGGTCGCGTAGAGCCGGGCCCGGACCACGTCGCCGCGAACGTCGAACTCGCCGCGCAGCCGCTCGACCTGCCCGTCGGACGAGGGCGGCGAGATCCACGAGGCGGTCCAGTCGGCGTCGAACAGGCCGGCCTCGAAGGTGCTCCAGGCCGAGTCGCCGACCCGCCACTCGGCCTGTTCGCCGCTGGTCAGCGGCCGCCACGGCCAGTCGACGAAAAGGTGACCGTCGACGGTCACCGGCGGCTGCGCGGCCCCTTCGATCCGGGCTTCGAGCCGCCACGCGGCGGCGCCGCCGGGTTTCCAGGACAGCCGGGGGCGGGCGACGGGCGCGTCCACGCGCAGGTCGTACGGCGTGGTCATCGCAGGCCCGCGCGCATCTGGGCGAGGCAGTCGCGGATCAGGCCGGGCAGCGCCGCGTCGTCGTCACCGGTGGCCCAGTGCGCGACCGACGTGCCGATCACGGTGATCACGACGCCCGCCATCAGGCCCGGGTAGGTGTCGGTGCGCAGGTCGCGGCCGGTGCGCTCGCTGATCACCTCGGCCAGCAGCTGACGGGTCAGCTCGAGCACGCGCAGGTTCTCGGCCAGCAGGGCCGGGCTGGCCTGCAGGACCGTCAGCAGCTCGGCGAACTCGGCGCGATCGCCGGCCAGGCCGGCGATGGCCTCCGGGAGGAACGCGAGCAGCGACTCCCAGACCGGCTCGCCCTCAGGGCGGTCACGTAGCTGGTCGGCGAGGGCCCGGTGCTGCTGGGCGAGCTCGTCGAGGATCGCCTCCTCGCGGCTGCGGAAGTGGTAGCGGAACGTCCGTGGCGCCATGTCGGCGGCCGCGGCGACCGCCTCCGGCGTGACCGCCTCCAGGCCGTTCGCCAACATCATCGACCACGCCGTTCGGCTCAGCGCCCGTCGCGTGGCGGCCTTCTTACGTTCGCGGAGACCAACTTCCCGAGTCATGCCGAACATCTTTACTTTTGGTTGCCGCGATTGCAAGATTGCCGCCACGGCAACGATTAACGAGCCCGTAACGGAGGCTTCATCATGTCCAAGTTCCCCGCCGGCTTCCTCTGGGGCGCGGCCACGGCGCCGCACCAGGTCGAGGGCAACAACCTCAACAGCGACTTCTGGCAGGCCGAGGCGGCCATGCCGGGCATGGAGCGCAGCGGCGACGCCTGCGACAGCTACCACCGCTACGCGGAGGACATGCGCCTGCTGGCCGACTCCGGCTGCAACGCCTACCGGTTCGGGATCGAGTGGGCCCGGGTCGAGCCCGAGCCCGGCCTGGTCTCGCGGGCCGAGCTCGCCCACTACCGTCGCATGATCGACACGGCGATCGATCTCGGCCTGACGCCGGTGGTGACGCTGCACCACTTCACCAACCCGCGGTGGTTCGCCGCCGAGGGCGGGTGGATGGGGGAGCGGGCCGTCGAGCGGTTCCTGTCGTACGCCGAGACGACCGCCACGATCCTCGACGGCGTTCCCTGGGTCTGCACGATGAACGAGCCCAACATGCTCGCGATCATGACGATGATGGCCCGCCTGGCCGCGTCGGGACAGCAGTGGCAGAGCCCCACGGTCGACGACGGCGCCCGGCCCGTGCTGCCCTCGCCCGATCCGGCCATCGGCCGCCGCCTGGTCGACGCCCACCACGCCGTGCGCGACCTGATCCGCGAGCGCACCGGCGCCAAGGTCGGCTGGACCGTCGCCAACCAGGCCCTGGTGGCCCGGCCCGGCGGCGAGGAGAAGCTGCGCGAGGTCCGGTACGTGCGCGAGGACCTCTATCTGGAGGGCGCCAAGGGCGACGACTTCGTCGGCGTGCAGTCCTACTCCAGCATGTGGGTCGGCCCGGACGGCATCGAGCCGCACCCGGTGCGCCCGGACAACACCCTGGTGGGTACGGCGTACCGGCCCGACTCGCTCGGCCTGGCCGTGCGGCACACCTGGGAGGTCACCGGTGGTACGCCCGTGCTGGTCACCGAGAACGGCATCGCCACCGGCGACGACGAGCGGCGGATCGCCTACACCTCGGCCGCCCTGGACGGCCTCGAAGCGGCCGTCGCGGACGGTGTGGACGTGCGCGGCTACCTGCACTGGAGCCTGCTCGACAACTACGAGTGGGGCCACTGGGCGCCCACGTTCGGGCTGATCGCCGTCGACCGCGAGACCTTCGTGCGCACCCCCAAGCCGAGCCTGGCCTGGCTGGGCGATCTCGCCCGCCGCAACGGAGGCCGCTGATGCTGCGCCCCCGCCCCACCGCCACCCGCGAGCAGGTCCGCCTCGACGGGCTCTGGCGCTTCGCCGTCGGTTCCCGCGACGCCTTCACCGGCCTGGAGGCGCCGGTCCCGGCCAGCTACAACGACCTGTTCACCGATCCCGCCATCCGCGACCACGTCGGCTGGGTCTACTACGAGCGCGAGGTGCGGGTGCCGCGCGGCTGGTCCTCCGAGCGGATCCTCGTACGGGTCGACGCGGCCACCCACCACGGCCGCGTCTACATCGGCGACGAGCTGGTGGCCGAGCACTCCGGCGGCTACACGCCGTTCGAGGCCGACATCACCGGCCTGGTCCGCGCGGGCGAGGAGTTCCGGCTCACCATCGGCGTGAGCAACGAGCTCACCGAGACGACCATCCCGCCCGGCACGATCACCGAGGGCCCGGACGGGCGCCGCCGCCAGCAGTACCAGCACGACTTCTACAACTACGCCGGGCTGCACCGCTCGGTCTGGTTGCACAGCGTGCCGGCGGTGCACATCACCGACATCGCGGTGACGACCGCGCTCGACGGCACCGTCTCCTACGAGGTGTCGACCAGCGAGCCGGCCGAGGTGCGGGCCCGGGTGTACGACGCGGCGGGCGTGCTGGTGGCCACCGGCACCGACGGCATCGTGAAGATCGTCGACCCCATCCTGTGGAAGCCGGGCGCCGGCTACCTCTACACCCTCGAAGCCGAGATCAAGGGCCACGATGTGTACGCGCTGCCGTTCGGCGTGCGTACGGCCGAGGTCCGTGGCACCGAGTTCCTGATCAACGGGGAACCCTTCCACTTCACCGGATTCGGCAAGCACGAGGACACTCCGGTGCGGGGCAAGGGACACGACGACGCCTACCTCGTGCACGACTTCCAGCTGCTCGAGTGGATCGGCGCGAACTCGTTTCGCACGTCGCATTACCCGTACGCCGAAGAGGTCCTGGACTTCGCCGACCGGCACGGCGTCGTCGTCATCGGCGAGACCGCGGCGGTCGGGCTCAACCTGGCCGTCGTGTCCGGGCTGACCGGCGCGCCGCCGCGGCCCACCTTCTCGCCCGAGACCTTCGGCGACGCCACCCGCGAGGCCCACGCCCGGGCCATCGCCGAGCTCATCGCCCGCGACAAGAACCACCCCAGCGTCGTCATGTGGTCGCTGACCAACGAGCCCGCCTCCAATGAGGACGGCGCCCGCGAGTACTTCGAGCCTCTGGTGAAGCTTGCTCGCACCCTCGACCCCTCGCGACCGCTGACCTACTCCGCGGTCATGTTCGCCACCGCGGCCAACGACCAGATCGCCGACCTGTTCGACCTGCTCTCCATCAACCGCTATTACGGCTGGTACGTGGCCACGGGCGACCTGGAGACGGCCGAGGGGTACCTGGAGGCCGACCTGCGCGGCTGGATCCAGCGATTCGGCAAGCCGGTCATGATGTCCGAGTACGGCGCCGACACCCTGCCCGGGCTGCACTCGGTGTGGGACACCCCGTGGACCGAGGAGTACCAGGCGGCGTTCCTGGCCATGCACCACCGGGTCTTCGACCGGATCGAGGGCTTCGTCGGCGAGCACGTGTGGAACTTCGCCGACTTCCAGACCTCGCACGGCATCCACCGGGTGGACGGCAACAAGAAGGGTGTCTTCACCCGCGACCGGCGGCCCAAGGCGGCCGCGCACGAGCTCCGCCGGCGCTGGCGCCGGCCGTGACCGGCAAGCCGGCCACCATCAACGACGTGGCCCGGGCGGCGGGCGTCGCCTCCTCGACCGTCTCCCGGGCGTTCGCCCGGCCCGGCCGCGTCAACGTCGAGACCGCCGAACGCATCCGCAAGGTCGCCGCGGACCTCGGCTACCGGGCCGGCCCGGTCCCGCGCCCGGCCCCGCGCGGGCGCACCTCGATGATCGGGCTGGTCATCTCGGACGTCACCAACCCGTTCTACGACGAGATCATCCGCGGCGCCCAGGCCGCGGCGGGCCGGGCCGGCCGCACGACTCTGCTGGCCGACGCCCAGGAGAACGGCGTGACCGAGCGGGACGTGCTCGAACGGGCCGTACCGCTGGTCGACGGCCTGGTCCTGGCCACCTCCCGGATGTCCGACTCGGCCATCCGGCAGGTGGCCAAGCAGCGCCCGGTCGTCGTGCTCAACCGGATCGTGGCCGGGGTGCCGTCGGTGGTCGTCGACAATCCGCGCGGCGCCCGCCGGGTCGCCGAGCACCTCGGCGAGCTCGGCCACCGCCGCCTCACGTACGTGGCCGGCCCGGAGGCGTCGTGGACCGACGGCGTGCGCTGGCGGGCGCTGCGCGAGTGGGGCGTCCACGCTCATCGCATAGGTCCCTACGAGCCCACCGTGGCCGGCGGAGCGGAGGCGGCCCACGAGTTCGCCCGCCGGCCCACCTCGGCCGTCGTCGCCTACAACGACCTCATGGCGATCGGGCTCGTCCGGCGGCTGACCGCCATGGGCGTCCGCGTGCCGGACGACGTCAGCGTGGCCGGCTTCGACAACATCTTCGCGGCCGAGCTGGTCACTCCCGCCCTGACCACTGTCGCCGCGCCCCTGCACGCCATGGGCGAGGCGGCGGTCAAGGCCGTGCTGGCCGGTGCCGGGCCGTCCGCCGTCACCCTGCCGACCCGGCTGGTCGTGCGCGCCTCGACGAGCCGGCGCCACGGCAAAGCATGGCAATCCATGGCCACCACGGCCGCCGCTGCCGAGGCTCGGTTGCCATGACCGTTCCCGCTTCCGTCGCCCCCGACGTCCTGCCCAAGGCCCGCGGCGGCTTCATCTTCTGGATGATGGCGGCCAACTTCGGCGTCGCCATGGCGTACGTCGTCCCGGCCGCCTTCTCCCTGGCCGTCCGCATCGACGAGCTCGCACCGGGCCGGGAGGAGGTGCTGGGCTACGTCACCGGCACCGCCCAGGCCGTCTTCCTCGTCCTCAGCCCGCTCATCGGCGTGTGGAGCGACCGCACCCGCAGCCGCCGGCCGTTTCTGATCGCCGGCGGCGTGCTCGGCCTGGCCGCGCTGGCCGCCATCGCCGTCGCCCCCAACCTGTTCCTGCTCGGCGCCGGCTGGATCCTGGCCATGCTCGGCTGGGCCACCGCCGCCCAGACCATCCTCGCCCTGCAAGCCGACCGCATCCCCGAGGAACAGCGCGGCCGGGTCTCCGGCTTCTCCGGGATGACCGGCCAGATCGGGCCCACCATCGGCATCGGCGTGGCCAGCGCCGTCAGCGGCAACACCTTCCTCGTTTTCATGCTGCCCGGCCTGATCGGCGCGGCGCTGCTGGCCGTCTTCGTGGCCACCAGCAAGCGGGAGAACATCCGCGCCAACGTCGCCACCACCCCGGTGTCGGCCCGGACCCTGCTCGGCAGCTACGTCTTCAACCCCCGCAAGCACCCGGACTTCGGCTGGAACTGGCTCGGCCGGCTCGCCTTCTTCATGGGCCTGTACTTCAACACCACGTTCGCCACCTTCTTCTACGCCCAACGTCTCGACCTTCCCGTCCGGGAGGTGGCCGGCACGGTCGCCGTCATCAGCGTCATCGGCCTGGTCGCGGCCACGGCCGGCGCCATCGGCGGCGGCTACCTCTCCGACAAGCTGCGCCGCCGACGGCTGTTCGCCCTGATCGGCGCGATCTTCTTCGTGGCCGGGGCGGTCGTCGAGGCGTTCGCCCACTCGTTCCCGGCCCTGCTCGTCGGCTCCGTGCTGATGCAGCTCGCCATCGCCTTCTTCAGCGCCGTCGACCAGGCCATCGTGCTGGCCGTGCTGCCCAGCCGGGACGAGGCGGGCCGCTACATCGCGGTCGTCCAGTTCGCCCACAAGCTGCCGTCGGCGGTGGCGCCGCTGATCGCCCCGTTCATCATCGCCAGCTCCTCCGGCGAGAAGAACTACACCCTGCTGTACCTCACCGGCGCCGTGCTCGCCCTGATCGGCGGCCTGCTGGTGTTCACCCGAGTCAAAGCCGTTCGCTGAAAGGGATCCCGCATGCCTTCGCTGCACGACCTCATCTCCCTGCGCGGCCGCCGCGCCGTCGTCACCGGCGGCGCCCGCGGGCTCGGCCAGGCCATCGCCGAGCGCCTGGCCGAGGCCGGCGCCGACGTCCTGCTCGGCGACCTCGACGCCGACCTGGCGGCGAAGGCCGCCGCCGACCTCGCCGCCCGGTACGGGGTGAAAGCCATCGGCACCCACATGGACGTGACCGACAGCGCCTCGGTCGCGGCCGCGGCCGGCCTGCTGGACAGCCTGGAGATCTGGGTCAACAACGCGGGGGTCTTCCCGAGCGTCCCGCTGCTCGAGATGACCGACGAGGCGTGGGACGCGGTGTTCGCGGTGAACGCCCGCGGCGTCTTCGTGGGCACCCGCGAGGCGGCCCGGCGGATGACCGGAGGTGGCGTCGTGGTGAACATCATCTCCACGGCCGGGTTCCGGGCCAGCGCGCCCGGCCTGGCCGCGTACGTCGGGTCGAAGCACGCCGCCCGCGGCCTCACCCGGGAGATGGCGGTGGAGCTGGCGCCCCGGGGCATCCGGGTGCTCGGCGTCGCCCCCAGCTTCGTGCCCACCGAGGGCACGATGGCCGCGGCCGCCGCCCTCATGACCGGTGACATCCCGCCCACCCCGCTCATGATGACCAGCCCGATCGGCCGCCCCGGCACCCCCGACGACATCGCCCGCGTCGCCCTGTTCTGCGCGAGCGACCTGTCCTGTTTCATGACCGGCAGCACCCTGCTGGCCGACGGGGGCGAAACGGCCTGATCTACGCTGGCCCCGCATTGATCGCGATCTTGGGGGATTTGTTCTGATGCCGGAGATTCGGCCAGCCACGTTCGAGACGGCGCCGGAGTTCGTCCCACCGAAACAGTCGCCGCGGCGATGGATCGCACCGGCGGCCGTCGCGGCGGTCGCGGTCGCCGTGGCCGGGGTGGTCGTCGTGTCGCGGCCCGGGGACGCGGCGCCCGAGGCGGTCACGGCGACCGTCGCCCAGTCGCACGAGAGCGACGCCGACCGCCGGCTGCGGCTCATCGACCAGATGCTCGCGAGGCGGGCGGCGGCGTTCAAGGCCGGTGACGAGAAAGCGTGGCTGGCCGACATCGACCCGGCCGCCACCAAGGCGATCGCCTTCGAGCGGAAGCGGTTCGCCAACCTGCGGCAGTTCCGCTTCGCCTCGTTCGACCTGTCGCTGAGCAACGTCACGGCCACCGCCGTCTTCGACGAGAAGCCGGACGTCGTCATCGACCAGATCTCCCGGCTCACCGCCGACGTCGACCGCTCGGTCATCCCGTACGACTGGAAACTCGCCTTCACCGGCGACACCGTCACCATCACCGACGCCGCGCCCAGCTGGAACCCGCAGTACCAGAACCCGCTGCTGTTCCCGCCGGCCGACGACGTACCCCTGCGGACCGCCACGGCCGGCGGCATCACAGTCGCCTCGGCCGTGGGCAGCACCTGGGATCCGAAGGTGTACCTGCCGGCCGCGCAGCGGGCGGCGAAGCTGGTGCGGTCGTTGTGGGGCGCACGCCCGTACGGCACTTCCGGTTTTGTGATCTTCCTGGGTGACCACAAGCAGTTCCTGAAGTGGTACGACAACAACGTGTCCCGGCAGGGCGCCGTCGGCGTCACCGTCTTCCCACGGGCGACCGACGACGAGGGGACGGAGCAGTTCGACCGTCCCAACCCGAAGGTGCTGCACGAGCCGAACCAGCCCTCCTGGATCCGCCGCGGCGCCGGCTCCCGGATCGTGCTCGACATGTCGCGGTTCACCAGCGTCCGCCAGACGCAGACCGTGATGGCCCACGAGATGGCCCACGCCATCGCCCCGCACCTGATCCAGTCCAGGGCCGGCGGCTACGGCCCCAAGTCGACCAACGTGCAGGCCAGCTGGCCGATCGAGGGCTTCGCCCGCTGGGTCGAGTTCCTCGACGCTCCCGGATACGCCCAGACGGCGACGCGCGCCGTCCGAGCCGGCCGCGCCTACCGCCCGGCGGGCCCGTTCCCGCCCAGCGAGACGTTCTACGCCCCCGACGCCAAGCGCCAGAGCTACAACTACAACCTGAGTTCAACGATGTTCCTGGCCGCCGAACGCACCGGCGGACGCCAGAAGGCCGTGGACCTCTACGTGTGCCTGACCAATCAGATGGAGTACCAGGCCGACACCGAGATGTTCATCGACAACTGCGTCAAGGGCGTCGGCCTGAACCCGGCCAAGCTCTGGCCCACCCAGCGCACCCTGGCCGGCCGGTGAACTACGACCTGTGCTTCTGGGCGGCGGGAGAGGGAACGCCCAAGCAGATCTAGACCCCCAGTCGAACCAGGTCCTCTGATCAGCGCTCGAGAACAGTGCGCGGGGGCGACCGGCGTGACCCTTTAGGCCATGGGTGGGCGCCGGTCCTCGGCGGGTGGCCGCAACCGGGGCTCAACTGGAGTCATGCCTGACATCACCCATCACACCGCGCCGACCCGGTTCGCCGAGGCCGGCGGCGTCTCGTACGCCTACCGCCGGTTCGGCACCGGCGGGGGCGTGCCGCTGGTGCTGCTTCAGCACTTCCGCGGCAACCTCGACAACTGGGACCCGGCCCTGACCGACGGTCTCGCCGCCTCCCGCGAGGTCATCCTCGTCGACTACGCCGGCGTGGGCGCCTCCACCGGCGAGCCGGCGCCGTCCGTGGCGCGCAGCGCCCGCGACATCATCGCCTTCGCCGACGCCCTCGGGCTCGAGCGGATCGACCTGCTCGGCTTCTCCCTCGGCGGGTTCGTGGCCCAGGAGATCGCCCTCGTCCGGCCCGGACTGGTTCGCAAGCTGGTGCTGGCCGGCACCGGCCCCAAGGGCGCGCCCGGCATGCACGCGTGGCGCGAGGACATCGCGTCGCACGCACGGGCCGAGGTGAACGACGCCGAGGATCTGCTCTACATCTTCTTCGCGCACACCGAGACCAGCCAGGCGCTCGGCAAACAGTTCCTGGGCCGCATCTTCGCCCGTACCGAGAACCGGGACGAGCCGACCACCGTGGCCGTCCGCGACGCCCAGTTCGACGCCATCATCGAGTGGGGCATCCCGGACCACTCCGCGCTGCAGCGGCTGACCGGTATCACCGCCCCCACGCTGATCCTGCAGGGCGACGACGACCTGATGATCCCGACCAAGGGCAGCTACACCATGGCCGGGCTCATCCCGGACGCGCGGATCCGCATCTACCCGGACGCCGCGCACGCTTCGCTCTTCCAGTACGCGGCCGAGGCCGCCGCTGACGTCAACGCATTCCTCAGCGAAGGAGACAAGTGACATGGCCGATCTGCTCGAAGTGATTCTTGAGACGTACGGCGGTCGCGCGGCCTGGGAGCAGGCTCAGCAGATCAGCGCCCGCCAGTTCTTCGGCGGCGTGCTCTGGGGCATGAAGGGCTGGCCCGGTGCGCTCGACGACGTCCAGGTGACAGTCGATCTGCACCGCGAGCACACCCGGCAGGAGCCGTTCTTCGAGGCGGGCCACCACACCAACTTCACGCCGCAGCGCGTCGCCGTGGAGACCGCGGACGGCGAGGTGGTCGAGGAGCTGCTCCACCCGCGCGACTCGTTCGCCGGGCACGTGCTCACCACCCCGTGGAGCCGACTGCAACTGGCCTACTTCTCCGGGTACGCGATGTGGACGTACACCACCGAGCCGGCATCACTGCTGCTGCCGGGCGTGCGGACCGAGGAGATCGACGGCTGGACCGAGGACGGCAAGACGTTCCGCCGGCTGGCCGTCACCTATCCGGACGGCATCGCCACCCACACCCCGCGCCAGGTGCTCTACGTCGACGCGGACGGCCTGATCCGGCGGCGCGACTACACCGTCGACATCGCCGGCCGGGCGCCGAGCGCACAGTACGCGCTCGACTTCGCCACCGTCGACGGCCTGGTCGTGGCGACCAGCCGGAAGATCTACAGCACGGACGAGAACAACCGGAAGGTTCCGGATCCGCTCATCGTCTCGATCGACCTGAAGGACGTCACGGTCGCGTGACCCCGGCGGGGACCCGGGCTCCGGCGCCGGGTCCCCGAGGTACGAGGCGTTCGGCTAAGCGGGCGTGACCAACCGCGCCCAGCTGGTCAGATGACGCCGTAGCGCATCGCGTGGGCGATGATGTGCGACCGGTTGCGCAGCCCGAGCCGCCGGGTGATCGTGTGGATGATCCCCTTGACGGTGCGTTCCGAGTAGCTGAGCCGGCCGGCGATCTCGGTGGTCTCCAGGCCTTCGGCCATCAGCCGGATCACCTCGATCTCGCGCGGGGTGAGCCCGGCCGCGTTCAGCCCGGCCTCGTCGAGCACGCGCTGCTGCAGGTCGCGCAGGTGCTTGAGCAGGTCGCCGACGAGTGGGGGCGGCATCACCCCGTCGCCGGCGGCGACGGCGGTGACCGCCCGGGTCAGCCGTTCGGCGGTCACCGCCGCCCGCGGCAGCACCGAGTGGACCCGGCACTCGACGGCGAGCAGCAGCTCGGAATCGTTCATCTCGTCGAGCACCAGCACCACCGGCCGGCGGGTGGCGGTGGCCGAGCGCCGCAGCGCCGCCACCACCCGGGCGTCCAGCCGGTCGGCGGCGAACACCAGCACGTCGCCGCCGGCCTGCTCGGGGCCGAGCACCCGCAGTTCGGGCCGGCCCTCCAGCAGCACGGTCAGCCCGGCCAGGGTGAGCGAGTCGGTGGCCTGCACCGACACGTCGAGCGTGGGGACCAGGGTCTGGGTCATGAGGCAACAGTGCCGTGCGATGACGGCGGAGGCATAAGTCAAATCACTGAAGACAGGGACTGATGGACGGAACGCACCGCGGCCGATCCCTCGCCGACGGCCGCCGCGACCCGCTTGAGGGAGCCGTGGCGGACGTCGCCGACGGCGAAGACGCGGGGAACGGAGGTGGCGAAGACGGCGTCCGTACAGATAAATCCGTCTTTGTCGGTTTCGACGCCGTCGAGCCAGTCCGTGGCCGCGGTGGCGCCGATGAAACTGAACACGCCGCGGCACTCCAAGGGCTCGTCGCGGCCGGTGAGGGTCAGGCTCTCGACGCGGTCGCCGCCGCCGATGCCGGAGATCTCGGTGCCGGTGAGGACGGTGATCCGGGGGTCGGCCAGGATCCGTTCGACCAGGTACGAGGACATCTTGGCGGAGAGGTCGGTACCGCGGACGATCAGCGTCACGTGGCTGGCGTAGCGGGCCAGGTGCAACGACGCCTGCCCGGCCGAGTTGGCCCCGCCGACCACCGCCACCGGCTCGCCCGCCACGCCCTGGGCCTCCAGGTCGGTCGCGGCGTGATAGACGCCGTTGCCGACGAAGTGGTCCCAGCGGTCGATCGGCAGCGACCGGTAGGCGGCGCCGGTCGCGACGATGACCGCCCGGGCCGGGATCTCGGTGCCGTCGTTCAGCACCACCACGTGCTCCTTCTCGCCCGGGCGCAGCGCCGACACCCCGCACGGCGTGGCGATCTCGGCCCCGAACTTCAGCGCCTGCACCGCCGCCCGCGTGGTCAGATCGAGCCCGCTCAGCCCGAACGGGAAGCCCAGGTAGTTCTCGATCCGGGCGCTGGTGGCCGCCTGCCCGCCGGTGGCCACCATGTCCAGCAGCAGCGTGCTCAGTCCCTCCGAGGCGCCGTAGACGGCCGCGGCCAGGCCGGCCGGCCCGGCGCCGACGATGGCCAGGTCGACCGTGCCCCGGCCGATGCTGCTGTAGGTCAGCCCCAGCCGTTCGCTGATGATCCCCGGCGTCACCCGCCGCATCGCGCCGGCCGGCGTCAGCGCCACCGGCAGATCCTCGGGCGACAGACCGGCTTGCTTCAGTACGCCGTGCGCCTCGGCCGACGCGGCGTCCAGCCACAGATGCGGCAGTCCTTGACGGGACAGGAACACCCGCAGGGCCAGCCCATCGCCCGAGCGGGGATCGCCGACGATGGTCGTCGACTGCTCGGCCCCCAGCCGCAGCAAGCGGCGCCGGGCCAGAAAGGCCCGCAGGAACAGGTCGCCCAGGTCGGTCTGCTGGGCCATCAACCGCCGGAACGACGCCTGGTCGATGACCCGGACCGTGCCCGGCTCGACCACGGTGACCGCCTGGTTACGGGTCTGGCTGGTCAGCAGGCTCAGCTCACCGGCGAAACCACCCGGCCCGTACGTGAAGAGGCCGTCCCACAGCGTGGCGCTCCGGGACACGATCAGGTCGCAGTTCGTCTCGCCCACCTCGTACAGCCGCGTCCCGGCGGTCACGGTCACCTCGGCGCCGTACGCGGCCGCGCGCGCCAACTGCTCGGCGTCGAGCCGGGCGGTCGCGGCGGCGGGCAGATCCTCGATCTCGGGGAAAGACGTCCTGTTCACCCGGCAACCGTGACAGGGGCGGGTGGCCTCCGTCACCCGGGCCGAGTTTCCGGCGTCACACGGGCAACGGCGCTTGCCCACACCGCCGCTAAGCTCGATCTTGTGCCGGCGCAGACACCCTTCCTCGTGGGGCGCGAGACCGAGCTGGCCCACTTCCGTGAGCTGCTGGACGCGGTCGGCGCCGGCGGGCAGGCCGTCGTGGTCGAGGGTGAGGCCGGCATCGGCAAGAGCACCCTGGCCGCCGCGGTGGCCGCGATCGCCGCCGAACGGGGCTTCCGTGAGCTGCGCTGCACCGGCGTGGCCAGCGAGACCACGGCCGGCTTCGCCGGGCTGCACGAGCTGTTCCACCCCGTGCTCGACCGCCTGCCCAGCCTGCCGGCCCGGCAGCGGCAGGCCCTGGAGGTCGCGCTCGGCCGGGCCGACGGGCCGGCGCCGAGCCGGCTGATGACCGGCCTGGCGGCGCTCGGCCTGCTCGAGGAGTACGCGTCGGAGCAGCCCACGCTGGTCGTGGTCGAGGACGCGCAGTGGCTCGACGCCTCCACCGCGCAGACCGTCGCCTTCGCGGCGCGCCGCCTGTCCCAGGCCCCGGTCCTGATGATCATCACGATGCGCCACGCCTCGGAGCTGTTCGCCTCGCTGCCGCAGCTCCCGCTGGGCCCGCTCGGCGAGCAGGCGTCCGAGCAGCTGCTCGCAGGCCTCGACGCGCCCACCCGCAAGCGGATCCTGGCCGAGGCCGTCGGCAACCCCCTGGCCCTCACCGAGCTGCCCCGGGCGCTGACCCCGGCCCGGGCCGGCGACCAGTGGCTGCCGATGACCCGCCGCCTCGAGCAGGCCTTCCTCGACGGCGCGGCCGGCCTGCCCGAGCGCAGCCGGCAGATGCTCCTGCTGATCGCCGCCGCCCCCGAGTCGTCCCTGCGGCAGCTGATGGCCGCCGCGGCCGGGGCCGGGCTCACCCTGGACGACTTCGCCCCGATCGAGCGGGCCCGGCTGGCCGCCGTGGCCGGCGACCGGGTCGTGCCGCGCCATCCGCTCGTACGCTCGGCCGTCTACAACGCCGCCTCGTTCGCCGAACGGACCGCCGCCCACCGCCTGCTGGCCGACACCGCCACCGACCCCGACCGGGCCGCCTGGCACGCCGCCGCGGCCACCCCCGACTACGACGACGCGGTCGCGGCCGCCCTGGAGCAGACAGCGGATCGGGCCCGGGACCGCAGCGCGCAGATCGAGGCGGTGGCGGCCCTGCGCCGCGCCGCCGCCCTGTCGTCCTCGGTGACCGACCGCAGCCGCCGGCTCGCGGCCGCGGCCGAGGTGGCCCGGCAGGCCGGCGAGGTGGCCGCCAGCGCGCTGCTGGTCCGGGAGGCCTGGCCGCTCGCCGCCGACCCCGACGTGCTCACCCACCTCACGCTCACCGAGGTCGCCCTGGGCGCCAGCGCGGCCGTGCCCGGCCACAGCACCGGCGAACTGCTCGACCTGGTCGCCCGCCTGGCCGGGCCGGGCGGGGACGAGAACCGGATGCAGCGCCTGCGCGTGCTGGCCACGGCGGCCACCGCCAACGCCATCGAGGGGCTGCCGGCCGACCTGCGGGCGCGCCTCGACGACGCCATCGTGGCCGCCGACGCCGGCGCGCGAAGCCCGCACGCGCTGGTCGGCCGGGTGCTGCTCGACCCGGTGAGGCACGCCGCCGAGGCCCGCGAGCGGCTGCCCGAGCTGGGCCGGGCGGTCCGGGCCTACCTGGCCGAGGGGACGTCACCGAGCCGCTCGCAGATCATCATCGGGGTCGGGCTGATGGCCCAGGCGGTGCACGACCTGCCGGCCGCATCGGAGTGGTGGAGCCTGGGCGTCGACCACTTCCACCGGGCCGGGGCGCCGGGCGACGAGGCGTGGACCATGCGAGAGCGCGCGCTCATCCGGGTCGGGTTCGGGCAGCTGCGCGACGGCCTGGCCGACGCCGAGATGGCGCTGCGCCTCAGCTCCGACCTCGGACTGCGGGTCACCGCGGCCGACTCGGCGATCGTCGCGGCCCGGGCGTACGCGTGGCAGGGCGACAACGCGCGGGCGCTGGCCGCGATCGCGCTCGGCGACGGGCTCGACGTCACGTTCATCAAAGCCCGGGCGAGCTGGTCGGCCGGGCTGGTCGCCCTGAACGAGCACCGGTACGAGGACGCGTGGACGGCCCTGGAGGGCGCCCAGGCCATCGGCACCACCGGGCTGTGGTCGCTCGGCGACCTGACCGAGGCCGCGGTGCGCACCGGGCGTACGGCCGTCGTGCAGCCGCTGCTCGACCGCGCGGCGGCGTTCCCCAGCCCGTACCTCAAGAACCTCGTCCGCCGCGGCCTCGCGCAGATCGCCCCGGGACCCGAGGCGGAGGAGCATTACGAGGCGGCGCTGGCCGCCGAGGACAACCCGGCCGTGCTCGAGGTGGCCAGGACCCGCTTGGCGTACGGGGAATGGCTGCGCCGCCGCCGGCGCATCGTCGACGCCCGGGAGCAGCTGAGCGCGGCCCTGCGGGCGTTCGAGGGCGCCGGCGCGCATCCGTGGGCCGAGCGTGCCTCGACCGAGCTGCGCGCGGCCGGGGTCGCGCCCGTCGCGTCGCGCCCCGGCCGGAACACGCTCAACGAGTTGACGGCGCAGGAACGGCGCATCGTCGAGCTGGCCGCGGACGGCCTGACCAACAAGGAGATCGCCGACCAGCTCTACCTGTCGCACCGCACGATCGGAACCCACCTGTACAAGGTCTTCCCGAAGCTGGGCATCAGCAACCGCAACCAGCTCAGAAGCGCACTGTCCAGTTCTCCCGCTCGTACAGAGGCACCAGACCGGCGCTGACCATGTTGGACAGTGACTGGTTGCCCTCGCCGCGCCAGGTCTCGGCGAACAGCCGGCCGCATCCGGCCTCGGCCGCCGCCCGCGCCCGGGCCGCGATGAGGGCCGACTGCGCGCCCCGGCCGCGATGCGTCGGCCTGGTCGCGGCGGCGTTCAGCCCGGCCCCGTCGCCGTTGAGGTAGACGTTGCCCCCGGCGACCACCTGGTCGCCGTCCCACGCGCCGAACGGCCGCCAACCGGCCCGGCCGGCGGTCGAGGCGAGCATCGTGGTGAGGTCGCCGCCGGGCATGCCGAACGTGTCCAGCACGGCGCCGGCCCACTCCTCGGCCGTCTCCGGTGTCACGGCGGCGATCCGCAGATCGGTCGGAGTGTCCGCGATCGCGGCCGGGTCGCCGCCCAGCTTGACCCAGGTGCTGGTCTTCTCGAGGCCCCGGCCGGCGAATCCGGCCGGCAGCACCGACGGGATCAGCTGGAGGACCGCCTGCCGCACCCGGTGGGTGCGGTAGAAGTCGAGGACCTCGTCGAGGACGGCCGGGGTGAACGGCTCGGTCACACCGAAACCGAGAGCCTTGCTCCAGTACGACGCCGGATCGTGCCGCATGGCCAGGACCACGCCGCCGCCGATCCGGGCCGCGGCCACGCCGAGCCGATCGCGCGCGGCCGCGGGCATGCGGGTCTCGTAGTCGTACATGAACGCGGCCTCGGTCAGCTCGGCGAGCTCGTTCACTTCCGTCATCGGCGGAAGACCACCTTTCCCGTACGGTCCGGCGCGCTCGCGTGCGCGAGGGCGCGCGCGTAGTCGCCGAGTCCATACTGCGCGGCGATCTCCGTACGCAGGACCCCGTCGGCGATGAGCCCGGTCACTTCCGCGTACACCCGCTCGATCTCCGCCCGCGGCGCGGTGGCGATCCAGTTGTTGAGCCAGAAGCCGTGCACGTTCAGGTTCTTGAAGAGCAGGTGCACGCGGTCGACGACCAGCGGCTGCCCGCTGAGCGCGGCGAAGTTCACGATGTGCGCGTTCACCGACAGCACCGCCGCCAGGCTGTCCACGACCGGCCCGCTCACCCCGTCGAGCAGCAGCGCCGGCCGCTCACCGTCCAGGACGTCACGGACCTGGGCCATCAACGTGTCGTCGCTGACCACGACGGCGTCGCCACCCGGCACCTCGGCCCCGGGCCGCCGCACCACGTTGAGCGTGCGCAGCCCGCGGTGCCGGGCCAGCGCGACGACGAACGCGCCGAGCGCGGAGTTGGCGGCGGTCTGCACGACCCAGTCGCCCGGCTTCAGCCCGTCGCCGTAGCCCAGCAGCAGGTACGCGGTGGCGGCGTTGATGCCGGCCGTGGCCAGCTGGGCCGGGTCGGCGTTCGGGTCGGCCCGCACCACGAACCGCTCCGGCACCACGGCCTCCTCCTGCCAGGTGCCCGGCTGCGGGTTGGGCAGCACGAGGACCAGGTCGCCGGTGGTGACCGCGGTGACACCGGCGCCGACCTCGGTGACCACACCGACACCCTCGGCGCCGAGCGGTGACGGCAGCGGCGGCCGTACGGCGTACCGGCCGCTGACGGTCAGGAAGTCGGACGGGTTGATGGGCGCGGCCTCGATGGCGACCCGGACCTGACCGGCCTCGAGCGGCGCCGGAACCACGTCGACGATCCGCAGGCTCTCGAGCTTGCCGAACTCGTGCAGCTGAAGCGATTTCATGGAGGGCGACGCTATGTGCCCGGCAGCCCGGCGACGCCCCCGACTCCGGCATCCTGCCCCCGCGGGCAGACCGCGTTTCCCCGGCGATGCGGGCGGTCATCTCACTACGCGCTCACGATCCTCGAACTCGGGCTGGGCCGGTACGACGCGGCGTTCGGTCACGCCGACGAGTTCTTCTGCCGGGCCCTGCGCGGCCTGCGGGACGCCGGTCTGGCTCGAGCCCATCTGCTGTACGGCTAATAGCTGCGCCGCCGCCGGCAGCAGGTCGGCGAACCCGGCGAGCTCACCGCCCAGAAAGCCCACGTGGCCCGGCTCGTCGACGCCAAGGCGTTGCTGTCAGGTGAGTCCGTTCATGGCAGCCTGGATCTTCAGCCAGGACGGATCGCTCGCTGAGGTCTCGGTGACCGTTTTCAGGTCGCCTGGCCGCCAGGTCCGGGTTCCGTCGGTGAGGTCGAGCTGATCCAGGTCAAGGGAGGAAGCCTCAGTCGTGCCGGTGAGGAACTCGGTCACCGACGCCGTCGATGCCTCGACCGGGCCGCCCTGTCGCACCGACAGCGCCAGAAGCGTGCCGTCTGGGCCCGCGACGATCAGCTCGCCTGTCGCGACCGCCGCCATGGCAGTCACCGCCGACCTGGGCAGCACCTCATGTTCGGTCACCTCATTCGCGTCGATCTCGAGCTCGATGACGGCGCCCTCCGGCGTCCCGATCCAGACAACGCCTGGAGAGGGCCCGAAGGTGACGTTGTGCCGTGACCACGCGTGCATCCTGTCCAGCCAGTCCTGCGGGTAGGGATAACCCGGATTCGGCTCCCCGAGGGTCAGCCCGAGGACGCGGCGCAGTGCGGGGAAATCGAACACCTCCAGCGAGTTGTCATAGGCGTTGCCTCGCACTGCGAAATGCCGCCCGTCGGGGCTGAAGACGGGGCCTCATAGCCGTCGCAGTCAAGGATCAACGCGCGCCGCAATGGCCGTAGCGCCGGCCCGGTGTCCCGGGAAAAGACCACCAGCGTGGCGCCCTGATCGCTCTGGAGCGTGGCCACGAGGCCTCCGGCTGGATGCGAAACGACCCCGGTGTCCCAGCGCGGGCCGGCCGTGGTCACTCCTGAGGTCAGGTCGAGCGTGATGGAGGACTCCCAGCCCTCCTCTCCGCCGGTGGATGACAACCAGAGTCTCCGGCCACCCGGACTGAACGCCACATCCCGGCGGTAGGCGACCGGCGTGACGCCCTCGACAGTTGAGGTGCCCGAAGTGGTCCAGCAGACCGTGCTGTCACCGTCCACCACCAGCCGTGGCTCGTCCGGATGCCATGCGGCAGAGGGTGTCCGTTCGAACCGATCGTCGTCGGCGGCCTCGTAGCAGGCCGAATCCGTACCGACAGCGCCGGCCTCCCGTAGGCCCCCGACGCGTACTCCCAGATCCGAACGGCAGGACGTTCGCTGTCCCAGCCCGCTATCAACGGCAGCTTGGGGTGGCAGAGCAACCGCTCGAGCGAAACCTCTGAGTGGGCCTTCGCCAAGATTTTCATCGACACACCGTAGCGACGACGAATTCCCGCGCTGGGCGGCGGGCCGCCACGCCCCAGCGCGCGCCGGGCTGCCGGACTCGAACCGGCTCATGCCGCTGCGGAGAATGCCCGCAGACAGGCAACATGACTGAACATGACGCACCTTCCCACGTGCCTTTGCCCGGCGCGCGGGTCGACGTTAGCTCATGCTGAGGTCCCACTGCCCGGGCTTAGCGGGTTCGCCGTCACTCGCCGAGCCAGGTCAGGGAGGGTGTCGGCCGGGCGTCCAGGGAGCCGTTCCGGATCTGCCACTGAGTTGTTCCTCCGCGTTCGTCGGTGATCAGGAACAAGCCGGTGGGCCGGTCGCCGTCGTCGTCGATCGGGGGCATCGCCGCCAGCTCGGCGATCGCTTCGCGGAGCCAGTCCAGCTCCTGTTCCCGGATGTCACCGCCGTAGAAGAGGTACAGAGTCCAGTTGAACGGCGCGGTCGGGAAGGCCCAGCCGCCCGAATAGAGCTCGTGATGACGCCGCGTGATGATTTCCTGAGCGGCGCTCCGCTGCTCGAACCGCATCTCCAGCCAGCCGCGAGCTGAGGCGTACATTCCCATGACGCCGCTAGCCGGCTTTGGGGGTCGTCGCGGCTCGGGTGTTGGCCCAGAACGCGAGTTCGCCACCGGGGAGGCAGACGATCAAGGGGCCGTCGGGGTTGGTGAATGCCCACGACTCGACCTCGGGGTCCGGGTGGACGCAGAGTTCGTAGCCGGCGCCGAAGGTGAGGGACAGTTCGCCGTTGTCGGCTGTCTGTGCGGTGCTGACCACGTCGCCCAGCAGGGAGGCCAGGGCGTCGGAGCTGTCGTCGCCGGGAAGCAGCCGGGTGTGGGTCTCGGGGGTGGTGAGGTGGGCGGCCGTCTCGATGAGGATCTGGCTGCCGCGGGAGAAGCTGAGGACCAGGGCGTCGCCCAGGCGGACGTATTCCAGGTGCTGTCCTACCAGCGGGGAGAGCGGCGACATGCGTACCTCGATGGGGGCTCGTCGGGAACTGACGAGCTGGACCGTAACCGCCGCTTCCATAACGGGGCCTTAAAACTTGTGACGTCAACCGCCGAGCGGCCGCCTGGTCATCGGGCCGCCGACGAGATCGTCGGTGGGATCCGGCTCGCCCAGCTCGCCCGCCCACCTCTCGGCGTCGTCGCGCGGTTCGTAGCCGATGGCGTCGCCGCCGGCGCGGGACCACCACCGGCGGGTGTTGGCCGAGACGCCCCAGACGATGTGGAACCCGGTCGCGGTCAGCGAGGCCCGGACGAGCCGCGCCATGTCGTCGGGGGAGAGCCACGACGCGAGGTCGCGCGGGTGCTCGGGCCGGGGTTTGCAGGAGCCGATGCGCAGGCAGACCACATGCAGCCCGTACCGGTCGTGGTAGAGCCGTCCCAGCGACTCCATCGCGGCCTTGCTCCAGCCGTAGTAGGAGTCGGGGCGCGGCTGCGTGTCGTCCGCAAGGTCCTCGGTGTACGGATGAAGGCCCACCGCGTGGTTGCTCGACGCCAGCACCACGCGGGGGACACCCGTCTCGTGGGCGGCCTGCAGGACGCGCTCGGTGCCGCGGACGTTGACGGCCAGCACGTCCTCGAACGGGCCCTCATCGGCGATGCCGCCCAGGTGGACCACCGCGTCGATGCCGCGGCACGCCTCGCGGACCGCTTCGGCGTCGGTCACGTCCAGTTCCGCGACGCCGTCGGCCGGGCGTACGTCGGTGGCGCGCAGGGCGGGCAGGCGCTCGCGGAGCATGGTGCCGATGGCTCCGGACGCGCCGGTCAGCAGGATGGTCACAGGTCCATCCCTACCACGCGGATCACCACGCCGTCGCGGATGCGAACGTGGAGGACGGCCGGGGTGCGGCGCTTGGCCCAGGTTTCGAAGGCCGAGGCGGCGACCGGGGTGACCGTGCCGTCGAAGTCGACGCCGAGGGTGGCGCGGCCGGGGCAGAGCGTCACCCGGTATCCGTTGCGGTTGACCGCGCGGCGCCAGATCGCCGCGCACGAGGTGGCGTCGCCCCGGCTGACGTCCACGGCGATGGACTGATCGCCGGTGAAGATCTCGGTCGGGCCGAGGCAGTAGTCTTCGAAGCCGGCCTTCGCGGCCAGGACCAGGCCCGTTCCGGCGGCCAGGGCGGTCACCGCGGCCAGCGCGGCGGCGAGCCGGGGCAGGCGACGACGGCGGCGAGGGGGAGCGGTTCGGCGGGCGGCTTCGGCGGCGCTGCGCAGGTCCGGCCGTACGTCCGCGGTGGTGCCCTTCAGCAGCAGGTCGAGCAGTTCGTGGGCGGTGGGCCGCTCGGCCGGGTCGACCCGGTCCGCGACCGGATCTCATGGCGGCCGATCCGGCGGGGCTCCGTCATTCGCACCACGATAGCGATCATTTCCGGCCCTCAGCCGACCGGGATTCGTGCCGAACGGTCATGTGCGGGCGACGGCGGGGTCACCCGTGCGGAGGGCGGGCGCGCATGCCCGGCCACCGGCCCAATGTCGTGGAAAGCGCTTGGCATGGAAACGACGACGACGTCGCCCCGGCTGCGATGGACCCTGTCCCGGAAGATCTCCGCCCTGTTGATCGGCGTGGGGCTCTGCCTGCTGGTCATCTCGGCCGTGTCGTTCCGGTCGGTAGGGTCGCTGCGCACCACCAGCGAGATGGTCGACCACACCTATCAGGTCCTGGCCCGGATCGAGGCGATCTCCTCCAGCCTCAAGGACGCCGAGACCGGGCAGCGGGGCTTCCTCATCACGGGCAAGCGGGACTATCTGGCCCCCTACGAGGCGGCACGAGGCGACCTGGCCACCGAACAGCAGACCTTGCGGACGATGACCGCGGACAACCCGGCCCAGCAGCAACGCCTGGACGCGCTGGCCCCTCTCGTGCAGTCCAAGCTCGACGAACTGAAGGAGACCATCGACCTGCGGGCCGGTGCCGGCGGCTTCCGGGCGGCGCTCCAGGTGGTGCTGACCGACAAGGGCAAGGCGGTCATGGACGACATCCGGACCGTGCTCAGCGCCATGGACAACGCGGAACGGACGCTGCTCGCGCAGCGTACGTCGTCCGCCTCGTCCTCGGCCGGAATGGTCCGGTCGGTCATCCTGTTCGGCACCGGCGCTCTGCTGGTGCTGATGGGTGTGGCCGGCACCGTGCTGTCGCGGCGCATCGCCCGGCCCGTGCACGAGGTCACGACAGCGTTGCGGGGTCTGGAGGACGGCGACCTCACGGTCTCCGTCCCGATCCGCACCACCGACGAGCTGGCCGTGATGGCGACCTCGCTGAACGCGGCCGGCGCCCGGTTGCGGGAGACCATCGGCGGCCGGATGAAGGAGGCGGCGGGCACACTCAGTGGCTCGGCCCGCGAGCTCTCGTCGATCAGCGCGCGGCTCGAGGCCGGCGCGGCCGACGTCGCCCAGCAGGCCACCAGCGCCACCTCGGCCAGCGAGGAGGTCAGCACGGGCGTGCAGTCCATCGCGGCCGGGGCTGAGCAGATGAGCGCGTCGATCGGCGAGATCGCCAGCAACGCCGCCCAGGCCGCTGAGATCGCCCAGCAGGGAATGGCGGTCGCCGAGAACACCACCCGGCAGGTCGCCGAGCTGGGTGCGGCCAGCACCGAGGTCGGCGACGTGGTCCGGCTGATCACCAGCATCGCCGAGCAGACCAACCTGCTGGCGCTCAACGCCACCATCGAGGCCGCCCGCGCCGGTGAGCTGGGCAAGGGCTTCGCCGTGGTGGCCGGGGAGGTCAAGGACCTGGCCCAGCAGACCGCCAAGGCGACCGAGGAGATCACCAGCCGGATCGGGGCGATCCAGGGCTCGAGCGACTCGGCGGCCCGGGCCATCGGCGAGATCACCGACGTGATCCAGCGGATCGGCGACTACACCACGACCATCGCCTCGGCGGTCGAGGAGCAGACGGCGACGACCGGAGAGATGAGCCGTACGGTCGCCGGTGCGGCCGGGGCGAGCGGCGATGTGGCCGCCACGGTCTCGCAGGTGTCCCGGGTGGCCTCCTCGACCGCCGACGGGGCGGCGGCGACGCAGCGCGCGGCGGCCGATCTGAGCCGCCTGGCCGGCGACATGACCTCGATCGTCAACGGCTTCCGCTACTGATGACCCGCGGCGAGGACCCCGCCCAGCTCGCGGCGGCCGCCGACGCCCAGTTTCGGGTAGGCGTTGTAGAGGTGGGTGCCGACCGTGCGCGGCGACAGGCGCAGGCGGGTCGCGATCTCACGGTTGGGCATGCCGCGGGCGGCCAGCAGGACGACGTGCCGCTGCTGCGGGCTGAGCGTGCTCAGCTTCGCGGCCGCCGGCTCCGGCAGCTCCGGCTCGGCCACGGCGCCGCCGGCCGCGCGCAGCTCCGTGCGGGCCACCTCGGCCATCCCGGCCGCGCCCATCTCCTCCAGGGCGGTCAGGGCGGCGGTGAGGTGCCGGCGGGCCTCGCGCACCCGCCGCTCGCGGCGCAGCCACGTGCCGTACTGCACATTGGCCAGAGCCCGCTCGTACGGCCAGGCCTCGCCCGCCGGGTCCTCGACGGCGGCGTGGAAGCTGTCGCCGTCGGTGCCGACCAGGGCCCGCACGTGCGCCCGGACCAGCGTCCGGCGCGGGCCGTCCGGCCCCTCGCACGCCTCGAGCGCCCGGGCCGCCTCCGCCGTCCGTCCCGTCCAGACCGCGGCCATGGCGTAGCTGAGCAGGGCCGAGCCGGACGGGTCGGGATAGCGGGGACGGCCGTCGGCCTGGAACAGCGTCCGCAGGTGCCAGTACGCCTGCTCGTGGTCCCCGTCGGCGAAGGCGGCGACGCCGAGCGCCTGCTGCACCCACTTGGCCAGCCGGCCGTTCTCGCGCAGGTCGATGCGGTGCGGCAGCGTGCGCAGCAGCTCCCGGGCCGCCCCGGCGTCGCCGCGGCGGCCGGCCAGCACGGCCCGCAGCGCGATCACCTCGGCCTCCAGCAGCGGCAGGTCGGCGCCGTCGCACAGTTCCCGCGCCTCGTCGAGCACGGCGTCGGCCTCGGCCCAGCGGCCGGCGTCGATCAGGGCCCCGGTCAGCGGCAGGCACAGCTCGGCCAGGCCGGCCGCGCCCTCGAAGCCGCGCAGCCAGTCGAGCAGCCCCTGCCGGAGGGCGATGGCGGTCGCCGTGTCGTCGGCGAGTTCGGCCGTCTCGGCACGCCGCAGGGCCCGCAGCGCCGACCGCCGGTCCACCACCGGCTCGGCGTCGGACGGGGCCGGCACCGGGCCGAGGTCCCGTACGAGTGCCCGGTGTTGCTCCAGACCGGACAGTTGGGCGATGAAGGCGGCGGCGGTGACCAGCGCCTCGGGCCGGGCCGGATGCTTGCGGGCGTTGAGCAGGAGCTGGTCCATCGCCTCCCGCTGGTGCCCGCCCCGGCACAGCGCGAGTACCGTCTCGACGGCGGCCTCCTCGGAGACGGCCTCCGGATGTCCCTGTGCCGCCGCCGCGGCGTGCAGATCGAGCGCCCAGCGGGTCTGGCCGAGCCAGCTGGCCCCGACGGCCGCGTCGGCGTAGCGGCGGGCCGCGTCGTGCCCGGCCGGGGACAGGTCGGCGGCCCAGGCGAGCGCGAGGGCGTGCTCGGTGCGGCGCCCGCTCCGCAGGGCCTCGGCGCCGGCCCGCTCCAGCCCGGCCGCGATCTGCTCGTCCGGCCCGGTCGCGGCGGCGGCCAGGTGCGGGGCGCGGGCGTGGGGTGGCAGCGCGCCGGCGAGACGGCGGTGCAGCTCGGCCCGTTCGCCGGCCGGGCACGAGAAGTAGACCGCCACCTGGGCGAGCGGGTCGGCGAAACGTACCTGGGCGCCGTCCGTCTCGAGGATTTCGGCCTCGACGGCGTCGTCCAGCGCGGCGCGTGACGTGCCCGCGGCGGCCAGCACCACGGGCACGTCCTCGTCGGCGAGCCGCGCGCTGACATGACGGGCCAGCAGCAGCGTCTCCGGCTTCAGCGCCGCGAACCGCGCCGCGAACCGCTGCCGAAGCGGCTCGATCAGGGCCACCGGCGGCCGGAGAACCTCCGTGGCGGACGCGCCGGCGAAGGCGGCGGCCAGCTCGACGACGGCCCGGGGCTTGCCCTGGGCCCGGCTCAGCAGCGCCAGCCGGCTCAGGCTCCCGCCGGCGTCCGGCTGGCGCGCCAGCAGCCGGGCGGCGTCGGCCTTCGACAGCGGCTCCAGGTCGACGACGTGGGCCCCGGCGGGCACGAGACGCGGGGCGTGCCGGCGGCGCACCCCGAACAGGAACACGACGGGCCGGTCGAACCGCCGGCGGGTCAGCTCGCGCAGCACCCGGCTCGACAGCTCGTCGCACTCGTGCAGGTCGTCGACGACCACGAGCAGCGGCCCGGCGCCGGCCGACAGCAGACTTTCCGCGCCGGCCAGCGGGTCGGGCCCGGGCAGGCCGCGCCGGGGGCAGAGAAGCGCCTGCAGGGCCGCGCCCTCGTAGTCCTTCTCGTCGCGGTGCCCGGCCGTGCGCAGCACGCGGAAACCCTTGGCCACGGCGGCTCTCGCCACCGCGGTGAGGAAAGCCGACGTGCCGAGCCCGGAGTCGGCGACCACGGCGACAGTGGCCCCACGGCCGGCCGCGAGGACGCGGGTGACGGGCTCCCAGGCGCCGTCCCGGCCCAGAAGTCCCGAGTCCGGCCACGATCCGGTGTCGCGCATTGTTCGCCCCCTGCGTGCTGGTCGTCGCGGCTCGAACGAGCCACGAGGACGAGCCTCGGAGGGAAGCGGACCGTCGTCATAAGTCGAATGGACGTACGGCGGAACTTCACCTAGCCGCTCCCGCAGCAGCGACCGGCGGGTGACGGAGAGCTTGGGGAAGACGGCACGGAGGTACGCGGCCACGGTGCGCGGCGCACACTGAAGACGCGCCGCGATCTCCTTGTTCGTCATGCCCTCCGCGGCGAGCCGCGCGATCCGCAGCTCCTGCGGGCTGAGCACGCCGTCGCCGGCCACGACATCCTCGCGGGCACCGGAAGCCACACCGGCCGCGCGCAGCTCGGCCGCGGCCAGCTCGGCCCAGGGCCGGGCGCCGGCCCGCTGGAACACGAACCGGGCCTCGCCGAGGTGCTCCCGGGCGGCCACGACACGGCCTCGACGGCGCAACCAGTGGCCGTACGCCAGCAGGGTCCGGGCAAGCTCAAGCGGAGTGCCGGCCCGGCGCCCGGCCGCGAGAGAGTCACGGTAGTGCGGTTCGGCGCCGCGCTCGTCCAGCAGAGCCCGGCCCCGCGAGGCCACCGCCCGGAGGTGGTCGGAATCAAGGACCCGAGCGGCGTGAGCCACCTCGGCCACCCGCTGATCGGCGAGGGCCACCGCCCCCGGACGACCGCTCCCCACGGCCGCCTCGGCCAGATCGGCGACCGCGTTCCAGGCGGTGTCCCGGTGAACGCCCACCGCGTGCAGCGCCTCCCACGCCTGGTCGTACCGCCGCTCCCGAAGTGCCACCAGCCCGAGAGCCCACCGCTGGATCGCCCGCGCCGCCGCGGTGGGCGCTTGGTTCACCAGGAGCGCCGGCGTACGGGCGGTCGAGGTCCAGGCCTCGGCCAGCGCCCGGCCGGCGGTGGCGAGGTCGCCCAGGGCCGGCAGCCCGGCCCGGGCGGCGAGCCGGGCGGCCCGGCCCGAGCGGGGCACCGCGTCGTGCAGGCGGCCGGTCAGAACTCTGGTCACGCCCCCGCCGGCCAGCCGAGCGGCCTCGTCGGCGGTGGCTCCCGGAGCCGCGAGAGAGGGATCGGCGAGCAGGTCCCAGCACTGCGCGGCCGTCCGGACGTCGTGCAGTGCCCCGGCGGCGCGCGCGGCCGCGGTCAGCTCGTGAACCGCGCGGCCGTCGCCGGTTCGGCCGTTGGAGGTGCGGTCCCGGAACTCGGCGACCGTGCGGGCCGGACGCCGGCGCACGGGCTCGGGGACGGCGAGCGGATCGATCCAGGCCCGGCTCATCGCGTCGGCGGGTAGCGCCCGGAGCAGGGCCGCCCGTTCCGCGGGCGGCAGCTCATGGTCGTGAGCCAGCGCGGCGGCCGTGGGGCTCGGATCGCTGAGCAATTCGCCCAGGACGGCCTCGCTCACACCTGCGCCGAGCCGGAGCTCCGCCAGCGTCAGTTCAATCCGTTCCCGTACGGCGGCCGGCGGCGAGGCCGCGACGGCCTGCTCGGCCAGCGCCCGGGCCTGAGACGTCTCGCCCGCCTGCCGGGCCAGCTCCGCCGCCTGGGCGAGGCAGCGGCCCCGGGCCCGAGAGCCGGCGGCGAGCGCGGCCGCGCGGCGCAACAGCCGTACCGCACTCGCCAGTGAGCCCCGGGCCGCCGCCCGCCCCGCGGCAACCTCGAGGTCGCCGTCGTCGGCTCCGGTGTCATGGGCGGCTACCGAGCGATGCCACGCCGCGGCGGCGTCGTCGAGCGTGGTGGCGGCCAGTGCCTCGTGGGCGGCCCGCCGCTCCGCTGGGGCTGCCGCCTCGTAGAGCGCCTCCCGGACCAGCGGCAGCCGCACCCGGACGGTGTCGCCGATGACCGTGACCACGCCGGCGCGTTCGGCCGGGCCGAGACCGCCGAGGTCCAGGCCGAGGCGGAGCGCGGCCGCCGCCAGCTCGGGCAGTTCGTGATGTTCCCCGCAGGCGAGCAGGGCCAGCAGGGGACGCGCGTCCTCCGGCACCTCGGCGAGCAGGCTGGCCCGCAGCCGGTCGGTCAGGGCCAGCGGCTCGCCGGTCAGGGCCAGTTCGGTCAAGGCCAGTTCGGTCAGCGCCAGCGGGTTGCCCCGCGCCTTCTCCGCTATTCGGCGGGCCGTTTCCCGGGGGAGGGCGGCCAGCAGCGCGTCGGCCGCTTCCGGTGGTAACGGGCCGAGCGGTACCGAAGTGGCCGCCCACGTCACGGTCTCGTCCGCCGGGGAGCCGGCGGTCACCACGAGCAGGGGAGCGGTGCGGGCTCGGCGGGCCAGGCCGGCCAGCGCCTCCCGGTCCGGCTCCGCCAGGCGGCCCGGGTTGTCGGCCAGCACCACCGTCGGGTGGCGGCGGTCGATGGCGGGCCGGTCGGGGAAGCGGACGACCGTGTGGCCGGCCTCCTCGGCCAGGTGGGCCACATGGTTGAGCATGGTGGTGCGGCCCGAGCCGGGGTCGCCGGTGATCGCTACCGCGCCGCCGCGGCGAGTCAGGCCCGTCACGAGGGCGGCCAGCTGGCCCGACTCTCGCTCCCGGCCCACTAACACCGTTCCATGGTGCCTGCGCCGCCGGTCACCGGCATACGTCATCCGACCGGTCCGCGTACCGGAATAGACTCTCCCGCGATGATCGGACGCGAGACTGAGCTGGCGTTTCTCGCCGGTGTCCTGGATGACGCGCGCTCGGGTGGGCGGGTAGTCGTGCTCGAGGGCGACGCCGGTGTGGGCAAGACGACGGTGGTCGACGCCGTCATGGACGAGGCCGAGCGGCGTGGCCTGCCGGTGCTGCTGGGTGTCGGGGTCGAGGGGCCGGCGCCGGTCGGCTACACCGGGCTGTTCGAACTGCTCGACCCGATTCTGGGTACGGCCGGTGACCTGCCGGAGCGTCAGCGGGCGGCGCTGCTGAGCGCGCTCGGCGTGTCGGAGGGACCGCGGCCCGATCCGCTGCTGGTCGGGCTGGCCACGCTCGGCCTGCTCGAGGCGGCGGCCGGGGACCGGGGTCTGCTGCTGGTCGTCGAGGATCTGCCGTGGCTCGACCCGTCCAGCCGGGCCGCCGTCACCTTCGTGGCCGGGCATCGGGGCGACGCTCCGATCATGATGCTGGCCACGGCCCGGACCGGGCTGCTGCCGGCCGGGCTGCCGGGCGCGACCACGATGACGCTGGCACCGCTCGGCGCCGACGCGGCCGTACGGCTGCTGACCGCGACCGCGCCCGAGCTGGGCGACGCGCTGCGCGAGCGGGTGCTGGCCGAGGCGGGCGGCAACCCGCTGGCCCTGCGGGAGTTCGCCGCCGAGGCGGACCGGCTGCCGTGGGCCGAGGACGCCGAGCGCCTGCCGGTGAGCCGCCGGCTCGAACGGGCCCTGCTCGGTGATCTGGCCGCGCTGCCGGCCGCGAGCCGTGCCCTGCTGCTGATCGCCGCCGCGAACGACGAGCGCGGCACCGTGCCCGAGATCGTGGAGGCGGGCCGGCGGGCCGGGGCCGGGCCCGGCGACCTGCAGCCGCTGGAGCGCAACCGGCTGGTCCGGCTCAGCGGCGACCGCCTGGCCTTCGACCATCCGCTGGTCCGCTCCGCCGTCTACGGCGCCGCCACCACGACCGAGCGGGCCGCCGCGCACGGCCATCTGGCCGAGGTGGTGGCCGACCCCGTCCGTGCCGCCTGGCACCGGGCCGCCGCCACCTTGCAGCCGGACGAGACCGTGGCGCGCGAGTTGGAGACCGCCTCCGCGCTGTCGCAGAAACGCGGCACCCTGCCCGAGGCCGTCGCCGCCCTGCGCCGGGCCGCCGTACTGTCGCCGACGCTCGAGGACCGGGCCCGCCGGCTCACCACCGGCGCCGAGGTGGCCCGGCAGGCCGGTCTGCCCGAGCAGTCGTACGCGCTGCTGACCGAGGCTCTGCCGATCGCCGCGACGCCGCACGACGTGGCCGGGCTGGCCACTGTCGAACGGTTGCTGGCCATGACGTTCGGCACGCCCGTACGCAATGTCGAGGCCTCCATCCGTCTCGCCGCCTCCCTCGGCGACGGCCCGGAGGACACCGTGGCCCGGATCCGGTTCCTCACCGCGGCCGTCGGGCAGTGGTGGAACATGGACGGCTCGGCGGAGACCGCCGGCCGGCTGCGGGCGGCCGTGCTCGATCTGGTCGCCGAGGGTCTGTGGCAGCGCGACATGATGCTCGCCATGGTCGACCCGGCCGCGTACGGGCCGGCCGTGCGCCCGCGGCTGACGGCGATGCTGAGCTCGGCCCGGGAAGCGGCGTTCGCCAAGGACACCGAGCGGGCGGTCGGCACCAGCCGCCTCCTGCCGATCTTCGCCCGCTGCTCCGAGTCGCTGCAGGACCTGGATCTGGCCTGGTCCTGCTGGGAGATCTACCGGGAGTACCACAGCGCGGCCAGCTCGCTGGGCGACGAGGCGTACGCCCTCAACGGCCGCGGGATGATCCACGTGCTGCGGGGCGACCTGGACGCCGGGCTGGCCGACACGGAGCAGGCTTTGCGGCTCGCCGAGGGCAGCGGCCTGACTCGCGTGGCCGGAGTGGCGGCGGCGGTCTCCGCGCTCGCCCACGCCTGGCGCGACGACCGGGAGGCCGCCGAGCAGCGCCTGGCCGACAGCGTGCGCTACCGCCGGCATGAGCCGTACGCCCTGATCACCGCCCGCGAGTCGTGGGCGGCCGGCCTGCTGGCGCTGCGGGCCGGGCGGCCCGGTGACGCCTGGCTCGAGCTGGCCGGCGTGGCCGCGCACCCGTCGACCGGCCTGTGGGCGCTGTCCGACGTGGCCGAGGCCGGGGTACGCGGCGGCCACGCCGAGCAGGCCCGCCGGCTGTGCGCCGAGGCGGCCGAGCAGGCCGCCGCCCTCGGCTCCGACCACCTGTGGGCCATCGTGCACCGGGCCCGGGCGCTGGTGACCGACGGCGACGGCGCCGAGGAGGACCACACCCTGTCGATCGCCCGCGCCGAGGCGTCGGGAAACACGTTCGAGCTGGCCCGCAGCCGGCTCGCGTACGGGGAATGGCTGCGCCGCCGCCGGCGCATCGCCCCGGCCCGGGACCTGCTCGCGGCGGCGCTGCGCGAGTTCGCCCGCGCCGGCGCGGCCTGGCCGGCCGAGCGCGCCTCCTTGGAGCTGCGCGCGGCCGGCGCCGCCGACGAGGCGGAGCGGACCCCGTCCGTACGGACGGCTCAGCTCACCCCGCAGGAGAGCCAGGTCGCCCGTCTCGCCGCGGCCGGCCTCACCAACCGGGAGATCGCCGACCAGATGTACCTGTCGCCGCGCACGGTCGGCGTACACCTTTACAAGGCGTTCCCGAAGCTGGGCGTCACGAGCCGTACGCAACTTCAGGCGGCCCTCGCTTAAGCGATCGCCCCGCCCGAGACCGTGAGCAGCTGGCCGCTGACGAAGGACGAGAGCGGGCCGGCGAAGAACTCGGCCACGTCGGCCACGTCGTCGGCCGTGCCCATCCGGCCCATCGGGTTGAAGTCGCGCAGGAACGCGCGGATCGGCGCGTCCGGCCCGGCGCTCGTGTGCAGGCCGGCGCCCTCGGTGGCGGTGGGCAGGATGCCGTTCACCGTGACGCCGCGGTGGCCGATCTCGTGCGCCAGCACCCGGACCAGATATTCGGGCGCCACCTTGCTGCCGCCGTGCAGGGCGTAGCCGGGCATGGGGTAGCCGGTCGTGCTGGAGCTGACGTAGATGATGCGGCCGGAGTCGGCGACGTGCCGGGCCGCTTCCTGCATGGTGAAGAAGGCACCCTTGGTGTTGACCGCGAACATGCGATCGAACTGTTCCTCGGTGAAGTCGGCGACCGGCAGCCCGGTGTGCTCCAGGCCGGCGTTCACCACCACGATGTCGGGGCGCCGGCCGGCGAAGAGCCGCCGTACGTCGTCGACCACTGACACGTCGGCCCGCACCGCCTCGGCACGGACTCCCAGCGCCGTGGCGGCGGCGCGGGTCTCTTCGGCGGCCTCGGCCCCGTGCGCGTAGTTGATCACGATGTCGGCCCCGAGCGCGGCGTACCGGAGGGCGACGGCCCGTCCGATACCCCGCGCCGAGCCGGTGACCAGGGCCACCTTTCCCGACAGGTCGGTCACTGCTCGTCGGTCCAGTCGGTGGAGGCGGCCAGCGCCTCCTGCGGCTCGATCTGGGCCAGGCGCTCGCGCAGGGCGCTGGTCACGAACTTGTACGCGTCCGAGCCGAGCACGAGGCGCAGCGGGGCCGGGGACTGGCCGGCGCTCTCGATGATGCGGGCGGCCATCTTCGCCGGGTCGCCCAGCGGGGGACGGCTGCGGTCCTTGGCCCCGCGGACCATCGCGGCGGGCGTGTTGTCGTACGCCTCGAGCGGGGTGGCCAGTTGCAGGCTGTCGAACCGGAACTCGGTGCGGGCGCCACCGGGCTCGACGATGGTCATCTCGATCCCGAACGGGGCGACGTCACGAGCCGTGCCCTCGATGAAGCCCTCGATGCCCCACTTGCCGGCGTGGTAGAGCGACGCGCCCGGGTTGGTGGCCTGACCGCCGTACGTGGAGATCTGGATGACCCGGCCGCCGCCCTGGGCCCGCAGGTGCGGCAGGGCCGCCCGGACCACGGCGATGGAGCCGAGCAGGTTGGTGTTGATCTGGCCGATGACCTGCTCGTCGGTCAGTTCCTCGGCGGCGCCGAACAGGCCGTAGCCGGCGTTGTTGACGATGACGTCGATGCGGCCGAGCTCGGCGAAGGCGCGGTCGACGGTCGCACGGACCCCGGGCAGGTCGGTGACGTCGAGGTTGGCGACCCAGAACCGCTCGCCGTACTTGTCCTTGAGGTCGTCGACCGAGCCGGCTTTGCGGATGGTGCCGGCGACGCGCTCGCCGCGGGCGAGCAGCTGCTCGGTCATCTGGCGGCCGAAGCCGCTGTTGACGCCGGTGATGAACCAGGTCTTCATGTCGTTCTCCTTCAGTCGTTGTTGCCTGAACACCACTGTCCGGTGTTCGGCGGTGCGGTGGCAGACAGAGTTGTTCCTGGTAGTGGCGGGGACAGGCACCCGGCCCCGGTGCTTCGTATCGTGGGGATCATGGCTACGGACAACGCGCTGGGTGACTTTCTGAGGGCACGCCGGGAACTGGTGACGCCGCGCGAG
Source organism: Actinoplanes sp. NPDC048988 (assembly GCF_043197815.1). Lineage (NCBI taxonomy): Bacteria > Bacillati > Actinomycetota > Actinomycetes > Micromonosporales > Micromonosporaceae > Actinoplanes > Actinoplanes sp. NPDC048988. The sequence continues at coordinate 469,838 of NZ_JBICTW010000005.1, read as the reverse complement.
GTGGGCCTGCCCGGCGGCGGGCTGCGGCGGGTGCCGGGGCTGCGCCGCGAGGAGGTGGCGATGCTGGCCGGGATCAGCGCGGAGTATTACCTGCGCTTGGAACAGGGCCGCGACCGTACGCCGTCGGCCCAGGTCGTCGAGGCGCTGGCCCGCGTCCTGCAACTCGACGCCGAGGGAGCCGCGTACCTCCTCGACCTGGCCCGGCCTAAGAGCCGGCGCCGGGCCGCGAAGGCCGCCGACCGCGTGCCGGACGGGATCGCGATGCTGCTGGGCACGCTGAACGTGCCCGCGTTCGTGGTCAACCGCTACCGGGACGTGCTGGCCGCCAATCCGCTGGCGGCCGAGCTGTCGCCGCTGATGCGGCCCGGCACCAACCGCCTCATCGTGCTCTTCACCGACCCGTCGGCCCGGCTGGCCCACCCCGACCTCGACGAGAACATCGGGAACGTGGTGGCGCAGCTGCGGGCCGAGATGGGCACCGACACCGACGACCCGCGCCTGCAGTCGCTGATCGGCGAGCTGTCGCTCAAGAGCGAGCAGTTCCGCAAGCTGTGGGCCCGGCACGACATCCACCGCGGCGGCAGCGACACCGGCGTCATCCACCACCCGCGCGTCGGCGAGATGCGCCTGCGCCGGGAGAAGCTGGCGGTCATCGGCAGCGACGGCCTTCAACTGGTGATGTACCACGCCGAGCCGGGCAGCCCGGCCGCCGACGCCCTCGCGCTGCTGGCTAACGAGCCAGAACGCCGCTGAACAGCTCCCGTTCCTGGGCCTGGGCCGCGCCGAACGGCAGGCGGCTGCCCTGAACTATCGACTTCTTGGCGGCGGCCAGGGCCGGCGCCGGGGCCGCGGCGATGGAGTCCGCCCAGGCCAGAACCTCGGTCAGGAAGTCGGAGCCGGAGAAGACACGGCTCAGCCAGCCCACCCGCAGCGCCTCCGAGGCGCCGACCTCGCGACCGGTCAGGATGACGTCGGCGGCCAGGCCGGGACCGATGAGGCGGGGGAGCCGTACGCTTCCGCCGCCACCCGGGATGAAACCGGCCGGCACCTCGGGCTGCTGGAGCCGGGCGTCGGGCGAGCCCACCCGCAGGGTGCAGGCCAGGGCCAGTTCGTGGCCGCCGCCGGAGGCCAGGCCGTCGATGGCCGCGATGGCCGGCTGCGGGATCTCCTCCAGCAGGCGCAGCGCGCGGCTCCAGGCCCCGCGCTCCCGCTCGGTGGCGGTGCCCGCGCCCAGCTTGGCGAGTTCGGCCAGGTCGGCGTGGTTGATGAACAGGCCCGGAGCGCCGCCGGTGAGAACGATCAGCTTGATGTCGGCGGGCTTCTCGGCGTACGTCTCGAGCAGATCGCCCAGCTCGAGGAGGCCGGCGAAGCTCATCAGGCCGTCCGGCGGGTTGTCGAAGGTGAGCAGGGCGACCGGCCCTCGCTCGGAAGCGTTCCACGTCATGGCGTCGACGCTAGGAGCGGGGGCCGGGCCCGCCATGAGTCAGCCGACTGAGAGATTCCAGTCGAGGATCTCCTGGGTCGACGACGTGCTGCCGGTCGCGCCGGTGAAACCCACCCACGCCCGGCCGGCGCCGACCTCGGCCGCGAGGTCCACGCCGGTGCTGATCAGCCGGCGGCCGCCGACGTCGACGGTCAGGTTGTGGGCTCCGGCGTCGTAGCCGACCCGGACGTCGACCGGCGAGCCGAACAACGGCGGGGCGACCGGGGCGGCGGACAGGTGGTAGTCCGGGTTGCCGCGCAGCACGACCCCGGCGTGGTTGGCGTCGGCGTCGCCCGCGTTGCGGAAGTCGTCGAGCTCGACCGCCACGCTCGGGCGGATGCCGCGGTAGCCGAGGCCGCCGCCCCAGCCGCCGAGGGCGCGCGGGCCGACCCCCTGCACGAGGAAGGCGACGCCGTCGGCGCCCGGGGCGTTGCCGCGCAGGTGCACGCGGAAACTGGTCTCGAAGGAGCGGGTCAGATCGATCTGCTCGCCACCCCAGGCGGAACCGGCCTGCCGGTAGCCGCCGCCGGTCAGGCGCAGCACGGAGCTGGGCGAGTCGCTGGCCGACACGAAGCTGGCCGACCCGTTGAGGCTGAAGTCGCTGAACGGGAAGTCACCCGCGGCGGCCTGGGCGGGCGCGGCCACGGCGACGGTGGCCAGGGACGCCGCGACGGCCAGCAGACCGCCCGTCAGCCGCTTGCGATAGACAGGCTGGGACATTGTTCCGTCCTCCATAAGAGCGGTGTTGACGGGCTCAACGTAGGTCGAGGCAACGGCCCGCGTACGCCGAATCGGCGCATTGGCGGCTGGTGTTTGCGCCGGCATAGGTTGGGGATCTCAGCAGACTTCGAGGAGCACATGATGAGCGTCGCCGGAAGCGGCACTATCGAGTTGGGCGGCAAAACGGTCCACCGGCTCGGGTACGGGGCCATGCGGATCACCGGGCCGGGCATCTGGGGCCCGCCGGCCGACCCCGGCGAGGCGGTACGGGTGTTGCGCCGCTCGGTGGAGCTCGGCGTCACCTTCATCGACACCGCCGACTCGTACGGCCCGGAGGTCTCGGAAAATCTGATCCGGGAGGCTCTGCACGACGGCAAGGGCTACGGCGACGTGGCCATCGCGACGAAGGGCGGCTTCGCGCGGACCGGGCCGGGCGTGTGGGTCGCCCTGGGCCGCGCCGAGTACCTGCGACAGTGCATGCAGCTGTCGCTGCGGCGCCTGGGCGTGGAGCAGATCGACCTGTGGCAGCTGCACCGCATCGACCCGAACACGCCGCGCGAGGAGCAGTTCGAGGTGCTTCGCTGGTTCCTCGACGAGGGCCTGGCCAAGCAGGTGGGCCTGTCCGAGGTGACGGTCGAGGACGTCAAGCAGGCGCAGGAGTTCGGGGTGCCGGTCGCCTCGGTGCAGAACCGCTACAACCTGGGCGACCGCCGGGCCGAGGAACTGCTCGACTACTGCACCGAGCAGGGCATCGCCTTCATTCCGTGGGCGCCGGTCGACGCGGGCGCGCTGGCCCGTCCGGGCGGCCCGCTGGACGAGGTCGCGGCGGCCCACCCGGGCACGACGACCGGCCAGCTGGCGCTGGCCTGGCTGCTGCGCCGCTCGCCGGTGATGGTGCCGATCCCGGGCACCTCGTCGGTGGCGCATCTCGAGGAGAACTGCGCGGCGGCCGACATCCAGCTGACCGACGACGAGTTCCAGGCCCTTGTCTAGGTACGGCGGGCGGCGAAGTGGCCGCCCGGGTCGAGGCGGGTGAGTATCGCGCCGGTGATCTCACTGAGCTGCGTGATCTGCTCCGGGGTGAGGGCGTCGACGACGTACTCCCGGGCGGTGGCGACGTGGCCCGGCGCGCTCGCCTCGACCTTCTCCCAGCCGGCGCCGGTGAGCCGGGCGTTGGTGGCGCGCCGGTCTTCCGGGCAGGGGAAACGCTCGACGAAGCCGCGCGCCTCCAGACGCTGCACGACGTGCGAGAGCCGGGGGAGGGTGGCGTTGGTCATCCGGGCCAGCGCCGTCATCCGCAGTGTCTTCTCATCGGCCTCGGAGAGCATGGCGAGCACGTAGTACTCGAAGTGCCCGAGGTCGGCGTCGCGGCGCAGCTGACTCTCCAGCACCCCGGGCAGCAGCTCGAGCACGGCGGCCAGGCGAACCCAGGCGTTCAGCTCGTCGGGGGTCAGCCATCGTGTGTCCATGACCACATCATCCCACGAGATTAGTTGTTGCTACAACCTACATGACCGTCGTCGCCTGACGGTACGACTTCGTTCCACCCCGTCCTCGTGGCGCCCTACCGTCGGCGCCATGAGGACGGTGCCCGGGCTGCTGGTGGTGGCGTCGGTCGTGTCGGCCCAGTCCGGTTCGGCGGTCGCCCGCACGCTCTTCGGCGAGCTCGGCCCGGCCGGGACCCTGGCCTGGCGGATGGGGTTCGCGGCGCTCGTCCTGGCCGTGGCCGTGCGGCCGCGGGTGTGGCGATGGACGGGCGCGGCGTGGCGGGCCGCGGTGCTGCTCGGCGTGTTCGCGGCCGGGCTGACTCTGCTGTCCTACCTGGCGTTGCGGACAGCGCCGCAAGGAATCGTGGTCACCGCGTCGTTCGCCGGGCCGCTCATCCTCGCGCTGGCGCAGACGCGACGGGTGGCCGACCTGGTGTGCGCCCTCACGGCCGGGGCCGGGGTCGCGTTGCTCGGGTTGCGGGCCGGCGCGGAGGTGCCGATGGCGGGGCTGGCGCTCGCCTTGGCCGCCGGGGCGTGCGGGGCCGGGTACATCGTCTTCAGCGCCCGGCTCGGCGCGGCGGTGCCCGGAGTGGGCGGGCTGGCGGTGTCGTTCGCGGTCGCCGCGCTGCTGGTGCTGCCGTTCGGTTTCACCGGGGCGGTACGGGCCTTCGCCCAGCCCCGGCTGCTCGGCGGCGCGGTCATCGTGGCGTTGCTGGCGGGCGTCATCCCGTACGCGCTGGAACTGATCGCCCTGCGCGACCTGCCCACCCGCGTCTTCGGAGTGCTGATGAGCCTGCAGCCGGCGGCCGCCGCGCTCGCCGGCCGCCTGATCCTGGGCCAGCGGCTGGGCCCCGTCCCGATCCTGGCGCTGGTCCTGGTCAGCGTGGCCGGAGCAGCACTCGTGCGAAGCAGCCACGAAGCCCGGCCCACCGAACCGAGCCCGCAAACCCCGCCCTGACACGCGGCCTTGACTCGCGGCCTTGACTCGCGGCCTTGACTCGCGGAGCGGGAGCAATTCTCGAAACAGCGTTGGTCAGAGCGGATCGAGGCGAGGCTTGAGCAGGCAGAATTCATTGCCTTCGGGGTCGGCGAGAACGTGCCATGGCTCCTCGCCGGTCTGGCCGATGTCGGCCGGGCGCGCTCCGAGCTTCAGGAGGCGTTCGAGCTCGGCGTCCTGATCGCGGTCGGTGGCGTTGACGTCGATGTGCAGCCGGGGCTTTCCCCTCGCCGGCTCGTCGCTGCGGCTGAGGATGATCGTCGGCTGCGGGCCGCCGAACCCGTCGCGGGGCCCGATCTCGAGACTGCCGTCCTCTTCGCGGTCGAGCACGACGAAGTCCAGGACCTCGCACCAGAACCGCGCCAGCAACTCGGGGTCGTGGCAATCGAGTACGAGCTCACTGATGCGGCATGCCATTGACGAAACCTCTCAACGTGAGAACGCCCGGGGCGGCTGCGGAGCTCGTGGGCTCCTGCCGTGGGAACACGCTTAGGACCCTACCCGGGCCTCCTGACGGCCCGGCGAACCGAACGACAGGCAATTCTGGAGGATCCCGCCGTCGGTCGGGCGCCGGCAGCGCGGTCCAGAATCCGAGGGCCTAATCGCTTCCTCCGCGCCGGCACTGGTAGCACCTGCCGCGGCCGGGCGTGACCGTTACGCACCACCAGTCGACGCCCGTCATCGTCGAGCTCGCCCGCGTGCGCTGCGCCTCCAACCCCGCGGCGAGCATCCCCGTACATTCCCGACCCGCGCTGGTAACGCGGGCCTACGCGGACGGCGGTTACGGGGCTACCGCGTAGAGCTCGACCAGGCGGTGGCGGGCGGCGGCCAGGCGGTCGCCGGTGACGGCGAGGAACCGCTGGCTCAGGTCGCGGGCCAGGTCCGGGTCCTCGGACATGAGCTTGTGGACGCGTACGGCGTCGAGCTCGACCGCGCGGATGTCCTCGGCGACGACCGCCCCGAAACGCCAGCGGCAGGGTGGCAGCAGCCACGACCAGCCGACCACCGAGCCGGGACCGAGACGTTCGATGGTGACGTCGCCGCGGCCGGGCACGAACAGGTCGATCGCAACCGTGCCCGAGTGGATCAGCCAGAACCGGTCGGCCGGGCCGTCCTCGCGGCACAGCCGGTGGCCCGACGCGCGGTAGACCGGACGGCCCGCCCACGACAGCCGGTGCATCCAGTGCGCCGGCATGTCGGCCGCGAAGTCGTGCAGGGCGAGCAGATCGAAGACGGACAGTGTGGTCATGGCTTCAGGCTCGTCCGGCCGGCCGCCTTCCAGTAGGGCCGAAGGGACCGTTGAATCGAAATGCAGTTCCGCCGGCGCCGCCGGCGGCAGTTCGATCGATCAGACGATCATTCGGGCGTACGAGGGCGCCTGACCGTTCATCCCCGGTCGACCTGGTTGACCCGGCCCACGATCAGCGGGTCGGCCGGGGTGAACGGCAGCGCCGGCACGTCCTCGGGCGCGATCTCGAAGGCGGCCGCGACCGTCTCCGGGCGTAGGGCGCTCAGGGCCGCGCGGTAGCCGATGTCGCGGGGCATCGGCTGGTCATCCGGCCCGCGCCCTGGGCGATGTAGCCCATCTCGGCCGTCTCCGACGTCGCCGTCGTGGGGGCGGCCCTGGGCCTGCACCTGCTGTTCGGGCTGCCGCTGCCGCTGGCCGGGGCGTCCGCCGGCGGCGGCCGGTTTCGCGTACGACACCATCAAGCTGAACCGGATCGCCCGGCCCGAGCTGGGGTCGGGGTTGACGCCGGATCACGACGGCCGCCGCCTGGCTGGCCGGCGCCCTGGTCATCCTGCTCAACCTCGGCCTGCTGGCCACCCTGGTCAGGTAGTCGGCCGCCGGTTGTCGCCTACCCGGCGGCGCTTCGGCGCGGCGGCGGTCACCATGGCCCGATGACCGATCTCGCGCCCCTGCTCGACCGAGTGTCCGCGGCGGCCCGCTGCCTGATCCAGGGTGACGCGCGCGGCTATGCCGACCTGCTTCCGCACGCTGGTGATTACACCCTGATGTCCCCGTACGGCGGTGCGGTCGACCACGGCGCGACCCTGACCGACGAGGCGGCGGCGGGCATCGCCGAGTGGTTCCAGGGCGGCGAGGTGGAGACCGAGATCGTGGCCGCCCACCACTCGGGCGACCTGGCCGTGGTGGTCCTGATCGAGCACCAGCACGGCCGCATCGGCGGCCTGAACCAGGACTGGTCGCTGCGCGTGACCCTGGCCTTCCGGCGGGTCGAGGGCCGATGGCTGCTCCTGCACCGCCACGCCGACGCGCTGACCCATCGTATCGATCACGCCACGCTGGCCGCCCTGGCCCGCGGCGTCACACCGGGTTCCGGCTCAGATACCGAAGACCCCGCTTGAGGTACGCCCGTGGGTTGGTGTCCAGGCATCGCGCCCACATCGGATCCGGCTCGCCGCGCAGCCACGCGTACCGGGCCAGCGCGTACCCGTACATCGGCTCGGTCAGATAGCCCAGCCGCGACGTGCGGTAGCCGGTCTCGTGCCGGTTGAACTCGAAGGCGGCGTTGGCCGTGAAGATGCCCAGCCCGAAGAAGACCGTGAGCAGGTCGGTCAGCGGCTCGTGATCCTCGCGCTCGGGGTCGATCCGGACCGTGCCGGCGTCGTTGAGCAGGAGCGCGTGACCCAGCTCGTGCGCGATGGTCGCGACCAGGGCCATCGGCTCGGCCGCCTTGTCGTCGCGGATGCCGATGACCGACCGCCCGTCCCGGACGCGGTGATGCCCGGCCGCCACCTGCCACTGCCGGTTCAGCGGCACGGACGCCGCCAGCGCGTCGTCCTCCTCGTCGGCGTCATGCTCGAGGTCGATGGCCGCCGGGTCGACTCCCATGTGCGCGCTGACCCGGCGGAACACCGCCCGGATGTCGTCCCGGCTTCCCCGGTAGACCCCCGGGAAGAACTCGTCGGTGGGCAGCACCACCGTCCCGAGCAGCCGCTCGCGGCCGAACTGGCCGATCATCCAGTCCAGCGACGTCTCGATCCAGTCCCGCTCCACTTCGCGTACCGGGCAATCCGCCCGTCCCCACCAGCCCATGCCCCGATTGTGAAACCGCGGTTCAAGACAGCCGTACGGGCAACTCCCGCAGCCCGCGCAGAAGCAGCCCCGGCCGCCAGTCGGGCCGGGCTTCCGGCGCCAGCCGCAGATCGGGGAAGCGCTCGATCAGCCGGGTGAAGGCGACCTGGCCTTCCAGCCGGGCCAGCGGCGCACCCAGGCAGTAGTGGATGCCGTGCCCGAAGGCCAGATGCGCGTTGTTGTCCCGATCGAGCACCATGTCGTCCGGCGCCGGGAAACGCTCGTCGCGGTTGGCCGCCAACAGCCCGACCACGACCTGATCGCCGGCCGCGACATGCTGGTCGCCGATGGTCAGATCGGTGACGGCGATCCGGAAGGTGGCGGTCTCGACGGGCGCCTCGAACCGCAGCATCTCCTCGATCGCCGCCGGCAGCAGCGAGGGCTCGGCGACCAGCCGTTCCCACCGCTGACGGTCGCTGAGCAGCAGCCAGGCCCCGTTGCCGATCAGATTGACGGTGGTTTCGTGCCCGGCGATGAGCAGCAGGAACACCATCGAGGTGAGTTCGTCCTCGCTGAGCCGGTCCCCTTCCTCACGAACGTCGAGAAGCGCCGCGAGGAGGTCGTCGCCGCCCTGGTGGCGCCGCCGCCCGAGCAGATCCTGGATGTAGGCGATCAAGGCGAGCACCGCCCCCGCGTGATCGACCCCAGGCTGCGGCCCGCCGACGATGGCGGTGGTCCACTCCCGGAAGGCGTCCCGATCGCCGGCCGGCACCCCCAGCAGCTCACAGATCACCTGAATGGGAAGCGGAAACGCAAAGGCGTCAATCAGATCAACCTCCCCGCCACCACTCATCTCGTCGAGGAGGCCGGCCGTGATCTCCTCGATCCGCGGGCGCAGAGCCTCGACGCGGCGCGCGGTGAAGGCCGCCGACACCAGCCGGCGCAGCCGCGTGTGGTCGGGCGGATCCGCGGCGAGCATGTGCCGGCTGACCGCCGGGAGCCCGACCGCCGGGTACTGCTTGGACAGGCGCGGATCACTCAACGCGTGCCTTGCGTCCTCATACCTGGTGACCAGCCAGGCGCCGGTCCCATCGGGAAGCCGTACCCAATGCACCGGATCCTCGCGGCGCAGCCGAGCGTAGAACGGATGGGGATTGGCATGAAACGCGGGATCGCCGAGATCGACCCGAACATGCGACGTCATGAACTCTCCTCTTCCATCCAAGTTCATCAATCAACAGCCCCGACAATACCGGCCCTCACCGCCGACCGGTCGAACGACGCATGGTCCCGCCACGTCCGCGGCGCACGCTTTTGCCCATGGAGACAACCGCCCTTGCCCCCACAACGATCACGCCCCTGGCCGCGACACCGATTGCCGGCCTTGCCCCGGCAGCGATCACGGTCGCTCTGCGTGCCACCGATCCGCTGAACCTGGCAGGCCTGTCCCGGCTGCTCGGGCTCGTCCCCGGTCTCCACATCGTCGACGGCGACGGCGCCACGGCCGATGTGCTGGTCTTCGCCGCCGCCCGGGTGGACGGCCGGGTGATCCCCGCCTTGCGCCGCTCCTCGGTCGAAACCCGCCGCCCGGTGGTCCTGATCGTGGAGGAGATCACCCGCGAAGAGCTGCTCGCCGCCGTCGAATGCCGGGTGGTGAGCGTCCTGCCCGTAGCCGCCGTAACCACCGACCGCCTGTCCGGCAGCATCCACACCGCGGTCGGAGGCGGCGCCGTCCTCCCGCCGGGCTTGGCGGGCGACCTGATGACCCACGTACGCCAATTGCAGAGCGACGTCCTCGACGAGTCCGGCAGAGCCGCCTCAGGCTTGCGCCCACGCGAGGTGGAGGTGATCCGCCTCATGGCCGAGGGCTGGGAAACAACCGAGATCGGCGCCCACCTGAACTGCTCCGAACGAACGGTGAAAGCAGTGATCAGCGGCATCCTCCGCCGCTTGTCCTTGCGCAACCGCTCCCACATAATCGCCCACGCCATGCGCTTCGGAGTCATCTGACTGCGCGTCTGCTCCGCAGGGGCGCGGTCCGGGCTCGGACCCGGCTCTTGTCGTCGTGGACCACAGCGCCTTCACCGGCCGGGCCTCGTCGCGCACTCGCTCGTGGTCTCGGGCGAGGTCGTATCCGGTGCGGGCGTGTTTCCTCCACCAACGCGACCGGATCGTCCTCCGCCTCGGGGCGAGTCGGGTGCGTGGACGATCGGAGCGGGTGAGGCTGTCCGCGCGCGGGCCGTCTGCACGAAGAGGGCGACCGTGGCCAGTGCGGCGGTGACCGCGGCATAGCCGACGACGGTGGCGCTCAGGCCGGCCCGGTCGACGACGAGGCCGGCGATCAGTGCGGGCACGCCGTAGGCCAGGTAGTTCACCAGGTAGACCGCGGAGAACAGCCCGCCCCGTTCGTGTTCGCGGGCCAGCGGACCGAGAATCTGCAGCGTGGCGGCGAACCCGCTGCCGAACCCGATGCCGCCGATGACGGCGCCGAGGCCGAAGACGACGAGCGTTCCGGTCACCGCGCCGATGGCGGCCACGACGACACCGGCGAGGACCAGCGCGCTGCCGAGTACGGCCCGCCGGCGGGTCGGGATGCCGCCGAGCGCTAGCCCGGCGATCGCGGACGACGTGGGCTGCAGGGCGACGACGAGCCCGTTGACCGTGCCGCTGTCGACGCCGAAGATGCCGTGGTCGATCGACGGGGCGAGCCCGAGGAACAGGCCGGACAGGCTCCACGCGGCCGCCAACAGCGGAGCGGCCGCGGCGAACTCGCCCGCGGCCCGCCGCGGCACGGCCAGCCGGGGCCGCAGCGAGGCCAGCGCGTGGGGCCGTGGCGTGGCGGTCTCACGGGCCAACAGCACCGCCGCGATGCCCAGCACGAAGACCACGGTCAACGACCCGAACACCACCACGGTCGGCCGGTCGCTCACCTGCACCGCGACACCCGCTCCGAACGCGCCCAGCGCCAGCCCGCCGACCGGCGCCGCGCTGCTGATCAGCGTCGCCGTCCGCTTGCCCGCGTCCGGCGCCAGCTCCACGATCATCGCCGTGAACGTGCTGGTGGCGGCACCGGTGGCCAACCCCTGCACGACCCGCGCCGCGATCACCCATCCGATGCCGTCGGCCGCGAGAAACAGGCCCGAGGCGACCAGCATCAGGATCAGCGCGCCGGTCACCACCCGCCGCCGCCCGATGTGGTCGGACAGTGACCCGGCGATGAGCAGCGTGGCCAGCAGCGCTACGGCGTAGACGGTGAACGCCGCGGTCAACTCCCAGTCCGGAAACCCCCATTCCCTCTGGTAGAGCACGAAGAGCGGGCTTCCCGCCCCCGCCGCGAACGCCACCACGGTCGCCGCCATGATGACGCCCGCGTATGCCACCCGGTCGCGGGCGGAGTTACGCGATTGCCGAACGTCAGTCATCCACCTACCGAAGCGCGGATGATCACCTACCGCCCAGGCTCCTTCCCGTCACGGGCAACCCGCGATGTCCGCAGGTGCAGACCCCCGTCAGATCTCGCCCCAGCGCGCGGATTCCCCGGCGGGGGAGCGATGCTGCGGGACGTGCCAGGGATTGTCGTCGCGCAGCGGCTCCGGCAGCAGCTCCGGCGGACAGTCCTGATAGGTGACCGGACGCAGGAACCGGTCGATCGCCGCCGTGCCGACCGACGTGGTGGTCGGGTTGGTGGTGGCCGGCCACGGACCGCCATGCTGCTGGGCCGGAGTCACCGCCACCCCGGTCGGCCACCCGTTGAAGAGAAGCCGGCCCGACCGGTCGCTCAGGAGCGCGACCAGATCGCGCAGCCACGGCGAGTCCTCGCCCGCGCCGGTGTGCACGCCGGCCGCCAGGGACCCCTCGACCAGCCCGGCCAGTTCGGCCGCGAGCGCTCCACCCGGTTCGTAGCGGACGACCACCGACAGCGGCCCGAAAGCCTCGTCCAGCAGGGTGTCCCGATGCGCGATCAGCGTCGCCACATCGGTCTCGACCAGCGTCGGCGAGGCCTCGAGCTCAGCGACCTCACCGGTCACGACCACGGTGACGCCCGGCGTGCCCAGCACCTCGTCCCGTCGCCGTGTGTACCCCTGGGCGATGCCCGGGTGCAGCAGCCTGTGCGGGCCCGCCGCCTCGAACGCCCCAGCCGCGAGCCCGGCGAAGTCGCCGGAGGCGGGAACGAAGAGGAGTCCCGGCTTGGTGCACAGCTGGCCGGCGGAACTGGTGACGCTGGTGGCGAAACCGGCGGCGATCTGTTCGGCCCGCTCGGCCAGGGCGGCGGGCGTCACCACGACCGGGTTGATGCTGCCGAGCTCGCCGTAGAACGGGATCGGATGGTCCCGCTCGGCGGCGATGCGGGCCAGCGCCCGGCCCCCGGCCACCGATCCGGTGAAGGTGGCCGCGGTGATCCGAGGGTCGCGCAGTGCGGCCACGCCCTCGTCCTGGCCGTGGATGACGGTCACGGCGTCGGCCGGGAGCCCGGTGGAGGCGATAGCGGCGCGGGCGACCTCGGCGGTGCGGTCGGAGAGCTTCGGGTGGCCGGGGTGGGCCTTGACCACGACCGCGCATCCGGCTGCCAGGGCCGAGGCCGTGTCGCCGCCCAGCACCGAGAAGGCGAACGGGAAGTTGCTCGCCGCGAAGTTGAGCACGGGGCCCAGCGGCACCCGGTAGCGCCGCAGGTCGGGTCGCGGCCCGAGCACGAACTCCGGGTCGGCGTCGTCGATGCGTACGTCAAGGAACTCACCCGCGGCCGCGACCGAGGCGAAGAGTCTCAGCTGCACGGTTGTCCGCTTGAGCTCGCCGCGCAGCCGTCCCTCGGCCAGGCCCGTCTCGGCCTGGGCCACGGGAATCAGCTCGTCGGCCGCGGCGTCGAGCGCGTCCGCGACGGCGACCAGGGCGCGGCCCCGATCGCGGGGTGAGAAGGAGCCGAAGTCGGCCGCGGCCGCGGCGCCGATTACGTCAGTCATGGGAACCTCAGAACGCGAAGCCGGTGGGATATGGGTCGGACGGGTCCAGCATGTACTGGCCGATGCCGGTCACCCAAGCACGGCCGGTGATGGTCGGCAGGACGGCAGGCCGCCCGCCGACGGTGGTTTCGCCGATCAGGCGGCCGGTGAAGCGGCTGCCGATGAACGACTCGTTGACGAAGTCCTGGTCGAGCGCCAGTTCACCGCGTGCCCAGAGCTCAGCCATCCGGGCCGACGTGCCGGTCCCGCAGGGCGAGCGGTCGAACCAGCCCGGATGGATGGCCATCGCGTGCCGGGACAACCGGGCGTCGGAGCCCGGCGCGATGAACTCGACGTGATGGCAATGGTCGACGCCGGCGATCGAGGGGTGCCGGGGCGGGTCCGTCAGGTTGATCGCGTTCATGATGGCCAGGCCGGCGTCGAGGATGTCGCGTTGCCGGGCCCGGTCGAACGGCAGCCCGACCGCTTCCAGGTCGACCATCGCGTAGAAGTTGCCGCCGAAGGCCAGGCTGTACGGGACCGTGCCGACGCCCGGAACGTCGATGCTCGCGTCCAGCCGGTCGCAGTAGGCGGGCACGTTCTCCAGGGTCACCGCGTCCGCGTGCCCGTCGCTCACGTGCACCTTGGCCACGACCAGCCCGGCCGGTGTGTCGAGCCGGATCGTCGTGACCGGCTCGGTGACCGGCACCATGCCGGTCTCGACCAGCACCGTCGCCACGCCGATCGTGCCGTGTCCGCACATCGGCAGGCAGCCCGACACCTCGATGTAGACCACGCCGAAGTCGGCGTCCGGCCGGGCCGGTGGCTGAAGGATCGCGCCGCTCATGGCCGCGTGCCCGCGTGGCTCGTTCATCAGTAGCTGCCGGATGCCGTCCAGGTGCTCGATGAAGTACAGCCTGCGCTCGTTCATCGTGGCGCCGGGGATCGTGCCGACGCCGCCGGTGACGACCCGCGTCGGCATGCCCTCGGTGTGCGAGTCGACGGCGGTGAACATGCGGGACGCGCGCATGTCAGACCGCCAGGGTCGCGACGGCCTCGACCGCCCGCTTGGTCTCGGCCTCGATCTGGGCACGGTGCTCCGGCGTGAGGGCGCCGCGCGGTGGCCGGCACGGGCCGCCGTACCGGCCGACGATGTCCATGCTCAGCTTGATGGCCTGGACGAACTCGGTGCGCGAGTCCCAGCGGAAGAGCGCGACCAGCTTCTCGTACAGCGCGCGGGCCTCGGCGACCTGGCCGTCGCGCATGAGGTTGTAGATGAGCACCGACTCGGCGGGGAAGACGTTGGGGAAGCCGGCGAACCAGCCCACCGCGCCGTCCACCATGAGCTCGAACAGGACGTCGTCGGCGCCGGCCACCACGTCGATGTCGCACCTCTCGCGGATCTCGAAGAGCCGCCGCACGTCGCCGCTGAACTCCTTCACCGCCTTCACCTGCGGAATCCGCGCGATCTCGGCCACCAGCGAGGGGACCAGGTCGACCTTGGTGTCATGGGGGTTGTTGTAGATCATCATCGGGAGCCCGGCCTCGGCGATGTGCGTGTAGTGTTCGACCACCTGCGCCGCGCTGGCCCGGTACATGGTCGGGGGCAGGGCCAGCACACCGTCGGCGCCGTCCTCGGCGGCCAGCTCGGCCCAGTGTTTCGCCTGATGCCAGCCGGGACCGTGGACGCCGGCGACGACCACGCCGCGGCCACCGACGGCCTCGACCGCCACCTGCACGACCTTGCGGCGCTCGGCGTCGGTCAGCGAGGAGTACTCACCGAGCGAGCCGTTGGGCCCGACGCCGTGGCAGCCGCTGCTGATCAGCCAGTCGCAATGCTCGGCGAACTTGTCGTAGTCGACGGCCAGGCCGGCGGGGGCGGAGGAGTCTTCGCGGTAGGGGAGGGCGGTGGCGACGATGACCCCACGCAGAGTCTCGGTCATTCGGTGTCTCCTTGCATGCGTGCCAGCTCGCCGAGGCGAACCAGGCCGGCCAGGGGGCGGGTGGCGGTCCGGCCCGGGTCGAGCAGGCCACCGGTCGTACGGTCGAGAAGTTCCTCGACGCTGCGCCCGCAGACCCGGCCCTGGCAGACGCCGAGCCCCGCACGGGTGCTCAGCTTCAGGGACCGCAGGCCGCGTGACCCGGTGGCCACGGCGATGTCGCGCAGTTCGCCGGCGGTCACCTCCTCGCAGCGGCAGATCAGAGTGTCGTCGGCGAGCCACCCGGTCCAGCCCGGGCGGATGCCGTGCCCGGCACCGAGGCGGGCGGCGAAGCGCTGGTGCGTCAGCACGTCACGGCGCTGAGCGGCCGTGGGCGCGGCGCCGGCGGCCACCGTGCCCGCGATCGTTCCCTCGGCCAGGGCCAGATCGGCACCGCCGATGCCGGTGATCTCGCCGGCCGCGAAGACGCCGGGCACGCTGGTGCGGCAATCGCCGTCCACGGCGACGGCACCCTCCGGCCCGGTCTCGCACCCGGCGGCGACGGCCAGCTCCGTCCGGGGAAGGAAGCCGTGGCTGACGCACACCGCGTCCACCACGAGTCTCCTGGACGTGCCCGGGATCGGCGTCCACTGCGTGTCCAGGCGGGCGACGGTCACCTCTTCGACCCGGTCGTGCCCGTGGGCGGCGATCACGCCGGTCGCCACGCGGTAGGGAACGCGGTGGCGCGCGAGATCGCGGACGTACCCGGCCAGCTCGCCGGCCTTGCGCGACGCGCTCAGCAGCTCGGTGGGCCGAGCCGTCCAGGCCCGGCCGAGCCGGCCCCAGCCGCCGGCCTCGAGCACCCCGGCCACCCGCGCTCCCGTGCGGATCAGGCTCGACGCCACCGGCAGCAGGAAGGGGCCGGCCCCGGCGACGAGCACGCGCCGGCCGACCGCGACCCGTTCGGCTTTGGCCAGGGACTGGGCGGCCCCGGCGGTGAAGACGCCGGGAAGGTCCCACCCCGGGAAGGGCAGGGTCCGCTCGTAGGCGCCGGTCGCCAGCACCAGAGCGTCGGGCTCGAACGTCCGCGACCGGCGATCGTTCCCGTCGGCCGGGCCGACGAGGACCCGTATCGTGGGCGGCCGGTCGTCGTGACGCTCGGCCAGCCAGACCTGCGCCGCTGTCACGATCTCGGCGCCGGTCAGCTCCCTCCGCAGAGCGGCGAACCGATCCCAGCCGTGATGAAGCACGTGCTCGCGGGCGGCCGGGCGCTGCGCCGGCAGGTGACGCCAATACTGACCGCCGACCTCCTCGGCGGCGTCGAGCACGATGACCCGGGCGCCGGAGCGACGGGCCGCCGCGGCGGCGGCCAGTCCGGCCGGCCCGGCCCCGATGATCAGCACCTCAGGCATGGGTGGTCACCTCGTCTCCGTCGGCCGCGCGGCGCTGGCAGGCGCGCACGTCGGGCAGCCCGTTCACGGTGACCAGGCAGTCGAAGCAGACACCGATGCCGCAGAAAACTCCGCGAGGGCGGCTCCGCCGGCCGGTGGTGCGCCAGCTCTGACGGCCCGCCGCCATCAGCACTCCCGCGATGGTCTGCCCAGCCAGGCCCGCTAGTGGAACGTCGTCGACCACGATCACGATCTCCGCTGCGGCTCCGGGCCGGACGGGGTCGTCGGCAGGGGCCACGGGCATCGGTCCGGTCGTCGTCATGCCAGTAGTATGTCACACACTACTGGCGAGATGCGAGGCCAAAGTCGGCCTTTCCACTGCGAAGGCCGAAGCGGGCACCTTCACCGGCCGCCCCAGCAGCAAGTCGGCCAGGAGCTCGGCGGTCGCCGCCGACAACACGATGCCCGCGCCCTCGTGCCCGGTCGCGTGCCACAGGCCGGAAAGGCGGGGATCCGGCCCGATCACCGGCAGATGATCAGGCACATAGGGGCGAAAACCGCCGTACGCCCGCATCACCGCGACGTCGGACAGGAAGGGGAAGAGCGCTATCGCCTTCGCGGCCAGCGCCGACAGGACCCGTGCTCGATCCGCCCGTCGAAGCCGCGCCGCTCGCGCGACGAGCCGATCAGGACGGTGCCGGACGCCGTGGACTCGACCACGCTGGACGTCTGCAGGGCGGCGTCACTCGAACCGACGGCGCCCACATAGTCCGCGTCGTACACCTTGTGGCGAATGCGTTGCGGCATACGGGTCGTGACCAGGATCGTTCCGCGCCGGGGCCGCACCGGTAGCGCGACACCCAGGCGGGCGGCCACCTCGCCCGACCATGGGCCGGCGGCCACCACCACATGGTCGGCGAGCAGGTCACCGGCGGTGGTGCGGACCCCGGCGAGCCGATCGCCGACCAGGAGGGGCGCGAGCACTTCGGCTCCTTGACGCACGACGGCGCCGCGGCGGCGAGCCTCGGCCAGCAGCGCCTCGGTAGCGATCGCGGGCTGCACCTGAGCGTCCTGCGGGTAATGGACGGCCGCGGTGCAGTCGGGGGTGAGATCGGGCTCCAGTTCGTGCGGGTCGACGTCATCCGCGATCACCCCGGCGCCACGCTGGCTCGACGCGAACGACTGCAATCCCGCGGCGCCGGCCTCGGTGGTGGCGACGACCAGGCCGCCCTTGGCCTCGTACTCCATGCTGGGAAAGCCTTCGACCTCGTCTTTCATGGCCGCCCAGAGGGTGAGCGAGCGCTGGGCGAGCTCGAGCTCGGCGCCGGGTCCCTTGTCGGAGACCAGCAGGTTGCCCTCGCCGGCGGCCGACGTGCCGCCCGCCGAGGCTGACCGATCGAGAACGGTCACCGCGACGCCCGCGCCGGTCAGTTCCCGGGCGACGGCGGCACCGACCACGCCGGCGCCGACGACGATGACTTTCATCGAGGACCCTCGGGACGGCCGCTCCACCAGCCGGTGACGTGGCCGATGTGCACGCGCATCAGACCCTCTGCGGCGGCACCCTCGCCAGCCACAAGAAGGTCGAGCAGTGTGTGGTGCTCGGCCGATGATCGAGCCAGCTCAGTGCTGCCGAGCATGTCGGCCAGGCCGACCAGCCGGGTCTGCTGCCGCAGGTCGCCGACCAGCGCGACCAGCCGATCATTACCGGTCAGGCTGAGCAGATGAAGATGGAAGGCCATGTCGGCCGCCAGATAGGTCTGCAGGGCGGAGGCGTCCGCGCTGGTCACGATCTCCTCGGCCTGGGCGCGGAGCTCGGTCAGCACCGTGCCCTCGATCTTGCCGGCCAGCAGCCGCATCGCCGGCGCCTCGAGCCACTGGCGGATCTGCACGATCTGCTCGAGTTCCTGCTGGCTGACCTCGGTGACCCGGAAGCCCTTGTTGCGCGCGATCTCGACGAACCCGCGTTTCTCCAGATTCAACAGCGCTTCCCGGACGGGGGTGGCGGAGACGTCGAAGCGCGCGGCCAGCGTGGGAGCGGTCAGCATGGTGCCCGGCGGGAACTCCCCGGAGACGATCGCGGCCGCGACCGCCTCCTCAACCGACTGGCGATAGCTGCCGGCGATCTGCAGCGGTCCGATCGTCATCTCGTTGCCTCCTTCAGTGGTGTGTGACATAGTACAGCGCATGTTGAACGCGGACCAGGTGCACTCGCTCGGCTTTCCCCGAGCCGTCGCAGCCCTGCGCGGCGCCTTGGCCGCCGGCCTCGACCCCGAGCGCGAACCCTCGCGCGTACCTATAGATACCGGCACCGGTGAGATCCTGGTGATGCCGTCGGCCGATCACAAGACCGCCGGCGTCAAACTGGTCACCATCGCGCCCGGCAACCCGGCTCGTGGCCTGCCCCGTGTCCATGGGGTCTACGTGCTCTTCGACGCCGAGACGCTAGTTCCCCGCGCGGTTCTCGACGGCGCGGCGCTGACCGCTTTGCGCACCCCGGCGGTGTCGGCGCTCGGTGTCGACCTGGTCGCGCCGCCCGGCGCTCACCGGCTTGTCGTCTTCGGCACCGGCCCTCAGGCCCGGGGCCACATCGAGGCGCTGCGGGAGACAAGACCGATTGATTCCGTACGCGTCGTGGGCCGGGACCCGGCGAGAACGGCCGCTTTCGCCGACAGTGTCGGTGCGAGCGCCGCCGGCGCTGAAGCGGTCGCCGACGCCGACCTCGTGGTCTGCTGCACCACGGCCCGGCAGCCGCTCTTCCCCGGTTCTCTGCTCGCGCCTGAGGCCGTGGTGGTCGCCGTCGGCTCCCACGAGCCTGACGCCAGGGAGGTCGACGCCGCGACGGTGCGCCGCGGTGGCGTGCTCGTCGAGTCGCGCGCCGCCGCCCTGCGTGAGGCCGGCGACGTCATTCAGGCCCTCGACGCCGGCGTGATCGACGCCGGAGCGCTGGTCACCTATGCCGACCTGGTCCAGAATTCCACTGCCGCCCGGCCCCGGTTGATCAAAACCGTGGGGATGGGCTGGGAGGACCTTGTGATCGCCACCGCCGTTGTGGAGGCCGCGGCATGAGACTGTCAGCCCGTCACCGTTGCCGGCTACGGTCCGCGATCGCTCACGGACCGCCACGGTCAGGCTTGGATCACGTAGGGCACCTACGGAGCCTGGGCTCCGCCGAGGTCGCCTCCGCCGGCGTTCCCTGCGGCGCCCTCGACTTCATAGCCGCGACCCAGGGGTGGCCAGGGATTTCAGGGTTTCGTCGAGGGTGCCGAAGATGGCGTCCGAGCCGCCCTCCCACGACGGCAGCGGGTCGGGTTGGCCCGGCGCCGGGGACCAGAGCCACCAGAGGTTCTGCCAGCGGTCGAGCATGCGGGCGAGCGTGATTTCGCCGTAGAACGGGAGCGGCTCGGTGACCGTGGTGGCGCCGAGGGTGGTGGCGCGCTGGAGGACTTCGGCCGCGTCGTGGACCCAGACCTGCAGGAGGCCGGGGCGTGGCGGCCAGCCGTCGAGGCGGTCGGCGACCATGAGGTCGACGGTGCCGAGGCGGAGCTGGGCATGGATGAGCTTGCCGTCGGGCATCGAGGTTCGCGCCTCGGCGGTTTCCGGTACACCGAAGACTTCGGAGGTGAACTCGATGAAGGCCGCGGCGTCGTCGACGATCACGAACGGATTGAGCACGGCGCCCACCTCGGGGACCGAGCCGGGCGCAAGCAGAATCGGTGTGGTCATGCCGCGAGAGTCGCAGGCAATGCGGTCAGAATTCGGCCGCTGGCAAGCAACCTGTAAGCATCCGGCCCGGGCGGGCTGTAAGGCTACGAGAGCTGGTGGTGCTGCCCCTACCCAAGATCGGCGGGCTTGCACCATCGAACGGCGTTCCGGCAATCCGTACGGTCGATGGCAGAGATCGAGGAGGACGTCGTTGCTGGACCATGTGATGCCGCTGATCTCGTCGCCCTGGATCTACCTCGTCGTGTTCGTGCTGGTGGCGATCGACGGGTTCTTCCCGGCCATGCCGTCCGAAGCTGTGGTGATCAGCCTCGGCGCGATGTCGGCGAGCGGCTCGTCTTCTCTCGTGGCGCTGGCGGTGGCCGTGGTGGCCGGCGGCATGGCGGGGGATGGGATCGCGTACGCGCTGGGACGCCGGGCCGGGCGCTGGGTCAGGAGCCGCAAGCTGATCGCCGCCAAGGAGCGGGCCGAACGGGCGCTGGGGCGATACGGCGGGGTGGCGATTCTGGTGGGGCGCTTCCTGCCTTACGGGCGTACGGCGAGTGCCGTCACCGCCGGGTCGGTGTCGTTTCCGACGAGCCGGTTTCGGCTGTTCTCGTTGCTGGCGAGTGCGGCCTGGGCCGCGTACATCATCAGTCTGGGTCTTCTCGGAGGCGTCGCCTTCGCCGACTCGCCGCTGCTCGGCACGGCTTTCGGCCTGGGCGTCGGCATGAGCCTGGCCGGTGTGGGCGCGCTCGTGCAGAGGAGGTCGGCAAAAAGGAGAAAAGCCATCAAGACTTCGGAACGCGTGCTTGTGGACGCGGGCCGGCCGGGGGCGTAGGGGGTCTGAGGTGCGCACCTTACTCAGGTTGCTCGCGTGATGGAGGGCACCCATTTGTTCATCACGGTTTCGTGGTCCGTCACAGGTCAACGGCATAAGTTGACGTGGCAAGCAAGGAACTAGGGGGGAACAGCATGGGTTTCATCACGACCACCGACGGCGTCGAGATCTTCTACAAGGACTGGGGCTCAGGCCAGCCGATCGTCTTCAGCCACGGATGGCCGCTGTCGTCCGATGACTGGGACGCGCAGCTGATGTTCTTCCTTCAGCGCGGCTACCGGGTCATCGCCCACGACCGCCGGGGTCACGGCCGTTCGACGCAGGTGGCCGACGGTCACGACATGGACCACTACGCGGATGACCTGGCCGCGCTGACCGCGCACCTCGACCTGCACGACGCGATTCACGTCGGGCACTCGACCGGTGGTGGCGAGGTCGCGCACTACATCGCCCGGCACGGCGAGAGCCGCGTCGCCAAGGCGGTACTGATCAGCGCCGTACCGCCGATCATGGTGCAGACCGAGAACAACCCGGGCGGCCTGCCGAAGAGCGTCTTCGACGGCATCCAGGAGCAGGTGGCGACCAACCGCTCGGTCTTCTACCGCGAGCTGCCGGCCACGGCGTTCTACGGCTTCAACCGCGACGGTGTCGAGCCGATCGAGGCCATCATCCAGAACTGGTGGCGCCAGGGCATGATGGGCGGCGCCAAGGCCCACTACGACGGCGTGGTCGCGTTCTCGCAGACCGACTTCACCGAGGACCTCAAGAAGATCACGGTCCCGGTCCTGGTCATGCACGGCGACGACGACCAGGTCGTTCCGTACGCCGACTCGGGCCCGCTCTCGGCCAAGCTCGTGCAGAACGGCACCCTGAAGACCTACGCCGGGTTCCCGCACGGCATGCCCACCACGCAGGCCGCGGTCATCAACGCCGACCTGCTGGAGTTCATCCAGTCCTGACGGACCGCAAGCAAAGCCGCCGGGCTTCGGCTCGGCGGCTTTCCGCGCTTGTCGCGAACGGGCGCTTGTCGCGAGCGGGCGCTTGTCGCGAACGGGCGCTTGTGGCGAAACGGCGCTTGTCGCGAATCAGCGGTTGTCGCGAACTGGCGGTTTTGCGAGCCAGCGGCTTTCAGGAGCCAGCGGTCTTCGCTAACTGGAAGCTCTCGCGGATAAGCGCTTTTACTTATCGGCGGCTTTGCGGGCGAGCGGATTTCGCGTGCGGGCGGTGAGTAGGACCATGCCGGTGGTTTCGTAGCCTTCGCCGGTTGGGGCCGAGTTGACGCGGTCGATGGTCAACTCGTCGGTGAGTGGTGCGAAGACCTCTTGTACGGCAGCGCTGTCGACGGGGTAGCCGGGCCAGACGGGGCCGTCGGCTATGCGGTAGCGGCCCATGTTCTCCATGAACGCGGCTACCAGCCAGCCGCCCGGCCGGACTGCGCCGGCGAAGGCGTGGCAGAGGTCGCGGAACTCGTCGGGGCTTTCGGTGGCGCTCTCCGCGACGAAGTGCATCGATGCCAGGTCGTACGACCGCGGTGTCAGATCGGCGGCGCCGCCTCGGCGTACCCGCACCCGGGCGAGCGCCTCACTCAGCGTGACCGGCAGCGCCGGTTGCAGCTCACGGCACCGGGCGTAGAACGGCTGCCAGCTCTCCTCGGGTCCGTCGCGCAGCTGACCCTCCAAATAGGAGACGCTGGCCGTGCTCGGCTCCACGGCCTCGATCTCACGGCTGACCGCGGCGGACAGCATCAGCGGATAGAGGTTCGGTCCCGCCCCGAGCTCCAGGGACCGTCCGAAATGTTCGGCTGGGAAACGCCGGAAGAATGCGCTGTGGTGCACGAGGACCGCATCGTCGTCGGCCCGCACCTCGCGGTAGACCTCGTCCAGGTAATCCGGCACCGGCCAGAGATCCCAGTTCGCATCCCGGTTCCGCCACATGCCCCGATCATGCACCGCCTCGGCGCCATCCGCCGCCCGCCGCCCGCCGCCCGCCGAAGCCTCTCCCGACGACGGCCGGCATCCAACCGGGGGTAAACGCGACGACCGCCGGAATCAGCGCGGGGTGTTTGCGGTGGCGGCGGGTGGTTCGGGGTGCGGGGTGTTTGCGGTGGCGGCGGGTGGTTCGGGCCGCGGGGTGCTTGCGACGGCGGCGGGTGGCTGGGGCCGCGGGGTGCTTGCGACGGCGGCGGGTGGCTGGGGCCGCGGGGTGCTTGCGATGGCGGCGGGTGGTTCGGGCCGCGGAGTGCTTGCGGCGACGGCTGGGGGTCTGGGCGGCGGTGGGCTTGGGGTCGCACTCAGGATTCCGGTGAGGTCGAGGGTCGCTGCGGTGGCCAGGCCGAGGGTCAGTGCCCAATGCCGCCGGCGCATTCCGGAAGCGTTGCGTGGGCGATGTGGCATGACTTTTCCCTTCGGTTCAGGCGACCGTAAGTCGTGTCCGCCGGGCAATCCAGCGTAAATGGTCCTTTTTGTCGGGCCGGTGGGGTGCCTGATCCGGTTGGTGTGGGGAGCCGGGCGAAGGGGGCTAATCCGTTTGGGGCGTGGGCGTGACGGGCGTGACTCCGCGCTGACGGGCGAGTGGTCGGTAGCGGTGCCACGATCGGGGGATGGACCAGGAGCAGCTTTCGAAGGTTGGGTCGGGGACGGGGTTTCTCGCGGCGCTGGATCAGAGTGGGGGAAGCACACCCAAGGCGCTTGCGCAGTACGGGGTTCCGGAGTCGGCGTACTCGGATGATGAGCAGATGTTCGATCTCATGCACGAGTTCCGGTCGCGGATCATCACCGCGCCGGCGTTCGGTGGGGATCGGGTGCTGGCGGCGATTCTGTTCGAGCAGACCATGGAGCGTGAGGTCGAGGGGGTGCCCGTCCCGGCGTACCTCTGGGGTCGCAAGCGGGTTGTGCCTTTTGTGAAAGTCGATGAGGGGCTGGCCGCGGAAAAGGACGGCGTGCGGCTGATGAAGCCGTTCACCAGGCTCGGCGGGCTGCTGGAGCGGGCCGCCGGTCGTGGGGTGTTCGGGACGAAGATGCGGTCGTTCATCGCCGAGGCCGATCGGGGCGGCGTGGCCGCCGTTCTGGATCAGCAGTTCGGGTACGCCTCGGAGATCCTTGACGCGGGGCTCGTGCCGATCATCGAACCTGAGGTCGACATTCACAGTGACGGCAAGGCGGCGGCCGAGGAGCTGCTGCTGGCCGGGATCGTCGACCGGCTGGCGGGGGTGCCGGACGGGCGGCAGGTGATGCTCAAGCTGTCGATTCCGGCTCGGGACGACTTCTACGCGGGGCTGATCGCGCACCCGAAGGTGCTGCGGGTGGTCGCGCTGTCCGGCGGTTACACCCAGGCGGAAGCCGACGAGCGGCTCGCCCGGAACCACGGACTGATCGCCAGTTTCTCGCGGGCGCTGACCCAGGATCTGCGCCGCGACCAGAGCGACGCCGAGTTCGACCGGGTGCTCGACCAGGCGATCACCGACATATACCGGGCGTCCGCCACCTGAACGGGAGGCCGTCACCGGCGAAGTCCGCGGCTCGTTTCCAGGCCGTGATCAGAGTCGCGTCACCGTGCGTACATCGGCCGTTGGTCTTGTTGACCATCACCGTTTCGGCTGATGTCGGGAAGGGTTCCACCGAGCATCATGGTCCGATCTGATCGAGAAAGTGTGACCATGTTCAGGACAATCGACGCCGACTCCCGCTCGGCCACCGCGAACGAGATCGCCGCCCGCCTCCGCGCCCAGTACGTGGCCAGCGGCGACCGAGCCTACCTGCACGCCGCCGCCATAGCGCTCGGGCAGACGATCCCGGCCCCGGCCGCCGCCCCGGAGCCAGCACCCGCGAGCTGATCACCGGGGCCGGAAAGCCTGTGAGCTGATCGTCTGGGCCGGAAAGCTTGCGAGCTGATCACGGAGGGCGGAAAGCCCGCGAGCTGATCAGGCCGGGTCGACAGGCTAGCGGGTGCGGAAGGCCGTCCGGTAGGCCTCGGGGCTGACGCCCCGGGCCCGCCGGAAGTGCCGTTGCAGCGTGTCCAGGCTGCCGAAACCGCAGCGGCGGGCCACCGCGGCGATCGTCGCGTCGGCGCGTTCCAGCAGCTGCTCGGCTCGGCGCACCCGCTGTTCGCGGACCCAGGCGGCGGGGGTCGCGCCCGTCGCCGCCGTGAAGTGCCTGATGAAGGTGCGTGGTGACATGGCGGCCCGGGCGGCCAGGGCGGTGACCGACAGGTCGGCGTCCAGGTGATCGGCGGCCCAGTCCAGCAACCCGGCCAGGGTCGGCCCCGGATCGGCGGGGGTGACCGGGCGCCGGGAGAACTGGGCCTGACCGCCGCTGCGGTGGGCCGGCACGACCATTTCGCGGGCGACCCGGTTGGCGACGTCCGCGCCGTGGTCGCGGCGGATCAGGTGCAGGCACAGGTCGATGGCGGCCGACGCCCCGGCGCTGGTGGCGATCTTTCCGTCCACCGCGTAGATCCGGTCGGCGTCGACCGTCACCGACGGGTAGCGGGTGGCGAGATCGTCGGCGTACGCCCAGTGGGTCGTCGCCGTGCGCCCGTCGAGCAGGCCGGCCGCCGCCAGCGTGAACGCGCCCGTGCACAGCGCCGCGATGGTCGCGCCCCGCTCGCCGGCCCGGCGCAGCGCCGCCACCAGGCCGGCCGAGGGTGGCGGCACCGGTGGCCCGGCCCCGGTCACGATGATCAGGTCCGCGTGGTCGAGGTGGTCCAGGCCGGCGGTCGGGGTCATCAGGAAGCCGGTCGACGTGCGCAGCGGTCCCGGCGTCTCGGCGCACACCTCGTAGCGGTAGCGCGGCAGCGCCGGGTCGACCCGGCGCAGCCCGAAGATCTCGCTGGCGATGCCGAGCTCGAACGCGGGCACCGGCTCGGCCACGACCACCGCGACGTCAACGGTCATGCCGTCCAGGATGGCACGAACTGCGGCCTGGATGGCAAACGTGCCAGTCCGGGGCGGGTACGCCGAATGGCATGACCTTCGCCGGACCGCTGCTGATCGTGTACGTCGTCTGGGGCTCCACCTATCTCGCGCAGAAGGTGGGCCTCGAGGGCGTGCCGCCGCTGACCATGAACGCGTTCCGATTCCTCGTCGCCGGGGCTCTGCTGTACGGGTTCTGCCGCTACCGCCGGGTCGCCCTTCCGGATCGCCGGCAGTGGCGGGCCGGCGCCCTGCTCGGCCTGCTGCTTCCGGCCGCCGGCACCGGCGGCGCCGCGTGGGCCGAGCAGTGGCTCTCCTCCGGGATCACCGCGCTGTTCCTGGCCAGCATCCCGCTCTGGATCGTGCTCGGCCGGCGCGTCTTCGACGGGGAGAAGGTGACCTGGCCGATGGCGCTGGGCCTGGCCGCCGGCTTCGCCGGGGTGCTCCTCCTGGCCCGGCCGCGGGGCGGCGGCGACGCGGTGGCGATCACGGTCGCGCTGGCCGCCTCGCTGTGCTGGGGTCTCGGCACGGTGTACGCGGGACACGCGCCCCGGCCGCAGTCGGCGCTGATGGCGAGCGCGGTCCAGATGCTGTGCGCCGGAGCCATCCTGACCGTCCTGTCCGGCGCGACCGGCGAATGGTCCCGGATCGATGTCACCGGCCGGGCGGCGCTGGCCGTGGGCTATCTGATCGTGTTCGGCAGCCTGGTGGCCTACACGGCGTACACCTGGCTCGTGAAGAACGCCGCCCCGCAGATCGCCGGCACCTACGCCTTCGTGAATCCGGTCGTGGCCGTCCTGCTCGGCTGGTGGATCCTCGACGAGCCGCTGACCGCGCGGACGATCCTGGCCACGGCGGTGATCGCGGCCGGGGTGGCTCTCATCGTGCTGGCGCCTGAGGCCTGTCCGGCGGATCGCGTGGAGCGAGCCGTCAGATAGGCCCTTAAGCCGCAGCGCGCTGATCTTGTGCGAGCAGGTCGCTGACGGCCGCCGCGGGCAGCGGGCGGGCGAAGTGGAAGCCCTGCACGTGGCGGTAGCCGAGCTGGTGCAGGCGCTCGGCCTGGGCCGCGGTCTCGACGCCCTCGGCCACCGTGCGCAGGCCCATCGTCTCGGCGATGCCGGTCAGGGCCGTGACGACGGCCTCCTGCTCGGGGGCGCCGCCGAGGCCGTCCACGAACGACTTGTCGACCTTGATGACGTCGACCGGGCAGGTGCGCAGCAGGCCCAGCGACGAGTGGCCGGTGCCGAAGTCGTCGAGGGCGATGCTGACGCCCAGCGCCGACAGGGCCTTGACGGTGGCCAGCGCGCGGCCGCCGCCGAAGACCGCCGTCTCGGTGATCTCGACGGTCAATTGCGACGGGGGTACGCCGTGACGGGCGAGCGCCGACGCCACCAGATCCGGCAGGGCCGGGTCGAGCAGCTGGCGGGCCGACACGTTGACGGCGACCGAGTGCAGGCGGGGCCAGGCGGCGGCCTGGGCGCAGGCGGTGTCGAGGATCCACGCGCCCAGTTCGACGATCAGGCCGGTGTCCTCGGCGACCGGGATGAAATCGGCCGGGGAGACGATCTCGCCCGAGGGCAGGGTCCAGCGTACGAGGGATTCGACGCCGTACACCTCGCCGTGCGGCAGCGTGACGATCGGCTGGTAGAGCAGGTGGAACTCACCGTCGTGCAGGGCCCGGCGCAGGTCGGCGGCGAGCGTGGCGCGCTGGCGCAGCTCGCGGTCGAGGGACGCGTCGTAGCGGACGACCCGGCCGCCGGCCGCCTCGCGCAGGGCCACCTCGGCCTCCCGGTAGTCGTCGCCGATGCCGACCGAGACCTCGACGATCATGTCGTGGCCGGCCGCGCGCAGCGGTTCCGCCGTCGCGTGGACGAGCCGGTCCGCGATGTCGGATCCGCGCGGGCCGAGCACGCCGAACTCGTCGCCGCCGAGGCGGGCCACGACCGCGCCCGGGCCGGCCAGCGTGGTGAGGCGGCCGGCGAAGGCGACGAGCAGCGCGTCACCGGCGTCGGTGCCCAGGCCGTCGTTGATCGCCCGGAACTCGCGCAGGTCGAGCAGCACGACGGTGTGCCCGGGGGTGACCGCCTCGGTGAAGTGGCGGCGGTTGTACAGGCCGGTGAGTTCGTCGTGCGTGGCCCGGTGCTCGACGGCGTCGAGCAGCGTGGCGTTCTCGGACAGGGCCAGCGCCTGGCGGGCCACCACGAGCAGGAGCAGCAGGGTCGTGCCGCCGACCTGGGCCGTGCTGAGATGCCCCTCGCGCAGGTACACGGTGGCGAGCAGGACGCTGCTCAGGACGGTGGCCACCAGCGGGATCGCGGTGCCGCGCTGGGGCGGGGCGGACGGGATCACCCGCGTCACGCCGCCGGCCGGCCGCCGGCTGGCCATGACACAGCAGAGACCGACGAACGGCAGGACGGCGGCGCTGCCGTTGAGGTGCGGCCACGGTTGCAGCACGGTCATCAGCACCGTGGAGAGCGGGCCGGCGAGGCCGATCGGCGCGAGCCACCACAGGGCGGCGCGGGGGACCGGGCTCTGCTGAGCCGACATGATCTTGACGACGACCACGACGCCGGCCACCGCGATCGCCATCATCGCGGTGTTCAGCCACCAGGCCGAGACGCTGACGCCGAACTTGTCGATGAACCAGCCCATGTACTCCGAGCCGGCGATGCCCGTGGTCACCGCCACCACGGCGACGTCGAGGACGGCCGTGGTGAGCCGGCGCCAGCTGCGGCCCCCGCCCGGCAGGCGGAGCAGCGCCGCGATGGCGAGGAGGGTGCCCACGACGTACAGCGAAAGGGTCCTGGCCCCGATCGGCGGCAGGCCGGACCAGGTCGCCGTCGCGAGGTCGGCGACCTGACTGAGCGCCGCCGCCAGGACGAAGCTCAGGGCGACGACGAGGCGCCGCCAGAACGTCCGCAGCGGGCCGGTGCTCACGGCGGCGGCGTCGCGGTAGCCGGCGATCGCCAGCGCGAGCGCGACGACTACCGGCACCCACACCAGCGGCCAGGGAAACCCGGCACGGGTGCCGAGCACGATCAGTACGATCTCCGTCGCCGCGGCCGCGATGGCCCATGCCCCCTTCACGAAGGGACAGATCGGCAGCGGAAACCCTCAGCTAAGAAATGTCAGGCCGCGGCCGCGATGTCCGTCGCGGTCTCCGGGCCGGCCTTGCTGTCGATGAACTCGTGCAGGTGCCGCCACTCGGTCTCGCGGACGGCGCCGTAGGCGCGGGCCTCGTCGATCAGGTCACGGGCGCGCGCGTAGTCGCCGGCGCTGAAGGCCGCGCTGGCCGCGGCGTTCGCCTGCCGGCCCCGCACCCGCCGGATCTCGTCCCACTCGGCGGCGCTGCGAACGGTCGTACCGACGACGCCGTTCTTCTTGAGCCAGGCCATCTCCTCATCGGTGGCCTGCGTCACCCGCCCCACGTAGTCGGGCCCCCACTGCTCCAAGGCCAGCAGCAGCTCTCGCTGCCGGACGGCAGTGCGCCGCCGATCCAAGCTCGCGCTCATCGTTCCCCCCATAAGATCATCAGGGGTGACTTCCCTCATCGTGTTCCTTTCTAACCCGCCGCCGCTCAAGTGCGGCGACGATCACAGCGGACCCGGCTCAGCACCGCATCGCGACGACGTCGACGGCCTGGGTGTTGGCGACCCGGATCCAGAGGCTGTCCCGGCCGAGGCGGTCGTAGCGGAACGGGCCCCGCGCGATCGGGCCGAGCCAGGTGACGATGGTGGTCACGCAGTTGGCCGGGGCCTCGAAGGCGTCGGTGTCGCGGAAGCCGAGGAACTGGGCGGAGATTTCGTACGGGCGGAGCCACGTCTCGGCCGGGGAATGGGCGATCCGCACGTACCAGGGGGAGTGGTTGGCGACCTCGCCGCCGTGGAACGGATCATGCACGGGGGCCGTGGGCAGCAGGAAGGCCAATGCCACGACAGCGACGGCTCGCCTGCCCATACCTCGATGATGGACCCTCGGCCCCGAATTAAGGTTATTTAATGTTTCGCGTTCATCCGCGGGTCGCGCGCTCCTCGTAGTTCTCGATCGAGATTGATCGACTGAAGGAGCGAACTGATGTACCCGAGCCGCCGGCGAAACAAGGTGTCCCGCAAAGTGATCCTCGGAGCGTCGGCGGTGGTGCTGGCGGGCGGCGCGTTCGCCGTCGGCACCGGGCTCAGCAGCGCGGGGGAGAACTGCGCCGGGCTCGACCAGGCGCTGCGGCAGAACCTTCAGTTCATCGCCGGTCAGCGGGCCGCGCCCGACGCGCAGTCCTCGGCGCGCATCGCGAACCGGCAGGCCGTCGTCGACCTGATCAACCAGCGGCGTCAGGTGGCGGGCTGCACGGCCGACGTGGCCGCCGAGATCCCCGTGGCCGCCCCGGCAACCAAGCCGCCGACGAAGGCCCCGACGAAGGCTCCGGCCAAGCCCGCGACCCCGCCGGCCGCTGGGGCCGGCGAGGTCGTCTGCAAGGGCTCGACCGTCACCCTGTCGGGCGAGGCGGGCGCGCCGTTCGCGTCGAGCGGCACGTTCCCGCTCGGCACGGTCCTGAAGGTGACGAACCTGGACAACAACAAGAGCATCACCGTGAAGGTGGAGACCACCTCCGGCAGCTGCGTCCTGCTCAACAACGCCGCGTTCGAGCAGGTCCGCGAGCCCGGCAAGTTCCTGATCCGCCGCGCGGTGATCACGCGGGTCGGCTGACCTACTTTCCCATGCTCTTCATGTCGAAGACGTCGGCGGCAGCCGGAGCCTTGATCTCGGTGAAGGTCTTGCCGAACTCGGTGAAGTTCAAGCTGCCGTCGGCCGGCTTCGGGCCCTCCAGGCGCAGCGGGTAGGGCTCGCCCTCGGTGGCCACGTACAGCGTGCCGTTGCTGCCGTCGACCGAGTCGGTCAGGCCCTGCGCCTTCTTGCCGTCGATCACCTTGGTGGTGGTCTTCTTGACCGGGCCGTCGGCGGTGAGGGTCTCCGCCATGTTCGTGATCTCGAACATGGCGGCGGTGTCCTTGTCGCTCGGGTCGATCTTGACCCAGCGGGTGCCGACGAGCTTGGCCACGGCCTTGCCGTCGTTGCCGAGCTGCTGGGTCCAGAAGCCCGGGTTGGGCCGGAAGAATTTCTGCTTCCCGACGGAGAGCAGCTCGATCTTGCCGCCCTTCATCTGGAGGAAGCCGACCGTGTCGGTGCCCGCGATCTTCAGGTCGAGGGAGATCTTCTCGCCCTCGTCGACCATGGTGCCCGCGACGTGGTAGGACTTCGCCGACTTGAGGGCGGCCTGGGCCTTCTTGAGGATCTGCTCGCCGGTGAGCGCGTCGAGCGCGCTCGCGGCGGGAGCGGAGGAAGCAGCCGGCGCGGCGGAGACGGGCGCGGCGGGCTTGGTCCCGCTCGCGGTGTCGTCCTTGCTGCCGCAGGCGGTCAGCGCCAGCGCCGACGCCAGGACGAGCGGCACCACAGCTGTAGGTCGGAATTTCATGTTTTATATCCCCGTTCTGAAATCGCGGCGATCACCATAGCGTTGGGCCGTTCGGCGGCCGCGAGCAGGCCGAACGGTCATGTGGCCCTGGCGCGGCCCGTCTAACCTCGGGGGCATGTTGACCGCCGAGAGGAAAAGCGTGTGGCGCGGCCAGTACCGGATGGTCGCCGACGGCCGTGAGGTCGCCCAGTGGGACCCGTCGTGGTGGCGTACCGGGGGCGAGTTCGAGGTCGACGGTCATCGGTTCACCGTGCGGTCGAACGCCTGGGGCAGCCGGTTCACGATGCTAGACCAGGGCGGCAACCCGGTCGCCCGGGTGGAGCGGGCCGGCCGCAAGAACTGGTCGGTGCACGCCGGCGGCGTCGTCCACGAGTTCCGCCGCGCCTCCCTCTGGGGCACCCAGCAGGACTTGCTCTCGGCCGGTGTCAAGGTGGGATCCTTGCGCCGTACGAGTGCCTGGTCCGGCACGATCGAGGCCGACCTGCCCGGTATGCCCCTGCCGATCCAGATCTTCGTGGTGGGCGTCCAGATCGCCATGTGGCAGGCCCAGCAGGCCGCCGCCGGCTCGGCCTGATGACCGGCCCGGCCCGGCGGGGCGCGGAGCGCATGTTCGGCCGGGACGGCGCCAGCCGGTCGCTCGGCATGGAACTCGAGGAGGTCGGTCCCGGCCGCGCGGTCGTCACCATGACGGTCCGCGACGACATGGTCAACGGCTACGGCCTGCTGCACGGCGGCCTGCTGGCCACCCTGTGCGACACCGCGTTCTCGGTCGCCTGCAACACGTACGGGGAGATGACCGTCGCCGCCGGCTTCGACATCACCATCCTCGAGGCGGGCCACGCCGGCGACCGGCTCCGCGCCCACGCGGCCGAGCGGGCCCGCCGCGGCCGCTCCGGCCTCTACGACGTGACGGTCACCCGCGAGGACGGCGTCGTGCTGGCCGAGTTCCGCGGTCGCAGCCGCTCCCTCGGCCGGCCGATCGACACGCCTACGACGCCTGCGGGATAGAAAGCCGTCACTTCGAACGCCTTGGATGACGGCATGAAGCGTCGTGCCCTCCTCGCCACCGCCCTCGCCGTCACCGTCGCCGTCGGCGGAGTCACCACCCCGGCCCGCGCCGACTTCGACCGATCGCTGCACCTGGCCTCGGCCACCAACTTCCGCGACGTCGGCGGCTACACCACGGCCGACGGCCGCACCGTCCGTACCGGCGTCGTCTTCCGCTCGAACAAGCTCAGCAACCTCACCCCGGCCGAGCAGCAGGTCGTCGTGTCGCGCGGCATCACCCTCGACCTCGACCTGCGCAACGTCTCCGAGCGCGCGCAGGAACCCGACAAGGTTCCGGCCGGCGTCACCTACCAGGTCGCCGACGTGGTCTCGCTCGCGCACGGGCTGCGCTTCCACAAGGACGCGGCCGCCACCCTGGCCGCCGCGCTCGCCGCCGGGCTGTTCTCCGGCTCGTCCGACCTGGGCCAGTCCATCGGCTACCCCTTCATGGTCAACTTCGTCGGCGCCGACTACGCCTTCCACGACGTGCTGTACGCCGTCGGTCACCATTCCGGCGGCCTCGTCTTCCACTGCAGCGCCGGCAAGGATCGCACCGGCTGGGCCACGGCCGTGCTGCTCACCCTGCTCGGCGTGCCGCGGGCCACCGTGGAGCAGGACTTCCTGGCCAGCAACACCTACCTGGGCCGGAGCGACGCCGTGGAGGTGTCCTGGCTGCGGGCGGCGTTCGCCCAGGTGAACTCCGTCTACGGCAGCTTCGACAACTACCTGCGCCAGGGGCTGATGCTGACCGACGCCGACATCGCCGCGATCAGGTCGCGGTTGCTGGGGTGACCTCGCGCCGCCGATACTCCTGCGGGCTGGTCCGGTAGAGCCGTTTGAAGGCGCTGCTCAGCGAGAACGCGCTGCCGTACCCGACCTGGCGGGCCACCGCCTCCAACGTCGCGTCGCCCTGCCGCAGCAGGTCGGCCGCGAGGCTGAGGCGCCAGCCCGCCAGGTACGCCATCGGCGGCTCCCCGACGATCTCGGTGAAGCGGCGGGCGAACGCCGCCCGGGAGGCCCCGGCCTTCGAGGCCAGGGAGGAGACCGTCCAGCCGTACGCCGGGTCGTCGTGAATCAGGCGCAGAGCGGGGCCCACCACGGGGTCGCCCTGCGCGCGCAGCCACCCCGGCCTGCCGTCGTCCGGCGAGGACAGCCAGGACCGCAACACCGACACGAGCGCGAGGTCGAGCAGCCGGTCCAGTACGAGATCCTGCGCCGGCTCGGTGCCGGCCATCTCCCGTACGAGAAGGTCGATGAGCGCCCGATCGCCGGCCTCGGCCGGCCGCACCAGGACCCCGGGAAGCGCGTCCAGCAGCCGCCGCCCGATCTCGCTGTGCATCTGGTAGGTCCCGCTGATCATCACGGTCGCCCCGTCCGGCGCCGCACCCCAGGTCCGCACCCCCTGCCCGGTCATGCGCATCTCGGTGCCGTCCACCGCTTCGCAGCGCTGCCCCGGATGGATGATCACCTGCGGTGGGCGTCCCGGCTGATCCCCCATGTCGTACGGCTGAATCCCGCTGACCACGGCGACATCGCCCACCCCGATCCGCGCGTCCGGCTCCCCGGCACGCCGGATCCAGGCTTCCCCTTTGACCAGTGTGATCAGCGAGAGCGGCGATTCGTCCTGAATGCGCAGCCCCCAGGGCGGATCCAGCACGGACCGCAACAGAAAGGCCCCGCGAGCCCGAGCCCCATCCAGCAGCCCCGTCAGCACGTCCATACCGCACAGTGTCGGTCACAGACGCCGGGAATCGAGGCGTCTCGGCCGAGCGCGTGCCTTTGTGTTGCGGGTGGCGAGGTCGCGGCTCGAGAACGGCGGATCGCGGCGACCTGGCCGTCGAGTCCGCTGATCGCGTGCCGTCCCTTCCGCGGCCGGCGACCAGGTCTGCGTCGGCGGCAGCCGCCGCGAGGTCGAATCTCGGCCTCCATGGAGCGGGAGCTTCTCTTTGACGAACTCGTCCAGGTCGCGGATGCTGAGGGCCGCCATGGGCTCGTCCCTCGTCGCTCTCGGGTGCTGGGGAAGACAGCCTGCCTGAAGTTGTGGGTGTGGGTGGCGGCGAAGTGGCATCGATATGTGACAATGTCGTCGCTATGCGTCGCGTCGGGAGTGCGGGGGCTTCGGTGAGTGGAACGGAAAGTCCGTCGCAGGGTGTGGCCACCGTCGCCGTGGACGGGGAGCGGGCTGCCGATGGGAGCGCTCCCGAGGCGGCGTCGCCGGGGCTGCTGAGGCGGGTCTGGGGCCGGCGTGAGTGGATTCTGGTGATCCTCGGCGGGCTGGCGCTGGCCGTGGCGATGACCTGGCCGACGCTGCGGGACCCGCGGCACACCGTGCCGGGTGACATCGGTGATCCGGCGTTGTTCGCCTGGCAGGTGGCCTGGGGTGGGCACGCGCTGCTGACCAATCCCTGGTATCTGTGGGACTCCAACACGTTCTACCCCGACCCGCACTCGCTGGCCTTCACCGACACCGTGCTCGGGTACGCGCCGTTCGGGATGATCGGGTCCGGTATGGACGCGGCCGTGCTGCGCTACAACATTCTGTACGTCCTGGTGCACGCTCTCGCCTTCATCGGGGCGTACGCCCTCACCCGCCAGCTCGGCGCCCACCCGCTCGGGGCGACGGTGGCCGGTGTCGTCTGGGCCTACGCACCCTGGCGGCTCGCGCACGCCGGGCACCTCAACGTGATCTCCACCGGCGGCATCGCGCTGAGCCTCGCCATGATCGCGCGGGGGCACGGCTGGTCGTTGCGCCGCGGTCATCGCCCGGAACGGCACAGCCCGTGGTGGGCGCTGGCCGGCTGGCTGGTCGGGGCCTGGCAGATCACCCTCGGGCTGGCCATCGGGCTCGCCTTCGCGTACGTGATGATCGGGATCTGTCTCGTGGTCGCCGCCTTCTACGGCTGGATCTGGTGGCGGCGCGGCCGTCCGCCCTTCGGCCGGCGGCTGCTGGCGGCCGATCTGATCGGTGGGGTGTGCTTCGGGGCTGTCACCACGTACATGGGAATCGCCTTCGCCCGTGTCGTCGAGATGCACCCGCAGGCCGACCGCGGGCTGAACTGGACCGAGATGTACTCGCCGGCCTGGCGGGGCCTGTTCATCGCGCCCGAATCGTCGTGGCTGTGGGGTGACCGGCACGCCGGGGCCCGCGCCGAGCTGCTGTGGCCGCCGGAGATGGCGCTGCTGGCCGGCGTGACCCTGATCGCCCTGGCCACGGTCGGGGTGTTCGTCTCGGTCTTCAGCGTCCGGCACCGGATCCTGCTGACCCTCGGCGTCGCCGTGGCGGTGGTGCTGACGCTCGGCGCGAACCTGCCCTGGCACGGCGACCCCGGCTACCTGACCCTCTCCAAGCACCTGCCGGGCTGGGCCGCGCTGCGCACACCCGGGCGGATGACGGTGTGGAGTTCGCTGCTGCTGGCGATCCTGGCCGCCGGCGCGGTCAGCGCCTTCGTCGCCCAGGCGCGGGCCATCGCGCCGTGGAAGACCGGGGTGCTGGCCCGCGGGAAGTTCGCCGTGCTGCGGCTCGCCCTGGTGATCCCGCTCGTGCTGGTCGTCGCCGAAGGGGTCAACACCACCCCGCACCCCGAGGTGCTGCGCTATCCGGCCGCGATGGCGGCCGCGCAGGAGCCCGTGCTGGTGCTGCCCAGCGGCGGAAGCCTGGAAATGTCCATCATGCTGTGGACCACGAACGGGTTCCCGCGGATACCCAACGGCGTGGTCACCTTCGTGCCGACCGGTCAGGAGCGGATCCGGTCGATCAGCATGTCGTTCCCGGACACGGCGAGCATCGAGGCGCTGCGGGCGGCCGGCATCAAGTCGGTCGTCGTCCTGCCCGAATGGCTGGGCGGAACACCGTGGGAGGGGCTGCCCAACCGGCCGGTCGACGGGCTCGGCATCACCCGCGAACAGATCGGCAGCGCCATACTGTACCGACTGGGGTGACGGCCGGGCGAAAGAGGAATTATGCGGATCACCGTGCTGGGCGCGGGTTCTTGGGGCACCACTGTCGCGTCGGTGCTCACCCGCCGCGATCACGAGTCGCTGATCTGGGCGCGGAACGAGGCCGCGGCCGAGGAGATCAACGCCAAGCACACCAACGAGCGCTATCTCGAGGGCTTCCCGCTGCCGGACCGGCTCCGCGCCACCGCCGACCTGGCCGAGGCGGCCGCACACGCGGAACTGCTCGTGGTCGGCGTGCCCACGGGGGCGTTCCGCGAGACCCTGGAGCGGGTACGGCCGGACCTGCACCCGTGGATCCCGGTGGTGAGCCTCAGCAAGGGCCTCGAACGCGACTCGCTGCTCCGGATGACCGAGGTGATCAAGCAGGTGCTGCCGGGGCACCCGGCGGCCGCGCTCACCGGCCCCAACCTGGCCAAGGAGATCATGGCCGGCTTGGCGGCGGCCACGGTGATCGCCACGGAGGACCTGACCGTCGCCGCCGAGATCCAGCGGGTGTTCCGCCGGGGCCTGCTGCGCGTCTACACCAACCACGACGTGATCGGCTGCGAGATCGGCGGAGCGCTGAAGAACGTCGTGGCCATCGCCACCGGCATCGCGCAGGGCCTGGGCGTCGGCGACAACACCCGGGCCGGGGTGATCTCCCGCGGCCTGGCCGAGCTGACCAGGCTGGCGGTGGCGCTGGGCGGCGAGCCGAGCACGCTGGCCGGGCTGGCCGGCATGGGCGACCTGGTGGCGACGTGCATCAGCCCGCACAGCCGCAACCGGTACGTCGGCGAGCAGCTGGGCCGTGGCCGGAGCCTGGACGACATCCTGGCCGAGATGGGCCAGGTCGCCGAGGGCGTCAAGACCGTACACGCGGCGGTCCAGCTGGCCGACCGCCACGACCTGGCCATGCCCATCACCCGCACGATCCACCGCGTCGTCACCGGCGACATGACGGCCGAACGCGCCTACGAGGGCCTGCTCCGCACCCACCCGGCCGGCCACGAGTCCGAGCCCGGCTGACCCCCGGCAAGGTCATCGCCGTACTGCTTCCAGGTGCCGGTGGTCTGGGTCGCTACTCGCCCTTGGTTGCCAAGGGACTGATCCGTCTCAAAGCGACGACGACGGCTGACCTTGACCGACTGCCGTCATATGACGTTCCTGCTGACGTCTCGCCGCTCGATCTGCTGCTGGAGGCCCGGGCCGAGGACGATCGATGATCTGTCGGCGACTATCCCCATCTCATGCGTGACCTCGTCAACGGCTTCACGGAAATTCTTCTTACCGAGGAAGTCCGCGACGCGGCAGCCCATCTGCCGGGTGCCCTTCGGACGCTTGACGCTATCCATGTGGCCGGTGCCCAGGCTCTCGGCGATGCGCTGGACACGCTCATCACGTACGACAAACGGATGCTCGATGTCGCGCGGGGGGAGGGAGTGCCGGCCGAGGCGCCGGGGCTCGTCTGACCGATGCCGGCCGGATGGTTGTGTTTCGGGGGACTGCGTATTCGGTTTCGGGATTGTTAACACGGTGGATCGACGAACTCGGTATCGATCACGGCTGTCGTAGCGTCATCAGCACTTCAGGCCTCTGAACGAGTCGAGGTGTTCCGTTGACGCAATCCCCCTTCGGCCGGTCCGTGCCACTCATCGTGGCGGCCGTGACCGCGCTGGCCGTGACCCCGGCGGCGCCCGCCCACGCGCAAGCAGCAGCACCCGGTTCGCAGCGCACCGCGGGTCCGGCCGGTACGACGATCACGCTGATCACCGGTGACAAGGTCACCGTCCGGCCCGGTGTCACCACCGTGCAGGGGCCCGGCGGCGAGCAGGTCGGCGCGCACATCACCACCGTCGGGCCGGACACCTACGTCTACCCGGAGAGCGCCCTGCCCTACGTCGGCGCCGGGCTGCTCGACAAGCGCCTGTTCAACGTGACCTACCTGCTGCGCGAGGGCTACGGCGACGCCGCCACCGACCGGCTGCCGGTCATCCTCGGGTACGCGAACTCGGCCGCCAAGCGCGGCGCCGGCGCGCTGCCCGAGGGCGGCACCGAAGTGCGCGCCCTGCCCAGCATCAACGGCAGCGCGGTGAGCGCCGACCGCGACCAGGACTTCTGGACCTCGCTGACCAGCGCCCCGGCAACCGCGAAGGCGAAAGCGAAGACCCCCTCCTTCGCCCACGGCATCACCAAGGTGTGGCTGGACGGCAAGGTGCACGCCGCCCTGGCCGACAGCGTGGCCCAGATCGGCGCCCCGGAAGTCTGGGCCGGCGGGAACACCGGCCAGGGCGTCGACGTCGCCGTCCTGGACACCGGCGTCGACGCCGGGCACCCCGATCTGGCCGGCCGGATCGAGTCGAGCCAGAGCTTCGTGCCGGGTGAGGACGTCACCGACGGGCACGGCCACGGTACGCATGTCGCCTCCACCATCGCCGGGACCGGCGCCGCCTCCGGCGGCACGGAGAAGGGTGTCGCGCCGGGCGCCGACCTCGAGATCGGCAAGGTGCTCGACAACGGCGGGTCCGGTCAGGACTCCTGGATCATCAGTGGCATGGAGTGGGCCGCGCGCGAGCGCAAGGCCAAGGTCGTCAGCATGAGCCTGGGCGGTGACCCCACCGACGGCACCGACCCGATGAGTGCGGCCGTCAACGAGCTCAGCGCCGAGACCGGGGCGCTGTTCGTCATCGCCGCCGGCAACAGCGGGCCGGTCGAGACCACCGTCGGATCGCCCGGCGCGGCCGACGCCGCCCTGACCGTGGGCGCGGTCGACGGCGACGACCACCTCGCCGATTTCTCCAGCCGGGGCCCGCGACTGGTCGACGGCGCGCTCAAGCCCGAGATCACCGCGCCCGGCGTCGGCATTCTGGCCGCCCGGTCGCAGTACGCCTCCGAGGGCGAGGGCCTCTACCAGACGATGAGCGGCACCTCGATGGCCACGCCGCACGTGGCCGGCGCCGCCGTCCTGCTCGCCGCCCAGCACCCCGGCTGGACCGGTGCGCAGCTCAAGGACGCCCTGGTCAGCACGGCCAGACAGACACCCGACTACAGCCCGTACGAGGCCGGCAGCGGACGTCTCGACATCGCCGCCACCACCAAGGCGACGGTGTTCGCCACCGCCACCGCCTACCTCGGCATCCACCCCGCCGAGGACGAGCCGTCGGGCACCGTCGAGCGCCAGATCACGTACACCAACACCGGCGCCACCGCCGCCGCGCTGGACCTGGCCGTGCAGGGCGACCTCAAGGACGCCGAGCTCTCGGCGTCGCGGGTGACCGTGCCGGCCAACGGCACCGCCTCCGTCACCGTCTCCGCCGACCTGGGCCGCGCACAGCCGAAGGGCCGCTTCACCGGCAGCGTCGTCGCCACCGGCGCCGGCGGCGGCCGCGTGGCCGACACGGTCATCGGCATCAGCACCGAGGATCAGCCCCGGCACCTGAGGGTCACGCCCACCGGCCGCGGCGGCGAGCCCATGCCCGGCGAGATCATGATGCTGCGCGAGGGCGACCCGGCGGGCTCCTTCTACAACTTCCTCACCCTCGACGGCAGCCCGATCGACGTGCTCGTGCCGGACGGCCGCTACGCGGTGTGGATGTGGGGCGACGTCGAGGGCGGCCACGGCCCCAACTCCCGCGGCATGGCCCTGGTCAGCGCACCCACCGTCGTCGTCGAGAAGGACACCGCCGTCGAGCTGAAGGCCGCCGCCACCCGCGAGGTCCAGGCCATCACCCCCAAGGCGTCGGCGACCGCCGAGCTCCGCCTCGATTACCACCGCGAGCTGGGCGACACGGCCAAGGCCACCGACTCCTTCATCATTCCCCGCTACTACGACAGCGTCTGGGTCACGCCGGGCCAGAAGGCCCGGGACGGCAAGATGTCGGTGACCGCCCGCTGGCGCAAGACCGAGCCGGTCCTGTCGCTGGGCGACTCCTTCGACGACTTGCTCGTGCTGCCCGGTTCGACCGTGCCGGCCGAGGGCACGCGGCAGCTGGCGGCGGTCTTCGCCGGCAACGGCACCACCGCCGACTTCGCCAGGGTCGACGTCAAGGACCGGATCGCCGTCGTACGCCGTGCCGACCTCGACGATCAGGTGACGGCGGCCGAGAAGGCGGGGGCCGCGGCGCTCGCCATCGTCAACACCGAGGCCGGGCGCTACTACGACGCCACCTCGAAGACGAAGCTGGCCGTGGTGTCGCTGACCAAGGACGGCGGCGAGCGCCTGATCGCCCAGCTCGCCCAGGGCAAGGTCAGTCTGCGGGTCACCGCCGACCCGACCACCGACTACCTGTACGACCTGGTCCGCTACTGGCCGGGCGCCGTGCCGAAGTCGGTCACGTACCGCCCGTCGGAGCGGGAGCTGGCCCGGGTCGACGTCGACTTCCAGAGCACGTCGGGCCGGGAGATCTCCGAGAAGCGGTTCGACTACAACCCGGACCTGCCGGTGAAGGTGGGCTCCACGGCGCTGATGCGGTCCGAGCGGTTCCGGACGGACTGGGTCACCGCGCAGGACGGCGTCACGTGGTCGGCCGACATGGACGACCGGTACTCGTTCCAGGTCGGCGGCACCACCACCTACCGGGCGGGCAGCCGGACCGGCGAGACGTGGCTGGGCGCGATCCAGCGCCCGCGGATCAACGACGGGGTCACCCTCCCGTACCGGGACGGCGGCCGGATCGTGGCCGAGATCCCGGGCTGGGGCGACTCCGGCGCGAACCACGCCGGCGTGGCCTTCCCCGAGGGCGGCGAGATGACGGCGACCCTGTCGCAGGGCACCAAGGTGCTCGAGCAGAACTCGTACAACTGGATCGACAGCAACTCCGGCCTGAGCCCCCAGCGTCTCCCGTACCGCCTGGTCACCACGACCACGCGGGACACGACGTCCTACCCGTACTCGTCGCGGACCCGGACGACGTGGGACTTCTTCTCGGACGCGAAGACAGCCCGCCTGCCGCTCATCCAGCTCGATTACCAGGTGGACACGGACATCGCGCACCAGGCCTCCCGGTCGGCCGCGATCACCGTGGTGCCGTCCCACCTGAGCGGCGGCCCGAGCACCAAGGCCATCAGGACGGTCACGCTTGACGTGTCGTACGACGATGGCGCCACCTGGACGCGCGAGCGGCTGCACCAGACGAGGGACGGCTGGACGGCCGACCTGCGGGCACCGAGGAAAGCCCAGCACGTGACGCTCAGGACCGGCGCCAAGGACGCGTACGGCAACAGCGTCGAACAGACGATCACCAGGGCCTTCGGCCTGAAGTGACCGGCCGGCCGGGCCGCGGCATCCCCCCGTCGCGGCCCGGCCCCTCGAACGTTCGGGGGAGATCTTCTCCACTTCGGACGCACTAGTGTCGGGCGCGTGACGCGGGAAGCGCTTTACGTGCGGGCCACCGCCGCGGTCGCCGCCGCCGGCACCGCCTGGTGTGTGGCCTATCTCGGCGCCGGCATCGGCGCCGAGGCGACCGCGTACGTCTTCGTCCCGGTCGGCGGTGCCCTCGCGACCGCGTCGCTCTACCACCTGACCCGCCGGAACCCGTTCTGGCGGGCCGTTTTCGTCTCCATCGGCCTGATCACCGTCGGGTACGCCTGGCTGGCCGTGGACTCGCTGGCCCACGCCGACGAGGTGCGTACCCGGGCCATGCCGACCCCGGCCGCGGCCGTCGCCGCCCTGGGCTTCCTGATCGCGATGGGTGCCCTGGCCCGGGTGCCGGTCGCCCCGGCCGGCGTCACCGAGCGGTGGCCCATGGTGCTCGACCGGATGATCGCCTTCCTCGGCTGCGCGGCCGTGCTGTGGTACATCGGCCTGGCCCCCATGCTGACCGCCCGCGAATCGCTGAGCCGGCAGGCGACCGTGCTGGTCGGGCTGGGCCTGCTCATCGCGGTCGGCGCGGCCACGAAGGCCTCGTACATCGCCGGCGGCCCGGTCGACCGCGTGGCGATCCGCTTCATCGCGGCCGCCGGTGGCGTGCCCGCCGCCGCCACGGCCGTCCTGGCCGTGCGGTTCGGCCTGATCGCCAGCGTCCCGGCCCAGGCGATCGTGCTGCCCCTGGCCCCGCTGCTCATCACCCTCGGCGTGGCCGCGCAGACCCGCGCCGACCACGGCCTTCGCCCGCCCGCGCGGGTCGGGGTGCTCCTTCCGTACCTGGCAATGATCTTGGTCGATGTGCCGTTGATCGCGGTCGCGCTCGGGGAACCGCTGCGCTGGCCGGTGCGGGTCGCCCTGATCGCCGCCGTCGCGGTGACCGGCCTGGTGATGGTGCGGCTCTACCTGACGTCCCGCGAGAACACCCGCCTGCTGCGCAACGCGAAGGCCCAGGAGGAGCGGTTGCAGTACGAGGTGAGCCACGACGGGCTGACCGCCCTGGGCAACCGCGCGCTGTTCCGGGACCGGCTGGCCGACGCGCTGACCACCACCGGCCGGGCCTCGGTGCTGCTGATCGACCTGGACGACTTCAAGACGGTGAACGACCTGCTCGGCCACGGCGTCGGCGACCACCTGCTGGTCTCGGTGGCCCGGCTGCTGGAGGCCGAGGTGGGCGGCGACGGCCTGCCGGTCCGGGTCGGCGGCGACGAGTTCGCGGTGCTGACCTGCTCCGGCGCCGAACCCGAAGAGCTGGCCGTGCGCCTGCTGCGAGCCCTGGCCCACCCGATCAGCGAACACCGGCTGCTGGTCCAGGCCAGCATCGGCATCGCGACCGCCGCACCCGGCGCGACCGTCGACTCGGTCCTACGCGAGGCCGACGTGGCCATGTACACGGCCAAACAGCAGGGCAAGGCCGGTTTCGTGCGCTACGTGGACGGCCTCGGCGAGCCGGTGCTGGCCCACATGCAACTCGGCGGCGAGCTCCGCCGAGCCCTGGACAACAACGAGTTCCGGGTGGTCTACCAGCCGATCATGCGCCTCGACGGCACCCGTCTGTTCGGCGTCGAGGCGCTGCTGCGGTGGCACCACCCGACGCGGGGCGAGGTGGCTCCGGCCGAGTTCATCCCGGCCGCCGAGCGCACCGGCCTGATCGTGCCCCTGGGCCGTTTCGTGCTGCGGGAGACCTGCCGCCAGGCCGCCGAGTGGCTGGCCGAGTTCGGCCCCGACGCCCCGCGCGAGGCGGGCCTGAACGTCTCGGCCCGCCAGCTGCACGACCCGGACTTCGTGGCCGACGTGGCCGAGGCCCTGTCCGACAGCGGCCTGCCCTGCGAACGCCTCGTCCTGGAGGTCACCGAGTCGGCGGTCCTGCGCGGTCAGCAGGTCTCCCGCGCCCTCCACGAGCTGGACCGCATGGGCATCCGCCTGGCCCTCGACGACTTCGGCACCGGCGAGTCCTCGCTGAGCCTGCTGCGCGCCTTCCCGGCCGCCATCGTCAAGCTGGACAAGTCCTTCGTCGACGGCATCGAGATCGACGACGGCCACCCGGCGGCGGCCGGCGCCCGCCAGGCGGTGGCCCGGGCGGTCATCCAGCTGGCCCACGCCCTCGGCCTCGACACGGTGGCCGAGGGCATCGAGAGCCCGGAACAGGTGACGACGCTCCGCGAGCTCGGCTACACGCTGGGCCAGGGCTACCACCTGGCCCACCCCATGCCCGCGGCCGAGGTCTCCCGCCTGCTGGCCCATCAACAGTCGGCCGGCTCAGGCCGCCTCGGCGGCGCCCGGTGACGACCTGTCCACATGAGAATCGGCCGGCATGACCGACTCTCAGTTCGACACCGGTGTCCCGCACTCGGCCCGGGTCTGGAACCACTGGCTGGGCGGCACGGACAACTTCCCGGTCGACCGGCAGGTGGGTGACCAGTTCGCGGAGTTCTACCCGGACATCACGGTGGTGGCGCGGTCGTCCTGCGCGAGGTCGACGAGTTCGGCGCGGTCGCCCGCAAACCCTGAGCCTCCGTCAGCCCGGCAGGGCCGGGCGGCCGGGCGCCTCGGGGGCGAGTTCCCGGGCGGTGACGGCCTGGTCCAGTTGAGCGGCCAGGCTCGGGATGGTGCTGGAGGTCAGGTAGGTCTCGGCGCCCGCGTCGAGCATGCGCCGGATCGGGCCCAGGTAACGGACTCCGAGGTCGTCGTCCTCGATTTCGGTGACGACGACGCGGGCCTGGGGGAACGTCGACCGGAGACAGCCGATGAGCTGCGGGCTGATCGGCGGCACCAGCAGCACGTCGGCCGTCTCCGGCGCGTCGTGCATGTCGACCACGATGTAGCCGGCACCGAGCCGTTCGGAGAGTGCCGCCCGAGCCTGCTCCGGCAGTTTCATCGCGGTGGCGACAACGGTCACGTCGTCCCGGCCGGCCGGAAGCGGTTCGATCTCGGGCCGGCGCGGCACGACGACATTTCCGGTGATCGTCCCGATCGGTGCGCCGGCTCGCATGACGACCAGCTCTTCGCCGGGCCGCAGGGCCTCGATGAGTTCGACGACATCGCCGGGAAGACTGGCCGCATCGATGTTCATCCGGCGAGCATACGAACGGGACGCTAGCGGAGGCGGCCGCGGCGCCACTGCCAGTGGTGGCCGGCTGTCAGGTG
This sequence comes from Actinoplanes sp. NPDC048988, assembly GCF_043197815.1. NCBI lineage: Bacteria > Bacillati > Actinomycetota > Actinomycetes > Micromonosporales > Micromonosporaceae > Actinoplanes > Actinoplanes sp. NPDC048988. The sequence continues at coordinate 425,459 of NZ_JBICTW010000005.1, read as the reverse complement.
GTCGATGACGGCTCGCTGGAGGACGGTGTCGCGGGGGAGCTGGTCCAGCGGTGTGGTCAGCGTGCGGAAGACGAAGCGGCGGGTCTCGACGTCGGCGTCCAGGCCCTCCGGTTCCTCGTACGGCAAAATCTCGAATCGCCGCTGGAAGCGGGCGATGTTGGAGTCGGCCGGCAGGTAGTCCAGCAGCTGCGGGTCGAGAAGCCAGGAACCGCAGGTGAAGCCCTCGTAGTGCTCCTCGGGGAAGTGGCGCGGGAAGAACGCTCGAGCCTCGTCGAGCGACGCGTCGATCGCGGCCGGGGTGAGCGGGCCGGCTTCGGGGATGTGCAGGTCGATGGTGGTGTCGCCGCGCTGGTACTGCAGGCGGCCGAGCTCGTAGAGGCCGCCGCGCACGTGCAGGGTCAGCCAGCTCTGCATGACCGGCCAGCCCTCGCCCCTCATCCGCCGGTCGACGGCCAGGTTGCGGCCCAGGTCGGCCAGGGTCGCCCGGGTGACCTCGCCGGGAATGCCACGGTCGCGGTGGTACGCCGTCACGACGTCGACCAGGGCAAGGTAGACGTAGACGAAGTACCGGGGCAGGGCCGGCCCGGGCGCCAGCCAGCCGTAACCGCCCAGGTCGGCCCGGACCAGCGCGGTCGACCGGTCGAGCAGCCAGCGCAGCTCCGGGGTCCACAGTGGCGAGTCCGCCCCGGGCCAGCCGGCCTGGATCTCGGCGGCGTCGTCGGCCCGTACCGCCAACCGCTCGAGAATCGCGGGCGCCGCGCTGACGGGCGGCACCTCGGCCGACGGCCGGTCACCGGCGAGGCGGTGCACCCGCTCGATCTCCCCGGCCGGCACCCCGAGCCGCGCCGCGATGTGTTCCAGCTCCACGACGGACGACCCTATCGCTACCGTGGCGGTGTCGCTCGTCCAGCGCTGGGAGGCGTCTCGTGAAGCTCCTGCTCACCTCCGGTGGGGTCACCAATCCAAGCATTCGAGCGGCTCTCGTACGCCTTCTCGGCAAGCTGGTCGAGGAAAGCCACGCCCTGGTCGTCCCGACCGCCCAGTGGGGCCACCCGATGTGCGGCCCGCAGTCCGTGCGGGGCCTCGCCGTCGGCTTCGAGCACCTGACCGGGCTGGGCTGGGCGTGCTGGAGCTGACCGCGCTGCCGACGGCCTCGGCAACCCGTCCTACGCCATCGACGAGCAGACGGCCATCCAGGTCGTCGACGGCGTGGTCGAGGTGATCTCCGAGGGCGAGTGGGCGAAGTATCAGTAGAAGATGAGCCAGCCCAGCCCGAGGATCAGGTCACAGCCGTACACATAAGCCAGTATGAAGGCGAAGGTGGACTCCCCCATGGCGACCGTCCACGCGGCGGCCTCGCCCGCCTTGACCAGGAAGACGCCGGCGAGCAGGAGCCACAAGATCCTGGCCCACCCGAGAGTCAGCAGCGGACCGTCCAGATCCTGGTAGACCGCGATCCCGACCAGGACCGGCGGCACCAGACCAGCGAGAAGGATCAGCACGTACACGGCGGCGACCGCCATCTCGCCCGGCCCGAGGGCGCCGGGCCGGCGCCGGCTCACGACCCGCTCGCCGCGAACCGGGCGTCGACGGCATCGCTGAGTTTCCCTGTCATCGCCCCACCGTAATGGTCAACGGCAAGCTGTAGCGCCGCTCCGGTTCGGCGCCGAGCAGGAACCGGACCGTCATCGACGAGGTCGCCGGCCGGTACTCGCTGCGCCACAGGGTGACGGCCTGACCCTCGGCCGTCTCCTCGGCCCGGACCAGGTCCAGGGCGGCGTGCACCCCGTCGCTCACCCGGCGTTCGAGAAGGCGAAGGCGAGCGTGACTGTGGTCCTCCCGATCGGCGGCGGGTGTCGACAGGAGATGGTTGGTGACGATCAGCGGCTCGGCCCCGGCGTCGACGATGTGCTCGGCGTTGTCACCTTCCCGCTCCCAGACGAAGGCGTCACCCGTGGCGTCGGCGACCAGGAAGTGGCACGTGCTGTAGCGGGTGTAGTGCTTGGCGCCCAGCAGCGCCTCGCGGGCCTCCTCGGCCGTACGGCACCGATCCAGCAGGAACCTCGGCACCTGGGCCTCGTCGAGGCCGGCTTGCGGTGCGTTGGTGGGCCGGACGGTGTCGCCCTGGCCGTCGGCGAGCTCGACCACGCACAAGCCGGCCTCGTTGATCCCTTCCAGGCAGCCGCCCAGGTTGTTGCCGGTGATCGCCACGGAGGAGAGGCCCCGGTCCGGGTGCATCTCGACCACGTACGGCCGGGCCAGGGCGGGAAGTCGCCGGCCGGCGAGAGGCGGTTCGGTCTCGATGACGGAGGCGTGAATGTCGAAGTTCCGTACGACGGTGGGCGGCGACCATACCGCCGAGCATCCGCCGTTCAGCGGCAGCCCGTTCAGCTCGTCCACGCACAGCGACGGATCCTCGCCGTCCACGCCGAAGGCGTCGGCCATGCCCCGGGAGCGCTCATGGTGTTCGGGCCAGTTCGCCTCGAACCACCCCCGCCGGGCCCGCCCCAGCACGGGCGCCACGCGGCGCGGTGCGGACCCGTACGCCCCGATCGCGGCCCGGGCCAACGCGAAGCCCATCTCGGCCTGGCTGCCCCGCACGATCAGATGCGAGGCGACAGCGAAGTCACCCGGTACGCCGGCGATTCTCACAGAGCGCACCATAGGGCCCGGGGACGACGACCGGACACGCGCCCTGGCGCAAGGCCGCGGCGGCCGATACGGAGGGGCGCTACCAGTCCCGCCAGTCGTCGGTGAGCTCGGCCCGGTCGATTCCCCGGCGGGCGGTCAGGGCGGCCACGTCCACGCCGGCCGCGGTCAGAACCTGGTCGACGTACTCGCAGAGATCTTCGCGCTCGCCGGTCTCGATGTGGCCGTCGTCGGCGTCGTTCAGGGCCTCGACGACGCGCTCGACAGCAGCCCACACGTCGGTGTCCGGGGCGGAGCCCAGGCCCGCGGCCTCCCGTTCGAAGGCCACGAGCGCCGCCTCGACCGCGGCCGTGAAGTCGGGCGGCCACAGTTCGGCCGCCCAGGGGTTCTCACCGGCTTCCGCTTCGCGGCGCCAGCGGTCAGTCGGTCTCGTGATCATGGGGACGAGGATAGCGGCGGCGGCTCACCAGCAGGGCCAGGACGGCCAGGCCGGCGGCGACCAGCAATCCACCCAGGACGAACGGCAACGGGCCGCTGCCCTCGTCGCTGACCGTCTTGAGGATCAGGGGTGCCGCCGAGGAGGCGCTGACCGCCGGCTCGGCGCTCTCGTCCGCGGCCACGGTTTCGGTCGCGGTGGGGGAGGGCGACGGCGGGGTCGTGGCCGGCGCGGCCACGGCGGCCAGGGTCAGCCGCACGCTCGCCGTCTCACCGGCGGCGCCCTGAACGGTCGTCCGGCCGGTGCGATAGCCGTCCCGCGCCCCGACGACCGTGATCCGGCCCTTGGCGATCGCCTTGCCGGTGCTCGACTTGACGGAGAACCGGCCGTTGCGGTCGCTCGTCGCCCGGTACTCGTGTCCCGCGCTGTCCCGCACGGTCAGGGCCACGCCCCGGAGCGCCTTGCCCTCGGCGTCGCGCACTCGGCCCGACACCGCGTCCACGATGGACGGCGTCTCGGGTGCGGACGTGCCGCCGACGTAGACCATCTTGTAGTCGTAGCTGTTCTGCCCGGCCAGCCGTACGGCAACCGAGATGTTGAGACCCGAGGTCTCGCCCGGGCTCACCGGGGGCGCGACGACGGTGGCCTGGAAATTCTGGCTCTGGCCGGCCTTCAGGTTCGGCTCGGCCCGGCAGCCGGTCGCGCAGGGCAGGCCGCCGCCGACCACCACGATGGCCGTCTCGGCTCGGCTCCCGGTGTTCGTGACGCGGAACCGGACTCGCACCTTGGCGCCGGGCTGCACGTTTTCCGCCGACACGCGCAGAATGCTGATCGGCGCCGGTGCGGCCGTCGCCGGTGCCGCGGACACCGCGAGCGTTCCCCCGGTCAGCGCGATGAACGCCGCGGCCATCGCCGTTCGGGTGTGCCGGCGTGCCGTCACTTCCCACCACCTCGTCCGCGCGGTAGAGCGACATCGGTCGATGACGCCGCCGGCCACTATGCCACGGCGTGAGCGTTCTGCTTATGCGGGCGAGGTTCCCGGCCATTGACTGGCACGACGACTCGACGTGGGCGCCCGCGCTTGTGGGCGTGCGTTCCGCGTACATTACCTTCCATCCCGACCTCGGGCTGCCCGGCGCGGCCGAGATCGTGGGCACCTTCGCCAGGACAGCGGCCGGGGCCGGCGTCGAGCAGTTGGTGCTGCTCTCCGGCCGTGGGGGGCCGCTCGCCCGGCGGGCCGAGCGGAACGTGCGGGCGGCCGGTACCGGCTGGACGATCGTGACCTGCTCCTGGTTCATGCCGAACTTCAGCGAGGACTTCCTGGTCGAGGCCGTTCGCGGCGGCCGACCTGAGCCGGGCCACCGGCCGCCCGGTCAAATACACGCCCATTTCCCATTCCGAGTACGGGGTGGTGCTGCGCGACGCCGGTCTGCCGGTCGAACTGGGCGACATGTTCCGCCACATCCGCGACGGCCGTAACGTGCGCACGGCCGACGGCGTACGACAGGCACTCGGCCGTACGCCGGGGGACTTCAGCGCGTACGCCGACCGGTGCGCGGCCGCCGGCGTCCGGGATCCGGCCGGGTAGCCTGCCGTTCATGCAGCCCACCTCGAAGCTGGAACGCCGCGTGGTGACCGCCGCCGAGAAGGCCTTGGAGCGGCAGCGGTACGTCAGCCCGCTCGACGTGCTCACCGGGCTGGGCTGGCTGCCGCCGGGCCAGGTCACCGAGTGGCGCCAGGGCCGGGCCCCGGTTCTGGAGGCGGTGGCGGCGGTGTCGAGCGACCGGATCGCCGACGCCCTCGAGATCTTCCACCGCTGGGTCCGCGGTCGCGGCTTGCAGCCGAGCCAGGTCGAGTACGTGGCGGCCACCCGCGACCGCCGCCGGTTGCGCTTCACCGAGGCGGGCGACGAGACGGCGTACCGCACCCATTGGATGGCCGCCGAGCTGACCGAGAAGCAGCGCGACCGGATCGCCGCCCGCCAGAGCAAGGCGCCCGACCTGGTCGTGGTGTTGCCGGCCCGCGAGTTCACCTGCACGGCCTGCGCGCAGACTGGTGCCGGCATGCTGATGATGGAGGACGGCGGCCCGATCTGCCTGACCTGTGCCGACCTGGACCATCTGGAGTTCCTGCCGGCCGGCGACGCCGCCCTGACCCGCCGGGCCAAGGCGGCCAGCCGCCTCTCGGCCGTGGTGGTCCGGTTCAACCGTTCCCGCAAGCGCGACGAGCGCCAGGGCCTGCTGGTCGAACGTTCCGCCATCGACCAGGCCGAACAGCAGTGCCTCTCGGACGAGGACGCCCGGGCCCGCCGCCGCCCGCTCCCTCGACCCCGACGCGGTCACCCGGGCGGTGGTCGCCTCGATCCGCCACGAGGACACCCCGTACGACGACCTGCTGATGTCCGGCGTCCCCCGCGAGGAGGCACGCACCCGAATCCGCCCCGCCATCGACCGGATCCTGGAAAAGTGGAGAACCGATGAGTGACCGTTCACCGAACGCCTCGTTCGGAAGTCTTCTCCGCGGTCACCGGCACGCCGCCGGACTCAGCCTGGCCGAACTCGCCGCCGCGTCCGGGGTCAGCGTCCGCGGCATCGGTGACATGGAGCGCGGCCGCAGCCGGCGCCCACAGACCCGGACCGTGCTGGCCCTGGCCGAAGCGTTAGGGCTGGACGAGGCCGCCCGCCGCCGGCTGACCGCCGCGGTCCGGGGCGGCGCCGAACCGGCCGCCGGTGGCCTGCCGGCCGGAGCGGGTGACTTCACCGGCCGGGACGCCGAGATGGCGGCCATCGCCCGGTACGCCGCCGGCACGGACGCGGCCGTCGTGGTGGTGGCCGGACCGGCCGGGACGGGCAAGACCACCCTCGCCGTCGAGGCCGGCCGGCGGCTCGGCGACCTGTTCCCCGACGGCGTGCACTTCGCCGACCTGCGGGGGATGGACGTGCACCCGCCCGGCAGCGGCCGGCTGCTGGCCGAGTTGCTCACCGGCCTGGGTGTGCCCGAGCGCGGGATACCCGCGGGCACCGAAGCGCGCGCCGAGCTGTTGAGATCGACCCTGGCCGGCAAACGAGCCCTGATCGTGCTCGACAACGCCGCCGGCGAGCAGCAGGTGCGGCCGCTCCTGCCCCGGACCGGTGGTTCGGTCACGCTGATCACCGCCCGCCGGCCGTTGGCCGGCCTCGAAGCGGTTCACCGCGTCCACCTGGACACCTTCGACGAGCAGGAGGCGATCGCCATGCTCGACGTCATCCTCGGGCACGAGACGGACCGGGACGACGTCCGCGCGGTGACCGAACTCTGCGGGCGCCTGCCGCTCGCCCTGCGCATCGCGGGCAACCGGGCCGCGGGCGGAAACTTGCGGGAGCTGGCCGGCCGTCTCGGCGACGAACGGGCCCGCCTGGCCCACCTGAGCCCGGACGATCAGGGGGTGGCGGCCGCCTTCCAGCTCTCCTACCGGCAGCTCGGTCCCGCCGCGGCCCGGGTGTTCCGCCGGCTCACGCTGGTGCCCGGCGCCGACGCGGGCCTCGAACTGGCCACCACGCTCGCCGGGCTGTCCCCGGACGACACCGAGGACGCCCTGGACGAGCTGGTCGACCTCGGCCTCCTGCACGTCTCGGCAGCGTTGCGCTACGGCTTCCACGACCTGGTCCGGCTCTTCGCCGGCCGGCAGCTGACCGCCGAGGAGGACGGGCTCCCGGAGCTGACCGCGGCGATGGTCACCTGGCTCCTGGACGTCGCCGGCAAAGCCGGTGGGTTCTTCTCCGAGTCGGCCACCGAGGCGGACGCGGTGGCCGCGGCCGGTGCCCTCACCGGCATCCGGTTCGGCCGCACCGCCGACGCCGAGGCGTGGCTGCGTGCCGAGGGCGCCAACTGGCTCGGGGCCATGGCCCTCGCCGAGCGGGCCGGCCGCCATCGCGAGGTGCTGGACACGGCCGAGGCGATGCACTGGTTCTCCGACCGCTGGCCCTACTGGGGCCACTGGGGTGAGGTCTTCGAGCGGGGGCGGCGGGCGGCGGCCGCTCTCGGTGACCGGGTGATGGAGGCGACCCAGATCAACTACCTGTCCTGGGTGGCGGCCAACCTGGACCAACAGCCGGCCCGAGCGGCCGATCTGGCCTGGGAGGCGAGCGCGATCGCCGAGGCGGCCGGCGACCTCGTCCAGCAGGCCTGGTCGCAGTTCTACGTGTCCGGCGCCGAAGGTCACCAGCGCCGGTGGGCCGAGGCGTCGGCGGCGGCCGACCGCGCGGCCACTCTGTTTCTCGAGCACGGCGACGCGGCCGGCGCCTGCACCTCGCTCAATCAGGCGGCCTTCGGGCAGATCGCGCTGGGCCGGCCCCGGGAAGCTCTCGAGCGGGTCGACCGGGCCCTGGCGATCATCGACAGCGCCGAGCTGACGAACCCGAACATCGCCGCGATCCTGCGACTCGACAGCGGCCGGGCGCGCGGGCGGATCCTGACCATGCTGGAGCGGTACGACGAGGCGATCGACCTGCTGCAGGGTGTCGCCGAGCAGTCGCGGGACATGGGAGCCGGCATGTACGACACGGTCGTCACCGATGTGGCACGCGCCCAGATCGGCGCCGGCCGCACCGACGAGGCGAAGGCGAACCTCCGCCTCGCCATCGAACTGGCCGACAAGACCGGCGGAACCGACCGCTCCGCGCGCTACCGCGAGTTGCTGGCCGACCTCGGCTGAGCGCGCCCCTCCCTCAGGTGAACAGGGCGCGGCCTCGAGCTATTGCGGTCGCAGGTGAGGCAGGTTGCGGAATGTTGTGGTCGGGCACGTCAGGTCCGCATACGGGATGAGCTCCCGGTACGCCTCGGCCAGGCCGTCGAGGAGCCCGCGTTGCCGGTCGGTGAGTGAGTCACGAACGGCCCCCTCTCGAGCATATTGGCGCATACGGGACACAAGAATCGAGAAACCAGCGGTGTACCGGGGGAGTCCTTGGCCGGCTGCTTGCAGGAGGTGGTCCGCTGCGGCGCTGTGCCGGCCGCGAGCGGCCGCCGTTTCGGCCTCGATGATCGCCACGTCGGTTGTCCACGCCGAGTCGCCGCGAAGGCGCTCGATCAGGTCATCCACCTCCGCGAAGTAACCTCTTCGAAGCGTCAGATAGCAGCCGATCAGCACCTCACCAGAGGCGGCGGAGCGCCGGGAAGATATCCGTCGGGGCCTCGTTCTCCGCAGGCCCGCCGAGAACAGCAGACCGCCGCGTTCGAGGTCGTTGGCCTGCAAGTAGCGCAGGGCGAGGCGGGCGTTTCGGTCGGCCGGGAAGGCGCTGAGCATCAGTTCGCCGCGGTCCAGGTCTTCCTCGATCAAGCAGGCACCCTCGCTGGGGAGGCCCAGAGCTACGCTCGTCACGCCGTCGCTGACTTCCAGGAAGGACTGCCCCTGGTCGCCCGGCCCCACCTCGGCTCGGCGCCGGCGGCCGGACTCGGTGACCGGCCCGAAGGTCGCGGGTCGGGCCGGTGACAGGAGGGCAGGCCCGGCATGGGTGAGCATCCTGGCCCGCTGCCAGCCGGCCGGTCTTTCGCCGTGCCGGGCCGAGACCAACGGCGCCCGATCCTCCAGATCGGCGTCGGCCGTGTTCACCGCCTCGCGGAGCGCGACTTCCCGTGTCTCGTCCCGCCCCACGTCGACCACCTCCTCGACGAGGTGATCACCGGGCAACGCTACCGTGACAACATAACGACCCGGACCCACGCTGAACGTGACGCCATTCGTTCCCTGACCCACGATCCGCAGGTGCGTGTCGCGGATCAGCACCGGCACTCTCAGCGTGCCCACGTCGACCCGAAGCCCGCTCATTCCACGCTCACCACCTTGGGACGGGCCTGACGGCCGTCGACCAGGAGGGCGACTCCGCTGCGCGTCCGGAACCGGTTGTCGCCCGGTTTCACGATCACGTCGAGGCTGTGCAGCCCGGCCGGTAGATCCCAGCTCGCCGGGTTCGGCTCGAACCGGCCGTCGGCCAGCAGCCCGTTACGGTCACCGTCCCAGATCTCGGCCCGCACGAACGGACGCGCATGGTCGGGGTCGAGCCAGATGGCATACGGGAAGGCGGGCGGTCTTTCGAAATAGTGCACGACGTGGGAGAGCCCGGTCCCACCGCCGGTGACATACTGCTCAGCGTTGTATTGCCGCGCCCGGCTGTTCACCTGCTCCTGCAGAGTGCGCAGCAGACTGGCCCCGGTGACGTGGAACTCTCCTGCGCCCGCGGCTTCGACGGCCAAGCCTCCCAGGCAGTCGAGCAGGGCGGCGGAGAAGATCGTGCCCTCGCCGTCCCGCCGGCCGTAGGCGAGCGTGCCGGGCGCGGCGCTGAAGTAGACCGACGACGAGCGACGGTCGGCGGCGGCGAACGGCGACGGCAGCCCCACGCCCGTGCCGAGGTTGGCGAACCGGGCGAACACCTCCGGCCGGAGGCGGCACGCGTCGACGAAGTAGACCTGCGACTGCGGGAATTGATCGCCGGCCATACCGTGGTAGACCGAGCCGATGTCGAGCGAATAGTCGAGGACCATCCGGTCCTTGGCGAAATCCTGCAGCAGAACCAGCGAGTCCTCGTGGGACAGCATCACGCCGTGCCCGGCCGCGTAGAGGAAACTTGTCCCGCTCGAGTTGCGGTAGTTGTCCTCCTGCCAGCCGAGAACGGCGTTGCGCACATGCTCACGGTCAGCCGGCTCACCCTCCGCAGTGGGCGACAGGAGCAGCCGGATGGTGGCGAGCGGCGCCCGCGGGTTGTGGTAGTGGTCGCGCAGCCAGACGGCGAAGCGATGAGCGCCCGCGGCGGTGGAGCTGAGCGACTTCAATCCGAACGTGAGCGGCCCGCCGGGCAGGTGGTCGTACGCGCTCACGCCGATCACCAGCGCGTGCGTCACCGGCTGGCCGGGTTTGAGCGAGGCGGTCCGGTCGACCCAGTAGGTCACGGGAACAGGGCCCGAGCCAGCGCGGCGTGCCGGGCGGCCACGTCGTCGCCCGGTCCGAGGGCCTCCAGACCACCGCGGGCGTCGGCCGACGGCGCATCGGCCTGGATGGCCGCGGACAGTGCCCGTCCCCGGGCGGCGGCGTCGGCGTTGGCGGCGGCGGCCGCCTCGGCCTGCTCCGCCCGCTGGCGCTGGATGGTCGAGCCGAACAGCGCGCCGGCCGCACCGAAGGCGATGGCCTCGACCGACGCGAACAACCAGGCCAGCCGCGTCCAGGAGACCTCGGTGGTGCGGCTCTGAGTGGCCAGGAACCAGATGAAGACGCCGAAGCCGACCAGCACGACGAGCGCCGCGATCAGGGCGATGCCGGTCAGGCTTCGGGTGCCGCCAGTGGCGGGAGGCTGCTCAGGTTCGGTCACGAAACCCTCTTCCCTCGAAATACCGCGCGAGCCGCTCGACATTCTCATGCGGACCGAACCGAGGCAATCCGCCGCCGGGAGGACGGTCACCGGCGCGCGGCGATCCATTCCTGAAGTTCGGCCAGGGACATCGGCGGCCCGAACAGTTGCCCTTGGCCGAAGTCACAGCCGCTCGCTCGCAACGGTCCGGCGATCGCCTCGATGTCGACGCCCTCCGCCGTCACCTTGACGTCCAGGCTGCTCGCGAGCTTGATGATGGCGTCAACCATGGTCAGTTGCTGTGCGGACGTGGTGATGTCCTGGACAAAGCCAGGGTGGATCTTCAGCTCGTCGATGGTGAAATTACGCAGGTACGACAGCGAGGAGTAGCCCATGCCGAAGTCGGCCACGGCTACCCGGGCGCCGACCCGCCGCAACGACTGCACCACGCCGGGATCCTGCCGCATCAGCGTCTCCTCGCTGATTTCGACAGTCAGGTCGGGTGCGAAGAGGCCGGAGCCGGTCAGCAGACCTCGGATCCGGTCGGCGGCGGCTCCCTCCGCGACGACCGCCTGGGCGACCGCCACCGATACGCCCATCGGCGGGAGTTCACGCAGCTCGTGGAAGGCTCTGGCCAGAACGAGGTCGAACAGTCGCCCGGCGAGACCCGCCTCAGCGGCCAGCGGCGCGAGGTCGCCCGGCCCCAGGGTCGGCATGGCCCACGTCACCCAGAACGGCGCCGCCCGTACGCCCACCAGATCGCCGCTGCTCAAACTCACGATCGGCTCGTAGAGGACCCGTATCGGCTGGCCGTCGCCATCCAGTATCCGGCGCAGCTCGGTGCCCAGTTCGAAGGGTTGGAACAGCTGCACGGCCAGATCGTTGTCCTTGGCCGTATGTGCCGCCATGGTCGCCCGCTGCAGCAGGGTCTCCGGTTCTTCGCCGTGCGCGGGATGCATGGCCACCCCGATCGCGACGTTGATGTCGAAGGAGTGCCCGTCGACCACCACCGGGCACTCGATCGCGGCCCGGATCTCCTCGGCCAAACTCAGCGCGGCGGCCTCGTCAGGCAGCCGGGCCACCACTCCGAACTCGTCGCCGCCGAGCCGGCCGACATGACCCGCTACCGGTGTGACATTCCGCAGTCCCTCGCCGACCCTGGTCAGCAGGCGATCGCCCACCCCATGACCGGCATAGCGGTTGACCTCTCGGAACCGGCGAATGTCGACCATCAACACCGCCACCACCTGATCGCCCCGGCGCTGCCGCAGCACGTCGGCGATGCCCCGCGTGAGGGCCTGGCGGTTGGGCAGGCCGGTCAGCGCGTCCTGGATCACCAGGTTGTGACTGGCCTGAATGAACGTACGTAGATGCCGGGTCTCGCTCTCGCGGTCGGCGAGCTGCCGTTCGGCCCGTTCCAGCAAGGGCTCGCGCAGAAGCAGACGCTCGTCGCGGTCGTCCTCGATCCATTGGGCACACTGGTCCTCGGTGCGGCGCAGCCAGATGAGAAACTCGCGATCGGCGGCCAGCCACTCTCGCAGCCGCGGCCAGGCACGCAGCAGGATCTCGTGGGCGATCTCGACATACTCGACCCCCGCGTAGCTGTCGCCGCCGATCACCAACAGCCTGGTGTCCGGCCCGGCCAGCCGCGCGGCGATCTCCCAGTGCTCCTCGGGCAGCTCGGTACGCAACAGCCGCCGGCCCAGCGCGATGCCGTCGGTCAGGCCCAGACGGCAGAAGACCCGGCGTGCGATGTCCTGCTGCTCGGCGGGCAGCCGGTCGACACACGAGTCGGCGAAATCGGTCAGAGCCGTCCGGGCGCCGCCCAGAGAAGCGTACGAGTTGAGCGTGAGGCGTGGCTCGTCGAGTCGCTCCCACAGCCTGGTGAGCGCGAACTGCACGAGCGGCAGTTCGCCGGCCTGCCCCGAGAAGTCGTCGACGATCTGGGCGACCAATGTCGGCTCGACCCGTACGGGGCGTTCCGGGTCGGCCAGCCGGGCCGGCTCGACGACCGCGGCGCGCAGCTCCTCGGGGCCGAGCGGATAGAGCATCACCGCGCTGCTCTGCAGATAGGGACCGAATTCGCGATCCTCGGCGATGAGCTGGCCGAACAGGTCGTGCCGTAAAGTGATGACGAACAGGCAGCCCGGCTCACGCGGCGCGGTCACCAGCTCGGCCAGCAGCCGCAACATGGTGCGGCGCTGCTCGGGCGGGTGGTCATCGTCGAGGATCTGCTCGAACTGGTCGAGGACCACGACGACTTGCTGGACTCCGGCCGAGGCGCGGACGACCCTCATCGCGTCGGCCAGTCCACGGTCGGCCAGCCGCTTCTCCCACGCCTCCAGTTCGGCGGGCGGGATGGGCGGGCCGGGCGAGGTGCGGGCGGCGAACGCGGTGGCCAGGGCGCTGAGAACACCTCGGCCGGGCCGGATCGTCAGGTGGGCCAGCGCGGCGTGCCGGCGCAGCTCGGCGACCAGGCCGGCCGCCACGACGGACGACTTGCCGCTTCCCGATGGACCGGTCACGGTGACCACCGGCGTGCGGCCGGCCCGGTCGACCAGATCGGCGATCACCTTGTCGCGGCCGAAGAACAGCGCCGCGTCGTCCGGCCCGAACGCGTCGAGCCCTCGGTAGGGACAGGGCGGCGGACTATAGAGGACCTCGGGCCAACAGGCGATCGCCACCTCGGCGCCGAGCAGGTAGGCGTCGCCGCCCTCACCTGGACCGGCCGCCGCGCACAGCACGCCCGCGACACGCGCCTCCCCCTGCGTCCACACCGGACCACCGCTGAAGCCGCCGACGGCCTGGAACGTCCCGTCGACGCGTTGCTCGACCTGGTAACGCCCGTGGTCGACGGCGCCGGCCAGGACGGCCTCGACATGTGCGCCGTTGCGGTGCCGTCCCGGTCCCCAGAACTGCACGACTGTTCCCCCGCGGGCGGGACGGTCGATCATCTCCAACGGGGTGACCCCGTCGGGCAGATCGTCCCGCAGCATCAGGCCGGCCAGGTCGTGGCGGTCGAAGTCGCCGTGATCCGGCCCCCACATCTGTACGGTCGCGTAGGCGATCGGAGTGTCGTCCGGCGCGCCGCCGAAGGGGAATTCCAGAAGGAGCCGCACGTCCTCATCGGGCCGGCGGGTCTCGCGCTGCCCGCGCCCCAGCGCTTCGTTGATCACGTGAGCGCAGGTCAGCACAGCCCGGCCGCCCACCGCGAAGGCCAGCCCGGCGAGCCGGCCGTCGCGCATGACGCGGCCGATGCCGAACTCGGGACCATGTGGCAACAGGAGCTTCCACCCTCTCCGGATGCCAGCCAGGTTACCGGCTCGGCATTCGGCCGCCCGATCAGGTGAACAGGGCTCGGCCCCAGTAGTCGTCCGGACCGGACAGGCCCGGGGGACAGGCGAAGATGGCGCTGGAGACGTGGCGTACGTACTCGTTCATGTCGTCGTTGGCGGCCAGGCTTCGCTGGACCGGGATGAAAGCCTTGGCCGGGTCTCGCTGGTAGGCGATGAAGAACAGGCCCGCGTTGAGGCGGCCCAGGCCGTCCGAGCCGTCGACGAAGTTGTAGCCCCGGCGGAGCATGTGGGCGCCCTTGTTGCTGTCGGGGTGGGCCAGGCGTACGTGGGAGGTCGTGGCCATGAGGGGCTGGCCGTCGGCGCCCACCGCGGTGAAGTCCGGCTCGTCGAACTCGGCGTCGGCGCCCAAGGGGGCCCCGCTGCCCTTGTACCGGCCGATGATGCCTTCCTGCTCGGTCAGGGACGAGCGGTCCCAGGTTTCGATCAGCATCCGGATCTTGCGGGTGACCAGGTAGGAGCCGCCGGTCATCCAGTCCGGGCCGTCGCCGGGCTGGACCCACAGGTGGTCGCGGAGCAGGTCGGTCTGCTCGGCCTTCAGGTTGCGGGTGCCGTCCTTGAAGCCGAACAGGTTGCGCGGGGTCGCCTGGCCGGCGGCGGTCGAGGACGTCCGGCCGAAGCCCAGCTGCGACCAGCGCACGCTGACCGTCCCCATGCCGATGCGGGCCAGGTTGCGTACGGCGTGCACGGCCACCTGCGGGTCGTTGGCGCAGGCCTGGATGGCGATGTCGCCGCCCGAGATGGCCGCGTCCAGGGTGTCGCCGGTGAAGCGGGGGAGCGGCTCCAGCGCCTTGGGGCGCCGGGCGGCCAGGCCGAACCGCTCGAACAGCGACGGGCCGAAGCCGATGGTGATGGTCAACGACGACGGCGGCAGGCCCAGCGCCTCGCCCGTGTCGTCCGGTGGGGCCTGGGGTTCGCCGTTGACCGCGCCGATCTCACCGGCGTCGCGCCCGGCGGTCATCCGGGCCGCGGCCGCGGTCCAGTCGCGCAGCATCTGGACGAGCTTGTCGCGGTCCTTGGTGATGACGTCGAAGGCGACGAAGTGCAAGCGGTCCTGGGCGGGTGTGACGATGCCGGCCTGATGCGCGCCGGCGAAGGGAACGACGTCGGAGACCGGTTCGGGGGAGGAGCCGGAGCGGGTCAGCGCGGTGCCGCCGGCGATACCGGCGGCGCCGAGGCCCACGCCGGCGCCGGCGAGCGTGATGGCTCGCCGGCGCGACATCTTCCAGGGCATGGTCAGGCCTTCTTCGCGACGACCGCGGCCACCTTGCTGATCGGCTCCGCGAGCGCGTTGATCGCGTCCGACAGGGTCTTCAGGTCGGCCTGGGTGAGCTGGTTGTGCAGCTTCCAACCGTCGCCCTCGCGGTACTTCGCGAGCGCGCTGTCGACGTTGGCGAACTCGGTGTCGAGGGTCTTCACCAGCGCCGGGTCACGCTCCTCGAGGACCGGGCGGAGCGACGCGATCGCGGCCTTGGAGCCTTCGACGTTGGCGTTGAAGTCCCACAGGTCGGTGTGCGAGTAGCGGTCCTCCTCGCCGGTGATCTTGCCGGAGGCGACCTCGTCGAGCAGGCCCTTGGCGCCGTTGGCGAGCTGCAGCGGGGACAGCTTCTCGGCGTTGGCCTTCTGCACGATCTCCTTGACGTCGGTCAGCAGCTGGTCGGCGATCGGGCCGTCCTTGCTGATGTCCGGCTTCGCGGCCCACAGGTCCTTCTCGATACGGTGGAAGCCGCCGAACTTCATGCCCTCCTCGGTGACCTCCTCGCGCCCGTCGATGCGGGGGTCGAGGTCGCCGAAGATCTCAGCCACCGGCTCGATCCGCTCCCAGTAGGTGCGCGCGACCGGGAACAGCGCCTTGGCCTCGTCGACCTTGCCCGCCTTGACCGCCGTCACGAACTCGGTGGTCTTGGTCTCGAGGGCGCCGGTCTGGCTCTTGACGTACCGCGAGTAGCTGGCGGTGGCCTCGGCCAGCTTGGCGTCCTCGGTGAGGGCGGGGGCCGAACCGGAGACGGTCAGCGCGCCCCGGATGCCCTTGCCGATCATGCCGGGCTTGCAGGCGGTCTCGTACGAGCCGGCGGGCAGCTCCACGTGCAGGTTGCGCGACAGGCCGGGCGCGATGTTCTCGACCTCGGCCATCACCCGGTCGCCCGGCGCGTAGACGTAGAACTCGGTGACCTTGTTGCCGCCGTTGGTGATGGCGAAGACGCTGGTGCCCGCGTCGACGGTGGTCTTGCCGACCTCACAGCCGGTGTCGGTCGCCTTGACCGCGATCGGTCCGCCGGCCGCCTCGTCCGCGCCGGAGTCACCGGAGCCGCAGGCGGCCACGGTGCAGACCGCCGCGACGGCGAGCAGAAGGGGGGTTTTGCGCACGGTATCTCCTAGGACTGCGCCGGGGCGGGAACAGCGGCCGTCTTCGGCCGCAGGAACAGGATGAGCACGGGTACGGCGAAGACCAGCCAGGCCGCGACCTCGAGCACGGTCGCGGTCGGCGTCACGTTGAACATGCCGGTGAGCAGCGCCGTGTACCACGCGTTGGGGTCGAGGGCGCCGCTGATGTCGTACGCCAGGTTGTTGAGGCCGGGAACGACGTCGGCCTCCTGCAGATCGTGGACGCCGTACTTCAGGATGCCGGCGGCGACCAGGATGAGCAGCGTCCCGGTGACGGTGAAGAAGACCGTGAGGTTGATTCGCACCGCCGTGGCGTACATGAAATAGCCGAGCAGGACCGCCGTCGCGATGCCGCCGAGGAGCGCGTAGAGCGGGCCGCCGTTGATGCTCGCGCCCTGCACGGCCGAGTAGAAGATGAGCGAGGTCTCGAGCCCCTCGCGAACCACGGCCAGGAACGCCATCAGGGCCACCGCGACCGAGCCGACGGCCAGGGCGTCGCTGAGCTTGCCGCGCAGCTCGCCCGCGATGGAGCGGGCGGCCCGGCGCATCCAGAAGATCATCCAGGTCACGAAGACCACGGCCAGGATCGAGGTGATCGCCTCGAACAGCTCGCGGTGCTCGTACTTCTGCAGCAGCGTGGTCGAGGTGTAGCTGAGCAGCCAGCCGAAGCCGACGGAGAGGGCCACGGCGAGGCCGACGCCGGCCCAGACCTGCGGCAGCCGGTCCTTGCGGTCGGCCTTGACCAGGAACGCGATGACGATGCTGACCACCAATGTGGCCTCGAGCCCCTCGCGCAGGCCGATGAGGTAGGTGGCGAGCATGGACCGGTCCCTTCACTAAGGCGTGCCTAACCTGACTACTACAGACTGTAGATTAGGGAAGGCTGGCCTTAGTGTCCAGGGCCGGTCCGGGTGATCAGTCCTCGCCGGCGCCGGCCAGCAACCGCCGGAGAAGATCCTCGTCGCCGGGCTGCAACTCGCCCACGAAACGGCGCAGAACGGTGGCCCGGTCGGTGCCGGCGTCGAGCAGCGAGCCCATCTTGCGGGCCGTCACCGAGGCCTCGTCGGTGAGCGGCGCATACCGGAACGAGCGGCCGTCCTTGTAGCGCGCGAGCAGGCCTTTCTCGTACATCCGAGTCAAGACCGTCACTACGGTGCTGTACGAGAGGCGGGCCGTCAGCCGGCCGAGCACGTCGCGCGGCGTGAGTGAGTCGGTCGCGTTGACCAGGACCCGAAGGATCTCCGATTCGAGTGCGCCGGCCTGGCGGCGCCCGGGCGCCTCTTCGTCGTCGGCTGGCACGTGCGCAGCATACCGAGATCGTCTGATGCTGATAACTTCTACAGCCTGTAGAAGGAAGGCGGGCACGATGACGGCGACGCTCGGGAACATCCTCCTGGTGTTTCTGGCCGATCGGCCGGGCACCGCGCATGAGCTGCAACAACGCCACGCCGAAACGTTCGGCCGGGAACGGTCGGTCGACATCGCCCGGGTGCTGGCGGCGCTGCGCCGTCAGGAACGCCTCGGCAGCGTCGGCACCGAGGCGGCGTCGCAGCCCCGGCGGCCGGTGGTGTGTTTCCTCACCGATGCCGGCTACGCCCGTCAGCGCTCCTGGATGCTCGGCGTCCCGCCGGACGTGACCGGCGAGGACATCATCGTCCGCGTCCTGCTGGCCACCGCGGCGGCCGACCGGGAGACCTTCGACGCCGTGATCGAGTCGTGCCTGACCGCGCTGAAGTCGCAGCGCTCCCGCAGCCGCCGGGCGGCCGTGCTGGAGGCGGGCAGCGCCCTCGCCGAGTACGAGGACACCGTCGCCGCCTCCCTGCAGACCTGGCTGCGCCGCCTGGCCGGCCGCCCCCGCCGGCGCGACGCCGCCGCTTAGGAACGTTCCAGCGCCGGGCGGTCCCACTTGGCCAGCTCGGCGGCCGCCTCGTAGGTCGAGCGGAGGAACTCGGTCAGGGCCGCGTCGGGGTCCGGGGCCGAGGCGACGGCCTCGTACGGCAGCAGGAACTCCCGGATCGTGGTGTCGTAGTGGGCGGCCCGCGGGCGTACGGGGAAATCGGGGTAGCCCTGGGGTTCGGGATAGGCGTACGCGTAGAACGCGCCCTCCTCACCACCGCCGGGCCAGAAGCCGAAGCTGGCCAGCTCGTGGGAGTAGGCCTCGTGCATGACCGACGGCGGGCAGTTCGGGGCGCCGCCCGGATGTGGCGGCGCGACCCGGCCCGAGAAACGGGTGTATGCGAGGTCCATCGAACCCCAGAAGAAATGCACCGGGCTGGTCTTGCCCAAGAACTCCCAGCGGAAGCGGCTGAACACCCGCTCGACCTGCAGCAGCTGCCGCCAGAAGAGGCGGGCGGCGTCACCGTCGTACGACTTGTGGGTCTCGTCCTCGGCGAACGGGATGGCCGGGTCGACCTCGTTCGGCACGGGGTGGATGACCGTCTCGACGTTCAGCTCGGCCAGGGCCAGCATCGTCTCGCGGTAGAACGCGGCGACCGTCTTGGGCTCCAGGGTGACGGTGCGCTCACGGCCGTCGCTGGTGGTGATCCGCAACACCTGGTCGATGAAGTCGAACTCGATCTCGAACGACCCGTCCCCGTACGGCACGGCTGTCGTGGTCAGCCCGCGCGCGCTCGGATAGAGCGTGACGTGCCACCAGTGGTTGACCGCCGGCGCGTGCGCCATCCGGACCTTTCCCACGATCTGCGCCCACATCTGCAGCGTGTCACGGGTGTCCACCCAGTCGGTCACCCGCAGCCGGGGCCACTCACTTCGCCCGATCGTCTGTTCCATCGCCCGAGCCTGCCACATGATGCCGTCCGGGCTCTTCGACGCAGATCACAGCGTCCTTCGCTCCGCTTTCGGTCCTCGGCGCTGGAATGGGACGCAAGGGCGGGCGCTCGGTGATTCCCCCCAGTCCCGGGCGCCCGCCCGTTCCAGCACCCAGCCATGGAGGCGCCATGACCACCGAACCGGGCCTGGGCCCCACACCGCGCGGCCCTCATTTCCTGTCACCCTCCCTCCTCTCTGCGCCACCCCCGGCCGCCCCGGCTGTGGTGAACCGGCGGTGGCCGTTGATGGTGGCCGGTGGCTTCGCCGTCCTCGCCCTGGCCGCGGGCGCCGGGGGAGCGGCCGGCTACGTGGCGGGACGCGACGCCCCCACGGCGGCGGCCGCTGTCCGGGACGCCCTCCCGGCCGACCTGGTGACGGCCGCGGCCCAGGCCCGGCCCGGCGTGGTGTCGGTGCGGGTGGGCAACGGATCGGGCTCCGGCTTCGCCTTCGACGGCCAGGGGCACGTGGTCACCAACAACCATGTGGTGGCCGCCGGTGGGCCGATCACGGTCGTCGACGCGGACGGCCGCCGGCTGACCGCCACCCTCGTCGGCACCGACCCCGGCAACGACATCGCCGTCCTGCGGGTCGACCCGCCGGCCAACCTGCCCGCGCTGCCCCTGGCCGCGCCGGGCACCACGCGCGTGGGCGAACCGGTCCTGGCCGTGGGTTCCCCGCTCGGCCTGTCCGGGACCGTGACGGCCGGCATCATCAGCGCCCTGGACCGCCCCGTCCGGCTGGGCGACGGCGACAACCGCCGAACCGCCGTGCAGACCGACGCCAGCATCAACCCCGGCAACTCGGGCGGCCCGCTGATCAACGCCCAGGGCGAGGTCATCGGGGTCAACACGGCCATCGCCACGCTGGAGGGCGGCGGCAACATCGGCATCGGCTTCGCGGTACCCGTCGACCGGGCCCGTCAGGTGGCCACCGACCTGATCAACCGAGGCTGACCGTCCAGGACGGTGCCCTCCGCTTCGCGTGCTTCCGCAGAAACGACAGCATCCGCTCCGCCGCCTGCCGCCGTCCGCGCTCGGTCAGCCCGATGTCCCCGCCTGGTAGGGCTGCGTCATGGTTCTCGGGCCGCGCCGGGTCGTCGCGGGGTCACAAGGGTGACGAGCCCTACCAGGATTCCTCGTGTGTCAGCCGGTGACCGGCAGGCCGGCCACGACGAAACGGCCGCGGCCGAGGCGCTTGGCCTCGTACATCGCGATGTCGGCCGAGCGCAGCACGTCGGTGGCGCCGGTCTCGGCGCCGGGTGTCTCGGCGGCGATGCCGATGCTCGCGCCGACGTGCAGGGTCAGACCGTTCCAGGTCACCGGCTGCGCGATGTCGTGCAGGACGCGTTCGGCCAGGCGGACCGCCTCGGCCGGCGGTGCGGCCGGGCAGAGCAGGACGAACTCGTCGCCGCCGAGGCGGGTCACCAGGTCGGTTTCCCGTACGGCCGCCGACAGCCGCCGGGACACCACCCGCAGGACGGCGTCGCCCGCCTCGTGCCCGTGCTCGTCGTTGATCTGCTTGAAGCCGTCCAGGTCGAGGTAGAGCACGCTGACCGGCGCGTCCGCCGTGGGCAGCAGCCGGCCGAGCCGGTCGGTGAGCACGGCCCGGTTGGCCAGGCCGGTGAGCGGGTCGTGCCGGGCCTGGAACGCCAGTTCGGCCTGCGTGCGCTCCTGCTCGCGCACCGCCGTGGTGAATCGGGCGAGGACGAAGGCGGCGCACGCGGTGGTGAACACGATGAGGATGATCTGGCGGTGGTCGAAGCCCGACTGCAGCATGGTCAGCAGGGGCGTCGTCATCAGGGCCAGGCCCAGGAACAGCACCCGCGCCGGGTGCAGCACGGCGGCCTGAGGCCCGGGGTTGCTCAGCTCGGCCCGGGCCGGGTGCATCGCCGCCGCCACGATCAGGGCGTTGCCGAGCACGATGAGCGGGCCGATCCGGGCCACGATCGTGTAGTCCAGCAGGTACGGCAGCAGGTTGTAGCCCAGGTCGACGCCGAGGTAGAGGCCGGCCGCGGTCAGCAGCAGGCGGGTCGGCGCCGTCCGGGTGCCCGGGGAGAGGGCGATGAGCAGCGTTCCGGCCAGCAGCACCACGTCGCCGACCGGGTACAGCGCCGGGATCACGGAGTCGGCCACGCCGTAGCCGGCGCCCAGCACCGGCTCGATCAGGAACTGCCAGCTCGCCGCGCCCGCCGCCACCGTCAGGGTGAGGCTGTCGAGCACGGCCGGCCGCATCCGTCCCGGCGCCCGCCGGCGGGCCATCAGGGTGAGCGCCGCGGCCAGGAGCGGGTAGCCGGAGAGCCAGAAGGCGTCCGCGACACCGACGGACGGAACCACACTGACGTACGACTGCACCAGCTCGATCGCGTCGCCGGTGAACCACAACGTGATGGCCGTCGCGATCAGCACCCACGGCAGGCGGGTGCCGGACGGTTGCCGGCGGGCCGCCCACCAGCTGATCCCGCACAGGGCCAGGTAGAGCACGGCGTAGAGGGCGTTGCCGAAGCCGGTCCCGTAGGTGGCGATGGAGCCGGCGACGCCGGCCGCCATGACGGGAAGGAACCAGCGGATGCCCGGGGCGTTCATGTCCGTGTCGTCGGCAGTCCCGGGCCCGACCTGAGCCGGTGTGACGTGGATCAGCTACCGGACCGGACCGGGCCGGGTGCCGGTGCGCCTAATCTGCATCATCACTGCAAAAAGGGTTAGGATCCCCGGCATGGCGCGACTCCTGCTGGTCCGGCATGGTCAGGCATCGTTCGGGGCCGATGACTACGACGCCCTGTCCGAACTGGGCGGTGAGCAGGCCCGGGTGCTCGGGAAGAACCTGGCCGACCGGGGGATCCGGCCGAGTCTGGTGCTGCGCGGGTCGCTGCGGCGCCATGAGCAGACCGTCGCCGGGCTGCTCGAAGGGCTGGGCGACGACGTGCCGGTCAGGGTCGACGACGGCTGGGACGAGTTCGACTTTCAGCGGGTCGTCGAGCTGCACGAGCCGGACTACCGGGCGCGCGCCGGGTCGGCGCGGGCGTTTCAGGAACTGTTCGAGGCGGCCACCGGGCGATGGTGTTCGGGGAAGTACGACGGGGAGTACGCCGAGTCGTTCACCGCGTTCCGGGAGCGGGTCGGCGGGGCGCTCGAGCGGGCGGCGAGGCTGCTGGGGGAGCATCGGGAGGTCGTCGCGGTCAGCTCCGGCGGGCCGATCGCCCTGACCGCGACCCGGCTGGTCGCCGGGCCCCACGCCGACGCCGTGATGTGGACCGCGCTGAACCGGGTGGTCGTCAACACCGGGGTCACCAAGCTGATCAGTGGCCGTAGTGGACTGTGGATGTCGACCTACAACGAGCACACGCACCTCGAAGCCGACCCGCGACTGCTCACCTACCGCTGATGACCCGCCGGCTGATCCGGCCCCGCCGCTGGGCGCCGCCGCGCCTCGCCGACGACGGGCCGACCGCGCGGCTCAGAGTGGCGCGTCTGCTGCCGACCGGTGGGCGCGGGCCCGAGGATGTCGTCTTCGACCGGGACGGGAATGTCGTCACCGGGCTCGCCGATGGGCGCGTCGTCCGGATCGACCCCGAGACCGGCGATCGGACGGTTCTCGCCGACACCGGCGGGCGGCCCCTCGGACTGCACCCATGTGCCGACGGGGGCGTGCTCGTCTGCGACCACGACCGGGGCCTGCTGCGCGTGGAGGCGGACGGCACGGTGAGCCGGTTGGCCGAGGCGGCCTTCGCGAGCAACGTCGTGCAGGCGAGCGACGGCACGATCTGGTTCACCACCTCCACGACCGAGTGGACGCTCGACGAGCACCTGGGCGACGTCTTCGAGCATTCCGGTACGGGCCGGCTGCTGCGCCGCGATCCCGGCGGCGCCGTCACAACCGTGCTGGACGGGCTGAAGTTCGCCAACGGGCTCGTGCTCGCCCCGGACGAGTCGTACCTGCTCGTGGCCGAGACGGCCGGCTACCGCGTCCAGCGGCACTGGCGGGACGGGCGCACCGAGATCCTGGTCGACAACCTGCCCGGGTTTCCGGACAACATGTGGCTCGGCAGCGACGGGCTGCTCTGGGTGGCCATCGCCGCGCCGCGCAACGCGCTGCTCGACCGGCTGTTGCCGCGGCCCGGGTTCCTGCGCGTGCTCGTGTGGAACCTGCCCGAGGCCGTACGGCCGAAAGCGGCCCCGATCGCCTGGGCGATGGCGTTCACGCTCGACGGTGAGCGCGTGCACGACCTGCGGACCACCGACGGGTCGTACGGCTTCGTCACGTCGGCCGCCGAACGGGACGGCCTCGTGGTTCTGGGCAGCCTGACCGCGTCCGACGTGGCCGTGCTGGGTATCAGCCATGCATGACGACCTATCGATCCCGGGGCTTCCTGCTGGTGTTTCCACTGATGCTGGTGGCGACGGTCGCGCTGCCGGTGGCCGCGCTCTTCGTCGACACCGGGCCGTGGTGGGCTGAGGCCCTCTTCCTGCTGATCGCCATCCCGGTCGGCTGGTGGTACGTGGCGGTCCGGCTCGTCTACCGGATGGACCTGACCGGTGACGCGCTGGTCCTGCGGGCCGCCCTGGCCCGCTACCGGGTTCCGCTGGCCGACCTGGCCGAGATCGGCGGGCCCGAGCACACCAACACCAACCGCGTGGTCCGGCGCGACGGCCGGGTCTGGAGCGTGCTGGCCGGCGACGGCCTGGTCGCCTTCGCCGACCAGGTGGGCCGGGCCGCCCCGCACGTCCGGGTACGGATCAGTGACTGGCGCCGCCGCATGGAGGGGTAGCACGAACGGCAACTGCCCAATATCCTACCGGTTATATATGTGTTATAGGTCTCTAAGCGGGTCCATGCGCGGGAAAGCCTCCCTACGATCAGCGCCGTCCACATTGCGAGTCCCGCGAAGAAGGAACCGTGCTCGTCGATGATCCGCGCCGGCTGCTGGCCGACCGCTGGGCGGTGGCAGGTGGCGTCACCATCGTGGTGTTCCTGCTCATCGCCGTGTTCGCGCCGCTGCTGTCCGCCCTGGAGGGACAGGACCCCTACACGTACGACCTGAAGGCGCTCGCCGACAACGGGGCCCCGCTGGGCGCCGGCGGAGGCATCAGCGCCGAGCACTGGTTCGGCGTCGAGCCGATGACCGGGCGTGACCTGTTCGCCATCGTGGTGCACGGGGCGCGGACCTCGTTCCTGGTCGGCTTCGCCGCGACCGCGCTGTCGATGCTGATCGGCGTGCTGGCCGGCATCACCGCCGGGTACTTCGGCGGCTGGTACGACCGGGTGCTGAGCCGGATCATCGACGTGCTCTTCGGCTTCCCGTGGCTGGTCTTCGTCATCGCGATCGGGGCCATCGCCCCCGCCGGCTTCCCCAAGCAGTTGCTCATCATTCTGGTCATCGGCCTGTTCGGCTGGCCCGGCGTGGCCCGGGTCATCCGCGGCCAGACGATGGCGCTCAAGCAGCGCACCTTCGTCGTCGCCGCCACCGCCCTCGGCGCCGGTCCCGGCCACCTGCTGCGCCGGCAGTACCTGCCCAATCTGGTGTCGACCATCATCGTCTACACCACGATGACCATCCCCGGGATGATCGGTGCCGAGGCCGCCCTCTCGTTCCTCGGGGTCGGGGTGCCGCCGCCCACGCCGGCCTGGGGCCGCACCATCGGCGAGGCCCTGTCCTGGGTGCAGACCGACCCGATGTTCCTGGTCTTCCCGGGCGTGGCCCTGTTCCTGGTCACGCTCGCCTTCAACCTCTTCGGCGACGGCCTGCGCGACGCCCTCGACCCCCGGACGGCCAAGTGATGAAGTTCGTGACGACACGCCTGGTGGGCATGGTGGGCACGCTCGCAGTCATCAGTCTCTTGACGTACGCGGTCTTCTACCTGCTTCCCGCCGACCCGGCCCGCCTGTCCTGCGGCCGTCCTTGCACCCCGGACCGGCTGGCCGAGGCGAGCGCCTTCATGGGCTACGACAAACCGTGGTTCCAGCAATATCTGAACTTCCTGGGCGGCATCTTCACCGGGCGGCACTTCGGCTCGGGCCAGGCCGCCGTCGACTGCGCCGCGCCCTGTTTCGGCTACTCGTTCCGGCTCAACGAGCCGGTCACCCAGCTCATCGGGGACCGGGCGCCGGTCACCTTCTCCATCGCGATCGGCGCCGCCGTGCTCTGGCTGCTGCTCGGCGTCTCGGCCGGCGTGGCCGCCGCGGTCAAGCGGGGCACCCTGGTCGACCGCTCGGCGATGGTCTTCTCCACCATCGGCGTCTCCGCGCCCAGCTACCTGGTCGGCCTGCTCGGCATCCTGCTGTTCGGCTTCACCCTCGACATGGTCCCGGTCGGCGGATATGTGCCGCTCACCGAGAGCCCGGTCGACTGGCTCTGGCATCTGGTGCTGCCCTGGTGCGTGCTCGCCCTGCTCTCGGCCGCGGTCTACGCCCGCCTCACCCGCGGGCAGATGATCGAGGTGCTGGGCGAGGACTACATCCGTACCGCCCGGGCCAAGGGTCTGCGAGAACGCCGGGTCATCGGGCGGCACGGGCTGCGCAACGTGCTCATCCCCGTGGTGACGGTCTTCGGGCTCGACCTCGGAACGTTGCTCGGCGGCGCCGTCATCACCGAGAAGGTGTTCAGCATGCAGGGGCTGGGCGCCCTGCTCATCGACGCGGTCGGCACCGTCGACCTGCCGGTGATCGTCGGCATGACGCTGTTCGCCGCGTTCCTCGTCATCTTCGCCAACTTCGTCGTCGACCTCGTCTACGGAGCTCTCGATCCGCGGGTCTCGCGGTAATGGAAAGGACAACCCCGGTGATACGAAAAACGGCCGCTGTGGCGCTGACCGCGCTCCTCACAGTGGCGGCCTGCGGTGCCAACTCGTCGGACAGGAAAGAGGCCACCGAGGGCACCCAGCAGGGTGGCAAGCTGAGCATCCTCAGCGCCGCCACCGACATCAACTTCGACCCGGCGAAGAGCCAGAACCTGGCCATCACCACGCTGGGCCTGGTGCTGCGCCGGCTCACCACCTGGGACGTGCAGCCCGGCCGGCCCGCCCAGGTAGTGCCCGATCTCGCCACCGACACCGGCAAGACCACCGACGGCGGCAAGACCTGGACGTACACGCTCAAGGACGGCCTGGCCTACGCCGACGGCTCGCCGATCACGACCAAGGACATCAAGTACGGCGTGGAGCGCTCCTTCGCGCCCGAGCTGTCCGGTGGCCTCGGCTACCACAAGGGCCTGCTGATCGGCGGCGACAAGTACAAGGGCCCGTACACCGGCGGTGAGCTGGCCTCGATCGAGACCCCGGACGACAAGACGATCGTCTTCAAGCTCGACGCCGCGTACGGCGACTGGCCCTGGATCGCCTCCATGCCGGCCTTCACGCCGGTGCCGAAGGCCCAGGACGACCCCAAGACGTACACCCAGAAGCCCGTCGCCTCCGGCCCGTATCAGGTCTCGGAGTACAAGCAGGGCAGCTCGGTCACCCTCACCCGCAACCCGAAGTGGGACGCCAAGACCGACACCGTGCGCACCGCCGGCCCGGACGAGGTCGTCTTCCAGCTCGGCCAGGACACCACGGTGGCCGCGCAGCGCCTGATCGCCGACGCCGGCGACGACAAGAACGCGTTCGGCGCGGGCTTCGTGCCGCCGGCCCAGCTGGCCCAGATCCAGTCGAACCCGTCGGCCAAACAGCGTCTGGTCACCTCCGACGCCGGCGCGCTGGCCTACCTGGCCCTCAACACCACCCGGGGCCCGCTCAAGGACGTCAAGGTCCGGCAGGCCATCGAGTACGCCGTGGACAAGAAGGCCTTCCAGGTCGCGTCGGGCGGCGCGACCGGCGGCGACATCGCCACCACGCTGATCACCCCGGGCATCGCCGGCCGTCAGGCGTACGACCTGTACCCGGCCGAGGCGTCCGGTGATGTGACCAAGGCCAAGCAGTTGCTCACCGAGGCCGGCCAGACCAACCTGGCCCTCACCCTGCTCTCGCCGAACGACTCGGACAACCTGGCCAAGGCGCAGGCCGTCCAGCAGGGCCTGCAGCGCGCCGGCATCAAGGTGACCATCAAGCCGGCCGACGAGACCACGGTGACCGACACGATCACCGGCGACAAGGGCGACTTCGACCTGACGATCAGCAGCTGGCAGCCGGACTTCCCGAGCGCCAACGGCAACATCCAGCCGCTGTTCCAGTCCAGCGAGATCGGCGGGGGCGGCTACAACCTGTCCCGCTACTCGCAGCCCGAGGCCGACAAGCTGATCGAGTCCGCGCTGGCCGAGACCGACCAGGCCAAGGCGCAGGCGCTGTGGGCGCGGGCCGACAAGCGGATCCTGCAGGACGCGCCGGTCGTGCCGCTGATCTACACGAAGAACTCGTTCCTGCACGGCTCGAACGTGCGGAACTTCTTCGTGGCCGCCTTCCCGGCCTACCCGAACTACCTGAAGGTCTCCCTGAACAAGTGACACTCCTCGAGATCCACGACCTCGACATCTCGTTCGGGGCCGTCGAGGCGACCCGCGGCGTGGCTTTCGAGCTGCGCCGCGGGCAGGTCCTCGCGCTCGTCGGCGAGTCCGGCTCCGGCAAGAGCGTCAGCGCGATGTCGATCCTCGGCCTGCTGCCCGGCACCGCCACGGTGAAGGGCAGCATCACGCTCGAGGGTGAGCAGCTGGTCGGCGCCTCGGCGCCGCGCCTGCGCGAGCTGCGCGGCGGGAAGATCGGCACGGTCTTCCAGGAGCCGATGACGGCGTTCAACCCGGTCTTCACCATCCGCGATCAGATCGCCGAGGCCCTGCGCACCCACAAGCGCGTCGCCACCAAGCAGAAGGTCCACGAGCTGCTGGAGACGGTCGGGCTCGACGATCCGGCCCGGATCGCGCGCTCGTACCCGCATCAGCTCTCCGGCGGGCAGCTCCAGCGGGCGATGATCGCCATGGCCGTCAGCTGCGACCCGGTGCTGCTCATCGCCGACGAGCCGACCACCGCGCTCGACGTGACAGCGCAGGCCGGCATCCTCGACCTGCTGCGCGACCTGCGCGAACGGCTCGGCATGGCGATCCTGCTCATCACCCACGACATGGGCGTGGTGGCCGGCCTGGCCGACGACGTCGTGGTCCTCAACAGGGGACGGGTCGTGGAGCAGGCGCCGGTGGGGCAACTGTTCGCGGCGCCCGCCGACGCGTACACCCGGGCGCTGCTCGACGCCGTACCCAAGCTCGGCGCCTCGTCACCGCCCGTACTCACCGCAAGCGGGACCGAAGCGCTCAGCCTGACCGACCTCGTCGTCGAATACTCCGGGCGGTTCCGCGCGGTCGACGGTGTCTCGCTCAGCGTCGGCGCCGGGGAGATCCTCGGCCTGGTCGGCGAGTCCGGCTCCGGCAAGTCGACCATCGGGCGGGCCGTGGCCGGCCTGGTCCCGGTCACCTCGGGCGTCGCGCTGGTCAGCGGCCGGGACATCGGCCGGGCGGCCCGGCATCCGTGGCGGCACGGGGCGGAGCTGCGCCGGATCCGGGCCGGCATCGGCATCGTCTTCCAGGATCCGGCGTCGTCGCTCAACCCGCGCGTCACCATCGCCGACAGCATCGCCGAGCCCCTGGTCCTGCACCGCGACCTCGACGCCGCCGCGCGCCGGCGCCGGGTCGACGAGCTTCTCGAGGCGGTCCAGCTCTCGGTGGGCCTGCGCGACCGCTATCCGTACGAGATGTCGGGCGGGCAACGGCAGCGGGTGGCCCTGGCCCGGGCCCTCGCGCTGAACCCGGCCCTGCTCATCGCCGACGAGCCGACCAGCGCCCTCGACGTGTCGGTGCAGGCCCGCGTTCTCGAGCTGCTGCGCTCGCTGCAGGCCGACTTCGGCTTCGCCTGCCTGTTCATCAGCCACGACCTGGCCGTGGTGGAGCAGCTGGCCCACCGGGTCGCCGTCATGCGGCGCGGCGAGGTCGTCGAGCACGGCGCCACCGCCGACGTGCTGGGCGCGCCCCAGCACCCGTACACGCAAAGTCTGATCGCTGCCGTTCCGGTCCTCTCCTGAGAATCGCAACAGTGCGGTCATGCCCGGTGAAGTGCGGACACAGGTGTCCGGGGCCTGCGGCACCGGCCGAATCGGGGAGTCGCACGGATCGCGGCCACCTGGTCAGCGTGACGGTCGGCGGCTCGGCCGTTGGTAGGCTCGCGATCGTGGTCATGCCGGAGCGCCAGTCCCCGTTGCCGCAGTTCATCATTCTCGTGTACGAGCGGGATGTGCCGGCCAACGCAGGGGCGGCCTCGCCCACCGTTCTCGAAGCACACATGTGGCTGCCGCAGAAGATCGGCGAGACGGGCGGCCGAATCGTTGCGGGGCATGCGGCACTGCCCCCCTCCGCGGGCGTATCGATCCGCGACAATGAGGTGACCGGCGGATCATTGATGGCCGGCGAGGCGACGTTCGCCGGCTACTTGATCGTGGAGGCGTCCGACTTCGACCATGCAGTGTGGATCGGGCGCATGATTCCAGTCAGTGACGGGTGGGTCGAGATCCGGCCCCTCGTCGGAGCATGAACGACGCTTTCTTCGACAGATCCCCCTGACGGCCATGATTCTGGTTGCCAGCCCGGCCGCTCAGCGCTTCGGCTACGAGCGCGCCGGCTCGACCGTGGTCGAGCTCGGCTCGTCACGTGGTCATGCCGGCCCAGCCCTCGGGCGTCGCCGACGTCATGCCGTCACCGCTGGAACGCCCACTGGACGGTGACGGTCGCGGACAGCCGCTGCCGTCCCGGCTCGATGACGAACCGGGCGCCCGACGCGGCCATGCTGTCCTGCGCCATCGGGCCGCCGCCCCAGCTCGGGGCCGACTCGCTCACCCGCACGACCCGGCCGAGCTGGCGGCCCGCGGCCGTGGCGTAGAGCTCGGCCTTCCCGCGGGCGTCGGCGAACGCCTGGCGGCGCGCCTCGGCGAGCAGGGCGGTGTCGTCCTCGATGGAGAAGGACACGCCGTTCAGCCGGGCCGCGTCGCCGCCGGCGGCGATGGCGCTGGACATGAGCGCCCCCGCCTTCGGCAGGTCCCGCACCTTCGCGGTCAGGCCCTGATTGACGGTGTAACCGGTGACCTCCTGCTTGTCGTTCGTCCGGGAGCTGACGGTGGTGTTCGAGGTCTGGAGGTCCGCCTGGGCGAGACCCGCGCGGACGAGCGCGTCCCGCATCCGGGTGGCCGCCGCTCCGGCGCTGTCGAGGGCCGCGCCCACCGTGGGCGCGCTGCTCTGCACCCCGAACTCGGCGGTGAGCAGGTCGGGCTCGCCGTACGCGGCGCCGGCGCCGGTGACGGTCACGCTCTCCCGTTCGGCGGCGGCCGCGGGGCCGCCCAGCAGCAGGGACGCCATCACAACAAGGGTGGAGACTGCGAAACGATTCATACCCAGGGGAACGAGTCAAGATCGTCTTTGGACGCTGACGCGCCCGCGTCTTTCAATTCCACGAAGAGGCAGTGCGTCGCGGTGGCTCCGGTGTTCTCGCCGAAGTGCTCCTGCGCGTCCAGCCATCGCGCCTGGCCGGCGGTGAGTTCGACATCGGCCGTACGGTCACCGGCGCTGATCCGCCGCTGGAAGTCGCTCAGCGTCACCATCACGCTGTCCGGATGCCGATGCGGGTGGGTGCGGTCGCCGGGCTGGTCGCGGTACTCCATCACCCGCACCCGCTCGTTCTCGAAGACCACTTGGTACAGGCCCGGGTCGGTCACGGTCGGATCGTCGTGGCTCATCGCTGCCTCCCGCCGTTATATGGGACTGGAGTCCCATGTAGGCTCACCGTACGCTGAACCCGTGCGGATGCCCTACGAGTCCACCGGCCGAACCGGCCAGAAGTCGCGCACCCGACAGAGCCTCGTCACCGCCACCCGCGCCCTGCTCGAAGCCGGGCTCACCCCGAAAGTGGAGGACGCCGCCGCCCACGCCGGCATCTCCCGCACCACCGCCTACCGGTACTTCCCCAACCAGCGCAGCCTGCTCTCGGCCGCCCACCTGTGGCCCGGCACCCTGCTGCCGCCCGATCCGCCGACCGACACCGGGGAGCGTCTGGACGCGGTCGTCCGGGCGTTCACGGCGTACAACTTCACCTGGGAACCTCAGCTGCGCACCTCGCTGCGCCTGTCCCTGGAATCGGCGGCCGGCCAGCCGCCGCTCCGGCAGGGCCGAGCCATCGGCTGGATCGCCGAGGCGCTGGCGCCGCTGCGCGACACCCATCCGCACGTCGACGTCCACCGGCTCGCGGTCGCGATCCGCTCTGCCACCGGTATCGAAACCCTGGTCTGGCTGACCGACATCGCCGGATACACCCACGCCCAGGCCGCCGGCACCGTGCTGGACACGGCCCGCGCCCTGCTCGCCGCGGCGACCAGGGTCCACGAGTGAGCACTTCGCCGGTGGTACGGATCGCCCCGCTGTCATGCGGCCGGCCGGAATTCGAGGCAGGCTAATCATGGGCCGAGCGCCGAAGACGGGCGCCCCACGACAGCGAGGACTGCGATGACCCGGACCGACGATGACGTCGCCCTCGACGCGGCGCTGGATCCCCTCGTGCTCGCTCTGGACATCGGCTCGACGGCCACCCGCGGCGGCGTGCACGACGCGTCCGGCCGGCGCGTGCACGGCCTTCAGCACAAGGTGCCGCACGCCTTCACGGTGGCGCCCGACGGCACCTCGGTCATCGACCCCGGCCAGGTGACCACCGAGGTCGAGCAGGTCCTCGACGCCGTGACCGGTGACCCCGGCCTGGGCACGCGGATCGCCGGCGTCGCCATGGACACCTTCGCCGCCTCCCTGATCGCCGTCGACGCGGCCGGGCGCCCGCTGACCCCCTGCCTCACGTACGCCGACTCGCGCAGCGCGGCCGACGTCGCCGCCCTGCGGCAGGAGCTCGACGAGCACGCGGTTCAGCAGCGCACCGGCACCCGCCTGCACACCAGCTACCACGCCCCGCGCCTGCGCTGGCTCGCGAAACAGCAGCCGGACGTGGTCGCCGCGGCCGCGTCCTGGTGGTCGCTGGGCGAGTACGTGTGGGCCCGGCTCATCGGCCGCCCGCTGGCCGGCACGTCCACCGTGGCCTGGACCGGTCTGCTCGACCGCCACACCGGCGAGCTCGACCCGGAGCTGCTGGCCGCCGCGGGCGTCCGCGCCGAGCAGTTCACCCCGCCCACCGACGTCCCCGAGCCGGCGTCGTCGCGCTGGCCCGCCCTGGCCCGGGCCGCCTGGTTCCCGGTCATCACCGACGGCTTCGCCAGCAACATCGGGTCCGGGGCGACCGACGCCACGGTGCTCACCGCCGCCACCGCCACCAGCGGCGCCCTGCGGGTCCTGCTCGACGGCCCGGCCGACCCGCTGCCCTTCGGCCTGTGGAACTACCGGGTCGACGCCCGCCGCACCCTGCTCGGCGGCGCCGTCAACGACGTCGGCCGGGCCATCAGCTGGGCCCAGGCCACGCTGCTCCTGTCACCGGAGACCGACCTTTCCGCGCCGCCGGCCGACGCCACCCCGCTGGTCCTGCCCTACCTGACGGGCGAGCGCGCCCCCGGCTGGGCCGGCGGTGCCCGTGCGGTCTTCACCGGTGTCTCGGCCGCCACCGGACCGGACGCTCTGTTCCGCGGCGTCATCGAGGGCATTGCCATGACGTACGCCCGGGTGGCCGGCGAACTGCACCCGGCCGCCCCCGGCGTTCTCGAGGTGGCGGCGGCCGGCCGGGTGAGCAACGACCAGCCCGACTGGCTCCAGGTCCTGGCCGACGTGCTGGCCCGCCCGGTCACCCATGTCACCCGCCGCCGGGCCACCCAGCGCGGCACGGCCCTGCTGGCCCTGGACACGCTGGCCCCGGATGTTCCCCGGGCCCCGCGAGCGGTCGGCGCCACGTACGAACCGAAGCCCGCCCACGCCGACTACTACGCGGCCCGCCGCGCCCAATTCGCCCGCGTGTACGACGCTACCGTGTCCCCGTGACGAACATCGTCGATGCGGTGGCGGAGTGGCAGCACACCGGCGGGCCGGTCCAGCTCCATCCCGGTGACCTCGGGTGGGCCTGGCGCTTCGGCCCGCCCGCCGTCCGGACGTGGACCGACGGCGGCCGCGTCCTGGCCGCCGGCCTCGCCGATCACGGCGACGACCTGATCCGGATGGGCATCGCCCCGGCCGTCGCCGACGACACGGCGTTCGCCGCCCGGCTCCTGGCCGACCTGTCGGATCCGGCCCAGGGCACACCACCCGCGACCGTGGAGGCCCGCTTCGGACCCGCCTTCCGCGCCCTTCTCGAGCGCCGCGGCTGGACGGCCGACGAGCCGTGGACCCCCCTGTCGCGCGACCTGACCGAGCCGGTCGAGGACTGCGGGCTCCGGATCGAGGTGGTCGGGCCCGGCCACGTCGAGGACCGGGTCGCGGTGCAGCGGGCGTCCTTCCCGAACTCGACGTTCACGGTGGAGCGCTGGCACACGATGGCGGCCGCCCCGCCGTACCGCCAAGCCCGGTGTCTGGTCGCCTACGACACCGAGGGCACTCCGGTAGCCACGGTGACGGTGTGGTCGGCCGGAGAGGGCCGTCCCGGCCTGATCGAGCCGTTGGGCGTCCACCGCGACCATCGCGGCCACGGGTACGGCCGGGCCATCACGGTGGCCGCGGCCGTCGCGTTGCGGGAGATGGGATCGTCCACCGCCACGGTCTGCACCCCGAGCGCCAACGTCGGCGCCGTCGCCGCGTACGCGTCGGCCGGTCTGGAAAAACACCCGGCCGTCACCGATTTCCGCCGCCCGGCCGGTCCGGCGGTGTGAACGCCGGACCGGCCGGGCGAGCCGGTCAGCGCCGGTGGAGCAGGTCGTGGGTGTGGCTGATCCGGGCCCACGACTTCGGGGCGGCCGGTGCCGTGCGGGCCAGGGTGGTGGCTACGACCGGCTTGGCTGGGGTGTAGAGCCAGGCCTGGAACAGGGCGTCCAGGTCCTGGCCGGAGATCTTCTCGGCCAGGGCGGTGAACTGCTCGGTGGTGGCGTTGCCGTAGCGGTGCTCGGCGGCCCATGTCCGGAGGATCGCGAAGAAGTCGTCGTCGCCGACGGCCAGCCGTAGCTGGTGCAGGGTCATCGCGCCGCGGTCGTAGACGGCGTCGCCGAACAGTTCGGCCACGCCCGGGTCGGCCGGGGCGGTGGTCCAGATCGAGGCGCCGGCGGGGTAGGTGGCGTACAGGTAGTCGAAGATCTCCTGTGCCGTGCCCTCGCCGTTACGCTCCGACCACAGCCATTCGGCGTAGCTGGCGAAGCCCTCGTTGAGCCAGATGTGCCGCCAGTCGGCGACCGACACCGAGTCGCCGAACCACTGGTGGGCGTTCTCGTGGACGATCACCGAGGTGTTGGCGCCGCGGGTGAAGAAGGACGACGCGTAGTTGGGGCGGGTCTGGTTCTCCAGCGCGCAGCAGAGCGTTCCGGGCGGGGCGACGACGCCGCCGCGCGCCTCGAACGGGTACGGGCCGAACACGGTGGTCTCCCAGTCGGTGATCTCGGCTGTGCGCTCGACGCTGGACTGCGCCGCCTCCCGCAGTTCCTGGCTCAGGAGCTGCGAGTACGCGTTGTAGACGGGCTGCCCGCTCGCGGTCGTGTCGGTCGTGACGTCGTACTGACCAATCGTCATGAAGGTCAGATAGGTGGCCTGTGGTTTGAGGGAGCGCCAGCTCCAGCGGGTGTAGCCGAGCGTCTCGCGCACCGGCGGGCGCGGCATGACGCCGTTGCTGACGGCCTCGACGCCCGTGGGCACCGACACCGACACGTCGAAGGTGGCCTTGTCGGTCGGATGGTCGTTGCTCGGGTACCACCACCAGGCGATCTCCGGCTCGCCGATGGCCATGGCGCCGTCCGGCGTACGGATCCAGGCCGTGAAGTTGGCGGCGACCTTGCTGGAGGGCACGCCCGAGTACTGCACCACGATCGTCATGGCGCCGTCGTCGCTGACCGGCCGGGCCGGCGTGACGACGAGCTCGTGGTCGCCCTGTCGGGCGAACGTGGCCGGGCGGTTGTTCACCAGCACCGAGGACACGTCGAGCACGAAGTCGAGGTTGAAGCGGCTGAGGTCCTGGGTCGCGGTGGCCAGGATCGTGGTGGTGCCGGTGAGCCGGTCGGTGGCCGGCGTGTACCGCAGGCGGATGTCGTAGTGGGACACGTCGTACCCGCTGTTGCCGTAGTCCGGGAAGTAGCTGTCGCCCACCCCGGGGCCACCGGGCGCGGGCGCGGCCTGCGCCGCGACCGCCGTTCCGGCGAGGGTCAACGCGGTGGCGGCCAGTGCCACGAGCAGTCGTCGCACGGGACTTTCCTTCCGTCGATGGACAGGTCCCGCCCAATCTATCGACGACGGTCAATCGCGATCTGGACCTTGACCCTGGGGCAGGCCCCAAGGTGGCGCCATGGACCTCTTCATCGATCGCCGGCCCCTGCGGATCCCCGCCTTCCGCCGGCTCTGGGTGGCCTCGGCGGTCACGGCCGTGGGCGGCTCGTTCAGTCTGATCGCGGTGCCGACGCAGTTGTTCACGGCGACCGGGTCGTCGGCCGTGGTCGGGGTGTCGGCGGCGGTGTCACTGGTGACGCTTGTCGTGTCGGCGCTGTGGTCGGGGGCGCTGGCCGACGCGATCGACCGCCGCCGGCTTCTGCTGGCGGGCAACGGTGGTCTGGGGCTGGCCTATCTGGGCCTGTGGCTGAACGCGGTGCTCGGCCTCGACTCGATCCCGCTGACGCTGGCTCTGGTCGCGGTGCAGGGGCTCAGCCTCGGCGTCACCCTGACCACGACGGGGGCCGCGGTGCCTCGGGTGGTGCCACCCGGGCAGCTCGTGGCGGCCAACAGCCTCAGTTCCCTGACCAGGTACGGCGGAGCCGTCGCGGGTCCGTTGCTGGCCGGCCTCCTGATCCCGGTCGTCGGGCTCGGGACGCTCTACCTGCTCGACGCGCTCGCGCTCGGCCTCGTGCTGTGGGCGGTCGCCCGGCTCCCGGTGATGCCGCCGCCGGAAGCGGGCGTGACGGGCACGCTGCGGCGGCTCGGCGACGGCTTCCGCTATCTCGCCGGGCATCGGACGCTGGTGGCCATCCTGGCCGTTGATCTGGCCGCGATGGTCTTCGGCCTGCCGTTCGCGCTGCTTCCGGAGCTGGCCGAGCGCACGTACGGCGGCCCGGCCGGCGGCGGCCGGGAACTCGGCCTCCTGTTCGCCGCGTATCCGGCCGGGGTGCTCGTCGCGGGGCTGCTGTCGGGGACGTTCGGCCGGGCCCGGCGGCACGGAGCGCTGATGGCCTCGGCCGCGATGGCCTGGGGCGGCTGCGTGGTGCTGCTCGGGCTGGCCCCGAACCTGGCCGTCGCGGTGCCCGTGCTGGTGCTGGGCGGCGCGGTCAACTTCGTGCTCAGCACCTTCCGCAACGCGATCTCGCAGGCGTACACCGATGACGCTCTCCGCGGCCGGATCCAGGGCTCGCTCACCGTCGTCCTGATGGGCGGTCCCCAGCTGGCCACCATGCTGCACGGTTTCGGTGGCGCTGTCCTCGGCGCACGCCCGGCGGTCGTCGCGGGCGGGGCACTCACCGTACTGACGGTTGCGGCTCTGGTGCCGGCGCTACCCGAGCTGTGGCGCTACGAGCCGTGAGCAGCGCGACCGCGAGGCCCATCAGGACGACCGGGAGCGCGTACGCGGCCCAGTGCGCCACCGTCATCAGCGCCGCCGCGCCCGCCGCGCCCGCCACCAGGGACGCCAGCTGCAGCAGCACCGGCCCGGCTTTCCGCGGGTCGCCGGTGAGCGCGGTGGCCAGGGCTCCGGTCATGTACGTGGTGGAGGCCCGCAACCGCAGCCCGACCACGCTCTGCCCGCCCATCGCGACCGCCGCCACCGCCAGCAGGGCCCGCCTCACACCGGCCCCGGGATCGGTCAGCAGCCCGCCCGCGACCACGGCGAGCAGCGCCAGCTCGGCCAGCAGCGGAACGATCACCGTGCGGGGCAGAAAACGCCAGATCAACACCCCGATGCCGTACGCCGTGACGGCGATCGCCACCGGGATGATCCGGGCCGCGTCGGCCGCGCCGAGGCCGTACCCCAGCGTCACCAGGTTCCCGGTGATGATGCTGGCGAACGCCCCGCCCAGCACGGTCAGCGCCAGCAGATCGACCGATCCCGCGGTGGCCGCCAGCAGCGCGATCCCGGCCCGTTCTCTCATGGGCCGAGTCAATACCCCGCCGCGGCGCCCACAGGCGGAAACGTGAGCCACGAGTCAGGGCCACCCGGACGGCTGACACCGCTGACCGAGTGACCGCTTCCGTACGGCGCGTAGTCGATCTATGTTGCTGGATATTTGTCGTCATCGAAGGGAGTTCACCGTGCGAAGACGCCTCATCGGCGCGGCCGCCGTCGCCGTACTGCTGGGAAGTTTCGCTCTCTCCGCCCCGGCCCAGGCCGGGGGCGGCAGCATAAAGGACCTGCCCCGCGCGGTCACCCTGGCCGGCGTGCTGCGGCACCTCGTGGCGTTCCAGGCGATCGCCGACCGCAACAACGACACCCGTGCCTCGGGCACGCCCGGGTTCGACCGCAGCGCCGACTACGTGGCCACGCTGATGAAGCTCGCCGGCTACAAGGTCACCCGCCAGCCGTTCGAGTTCAACTACTGCACCGACGACGCGTCCACCTTCACGCAGAACGCGCCCACCGCCACCACCTATGTGGACCAGGAGGACTACGACGTCCTGGACTGCTCCGGCGGCGGCACGGCGACCGGCTCGGTGGTGAACGTCGACCTGCAGCCGACCACCCCGAACACCAGCACGTCCGGGTGTGAGGCGGCCGACTTCGTGGGTGTGGCCGGCCACATCGCGCTCGTGCAGCGCGGCGGCTGCCCGTTCGGCCAGAAGGCGGCGAACGCGGAGGCGGCCGGCGCGACCGGTGTCATCATCATGAACCAGGGCGACTCGACCGCACCGGACCGCCAGGACCTGTTCGCCGGCACGCTCGGTGACCCGGTCGGCATCCCCGCCATCTCGATCTCGTTCCCGCTCGGCGTCGCCCTGGCCGGCACCACCGGCCTGAACGTCACCATCACGGTCGAGGCCGAGGCCGAGGTCCGCGGCACCACGAACGTCATCGCCGAGTCCCGCTGGGGTGACCCGAACGAGGTCGTCATGTCCGGCGCCCACCTCGACTCGGTGCCCGAGGGCCCCGGCATCAACGACAACGGGACCGGCAGCGCCGGCATCCTCGAGACGGCGTTGCAGGCGGCGAAGTACAAGACCAAGAACAAGCTCCGCTTCGCCTGGTGGGGCGCCGAGGAGGCCAACCTGGTCGGCTCGACGTACTACGTGAACAACCTGCCGGCCGCCGAGCAGGCGAAGATCGCGCTCTACCTGAACTTCGACATGAT
Organism: Actinoplanes sp. NPDC048988; assembly: GCF_043197815.1. NCBI lineage: Bacteria > Bacillati > Actinomycetota > Actinomycetes > Micromonosporales > Micromonosporaceae > Actinoplanes > Actinoplanes sp. NPDC048988. The sequence goes on along the minus strand of NZ_JBICTW010000005.1, from coordinate 387,156 downwards.
CGGCTCGCCGAACTACACCTTCGGGGTGTACGACGGCGACGACTCGGCCGCGGCCGGCGCCGGCCCCGGCCCGGCCGGCTCGGCCGAGATCGAGGCCGTCTTCCAGAAGTTCTTCGCCAAGCGCGGCGAGGCGACCGCGGCCGCCGACTTCACCGGCCGCTCCGACTACGGTCCGTTCATCGCCACCGGCATCCCCGCCGGCGGCCTGTTCACCGGGGCCGAGGTCGAGAAGACCGAGGCCGACGTGGCCCTGTGGGGCGGGGTGGCCGGCGCCGCCTACGACCCGTGCTACCACCAGGCCTGCGACAGCTTCACCCCGGAGAAGGACGGCGCCGACGCCGCCCTGTACAAGCAGCTCCGCAAGAAGTACCACCTGATCGGCAACATCAACGCCTACGCCCTGGACGTCAACGCCGACGGTGTGGCCACCGCCGTGGCCACGTTCGCCCAGGACACCTCGGCGATCCCGCCCCGCCCGGCCACCACGTCGGCGGCCCGGTCGGCCGCGCCGGCCGGCGGTACCCCGCTGAGCTGAGTACGCCCTGCCGGTCAGGTGTTCTGGCCTGACCGGCAGGTCACTCGCCCGCGTGGGCGGGCGGGCTGACCGGTTCGACGTGGTCGTACGGCGGGTTCAGGGGCGCGTCGCCCGGCATGTTCGCGAAGTGCTCGTTGAGGTGCGCGTACGGGTTGCGCCGGGGGTCACGGGCGGCGCGGGCCAGACGGCGTTCCTGGCGCCGCAGCACCACGGCGAACCGCAGGGCCGGCCACAACCGCAGCCGGCGCGACGAGTCGAGGGCCGCCAGCACCTCGGCCAGAGTCTCCCGGTCCCGCCCGGAAACGCAGGTCAACACGATGATCAGGGGAACTACGGCCGACACGATCTCGCTGATGAGGAACAGGAACACCAGCAGAGCGACGATCCCGGCCAGCACGGTCATGGTCATCAACGTTCTCCTGTCCGTACGAGGAGGAGAGGCGACCCTTCAGTTATCTGTTTGTGACTCTTACCCATGAATATCCATGGCTATGCAACGCGTGGCAAGCGTGACCCGGAAACATGAATAGGTTCCCTCACGTCGTCTACAGTGTGACGCATGAGGTCTATGCACCCGCCTGTATAGAAGTTGACTACTGTCGTACAATCCCGAAGTGACAAATCAACCTTTAACGGTCGTTCAGAGCGCTGACCGCAACGACGCGGCACCGCAGCTGAAGCTCATCAAGCAGCTCTGCACGGGGGGCAGTTGCCCCACCGTCTACCTGACCGACCGCGACACCTACGTCGTTCAGGGATACACGGTTCCCGCCGAGACCGCCGGGCTCGACGTGCCGGCCGGTGAGCAGCTGGTGGAGATTCCCGCCGCGCTGCTCGCCGAAGCGCTCAAGGCGGTCAGCTGACCACGACGCGCATCGAGGGGAGGCGAGTCACGTGAGCGACGGCGACTCGCCCGACCAGCCCGTCGGCGCGCTCCTGGCTCGCTGGCGCAAGCAGAAGAAGATCTCCGGCCAGACCCTCGGCGAGCTGGTCGGCATGAGCCAGGCGAAGATCAGCCGCCTCGAGAACGGCGTCTCCAGCCCCGACCCGCAGGACGTCCGCCGCATCGCCGAGGCCCTGGCGCTGCCCCCCGGCGAGGTCGACCGCCTGGTCGCCGCGGCCGACCGCCCCAGCGACCGTTTCGTCGACTGGCACTCCACCGAGCCCGGCCTGCCCGAACGCCAACAGTTCCTGCGCCAGCTCGAAGTCTCCACCCGCGAGATCCGCACCTTCCAGCCCGCCGTGGTGGTCGGCCTGTTGCAGACCAGCGAATATGCGCGCGCGTTGCTCACGGGTTACCGGGGCGAACAGGACGACGACGACACCGCCGCCTCCCCACTGGCCGTGTCCGAGGCCGTGGCGGCCCGCATCCAGCGAGGCCAGGTGCTGTACGAGCCGGGCCGCAAGTTCTCGTTCCTGATGACCGAGACCGCCCTGGGCAACCAGGTGTGCGGCCCCGCCGACATGCTCGCCCAGATAGGCCGGCTGCGCGAGGTCTCCACCCTGTCCAACGTCGACGTCCGCATCATCCCGCAGGACGCCAACCTGCCCCTCCCGCCGGCACACGGCTTCGAACTGATGGGCGACAAGGTCGTCTTCGTGGACCTCTTCAACACCAGCCTGCTGTCCCGAGACCGCCGCACGGTCCGCCACTACCAGCAGGTCTTCGACACCCTGGACTCGGTGGCAACCTCCGAGATCAGCACCCTCCTGGACAAGTACCAGTCCCGCTACGTCCGAATGCTCCCCGGCTCCGGGGCATGACCTCCCAGCGATCCGTGTAGATCAGCCGTTCCCGGACAGACTCAGGCCTGCTTGCTTCAAAAGGCGGAACTGGGCGAGCGCAACGGCTGCGAGGCATGCCGGTGCTCCGAATGTGACCGCGTACACCAATGAGGTCAGATCGGCTGCCGCATACTCGCCGTTCGCGGCCTTCCCTATGTATGAAGCGGTTTGTGCCACCGCGTAGCCAGCCTGCAGGCCCCTGGCCGACCAGCCACTTGAGAAAAATCCATTGAACATAGACCACAATGACGGATACGGCGGTGAGGGCAAGCGAAGCGATAATCATGCCGGCCATCACGATCAAAGGCGAGAAGAATCCCCTGTCCGGGCACCTTCGGTTTGAGATCCTCCCCGATCATGACACCGTCCTTCCTCGCCTGAAGCAGGAGTCGCGCCGTTCATGGTGGCGTAAGCGGGCAACTTGTACCGGCGGATGATGCGATCTTGAGCCGCAACCGCGGCGGGCGAAAGTGCATCTGACGTCCCACCTTGCCGCCGACTGCCCATGTAGGCCTCTGCGGTCGGGCCGCCAATGGCAATGCCCTGCACGCCGCTCGGGCGGCAGCCAGTGGTTCGCTTGCTGCTGCCCGAGCTGCTCCACACCGCCCGGTTACAAGACCATGTCAGCGGGCGTTACAACACCGCCGGCGTTGCGGCGATGGCTGCGTATTTGCGGTCGGGGCGGTCGGGGACCTCGTGCCGGACGCGTTGGAGTTCGGTGAAACCGGCCTCGGCCAGGCGGGTGGAGAAGACGTCGGCGGGCCAGCGGTAGGCCGTGCACACCTTGTGGTCGAAGGGGGCCACCCCGTCGTCGCTGTCGAAGAAGCCGATCACCAGGCGGCCGGACGGGGTCAGCAGGCGGTGGAACTCGGTGAGGGCGCCGGTCAGGTCTGACGGCGGCAGGTGAATGGTCGAGTACCAGGAGAGGATGCCGGCCGCCGATTGGTCGGGCAGCGGTAGGCCCGTCATCGATCCGAGCTGGAACCTCGGGCCGGGGAAGTTCGCCCGGGCGTAGTCGATGAACTCGGGGACCAGGTCGACGCCGGTCACGTCGGCGCCGAGGGCGTGCAGGAAGGCGCTGCGATGGCCGGGGCCGCATCCCAGGTCGAGCACCGGGCCGTCCAGGCCGGCCAGGTGTTCTCCGATGAGGCCCGTGTCGTCCACCTCGGCCTGCCAGTCGCCGTCGAACAAGGCTATGTATTGATCCGACATTTGTGAGTAAGCGCTGCGCACGCCCGTCTGGCTTGTCACCGCGTCACTGTAGAGGGGCCGGTTGCGGAGTTGTTACCGGTTGGTGTCCGTCCGTACCTTGGAGTCATGACGACCCATGAGGATCGCGTCACCAGCACCGGGGCGCCCGCGGTCACCAGTCGCCCGCCCCTCGAAGTTCTCGCCGGTCAGTGCACCGGCGGCACCTGCCCGACCGTCTACCGGAAAGACCTCCACAACGTCGTGGTGCAGGGGTACGCGCTCACCGGGGACGCCGCCGGCGTCGCGCTGCCGGACGGCGAGCACCTGGTCGAGATTCCCGTCGACGTGCTGCTCGCCGCCGCCGACAAGATCCGTGGTCAGAGCTGATCAGCGGGCCAGGCAGGCGACCGCGAAGACGGCGGCCACCACCCCGCACAGGTGAACGGTGTGCAGCCGTTCGCGCAGAACCACCCGATTGAGCAGCAGCGTGACCGCGGGATACAGGGATGCCACCACCGCCGTTGGCGCCAGGGCGGACGCCGCCGCCACGATGAACGCCGCGTCGGCGCCGACGTCGGCCGCGCCGACCAGGAAGATCCTGGGCCGGAACAGGGCGGTGCGGCCATGGCCGAGGATGACCGCCAGGGCGACGGCGGCGACGCCCGCGCTGATCCGGGCGACGGCCACCGCCCAGAACTCGTCCGCCTCGCCCGCCTCGTGCAGCAGGACGAAGAAGGCGCCGAAGCCGAGCGCGGCGCCGAGGGCGCACAGCACCGAGGGCCATCGGGTCCGGCCACCCGCCAGGCCCGGCACCGGCCAGCTCGCCATCGTGGCGCCGGCCAGGCCCACGACGACGCCCACGCCGACGAACGCACCGACCTGTTGCCCGTGCAGCAGGCCCCAGCCGACCGGCACCAGGGCGGCGACCGCGGCCACCGGCGCCACCACGGCCGGTGAGCCGTCCCGCATCGCGCGGTAGAGCAGGCCCATCGCCGGCAGGCCGACCAGGCCGGCCGCCGCGGCCAGCCAGAGCCGGCCGTCCCAGGTGGCGGGCAGTCCGCGGACGATCGCGGCCGGCAGGACGAGCAGCATGGCGGCGATCTGCGATCCGATGAGGATCGTCAGGATCGGTATCCGCCTGGTCAGCACGCCGGCCAGGAAGTCCGACACGCCCCAGCCGAGGGCGGCCACGACCGCTGTCGTCATCACCCAGGCCATGGGCGTCGCATTCATGCGGCCGATCCTGCCGACCGCCGGGCCTCGGGTCAGTCGCCCGCAGGCGGGGGCCCGAGCGGGCTAATCCGTACGCGGGAAGGACCTGTTGTTGACCTTTAGTCCGGCTTCTGGTCATGTGTCGGTCCCCTGGGGAAAGGACGGCGACAGCATGCTTCGTTGTTGATCGATTCCCCTCGAGAAAGAACACGAATGCGCATCCGGTATCTGGCCTTGGCGCTGGCGCCGATCCTCTCGACGGCGGCGCTGGCCACGCCCGCGGCCGCCCACCGGGAGCTGGCGCCGTTCGACGCGGTGAACCAGTTCATCGGCACCGAGATGGACACGACGCAGAACAAGAGCAACGACGCGTACGGCAACACGTTCCCCGGCGCGGCCGTGCCGTTCGGCATGGTGCAGCCCAGCCCGACCACCTACAAGGCCGGCAACGCGCTGGTGGGCGAGAAGGGCGGATACGAATACACCGCTAGCCTCATCCGCGGCTTCGGCATGACCCGCTATTCGGGTACGGGGTGCACGGGCCGCTACGGCGGCTACGAATTCCCGACCATTCCGTACGCCGGTGAGCTCACCGGCGGCGTACTCCCGGCCAACCCGTCGGCCGACGTCAAGCCGTACTACCTGGGCTTCAGCCACGCCAATGAGGTTTCCCAGCCGGGCTATTACAAAGTCGCTCTGGACAACGGCGTCACGACGGAATTGACGGCCAGTGCCCGTACGGCCGTAAGCCGTTTCTCCTTCTCCGGCCACGCGACGCTGATCCTCGACGTGTCCGGGCAGAACAACCGCTCGTTCGGCAGCGAGGTCACCATCGACCCGGCCACCCGGACGGTCAGCGGCTGGATGTACGGCACCGATGTGTGCGACGTGGGCAACCTCTACAAGGCCTACTTCTCCACCACGTACGACAAACCCTTCGCCTCGTACGGCACCTGGAACGACGGCGAGATGACCGCCGGATCGGCCCACGCGATCAAGAGCACCACCGACACCGGCGCCGACTACCGCCACGACACGGGCGCGTGGATCACCTTCGCCGACGGCGCCAAGGTCACCGCCAAGACCGGCTTCAGCTATGTCAGCGTCGCCAACGCGGCCGCGAACCGGGACAAGGAGGCAGGCAGAGAGCGATTCGATTCGGTACGCCGTCAGGCCGCATCCCAATGGAAGCGGGCGCTCGGCACGATCGACGTCGGCGGCGGGACCGACGCGCAACGGACGTCCTTCTACACCGCGCTCTACCACTCGCTGCTGCACCCGAACGTGCGCGACGACGTCAACGGCCAGTACCTCGGTTACGACAACCAGGTGCATGTGGTGGCCAAGGGCCGGCACTTCTACCAGAACCTGAACTTCGCCGGCTCGGGCTGGGACATGTACCGCGGCCAGGCCCAGCTCATCGCGCTCACCTTCCCGAAGGTCGCCTCCGACATGGCCCAGTCGATCGTCGACATGGTGAAGCAGAAAGGCTCCTGGGCGCCGGGCGCGGCCCGCATGCAGGGCGACAACTACCAGGTCATCCTGGCCACGCTGGACGACATGGGCATCACCGGATACGACCGGAAGGCCGCCCTGGCCTCGATGGTCGCCACCCAGAAGCTGCCCGCGGTGGCCAGCAGCCGCTCGGACGCGTACCAGTACTTCGCGACCGGCCTGATCGAGAACCGCAAGGGCGACTTCGCCACCTCGCGCGTCCTCGAGTACTCGATCGACGACTTCGCGATCGCGCGGCTGGCTCATGAAGAGGGCGATCTTGCGAACTACAAGTTCTTCATGGCCCGCGCCCAGAACTGGATGAACGTCTTCGATCCGGTCACCCAGCACATCCGTCCGCGTGAGCGCACCGGCTTCGACCGCAACTTCGATCTGCGGGTACGCGAGGACGGCGCCGGCCGCGGCCAGTTCAACCAGTCGACCGGTTACCAGTACGGCTGGCTCGTCCCACAGAACATGTCGACGCTGATCGCCCGGCGGGGCGGCGTGGCCGCGGCCACCGCCCAGCTCGACACTCTGATGGCTCAGCTCGACGCCGGCGCGTACACCCAGACCGGCAACTACCTGTCGAATCAGCCGGCCTTCGGCACCCCGTGGGTCTACAACTGGCTCCAGGCTCCGGCCGAGGCCACCGACGTGCTCTACCGGGCCGTCGCCGAGATGTACGACACGACGCCGTCGGGGCTGCCCGGCAACGACGACCAGGGTTCGCTGAGCGCCTGGTACGTCTTCGCCAACCTGGGCGTCTACCCGGCCGTCTACGGCACCGGCGATCTGCTGATCAGCGCTCCGATGTTCCCGAGCATGAGGATCGACCCGGTGGATGGTCGTCGCGACATCCGGATCACCGCTCCGGGCGTACAGAATGGCAAGAAGTATGTGTCGTCGCTGAAGGTCAATGGCCGTAACAGGACCGCGAACTGGCTCGACGCCCGCACGGCCGGCCGCCTCGACTTCACGATGGCGGCGACGCCAGGCACGTGGGGCACCGGGGCCGCGGACGTGCCGCCGTCCTACACCGACGGCGCCGACGCCCGCAACAACATCGGCACCACCCCGAACGGCCAGGGCAACCTGGGCTCGATGGACCTGAGCGACTGGTCCTTCTCCCGCGAGAGCCTGGCCGCGGCCGGCGCCACCCCTGGCGCCTCCCTGCCGCTGGGGCAGACCGGCATCGCCTTCACCTGGCCCACCGCCGCGCCGGGCACGCCCGACAACTGGATCCCGCACGGCCAGCGCGTCGAGGTGAAGAACGCGAAGGCGGGCTCGGTCTCGTTCCTGGGCCTGGCCACCAACGGCCCGTCCACGGGCATGGCCATCGTGGTTTACACCGACAAGAGCACCCAGCCGGTCCCGGTCACGTTCGCCGACTGGGCCTCGGCCGACCCGACCGCCCTGATCACCCTGACCGGCCGTAACAATGCCAACGGCACGACCGGCGACGGCACCTTCCGCGTCTTCGCTACCGCGCCCGCCGCCCTCGACCGCACGAAGACGGTCGACGCGGTGATCCTTCCCAGCTCCACCGACAAGGGGATCATGCACATCTTCGACGTCGCGGTGTCCTGACCCACCCGCCGGCGCCGGCCGCCTCCCCGCGGCCGGCGCTAGGCTCCTGACCATGTCCAAGATCCCGCTTCCTTCGAAGCTCGCCGAGTTCCTCCGGCAGCCCCACCCCGCGGTCATGGCCACCGTCGCCGCCGACGGGCGGCCGGTCACCGTCGCCACCTGGTACCTGCTCGAGGACGACGGGCGGGTGCTGCTCGGCCTCGACGCCAAGCGGGCCCGGCTCAAGCACCTCCAGCGCGACCCGCGAGTCTCCCTGACCGTGCTGGCGAGCGGCAACTGGTACACCCACCTGAGCGTGCAGGGGCGGGTCGTCTCGATCGCCGACGACGAGGGCCTCAAGGACATCGACCGCCTGGCCGTCCACTACACCGGCGCGCCCTACGCCAACCGCGAGCGGCCCCGGGTCACCGTGCAGGTCGAGGTCGACAGCTGGCACGCCTGGGGCGATCTGCGCGCATAGGGCGCTGAGGGTTCTCCCAGGCCAGGCCGGGTACGCTGCGCCGCGGGGGGAAGTGATCGACGTGGCTGGTGAAAGGCTGCGGGAGCGACGGCGCGAGCGTGAGGCGCTGGACCGTCTGCTGCGTGACGTACGGGCCGGGCACAGCCGTGCCCGGGTGCTGCGCGCCGCCGGGGTGGAGCTCGAATCCGAGATCACCTACTCGGCGTTGCAGCAGCTCTGCGCGCCCCTGCTGGAAAACCTGGACCGGCTGCCGGCGCCGCAGCGGGCCGCGCTCGCCACCGCCGTCGGCCTCGCCGCCGGGAAACCGCCGGAGGCGCTGCTGGTCGGGCTGGCCGTGCTGGGGCTGTTCGCCGAGGCGGCGTCGCAGCGGCCCCTGATCTGCGTCGTCGACGACGTGCAGTGGCTCGACCGGATGTCCGAGCTGATCCTGACCTTCGTGGCCCGCCGGCTCGACGCCGAGTCGGTCGGGCTGGTCTTCGGCGTACGGACCCCGGCCGGCTCCAGGCCCGGCCTGCCCGAGCTGACCGTCGAAGGGCTCTCCGACACCGACGCCCGGATCCTGCTCGAGTCCGCCCTGCCGGGGCCGGTGGACGCCCGCGTCCGCGACCGGATCGTGGCCGAGACCAGGGGAAACCCGCTCGCCCTGCTGGAGCTGCCGCGCGGGTTGTCGACGGCCGAGATGGCGTTCGGCTTCGGCGGGCTGAGCCGAGGCCGAATCGGCGCGCGCCCGGCTGCGGGAACGCACATCAGTGGCGGGCACGGACTGGGCGCGCGGCGTGCAGGCGCTGGCCGACGCCCTGGTCACCGCCGACGAGAACGGCTACCGGGCCGGCATCGCGTCCTTCACGGCGGCCGGCATGGGCATGCAGGCGGCCCGAGCCCACCTGCTGTTCGGCGAATGGCTGCGCCGCGAGAACCGCCGCTCCGAGGCCCGAGCCGAGTTGCACCGGGCCCACGAGTCCTTCACCACGATCGGCGCCGAGGCTTTCGCCACGCGCGCCGCCCGTGAACTGGCCGCCACCGGCGAAACGGTCCGCGCCAAGGCCCCCGGCACAGCCGACCAGCTGACGGCGCAGGAGTCCCAGATCGCCCGCCTGGCGGTGACCGGCCGCACCAACCCGGAGATCGGCGCTTCGCTGTTCCTGAGCCCCCGGACCGTCGAGTGGCACCTCCGCAAGATCTTCACCAAGCTAGGCATCACGTCCCGCCGCGAACTGGCCGCCGCCCTGCAAGGCTGACACCGCCCGGAGCGGTCGGCCGTTGACTTCCGTTCTGCCGGCCAGATCCCACCAGAGCGTGTCGTCATCGGCGACGTACGCGTGCCACTCGCCCACGGTGCCGCCGGTTTCGAGAGCGTTCGCGACCGCTGTCAGATAGGCACTCAGGGACGGCCAGCCCTCGGAGAAATCCGCGGGATTGGAGGTCGGCGCCAGGCCCACCCGCCCGCGGCCCGGTCCAGGTCGCATGTCGATGACTTGCAGCCCGCAGCCCGCATCCCCGAACGGCAGCCAGCGCTCATGCCACCAGGGCTCGGCGTTGGGCGCGTGCACCGCGAAGCCGTCGACGTCAGGAGCGACATCCATCCGAATCGCATACTGTTCGCCGATCTCCTCGACGGCGAGCGGCGTCGCTTCCGGAAAGATGTTCGCCGGCTCCGTCAGCCCGTCATGGCGAAGCAGGGACTCGACAAGCTCAGCTGGAAAAGCGACACCGGCCTGAACCTCGGCCGCCTCAATCAGCTCAGGCGCCGCCGGCCCGGCAAGCACGGCGCCGCTCCGCGGAGTGTAGTGGTGGAGCCAGCCCTCGATCCGAATCCAGGCTTCGGTCACGGTCGCCACGCAGCGAGTCTAGGGCCGCTGACGCAGCGTCACGACCAGCGGCTCGGAGGATTCGTCGAGGTAGCCGTGTCCAGGGTAGTGATCGATGTGCAGATGACTCCGTGGGTCGCCGTCCTCGGCGACACCCCGCACCTCGTCGGCGATCAGGCCGAGTTGTTCGTGTCCTCCTCGGATGTCCAGCACATCAGGGCTCGTGAAGCACCCGATGAGAGCCGGACCCGACGTCTGCTCGACTGTGATGCGCGCCAGCGTCCGGTCGTACGGCGCAGGGTCGCCGATGCGATCCAGTTCGGCCGTGCCGCTGCCCGAGCACACCAGCTCGGCTAAGCCCTCGAGCTCGGCCACGGTGCCACGCAGCTCCATCTCCAGGGTCGCGTCACTTCGCAGGACCTGCACACTCCTCCTTCGACCATCAGCGGAAACCAGCGTCGGCGCCGTGCTGTCCTTCAGGCGACCCAGCAGTAGAGGGACTGGGTGGTGCGCTGGGCCCTGGCCGCGGTGGCGGCCAGTTCGCTGACTATCTCGTGGGCCAGTTCCTCGTCCAGGGCCTCGCCCTCCCCGGCGCGCAAGGAGAGCCACTGCTCGGCGGCGCCGGAGACGGTTTCGCTGTCGGCGGTGGACAGGGCCTCGACCAGGACGGTGGGGACGCGCAGCAACATGGGCTCGCCGGCGCCGCTGATGATTTCGGGGCCGCCCTGGTCCAGGACCTCTTCCAGGTCGCGGCCGGTCAGGATGCTCTCCAGTTCCTCCAGCGTCGACCACACGTCGAAGTTGCCGTAGGTGATCGGTTCGAACTTCGCCCCGGGGCCCTCCTCGGCGGCGCCGGCGGCGACCTCGTCGTCGGGGGCCACGAAGAACTTGATGATGGAGCTCACCCGGTCATCTTGCCCTACCGGTCAGGCCGGGATCACCTGGCTGACCGCTATGTGGACCCGGCCGGGGCGGTCGCTCAGGCGCAGTTCGCCCAAAAAGAACGACGCGGCCAGCCAGGTCGGGCCGGGGGAGGGGACCTCGAAGACCGGGCGGGTCGGTATCGGCTCGCCGGGCCGGCCCAGGCCCTCGTTGATGACCGAGACGACGGCCCCTTCGGCCGTACGGAGTTCGTAGCGGGCCCACACGTGGATGGCGCCGTCGGGGCGGACCAGGTTCCAGTCGGCGCCGCCGGGCAGGATCTCGCCGGTCAGGGTGGGGCCGGTGACCGTGCCGCCGAGGATGGGGATGACCCGGCGGTGACCGGTGGGTACCTGGCCCACGTCGCGGGGCTCGGCCAGGTCGACGGTCAGGGTGAAGGCCGGTTTCAGGGTCAGGGTCATCGGGTCAGGCCCAGCAGGCGGGCGGCGTTGTCCTTCAGAATCTTCGGCCGTACGGCGGGTTTGATGTCCAGCGCGGCGAAGTCGGCCAGCCAGCGGTCCGGGGTGAGGACCGGGTAGTCGGAGCCGAAGAGCACCTTGTCCTGGAGCAGCGAGTTGGCGTACCGGATGAGCTGGGGTGGAAAGTACTTCGGCGACCAGCCGGACAGGTCGATGTGGACGTGCTCCTTGTGGGTGGCGACCGCCAGGGCCTCGTCCTGCCACGGGAAGGACGGGTGGGCCAGGATGATGCGCAGGTCGGGGAAGTCCACGGCCACGTCGTCGACGAGCATCGGGTTGGAGTGGCGCAGCCGGATGCCGCCTCCGCCGCGGACGCCGGCGCCGATGCCGGTCTGGCCGGTGTGGAACAGGGCGGGAACGCCCAGTTCCTGGATCGCCTCGTACAGGGGGTAGGCGAGCCGGTCGGACGGGTCGAAGCCCTGCAGGCTCGGGTGGAACTTGAAGCCGCGGACGCCGTGGCCGGTGACCAGGCGGCGCGCTTCGAGGACGCCGGCGCGGCCCCGGTGCGGGTCGATCGACGCGAACGGGATCAGCACGCCGGGGTGGGCCGCGCAGGATTCCGCGACCTCCTCGTTGGAGATGCGCGGGTGCCCGGTCAGGTGTTCGGCGTCGACGGTGAAGACGACGGCGGCCATCCGGCGGTCCCGGTAGTACGACGCCATCTCGTCGATCGTCGGCTGGCGGTGGCCGTGTGCTTTGAAGTACGCCTCGGAGGCGGCCAGCAACTCGCCGCTCAGCGACTTGTGGCCGTCCCGGCTCACCTCGGCGTGGGTGTGGACGTCGATGGCGTCCAGGGCGTCGACGTCAATCATTGCCGGGGGCTTTCGGGGCGGGGATGCCGTACGTCTCCAGGTCGCCGAAGTCATGGTCCGCGATGGCCGAAGCGCTCCATCCGCCGTCGGTGAACGCGACCGTCTTCTCCTTCGGGTGCGCCCAGAGCGCGAGCCGGTCGCCGCCGACGCCGATGGCCTGCCCGGTGAGGCCGGCCGACGCGTCCGAGGCGAGGTAGACGATGAGGCCGGTGACGTCGTCGACGGTTCCCATGCCCTCGTCGCGGCGTACCCAGGCCGGCAGCGGCTCGTCCTTCTCCAGCAGCGGCGCGAAGGCGGGGATCGTCTTCGTCATCTCGGTCGCGGCCACCGGGACGACGGCGTTGACGGTGATGTTCGCCCGGGCCAGCTCGAGCGCCCAGGTGCGGGCCATCGCGGCGATGCCGGCCTTGGCGGCCGCGTAGTTGGTCTGCCCGAAGTTGCCGCGCTGCCCGGCCGGGGAGGAGATGAGGATGAGGCGGCCACCCGTACCCTGGGAACGCATCTGGATCGCCGCGGCCCGGGCGCAGGTGAAGGTGCCGCGCAGGTGCACGTGGACGACGGCGTCGAAATCGTCGTCGGTCATCTTCCACAGGACGCGATCGCGCAGGATGCCGGCGTTGGTGACCAGCACGTCCAGGCGCCCGAAGGTCTTCACCGCGGTGTCGACCAGGCGCTCGGCCGTCGCGGCGTCGCCGACCGCGCCGGCGACGCCGGTCGCCCGGTCGCCGAGGGACGCGACCGCCGCGTCCACGGCCGCCTCGTCGACGTCGTTCACCACCACCGACGCGCCCGCGGCGGCCAGCGCTTTCACGTACGCCAAGCCCAGACCCCGGCCGCTGCCGGTGACGATCGCGACCTTGCCTTCCACGTTCATGCTCGCCTCCATCAGCAGGAATCCTGATCGTGGTCGACGATCAGGATTCCTGTCAATAGCGTAGGGTGACGCCATGGAGAGACCGTCGCTGCTTTACCTGGTCAAGCAGCTGGAACTGGTGGTACGGGCGCGGCTGGACGAGATCGTCCGCACCGGCGGCATCACCGCATTGCAATACACGGCGCTGACCGTGCTGGAACGCCACGACGGGCTGTCGGCGGCGCAGCTGGCCCGCGACTCGTTCGTCACCGCGCAGACCATGGCCGACATGGTCCGGGCCCTGGAGAGCCGTCGGCTGATCCACCGCGAGCGCAACCCGGCCAACCGGCGGGAGCTGCTCATCCACCTCACGGACGAAGGGCGTGGGCTGCTCGCCCAGTACGTGAAGCCGGTACGCGAGCTCGAGGAGGAGATGACCGGGCGGCTGACCGAGGCGCAGGCGGCCGGGTTCCGGCACGCCCTGATCGACAGCTGGCAGGCGCTGGCTTCCATATCGTGAAGCTCTCAATCGAGTCCCATTCAGTATTGGTGCCGCATCGCCGCCCGGCCTAGGTTGAAGGCATGAGCTCGGCATACCTGTACGCCGCTGTCCGTACGCCGTTCGGCCGCTTCGGGGGCGCCCTCGCCGAGTCGCGGCCGGACGACCTCGCGGCGGCCGCGCTCACCGGCGTACTGGGTAAGGCTCCTGACCTTGACCCTGGCTCCATCGGCGACGTCGTGTGGGGATGCGCGAACCAGGCCGGCGAGGACAACCGCAACGTCGGGCGGATGGCCGTGCTGCTGGCCGGACTGCCGGTCGACGTGCCGGCCACGACGGTCAACCGGCTCTGCGGCTCGTCGCTCGACGCGGCCATGATCGGCTCGCGGGCCATCGAGACCGGCGACGCCGACGTGGTGGTGACCGGCGGCGTCGAGTCGATGACCCGCGCGCCCTGGGTGCTGCCGAAACCGTCGAAGGCGTTCCCAGCCGGCAACGTGACGGCCGTGTCGACCACGCTGGGCTGGCGGCTGGTCAACGAGAACATGCCGAAGGAGTGGACCGTCTCGCTGGGCGAGGCGAACGAGATGCTGGGCGAGAAGTTCGGCATCTCCCGCGAACGGCAGGACGCCTTCGCCGCCGGCTCGCACCGTCGCGCCGACGCGGCGTGGACGGCCGGCTTCTACGACGACCTGGTCGTGCCGGTCGGCGGGCTGACCCGCGACGAGGGCATCCGGCCCGGCTCGACGGCGGAGAAACTGGCCGCGCTGAAACCGTCGTTCCGGCCCGACGGCACGATCACCGCGGGCAACGCGTCGCCGCTGAACGACGGCGCCTCGGCCGTGCTGCTCGCCTCGGAACAGGCCGCCGACCGGATCGGCCGGGCGCCGCTGGCCCGGGTCGCCGGCCGTGGCGTGTCCGCCGTCGAACCGCCGATGTTCGGCTACGCGCCGGTCGCGGCGGCCGACCGGGCGCTGGCCCGGGCCGGCATCACCTGGAACGACGTGGCGGCCGTCGAGCTGAACGAGGCCTTCGCGGTGCAGTCGCTGGCCTGCGTCGACGCCTGGGACATCGACCCGGCCATCGTCAACGCCAAGGGCGGCGCCATCGCCATCGGCCACCCGCTCGGCGCCTCCGGCGGCCGCATCCTCGGCACCCTGGCCGCCCGCCTGCGCGAGTCGGGGGATCGCTGGGGTGTGGCCGCCATCTGCATCGGCGTCGGCCAGGCCCTCGCGGTCGTCCTGGAAAACGCTAACTGATCGCCGCGCCCCGGCCGCCGGGCTGGGCGGAGAGCAGGGCGGTGCCCAACGGCGTGCGCAGGTGCAGGACCGCCTTGCCGGCCCGGACGGTCTGAATGAGGCGGGCGTCGCGCAGCACCGCGGTGTGCTGGCTGATCGAGGCGCGGCTCACCCCGACGTGCCGGGCCAGCTCCGAGGTCGTACGCCCGTCTCCCATCGACTCCAGCACCGCGGCCCGGGTGGGTCCGATCAGCGCCGACAGGGCCGTGCCGGTGGCCAGCGAACGGCTCAGCGAGTGCTCGATCGGGTACACCAGCACCGGCGGCAGGCCCGGGTCGAACAGCATGTCGGGGGTGCCGGACGACAGGTACGACGGCACCAGCAGCAGGCCGCGGCCGTTGAGGTGCAGCGCCCGCTGCTGGGGCACGTCGACGTGCAGCACGGGCGGCTCCCAGCGCATCATCGGCCGGAAGCTGTCGAGCAGGCCCTCCGCGCCCTGGTCGAGCAGCACGCGGGCGCGCCGGCCCCGGTCGGCGTCGACCTGGGCGCGGGCGTCGTCGGCGAACGGCGCCACCACCGCGTCGTGATGCGAGCGCAGCGCCGTGGCGAGCTGCCGTAGCGCGCCGGGGTCACCGTCGCCGAGCTGCCGCATCCACGGCGTCAGCGGCGCGCCGGTCCCGGCCAGCCGGGCCATGTCGGTGCGCAGCCGGGTGACCGGGGTCGACATCAGGGCGTCCAGCGCCGTGGGCAGGCCGGCGGTGCCCTCGGGCGGGGTGAGGAAGTCGGGGAAGTACCGCTGCCGCACCAGCGGGCCGAGCACGCTCAGATCCGCTCGCCGGCTCGCCCGGACGGCGTGCCGGCGCCAGTGGCCGAAGGCCAGCTCCGGCCCCGGCCGCCGGAGCCGGAAGACGCTGATGACCGTCTCCCACAGGGGGTCGGCCCCGGTCGCCACCCGGATTCGCGCGACGTCGTCGGCCGTGAAATGGATACGCAGCACGCCGGCCCCCTCCTATCGACCGACGCGATTGTCTCAGGCGGGAGCAAAAGGCATTGTCCAAGATCCGTCCTGATCACCTCCCGCGGGCGAGGCGCGAGGGGGTGAATCGCCACTAGCGTGCGAATCATGAGCACGACGCCGGCCTATGTGTCCACCGGTCACCTGCCTTCGCCGGACGAGGTACGGGCGGCGATCGACGAGACGTACGCGAAATTCCGCACCGTGACGGAGGGCGAGCCGTCCCACGTCTATCCGGCGCTGGCCCGCGTGCCGGTCGACCTGTTCGGCGTCTGCGCGGTCGGCGCGCGCGGCGGCCAGTACGCGGCCGGCGACGCCGAACACGGTTTCACGATCATGAGCGTGGCCAAGCCGTTCGTGTTCGCCCTGGTCTGCGCGATCCTCGGGCCGGATCAGATGCGCCGGCGGCTCGGCGTCAACGCGACCGGGCTGCCGTTCAATTCGCTCACCGCGGTCGAGCGGGCGCCCGGCGGCCGCACCAACCCCATGGTCAACCCGGGCGCGATCGCCACGGCCAGCCTGGTGCCGGGCGAGACGCTGGAGCAGAAGTGGCGGTTCCTGCGGGACGGGCTGTCGCGCTTCGCGGGCCGTCCGCTCGAGATCGACCGGGAGACGTACGCCTCGGCCTCGGCCACCAACCACCGCAACCGCGCCCTGGCCGACCTGCTGCAGACGTACGGCCTGCTCGGTTGCGATCCGATGGAGGCGGTCGACCTCTACACCCGGCAGAGCTGCCTGCGGGTGACCACCACCGGGCTGGCGGCGATGGGCGCCACGCTGGCCGACGGCGGGGTCAACCCGCTCACTCGCGAGCGCGTGGTCGACGCGACGGTGTGCCCGTTCACGCTGGCGGTGATGGCGACGGCCGGTCTCTACGAAACCTCAGGCGATTGGTTGTACGACGTCGGAGTGCCCGGCAAGAGCGGGATCGGCGGTGGCATCGTGGTGGTCTCGCCGGGCAAGGGGGCGCTGGCCGCCTTCGCCCCGCCGCTCGACGCGTACGGCAACAGCGTCCGCGGTCAGCTGGCGGCCCGTTTCCTGTCCGTACGGCTGGGCCTGACGCTGTTCGCCTCGGAACCCTCATGAGCTGGGTCGTGGTCCGGGGGCGCCGGGTCTTCGTGCGCCGGGGTCCGGAGGTGCCCGGGTCGACGCCGATCGTTCACGTGCACGGCTTCGGGATCTCGGGCGGCTACATGGTGCCGACGGCGCGGGCGCTGGCCCATCGAGCGACCGCGCTCGTGCCGGACCTGCCGGGATACGGGCGCAGCAAGCCGTGGGGGCAGACGCTGGGCATCTCGTCGCTGGCCTGGGCGCTCCTGGAGATCCTGGACGCGCTCGGCCTGGACAAAGTGGTGCTCGTCGGCAACTCGATGGGCGGCCCGGTGTCGCTGGAGGTGGCGCACAGCGCCCCCGAGCGCGTGGCCGGCGTGGTGCTGGCCTCACCCGCCGGGGGAGTGCACAACCAGCCGTTGCTGCGGGCGTTGGTGCAGCTCGCGCGGGACGTGCCACGGGAGTCGGCGCGCATGGTCAGGGTGGCGCTCCCGGACTACCTGCGGTTCGGGCCGGTCAACGCGGTGCACCTGTTCGGGGAGCTGACCCGGTTCCCGTCGCTGGAAAGGCTGCTGCGCACGCCGGTGCCGACGCTGGCGGTGCTCGGCGGCCGGGATCCACTGATGCCGCCGGACCGGCGCGTCGCGGAGCTGAGCCACCTGGGGCCGCCGCACCTGAGCGTCGCGGTGATCGAGGGGGCGGCCCACGCGATGAACTACAGCCACCCGGCCGAGCTGGCCGCCGTGATCGGCGGCTGGCTCGACGAAACCAAGCTCGACGGCGTCAGGTGATCTCGCCGGCCAGCAGGTCCATGAGCAGGCCGTCGTGCCAGGTTCCGTCGGGGGCCTGCCCATAGCGGCGTATGATGCCGACCGGGCGGAAGCCGGCCCTGGTGTAGCAGCGGATCGCGGCGTGGTTGTCGGCCGCGGGATCCGACCACGCGCTCCTCGGCCAGGATGACCAGGGTCGGCGTGTCCGCGTCGAGGACGTCGCCGGGACCCCAGCGCTCGTACACCTCAGGGGTCGCGCGGATCCGGGACAGCGCCGGGACATCGTCCTGAGTGGCCGGGCGCAGGCGAACCAGGGCCCCCTGAAGGGTTTGCATTCCGGGAAAGTATCGGAAAGGGGATGTCCCCGCGTTCGGCCCGGCCCGTCGAGGCTCCGGCCTTAGCGTCAGCGAATGCGGAAATATCCGGTTTTGCGGTCAGGGCTGGCGCTGGTGGGGGTGGCGGCGTCGGCGGCGCTGACCGGCGGGTGCGGTGGGGGCGACGAGAAGGTGGCGCCGCTGACGTCGGCCGAGGCGACCGCGGGGATGGCGGCCGCCGATGAAGCCGGTTTGGCGCCGCAGCGCACGGGCGTGGCGTTCCCGTATCGGGAACTGTTCAGTGACGGCACCCCGCCGGTCGACTGGGCCGTCACGGTGACCGGGGTGAAGTGCGGGATCACGGTCTTCCCCGACGCCGCCGACAACCCGGCCTATACGAGCGGCGACTGGTCCAGTGACGACGTGCCGCCGGAGCACGTCGACGCCCGGCCGCCGAGTGGCTGGGAGTTCTGCCGGATGGACGCGACGATGGAGAACGTCGGGCGTACGCCGGCCTCCGGCACCGAAGAATTCGGGCACCTGGTGACCGACCGGGGCGAGTACGCGTTCTCCGATCTCGACGAGACGGTCGCGGCCAACCTGCAGCGGGCCGAGGACTTCCCCGGTGGCCCGTACAACCCGGGTATGACGGCTCGGCTGATCAAGGTGTGGACGGTGCCGAGCGGCACGAAGGCCGAGGCGGTGCTGTTCCCGCAGGATTCGCTCTTCGACCACCCCGCGCATCGGATCAGTCTGACGTGAGGACGACCTCACGCTTCGGCCTAGTCACGGCGGTGCTGCCGGGACATCCACTGCCAGATGTGCAGGCCGTTGATGCTCGGGTCGTTGCGGGCCACGTAGATCCATGACCAGTGGCCGGGGAACTGGTGACCGTTCCAGATCACGTTGTCGTATAGGGTGACCCGCGACCGGGGGATGACGTCGTGCGCGTGCACGGTGTTGGCGACCGGGTCGACGGTGTCGTCGTCGAGCGAGGTGACCAGCCAGGTCGGGGTGGTGATGGCCGCCAGCTCGGGGTCGGGGATCAGCGGCGGGTTGCCGGCGACGATGCCGCAGATGGGCACCGACGAGGCGAAGACGTCCGGGTAGACGGTGGTCATCTTCAGGCTCATGTAGCCGCCGTTGCTGCAGCCGACGACATGGACGCGGTCGCGGTCGACGTTGTGGCGCCGGGCGACCTCGTCGACGATCTGGCGGATGAGCGGGGCGAAGCGGGGGCCGTCCAGCATCCAGGCGGAGAAGCTCTGGGGCGCCACGACGTACGCGCCGTGGAAGATCCTCTGCCCCTGGGGTGTGGAGAAGCCGAGGGCGCCGCGGTTGGCCCGCAGGGTGGTCTCGTTGTCGTAGTAGCCGTCGGGCAGGGAGGCGCCCTCGCCGCCGCCGTGCAGCCAGACGACGAGTGGGCGCTTCCCCTGGCTCCTGGGCGAGAAGAGGCGGTACTTCATGCCGTCTTTCGAGGTGTGGTAGCTGTAAGCGTCGACCTCGGGGTTCGAGAGCCTTCCCTGTACGAACGTGCCGACGGTGACCGGGCGGCCGCGCGCGACGAAGGGGGCGTTCTGCGTGATCGTGTAGGTCAGGTTCAGCCGGACGTTGCGGCTGCGGCTGACGAGGTAGCCGAGCGTGCCGCCGCCGGGCTGGCCCTCGGCGTAGCTCAGCTCGAGGACGATGTCGCCGTGCCGGTCGACGCGGGCCGCGGTCACCACGCGGTCGAGGTCGTAGCCCGGGTCCGGGGTGACGGCGATGGGGCTGGTGGCCTTGACGTGCACGCTGAACGTGCCCGGGGTGAGGCTGGCGCGGGAGATCGGTCCGAGCCGGCGGGTGCCGAGGGTGAGGCTGACGACCTGTTCGCCGCCGTCGAGGGTGACGGCGTTCAGAGTGAATCCGACGGTTGTGGCCTTACTCCCGCCCGCCTGGGCGGCGGCGCCGGGGATCGCGAGGCCGGCTGCGGCACCCGCTCCGGCGGCTAGGACAGTGCGACGACTGAGGGGCATGATGGGGGGACTCCCTCGCGCAAATATCGATAGTCGTCACAACGTATCGCGCCGGAAATCTCGTGGCAATGCATCGGAGGGGGCCTTTCGGCCCCCTCCCTCGTCAGGCGGCGTACGTCTCGAACTCGGCCACCCGCGGCGCGGCCGAGGCGCCGGTGATCTCGAAGGTGACCTTCTTCAGGGAGGTCGCGGTGAAGGTGATGGTGCCGGCGCCGGAGCCGGTCTTGAGGACGGCGCCGGTGTCGCCGTTGAGGAGCCGCCAGGCGCCGATCGCGCCGACGGCGCCGCTGTGCTCACGGATGACGGCGCGCGCGACGGTGGTGGCCGAGCCCCACTTGATCGAGATGGAGCCGGTGGTGCCGCTGGGCGACCAGTACGTGCTCAGGCTGCCGTCGCGGACGTCACCGTAGCTGGTGCCGCTCGCCTTGCTGGAACCGTCGGAGCCGGCGCCGATGCTGAGGTTGGTCCCGCTCGGCGGCGGTGTGGTGGCGGGCGGTGTGGTGGCGGGCGGTGTGGTGGTGGGCGGCGTCGTCGTGGGCGGCGTGGTGGCGGGTGGCGTGGTCGGGTTCGTGGTGCCGCAGCTGCCGGTCGAGGTCCGCAGGCCGGTGTTGGCGCCGGCGGTCTGGCGGACGACGTCGGGCACGCAGGAGGCGTTGTCCAGGCGGTAGCTGTACGGGACGGAGACGCTGGTGGTGGAGGTCAGGTTCGGCCCGGCCGGGTTGGTGTCCTCGCCCGGCGCCGACCAGGTCACGTTGTCGAGAATGTTGCCGGCCACCTGCCAGTATCCGGCGGCGTCGGTGTAGAAGGTGCCGAGCACGTCCTTGGAGTCCTCGAAGTAGTTGTTCTCCACCTTGGCCTTGGCGCCGGCCCGGCTGTTGATGCCGGACTCGTTCAGGCGGTAGTAGTAGTTGTTGAAGATGTGGGCGACGCCGCCGCGCAGCAAC
The DNA here is from genome assembly GCF_043197815.1 of Actinoplanes sp. NPDC048988. Lineage (NCBI taxonomy): Bacteria > Bacillati > Actinomycetota > Actinomycetes > Micromonosporales > Micromonosporaceae > Actinoplanes > Actinoplanes sp. NPDC048988. Next base: position 366,174 of record NZ_JBICTW010000005.1, on the reverse strand, counting down.
GGCGTACGGGAATCGATGTTCTCGTATCGGTTGTGGTGGAACGTGATGAAGCTGTTGCCGGTGTCGCTCTCGCTCGACCCGATGAGCCCGCCCCGGCCCGAATTGCGCAGGATGCTGTACGACAAAGTGACGTACTCGGTGTCGTCCTTCATGTCGAAGAGCCCGTCGAAGCCCTCGGACTCGCCGCCGCTGGCTTCGAGCGTGACGTGGTCGACCCAGACGTTGCGGACGGTGCTCTCCATGCCGATGGCGTCGCCGCCGTTGGAGGTGGGCGAGCCCGACTTCTTGACGTTCCGCACCGTCACGTTCTGAACGATGATGTTGCTCGAGTCCCGGATATGGATGCCGAGCTGGTCGAACACGGCCCCACTACCGACCCCGATGATGGTGACGTTGCTGATCCCCTTCAGCTCGATCTTGTCAGCCGCGGTGTTGCAACTACTGCCGGAGACTTTGGTGGTGTTGCCGTGATTGATCGTCCCCTGCACCTCGATCGTGATCGGCGTGCTGCTGCTGGCGCGGCCGCACAAGGCCTGGTGAATCTGGGTGCCGGTGGTGGCCCGAACGGTGCTCCCGCCGTTCCCCCCGGTGGTGCCCCCGTTGACACTGGCGTAGCCCGTCGCCGTGCCCACAGCGGCCGCTTCGGCGTTCGGCGCCGCCAACGCCACCAGAACCGCCGCGCCGGCGACCCCCGTGACCAGGGCCGTAGCTGTCCGTACTCGCATGTCGCTCCTCCTCGCATACCTTTTCGGGCGCTGCCACGAACCAATGCCGTCTCCCACGCCGACCAGGATTCGCATGCAGGAAAGCGCTTACCTTGCTGCTTGTGCCGAGAATAGAAACCCGTCAATCCCCACGGCAAGCGTTTGCAGTGTTTGCAATTTCCGCTGCCCGTTGCCCGCTGCCCGCTGCCCGTTGCCCGTTGCCCGCCGCTGCCGCTGCCGTTGCCCGCCGCTGCCCGCCGCTGCCCGCCGCTGCCCGCTGCTACCCGCTGCTGGCGCTTCCAGCTGCTGCTGGCGCTCCCAGCTGCTGCTGGCGCTACCCGCTGCCGCTGCCCGCCCGCGCGTTTGCCGCGCCAGCGGCCTCGCCTTTGGCCGCCGACCGTCTGGTCCCGTTGGCCGTTTGCTCCCGTTGGCCGTTTGCTCCCGTTGGCCGTTTGCTCCCGCTGGCCGTTTGCTCCCGCTGGCCGTTTGCTCCCGCTGGCCGTCTCTCGCGTCGGCCGCTTTCGCCCGCCGGCCGTCTTCTGGCTACCGTCGACCTGTGATCTCGGCGCTCTCCGGTTTCGCGGTCATCGCCGTGATCGTCCTCGTCGGCTGGGTGGCCGGCCGCTGGGCCCGCCTCCCCGCTGAAACCGTCACGGTCGCGGGCCGGCTGGCATTCACGGTGCTGACCCCGTGCCTGCTGTTCACCAGCGCCTCGGCATCCAACCCGCGCGTGCTCTTCTCCTGGCCCCTGCTGGCCTCGGCGCTAGCCGCGTTCGCCTGCTTCGCCCTGCACGCCCTGATCACCCGCCACCGCGACCCCGGCACCCGAATAGTCGGCGCCCTGGCCGCCGGCTACACGAACGCCGGCTACATAGGCATCCCCGTGGCGGCCTACATGCTGCACGACGCCGCTCTGGTCGTCCCGATCATCATGCTCCAACTGCTGATCATCACCCCCGTCGCGCTGACCCTGCTCCAACTGGTGACCACGGGCCACACTTCCTGGCGCGCCTCACTGACAGCACCGCTGCGCAGCCCACTGAGTGTCGCGGTGGTCCTGGGCATAGTCGTAGCAGTGACCGGCGTCCACCTACCCTCCGTCATCACCGAGCCGGCCACCGCCATAGGCCAGGCCGCCGTCCCGGTAGTCCTGATCGCCTTCGGCATGTCCCTCTCCGGCGCCCGCGTCCTGGCCCCCGGCCCCGACCGAACACCCACCATCGCCGCGGTGACCCTCAAGACCACACTGATGCCAGCCATCGCCTCCCTGCTGGCCTTGGCATTGCCGCTTTCCCCCTCAGAGATCCACGCCGTCACGGTGCTGGCCGCCCTCCCCACAGCCCAGAACGTCTTCCTCTACGCCCAGTCCTTCAACGCCGGCGTCCCCTTGGTCCGCGACGCCGTGTTCTTGTCCTCCCTGCTCTGCGTACCCGTCCTGATAGCCCTGACTGTCGCCAACTCCCTGTAACCGGCCGTCCCCGTCACCTCCCTGGTCGCCTCCGGCCAAAGCCAAGCCCGCCCGTCGCCATGCGTTCTGGCTGTCACTCGGTGCCCTAGTCGTCGTTCGCCCGGCCTTGTTGGTGCCTCTGGCGCGGTGGATGTGCTGCGTCGCCGGGCAGTCGGCGCTTGATCATCGCTATCGTGGGCCGGTGACCGTAGCCAGCCCCGCCCAGCAGCACAGGGCCGGACGGCTACGGCGAGGACTTGCCGCCGTAGTAGCCGGCACAGCCCTGACCCTCGGCGTCCTGCTGCTCGCGCACGAAGCGGTCCCCGGCGCCACAGGCTCACTGGTGGACAGCGCCCTGCCCTGGGCTGCCGCCCCGGTCGTGCCGCTGATCGCCGTGGCCGTTCTGACCCGTCGGCGGTGGGCCATCGCGGCCACGGCAGTCCCGCTTCTGATCTGGGCGGCGATGTTCGCCCCGTCTTTGACCGACCGAGCGACTGCCGGCCCGCACGATCTGCGCGTCGCCTCCCTCAATCTGGGCTCCGCCGCTCCGGACGCCGCGCTGGCCCCACTCCTGCGAGCCACCCCCGACGTGATCGTCCTGGAGGAGATCACCACCGCCGACCGGAAGGCCGTAACCGCCGCCCTGAACAGCGCTTACCCCCACCATGCCGCCGCCGGCACCGTGGCCGTCTTCAGCCGCTTACCGCTCTCGCACACCACCCCCGTCGACATCCGCATCGGCTGGACTCGCGCCCTCGCCACCACCGTGACCACCCCCAACGGCCCCGTCCGCGTCTACGCCGCACATTTGGCATCGGCCCGCGCCGACATGACCGCCAAGCGCGACCGCACCCTGGAGGCCTTGGCCGCCGCCGTGCATGCCGACCCCAGCCCCCGCCTGGTCCTGGCCGGCGATCTGAACACCGCGACCACCGACCGCCGCTTCGCCGCCTTGGCACCTTTACGCGACACCCAGCAGGACGCCGGCGCCGGTTTCGGCTTCACCTGGCCGGACACATTCCCGGTCGTACGCCCCGATCACCTCCTTCAACTCGGCATGGCCACCCGCCGCTCCTGGGTCCTGCGAGCTCCCGGCAGCGATCACCGAGCCGTCCTCGCCGACCTCGACACCACCGCCCCACCCGACGCCCGCTCCTGACTCGGGCCTCCGGCGCAGTGGCCGCGTTACCCAAGATGGCCGCCCAGCGCGATACCGTTGCTCTACGTGGATCTTGATCATGCGACGTTGTTGGTGGCCGGAGGTGTCGGCGCGGGCCTGACCGGCTCGATGGCCGGCCTGGCGTCGCTGGTCAGCTATCCGGTGCTCCTCGGCGTCGGCATCCCGCCCGTGGCGGCGAACGTGACCAACACCGTGGCCCTGCTTTCGAGCGCGGCGGGCTCCGCGGCCGGCTCCCGGCACGAACTTCGTGGTCAGGGCGGTCGCCTGCTCCGGCAGTGCGCGGTGGCCGCGGCCGGCGGTGCGGTCGGCGCGGTGCTGCTGCTCAGCACCCCGGCGTCGGCGTTCGAGCGCATCGTTCCCTTCCTTGTCGCTCTCGGTGGCGTCACGCTGCTGCTGCGCGATCCGCTGCGGGTCTGGTACGCGAAACCCGGCTTCCGCCCGCCCCTGGGCTTCAGCATCTTCTTCATCGCCATCTACGGCGGATACTTCGGAGCGGCCGCCGGCGTCCTCCTGCTGGCCGCCATGTCGTTGGCTGTAGCCGAGCCGCTTCCCGTGACGAACGCCGTCAAAAGCATCGTTCTAGGCGCCTCCAATCTCGTCGCCGCCATCCTCTACGCGCTGATCGCACCGGTTCACTGGACCGCGGCGGCGCTTCTCGCGGCCGGGTGCCTGGTCGGTAGCCGCCTCGGCCCGGTCCTCGTCCGCCGCCTCCCCGAGCGCCCGCTGCGCGTGACCATCGCGCTGGCCGCCCTGGGCCTGGCCGTCTCGCTCTGGCTCAACCCCTGAGCTCGCTTTCGTCCATACGAGCCCCTCAGCTCCTCCACTGCCTGGCGGCTGCGGGTCTCCACAGCGCGGCCGCCAGTCCGAGGACGAGGCAGCACGCCACGGAGGCGGCGACCGCCGGCCAGGAGACGGAGACGGGTACATGGGCGCCGATCTGCGCGCTGAGCGACCGGGCGGACCCAGCGATCGCGAGCAACCCCGCCCCACCACCGAGGAGAGAGCCGATCGCGACCACGAGGGTCGTCTCCAGGGCCACGGCCCGCAGCACCTGGCCGCGTGAGGCGCCGGCCAGCCACAGCACACGATGGTCCGGCCCGCGGCGACGGGCTGTCATGAGCAGCGTGTTGGCCACCGCCAGGGCGCCGGTTCCGGCCGAGACGGCCAGCAGCAGCATGGTGAACAGGCGGACGAGCCGGTCGTCCTCGGCGTCGGCCTGGCGGGCGATCTCGCCGGGGCTCGCTGCCCGAGCGCCCACGGGAACCGGGCCCGGCGGCACGGGGTAGGCGCCAGGCGCGAGCGCTGAAGGATCGTGCCGGCGCACAGTGTCCCGGCTCAGGACGAGGTCGGTCGCCAGCGGGCCTGACGGCGCTGTTCCGGCCACCCGCACGGTTTCCCGCTCGCCGTCGGCGAATGTGAGCGTCACGGAACGCCCATACCGCCCGGCGGCCTCCGCGGAGACCAACGCGGTGCCCGCGGCCACCGACTCGGCCCCGCTGACCGCCACGGGGGACCGCTCGACGTAGACGGTCGTGTCCAGCGGGGCGCTGGCCGAAGCGCTGTCGGGCAGGCCGGGGGTCCCGTCGGGGACGAGCACGGTTTCCGCGCTGATCGTGTTGGCGCGGCGCGTCTCCCAGGCGGCCGTCGAAGTCTGAGCCGTACCCGTGACGAAGACGGCGAACGCCACAGTGAACAGAACGGGCGCAGCCGTGGAGGATGTGCGGCGCACGGCGGTACGGGCGCTTTCGCGGGCCAGCACGGCGGTGACGCCGGGCCAAGGACCGAGCAGGACGCGGATCAGCGCCGGAACGACGGCCGGGGCCAGCAGGACCGTCGCAGCGACCAGGGCCATGGCGCCGAACAGGGCGTACGTGCCCACGTCGCGTAGGTCATCGGCGCCAGCGGCGGCGATGCCCGCGCCGGTGGCGGCCGCCGACATCGTCAGACCGCTGATCCACCGTCCTCGGCTCATCGCGCGCGGCTCGACCCGGGCGACCCGCAGCGCTTCGATCGGGCTGGTCCGAGCGGCCCGGCGCGCCGCCAGAGCCGTGCCGGCCAACGAGATCAACGGCCCGGCCGCGCACGCCACCGCCAGAACCCAGGGCTGCCAGCGCACGGCATAGCCGCGCGGCTCGAGCCCGGCACCGACCAGGAACCGGGCCAGGAACAGGGCGGCAAGCGCACCGAGCAGGACGCCGACCGGCGCGGCGCGCAGCCCCAACAGCAGGGCCGATCGCTGCAGCATCGAACGAACCTGGCGCGGCGTGGCGCCGATCGCCCGAAGCAGCCCGATTTCGCGGCGGCGCTGGTCGACCGCGTACGCCGAAGTCGTAGCGATCAGAAAGACACAGGCGAATCCGGCCAGCGCGGTGGTGGCGGTGAGCACCTGCATGCCGATCCATCGGGTGCGGGCATCGGCACGCGGCTCGGCGACACCCCGCGCGTCGCCGGTCGAGACCGTCCCCGCCGACCCGACCACGGTCTGCACGGCCGCGGCCGATGCCGGCCCGGAGACCCCGATGGCGCGTACGCCGGGACCCAGTCGTTCCGCGTCGGGCCGGGAGAAGTAGACACCACGCCAGTCGGTGTGTCCGCTGACCCGCCAGGTATGGGGACCGGCAGCGGTCAGCAGGGTGATGGTGGCGCCGACCGGCACGCCCAGCGACCGGTCGACGATCACCTCGCCCGGTCCGGGCGGCCCTTCGCCGAGCCAGGCGTGGCCGGTGGTGCTGTCGGTGACCGGGCGCCCGTCGAGCACCGGCTGGGCGTAGAAGCGGTGGTCGACGGCCACGGCCTCGACGCCGGGCACCGAGCGGAGTCGCTCGGCCAGGGACTGCGCCTCCGAAGCGGACCAGGGCACCGGCTCGGCGAACGCGTCCGCTCGATTGGCAGCGTCCGGGCTGGTCACAACTATGGCGAAGTCGGCCAAGCGGTCAGGCACCCGCGGATGACCGGAGGTGAGCAGGAGCAGAAAGGTCGTCACGATCGTCGTGCCCAGCAGAACCGCGAGGAACGTGCCGCGCCGGTCGACGCCGAGTTCCCGACCCCGCCTCAGCACGACCGCTCCATGGCGGTCATGCGGTCGGCCACGGCGGCCGCGTCGGCGCCGGCCAGTTCCTCGATGACCCGGCCGTCGACCAGAAGCAGGACGCGGTCGGCGACCGCGGCCGCCACCGGGTCGTGCGTGACCAGCACGATCGTTCGCTCGTGCTCGTCGACCATGCGCCGCATCAGGGCCAGGACGTGGTGGGAGGTCGCCTTGTCCAAAGCGCCGGTCGGCTCGTCGGCGAAGACGACGGCCGGCTGGGTGAAAAGGGCCCTGGCGATAGCCACCCGCTGTTGCTGACCGCCGGAGAGCTCACTGGGCCGGTGTGACGCCCGATCGGCCAGGCCCACCGCGGCCAGCGCCGCTGTCACCTCGGCCGGGTCGGCTCGGCGACCGGCCAGCCGGGCCGGCAGCGCGACGTTCTGCGCGGCGGTCAGCGACGAGACGAGGTTGAATTCCTGGAAGACGAAGCCGATGCGGTCGCGGCGGAACCGGGTGAGCGCGTTGCCGTCGAGTCTGCCCAGCACTGTGCCGTCCACCGTGACCGTGCCCGATGTGGAGGGTTCGAGGCCGGCGGCGCAATGCAGCAGGGTCGACTTGCCCGAACCGGACGGGCCTATGATCGCGGTGAAGGTGGATCGCTCGAATCCGACCGTCACGCCGTCGAGCGCCGTCACGGTCCCCGCCGTGGCCTGATAAGTCTTGCTTAGCTCGCGCAGGAAGACTGTCATGCGACGACGATCGGGCACGGAGGCGTCGCTGTCGTCAGACCGGAGTCTGTCAACCCGTGGTCTGACGCGGTCGGCGCCCGCCGTCGATAATGTCGGTGGCGTGATTCTTCGCCGATTGATGGATGTCGCTCTGGCAGCAGCCGCCTGGCTGATCTGCTTGTATGCGGCCGCCGAGGACGGCAGCCACCACGAGCCGCCCTGGCTTACCTTCTCGACCGCGACGCTGCTCAGCGTGCCGCTCCTGGTTCGCCGGCCATGGCCAGTCGCTGCCACACTCGTCGTGGGCGTGAGCGCGGGCGGCGCGCTGGCGACCGGCATCGTGCCCGACTTCGCCTCCGCCGGCCCCCTGTTCGCCGTGGCCGTCATGCTTTTCACCCTGGGGCTGTACGCCGCGGCCCCCTGGAGTATCAGGGTCGCGGCAGCGACGACCATCGTCCTGTTGATCGGAACAGTGGCGGCCGACATCTCGGCTGATGGGCCCGGGCTGGCCGGCACCGTGTTCGCGGCGCTGATCTGCGCGACGAGCTGGGCGCTCGGCTGGACCCTCCGTGAGCGACGGCGCCAGGCACGGCTGGCCGTCGTCCGCGCGACCGAGCGGGCCGTCTCCGAGGAGCGGCTGCGGATCGCGCGGGAGATGCACGACATCATCGGCCACAGTCTGAGTCTGATCGCGGTCAAGGCGGCCATCGCCAACCATGTGGCCCAACAGCGGCCCCAAGAGGTGCCCGCGGCGCTGGCGGTGATCGAGGCGACGAGCAAACAAGCCCTCGAGGAGCTGCGCCGGTCGGTGGGCGAGCTGCGGACCGCACCCGACTTCACCGCGCCCCCGGCGCTGCGCGACCTCACCCAGCTGGCCGATCAGGCCGCTTCGGCGGGGGTGGCGGTCAGCCTGGAAGTGCGCGGGGGAGACGACGCGCCTGACGGTGTGGTTCTGGCCGCCTACCGGATCGTGCAGGAGTCCCTGACAAACGTGGTGAAGCACGCGGCGCCGGCGAAGTGCCGGGTGGACGTGGCCGCGTCCGACGGCCAGCTGAGGATAGAGGTCGCCGACGACGGGACGCGACGGCCCGCCCCGGCCAGGGACGGGATGGGGCTGGCCGGCATGCGCGAGCGGGTCGCCGCCTATGGCGGCAGTTTCAAAGCGGGGCCGCGCTCGGCCGGCGGGTTCGCGGTGGTTGCCACTCTTCCTTACGGAGGTACGCCGTGACGGCCGAACAGACTGTGCGGGTGCTGATCGCGGATGATCAGGAACTCTTGCGGGCGAGCTTCCGGCTACTGATAGAGCTGACACCGGGACTCGAGGTGGTGGGGGAGGCGGGTAACGGGTCCGAGGCGGTGGAGCTGGCTCGCCGCGAGCAACCCGACGTCGTGCTGATGGACATTCGGATGCCGGAGGTCGACGGCATTCAGGCCACCCGGCTGATCTGCGGTGACGCGCGGACGCCCGACACACGGGTGTTGATCCTGACGACCTTTGACTTCGACGTGTACGTCTTCGCGGCGCTGCGAGCCGGAGCGAGCGGATTTCTGCTCAAGGACGTGGCGCCGAACGACCTGATCGCCGCGATCCGCGCGGTGGCGGCCGGGGATGCCTTGCCGGCTTCGGCGGTCACCCGGAGCCTGATCGCACGCTTCGCGGCGAGTAGTTCCCGCTCGGAGAGCGATCACCCGATCACCGGACTCGACCACGTCACCGATCGCGAGCGCGAGGTGCTGGTGCTGATCGCGGGTGGCATGTCGAACGCGGAGATCGCGGACCGTCTTCGGCTCGGGCTGGCCACGGTGAAGACCCACATCACTCGTCTGCTGGCGAAGTTGCACGCGCGTGACCGCGCCCAGCTGGTCATCACCGCTTACGAGTCGGGCCTGGTGGTCGCCTCTCACCATCGGGACGGGAGGCCGGTCGCCGGTGCGCTGGACCAATGAGGTTGGGCGCTGGACGAATGAGGTGCGCGCTGGATTGACGAGGTGGGCGCTGGATTGACGAGGTGGGCGCGGGATTGACGAGGTGGGCGCGGGATTGACGAGGTGGCGCTGGATTGACGAGGTGGGCCGCGACCTCGCGTGTCGCGGCCCGGGTGGCGCCGGTCGGGCTACTTGGTGGCGGGAGCGTTGCTCGGAGCGTCGGCGGAGGAGGGGGTAACACGGTCGTGGCTCAGTGAGGAACGGGCGGTCTCGCGAGTGACCAGGACGGAGATGACGGTGAGGACGGAGGCGATCGTCATGTAGATGGCCACGGCGGTGGTGTTCGGGTTGTCGGTGCTGCCGAGCAGGCGTACGGCGATGATCGGGGCCAGCGCGCCGGCGAAGATCGAGGCGAGCTGGTAGCCGACCGAGGCGCCCGTGTAGCGGACCGATGTGCCGAAGAGCTCCGAGAAGAACGCGGCCTGTGGGGCGTACATCAGGGCGTGCAGGATCAGCCCGACGACCACCGCGAGCGTGATCAGGCCCTCGGAGCGGCTGCCGACCAGGTCGAAGAAGAAGAACGACCACACCGCGACGCCGACCGCGCCCACGAGGTAGAGCGGGCGCCGGCCCACCCGGTCGGAGAACGCGCCGATCACAGGAATGACCACGAATTGCACCACCGAACCGATGAGGAGGGCGCTCAGGATCATGTCCCGGTCGGACTTCTCGCCGGCGTACGTGGTCAGGAAGGTGATGGAGATGACCGTGAACAGGTAGTAGGAAATGTTCTCGGCCAGGCGCATGCCCATCGCGACCAGGACCTCGCGCGGGTAGCGGCGCACCACCTCGAGCAGCGGCTGGTGCCGCTCGGTGAGGCGCTCGCGAGCCGACTGGAACAGCGGCGACTCCTCGACGGACAGTCGCACCCACAGACCGACCAGAACCAGAACGGCACTGAGGAGGAACGGAATGCGCCAGCCCCACGCGTTGAACGCCTCGTCCGACTGCACCGCGGCGAGCACCCACAGCACACCGGTGGCGAGCAGATTGCCCAGGGCCACGCCGGCCTGCGGCCACGACGTCCACAGTCCGCGGCGCTTGTCGTCGCCGTGCTCGGCGGCCATCAACACCGCGCCGCCCCACTCACCGCCGACCGCGAAACCCTGGGCGAGGCGACATACGAGCAGCAGGATGGGGGCGGCCACTCCGATGGTCGCGTATGTCGGCAGCAAGCCGATCGCGATCGTCGCCAGGCCCATCATCAGCAGGGAGACGACCAGCATCTTCTTGCGGCCGACCCGGTCGCCGAAATGGCCGAAGACTATGCCGCCGAGCGGGCGGGCGACGAAACCTAGTGCGTATGTGCCGAACGCCAGCAGCGTCGCGGTCGCGGGATCGGAAGAGGGGAAGAACAACGAGCCGAAGACCAGCGCGGCGGCGGAGCCGTACAGGAAGAAGTCGTACCACTCGACGGCGGTGCCGACCAGGCTGGCGAAGATCACCTTCACGAGGGGTGTTCGAGGGGTGGCAAGCGTCGGCATGAGGGCCTCTCCTGACTGTGATCGGGGCCACATTGTCAGGTGACGATATGCCGCGGACCGGTCGGGATCCCATGGCCGCCGCGCCCATAGCCTGTGGGGCGGGTGTGTTGCTGTCCTACATGCTCAGTCGATGGAGGCGCAGGGCGAGGCGCACGTCCAGGGAGCGCTCCGGGTCCTGCCAGCCGGTGCCGAGCAACTGCGTGACCCGGTCGAGTCGCTGACTGACGGTGTTGACATGGACGTGCAGCTCCTCGGCGGCGCGCGCCAGGCCGCCGCCGGCGGCGAAGTAGGCGTCGAGTGTGTGCATGAGGGCTGTGCCGCGCTTGTCGTCGTACTCGATCACCGGGCCCAGCGTGCTCGCCACGAAGCCGAGGACGTCGTGCCGCTGGCCGTCGCCGAGCAGCAGGCCGACGTAGCCGAGCTCGGCCGCGCTCGCGCCCGTGCCGGTGCGCCCGAGGGCGACGAGGGCGCGGACGCAGCGCTCGGCCTCCCGGTGAGCCGCGGCGACGGTCGCGGAGCCAGCCACAGGACCGGCGGCTTCCCCGACCAGGCCGGCGGCGCCGGCGGTGAAAGGGCTGGCGGCACCGGCAGAAAAGGGGCCGGCGGCGCCGGCGGTTACGGGGCGGCCCAGTTCGCGGTGGGCCTCCTTGGCGACTGAGCGGGCGGCTTGGCCGGGGTCGGTGCCGGGCAGCAGCAACGTTGTGCGGCCGTCGCGGGTCATGGCCAGGCCGCTGCGGGTTGCGGCGAAAGTGCGGGCCCAGGAGGTGATCTGGGTGCCGTCGGCGACGACGACCACGTGGGGGGCGTCCAGGTCCACGTTGAGGCGGGCGGCCCTGGAGCGCAGCGCGGCCGGGTCGCGGTCGGGGTGGCTGATGAGGTCGTCCAGGAGTTCGTCGCGTACCTGTGCCTCGGCCTCGGCGACCGTGCGGCGGAACAGGAGCAACAGGGCGGTGATCTGCGCGGCGCGCTCCAACGTTCGCTGGTCGGCCTCCGACAGCGGGCTTGCGGGCTGGAAGACCAGGGCGCCCAGGTCGTCGGTGCCGGCTACCACGGCGGCTACGTAGAGGGGGCCCCTTCGTACGCTTCGGCCCTCGGCGCGGGAAGCGGCTATCGCCTCGGCCAGCATCGCGGGGGGAGGGGAGGGCAGGGAGCCGGCGGCGGCCAGGCGGCGGCCGGTGGCGTCGAAGACCAGGAGGGTGCCGTCCAGGACGTCTACCAGGTCGTGGGCTACGTCTTCCACGCCGCCGCCCCGCAGGACCAATGTCGTCAGGCGGTCGTGGGCGGCCGCGGCTCGTTCCACGGCCTCGTTGGCGGCCGACAACTCGGTCAAAGCGGTGCGGGTCTCCGTCAGCAGGCGGGCCGCGTCGATCGCCACCGCGGCGTGGGCGGCCAAGGAGACCAGCAGCGCCACCTCCTCGCGGGCGAACGGGCGCTCCGTGCGGTTCGCCGCGAACAGGACGCCTATCACCTCCGCGCCCAACTTCAGAGGTACGCCGAGGATCGCCACCAGGCCCTCGTCGCCTACGCCCCGGTCGATGTCGCTCGTGTGCTCGAAACGGGCGTCGCCCGCGTAGTTCGCCGTCACGTACGGGGTGCCCCGCAGCGCGACCAGGCCGCCCAGGCCGGCGCCCGGCGCCAGGCGGAGACTCTGGAAACTGGCCGCCACCGAGCCGTCCGTTATGCGCATGTACGTGTCGCCTCGGGCCGTGTCGTTCAGCGTCATGTACGAGACGTCGGCGTTGAGCAGCGTTCGCGCCCGGTGGACGATCGCGCGCAGCACCGCGTCCAGGTCGCGCAGGGCGGCCAGGTCGCTCGCCGTGTCGTACAGGGCGGAAAGCTCCTCCTCCCGCCGGCGGCGGCGCTCCAGCACCGCCCGTACCTGAAGCGCCCGCAGTTTTGCCCGCTCCAGTTCGGCCAGCTCCGGCGGGGATGCGCCGGCCTCCCGCGCCGCGATCAGCGGCTGCTCGAACTCGGCGGGGGCGGCCTCCCGGGCCAGCAGCTCGAAGAACTCCAGCATGTTCAGTGCGCTGTCCAGCCGCCGTCGAGCGGGATGGACGCGCCCGTGATCATGTCGGCGGCCGGCGAGCACAGGAACGCCACGGTCTCGGCCACCTCGTCCGGCTCGATCAGGCGTTTGATCGCCGCGCGGTCCAGCATCACCTTCGTGATCACCTCGTCCTCCGTGACGCCGTGCTGTTTCGCCTGGTCGGCGATCTGCTTGTCGACCAGGGGAGTACGGACGAAGGCCGGGTTCACGCAGTTCGACGTGACGCCGTGCCCGGCGCCCTCCAGCGCCACCGTCTTCGACAGGCCCTCCAGGGCGTGCTTCGCCGTCACGTACGCGGCCTTGAACGGCGACGCGATCAGCCCGTGCACCGAGGAGATGTTGACGACGCGGCCCCAGCCCCGCCCGTACATGTGCGGCAGCACCCGCCGCACCAGCTGGAACGGAGCCTCCACCATGACCTTCTGCAGGTACGCGAACCGCTCCGGCGGGAACTCGTGCAGCGGCGCCACATGTTGCAGACCCGCGTTGTTGACCAGCACGTCCACGTCCGCCCGCAGCCCGTCGACCGCCGCCTCGCGGGCCAGGTCGACGGCGACCGGCTCACCGTGGATCTCGGCCGCCACCTTCTCCGCGGCCACCCGGTCGACGTCGACGACCAGGACGTACGCCCCGGCGGTGGCCAACCGCAGGGCGCACGCCCGCCCGATCCCGCTGCCGCCACCGGTGACCATCGCGGTACGCCCCGCAAGGTCGAGCTCGACCACCCCAGTCGTCGTCATGGACCCGAACCTACCCACATGACAGGGCCGTACCCCATGGCTCACCCACACATAGCCGCCGGACCTCCTATGTGACGGGCCCCCTGGACCTGATCGAAATATGTAAGATCGTCAACGCTAAGAACCGCGTTTCCCTCGCAGAAAGATGCTCGATGTCTGACGAGATGGTCCTTCGGGCCCAGCAGTTCATCAACCAGACGTATGCCAACGGCGCGAAGCTGGGCATCTCGAAGGTTCCGGAGGACGGCCAGACCGGCTGGACCACGATGTACGCCCTGACCCGGGCCCTGCAGTACGAAATGGGCATCACCTCCCTGTCGAACACGTTCGGGCCGACCACACTGTCGACCCTCCAGTCGAAGTATCCGAAGCTGAACGCGTCCACCGTGCCGTCCTGGGCCTTCGGCTGCATCCTGCAGTCCGCCCTGTACTGCAAGGGCTACGACGGCGGCGGGATCGACGGCATCTACAGCGCCCGGGTCCAGGCGTCGGTGGCCTCGCTGAAGCAGGACATGGGCGTCGCCGGTGCTTTCCCGGGCGGTGACCTGGAGCCCAAGGTGGTCAAGGCGCTGTTCAACATGGACGCGTACGTCACCGTCAACAACGGCTCGGACACCATCCGCAGCATCCAGCAGTGGATGAACGGCCGGTACGTCGGCCGCCGCGACTTCTACATCATCCCGTGCGACGGCCACCACTCGCGCGACGTGGCCACCTCGATGCTCTTCGCGATCCAGTACGAGCTGGGCATGGCCGACGGCACCGCGAACGGCGTCTTCGGCCCGGGCACCCAGAGCGGCCTCAAGCAGCACACCGTCGAGAACGGCGCCACCGGCGTGTGGGCGCGGCTGTTCACCGCGGCCATGCGGCTGAACGCGCGGAACGTCGCCTTCGGCGATTTCACGGCCGACGTCAAGGGGGAGGTGGAGCTCTTCCAGTTGTTCTCGAAGCTGCCGGTCACCGGGACGGGCAACTTCGCGACCTGGGCGTCACTTCTGGTGTCGTACGGCGACCAGACCCGCAGCGGCGAGGCGTGCGACGGGGTCACCAAGATCACCCCGGCCCGGGCGCAGGCGCTGAAGGCCGCCGGATACAAGTACATCGGCCGGTACCTCTACAACCCGTCGAAGACCGACCTGCCGGAGAAGCAGATCCAGCCGGGTGAGCTCGACACCATCAAGGAGTACGGGCTGCGGTGCTTCCCGATCTTCCAGACGTGGTCCCGGTCGACTGACTACTTCAGTTACGAGCAGGGGAACACCGACGCGTACAACGCCATCGAGTGGGCCAAGATCCACGGCTTCAAGGCCGGCACGATCATCTACTTCGCCGTCGATTACGACGCCCTGGACGCCGAGGTCACGCGGTACATCATTCCGCACTTCAAAGGCATCTGGGAGGCCATCGGCGAGAGCTCGCACTACGAGGTCGGCATCTACGGCCCGCGTAACGTGTGCCAGCGCGTCTCCGACGCCGGATACGCCGTGACCTCGTTCGTCTCCGACATGTCGTCCGGATTCTCCGGCAACCTCGGCTACCCACTGCCGAAGAACTGGGCGTACGACCAGATCGTCACCAAGAAGATCGGCTCCGGCAGCGGCGCCATCGAGATCGACAACAACATCGCCTCCGGGCGTGACATCGGCCAGAACGACTTCGCCCCGGCGCCGGAATACGTCAACGGCCTCGACGTCGACTTCGACGAGACCTACCGATCGGCCCTGCTGCGGGACGTGCAGGCGTACCAGGAGTCGATCGGCACCCCGGAGACCGGCGGAGAGGGATGGAAGGACAAGGAGTGGGCCACCTTCAATCAGGTGACCACGACGGAAGCCTTCAACACCCTGATGAACATGGACGTCGTGTTCACCAACCTGGCCCGGAAGCTCCGAATCCGGAAGGCCCTCATCCAGGCGCCGGTGCTGTGGGAGCTGCGCCATCTGTGGTTCCAGGACGCCGTTCTCGACGACGCGGTCCGGAAGGGCCTTGTCGACGACTGCAGCACCGGTCTCGGACAGATCTACGCCAAAGTCGCCATCGAGTCCCGCAACTGGTGCATCGACCAGGGGATCATCAACGGAGTGAAGCTGAGCAACGGCTACCTGCGGGCCGTCTGGGACCGGCTGCAGGAACCGGCGTACAACATCCAGTCGGTCGCGTACCTGACGATGTACAACGCCCACCAGGTCGGCCTTCCGATCCCCACCCTGACCACCAGCATGGCCGACGTCGGGAAGATCATCGCCCGGTACAACGGCACCCTCGAGGACAACGGCGCGCCGGACGAGGACGTCCTGCTGTACGGACGCCAGGTGACCGGCCTGTACAGCGTGCTGGAGAGCTACAACGCGCTCTGCCGGGCGGCTGCTTGACCCGGGAGGGCGGCGGCAAGGATGGGCACGTGCGGAGACTGTTGACGGCCGTCGGCCTGAATGTCGTGCTGGGAATTCCCGGCGTCGTTCCGATCGCCCTGACTTATCACTGGCTGAACGACCCGGAGTTCGTGTCCAAACTGCTCCTGTTCCCGATCGCCGGGCTCGCCGTCGGCATCTGGTGCCTTCTCAACTGGGGGCTGTGGCGGCGCGAACTGGTGCCCGCCTGGTCGTACTGGCCGGCCTGTGTCGTCGCCTTCTTCCTGCCCTCCCTCGCCTTGATCGCATTTCTCTAGAAAGGAACACCGAGACAGATGAGTCTCCGGATCAGCCGGCGGGTAGTTCTCCGCACCGGCGCGGCCGCCGTGGTCGCCGGCGCCGCCCTGCCCACCGCCGCGGCGCGGGCGCAGGCCCCCAGCAAGCCCCGGCGCGAGACGTCGGCCAACGGATGGCCGATCCAGGCCACCAAGGACGTCGACTCGCAGGTGTGGACCCGTACGGTGTCGGGCACCGGGCTGAGCGTGCCCGTGTCGATCGGCGACGCCGAGACGATCCTGCTGCACGTCGTGCGCCGGTTCCACTACGAGATCGAACAGATCCCCTCGATCGACCTGACCGGCTGGCAGCCGGCCGCCGAGGTGGCCAAGGGCCGGCCGGAGTCGAACCTGGCCTCCGGCAGCGCGGTCCGCATCCGCCCCGGCTCCCGCGCCAAGGGCGGGTTCTTCCCGCTGCAGGAGCTGGTGCTGCGCGACATCCTCGCCGACTGCGAAGGTGTGGTCCGGTGGGGCGGCGACGACGAACAGGTGGACGAGTCGCTGTTCTACATCGCGCTGGGTCCCCGCCACAAGCGTGTGCGGACGCTGGCCGACCGGTTCCGCGGCTTCGAGCGGAAGCCCGGCGCGGGCGCCGGCGTGAGCGTGGACTTCCTGGCCAAGCCCCGGCGCAGCCGGGCCGACGCGCTGGCCCGCGCCCAGCGGACGCGCTGACTCACGCCCGCGCGCCGGTGGCGGCCCAGCTGGCGATCAGGTTGAGGGCGTCCTGGTGCGGGGAGTTCGGTTCGGCGCTGTAGGCGTTCAACTGCAGCCCCTGGTCGGCGGTCAATTGCATCGACTCGTACGCGAGGTCGAGGTCGCCGACCAGGGGATGCCGCAGGCGTTTCACGCCGGTGCGGTGCTGGCGCACGTCGTGGGCGGCCCACCAGGTGCGGAATCGGTCGCTGCGGGTGGAGAGCTCGCCGATGAGATCGGTCAGGCCCTTGTCGTACGGGTTACGGCCGGCCTCGCCGCGCAGCAGGGCCACGACATCCTCGGCCACCTGCTCCCAGTCCCGGTAGAAATCCGGCGCGGCCGGATCGAGGTAGATGAAGCGGGCCAGATTGGGCGGCCCCTCGAACACCGGGGCGAACACGGCCCGGGCCAGATGGTTCGCGCCGAGGACGTCCAGGCGGCCGTTACGGACGTACGCGGGAGCCCCGGTCATGGCGTCCAGGAGCTGCTGAACGCCGGGGCGCAACTGCCGCGTGGTGCGGCGCCGAGGCGCCCGGGCGCTGCGATTGGCCTGCCGGGCGAGGTCGTACAGGTGCTCCCGCTCGGCCTCGTCCAGGCGGAAGGCCCGCGCCAGCGACTCGAGGACGCTCTCGGACACCCCGGAGAGATTGCCGCGTTCCAGCCGCGTGTAGTAGTCGACGCTGACCCCGGCGAGCATCGCCGCTTCCTCCCGGCGCAGCCCCGGCACCCGCCGGCCGGTCCCATAGGCGGGCAGCCCCGCCTGCGCGGGCGTGATCCGCGCACGCCGCGTGGTGAGGAAGTCCTTGATCTCACTCCGGTGGTCCATACCCCGACGCTACGTCGCCACCCGCCCGCCTGCGGTGGTCAGCCCACCTGGGGTGACCGGTAGAAGTTGACGCCTCTGTTTTCCCAGCGGGGATAGTAGGCGTGGATCCGGGTGCGGAACGACTCCCAGTCCTTGCGTGGCGACCAGCCGATCTCGGCGATCGCGGCCAGGCGGGGGAAGGCCATGAACTCGATGTCGTCGAGGTCGCGCAGGGTCTCGGACCAGAGCGGGGCCTCGACGCCGAGTACCGCGCGTTCGGGCACGTAGGTGGTGGGGTCCCAGTCGTACGCCGTCCGCACCTCGATGTAGCCGGCCCAGTTCAGCCCGAGCGGGGTCGACGGGTCGTACTTCATGTCGAGGTAGGCGCGGTTGGCGGGGGAGAGGACCACCTTCGAGGCGTGGACGGGGGTGAAGGTGGGCTCCTCGTTCCAGTACTGAAGGACGGCGTCTTTCGCGGCGGGTGCCTGGTCGATCTCATTCCAGCCGTACGGGGTTTTGCCGTATTTCGCGACCAGCGGTAGCACCCGCTGCTGGAAGGCGAGGTAGTCGGCCTCGGTCGTGGCGTGCGCCTCGTCGCCGCCGATGTGCAGGTAGGGGCCGGGGGTGAGAGCGGCCAGCTCGCGGATGACGTCCTCGACGAACCGGTAGGTGGTCTCCTGGCCGATGCACAGCGAGCTGTAGCCGACCGCGGTGTCGGTGCGTGGCGGCGGCGCGACACCGTCGCAGGTCAGTTCCGGGTAGGCGACCTGTGCGGCGTTGACGTGCCCGGGCATGTCGATCTCGGGGATGATCGTCACGTACCGGTCGGCGGCGTACCGCACGAGGTCGCGGTAGTCGGCCTTGGTCAGGAATCCGCCGCCGGTCCCGTCGACGCCGGTGCCCGGGGCGCCGCCGACCGCGGTCAGCCGCGGCCACGAGTCGATCTGGACGCGCCAGCCCTGATCGTCGGAGAGATGCAGATGCAGGTAGTTGATCTTGAATCGGCTGATCTCGTCGATGTAGCGCTTGACCTCGTCCGGGGTGTGGAAGTGGCGGGCCAGGTCGAGCATCGCCCCGCGGTAGGCGTACCGCGGCCGGTCGGCGATCTCGCCGCCGGCGACCACCCACGCGGCCCGTTGCGGCGTGGCGGCGTCGATCGCGGGCGGCAGGAGCTGCCGCAGGGTCTGCACGCCGTCGAACAGGCCGGCGTTGTCCCGAGCGTCGATGGTGATCGCGCTCTTGGTGACGGTCAGGCGATAACCGGGGCTTTCGTCCGTACGCAGCGAGATCTTGTTGGTTCGGGCCCGCTCGACCACGGGCAGCCGGTAGCCGGTGGCCGGCCGCAGCGCCTCGGCCAGCCGATTCGCGACATTTCGGGCCGAACGCGGCGCCTCGATGACCGTGCGGTCGGTGAGCCGGAACGTCGCCCCCTGCTGGCGTACCTCGAGCGGCGCCGGAACGACACTGCTCAGAGCGATGGCCGGGGCCTCGGCGGCGGGCACCGCCGGGGCCGCGGTCAGCGGCAGGGCGAGCGCCAGCAGGGCGGCAACGATGCGCATTCCTAGACGATAGACGCAGTTCGATCAGAGGTCAGGACGGGATGACGACGTTCTTGATCTCGGCCATGTAGCGGTTGCCGGCGGCGACCGCCTCGTCCGGGGTGCTGCCGTTCTGGCGGGCGTTCAGGTAGGCCGCGTACCAGTCCCACCAGTCGTGCGGCGGGGCCACCGCCTCGAAGGCGCCGTGGTGCTCGGCGGTCTCGTGCAGCAGGTCGGCCAGGGCCGCCACGTCACTGTTGCTCACAGTCGTCTCCTCAGGTTTTCGGTACGGCCAGCATCGCGCACCAGGGTGCCGGGCCGAACCCGTGGAGACCCTGGTCCGATCCCCGGGGGAGGTCTAAAACGTCTGAGCTTTGGGTAGCCCGGGATCATGTCCTCCGGAACCATTCGCACCGATGTCCCGGCCCGGCTCGACCGGCTGCCCTGGGCGCGCTGGCACTGGATGATCGTTATCGGGCTCGGCACGGTGTGGGTGCTCGACGGCCTCGAGGTGACGATCGTCGGTAACCTGTCGGGCCGGCTGTCCGAGTCCGGCAGCGGCCTCGACATCACCCAGAGTCAGGTCACCGGCCTCGGCGCGGCGATCTACGTGCTGGGCGCCTGTTGCGGCGCCCTGTTCTTCGGCTGGCTGACCGACCGGTTCGGCCGCAAGAAGCTGTTCATGGTCACCCTGGCCGTCTACCTGTTCGGCACGGCGATGACCGCCCTGTCGTTCGACCCGTGGTGGTTCTTCCTGTTCCGCTTCGTCACCGGGGCCGGCATCGGCGGCGAGTACGCGGCGATCAACTCGGCCATCGACGAGCTGATCCCGGCCAGGTACCGCGGCCGCATCGACCTGATCATCAACGGCACGTACTGGGCCGGCGCCGCGTTCGGCGCCCTGCTCACCGTGCCGATCCTCACCCAGCTGCCGGTCAGCTGGGGCTGGCGGGCGGCGTTCGGCCTGGGCGTCGTCCTGGGCCTGGTGGTTCTTCTCGTACGCCGGCACGTGCCGGAGAGTCCACGATGGCTGTTCATCCACGGCCGCGGCGAGGAGGCCGAGGCCCTGGTCGCCGACGTCGAGAAGACCGTGGAACGCGAGGACCACGTCACGCTCGACCCCGTCGACAAGAGCATCGAGATCCACACCCGCAAGACCATCGGGTTCGGCACCATCGCCAAGACCCTGATCACGAAGTACCCGAAGCGGGCCGGCCTGGGCTTGGCCCTGTTCATCGGCCAGGCGTTCCTCTACAACGCGATCACCTTCGGCTACGCGCAGATCCTGCAGACCTTCTTCGACGTGCCGTCGGGCAGTACGGGCTACTACTTCGCCGTCATCGCGGTCGGCAATCTGCTCGGCCCGCTGCTGCTGGCCTCGCTCTTCGACTCGGTCGGCCGCAAAATCATGATCACCGGCACGTACGTCCTGTCGGGGGTTCTTCTTCTGGGTACGGCGTGGCTGTTCAGCGCGGGCGTGCTGAACGCGGTGACGATGACCGCCTGCTGGTGTGTGGTGCTGTTCTTCGCCTCGGCCGGCGCCTCCTCGGCGTACCTCACCGTCAGTGAGATCTTCCCGATGGAGACCCGCGCCCTGGCCATCGCGTTCTTCTACGCGGTCGGCACCGCCGTCGGCGGCATCACCGGCCCGCTGCTCTTCTCCAACCTGGTCGGCACCGGCCAGGTCGGCGACACGGTGATCGCTTTCGTCATCGGCGCCGCCGTCATGATCGCCGGCGGCGTGGTCGAGGCCTTCCTGGGCGTCAAGGCCGAGCGCAAGAGCCTGGAGGACATCGCCACCCCGTTGACGGCGGCCTGAACGGGCACGGCCGTTGCCATCGGGTGCCATGCATGGTCAACTGGCTCTCACCTGCGGGAAAGAGGTGATGATCAGCTAGGGGGGGTGACGTCATCACATGCCCCACCATGGCGAGGTTCACCGGGCGGCGCCCGCGCTGCCCCGCGTTCTGGTCCGGCGCGAGCGGCTGCACGCCGAACTCGACGCCGGCGTCCACGGGGCGGTGACGCTGGTCCGGGCCGGAGCCGGCTGGGGCAAGACCGTGCTGATCACGAGCTGGGCCCTCGGCCGCGCCGAACCGGTCCGCTGGCTCACCCTCCACGACCGGCACAACGACGCCGCCGTGCTCCGCGCCGAGCTGACCAGCATGCTCGGCGCGGCGCCGGCCGGTCCGCTGGTGCTGGTGCTCGACGAGCATCAGCGGCTCGTCGACGCCGATGCCCTGGCCGAGCTGGAGACCCTGCTGCACGACTGGTCCCCTCGCGTCCGGATGGTGCTGGCCGGTCGCGGCGAACCGGCCCTGCCCACCCACCGCTGGCAGGCGGCGGGCGAGCTGACCGTGATCGACGCCGGCGCGCTGGCGTTCACCGAGGCCGAGGCGGCCGAGCTGGCCGCCGCGGCCGGCCTGCCGGCGCCGGACCCGGACTCCCTGGGCTGGGCGGCCGGGCTGCGGCTGGACGACGCCGCGGCCGGTGACTATCTGGACAGTGAGGTGCTGTCCGGGCTGTGCGAGTGCACCTGGCGACTGCTGCTGCGCGTCAGCATCCTGAGCTCGGTGCCGTCCGGCCTCGCGGCCGAGCTGTCCGGCGAGCCCGGGGCCGGGCGGATCCTGTCCGGGCTGGCCGCCGCCGACGCGTTCGTGACGGCTGATCCGGGCGACTCCGACCTGTTCCATCTGCACCCCCGGCTGCGGGCCACTCTGCTGCGCCGTCTCCGGCGGGACGAGCCGGGCCAGGTCCGGTCGCTGCACACCCGGGCCATGCGGTGGTACACCGTCCACGAGCCGCGAGAGGCCCTGGACCACGCGCTCGCCGCCGAGGACTGGACCGAGCTCGGCCGGCTGGTTGTCGGGGCCGCGGCGCCGTTCATCGTGTCGGGCGACCGCAACCGGCTGTTCGCGATGCTCCAGCGGGTTCCGTGGCCGGTCCTCACCCGCGACGAGGCCGAACTCGCCGTGTGCGGGGCGCTGCGCCTGTTCTCCGAAGGCGACTACGCGGCCGTGCCCGCGCAACTGGCCCGGGCCGGCCGCCTGCTCGAGGGCCGCACCGAGGCGGACCGGCTGATGGCCGGGACCGCGGTCCGGCTGCTGGAGGCGATCCTGGTCAGGCGGGTCCGGGGCGAGATGCCGGCACTCGTCGCGCAGACCACGCGCATCCTGCGTGAGCTCGCGACCGTACGGCTGGAAGACATGCCCGCGGCCCATCAGTACCGCGCCCTCGCGATCGCCAACAAGGGCATCGGGCTGTTCTGGGCCGGCCGGGCCGACGCCGCCGAACGCTACCTGTGGGCCGGTCTGAGCGTGGCCCGCGCCAACGGGGTGCCGCTCGTCGAAATCAACATGCTCGGGCACCTGGGCGCGCTGGCCCTGGTCACCGGGTCTCGGCAGGACGCTTGGGAGTACGCCGAACAGTCGCGCCACCTCGCCGAGCGGCACCACGTGGAGACCACCCCGCAGGCGTCCCTGGCCTTCCTGGTCGAGGCGTTCGTGGCGGTGGAGCGCAACGACGTCGACACCGCCGAGGAATTGCTGCGGCAGGCGCAGCACTGGGAGCCCTACCCGCACGAGGCGGCGCTGGTGACGATGACCGGCGTGGCCCGGACCCACCTGCTGCTGATCCGCGGCCAGCCGGAGGCGGCCCGCGAAGTGATCCGGCAGGCCCGCCACGACTGGCCGGAAACGCTCGACGCCCCGTTGCTGCGCCGGTGGCTGAACCTCACCGAGTCGGAGGTCGACCTCGAGCTCGGCGACCCGGAGCTGGTTCTGGCCCGGTACGCCGCGATGGGCGAGCCGAGGCTCCTCGCCGCGGAACGCGCCTCGCTGGCCCGCGCCCTGCTGGCCACCGGCGAGAGGGACCGGGCGGACGAGCTGTTCCGCCGGGCCACCGGGGGCAGTGACCCGCTCACGGCCATCATCGCGTGGATCGGGATCGCCCTGGTGGCCGAGGACCGGGGCGCGGAGGCCGAGGCGCTTAGAGCGATCCGCCGCGCCGACGAGCTGGCCGCCCGCGACCGGATCACCTGGCCGTTCCATCGTTTTCCGGGCCGTGCGGTGACGGCCCTGCTGCGGCGCAGCCGCCTCACCCCCGAGGCCGCCCCGGCCCGCGCCGGGCCGCTACCGCCACTGGCCGAACCGCTGAGCAACCGCGAGGTCGAGGTCCTGCACTTCCTGCCGACCCTGCTGACGGTCAACGAGATCGCCGACAGCCTCTCCATCTCCGCCAACACCGTCAAGGTCCACTTACGAGCCATCTACCGCAAACTGGGCGCCCGCCGCCGCCGCGAGGCCGTCCTCATCGCCCGCGACCGCGGCCTGCTCTAAAGTCCCAGCACCTTGTCGAGGGCGGCGCGCAAGGTGGCGGACGGGTCGTCGGTGACGGTGGCGCTGCGGAAGCAGACATGGTTGTCGGGGCGCAGCAGCACGCAGCCGCTGTCGCCGATCTCGCGCAGGCGGGCCCAGTCGCCGTAGGGGTCCTCGTAGTCGGCGCCGGGGCCGATGGTGACGGCGGTGATGCCGTGCGCCGAAGCGGCGGCAACCCAGGCCTCGCCGCCGATTCCGGTGAGCAGCGTGAAGCGGCCCCGGCCGCCCAGATCCAGTATGGACAGCCGTTCGGCGCCGCGGGTCACCCAGGCGTGGGGCACCTTCGCGCCGGGCCAGGTGGTCGCGTGGTGGTACAGCTCGTCGTCGCGCGGGTTCGCCGGGGGTGGTGTCCCGTCCGGCGTGACGGCCGACGAGACGTACCTCTGATTCAGCTCGACGCCGTGGGTGTTGAACTCGTAGTTCTTGAACTCGATGGCCTCGCGGAGCGCCCGCCGCTGCTTCTCCGCCTCCGGCGTGGGAAGTTTGCGGGCGTCCATGTTGGCCCGCAGCTGGGCCGGATCGTCCGTCGACAGCAGGCCCAGCGCCTCGAAGACGCGGGCGGTCTCGCCGATGCTGCGGTTGGCCCGGTCGACGATCTGCCGGCCGATCGGGGCCCGCTCGGCCGAGTAGGTGTCGAGCAGCGAAGGGCCCGCCGTGCCGTCCAGGACCAACTTCAATTTCCAGGCCAGGTTGTACGCGTCCTGAATGGACGTGTTGGAGCCGAGGCCGTTCGACGGGGGATGCCGGTGCACGGCGTCGCCCATGCAGAAGACGCGGCCGCGGTGGTACGTCTCGGCGTACAGGTGATTGACCGTCCAGGCCGAGGACGACTTGATGGTGACCGGCACGGTGTCGTCGCCGATGAGGTGGTGGGCGATCCGCCGGGCGTACTCCTCGGTGAGGTCCGGCGGCTCGCCGTCGATGTCGTAGCCCCAGACGATGAGCCATTCGTGCCAGGGGCGCACGCAGCGGACCAGCCCCATGCCGATGCCGCCGACGTCCGATCCGGTCTGCAGCACCCAGTACAGGGTGCTCGGCCGGTAGGCGGTGTACTTCGTGAGGTCGGCCTCGAAGACGATGTTGATGCTGCCGGCCACGCCCATCCGGCCCACCATCGGCAGGCCGATGTCCTCGGCCACCTTGCTGCGGCCGCCGTCGGCGCCGATCAGATACTTCGAACGGATCTGGTATTCGTCGCCGCGCAGCCGGTCCCGCACGGTCGCGGTGACCCCGTCTTCGTCCTGTTCGAGCGACAGGTATTCGGTCTGGAAGCGGAACGACGTGCCCCGCGCGATCGCGTTCGACGCCAGCACCGGTTCCATCAGATGCTGCGGCATGTCGCAGATGCTCGACGGCGAGGCGAGCAGGTGGTCGGCCAGCCGCGACGGGTGGGTGTACCAGGTGTGCAGCCGGCCCAGCTCCTCGCCGGCCAGGCTGGTGCAGAACGTGGTGTCGCCCATCAGGTGCTGCGGGGTGGCCTGGGCGATCACCTGGTCCTCGATCCCGGCGTCGCGCAGCACCTCCATGGTCCGCTGATTGGTGATGTGCGCCCGCGGCGTGTCGGACAGGGCGGCGTATTTGGTGACGACCACATTGGGTACGCCGTACGTGCTCAGCAGCAGCGCGGCGGCGCCGCCGGCCGGGCCGCTGCCCACGATGAGAACGTCAGTCTCCAGCACTGTCGGGCCCCAATCGGAAGGTGAAGGCGACGCGGCGGGTGCCGTCCTCGTCGCTCGGGAAGTCGACGATCAGGTCGTCCTTGACGCCGAAGACCGCGTCCGAGTCGAGGTACGGTCCGCCGGCGACGAAGAGCTGGGTGACGAGCCGGCGATGACCGGGCGCGCTGATCATGAAGTGCAGGTGCGGCGCCCGGTACGGATGGCGCCCGGTGGCCCGCAACATCCGCCCGACCGGTCCGTCGTCGGGGATCGGGTATTCCGAGGGCAGGATCGACCGGAACCACAGGCGGCCGTCGCCGTCGGTGCGCAGCCGGGCCCGCAGCACCGGGCCTTCCAGGTCGGGCAGCTGGACGTCGTAGTAGCCGTCCTGATTGGACTGCCAGACGTCGACGGTCGCGCCCGCCACCGGCCGCCCGTCGACGTCGGTGACGCGCACGTCGGCCCGCAGCGGCGTGCCGGGCAGGCCCTCGGCGAGGTCGGCACCGTGCTCCTTGACCGGCGGCCCCTCGACGTAGAAGGGGCCGAGCACGGCCGACGGTGTGGTGTCGGGGGAGCGCGAATTGCTCAGCAGATCGACCGCGCTGGAGATGCCGAGCGTGTCGCTCAGCAGCACGAACTCCTGCCGGGTGGGCGAGCAGAGCTGCCCGGTCTCGGTGAGGAACCCGATGGCGGCCGTCCACTCGGCCTCGGTGAGGTCGTTGTCGGCCACGAAGCCGTGCAGGCGCGTCACCAGGTCACCGAGCAGCGCGGCCAGCCGCTGGTCGGGCGCGCCGGCGAAGCTGGCGACCACCTGCGCGGTGAGCCGGCTCAGATCGCCGGCGGCCGTGGCCGGGCGATGGCCGTGCCACGCGTCGGACAGCAGGCGCTCGACGCCGTCCGCCGTCACGGCTCGCGGGTTCGGGTACGGCGTCTCGGTGGCCGCCACCGCCGCTGTCCTCAGCGCGGTCTCGGGAAGGCCGAGTTCGGCCAGCGAGGTGGGCGCGCCGAGGCGGGCCGCCAGATCGAAGACCCCGGCCGGGGCGTCGGAGACGCCGAGCGCGGCGGCGATACGCGCCATCGCCGTGGGCGCGTTGTAGGCCATCACGTGCGGCAGCACGACGGCGTGCGTCTCCGAGTGGGGCAGGCCGAACGAGCCGCCCAGCACGTGGCAGAGCTTGTGGTGCAACCCCATCCCGACGGTGCCGAGGCAGATCCCGGCCAGCCAGGCGCCGGTCAGCGCGTCGGCGCGGGCGTCGAGATCATCCGGCCGGTCGGCGATGCGGGGCAGCGCCCGCGCGAGCCGCCCGATCGCGTCCAGGGCGAAACTGTCGATCGCCGGGTTGGCCTGCGGCGAGTACAGCGCCTCGACCGCGTGCGCCATCGCGTTCAGCCCGCTGGTCACCGACAGCCCGGCCGGCAGGGTCCGGGTCAGCTCCACGTCGTAGATCACCGTTGCCGGCAGGAGCGCCGGGTCGCGGCGTGTGGTCTTCACCCCGCCGTCGGTCTCACCGAGGATCGGCGTCATCTCCGACCCGGCGTACGTGGTGGGAACCGCGATCAGCGGCAGCCCGGTGCGCGCCACGAGAGCCTTGCCGAGCCCCGTGCTCGATCCGCCGCCGAGCGCCACCAGGCAGTCGGCGCCCCGCTCGCGCACCACCTCCAGCGCGCGCTCGGTGACCTCGACCGGCGTGTGCATGGCCACCCCGTCGAAAACGGCGTCGACGCCGGCCACCGGCCCGCGCCTGCTGAGCAGCAGCGGACGTGACCCGCCGGCCCGCGCGATCTCCGCCGGCAGCCGGCTCAGCGTCCCCGCCCCGAAGACGACCCGGGGATGGTGCGCGGTGTACTCGAACGACTCCACGCGCCCAGTGTCAGCCCGCCGAGCGCGCCGATCCTGCACAAAACCGCTGCACGATTCAGCCGCGGCGCAGCGCGGCCGGGGTAACCCCCAGGTGGGCCCGCAGCACCCTGGTCAGATGTTCCTGATGGGAGAAACCGCAGCGCTGGGCGACCTCGGCGATCGGCATGGCCGTGCGGCGCAGCAGCGAGGTGGCGGCGTCGACCCGGCGCTGGATGACGAACTGGTGCGGCGACAGGCCGGTCCGCGCCTTGAACTGCCGGGCGAACTGGCTCACGCTCAACCCGGCCACGGCCGCCAGGTCGGACAGCGGCAGCGGCTCGCCCAGCCGCTGCTCGATCAGATCGCGTACGGCGCGAACCTGCCGGTCCGGCAGACCGGCGCGGGCCGGGCGCCGCGTCTCGGCCGCGGGCTTCGGCCGTACGCTGTGACGCCGTGCCAATTGCGCGGCGAGCGCCTGCCCGAGATGGTCGACGTAGGTGCGCGCCGACGGCTCCCACGCGCGCAGCACGCCGTCGAGGGTCAGCAGCAGCTGCTCGACCAGCGGGTCGAGGCTGCCCAGCTCCTCGGCCAGCTCGACCGGGTCGCCGTCGTGGGCCGCCCGGAGCATGTCGTCGGTCAGGTAGGCGTGCACGGTGTCGAGCTGCCCGCCCAGCTCGACGGTGAGCTCCTTGCCGGCCGGGTGCACGAACAGGCCGCCCGGCGGCACCGTACGCCCGCGGGTGAGCCCGAGGTGCCCGCGGCGCACGGTGACCGGACCGTTCAGGTGCAGGATGACCAGATGGCTGCCGGCGCCGCCGAACGAGGCCTGATAGGGCTGCTCGCGCTGGGTGGAGACGTACAGTTGCTCCCACCCGAGGCCCCGGCTGGTGCGCTCCGGATGAACCCACGACTGGCGGAGGATGCCATTCGTGTCGGCCACCGTCATCTCCGCCATCGCCCCGTCATAGCCCCAAAGCAATGATCAAATCAACCCGTCCAACCGCCCCGCCACCGCCCTTAATCGGAAGAAATGATCCTTACGGCCTCACCACGCTGCCAGCCCGCGATGTCCTCGACCACCTGTTCGTACATGGTCCGCAGGCCGGCCTCGGTCACGTAGCCCAGGTGCGGCAGCAGGACCGTGTTCGGCGCGCCCCGCAGCGGGTTGCCCAGCGGCAGCGGCTCCTCGTCGTAGACGTCCAGCCCGGCCCCGGCGATGGTCCGCGCCGTGAGCGCGGCGACCAGCGCGCCCTCGTCGACGATCGGCCCGCGCGACGTGTTGACCAGGATGGAGGTCGGCTTCATGGCGCTCAGTTCGGCCGCGCCGACCAGGCCTTTGGTGCGGTCGCTGAGCTTGAGGTGCACCGTCAGCACGTCACTCTCGGCGAAAAGCTGGTCCTTGCCGGCATAGGTGACACCGGCCTCCTCGGCGCGTTCCGGCGTCAGGTTCTGACTCCAGGCGATCACCCGCATGTCGAAGGCCTGCCCGATCCGGGCGATCTGCCGTCCCAGCCGGCCCAGGCCCAGCACGCCGAGGGTGCTGCCGGCCAGGTCGGTGCCCACCGTCGTCTGCCAGCGCCCGTCGCGCAGCGCCCGGTCCTCGACCACGACGTGCCGGCGGACCGCCAGGATGAGCGCCCAGGTCAGCTCCGCGGTGTTGGAGCTCTTGGTGGACCCGTACATCTGGGTGCCGCAGACCGTGACCCCGCGCTCAGCCGCCGCCGCGAGGTCGATGGCGGCGTTGGTCATGCCCGTGGTGACCAGCAGCCGCAGGCCGGGCAGCTTGCCGAACAGCGACGCCGGAAACGCCGTCCGCTCGCGCATGACCACCACGACGTCCGCGCCGCGCAGCGCGTCGGCCAGCTCGTCCTCGTCGGCGAGATGCTCGTGCAGCACCTCGACCTCGGCCTCCCGGGTGTCGAACGGCCCGTACTCCCGAGCGACCCGCTGATAGTCGTCCAACACGACAATCCTCATGGTCATCACCGTACGTCCGATTCGGCGGCTTCTCGGAGCCGGCGCAGAAGCTGGGCGGAATCGGACTCGGCGCGGCCGGTGAACACGGCCAGCGCGAGGCTTCCGTGGTCGGCCCAGCCGCAGACGGTGTCAGCGGCCGCGGTTCCGCATTTCATGGTGCCGCCGAGCGGGCCGGCGTCCACGGTGTGCAGATCCGTCGCCTCGGTGTGCGCCTTGTCGGCGAGCAGCCCGAAGGCGGAGTCCAGAACGCTTCCGGGCGCCCACATCGACTTGGTGCCGCCGAGGAAGCGTACGTTCTTGCCGGTGCCGTCCAGGTAGACCGCGCCGACCGCCGTCTTCACGGTGATGCCGTCGGACAGGACGGTCCGCAGGTTCTCGGCGGTGGACCGGCCGTCGTCGGAGAGGTCCAGGCGCAGCGGGCCGACCGTGTCGGGAGTGGAGAGTACGGTGTCGCGGGCCGACACGATCGGCCACCCGAACCCGGCGACGGCCGCGACGCCGCAGAGCGCCACGGCAATGATGATCTTCTTCGGCACCGCGGGAGAGTAACAAAAAGATCATGTAGTTAAGATTCGCGCCGTGATCGATACGAAAGCCCGTCGACGGCGCGTTTGGTGGATCGCCGGCGGGCTCGCCGTGGTGCTGGCGGCGGCCGCCGGGGTGGCCGTGACGGCCTGGCCGGCCACGCCGGCGCCGG
The DNA here is from genome assembly GCF_043197815.1 of Actinoplanes sp. NPDC048988. NCBI lineage: Bacteria > Bacillati > Actinomycetota > Actinomycetes > Micromonosporales > Micromonosporaceae > Actinoplanes > Actinoplanes sp. NPDC048988. The sequence goes on along the minus strand of NZ_JBICTW010000005.1, from coordinate 336,560 downwards.
TCGCGGCCGCGCCGGCCTCGCCCAGCCCGGTGGTGACAGTGGAGCCGGTGAAGCTGAAGCGGCCGGCCGCGTCGGCACCCCGGTCGCAATGGCAGGCCTGGGTCGGCCAGGAGGCGGAGGCCGCCATGAAAAGGCAGTCGGCCGCGCTGCTCGCCGGCGACTTCGCCGGGTTCACGGCCGACGCCCTGCCGGGCGCCAAAGCCGAACTGGGGCGCCGCTACCGCAGCCTGCGCTCCTTGCACGTCACCCGCTTCGAGCAGTCGGTGGGCGGCAACCCGTGGCCGCCGGCCGAAGCGGGCGGTGACTGGCGCGTCGAAACGCTGGTGGACCACTGCCTGGTCGAGAAGGAGTGCGCGGCCGACTACGCGTACTTCGACAGCATGTGGCGGATCACCCCGCAGGGCCTGCGGCTCGCCGGCTACCACGTCTACGACGAGGCGACCACCTGCTTCGACTGCACCGGCGGCAGCCACACCTTCTCCCGCCCGTGGGAGACGACCGAGCTGGTCGCGCGGGCCGGCCGGCGCACCCTGGTGGCGGTGCCGCTCGCCTACCGGAGCCGGCTGGCCGACCTGAGCCGCCGGGCCGAGGCCGCCGCCGCGGTCGCCGACCGCTACACGGTGGGGGAGGGGCGGGTGGACCGCTACCGGGTCTTCCTGGCCGACGCGGCGTCCTGGAAGCGCTGGTACCGCGGCAACCCCGGCTCCTGGGTGGCCGGCTGGGCCGTGCCGACCGGACGCGACCGCATCGAGACGGAGGTGCTGGCCAGCGAGATGACCCCCGGCTACTCCGACGAGCTGCTGCGGCACGAACTGGCCCACGTGTCGACGCTGCGCAACGACAGCTACTACGGCAAGAACGACGTGTGGTGGCTGGTCGAGGGCATGGCCGACCACGTGGCCCTGGCCGGCAACCCCCAGGGGACCGCCCAGGAGCGGCAGGACCTGCACCGCTACCTGCGCTCCCACAACCTCACGACGGTGGCGGTGCCCCACCCACCCGACGACGCGTCAAACGACGACGCCGGCGGCCGCTACGCCGTCGGCTACTACGCCTTGCACTACCTGATCGCGAAGTACGGCCAGAAGGCCGCCCTGGCGTTCTTCCAGCAGGCGGTCCAGCAGGGCATCGGCTTGGAGGGCGCCGCCATCTCCTCCTTGCACAAGCCGTGGTCCCAGGTGAACCGCGAGTGCGTGGCCGCCGTCCGCAAGGCGTGACCATGTTCCGCCGCCGGCACCCTCTCCACTACGAGGCGGGTGGAAAGGCCGACATCTGGTTCGTCGACGAGCCAGAGCGTCAACTCGACCTTGCCGGGACCTGGCGGCGCGCCGCGATCCTCGTGGTCAAGGACGGGCGTTCTCCCTGGGGTCAGCCGGCGGAGCGGCTTGCCGTGAGGCGACGTATCGCGATTGTCGCGGTCGAGTGAGCTCCGGCCGCGACCTGTTTCCGCAGTGCTTCCGCAAAGCGTTCAAGCGTTCAAGTCGAGGGTTCGCAGATAGCCGAGGCGATGGTAGGCGGCCGGGTCGAAGGTTCCGATGACGCAGCGGTGGTGCAGCGCCAGGAGAGCGGTGTGCACGATGTCCGGGCGTTCCCCGGTCTTGAGGCGGGCGATGATGTCGGTGTGCCGGAACGTCAGCGGAGGCACCTCGATCGCCGGGCGTGAGTCTTCCGGCTTCTCCCGGGTTTCCGTGGCCGGCTCGAGATGCCGCAGAAACCGGTACAGGCGCTGGTCCTGCTCGCCGGTGAGCCCGGGGGCGACGTGCAGGTAAGCCTGCGGGGACGCGATGACCTGACACGTGTCGTCGGCGACGGCTTCGACCAGGGCGGCGCCCACGGTGAGACTGTCCAGGCGGGCATGCGAGGCCAGCACCGACGCGTCGACGACGAAGTTCGGCCAGCTGATGTGCGGGCGCGCATAGTCGAGATAGCCCAGCCGGTAGACGGCCGCAGCCAGCGCGGCGGTGTCTTTCGGCCGCGGTTCGGCGTGCCGGTTCTCCCGCAGGTGAGGCAGCAGCATCTGGTGAATGCCGTCGAAGCCCTTACCAGCACTCTGATATTGCTCCAGCAGGCGGGCGGCGGCACGTTCGCGAGATGTCGGTTCGGGTTCCACGGCGCTCGACCGTAGGCGGCACGAAGCCAGCCCATCAATCGCCGCGAGAATCCCGCCCAAAGGTGAGGCGCCTAACAAGAAAATAGCGTTCTAGCAGGTCAGCGACTTGAGCGGAGGCCACCGGCAGTGCTGCCGGCGACCAAGTCCGACATGCCCGACATAAAATCGCCAGCAACTGACCACATCGTGGGAAGCGGCGACAGGTGTGGCATCCTGGCACGCTTTTGCCCACGAAGACCCGGCACCCGAGTTGTGGCGCGGCCCTAACGAAACCCAGCCGGCCGCAACAGAGACGCCCCTCAACCGGCTCACACGATGCCGTTCGATCAGGTCGGGGCTGAGAGCCGTGGCGCATTCTCAAATGCTTTCGCACCGCCCCTGCGCACGGTTTCAGGTATCGCCAGTGATTCCGTGATGCCACCATCTTCCTGAGGCGTGGCTGAGCGGTGAATACCCGATCTTCCGACCGCCTCCTGTGGCCGATATTCACGGCGCAACGCGGCGTTCCATATCGCCCGGCGAATTCGCCCCGTGTGGTGACCTTCGCCTGGGTCGCCGCCTCATCGTGAATGTGGTTTTCGGGCCGCACTATCGTCTTGGCCTTGACTGTCGGTTCCGGCTTCATCGCCGTCTCCGGCTGGGCCACCTCCGCGGTTCGTGCTGCCGATTCCTCAACCGGCTCCCGCGCGCGGCAGGCGGGCGCACCCTCCGGGTGAGCAGTGGCTTTCGCCGGATCAACGGGCCGCCGCGTACACGTGACCTCGTCATCCCAGAGCAGCGGCGGTATCCGCTCGACCGAATCATGTAACCCCAACTCGCCGCACAGCCGCGAACAGCCATGCAATCGGCACAGCTTCAACGCATGACGCCGTTTGAGTCCCCACCGTCGCCGCTCCTCACAATCACGCCGGAAATCGGCCATGTCCGGCGAATGGCTCGGCACCCCGGACCAGTCACGCATCGCCGCGATCTCCGACCTGGAAAAGAACCCCAACTGCGTCATAAACCATTATCCCGCACCCCGGAGATCGAAAACAAAGAAAGGATCATGCCAATAAGAATGGGGCGCAAAGAAGGATCCGGGAGTCAGCGAGAAGCACGCTCACCTGCCGCCTGTCGTGTATGCCGCGCGCCGCCGAGCCGCGCGCCGCCGAGCCGCGCGCCGCCGAGCCGCGCGCCGCCGAGCAGCGCGCCGCCGAGCCGCCACCCGCGAGCCGCCGAGCCGCCGAGCCGCGACCCGCGAGCCGCCGAGCCATGAGCCGCCGCGCCGCGCGCCGCGAGCCGCCGAGCCGTGAGCCGCCAGCCCCGCGCCGCGCGCCGCGAGCCGCCGAGCCGCGCGCCGCCAGCCGCGCGCCGCCAGCCGCGCGCCGCCGAGCTGCGCGCCGCCGAGCCGTGAGCCGTCGAGCCGTGAGCCGCGCGCCGCCGAGCCGCGACCCGCGAGCCGCCGAGCCGTGAGCCGCCGAGCCGTGAGCCGCCGCGCCGCGAGCCGCCGAGCCGCCGAGCCGTGAGCCGCCAGCCCCGCGCCGCGAGCCGCCGAGCTGCGCGCCGCGTGCCGCCAGCCGCCAGCTGTCACGCGTCCCGGGACTGGATGGCGGAGCTCAAGGTAACTGTCGGTAGTCCCATGATGCCGAGCGCGAGGGCAGACTGACGCCGCATCGTGTGGGCATCACGCTGGCTTGGCGCCTTGCTCAGCCGTCGATCCGTGATCGATTGATAGGCGGCAGAAGCGGCCAGTGCCGCCGCCGTGGCCATGCGCTCACCCCGCGGCTGCTTGGTGGGCTCGTTCAACCGGGCCAGCACCAGACGCGGGCACTCACGATTGGCAGTGGAGGGGTGAAGACGCCGTCAATGTTCACCAGGAGCACCGGCGCTCGGGACGGGGCCGCCCTTGAGATCGGCGCCTGCCTCAACTCGGGCCGGCGACCGGCTTCCGCCCGAGCTCATGGATACAACTGGCAAGGTCCGCCTTGGTCGAGTCATCGGGGCCGGTTCGGCTTCGGAACCAGAGGCGCGGCTCAGTCGCCGGCGCAGATGTTGGCGTCTGTGTTGGTGTCGGTGACGCAAGGGCGGGCGCGCTGGGCCGGGTGGTACGTGTGCTTGAGGATGACGATGCTCGGGATCAGGAGCACGATCGCCAGGGCTCCGCTGGTCAGCGCGCGTGGACGGCGGTCGGTCAGCAGGAACACGAAGAACAGCAGGGCGGGCAGCGCGACCATCAGCACGGCGATCAGCGAGAAGGCGGCGTCGGCCCGGTCTTCGCGCTCGGCCAGGGACGAGCCGTCGGTGAACAGCTGGTCGACTTGGAAACCGCTGTACAGCTGGGGCCAATCCGCCAGGCGCAACGGAGCGGCCACCAGCACGGCCGTGACCGCGACGGCCCACCAGATCCGGTACGGACGCAGGCCTCGCCACCACGGCAGGGCCCAGAGCAGTAGCCAGCCCACCGCGAACAGCCGGGCGTGCCGGGCGACCATCGCCAGAATGGTTTCCGAGCAGCCGTTCTCGGCGAAGGCGGTGCCGCACAGCGCCGGATAGTCAGTCGCGTCCCGCGCCACCAGCACGCCGATGCTCAGGGCCGGCGCCGGTGCCAGCAGAACGGTCACCGCCGGTGTGATCAGCCAGCCCGGCAGATCCCGCCGCCGGTTCAGGCGGCTGGGCGACTCGATCGGCACGGTCGGGGAGCATACCGGGTGGCGCGTCTCGCGGGCGGGGTGTTGTCGCGCGGGGCAGGACGGTCAGGGCGATGAGCGTGGCCGCGAGCAGCAGGGCCGCGCACAAGGTCAGGCCGAACGCGTAGCCGGCGGTGAGGGAGCCGGTAGTGGTGGTGTGGTGGGCGGCTGCCGTGCCGAGGACGGCCAGGCCCAGCGACGCTCCTATCTGGCGGGAGCTGCTCAGCAGGCCGGAGGCCATGCCCGACTCGTGCGGGGCCACGCCGGCGGTGGCGAGCGAGACGATCGGGGCCAGGCAGAGGCCGAACCCGATGCTGGCCACGAGGGACGGGCCGAGGATGTCGGTGGCGAAGGCGCCGTCGGGGCTGATCCCGGAGAACCAGGCGAAGCCGGCGGCGGTGAGCAGGCCGCCCAGGACGAGCAGGACGCGGGGCGGGAAGCGGTAGCCCAGGCGCACGGCCAGCACCGAGCCGGCGACCACGCCGAGGGCGAACGGCAGGAACATCACGCCGGTCAGGGCCGGTCCGACGCCGAGCACGCCCTGCAGGTAGAGCGAGGCGAAGTAGAAGGCCGCGGCCATCGCCGCGCCGACCAGCAGGTTGTACGCGTTGGCGCCGGCCACCGACCGGTTGGTGAACAGGCCCAGCCGGATCAGCGGATCCCTGGTGGTCCGGCGCTCGACCAGCACGAACGCCGCCAGCAGGAGCAGGGCCGGCAGGGTCCAGAGCCACGACTGCCGGACTATCGCGTACACCAGCACGGTCATGCCTGTGGTGCCCAGCGCGGCGCCGGCCACGTCGGGGCGCCCGCGCGGGGCGACCGGGTCGTCGGGGGCGACACCGCGCCAGGTCAGGACCAGGGCGACCAGCGACATGGGAACGCTGACGAACATCACCCAGCGCCAGCCGGCCCACTGGGTGAGCACGCCGCCGATGAGGACGCCGAGAGCGCCGCCGGCCGCGTTGGTCGCGGCCCAGACACCGAAGGCCCGCACGCGTGGCCGGCCGGTGGGGAAGGTGGCCGTGAGCAGGGCCAAAGCGGCCGGCGCCAGCGCGGCGGCGCCGATGCCCTGGGCGAACCGGGCGGCGACGAGGTGACCCGGCGACTGGGCGAAGCCGCCGGCCAGTGAGGCGACGGCGAACAGCGTCAGGCCGGCCAGCAGGACCCGCCGCCGGCCGAAGCGGTCGGCGGCCTTGCCGCCGAGCAGGAGGAGCCCGCCGAAGGCGAGCGCGTAGGCGTGGATGACCCAGGTGAGCCCGGTGGCGCCGAAGCCGAGGCCGTCACGGATTGCCGGAAGACCGACATTTACGACCGAGAGATCAAGCGACACCATGAACTGCACGACGGCCACGGCCGTCAGGGTGAGCGACTTTCGGAACATGTTCGAAAACTAGTGCCCGGGGCGGGCGGGGGCAAGATGGGGAACGTGCCAAGAACTGGACGCCCGCCCGTGACCTCCCGCGCGCAGATCCTCGCCACCGCGCGGCGGCTGATCGACCACCACGGCTGGGAGAAGCTGACGATCCGCCGGCTCGCCGGTGAGCTCGGGATCGGGCCGACCACGCTCTACCACCACGTACGGGACAAGGAAGCTCTTCTCCTGCTGCTGCTGAACGAGTACGCCGAACAGGCGGCCCCGCCCGACCTGCCCGACGCCCCGGGGGAGCGCGTCGTCGTCGCCGCCCAGGCCCTGCACGACGGGCTGGCCGCGTGGCCGTGGGCGGCCGAGGTGCTCACCGTCGACGGTTTCGTCGGACGGCTCGGCGCGCCGGCGCTGCGGCTCGTCGAGGTGATCCTGGACGGCGCGGTCGACTGCGGCCTCACCCGCGAGCAGGCCGTCGACGCCTTCCGCGCCATCTGGTACTACACCGTCGGCGAAATCCTGGTCCGTGCCCGCTCGGCCCGGCGCGACCTCGGCGGCTGGGAGATCACGTTCACCGACTTCGACCCGGAACGAGTGCCCACCCTGGCCGCCATCGGTTCGCGGTGGCCCGAGCTAGTGGCCCGCGACATCTACCCCGAGGGTCTGCGGGCGCTGGTCGGCGGGCTGATAGGCGCCGCGCGCCAGGGCGATTAATTCGGTCAGGCCGTACGGGCGGTCGTCGCGCCACCAAGCGAGCCACACCGGAATGCGCGGGGCGTCCCGCACCGCCCGGTAGGCGACCCCCGGCCGCGGGTTCTGGTTGGCCGTCGCCTCCGACGTCACGCCGACCGCCTGTCCCGCCGCGATCAGCGTCAGCCACTCGTCGACACCGTGCGTCTCCCGCGTCGACGCCGGTCCCGACCCGGCCGGCCACAGCGAGGCCGTGGTCGTGCCCGTCCGGCTGTCCAGGGCCACCGTGTAGCGGCCAGGTCACTGATCCGGACCGTGCGCCGGCGCGCCAGCGCGTTGTCGGTGGCCACGGCGGCATACCGCGCCTCCGTACCGACCAGAGCGGTGTCGAAACGCTCGTCGCCGTCGAGGGCCCGGCGCAGCACCGCCACGTCCGCCAGCCCTTCGGCCAGACCCGCGGTCGCGGTGCCGGACTGCACGAAGACCAGCGGCAAGCCGGAACCGCCGCGGGCGCCGTCACCATGCTGGGCAGCGCCGCCAGCAACCAGATCGGCGCGGCCGTGGGCGCACACGCCTTTCCCGTCATGGGGCCGGGTGGGGTCGTGGCCGTGCGGCAGATCGTGGCCGCGGCCGTCCTCATCCCGGTGGCCCGCCCGGACGTGCGCCGCTTCACGTGGGGACAGTGGTGGCCCGTACTGCTGCTGGGCCTGGTCTTCGCCACCATGAACCTGAGCCTCTACACGGCGATCGACCGGATCGGCCTGGGCCTGGCGGTGACGCTGGAGTTCCTCGGCCCCCTCGCGGTCGCCCTCGCCGGCTCACGGACCCGCCGCGACCTGCTGTGCGCGGCCCTGGCCGGCGCCGGTGTCCACATCCTCGTGTCGCCGGGCCCGGCCAGCGACTTCCCCGGCGTCGGCCTCGGGCTTCTGGCGGCCGCCTGCTGGGCCGCGTACATCCTCCTCAACCGCCTCGCCGGGCGTCGCCTGACGGGCCTTCAGGCCCCCGCGGTCGCGACCTCCGTCTCCGCCCTGGCCTACCTTCCGGTCCTGCTGACAGTCGAATTCGAGGGCTTGCCGTACGCCGTGACGGCCGGCCTGCTGAGCTCCGTCATCCCCTACGCCGCCGACCTGGTCGTGCTCCGCCGCGTACCACCCCGCCTGTTCGGCGTCTTCATGAGCGTGCACCCGGTGATGGCCGCCCTGGCCGGTCTGACCCTGCTGGGCCAGCCCCTGACGGTCCATCAGTGGACCGGAATCCTGCTGGTCGTGACGGCGAACGCTACAGCGGCCGGCGCTGCCTCCACTGCTCGCTCGTGATTTCGTAGCGCACCCCGCCGTGCTCGGCTCCTTCCGTCAACACCATGCCGACCTTCTCCAGCACGTTCCGGGAGGCGCTGTTCGCGGTCATGGTCTCGGCCCAGACGGTACGCACCCCCAGCTCGGTGAACGCCTTTCCCAGCAGAGCTTTCGCGCCCTCGGTGGCGTACCCCACGCCCCATGCCGCCCGCCGCAGCCGGTAGCCGAGCTCGACCTCGTCCAGCGGGCCGCCCCGCTCGGGCCGCAGAAAGAACCAGCCGACGAAGGCCCCGCCGGCCTTCTCCCGCGCCGCGAAGAGCCCGAAGTCGCCGCCCCACCTCTCGTACCCGGCGATGATGTTCGGCAGGTTCCGCTCGCGAATCACCTCGGGCGCGGTCGGCTCCCCGCCGCTCAGATAGCGCATGACCGCCGGATCACTGTCCAGCTCGATCAGCAGCTCCGCATCCTTGTCGGTGAACTGACGAAGGATCAGGCGCCCGGTGTCCAGGTACTCGCTCACGCCCGCATCCTGCGCCACCGGCCCGAAAAGGGCCAGCACTTCGAGTGTGGTGGCGGCGCGTGCCGGGCTCTGTGACGACCAGTACACCGGACCAGGGGAACTCCCGGGTGCGGGACGGGGTACTGCCGGGCGAGGGTGAGAGCACCACCAACCAGGGGAGACGCCATGTTCTCAGGAACGCACCACCTGCCGAAACAAGGCCCGCTGCCGCTGCTCGACGGCGCGACCGGCTGGCTCAACACCGGGCCGTTGCGGGCGGAGGAACTGCGCGGCAAGGTGGTTCTCGTCAACTTCTGGACCTTCACCTGCGTCAACTGGCTGCGCCAGCTTCCCTATGTGCGGGCCTGGCACGAGAAGTACGCCTCCCAGGGGCTCGTCGTTCTCGGCGTGCACACGCCCGAGTTCCGGTTCGAGCACGACCTCGAGGACGTACGCCGGGAGATGCGCGCCGACGGCATCGAGTATCCCGTCGCTTTCGACAACGAGTACGGCGTGTGGCGTGCCTTCGACAACCATTACTGGCCGGCGCTGTATCTGGCCGACGCCGACGGGGAGATCCGGTTCCACCACTTCGGCGAGGGCGAGTACGAGCGTACCGAGAAAGCGATCCAGCGCCTGCTTCACGAGGCCGGCGCCGACCCCGGGCACGATCTGGTCGTCGTCGAGCCGCGGCCGGTGGAGGAGGCGGCCGACTGGTCGACCCTCGAATCGCAGGAGAACTACACCGGATACGACCGCACCGAGCGCTTCGCCTCGCCCGACGGCCTGATTCTCGGCAAACCGCACCGGTACACGCTTCCGGACACGCTCGGGCTCAACGAGTGGTCCCTGGAGGGGGACTGGACGATGAACGAGCAGGCGACCGTCTCCGGCGCCGCCGGCGCCCGCCTGCTCTACCGCTTCCACGCCCGGGACCTGAACATCGTCGCGGGGGCCGCCACGCCCGTACGCTTTCAGATCCTCGTCGACGGGGAGCCGCCGGCCGCCGGCGCGGGCCAGGACGTCGACGCCGACGGCTACGGCACGCTCGGCGACCGCCGCCTGTACCAGCTGCTGCGCCAGCCCGACCCGATCACCGACCACACCGTGGAGATCACCTTCCTCGATCCGGGCGCCGAGACGTACAGCTTCACGTTCGGCTGAGAGCGTTCGACTGAGAGCGTTCGACTGAGAGCGTTCGACTGAGAGCGTTCGACTGAGAGCGTTCGACTGAGAGCGTTCGGCTGAGAGCGTTCGGCTGAGAGCGTTCGGCTGTCGGCCGGCCGCCGTCAGCGGATGGTGTGGTTCATCCGGAACATAACGTCCGGATCGTAGCGGCGTTTGACCGCGCGCAGACGGTCGTAGAGTTCGCGACCGTACACTTCGGACAGCTCCTGCGGGTCGACCGCCTCCTCGGTCGAGAGGAAGTTCAGCATCCGGCGGTGTCGCGGGTCCGACCACGGCCGCATCGCGGTGACCAGCCGTTCGAGGCGGCGGTGGCCGCCGTCCAGGTCGTCGGCGCCGACCGCGAAGGCGACAGCTGGAACGGCAGGCCCCGGCTGGGCACCGAGTCGGGTGTGGCCGGCGGGCGGTCCATGGCGCCGCCCAGGGCCCGCACCTCGACGCTGGTCAGCGGGATCCGGGTGCCGGGGCCGGTCAGCTCGATCAGCTTGTCCAGGGCGGCGTCGGGCAGGCCGCTCAGGCCGAGGCTGCGGTCCTGGTACGGCGAGGCGTCGACCGGGTCGTTGTGCAGGGTCGCCGCGACCGCGAACGGCACCTCGGCCACCGTGTCGATGAGGGCGGGCGCGACCGCCCGCATCGGCGCCAGCAGCGCCTCGCCCTCCTCGGCCGGGCCCAGGTGGGCGAAGCGGACGCTCAGCACGTGCGCGCCGCGCAGCGGCTCGGGCAGCTGCGGGATCGGGGGGCCGCGCAGCGCCGCGAACAGCTCGTCGTCGCCACTGACCGTGCGGAGCTCCCCGTCCGCCGTCACGATGTCGAACGAGGTCACGTGGTCGGACGCGTATCCGTACGGCCGGGAAAGAATCGGACCCTGCCCGCCACCGAGCACGTAACCGATCGCGCCGACCGTGACCGACGAGCCGGCCATCGGGGCCAGCCCTTCCTTGGCGGCGGCGTCGATGACCTCCCGCCAGAGCGCGCCGCCGGTCACCCGCGCGGTCCGCCGCCCGGCGTCGACGGTGACCCCGGCCATCCGGTCCAGGGTGATGAGCACGGCGCCCTCGGCCGTGTAGGGCTGCATGTGACCGCCGCCACGGACCGCGACCGCCAGCCTGTTCGCCGCCGCGTACCGGACCGCCGCCCGCACGTCGGCGACGTCGGCGGCGCCGACCGCGATCGCCGGCCGCAACGGGGTCAGCAGGTTCTGGGTGCGGCATTCCTCGTCGTATCCGGGGTCGCCCGGGCGCAGTACCGGCCCGGTCAGTTTCTCAAGATCAGTCATGACCATCTCGACGCGATGTGGCGCGCCCGGGTTCGTGGACAGTGGCGAGCGGTACTCGAGGCCATCGCGCCGGTACCTGAGAACGATGCGCCGGCCCGCCCGCGGAAGCGATCTTTGCGACATGGTGATCCTTCTCAGTGACCCGCGCGTTCTGGCTGTGCCGGTGCGGGAAGCCGGAGTCCCGCTGGTGCGGCTCGGCGCCGAGTTCGGCCCGGCGCGTGCCCGGGTGCGGGCCGACCTGGCCGAACGCCTCGGCTGGGCGCGGGCGGCATTGCCCGCGGGCGTGTTCCCGCGCGTGGTCGAGGGCCATCGCGAGGTCGCGAGGCAACGGCAGATCATCGAGATGTACGAGGCCCAGGTGCGCTCGGCCCGTCCGGCCGTCGACGAGGCCGGACTGCACCACCTGGTGAGCCGCTTCGTGGCGCCCGTCGAGGTGGCCCCGCACGTGGCCGGCGCCGCCGTCGACCTGACGCTGAGCGGCCCGGACGGCGACCTCGACATGGGCACGCCGATCGACGCCACCCCCGAGGAGTCGGACGGCGCCTGCTATTTCGCGGCCCAGAACATCAGCCCGCAGGCGCGGGCCAACCGGATGCTGCTGTCCCGCGTGCTCGGCGGGGCCGGCCTGGTGAACTATCCGACCGAGTGGTGGCACTGGAGTTACGGCGACCGCTACTGGGCGCTGATGACGGGCGCGCCGGCCTCGCTGCACGGCCCGGTCGCCGCATGACCGTCGCCACCCTCGGCGCCGGGCCGCGAGTCACCGTCGACCTGGGCGCCGTCGCGGGCAACACCCGGACGCTGGCCGCCCGCGCCCGCGGTGAGCTGATGGCCGTGGTGAAGGCCGACGGTTTCGGGCACGGAGCGCTGGGCGTGGCCCGGGCCGCGCTCGGCGCCGGTGCGGCCTGGCTGGGCGTGACCGGCCTCGGCGAGGCGCTCGACCTGCGCGCGAACGGGCTGACCGCGCCGATTCTGAGCTGGCTCAATCCGCTCGGCACGGATTTCGAGGCGGCCGTACGGCACCGGGTCGACCTCGCCGTGCCGAGCCTCACCCACCTGGCCGCCCTCCCGCCCGGCGCCCGGGTGCACCTTCAGCTCGACACCGGAATGGCGCGCGAGGGCGCGTCCCTGAGCGAATGGGCCGCGCTGTGCCGGGCCGCCTTCACCGCCGAGCGCGGCGGTCGCCTGGTCGTGGCCGGCATCATGAGCCATCTGGCCGGCCCGGAGACGGCGGCCGCCACCCGGCGTTTCCGGGACGGCATCGCGGTCGCTTTCGCGGCCGGCCTGCGCCCCCGGCTGTGCCACCTGGCCGCCACCGCGGCCACCCTGACCCGCCCCGAGACCCACTTCGACCTGGTCCGCACCGGCGCCGGCCTGGTCGGCATCGACCCCTCCGGTGGTACTTCGCTGCGCGGCGCCATGACGCTCACCGCGCCGGTCGTCGAGGTGCGCCGCGTCGCGGCGGGCACGCCGGTCGGCTACGACCACACCTGGCGCGCGGCCCGTGACACCCACCTGGCGCTGCTGCCGCTGGGCTACGCCGACGGCCTTCCACGCGGCGCCGGGCCACGGGCCGAAGTCCTGCTGGGCGGCCGCCGCTGCCGCGTGGCCGGCCGTATCTCCATGGACCAGACCGTCGTCGAGACCGGCCCCGAGGTCCGGCCCGGCGACACCGCGACCGTCTTCGGCCCGGGCGACGACGGCGAGCCGACCATCGCCGACTGGGCCGCCTGGGCCGGCACGCTTCCGCACGAAATCGTCACCGGGCTGGGCGCCCGCCCACACCGTCACGTCATCGGGGGTAACTGACATGTCCCGCATCCGCGCCGCCGTCATCGGCGGCGGCCGCAACGGCGAACACCAGGTCTCGCTCGCCTCGGCCGCGGCCGTCGCGGCCGCTCTCGACCCGGACCGCTATCAGGCCGTACGGCTGACCATCGCCCCCGACGGCACCTGGCGCGACGGCGCCGGAGCGCCGATCGGGCTGCACGCCGCCGTCTCCGTCCTGCAGAGCTGTGACGTGGCCCTGCCCATCGTGCACGGCCCGCACGGCGAGGACGGCACCTTGGCCGCGCTTCTGGAGCTGGCCGGCGTCCCGTACATCGGCTCCGGAGTCCGCCCGGGAGCGCTCGCGATGGACAAGTGGGTGACCAAGCTGATCGCCTCGGCGCTCGGCATCGCCACCGCGCCCGGGCGGCTGTTCACCGCCCGCACCGCCGCCGGTTGCGCCTGGACCGGTCCCGTCGTGGTCAAGCCGGTGGCCGCCGGGTCCAGCCTCGGCGTCTGTCTCGTGCGGGACGCCGAGTCGCTGCCGGCCGCCCTGGCCGAGGCGCTGCGGCACGACGACCGGGTCCTGGTCGAGGAGGTGGTCACCGGCCGGGAGGTCGACATCGCCGTGCTGGACGGCTTCGTCACGCCCGCCCTCGAGGTCGTGGCCGACGGTTTCTTCGACTACGAGGCCAAATACTCCGGGAGTACGGTCTTCCGGGTGCCGGCGCCGATCGATCCGGCCGCCTGCAAGGCCCTCGAGGACGCCGCGCTCGCCCTCTACGACGCGCTCGGCTGCCGGGGCGTGGCCCGGGTCGACTTCTTCGTCACCGAGGCCGGCCCGGTGCTCAACGAGGTGAACACGATGCCCGGCTTCACCGAGCACTCGCAGGTCCCGCGGATGTTCGCGGCCGCTGGATGGGGTTACCCGGAGCTGCTCGACCGCCTGATCCGCGACACCCTCGCCTAACGTGGAAGGCGTGCGCGATCGGACGTGGTGGTGGCCGGACATCGGCGCGGCGGCGCTGGTGCTGCTGTTCGGCGCGCTCGAATACATGACGAACGACTGGCTCTCCTACTTCAGCCCGGTCCGCCGGCTCCTGTTCTGGCTGGTGGTCCTCGGCACCGCCCTGGCCGTCGGGCTGGTGCGGAGGGCGCCGGCCGTCTCCCTCGTGCTCGTCTGGGCGATCCCGCTGTGCCAGGCGGCGACCGGAAGCCCGTACATCGCCACCCAGATCGCGATCCTGGCCGTCGCGTTCGGCACGGCCCGCTGGGGCGGCACGGTGACGCTGCGGGCGAGCGCCCTGTCGATTCCGGCCGCCGCGGTCGCCGCCGTGCTGCTCGTCCAGGCCGAAGCGGTCAGAATCAACTTCCCCATTCCCTCGTACGGTCTCATCGCCGCGACAGTGGATCAGCTCGGCATCGGCTGGCGGATCGGCGTCGCCGTCGTCATGGCCGCCCTGATCGGCGTTCCGTGGCTGGCCGGGCTGGCGCTGCGCATCTCCGGCCGGGCCCACGCCGACCTGGCCGAGGCGGCCCGGGAACGGGCGGAAGCCGAGGAGACGGCCCGGATCCGGGCCGCGCAGACCCGGCTGGCCCGCGACGTGCACGACGTCGTCGGCCACTCCTTGGCCGTGATCCTCACCCAGGCCGAGGCGGGGCAGTATCTGCCCGACGACGACCCGGGCGCGCTGAAATCGTTGCTGGCCGGGATCGCCACCTCGGCCCGCACGTCGCTGCGGGACGTGCAGGAGGTGCTGTCGACGACCCGCGACACCGCCGACGACATGGACAAGCTGATCGGCAACCTGCGCGACGGCGGCCGCGAGGTCGTCTCGGGCCAGGACGGCACGCCGCGCGTGCTGACCCAGGAGCAACGGGTGACGGCCTACCGGGTGCTGCAGGAGATGCTCACCAACGCGATCCGGCACGGCCGGCACGACAGCGCGGTCATCGTCCAGCGCTCCTGGACCGCCGACAGCCTGGTCATCGAGGTCCGCAACGCCACCGGCGCCCCTGGTTCGCCGCCCGGCTCCGGCTCGGGCCTGCACGGCATGCGGGAACGGCTCGCGGCGGTCGGCGGGTCGCTGGAGACCGGCCGCCGCGACGACGTCTTCGTGGCCGTCGCCCGGATCCCGGTGCCGCTGCCGTGAGCGACGACATCGAGGTCCTGGTCGTCGACGACCAGGAGCTGTTCCGGGCCGGTGTGGTGGTCATCCTGAACGCGCAGCCCGGCATCCGGGTGGTCGGCGAGGCCGGTGACGGCCGGGACGCCGTACGCCTGACCGAGGAACTGCAGCCGGACGTGGTGCTGATGGACCTGCGGATGCCCGAGTTCGACGGCGTCGAGGCGACCCGGCTCATCTACGCCACACCCAGGACCCATCCGGTACGGGTCCTGGTGCTCACCACCTTCAACCTGGACGACCGGGCGGCCATGGCCATCCGCCACGGCGCCAGCGGCTTCCTGCTCAAGGACACCACCCCGGCCCAGTTGGCCGACGCCATCCGCAGCGTCCACGCCGGCAACGCCGTACTGGCCCCCAACGACCTTTCCGCCCTGCTGGAGGGGCAGTTCCCGGCCCGCTCGCCAGTACCCGACGCCTACCTCGCGCTGACCGACAAGGAACGGGCCGTCTTCCGGGCCGTGGCCCGCGGCCTGTCCAACGCCGAGATCGCCGCCGAGATCTTCGCCGGCGAGTCCACGGTCAAGACCCACGTCGGGGCCATCCTCCGCAAACTGAACCTCCGCGACCGCGTCCAGATCGTCGTCTTCGCCCACGAACACGGCCTTCGCACCTGACCGAGATCCGGCGACGGCCCCTCGGACATCGATCATGGCAGGATAGGTGATCGTGTAGCCCTCGCCGTGACCGCAGCCCTTGGAACTGGCTGCTGCTCATCCCGATCGTCGTGCCGCTCCAGACGTTTCTCTACAACCGTGACGAGCCGCGGCTGTTCGGCTTCCCCGCGTTCTACTGGATCCAGCTTCTCCTCATCCTCGTCGGCGTCGTGGCGACCGCTGTCGTCTACCGGATGACGAAGCGGGGACGCCGGCCATGAGGGACCACATCACCGAGATCGTCGTCTTCACGCTGCTGTTCCTGCTGGTCAGCGGCATGGGTTTCGTGGCCGCCCGCTGGCGCGCCCCCAAAGACATGGCACACCTGGACGAATGGGGCCTGGGCGGGCGCAACTTCGGCGGCTGGATCACCTGGTTCCTGGTCGGCGGCGACCTCTACACGGCGTACACCTTCGTCGCCGTACCCGCGCTGATCTTCGGCGCCGGCGCGGCCGGACTCTTCGCCATTCCCGACACCATCATCACTTATCCATTGTTCTTTCTGATTCTGATCAGGCTCTGGTCGGTGTCGCACCGGCACGGTTTCGTGACCCCGGCCGACTTCGTGCGCAGCCGGTTCGACTCGCCCACGCTGGCCCTCGTCGTGGCCATCACCGGCATCGTGGCCACCATGCCGTACATCGCCCTGCAACTCGTCGGCATCGAAGCGGTGCTCAAGACGATGGGCGTGACCGGCGACAGCCTGCTCGCCCGGCATGCGCCGATCATCATCGCGTTCGCGATCCTGGCCGCGTACACCTATCAATCGGGTCTTCGCGCCCCCGCGCTGATCGCCTTCGTCAAAGACGCGCTGATCTACGTCGTGATTTTGGTGGCGGTCATCTATCTTCCGTTCAAGTTGGGCGGCTGGGGCAGCATCTTCGACGCCGCCGACGAGAAGTTTCAGGCCAGCGTGTCGGCGAACGACGGAATTCTGCTCAACGCCGGCAATCAATTGCAGTATGTGACGCTCGCCTTGGGATCGGGACTCGCGCTGTTTCTCTATCCGCACAGCATCACCGGCGTGCTGGCCAGCAAGAACCGCACCGTGATCAAGCGGAACATGTCGGCCCTGCCGGCCTACAGCTTCCTGCTCGGCCTGCTCGCGCTTCTCGGGTACGCGGCCATCGCGTCCAACGTGAAGCCGCTGCCCGGCGCCACCCAGGGCACCGTCGACAGCAACACCGTCGTACCGCTGCTGTTCGACATGCAGTTCCCGGCCTGGTTCGCCGGCGTCGCCTTCGCCGCGATCGGCATCGGCGCCCTCGTCCCGGCCGCCATCATGTCGATCGCCGCGGCCAACCTGTTCACCCGCAACATCTACAAGGAATACCTGCGCAAAAACGCCTCACACGCCGACGAAGCCCGCGTCTCGAAAATCACCTCGCTGGTCGTCAAAATCGGCGCGGTCGCCTGCATCGCCTTCCTCGACCCGCAGTTCTCCATCGACCTGCAACTCATCGGCGGCGTGATCATCCTGCAGACCGCTCCCGCGGTCGCCCTCGGCCTGTTCACCCGGTGGCTGCACCGGGGCGCCCTGATCGCCGGCTGGGTGGCCGGCATGGGCCTGTCGATGTGGATGCTGTGGCAGATTCCCAACCCGGCCACCAAACACGCGCACTTCGGCGGGTCGGCGTTCCCGCTGTCCGAATTCGGCTTCGACACCAAACGCACCATCTACGTCGGCTTCGTGACCGTGCTGGTCAACCTGCTGATCGCCGTGATCGTCACGCTGATCCTGCGAGCGGCCAAGACCCCGGCCGGCGTCGACGGCACCACGCGGGATGACTACTTCGCCGACGAGGGCGACCCGCGCGTCGACCCCGACCCGACGGCGGTGGAGACGCCGTCACGCGCCTAGTGCGGCATCTCCATGTCGATGAATGGACCCACCCGAGCCTCTGAAGGGCTTGAAGAGGGAGACGGTGCGTCAGGTATGTAGGGCCCTGTCTTGCGGCTTCGAAGGGGGTACTCCGGGTGGCGGATCCTCGAGTCCGTAATGCGTGGACGGTGTCAGCCTGGTTCCGTGGTGTCTTTACCTGCGAGGTTCTGTAAGAGGTCGGTCACGCCGAGGTTGCCCAGCAGCCTCGCCTCCACCTCGAGCTTGGATCCGGTGGTGGTGTCGGTGAAGTCGATCTGCGTGCCATGCTCCGGTGCTTGTGCCGCCGATCTGGCCGCCGAGCGCTCCGCCGAGCGCGGCCCCGATGGCTCCGGACCGCGTCGATCCGCGGAAATACACCAGGGCGACGTCCTGGATGGTGTCGTCCGGGATCACCTGCGACACCCCGGCTCGGGCTTTGTTCTCGCGTGACATCGGAAATCCTCCCGGGTGAACTGTGGTGCCCGCTCGCGTGGTCGCACGCTACGGCGCGGTCACGTGGCCCTGAGCCGCGCGATCTCGGCGCGGGCGTGGATGACGCGTTCGGTGTCCTGCCCCCGAGATTCGGCCAGTTCCTGCGCCAGGTCATGCGCGGCAGCCAGCACGTGCTCGGCGGTCTTTCTCTCGTGATGGCCGTGTACCGACTTGCGGTACGCCTTGCGGGTTCTTCGCCCTCCGGCGGCGGCGTTGACCTCGGCGTCGGTGAGCACATTACCCTCGGCCTCGGGCGCCAGGATCGCCCGCAGCCATGATTGCTCCTGCGGGGCGGCCAGCCGGAACGTCGTCCGGAGCAGGATCAGTTCAGCGATGATCGTCACGATCATGAGGCCTAAGAAGCCGAAGCCGCCGGCGATGACGTAGCCGTAGGCGGCCATGTTGTCCCAGATGCTGTGCGCCAGCATCGCCGAGAGCATCAGTACCAGCCCGCGAAGGCGGTGCCCGCGGTCGCCGCGCCCGATCAGCCACATCAGACCGGCGCAGAACACCGCGCTGAACAGCACGTGCTGGAAGAGCCCGGCCCAACCCCGGCTGGACAGCGTGGCGAAAGCGGTACCGACTTGGTCGGTGCCGAAGGCGGCGGCGGTGCCGTTGACCACGTACAGCACATCCTCGGAGATCTGCAGGCCGAGGCCGGCGAAGGCGCCGATGATCAGGCC
This sequence comes from Actinoplanes sp. NPDC048988, assembly GCF_043197815.1. Taxonomy (NCBI): domain Bacteria; kingdom Bacillati; phylum Actinomycetota; class Actinomycetes; order Micromonosporales; family Micromonosporaceae; genus Actinoplanes; species Actinoplanes sp. NPDC048988. The sequence continues at coordinate 317,828 of NZ_JBICTW010000005.1, read as the reverse complement.
GTCGTACGGGCTGCGGACCAGCCGCGGCGCCAGGCCGATCAGCAGGATCAGCGCGCTGGCCTTGGCGAACTCCTCGGTGAACGGCGCGGTCAGGCCGGGACCCCAGTCGTGGGACCAGGCCGGGCCGAACGCCTTGGTGTACAGCGACACGATCGCGTCGTTGGCCTGCAACCCGATCGCGTAGGTTCCGGCGATGCCGGACCACAGTGCGGCGACCAGCAGCAGCTTCGGCGGCAGCGAGGTGTACCTGTTGTGATAGCTGAGCAGGAACAACCACGGGATCGTGTACAGGGCGAACATGATGATGCCGCTGCCCAGGCCGACGCCGTAGGCGCCCAGCGTGGGACTGTAGTACTGGATCATCAGGAGGATGCCCGCCGCCATGCCGAACACGAACACCCAGAAGGCGGCGTTGCGGAGTTGAACCAGCCGGAACGGGGTACCCCAGCCGGAGGCCTCGATCGCAGCAGCCCGGGCCGCACGAAGATCAAGAGCCGCGTCGGTAGTCGTCATGACGGCTCCTTGAAGGAGACACTGCGCAGCATCGCGTCGACCTGGTCGGCGCGCGCGGCGAACTGCCCGCCCGCGGCGGCATCGACCTCCACCGTCAGGCCCCGGCCGTCGGCCAGCTTGTACGCGGCGACCAACCCCTCACCCGCGGTACTGGTGTACGTCTCGACCAACCCGGTGATCCCATCGATCGAGGTCACCGAAGCCCGGCCGCCGGTCACCGTGAACTGAGGACGTGTGGACGACCTGGTGAGGTTCTTGTTCACCTGGTCCAGCAGTGCGCTGGCATCACCGGCGAACGCCGCGGTTTGGATGTCGGCCACCACACCGTCGTCGGCGACCTCGGCGACTGGCGAACCCTGATCGGGGATCGTCGTAGCAGCACCGACCCTCAACCCGCTCACCAACTGCCACCCGGCCGGCGGCGCGATCGTCAGCCCGTCGCCGAGGTTCAGCCGATCACCGGCCCGGACCGTGTCGTCGTTCGGAACCACCCGATCGATCAGCGGCAGCAACCCGCCGAGCAGAATCCCCACACCTGCCACCACGAGCGCCGAAGGCAGACTTCGGCGGTCCAAGCCCCACCAGCGCCGCTCCACCGGCACCCAGGTACCGGACAGGCGGCCTCCATCGTACGCATCGGACATCAATCCAATCTCACACGAGCCCAGCGATGACAGCATCGACGTTGCGTTACGGGTCGATGGCTGAAGGGACGGTTCGCTGCGTCGATTTGAGTCGATGGCGCCCGCCCGCGACCGCAGCGACGCACAGCTCGCGTGGTAAACCCGGCGGCGACATCCTGCCGTACTCGGCTCGATCGATGGCCGCGATCCGCTCGGTGAGTTCGGCCGGCGTGGCGACTTCCGGCATGAAGACCAGGTGGTTGCGCCGGAACGGTGGTCTGCTCAGGCCGACGGGCGCAGGGGGCCCAGCGTGAACGGCAGGTCGGCGGTGATCCGTGTGCCCCGGCCGGGCGGGCTGTCCACGGACAGGGAACCACCCAGCGCCTCGACCCGGTCCCGAAGGCCCAGCAGTCCCCAGCCGCGCGCGTCGGCGCCGCCGGCGCCGTCGTCGCTTATGGCCAGGCGCAAAGTTTCGTCGCGGTGCTCGACCCACACCTCGATGTGCGTGGCGGCCGAATGTTTGACCGCGTTGGCCAGTGCCTCCGAGACGACGAAGTAGGTGGCCGCCTCGATGGGCTCGGCAGGCCGCTCGTTGAGTGCGAGTCTCAGGTCGACCGCGATCGCCGAGCGGCGGGCCAGGGATCTCAGGGCCGCGCTCAGGCCGCCCTGGGTGAGTGCGGCCGGGTGAATGCCGCGGGCCAGCTCGCGCAGCTCCTCGACCGCGGCGGCGAGACCGGTGGCCACGGTGGAGAGGTCGTCGCGCAGATCGCCGAGCGACGCCGGCAGCGAGGACTGGACCGACCGGACGGCCAGGGCGAGCGAGACCAGGCGCTGCTGAGTGCCGTCGTGCAGGTTCCGCTCGATGGTGCGCCGGGCCTCGTCGGCCGCGGCGACGATCCGCCGCCGGGAGGCCGCCAGCTCGGAGCGGTTCTCCGAGTTGGCGATGGCCGTGGTGAACAGGTTGGCGAACCTGGTCAGCCGTTGCTCGGTGTCCGGCGGCAGCGGAGCCCGGTCGCTCACCGTCATGACGCCCCACAGACGGCCCTCCACGATGATCGGGCTCGCCACCGTCGAGACGATGCCCAGTCGGTGGATTTCCGCTCCGTGCGGCCCCGTGGCCGGCGCCGGGCCGGGGGCCTCGACCCGAACCGGCTGCCTTGTCCGGTGCACCGCGGCCGCGGCGGGGGTTTCCCCGATCGGCCAGTGACTTCCGGTCGGAACGGCGATCTCGCCCGACTTGCCCACGAGGACGACCTCGGACAGATCGTCGTCGAATCGCATGACGGCGCTCATCGCGGCGAACGTCGCCGCGAGCTCGTCCGTGATCGCCTTGAGCAGCGCCGCCGGGCCCGCGCCCTCGGCCACCAGCGTGGCGACGCGGCGCAGGCTGGCCTGCTCCTCGCCGTATCGGCGGACCTGCTCATGAGCCTCGGTGTTGGCCACCGCGGTCGCGACCAGGTCGGCGAAGGTCGCCAGCCGCTCCTCGATGTCGGCCGCCAAGGGCTCATCGGAGCGGGTGGCGACGAGCAGCAAGCCCCAGACGCGCCCCTCGACGAGGATCGGCGCGGCGATCTCGGCCGGGTCCCCGGGGGTGTCGTGGTTCGCCACCCGGGCCGGCCGGCCGGTGCGGGCCACGATGCTCGTGGCGTTGTGGCCGCCGAGCGTGACCCGGGTGCCGACCGGCAGCCCGTCGGTGCCGGTGCTCCAGCTGCCCAGCACCGTAACGGTTCCGTCGCCGTTGCGGCCGGCCACCATGGAGATGTCGGTGCCCAGCAACGCGCCCACCTCCCCGGCCACGGCGGCGAAGACCTCGCTGGGCGGGGCGCCGTGCGCCGCTAGCATCGCGACTCGGCGCAGCGCCGCCTGCTCCTCGGCCAGGCGCGCCAGCGCGTGCCGCGACTCGGCGTCGGCGATCGCTGTCGACATCACATTGGTGAACTGTCTCAGCGAAGTCTCGGCGTCCGGCGGCAAGGCCCGGCCGGGGGCGGCGGCGACCGTGAGGAACCCCCACAGCCCACCCTCGGCGAAGACCGGGACGGCCAGCGTCGTGGCGTCGGCCGCCGCCACCGCCCGGCCGCTGCGGGCCATCCTGGCGATCAGCTCCTCACCGAGTGGAGAGCTCGACGAACCCCAGTGCCCCACGACAGTCGCGCTCCGGTCGCCGGTGAAACGGGACAGCCGGGTTTCGGCCGCGTCCAGCAGGCGCCCGGCCTCCTCCGCGACGACGGTGAACAACGCCGAGCGCGGCGGCCTCCGCGCCACCAGGGTGGCGATCCGCTGGAGGGCGGCCCGCTCCCGCTCGGCTCGTCGCCGAGCCCTCCCTCGGCACCGCAGCCGACCTCCCAGCCTCCAGATCACGACCTTGTCCACGCAACCACGCCCGCTCGGTTCAGCCGGCGACGTGGTGGGTCTGCTCACAGCGAGACCGGGCCGAACGGGACACCCTCAACTACCGGCTGGCAGGAATGCGGGGGCTGGGCCGCGACTGGCACGCTGGCCGGGTGACCCTGCGCTGCCTGCTCGTCGACGACAATCGGCAATTCCTGCTCGCTGCCCGTGACCTTCTGCAGCGCGAGGGCCTGACCGTCGCGGGCACGGCCGAGAACATCGCCGGCGCCCTCGAGCGGACCGCGGAGCTGCACCCCGACGTGGCGCTGGTCGACATCAACCTGGGCAGCGAGAGCGGCTTCGACCTGGCCGCGCGCCTGGCGCCGACCCCGGTGATCATGATTTCCACCCATTCCGGCGAGGACTACGCCGACCTGATCGCGGCCAGCCCGGCGATCGGCTTCCTGTCGAAGATCGACCTGTCCGCGCGGGGGGTCGAGGAACTCGTCGAAGCCGTCGACACGACCGATCTGGTGGGACGCCGCCGCGAGCAGGACGAGCTCGACGCGCTGCTGAGCGCGGTCCGCTCCGGTCAGAGCCGCGCGCTGGTGCTGCTCGGCCCGTCCGGCAGCGGCAAGACCGCCCTGCTGGAATATCTGGCCGGCCGGGCCGGCTCGGTCCGCGTGCTGCGCGCGGCCGGAGTCGAGTCCGAGTCGGAGATCGCCTATTCGGCGCTGCTGCGGCTCTGCGTGCCGCTGCTCGGCCATCTCGACCGGCTCGCGGTCCCGCAGCGCGAAGCCCTGAGCACGGCGTTCGGGCTGGCCGCGGGACCGCCGCCGGAGCGGCTGCTGGTCGGCGTGGCGGTGCTCGGGCTGCTGTCCGAGGCGGCGGCCGAACAACCGCTGCTGTGCGTGGTCGACGACATCCAGTGGATCGACCGGGCGTCCGCGGTGACGCTCGGTTTCGTGGCCCGCCGGCTGTCGAGCGAGTCGGTCGGGCTGGTGCTCGCCGCCCGCGACGCCACCGGCTTCGAGGGCATCCCTCAGCTCGCCGTCGAGGGCCTGGCCGAACCGGATGCCCGGGCGCTGCTCGATTCGGTGCTGATCGGGCCGGTCGATCCTCGCGTCCGCGACCGGATCGTGGCCGAGACCCGCGGCAACCCCCTCGCGATCCTCGAACTGCCGCGCGGGCTGACCCCGGCCGAACTGGCCTTCGGCTTCGGCGGTTACAGCCGGGCCCCGCTGGAGAACCGGGTCGAGGAGGGCTTCCGCCGGCGGATCGCGGCCCTGCCGCCCGAGACCCGCACGGTCCTGCTGGCCGCCGCGGTCGAGCCGGTCGGCGACGCCCAGTTGCTGTGGCGGGCCCTCGACCGGCTCGGTGTCGGCGCTTGGGCGGCCGTCCCGGCCCAGCAGGAGCGGCTTCTCGACATCGGCACCGGAATCCGGTTCCGCCACCCGCTCGTGCGGGCCGCCGCCTGGCATTCCGGCGAGCCGGACGAGCTGCGCCAGGTCCACGCCGCCCTGGCCGAGGTCACCGACCCGGCCCGGGACCCGGACCGCCGGGCCTGGCACCGTGCCCACGCCGTCCTCGGTGAGGACGACGAGGTCGCGGCCGAGCTCGAGGGCTCGGCCGACCGGGCCCGGGCCCGCGGCGGCTGGTCGGCCGCCTCCGCCTTCCTCGAACGGGCCGCGTCGCTGGCCACCGACCCGGCCCGGCGCGGGACGCTGCTCGTGTCGGCGGCCGACGCGGCGGCGTACGCCGGCTCGTACGACCGGGTGACCAGGCTCCTGTCGGCGGCCGAGATGGCGCCGCTCGACAGCCTGCGGCAGACGCTGGTCTCCCGGCTGCGGGCCCAGGTCGACTTCGCGCTGCGCTCCAAGCGGGAGGCCTTCGCGCCGCTGCTGGCCGCGGCGCAACGGCTGGCGGCGGCCGACCCGGAAGCCTCGCGGGACACCTTCCTGCTGGCCGTCACGGCCGCCATGTACACCGGCCGGTTCGGCGGCGACGACCTGCGCCGGGCCGCCCTGTCGGCCCGCGAGCTGGCCCCGGCCGGCGAGACGTTCCCCGATCTGCTCCTGGCCGGGCTCGTCTCCTGGGTGCTCGACGGGCGTACGGCGTCCCTGCCGTTGCTGCACCGCGCGCTCGCCGTCGCCGACTCCCGCTTCATCTGGCTCAGCTCGCTGGTCGGCTACGAGGTCTACCGCCTCGACCTGGTCAAGCAGATGAGCGAGGCCGCGATCCGGGCCGCGGTCGGCAGCGGGGCGCTCTCGCTGCTGCCCAACGCGCTCGCCATCCGGGCCAACATCATGATCTACGCCGGCCGGCTCGGCGAGGCGGCCGGCATGATGGGCGAGATCGACGAGGTCATCCGGGCCACCGGGGCGTCGGTCTACCAATTCTCCCGGCTGGTCCTCGCGGCGTACACAGGGCCGGTGGAGACGGCCACCGCGCTGTTCGACGAACGTAAGCGCGAGGCGGCCGCCCAAGGCGACGGCCGGCTGCACGCGCTGGCCTGCCACGCGCTCGCCATCCTCCACAATGGAAGCGGCGATCACCGGGCGGCGCTGGCCGCGGCCGAGGAAGCCGTGGCCCACGGCGATTTCGCGCTCGGCAACTGGCCGCTGCACGAGCTCATCGAGGCGGCCGCCCTCGCCGGCCGGCCCGAGGTGGCCACCGCCGCCCGCGACCGGCTGGCCGCGATCACGGCCGAGACGCCGACCCCGCTGGCGCTGGGTATCCAGGCCCTGATGGACGCCCTGACGTCTCCCGCGCCGGCCGCCGAGAAGCACTACCGCACCGCGATCGAACTCCTCACCGGCCAGGACATCACCGCCGCCCTGTGCCGGGCCCGCCTGCTCTTCGGCTCCTACCTGCGTCGTGAGCGCCGCTTCGAGGAGGCCCGAGCCGAGCTGCGCGCCGCCCACCACGCCTTCACCGCGATGGGCGCCCCCGGCTACGCCGAGCGGGCCGCCCGCGAGCTCGCCCTCATGGGCCAGGCCGTGGTCCAGGAGCGGCCCACCGGCGTACGGGAGCAGTTGACCCGTCAGGAGGCGGCCGTCGCGCAGCTGGCCGCGGCCGGCCGGACCAACGCGGAGATCGCCGCCGAGCTGTTCCTGAGCCCTCGCACGGTCGAGTGGCACCTGCGCAAGGTCTTCACCAAGGTCGGCGTCACCTCCCGCCGCGACCTGCCCAAGGCCCTGCCCGTCGCCTGAGACACAGGCCGGCCCTGGGGCCGAGGCCGAGGGCTGCTACCGGGGAGCCATCGAGCTTGCGCACCCGCACCGGTTGCGCCGGCAACAAGACAGGGCCCAGCTCGGGTACGGCGACTTGCCGTACCCGAGCTGGGCCGCGCCTACGAAGCCGGCACCCAGTTGCGCGCGGCCCTCGCCGCGCGGGTTCCCTTACTTGCGGAGGGAGCGGAACGCCGCCCGGACCTCGTTCGTGAACAGCAGGGGCTCCTCCCAGGCGGCGAAGTGGCCACCCTTGGCCGGCTTGTTGTAGTAGTTCAGGGTCGGGTACGTGGCCTCGACCCAGCTGCGCGGCGCCTGGAAGATCTCGCCGGGGAAGGCGCTGAAGCCGACCGGGATGGTGATCGCGGCCGGGGCGGTGGCGCTCTGCGGGTGGGCGCTCTCCCAGTAGAGGCGGGCCGCCGAGACGCCGGTGCCGGTCAGCCAGTACAGGCTGATGTTGTCCAGCACGTGGTCGCGGGTGAGGTTGCCGGACGGCGAGGCGCCCAGGAACGTCCTGGCGATTTTCTGGTAGCTGTCGGTGTCGTGGTCGAGCATCCAGGCCGCGAGGGCGGCCGGCGAGTCGGACAGCGCGTAGCCGATCGTCTCCGGGCGGAACGACTGCTCCGTCAGGTAGGCGCTGCCGGTCGTCTGGAAGACGGTGAGGGCCGCCTTGGCCGCCTGCTCCTCGGCCGTGGTGGTCGGCACCGGGGCGCCGCCGAGCGCGGACAGCAGCAGGTTCAGGTGGATGCCGGCCAGGCCGGTGGGCGCCTGGCGGGCCAGGGCGTCGGTGACGGCGGCGCCGGCGTCGCCGCCCTGGGCCACGTACCGGGTGTAGCCGAGGCGCTTCATGAGTTCGGCCCAGGCTTTCGCGATGCGGTTCTGGTCCCAGCCGGTCACGGTCGGCTGGCTGGAGAAGCCGTAGCCGGGGATCGACGGGATGATCAGGTGGAACGCGTCGGACGCCTGCCCGCCGTGCGCGGTCGGGTTGGTGAGCGGGCCGGCCGCGTCCAGGAACTCGACGATCGAGCCGGGCCAGCCGTGCGTGGCGAGCAGCGGCAGCGCGTCCTTGTGGGGAGAGCGCACGTGGATGAAGTGCACGTCGACGCCGTCGATCTCGGTCATGAACTGCGGCAGCTTGTTGATTTTGGCCTCGAACCGGCGCCAGTCGTACCTGGTCTTCCAGTACGTGGCCAGGGCCTGCGCCGCCGCCAGCTGCACGCCCTGCTCGCGGTCCTTGACCAGTTCCCGGCTGGGCCACCGGGTCGAGCCGATCCGGTGGCGCAGCTCGGTGAGCCGGCTGCCCGCGACGGAGACCCGGAACGGCCGGATCCGGCCCGAGGCGGCCGGCGCCGAGCCGGTGGCCGCGACGGCCGGGCTGACGCCGAGCGCGCCGGTCGCGGTGGCGGCGACGGCGACGCCGGCCGCGAGGCCGCCCTGGAGAACGGTGCGCCGGGTGGGAGTGGGAGAAGCCATGGGATGGTCCCTTCATGATCTGTGTCGTGAAGTAGCGTGCCCCGGCCGCCGGTCCCACCGAGCCCGTCGTCATCCCTGGCCCCACCACGGGGCCGGAACCGGTGTGCCCGGGATGAACCCCTAGCGCGTGACGTCGCACGCAGGCCCGCCTCGGCCGCGATGGCCCGCATGACCTCCTCACCGGCGTGGTTGCCGAGGGCGTACGGGCCCTTCTGGGCGAGCGCGGCCGGCAGGCAGAGCACGACCGAGGTCGAGCCGAAGGAGCGGCCGATCGGGTCGACGCCGCCGGCCGGGTCGCCCGACGTGGTGGGCTCGACGATGAGCAGGCTGCCGTCCGGGGCCAGGGCCCGCTCGATGTGACGCAGCGCCGCGCCCGGGTCGCCCAGGTCGTGCAGGCAGTCGAAGAAGGTGACGAGGTCGTAGCCGGTGCCGGGGAAACCGTCGGCGGTCGCGACCTCGAAGCTCACCAGCTCCGACAGTCCGCGCTCGGCCGCGAGTCGCCGGGCGGCCTCGATGGACGGCTCGTGAAAATCGAAACCAAAGGGGGGAAGGTTTCTGCCCTGCCGGAGGGAAGGGTGGGCGCGCAGTATGGGTTCATGACCCCCTCCGAGCTGGGCGACTTCCTCAAGGCACGGCGCGCCGAGCTGACGCCGCGGGCCGTGGGGCTGCCCGAGTACGACGACCGCCGCCGGGTCACCGGGCTGCGGCGTGCGGAGGTGGCGGCGCTGGCGGCGATCAGCGTCGACTACTACACGCGGCTCGAGCAGGGGCGGGTGGCGGCGTCGGCCTCGGTGCTGGCGCCGCTGGCCCGCGCTCTGCGGCTCGACGAGGACCAGGAGGCTTATCTGTACGAGGTCGCGGGCAAGACCGACGCCCGCCCGCGGCGCCGCCGGTCCGCGCAGCGGCTGCGCCCGGCCATGCGGCGGCTGCTCGACCAGCTGGCCGAGTCGCCCGCGATCGTGCTGGGCCGGCGGATGGACGTGCTCGCGTGGAACAGCGCGGCCGCCGCCCTGTTCACCGATTTCGCCGCCGTGCCCGAGAGGGAGCGCAACTACGTCCGTCTCCTGTTCACCGATCCCGGCATGCGGGCCCTGCACGCCGATTGGCCGCACGACGCCCGGGACGCCGTCGCCGCGCTGCGCACCCGGGCCGCGGCCGGCCCCGACGACCCCGAATTGGCCCGGCTGGTCGGCGAGCTCGCCGTCCGCGACGCCGATTTCCGTACGTGGTGGGCCGAGCACCGCGTCAACGGCGCCAGTTACGGCACCAAGCACTATCACCACCCGGTCGTCGGCGACCTGACCCTCGACTGCGACGTCTGGGCCAGCCCGGACGGCAGCGGCCAGGAGCTGATGATCGTCACCGCCGAGCCCGGCACCCCGTCCCACGACGCCCTGCGCATCCTGGCCTCCTGGGCCACCGTTCCGCAGACGTAAACCACCACTCCACCCCGCCTGTCCCTGCCGAGAAAGGGCGATTTCGCCATGCAGAAAATCGACGTGACCTTCGACAGTCAGGGCCTGCGCATCGCCGGCCACCTCTACCTGCCCGAGGGCGGCAACCTCCCGGCCGTCGTCGTCGGCCACCCCGGCACCGGCGTGAAGGAGCAGGCCGCCGGCCTGTACGCCCGCCGGCTGGCCGAGCGCGGCTACGTCACCCTCGCCTTCGACGCCGCGTACCAGGGCGAGTCCGAAGGCCTGCCGCGCGGCCTGGAGGACCCCGCGCACCGCATCGAGGACCACAAGGCGGCCGTCAGCTACCTGACCACCCGCCCCGAGGTCGACGCCGGCCGGATCGGCGTGCTCGGCATCTGCGCCTCCGGCGGCTACGTGCTCAACGCGGCCGCGAGCGACCACCGGATCAAGGCGATCGCCACGGTCAGCGGCGTCGACGTGGCCCGCCAGTTCCGTTTCGGTGCCGACGGCGACCAGGACCCGGCCGTCTTCCAGGGCATGCTCGACCTGGCCGCGGCCGCCCGTACGGCCCAGGCGCGCGGCCAGGACACCCAGACCTTCCCGCTCTTCCCGGCCACCCTCGAGCTGGGCCGCAAGCTCGGCGGCGAGCACGGCTTCGAGGGCGTCGAGTACTACTGCACCCCGCGCGCCGAGCACCCCCGCTCGACCAAGTTCCTGCCCTGGGAGAGCATCGACCATCTGGCCCTGTTCGACGCCTGGGCCGCGGTGCCGCTGATCGGGGACCGCCCGCTGCTGTCGGTCATCGGCCGCCGTGCCGTCACCGCGTGGATGGGCATCGAGGCTTTCCAGCGCCACACCGGGCCCAAGCGCGTCTTCTGGGTCGAGGGCGCCAGCCACGTCGACCTGTACGACAAGCCGGAGTACGTCGGTCCCGCCGTCGACGAGATCGACGCCTTCTACCGGACGGAGCTGGCCGCCGCCTGACGTCTCCGGGTCGTGGTGGTGGTCCGCGACACCAGTTCCAGGACGCTTCGCCGGTCCCGGCGGAGCCGGGCCAGCACCCCGGCCGAGGGTGACGTGCGGGCTCGCCTGGGCGCGGACTACGAACTGCTGGCCCGGATCGGCCCGCTGCGGGTGCGCGAGCCCGTACGGGTAACCGCGGTCGTGGAACGCCCGGACCGGTGCGGCTTCGCCTACGGCACCCGGCCCGGCCATCCGGTCAGCGGCGAGGAGGCCTTCATCGCCCACCGCACCCCGGACGGCCGCGTGTGGCTCACCCTGCGCTCGCTGACCCGCCCCTCCGACGGCTGGTGGGGGAGGGCTTTCCCGGTTCTGCCGGTGGCGCAGCGGGTCTACCGTCAGCGTTACCTCCGCGCGTTACGCGAGGCGCGCTGAAGTCGCTGTTGTCGACGACCACCTCCGCCCGCTCGGCCGGGCGCACCTCGGCCAGGTACAGCTGCTCGCCGGGAATGTAGTAGTGCCGGTAACGCTCGGCCGCCGCCTCCGCCGAGTCCATCCAGGCCTGGTCGCGGATCGTGCCCCGGCGCAGCACCTCGTCCACCTCGATGTGCAGATAGACGACCAGATCCCAGTACGCCGCCAGGGCCGGCTTCTGCAGGAAGGCGCCGTCCGCCACGAGGATCGCGTCGTCCGCGGCCACCCGAACCTCGGAGTCGATCGGAGTCCGCCCGCGCAGGTCCATGACCTGGGTGCGGTACCGGCGGTCGCCACCCGGTCCGAGCGGCGCCAGCAGCACGTCCCGGATCGCCTCGACGTCGAACATCTCGTGGTAGTAGCTTCGCGGCGAGCCGGCCGGATATCCCGTACGCAAATCGATGTGGCGTTTGAAGTGGTCGAGCATGACCCGGAGCACGGGCCGCGCCGTCCGGGCTCCCAGAACCCCGGCCAGATCGTCGGCGAGGGTCGTCTTACCGGCGGCCGAGTGACCGTCGATCCCCACCCGCACGGGATGACCCGGCTCCAGCGCGAGAATCCGGTCGGCCAGCTCGTCGAGCACCCGCTGCCGCGTCACGCCGGCCGCCCCTTCTCGGCGCAGCGCGGGCACCGGACCGGGCAGGGAGTCCGCGGAGCCGCGCCGGCCAGGCCGCTGTCGTGCAGCACCGTGGCGACGGTCTCCTCGAAGCTGGACGACTCGGGGATGATCTGCTCGCCGGGAACACCGAGCAGGTCCATGGGGGTGTACCAGGCACGCATCTGGCCGGCGGTGACCGGAATCGGCGTGGGGCGCCGCCCGTGCCGCCGCACGGTCTCGTCGAAGCTCACCTCCATCCAGTAGACGCTGGTCTCGGGATGGGAGGCGATGAGCTCGCGCAGCGGCTCCGCGTACTGGCCGGAGTGCAGGATCCCCTCCAGCACCACGTGGTAGCCGTGCCCGAGAGCCGCCCGCACGACAGTCGTGATGAAGGCGGGCGCCACGGCCGGCGTCCCGTCGCCGCCGTGCTCACGCAGCACGACCCGGCGCAGGTAGTCCTGCTCGACCAGGGCGCAACCGCGCCCGTACCGCCTGCGCACCTCGTGGGCCACGCTGGTCTTTCCGGACCCACTGTTCCCACGGATGACAACCAACTTCATCAGCCGATTAAACGACGTGACGGCGATCACCGGGGTACGCGACCGGTGTCGGACACGGGCGCGCGCCGCACCCTTCGCCGGTCATTGTCGAGGAAACAACCCGGGAGACATGCGGCCTAGCTCACAGCGAAACGGCCGCGCGGTGGGCCGCCGATGTCCGCACGGGCAGTAGTGCCTGCACGTGCGGTCAGTGACTTGGCAAAACGAGTTTGTGCCGCTCGCCACCCTTGAGCAAGCGCACAGCAAACTTCACGGGCATTACACAGCCCAGACACAGAAGATGGCCCTATGAAGCAGACCCGGTTGGCGAGTCCACCGCTCTCCAGACGGACGATCGCCCGGCTGGTCCAAGTGGTTGGCCTCCTCGATGTCCTCTCCACCATCGCTCCGCACCGGCGCGGGCACCACATGTCGCTGCTGATGGAGTTCGTGCCCGCCTTCGGGGTGTTCTCCGCCCGGGCGGCGACGGTGGTGGTGGGTATGCTCCTGATCTATCTGGGCGCGGGTCTGCGCCGGGGCAAGCGCCGCGCGTGGCAGGTGGCGGCCGGCCTCTCGGCCCTGGCCGTGGCCCTTCATCTGCTCAAGGGCCTCGACTTCTACGCGGCCGGCGTCAGCGGCGTCCTGTTCGTGATGCTGCTCGCCACGCAGGACCGGTTCACCATCCTCGCCGACCGGCCCAACCGCTGGCGTTCCCTGCAGGCGCTGGTCGGCTTCGGCGCGGCCGGTTTCGTCCTCGGCTTCATCGAGATCGCGGTCCGGGCCAACCGCCTGGTCGGGACCCCGGGCGTCTCCCAGTGGGCCGAGCAGGCGGCGCTGGGCCTCATCGGCGTGCACGGCCCGATCGAGTTCCGTCACCGCTTCGGCGGCGACATCGTCGCCTACACGACCGGGGCGTGCGGTCTGCTGGCCGTCGGTGTCGCCCTGGTGGTGCTGCTGCGGCCCGGCTCACGCCGGCCCGAGCGGACGGACGAGGGCGAGGCGCGCCTGCGTGAGCTTCTTCAGCGGTACGGCAAGGCCGACTCGCTCAGCTACTTCGCGACCCGCGACGACAAGTCCCTGATGTGGTCCGAGAACCGGGCCGCCGTGATCGCGTACCGGGTCGTCAACGGTGTCAGCCTGGCCGCCGGTGACCCGATCGGTCCCGAGTCGGCCTGGCCCGAGGCGATCGGGGCCTGGCTGGCCGACGCCCAGCAGCACGGCTGGACCCCGGCGGTGCTCGGTTGCGGCAACGCGGCCGGAAAGGCGTACAAGAAAGCGGGTCTCGATGTCGTCGAGCTCGGCGACGAGGCCATTGTGGACACCACCGCCTTCTCGCTGAACGGCCGGCCCATGCGCGGCGTGCGGCAGGCGGTCAACCGGATGCAGCGCGCCGGCTACACGTGCCGGGTGGTCCGCCAGCGCGACCTCACCGAGGCCGAGCTGACCGGCGCCATCCACGCCGCCGACGCCTTCCGCGACGGCCCGGTCGAGCGCGGCTTCTCGATGGCCCTGTCCCGCCTCGGCGACCCGTGCGACGGCGACAACCTGCTGGTGCTCTGCCACGACGAGGACGGCAAGCTGCGGGGGCTCTTGCAGTTCGTGCCGTGGGGCGCCGACGGGCTGTCGCTCGACCTGATGCGCGGCGACCGCACCGCCGAGAACGGCCTCACCGAGCTGATGGTGGTCTCGGTTCTCGAGGAGTCGCCGGCCCTGGGCGTACGGCGCGTTTCGCTCAACTTCGCCGTGCTGCGCTCGGTCTTCGCGCGGGCCGAGGAGCTGGGCGCCGGCCCGGTGCTGCGGCTGTGGGCCCGGTTGCTGCGCGCCGCCTCGAAGCTGTGGCAGATCGAGTCGCTCTACCGCTCCAACGCCAAGTACCTGCCGTCCTGGGTGCCGCGCTACCTCTGCTTCCCGACCGCCCGGGACCTGCCGCGCATCGCGGTGGCGGCGATGCGGGCCGAGGCGTTCCTGCCCGAACCGCGGATGCCCAGCCTGCGCCGGGCCCCGCGCGCGAAGGCCGAGGTGGCGGCGTGAGCCTCACCGGCCGGCCGTTGCTGGTGCTGGCGGCGACCCTCACGGTCGTGGTGGGCGTGGCGACGGTGTTCTTCTGGAAGCGGGGCGGCCGGCTGCGGCCGGTCACCCGTACCGCCGGGATCCTGCTGCTCGAAGTGCTCGTCGTGCTCACGGCCGGCCTGGAGTACAACCGGCACGAGCAGTTCTACCCGTCGTGGCAGGCGCTGCGCGGCGACACCGGCTCGGTCGCGGTCGCCGGCGAGGTTCGGGCCGGTCTGCTCGACGGCCGCGCCGGGACCGGGGCGATCGAGTGGCGCCCGCCGGGCTGGGACGCGTGGCACCTCGCCCGCGCCCCGCGGATCACGCTGCCGGCCGACTACGCGAGCCGGCCCGATGTCGCCTTCCCGGTCGTGCTGACCTTCGGCGCGACCTCCCGGCGTACCCCCGAAGCGGTGACCGTGACCGTCGACCCCACAGCGGCCACGACGGCCGGCGCCCTGCTGACGCTGCCCGCCCAGCTCGGCCGCGACCTGCGGGTGACAGCGATCGGCTGGGACGTGCGGGGCCCGTCCCCGCTGGCCGCCGCCTTCGTCAGGGCCGTGCCGGCCGGGCTCGCCGTCCTCGACCAGCCCGCCGACACCCTGCCGCCGGCCCTGAAAGCACCCAAGACCCTGAAGGGGGCGGCCGCGTGAACAGCCTGCTCTGGGTGGCGCTCGCGTTCGTGTTCGTGTTCGCGGTGGCCCTGGCCGTCTTCTGGAACCGGCTGCACTGGGCCTGGCGGAGCCTGCTGGTCCTCGGCTCCGTGGTGAGCGTGATCGCCGCCGTCGGCGTGCAGCTGAACGCCCTCACCGAGGCGTTCCCGACGGCCGCGGACGCCGTGCCGGTCTCGCACGACGTCGGCGCGAGCCAGTTCTTCGGCGTCAGCGTGCACGGCCCGGCCAGCAAGCTCACCTTGCCGATGTACGTGTACCTGCCCGCCGGCTACCACGAGGGCGCCACCCGCTATCCCGTCATCGAGGCGTTCCACGGCGTACCCGGCACCCCGCAGTACTGGGTGCGCAAACTCGACGTCAAGTCCACACTGGATGCCGAGATCGCCTCGGGCCGGATGGCGCCCACCGTGGTGCTGTTCCCGCAGCAGACCACCAACCCGACCCTCGACACCGAGTGCACCAACCTGAAGAACGGCCCCCAGGCCGAGACGTTCCTGACGGTGGACGTGCCCGCGTACGCCAAGGCGCACTACCGCATCCGCACCGACCGCGCCGGCTGGGGCCTCGTCGGATACTCGGCCGGGGCGTTCTGCGCCATCAACCTGACCCTGCGCCACCCCACCCTGTTCGCGGCCGGGGCCAGCCTTTCCGGGTACGCGTCGTCCGGCATCACCATCGGCGACGGCTCCGAGCACACCACCAACAACCCGTACTGGCGCCTGAAGCACCTGCCGCAGCCCGCTTCCGCGTTGTGGCTCGGCTTCGCCGCCGACGACAAGCAGTGCTCCCACGACTCGCGCCTGCTGGCCGCCTCCGCCCGCAAACCGCTCGCGGTCACCACCGCGGTGGTCGCGCACGGCGGCCACAGCAGCGCCGTGTGGCGCCAGATGGAGGCGCCCGCCTTCGACTGGCTCTCCGCCCACCTGGCCGGGCCGCTGTCGTGAGGCGCGCCGCCGTCCTGCTCCTGCTGTTGCTGGCGGCCTGCGACGCGCCGGCCGCGCCTGTGGTGGTCACCCTGGGCGACTCGGTCGCGGCCGGCGCGGCGTGCGGCTGCCAACCCTTCCCGGCCCTGTACGCCTCGTCGCAGCACGCGACGAACGTCAACCTGGCCAGGTCGGGAGCGACGGCGGCCGACGTACGGGCCGGCCTGCCCGCGCAGAAGACGGTCTTCGCCTCGGCGGCCGAGGTGGTCATCATGATCGGCGCCAACGACATGGCCGGCGACTTCGACGACCCGTCGAAATACGCCCCGGTCGCGGCCGGCGTCCAGGACGACGTCGAGGCCACCATCGACGCCATCGAGGCCGTCCACCGCACCCGCGTGGTCGTCCTCGGCTACTGGAACGTGGTCCTGGACGGCAAGGTGGCTGCCAAGACGTACGGCGCCGGCGAGGTCTCCGACTCGGAGTCGGCCACCGCCGCCGTCAACCGGGCGCTGCGGGCCGCCGCCACCCAGACCGGCGCCACCTACGTCCCCACCGACACCGCCTTCCACGGCCCCGACGGCTCTCAGGACCCGACGGAGCTGCTGGCCTCCGACGGCGACCACCCCAACGCGGCCGGCCAGGCCGCGATCGCCGCCCTGATCCCCCCACTGCCGGAAAATTGATGTCGCTCGCCGTCGCCTCTGGATACCATCCGCCGATGCTTCCCCCGGAACTCCTCGGCGAGACCATCGTGCAGAGCCATACCGTCGCGGAGTGGCCGCTGTCCCGGACCGAGAAGGTGGTGCTGGCCGACGGCCGGTCGTTCGCCTACAAGACCACGTCGCCACCCGTGATGGAGCCGGAGTTCTACGCGGCGGCCGGAGCAACCCGCCTGCTCCCGGCCCACCACCGCGTCGGGAACGCTCTCCTGGTGGACTGGATCGACTCGCCGTCGCTCGCCGACCTGCCACTGAGCGAGAACGAGTTGCTGACCCACGCGGCCCGGGTCGTGCAGCAGATCGGCGAGCTGGAGCCGGGTCTCCCGGTCTACCTGGACGTCGGAACGTCCGCGAAGTGGGCGGCCGAAGCGGCCAGCACCGTGGTCAAGCTTCGCCAGTTGATGGCCGACGGCCGATTCCCGTTCAGCCCCGGGGTCGACGACATCGAATCGTGGATCCTGTCGGCGCCGGTGCTCGGCACGGTCGAAGCCCACTCCCGTCTGGTGCATCGCGATCTGAAGCCCGCACACGTGTTCCCGGCCGGCGACGGCTACCGGGTGATCGACTGGCAGTTCCCGGCGATCGCCCCGGCCGGTGTCGACCTGGTCGGTTTCCTGGACGAGGCCGGCATCGACGCGTTCCACCACGTCGACCCGGTCACCTACGGCATCGCCTACTTCCTGCACCTGCGCTGGGCGGTCGTCGCTCAGCACGACCTCTTTCCCGGCGCCCCGGTGCCGTTCCTGCGCGACTGGGCGGCGGGCGGCCTCAGGGGAGTCCGGAGAGCGGCCGAAGCGGTCATCTGAGCTTGCCGTGCAACCGGTTCGGCAGGTCTTGGTGCCTCCCTCGACGATGCAGCCGAGACCGCATTCGTCGTCCGGCGGGTACCGTGCGCGCGGACCTGGCCTCTTGTGTGCAAGGCGTGCAGATCGTGTGCGAAGTCTGTCGAGTGGCTACCCGGTGCGCACGGCCAGGTGATGTGATTTCGCCCGGTGACAGAAAGTCTGCCGCACCGAGGAGTACTCATGAAATACGTTGGTTTCTTCCTGGCCTTCATGGTCGGCGTCGCCGCTTTTGTATACGGGGGAGCCGATGACTCGCCGGGCTTGCAGTTGCTGGCGGCCGTACTCGTTCTCGCAGTGATCGCCCTCGTTGTCCGAAACCTGCGCCAGCGCAACTGATGGCGCTGCCGGGGCACCGGGTGCATGCGGACCCGCTCGTAGGCTATCTGAGGTCGTGCGCCATCTCGTCCTCGTCATTGCGGGTCACGCCGGTGGCGGTGAAGCCCGCGCGCCGGTAGAAGGCCGTGGCGCGCTCGTTTCCCCGGACGACGAAAAGCCGGAGCCGATCCGCTCGGGTCTCCTCGCGCGCCCACCGCTTCACCGCGGCCATCAGGTCGCCGGCGACGCCGCTGCCACGAAAGCGCGGAGTGACGTAGAAGCCGACGACCTGAGCTGACCCGCTGGGCGGCTCAGTGAAGCAGGTGGCCTTCGCGACGAATCCGCCGTCGGACGCCGCCACGAACATGCTCTCCTCAGCGCCCGACGCGCCGTCACCGACGCGTTCCCGCCAGGAGTCGTCCGGCCACGTGAGCAGGTCCTCGTACCGCTCGTCGAAAGCCGACGGCGACTCTCGCAACGCTTCGAGTCTCAGCTTGCGATAGAGCGGCCACTCCGCCGCCTCGACTCTGCGCACCTCGGGATCCATGGCGACATGCTGCTCCGGGCGGCGGCGCCGTGCCAGCGCTTTACCCGCGTCAGGGGAGGATGGCGTCGACGTAGCCGCCGTCGACGCGCAGCGCGCCGCCGGTGGTGGCCGAGGCGAAGGGGGACGCCAGGTAGACCACCATGTTGGCGATCTCCTCCGGTTCGATCAGGCGTTGCAGCAGCGACTGCGGGCGGTGTTCGAGCATGAACTTGTGCTGGGCCTCGTCCCACGGCAGGTCGTCGCCGACCATCTGCCGTACGAAATCCTCCACCCCGCCGGTGTGCGTCGGGCCGGCGATGACACTGTTCACGGTGACGCCGGAGCCGGCCGCCTCCTTGGCGAAGCCGCGCGACACCGCGAGCAGCGCCGTCTTCGACATGCCGTAGTGAATCATCTCGGCCGGCGTGACCACGGCGGAGTCGCTGGCGATGTACTGGACGCGCCCCCATCCACGGTCGCGCATGCCGGGCAGGTAATTGCGGGTCAGCCGGACGGCGGCCAGCACGTTCACCTCGAAGTACCGGCGCCAGTCGTCGTCGCTGATCTCCAGGGCCGGCTGCGCCCCGAAGATGCCCAGGTTGTTGACCAGGATGTCGACTTCGGGCAGCGCCTCGAGGGCGGCCGTAGCGCCTTCCTCCGTCGCCACATCGGCCGGCACCGCGACGAAGTCGCCGTCCCCGAGTCCGCCGATGGCCCGCTCGACCGACTCGGCCGACCGCCCGTTGACGCCGACGCGCGCGCCCGCCGCCGCCAGCCCGGCCGCGATCGCCAGCCCGATGCCCTGCGTGGAGCCGGTGACCAGCGCCGTCTTCCCCGAAAGATCAATCCGCATGCCCCCATTCTGCGCCGCCCATGATCAACCCGCGGCGTGGGTCAGGTCAGGCCGCGGCGTCCAAGCTGCGGGCGGTCACGCCGGGCAGGGCCGGGCCGCGGGCCGGGATCGTGTCGGCGCGGGCCGGGTCGGCCCGCCACAGGGAGCCGTCGGCCGCGCCCTGAACGGTGGCCAGCATCGACGTGTAGGCGCTGCGGATCTGGAACTCCACCTGCTCGTCCGGCAGGTTCGACAGCTCGACCAGCAGTGACGCGCTGCCCAGGATCCCGTACGCGTTGCGGGCGATGCCCTCGTAGTCGCCGCCGGGGTAGCGGGTGACGTTAGCACCGGCCAGCTTGGTCAGCGCGTCGTAGTTGTGGACCGCGAGCTGACGCGACCTCGTCACGTCCCCGGCCAGCGGGCTGGTCGGCCACAGGATCGAGGCTGTCGTCTCGCGCCCGTCGGGCTGCCGATAGCGCCCCTGCATGTGGTAGTCGACGACGACCTTCGGATGGGTCGCGTGCCACAGCCGCAGGACGGCCCGCGACTCCGGCACCGGGTTGTCCCCGATCGGCGTCAGCGGATTGTGGAACCGGTTGATGTCATAGCCGACGCCGGGTTCGGAGTAGTCGCCCGACGCGCTCGGGTCATGGTTGTAGCGCTGCTCGCGCACCGCGCCGTCCGGGTTCGCCTGCACCACGACGTCGAGCGTGACCCGCTTCAGCAGGGCCCGCTGCCACGGCGTGTCCGGCACCCCCAGCGTCCACAGCGCCCGGATCGCGGCCGGCGTGCCCAGCGGCTCGTCACCGTGCTGCTGCGTGACGAAGAGCAGCCGCGTGGGCCCGTGCCCGACGCTGGCCAGCCGCAGCGCCCGCCCCTCGTTGCTGCGCCCGATCACCCCGAGCCGCACCCGCCCGTCACTGGCCCGGGCGATCTTCGCCAGCGCCCGCCCGACTTCCTCCGGCCCGGGCCGCGCCGACACGAGCGGCCCCGCCGCCTGAGCGGTTCCCGGGGTCGACCCGAGCGTCACGCCCAGTAACATGACACTGACAATGGTGGCTAACGTCTTCCGCATCGACCGGCCCTTCGATAGACATCAATGTCCATCGATCAGATTAGGCGGTACGGGCCGAGTTCGCCGGACAAGACGCTGAACTTCCCGCCGTTCGGCGCGTCGGTCAAGGCGTGACGCGAGCACTCACCACGCACGAGGTCACCGTGGGCGGGGTCGTCCAGCGTTTCCATGTGGCCGGGCGCGGGCCGGTCTGCGTGATGCACTCGGGTGGGCCCGGTGTGGACTGGTCCTACCTGCTCGGTCATTCGCACGGTGGGCTGGTGGCGCAGCAGTACGCGCTCACCCGCCCGGGGCGGCTGGCCGGGATCATCCTGTACGCCACGGCGCCTGGCAACGGCCCGGACCTCGACGCGCTCGCCGCCCGCAACGCGCGGCGACGAGCCCGAGGGTTTCGCCGAGGCGGTGGAGAAGCTGGTCACATCGGTGAAACCCGCTCGGGACGAGGCACCCCTCGCGTGACCGGCCCCGGGTCAGAGAAGAGCCGGCAGCAGTCTGACGACCTCGGCCGTGGTGGGTGGTTCGCGCCGCCCGGCCGTGGCCGAGACGGTGAGCTGCCGGCTGCCGTCGGCGTTGTGGAAGGACCATGTGCGGTATCCGTGGAAGCCGCCTTCCTTGCCCCACACCGTCGCGCCGCCGGCGAGGGTGTAGCGGGTGATGCCGAGGCCGCCTTCGACGCCGGGCGTGCCGGTCGGCATCGTCGTCAGTAGCTCGCGGAGTTCGGCCGGGCCGAGCAGCTTCCCGGTCAGCAGCGCCCGGAAGAACGTGTTCACATCGGCGGCGGTGGAGATGAGGCCGCCGGCCGGCCCGGCCGTGGACGGGTTGTAGTCGGTGACGTCGACCGGCTTCCCGTCCACCATCAGGTAGGCGCGCGCGTGCGGTGCGGGCATCGCGGCGCTGTCGTCGCGCACCAGCGTGTCGCGGAGCCCCAGCGGCCGCAGGACACGGCCTTCGATCTCTTCGCCGTACGGATGACCGGTAGCACCCTCGATGAGCAGTCCGAGCAGCACATAGCCCGTGTTGTTGTAGGCGCGCGACGTGCCCGGTGCGAACGCCCGGGCCATCCGGCCGGCCCGCTCGACGATCTCGCGCGGCGTCCACCGCCGCCACCGGTCGCGCAGAATGTTGTCGGCGGTCAGGTCTTCGGTGTAGTTGTGCAGCCCGCTCGTGTGGTCGAGCAGCTGCCGCACGGTGATCGGCGCGAAGCAGTCCACCGGCTCGTCGAGCGCGAGCCGCCCCTCACCGGCCAGTTGCAGGACCACCGCCGCCGTGAACACCTTGGTGACGCTGCCGATCCGGAAGTACCCGCGCGGGTCGACCGGCCGGTCGGTGCCGAGCTCGGCGACCCCGCTCGAGGCCCGCGCCGTCCCACCGGCATCCCGCAGTTCCGCCAGGGCGCCCGCGGCCCCACCGGCGACAAGCGTGTCGAGCAGCTGTTGAACCGTCATGGGAAGCCATTTTCACCTCTGCCCGATCGACGGTCGCGGGCCGGCACGTGGGAGTCGAGGTGCATGGTCCGTGGCGCCCAGCGCCGTGTGCATCAGGCTCGGGTAGGTGTCGTGCGGATCCGGCATGAGCACCACCCAGTGACGTATTCCGATCTTGTTCGGGCGTTGTTGACCATGTTAGCGTCTGTCCGTCGAGGAGGAATCGGCGCCAGCGAATGTCGCTCCCTCGATCAATCATCACCTCTTTCGCGATGTCCGCCCTCGGAATCGCGTCATCGGCGTGCCCTTTCGCGGGCCGTCAAAAGGAGAACCATGAACGTTCGTCAACTCTCGTTCGCCGCGGCCGGCCTCACCATGGCCGCGAGCATCGCCGGGCTGCTGCCGGCCGGACCGGCCGCGGCCGCGACGCCGAAGTGCACGACCACCATGGTGATGGGTTCGAGCGAAGCCGGCGCCGGCTTCATGACCGTCCCGTGGGGCGGCGGCACCACCCGCTGTTCGCTCTCCGAGGGCGCCAAGAACACCGCCGTCACCGCCCTCCAGCGGATGATGTACTACTGCTACAGCGAGAAGAGCCTTTCCGCCGACGGCGACTTCGGCCCGGCCACGAAGGCCGCCCTGAAGCGCACCCAGACCAAGATCGGTGCCTCGTCCGACGGCCAGTACGGGCCGGAGACCGCCAGCAAGATCGACGGTGTCGGCGACAGCGGTTGCGGCCGGTTCCCGGCCAAGTGACAACGGCGGCGGGCCGCCCGTCACCGCTTCTCGGACAGGGCCGACACGTCCAGGGCCCGTACGGTGAGGTCGATCAGCCGCTCCTGAGCCGCCGGGTCGAGCGCTTCCGGGTTGGGCGGCGCGGGCGTCCGCTCGTCGTAATAGGTGCCGTTGTCACCGCGCCGCGAGGCCACGTAGCGGACGTTCCCGGCGGCGTGCTCGGGCCGGTCCCCGCCGATCGGGAACATGGCGTGCAGCAGCGGCGTCGCGATGACGCCCGGGTGCATGCTGACGACCTCGGCCCGGCGCCGCGAGAGCCAGCAGGAATAGGCGACAAGGGCCAATTT
Organism: Actinoplanes sp. NPDC048988; assembly: GCF_043197815.1. Classification (NCBI taxonomy): domain Bacteria; kingdom Bacillati; phylum Actinomycetota; class Actinomycetes; order Micromonosporales; family Micromonosporaceae; genus Actinoplanes; species Actinoplanes sp. NPDC048988. Next base: position 295,208 of record NZ_JBICTW010000005.1, on the reverse strand, counting down.
GGAGTACGCGTACACGCCCGCCGCCGAGTAGGGCCGGCCCGGGCCGGCGAAGGTCGCCGACAGATGCGTGGCCGAGGCGACGTTCACCACCCGCCGGGTCAGGTCGAGCAGCCGGGTCGTCAACAGCACCGGCGCCAGATAGTTGGCCTGGAAGGTGACCTCGTGACCGGCCGCGTTCACCGTCCGGGCCGGCGGACCGGGCCGGGCCGCGTTGTTGATCAGCACGTCGATCCGGTCGGTCGCGGCCCGGATGCGCGCGGCCAGCCGCTCGACCTCGTCCAGGTCGCCGAAGTCGGCCGGGAAGTAGGTGATCCGGTCGCCGGGCGCGAAGTCGCCGATGGTGGGCTCGAGCCCGTGCAGGATGAGATGGCCGGCCGACCCGGCCAGCAGGCGGGCGGTCGCTCGTCCGATCCCGGTGGTGGCCCCGGTCAGGACGATGCTCACGGCCGCATCCCGAACAGGAACCGCGTCACCCTCGTGCGGCGCACCAGCACATCGTAGACAGCGAACATCACGGCGAAGCTGATCGCGACGATGGCCAGGTAGGCGACCAGCATCGGCAGGTCCCAGCGCACCACGAAGAACGCGACCACCACCACGATCGGCTGGTGCAGGATGTACAGCGGCAGGGCGGCCACCGCGAGGTAGCCGATCACCGGGCTGCGCGGTGGCGGCGACCCCCGGTCGAGCAGCCCGAGGATGGCGACCACCCAGAACCATCCAGCCAGGCCGAACAGCACCCGGGCCACGATCGCGTGCGCGGTCATCGCGGTGAACGGGTCGTCGCCGGCCGTGCTCAGGGCGGCGCCCGAGGCCCCGAACAGCAGGAGCCCGATCACGGCGGCCCACCGGGCGTCCCGCCGCATGGCGGCGCGGAAACGGTCGTCGGCCGCGAGCAGGAACCCGTACAGGAAGAAAAGCAGATAGGCCCATCGGCTCCACCCGGCGAAGGCCTCCTCCATGCCGAGCAGCGCCCCGATCAGCGCGATCGGCAGCGCGGGCAGGAACACCACGCCGCGATGCCGCATCGGGCCGCCGATCGGCGGCAGGCGGCCCGCCACGAGGGCGAGGATCAGGGCGAAGGCCAGCAGCAGGACGACGAACCAGAGGTGGCCGGTCTCGAAGAACTCGCCCTGGACGACGAACGGGAAGTCCGACAGGTCCAGGTGAACGTCGAAGTAGTCGCGCAGGAACTCGAGGTACGGCTCCGAGGCGCCGTACCGGATCCACTGGGGAATCGGGATGATGGTCAGTGAGGCGAAGACCAGCGGCACCCCGAGCCGCAACAGTCGCTCCCGTACGAAGCCGCCCGTGCCGCGCCGGCCCAGCGAATGCCACGAGCCCAGCCCCGCGATGAGGAAGAGCGCCGGCATGGCCCACACGACGCCGAGCCCGGCGATCCACGTGACCGCCTCGGTCGTCTGAGCGTTCTTCACGTAGAAGTCGTCGCGGGTGTCGAACACCAGCGCGGCGTGGAAGAACACCAGCCCGAGCACCACCGCGAGCCGGATGGCGTCGAGCTCGGGCCGGCGCGCGGACGTCATGCCTGAAGAGCATGGCAGGTGTGGCGCCCGCGTGGGGTACAAGCATAGATTGGTGTCCATGGTGTTTCCGACCAGGCACCTTCCCGCGCCCGAGGTCCGCGAACTACCGGAACCGCCCGCCAACTTCCGCCGCGTCATCGGCCCGGGCATCATCGCCGCCGGCGTCGGCCTGGCCAGCGGCGAGTTCATCCTGTTCCCGTACATCGCCTCGCAAGTGGGCCTGGTCTTCGTCTGGGCCGCCTTCGTGGGGCTGGCCACGCAGTACTTCCTGAACATGGAGATCGAGCGGTACACGCTGGCCACCGGCGAGACCGCGCTGACCGGCTTCAGCCGGTATTGGCGCCACTGGGGACTGTTCTTCGCGATCCTCGCCTACTTCGCCAACATCTGGCCGGGCTGGGCGACGAGCTCGGCCACCCTCACCACGTACCTGGTCGGCGGCCGGGTCACGCCGATCGCCATCGGCTTCCTGCTGCTGATCGGCATCATCCTGACCCTCGCGCCGGTCGTCTACCAGGCGCTCGAGAAGATCCAGATGGTGAAGGTGGCGGCCGTCCTGCTGCTGTTCGTGGTCGGCTCGATCGCCGCGATCGGCGCGTCCGCGTGGGCCGACGCCCCGCAGATCATCACCAAGGCCGGGCTTCCGTACGAGGAACTCGGCTTCGCGTTGCTGATGGGCGCGCTCGCCTTCGCGGGCGCGGGCGGCGGCCAGAATCTGTGCCAGAGCAACTGGATCCGGGACAAGGGCTTCGGGATGGGCGCGTACGTGCCCCGCATCGTCAGCCCGGTCACCGGTCAGCTCGAGGCGGCGCCGTCCACCGGCTTCATCTTCGAGACGACCGGCGAGAACATGAACCGCTGGCGCCGCTGGTGGCGCTTCGCGAACATCGAACAGCTGACGACGTTCGTGCTCATCACCTTCCTGACCATCTTCTTCACCTCGATGCTGGCCTACGCCACCGTCTTCGGCGACGAGGGACTGACGAACAACATCTCGTTCCTCAAGGCCGAGGGGGAGGCCCTCAACGACGCCGTCGGCGGCTGGTTCGGCACCTTCTTCTGGATCATCGGGGCCTTCTCGCTGTTCGCGGCCGCGCTCGGCATCGTCGACTACACCAGCCGCCTGGCCGCCGACGTGCTCAAGACCGCGTATCTGAAGTCCTTCAACGAAAGCAAGATGTACTTCGCGCTGGTCTGGGGCCTCGTCCTGGTCGGCATCCTCGTGCTGCTGTCCGGCGTGACCCAGCCGTTGGTCCTGCTGGTCATCTCGGCCGTCACCGGCGGTCTGATGATGTTCGTCTACTCGGCCCTCCTGCTGCTCATCAACCTCCGCCTGCTGCCGCCGGAGATCCGCCCGCGCGCCGGCCGCGTCGCCGCGCTGGTGTGGTCCTTCCTGCTGTTCGGCTTCCTGTCCGTGCTGACCTTCAACGAACAGATCCGCAAGCTGTTCGGATGACCACCCCCACCCGCTTCGGCCAGGACCGCGCGTGGGGCGAACGCGCCGCCGCCCCCTTGCGGCGTCTCGCCGGCCGGGGCGCGCGGCCGAACCAGGCCGAACTCGCGGCTCTCAAGGCGGCTCTGTCGCAGCATGACGAACTGGCGGCCGCTCTCGTCCGAGCCGTTCCCGCCCGCGAGCTGCACACCGCCCTCGCGGCCGGCCCCGCCGGCGCCGGCCGGGCCTTCTTCGAAGCCGTGCTGGACCGTCCGCCGTGGGTCGACGACCGCCTGCTCGACCGGGGCGCCCACGCCTGCCGCGCGTTCGGCCTGGACGCCGGCCTCGTCCTCGCGTACGGCTCCCTGCTCGGCGGTTACCGCACCGCGGCCGCCCTGGAACCGCTGGTCCGCACCGGCCGGCTGGCCGGCGGCGAAACCCTGCGTCGCGTCAAGGAGACGTCGATCTGGTGGCGCGCCGTCACCGCCCCCGGCGGCCTCGACCCCGGCCGCGAGGGCTTCCGCCTGACCCTGCACGTCCGGATCATGCACGCCCTGGTCAACGCCCGCCTCGCCGCCGACCCCACCTGGGACACGGCGCTGCGCGGCACCCCGATCAACCAGTACGACCAGGCCAGCACCCTGGGCGTCTTCAGCACCAGCTTCCTGCTGCACCTGCGCCTGCTCGGCGTGCGCGTCTCACGCCGGGACGCGGCCGCCGTGATGCACCTGTGGTCCTACATCGGCTGGCTCATGGGCGTGAACGAGCAGTGGCTCCCACACACCGAGAAACGCGGCCGCCGACTGCTCTACCACTTCCTGTCGTACGACCCACCACCCGACGACAACAGCCGGGCGCTGGCCCGGGCCCTGATCGCCATGACCGACCAGGAGTTCCCCGGCCGCCGGCGCCGGAGCCTGGAACGCGAACGCGCCCTCTCACTGAGCTCCTGGCTCCTGGGCCGCCACGCCATGCACGACCTGGGCCTGCCCTACCGCTTCCCGTGGTACGGCCTCACCCGAGTCGCCGCCAACCTGCTCATCAGCCAGTCCCTGAGCCGCCTCCCCGGCGGCCGCCGCCTCCTCATAGCCCGCGGCGAACGCCACGCCCGCGCCCGCTTCACCCGCTGGGGACTGAATCCTCAAGGCTGATGTCGTACGCGGCGTCACCCACCCGACCACAAAAGCCGCGCACCCACCACACGAGCATCTGCCGCGGCGTCCGAGCTTCCCGGTCACGCTCCTTGCCCGACTCGGCCCCTCGTCCCGGCTACGCCCCTTGCCCGACTCGGCCGCCCTTCCTGGCCACGCTCCTTGCTTGCTTCAACCTCTGTTTTGGCTTCATCCGTGTCGGGCTCGACCTGCCTTTCCCGCTCACGTCCGTGTCGAGCTTGAGGCCCCTCGCGGTCGGTCACGGGAGGGAGGAGCGGGGGCTTGCCGGCGCGCCGGTCCGGGCTCGGCGGCCTGTCCCGCGGGTGGGACCATCGAAGCCCTCACCGACACGGCCGGCCCGGCCACCGAGAGCGGTGCGGGGAACGGCTGGCCGGGCGACTGAGAGCGCTGCGGGGAACAGCTGGCCGGGCGACTGAGAGCACCGCAGGGAACGGTCGGCCCGGCTACCGAGAAGCGCTGCGGGAACGGCTGCCCGAGCCACCGAGAGCGCTGCGGGGAACGGTCCGCTCGACCGCAAAGCAGAAACTCGTGTCGTCTCCCCGGCACTGCACAAGCCGGAACCGCGGCCGGGGCCGCCGGCGCGGCGCGGTGCCGTTGTGCCGGGGTGGGCCGCAGCGAACCGGACCCGCGAGGAGGCGTTCAGCGGTCGCGTGTGGGGCCATGAGTGCGCGCCGGCTGCCCGGCGGTGACCGGCGTCGAGGACATCAGGCCAGGAGGGTTCGCCGAGGCGTGATGTCACTGCCGGGCGTATCCCCGGAGGGAGGGCTGGTAGACGCCCTCCGAGGTCTGGCCGTAGGAATCGGTGACCGTGTAGCGGATCGGGGGGATCGGGCCGGTGGCGCCTCGGGTGGGGGTGAAGACCAGGGTGCCGGCGGCGCCGATGAGGGTGTCGTCGTGGGGCTGGCCGGGGATGGTGGAGATCGAGGAGATCATGGCCAGGCCCAGGTTGCCCTGGGGGAGTTCCAGGGGCTGGCCGTCGGCCAGGCCGATGTGGCCGCCCGGTGGGATGGCGAACGTGACCGACTGGAAGGCCCGGCTGGAGCCGGTCGTGGTGTGGGTTGGCGCGGACGGCGGGGGCGGGCAGGTGACCGTCGCCGTGTAGGTGAGCGTGCGGGTGTGGCCGTCGGGGGCGGTCAGGCGGATCGTCACGGGGGCGGCGGTGCCGATGAAGCGGAGCTTCGGGGTCCAGGTGACGGTTCGCGGGGAGTCCTGCGTGTAGAAGCCGTCGGCGACCAGGACGGTTTCGACGTATTCGGGGTCGCGGCCGTCGAGGGTCATGCGCCAGCCGGGCGGCACGTCGACGGTGACGGTCTGCTTGTGCAGGCCCGCGCCGGTCGAGGTGAGGTGGTCGGCGGTGGCGGCCGGGGCATGCACCGCAGCGGGGCAGACGGCGGGGAGAGCGTCGGCCGCGGGAGCGGGCGCGGCGGTGGCGCGGAGAGGCGCGGCGGCGGCGCGGAAAGGGGCGGCGGCGGGCGCGGCAGTGGCGCGGAAAGGGGCGGCGGCTGGTTCGGCTGTGGTGCGGAGAGGGGTGGCGGGCATCGCGAGGGCGGGTGTGGCCGTGGCCAGGAGGGGGGCGGTCACGGCCAGCATCAGAGATCTCCGCATGAGGTCAGTATATGCGGGATATGTCCGGTTTTAGGGTGAGGGCTCGCACCGGCCGGAACGGGCGACGGGAGCGCGCGGGACGACGGCGCCGGCGTGAGCTTCGCGGTGCCGTTCGAGAACTCGTACCTCTAAGGGATGGGGGTCTTCTCGTCGCGGGGCAGGCCGTCGAGCAGGGCGTCCAGGCGGCGCAGGCGGGGGTCGTCGGCGTCGCTGTCGTAGTCCTCCGGGCGGGTCGCGTCCAGGCCCGACGGGACGCCGGCCAGGCGTAGCAGGGCGGTGAACAGGACCGTGACCAGCAGGTTGACCGCGAGGGCGACGATGCCGACGTAGATGGTGCGGCCGTCGCCCAGGGACCAGCTCGAACCGCCGAAGTGGGCCTCGACGACGCGGCCCGTCGCGTCCACGCGGGCGATGTTGTAGAGCATGATGACGCCGACGGCCAGGCCGGTCAGCAGGCCGATGATCAGGGCCGTGCGGTGGAACCAGTTCGTGAGCAGGCCCAGGACCGCCGCGGGCACCGTCTGGAGGATGATCACGCCGCCGATCAGCTGGAGCTCGACCGAGTACGTGGGGTCCAGCAGCAGGATGAAGGCGACCGCGCCGAACTTGACCGCCAGTGACGTCCAGCGGCTGACCCGCGCCTCCTCGCCGGGGGAGGCCCCGGGGCGCAGGTACGGGCGGTAGACGCTGCGGGTGAAGCAGTTCGCGGCGGCGATCGACATGACCGCGGCCGGGATCAGGGCGGCGATGCTCAGGGCGGCGTAGGCGACACCGGCCGACCAGGGCGGGAAGTACTCGTGGATCATGCGGGGGATGACCGTGTTGAGGTCACCGTCGAGCGGGGTGACGCCGCGGGCCAGGGCGAAGAAGCCGAGCAGGGCCATCAGGGCGAGGGCCAGGCAGTAGACGGGCAGCGCGGCGGCGTTGCGGCGCACCGTGGCCCGGTCCTTGGCCGCGAGCATGCCGGTCAGGGCGTGCGGGTAGGCGAAGATGGCCAGCGCCGAGCCGATGACCAGGGTGAGGAAGCCGAGCTGGCCGTTGTCGGGCAGCAGCAGGCCGGCCGGCAGGCGCTGGCCGGCCTGGTGGAAGGTGGTGTCCCAGCCGCCGAACATGGCGACCATCAGCACCGCCGTCATCAGCATCCAGGCCAGCAGGATGTCCTTGACGATGGAGAGCAGGGCCGGCGCGCGCAGGCCGGAGCGGAACGTGCAGATCGAGACGACGCCGACCGCGGCCAGCAGCGGGAGTTCGCCGCCGAGGCCGACCGTGCGCAGGATCGCCTGCAGGGAGATGAGCTGCACGGCGATGTACGGCATCGTGGCCAGGATGCCGGTGACGGCGATCAGCGCGCTCAGCGGCCGCGAGCCGAAGCGGGCGCCGGCGAACTCGCCGTGGGTCAGGAAGCCGTGCCGCTGGGCCACCGACCAGATCTTGGTGGTGAGCACGAAGGTGAGCGGGGCGGTGACGATCGCGAACGGGACGGCGAAGAAGCCGACCGCGCCGACGCCGTAGGTCAGGGCGGGCACGGCGATGAACGTGTACGCGCTGTACATGCTGCCGCCGAGCAGGAACCACGTGGTCCAGTTGCCGAAGGCGCGGCCGGCGACGCCCCACTCCTCGAGGCTTTCCCGGTGTCGGGCCTGGCGGCGGTGGGCCATGACGAAGCCGAGCCCCAGCACCAGGATCATCAGGATCACGAAGACGGCGACGTCGGTCATTTCTTCTCCGCCGTCATCACGTAGACCGTGGTGAGCACGCCGATGGCCAGGACGGCGCAGGCGAACTGGTACCAGTAGAAGAACGGCACGCCCAGCAGAGTGGGCTCGAGCCGGTTCACGAAGGGTGTCAGCAGGGGCGCGGCCGTCGGCACGGCCAGCAGCCACAGGGCTCGGGGCTTGGGCACGCCGAACCATAAGCGTTCGTCGATCGGTAACACCATGGTCACCGAGGATCGTGCGACAGCTGTCTCAAGATCTCTTTGAGGACCCGCTCGGCCAGGGCCAGATCGGCGTGCCGCCCGTCGACCAGTTCGCCGTACAGGGCCGACTCGATGATCCGGACGTAGAGGTAGGCCAGGTCGTCGGTGGCCTCGGACAGCCCGGCCTCGCGGAAGATCTCGTGCTGGGCCGCCACCACCCGCTCGGTGACCCGGCCGGCGCCGGTCATCAGCACCCGGGCCGCGACCTCCGGCTCGGTGGTCAGGAACCGGCGGAAGGGTTCGGCCGCGAGCAGGCGCTCGGTGAAGCGCCGGGTGACTTCCAGCACGCCGTCGGCGCCGGTGGCGGTGCATTCGCGGCGCGCGTCGGACAGCATCCGCTCGGCCAGCCGCCACAGCACGTCGCCCAGCAACCGGTCCCGGCTGTGCGTGATCCGGTAGAGGGTTGCCCTGCTGACGCACATGTCCTCGGCCAGCCGGCTCATCTCGACGGTCCCGTGCGCCAGGAAGAAACGGCACCCGGCGCGGGTCACCTCGTCGTCGCTCACCACCCGTCGGCTCTCCATCGCAGGCACGGTACGACACCCGGCCGATCTTGTGTGTTCCGCCTGCTGAATGGCAGCCCCGACGGGTGCCCGGACACATGGACGACGCCGAGACTCTGGTGCAGTTGCGCCGGCTCGCGCTGCTGGTCGCCCAGGGCGTGCCACCGGAAGAGGTGTTCGCCGCCGTCTGCAAGGAGATCTGGCGGCACTTCGGCGGCAGCACGGCCCGGCTCTTCCGGTACGAACTGGACGGCACGGTCACCCTGCTGGCGGCCGCCTCTGGGGCATGATCGCGGTCGGCTCGAGCGAGGGCCGGCTGCCCGACGACACCGAGGCCCGGATGGCCGCGTTCACGGAGCTCTGCGCCATCGCCGTGGCCAACGCGCAGAGCCGGGCCGAGCTGGTCGGCTCCCGCGCCCGCCTGGTCGCGGCGGCCGACGAGGCCCGCCGCCGCATCGAACGGGACCTGCACGACGGCGCCCAGCAGCGGCTGGTCGCGCTCGCCCTGCGGCTGCGCTCGGTGACCGATACCGCGGAGGCACCACCATCACCTGCCGCGTGCCGCTCCGACCTTCCGGCTGACGGGCGCTTGCCGCCCCGCCTACCGTGAGGACATGCGACGGATCTTGGCGGCGGCGGTTGCCGTGGTTCTGGCCGCGGCGGGATGCGGCTCCGAGCCGGAACCCGCCACGTCCCCGCGGGGGTGGGTGGCGCCGCCGGCCGACGGGCGCTTCGACTATCAGCTCGGCGGTGCCTACCCGCCGGCGGCCGGCGTGCGGATCGTCGACCGGGACCGGGCGGCCGACGCCCCGGCGGATGCCTATGGCATTTGTTATGTGAACGCGTTCCAGACTCAGCCCGGCGAGAACGGCTGGTGGCAAGCGGAGCACCCCGATCTCGTACTGACGAGGCAGGACCCGGACTGGCCCGGCGAACACCTGCTGGACATCTCCACCCCGGCCAAGCGGGCGGCGCTCGGCGAGATCGTCGGCGGCTGGTTCGAGGGGTGCGCGGCGAAAGGGTTCCGTGCCGTCGAGCCGGACAACCTCGACTCGTACACCCGGTCCGGGGGTCAGCTCTCCGCGGAGCACGCCGTGGCGTACGCCCGAATTCTGGTTTCGAAAGCCCATGAGAGCGGCCTCGCCGCCGGGCAGAAGAACGCCGCCGACTTCGACGGGCGGAGCCTCGGGTTCGACTTCGCGGTGACCGAGGAATGCGCGGTGTACGACGAATGCGGCGCCTATCTCGACCGCTACGGCGACCAGGTGTACGAGGTCGAGTACACCGACAACGGCATCGACGCCTACCGTCGGGCATGCCGGGATCACGGCGCGCGTATCTCCGTCATCCTGCGCGATCGGGAGGTCGTCCCACAGGGCGAGGCGGGGTATCACTACGAATCCTGCTGACCTATTGTTCCCCTGTGGATCCCGTCGCCTCCGGCATCGACCCCAACGTCGCCCACCCCGCCCGGCGCTACAACTACTGGCTCGGCGGCAAGGACAACTTCGCCGCCGACCGCGCCTCGGGCGACGAACTCGAACGCCTCTTCCCCAAGGTGCGCCTCGGCGCCCTCGCCAACCGCGCGATGCTTCAGCGCGCCACGCGGTTCCTGGCCGAGGAGGCCGGCGTCCGGCAGTTCCTCGACATCGGCACCGGCCTGCCCACCGCCGACAACACCCACGAGGTGGCCCAGCGCCACGCGCCCACGTCGCGGATCGTGTACGTCGACAACGACCCGCTCGTGATGGTGCACGCCCGGGCTCTGCTCAACAGCAGCCCGGAGGGCCGGACGGCGTACATCGAAGCCGATCTGAACGACCCCGAGCGCATCCTGGCCGACCCGGCGCTGGCCGAGACTCTCGACCTGAAGCAGCCGGTCGGCCTCATGCTGATCGCCGTCCTGCACTTCATCCACGGCGACGGCGCGGCCAAGCCGATCGTGAGCCGGCTGCTCGACGCCCTGCCGTCCGGCAGCTACCTGGTCGCCACCCACGCCACCTCCGATTTCGGCACGCCGGAGCAGCAGGCGCTCTATCGTCAGCTGGTGGAGTCCGGCAAGTCCGACGTCTGGACCCGCCCGAAAGACGAGTTCACGGCCCTGTTCGACGGCCTCGAGCTCGTCGACCCGGGCGTCGTCCCGGCCAGCGAGTGGCGCCCCGCGCCGGGCGCCGAGATCCCCGAGCGTTCCGACATCAACGTCTGGACCGCCGTCGGCCGCAAGCCCTGAGCGAGTTCCCCCTGGCCGTTCAAGAGAGCGGCCAGGGTCCGACCCTGCTCCTGCTGTCCGGGCAGGCGAATGCGCACGACTGGTGGACGGGCCTCCGCGAGCGCTTCGAGCCCCACTTCCGGGTCGTCACTTTCGAACGACATCCGGCGGCGTCTCGCCACGGCCACCCTGCACCTCCAGGACCGCGGCCGGCACGGCTTCTTCGACGAGTTCGCGGCCGACCTCACCCCGGTGATCGAAGCGTTCCTGAGAGGACCTCATGACGAAGACGGCTGACCTCATCGACGACCACGGCGACAGCATCGGCTCGTGCGACACCCAATTCCTTCAGTACGGGGCACACGCCACCTTCCGGGGCACGGCGGTGACCGTCCGCTGCTTCGAGGACAACGCCCTGCTCAAGTCGGTGCTGAGCGAGCCGGGCGCCGGCCGCGTCCTGGTGGTGGACGGCGGCGGCTCCCTGCACCGGGCCCTCATGGGCGACGTCATCGCCGGCCTGGCGGTCACGAACGGCTGGTCCGGCGTGGTCATCAACGGCGCCGTCCGTGACGTGGCCGAGCTCCGCGTCCTCCCGCTGGGCATCAAGGCCCTCGGCTCCAATCCCCGCAAGAGCGCCAAGACCGGCGCCGGCGACCGCGACGTTCCCCTGCGCATCGGCGGCTGCGACTTCCACCCCGGCGCCGAGGTCGTCTCCGACGAGGACGGCATCGTGGTCCTCCACCCGTGAACGCCGCCAGGGGCTAAGTGCGTATTTGAGACGGTTCACCGACGGGCTCGTTGGTTGAGTGCTCACGGCGGAACCGCGCTAATCGGTGGCTCACGTGCGACTACTAAACGTGTGCTGTGAGTAACTGTGAGATATATAACAAGGCTCTGTACTCGGTGTTTCGGGTCGGATGTCGGCCCAGTTCAGGACTGTGGCGGAAGCGTGCCGGGTGACCGGATTAACCCCGGAGCTGCGCAACGGTCGGTAATTTCCCGCTTCGTTGGTTGATCAGCTTGTTGGTCAGCGCCTACCGTCTCGTCGCTCGGATCGAATCATGGACAAGCGTCGCTCAGGCGGCATGCGGGGGTTTCTCAGTGTCTGGCCGTCGGAACAGGCGTGTGCGCGCGAAACGGCAGCTCTTCCACAAGGGACGGCTGGCCTTCGCCGCGTTCCTGGTGCTGCTCATCGGCGCGTGGGCGGGGGAGCAGGGCACGACCGCCGTCCAGCTCCACCCGCGACTCGTGGCAGTGGAGACGCCCGCCGGCTCCGACAAGGCCCCGGAGCAGCGCTGGGGCGACGCCGCGGGGCTCGACCCGGTGGTCGCCGGGCGCCGCAACACCGTGCGGCCCACGTCGGAGCGTTCGAAGTACCCGCCGGTCAAGGCGCCTACGCTCCCGGCCAACGCCGCCCGCGTGATGACCGCGCCTCAGGGGCAGGCGAAACGGTTCGGGCCGGGCGCCGGGCCGGAGATAGCCACACGCCGGGGGCCTCATGAACGGGCGTACCGCAATCCGGACGGCACCGAGACGACCGAGTTCTCCGCGGCTCCCCTGAACTACCGCAAGCCCGACGGCAGCTGGGCGCCGATCGACTCGAAGCTGACCGCGGATCCCGATGGGGGATGGCGGCGCGGCGCCGACTCGGTCGATCTGAAACTGGCCGCCCGCGCCGACGCTTCCGAGCTCGTGCGGGTGACCTTCCCCGGTGGCGGGGTCCTCGCCTACGGCGCGGCCGGTGCCGCCGCCGTCGCCGGCAAGGTTGCCGGTGACACCGCCACCTATCCGGGCGTCTGGCCCGATGTCGACGTCGAACTCCGTGCCCAGCCCGGCGGCGTCAAGGAAACTCTCGTTCTCGGTTCGGCGGACGCCCCCACCGGCTTCGTTTTCCCGCTCCAGCTGTCAGGTCTGACCGCGGCGGTCGAGAACGGCCAGGTTCTGCTGCGCGACGCCAAGAAGACCACCGTGGCCACCATCCCGGCCGGATATCTGGTCGACGCCGAGGGCGCGGTCTCCAGCGGTGTCTCCTACCGGCTGACCAGCCGCGACGGCCGTCCCGCGCTGGCCGTCGACGCCGACGCGGCGTGGCTGCGCGCCGCCGGCCGGGCGTTTCCGGTACGGCTCGATCCGCCGGTGCTCGGCAACGGCTCCGTCACCGAGAGCCTCATAGTCCAGGGCGGCACGTCGCACGGCGGCGGCGATCTGTCCGTCGGCCGCAAGAACGGAGTCAACTCCGCCTCGTACGTCAAGTTCGGCGGGCTTGTCTCGTCGCTCGCCCACGAGACCATCTTCAGCGCGCAGCTCAGCTTCGCCGCGTTCGACGCGCCGTCCTGCAAGCCCCGCGCCCTCGGCGTCTACCCGGTGACCGGGTCGTGGACCGCGAACGACCACACCAGCTACCCGGGCCCGTCGGTCGGCGGCGCCCTCGCCTCCGCCTCGTTCGCTCAGGGCTACGTCGGCCTCGGACAGTCCAGCTCGGCCTGTCCGGTCACCGGCACCGTGCTCGACCTGGGCACGAAGGGCCGCGACCTGGTGCAGGGCTGGGTCGACGGCAAGGCCAACAACGGCATCTCGTTCCGCGCGGCGGTCAGCGACGAGAGCGCCTGGAAGACCATCGCCGGTACGGGGAGCGCGAACCCGCCGACCCTGTACGTCACCCACACCCCGTACAACGCGAAGTACTCCGTGCCGAGCCCGACGCCGAAGCCGGCGGTTCTGCAGAACCAGGCCGGCAAGGTCAAGGTCACGGTGACCAACAAGAGCGCGATGGACTGGACGCCCAGTGGCTTCCAGCTCGTGTACCGGCTCTACAACGCGAAGACCCAGGCCAAGATCGGCCAGTACGTGGCCGCCACGCTGCCGGGCACTGTCGCGCGCGGCTCCTCCACGACGCTGGACGCGACCATCAAGGCGCTGCCGATCGGCTCGTACATCCTCGACTTCAGCATGGCGACCACCTCGGGGCGGGTCTTCACCGACGAGCTGGTGCCACCGGCGCGGATCGCGCTCGAGGTTCGTAACATCCCGCCGGCGCTGGGCGGGGTCTACCCGCCGAACGGCTACGAGTCGCCCAACCTGACGCCGCAGCTGTGGGCGCAGGGCGTGGACCTCGACGCGCCTCCGAAGCAGACGCTGCAGTACAAGTTCGAGTACTGCGCGGTGGACGCGTCGGCCAACCCGACCGGGTGCACCCAGACCGCGTACCAGACCAAGCAGTCCTTCACCGTTCCGGCCGGCAAGCTGGCCTGGAGCAAGCCGTACGTCTGGCGGGCGTTCGTCAAGGACAACACCACCGAGGTCGCCGGCGACTACGCCACGCTGACCACCGTCGTACCGCAGCCGGAGATCACGTCGCGGGTCGCGAACGCGCCGTACGGCTCGGGTGACAAGGACTTCGACCCGGACCTGGGCAACTACAGCACCAGCGCGGTGGACGCCACCGAGGCGTCGGCCGGCCCCGACCTGAGCATCCTGCGCACCTACAACAGCCTGGACCCGCGGGCCGACCTCGCCTTCGGCGCGGGCTGGATGTCCGAACTGGACATGCGGGTGGCCCTGGACGCCGACGGGTCCGGCAACGCGCTGATCACGTACCCCGACGGGCAGCAGGTCCGCTACGGCCGTAACAGTGACGGCACGTTCGCGGCCCCGCTCGGCCGTACCGGCCAGCTGTCGATCGCGTCCAGCACGTACGTCCTGAAGGACCAGGCGAACACGACCTACACCTTCCGCGGCGGCGACGGCCGGATCGCCTCGATCACCGACAAGTACTCCCGGGTGCTGGAGTTCGTCTACGACTCGCAGACCGGCCGCCTGACCAAGCTGCAGACGAAGCGGGCGCCCAGCGCCACCAAGGCCCTGCGGGCGCTCACGCTCACCTGGAACACCGCCGGGACGCACGTGCAGAGCGTCGCCACCGACCCGGTGAACGGCTCCGCCCTGACCTGGACGTACACGTACGACGGGGACCGGCTGACCAAGGTGTGCGCGCCGGAGGGCCAGGCCTGCACCACGTACTCGTACGCCGACGGCTCGCACTATCGCAGCAGCGTGACCGACAGCGGCCCGGATTCGTACTGGCGCCTGGGGGAGAAGGCCGGCGCCACCGCCGCCGCCAGCGACGTCCCGAACAACCTGGGCAAGGACGCCGGCACTCTGGCCAACGTGACCCTCGAGCAGCCGGGCGCGCTGGCCGGCGGTGACGACACCGCAGCTCAGTTCAACGGCACGACCTCGGTGGCCGAACTGCCGAAGGGTGTCGTCAAGCGCGGCCGGGACACCGCCGTGGAACTGTGGTTCACAGTCTCGGCCGTGCAGAGCGGTGGCCCGCTGCTCGGCTATCAGGACACCGCGCTCGGCACCACGCCCGCGACCGGAGTTCCGCTGCTCTACGTCGGCACCGACGGGCATGTCCGCGGCCAGTTCAAGACGACCGCCACCACGCCGAAGCCGATCGACGGCGGCGCCGACCTGCGGGACGGCAAGTGGCACCACGTCGTGCTCTCCGTCGCGGCCGACGTGCAGACCCTGTACGTGGACGGCGTGAAGAAGGGCACGAAGGCCGCCACCGACGGCGTCCTGGATCAGAGCCTGCTCACCTTCAACCAGGCCGGCGCGGGATGGGCGACCACGCCGACCGCCTGGCCGAGCTGGGGCAGCACCGCGAAGCGGTTCTTCCAGGGCGGGCTCGACGAGATCGCCGTCTACGGGCACCCGCTCAGCGACCAGAGCGTCAAGGCGCACTACAGCGCCGGGGCGGCCAAGGCGGGCCAGCTGACGGCCATCACCCTGCCCAGCGGCAAGACCGCGGCCGAGATGACGTACGACTCCGTGGCCGACCGGATCGCCGAGTACACCGACGGCAACGGCGGCACCTGGAAGATCGGCAAGCCGGTCGTCCACGGCGGGGACACCGACCTGCGCCGCACGGTTCAGGTGCTGGACCCGGCCGACAACCCCTACCTGTACGAGTACGACGCCCTGGCCGGCCGGCTGCTGCGCTCCGCGTCCCCGCTGGGCATCAGCACCAGGCCCGCCGACCAGCCGCTGCCCACGCCGACGCCGACGCCCACCCCGTCCGAGGTCTGCACCACGCCCGACCCCGGCGATCCGCGGTTCTGCACCGTCATTCCCGGTGACGCCGGCGGTCCGATCTTCGACGAGCACCCGCTCAACGGCTCGGTCGTGCGGTCGTTCCAGTACGACGCCCAGGGCCGGCAGAACCAGGTCATCGACGAGAACGGCAACGTCGTCACGATGACCTTCGACAGCCGGGGCAACGTCGCCTCCCGTAAGACCTGTCGCGGGCCGTCCGACTGCCAGACCACGTACACGTCCTACACCAGCCCGAACACCGCGAACCCGCTCGATCCCCGTAACGACCTGCCGGTCGAGGTGCGCGACCCGCGGTCGAGCAGCGCGACCGACAACACCTACCGGACCATCACCGCGTACAACACCAGCGGCGACGTCACCAGCGAGACCGGCCCGGACAGCGGTGTCACCGCGACCACGTACACCAACGGCAGCGAGTTCGCCTTCGGCAGCGCGACCGACACCCTGCCGACCGGCCTGATCCGCACGTCGACCGACGCCGCCGGCAAGGTCACCCGCTACGACTACACCGCGGCCGGCGACCTGGCCCAGGTGACGTGGCCCTCGGGCATGCTGACCCAGACCACGTACGACGCCCTGGGCCGCAAGACCCAGGAGAAGGAGATCTCGGACAGCTATCCGAGCGGCGTCGTCACCCAGTTCGCGTACGACAATGTCGGCCGGCCGACCGTCGTCACCGGACCGGTCACCGTCAACGCCGTCGACGGCACCCGTCACCAGGCGGTCACCACCACGACGTACGACGTCGACGGCAACGTGGTGCGCACCTCGGTCAAGGACGCGCTGGACGCGAACGAGGCCGACCGGGTCACCACCGTCGAGTACGACGAGCACAACCACCAGACGCGCACGGTGAACCCGGAGGGCGACGAGCAGACCGAGGGCTGGGACCGGTTCGGCAACCGCGTCTCGGTGGTCGACGGCAACGGCAACCATTACGAGTACGCCTACACCGCGCGCAACCAGCTGTCCGAGGTCCGCCTGTACGACTGGAAGGGCGACCCCGACGGCGGACCGGGCCAGGACTCGAAGCTCGGGTACATCGTCGTCAACTCCTACGCGTACGACTACGGCGGCCGCATGGCCGCGCAGATCGACTCGATGGGCCGGCGCATCGAGTACACGTACCTCGGCGACGATCTGCTCTCCAAGGCCGTGCTCAAGAACTTCCACGACCCGGACGGCAGCACCCGCGACTACGTCATGGAGCAGTACACCTATGACGCCGCCGGCAACGTGACCCGGCAGACGACCGCGAACGGCACCCAGGTCAGCACCAACGTGATCGACAAGCTGGGGCGTACGCAGTCGTCGACCCTGGACCCGGGCGGCCTCAACCGGGTCACCACGTTCGGGTACGACCTGCTCGGCAACGTGGTCCGGACGACGACGTCGGGCAACGCGGTGAACGTGCCGTGGCCCGTGGTCGCCACCGCCACGAACGTGACGAGCAACGTCTACGACGCCAAGGGCCGGCTGAGCCAGGAGAAGGTGCTCGACGGTACGGCGTCGCGTACCACCTCGTACACGTACGACCAGCGGGGTCTCACCCTCAGCCAGACCGATCCGCGGGGCAACGCGGCCGGCGCCGACGCGGCCGCCTTCACGACCACTTACAAGTACGACGAGAACGGCGACCAGATCGCCGCGATCGCTCCCGCCGTCTCGGTGGAGAGCGGTGGGAACGCGGCTCAGACGGCGAACCCGACCGTCACCACCGGCTACAACGCCTTCGGCGAACCGGTCGCCGTCAAGGACGAGCTCGGCAACATCACCCGCTCCACGTACGACCGGATGGGCCGGCCCGTGTCGGTCGAGGGACCGCGATACACGGCGCCGGGTGCGCCCAGCACCGCGGCCTCGGGAGTCCTGAAGACGAAGTACGACGCGCTCGGCAACGTCATCGAGTCGACCGACGCCAAGCAGCACATCACGAAGTACACGTACGACCGGCTCAACCGGCTGACTCAGAAGGACATGCCGGGCGCCACCGACGACGAGCGGCTGGTCACGCGGTACACCTACACCCGTACCGGCAAGATGCTCTCCACCACGACCCCGACCGGGATCCGGGTCCAGGCCACCTACGACGACCTGGACCGCCCGGTCACCTCGACGACGTTCGAGCGCAAGCCGGCCGAGCGGGCGCTGACGACCACCACCACGTACGACGACGCCAGCAACGCGGTGAAGGTGACCTCGCCGACCGGGCTGGTCACCACGATGACCTACGACAAGGCCGGTGACCTGCTCACCGTTCGCGACCCGGCCGGGGTGACCAGGACCAGCGGCTACGACGGTTTCGGCAACAAGGTGCGCGAGACCGACGCCGCCGGCCGCACCACCCGGCTCGACTACAACGCGTTCGGCTCGATGGTCGCGCAGATCAACCTCGGCCCGGACGGGAACGAGCTGCGCCGGGAGACGTTCGGCTACGACGAGAGCGGCAACGTCACCAGCCGTACCGATGCCCTGAAGAAGACCACCACCTTCGCCTACGACAACCTCGGCCAGCTGATCCGGCAGGTCGAGCCGAAGAGCGCCACCGCGACGATCACCACCAGCTGGGGATACGACGCGGCCGGCAACCGCACGCGCTACACCGACGGGCGCGGACTGGCCACGTACTACACGACGAACAGCCTCGGCCTGCCCGAGAGCGTCGTCGAGCCCGCCACCACGGCCCAGCCCGCGGCGAGCGACCGCACCTGGACCGTCGCCTACGACCTCAACGGCGACCCGACCACGCTGACCGCTCCGGGCGGGGTCGTCCGTAGCCGCTCCTACGACGCGGCCGGACGGCTGACCGCCGAACAGGGCAGCGGCGGCGGGACGGCCGCGGTGAGCCGCGGCTACAGCTACGACGCGGAGGGCCGCACCACCGCCGTCACCACCGGGGCCGGCGGCTCGGCCAACACCTTCGGCTACGACGACCGGGGCGACCTGCTCTCGGTCGACGGGGTGTCGGGCAAGGCCTCGTACACCTACGACGACGAGGGCCAGCTCACCAGCCGCACCGACGCCGCGGGCACGGCCACCTTCGGATATCAGAAGGGCCGCATCACCACCGTCCGGGACGGCGTCTCCGGCGTGCCGCAGACGATGTCGTACGACGCCGCGGGCGCGCTGTCGGGCGTGGACTACGGCGCCGGGCGGGTCCGGAAGTTCGGGTACGACGATCTCGACCGGCTCACCACCGACACCCTCAAGAACAGCGACGGCAGCGCCGTCTCCTCCATCACCTACAAATACGACCTGGCCGACCGGGTGATCGGCAAGGACACCACCGGCACGGCCGGGGCCGGCAGCAACACCTACGGCTACGACGACGCCGACCGGCTCACCTCGTGGACGTCGAGCGCCGGCACGGTGGCGTACGCCTGGGACGACTCCGGCAACCGCGTCAGGGCCGGCGCCAAGACCGCGACGTACGACGAGCGCAACCGCCTGCTCAGCGACGGCGACTACACGTACACCTACACGCCGCGCGGCACCCTCGCCTCGCGGACCAGCTCCGGCCTGACCGACCAGTATTCGTTCGACGCCTTCGACCGGATGGTCAGTTCGCAGGGCCAGACGTACGTGTACGACGGCCTCGACCGCATGATCAACCGCAACGGCGCGCTCATCACCTACTCCGGAACCGGCCCCGATCCCATCGGGGACACCATGGAGAAGTACGGCCGTGGCCCCGGCGGGGAACTGCTCTCGGTCGCCGAGAGTCCCGACAACATCAAGCTCACCGTCTCCGACCAACACGACGACGTGGTCGGCGCCTTCGACGCCGACGGCTCTCTCACCTCGCTGGACAGCTCCACCGAGTACGACCCGTTCGGCAACCGGGTCGCGCAGAGCGGAACCGCGTCCAACGTCGGCTTCCAGGGCGACTGGACCGACCCGGACACCGGCCAGGTCGACATGGGCGCCCGCTGGTACCAGCCCGGCACCGGCACGTTCACGTCCCGCGACAGCGCCAGCTACAGCAGTGGCGCCTCGATCCTGGCCAACAAGTACACGTACGCGGCCGGCGACCCGATGGCGAACAACGACCCGAGCGGAAACTGGCCGTCCTGCGGCTGGTGCCACAAGGTGATCGACACGGTCATCGTCAAGCCCGCCAAGGCCGTCTACCACGGGGTCGTCAACACCGCGAAGTCCCTGTACCACGGGGGCGTCCAGGTCGCGAAGGACCTCTACCACGGCGCGGTCCGGGCCGGTAACTGGCTGGTCGACCAGGCGGTCTCCGCGGCGTCGCACATCGAGCGGGCGTACCACTACGTCTCCACGAAGGTGTCCCACGCGCTGAGCTCGGCCAAACAGGCGGCGGTCAGCACCTGGAACAACACGATCAAACCCTCGCTTCAGCACGCGTACAACGTGGCGAAGCAGAAGGCGCAGGCCGCCTACCGGGCGAGCGTGCACGTCATGACGCAGGCCAAGGCGAGCATCAAGAGCGCCGTGCAGCACGTGTCGCTGAAGCGCATCGGCGCGATGGTGACCAGCCAGCTGAAGAGCCTGAAGATCACGGTTTCGCTCGGCCACCTGCCGAAGGTCCTGCAGAGCTTCACCAACGTGGTCCAGGACTTCGGCCAGGCGGCCGCGGACCTCTACCACACGGCGGCCGACGCGACGATCTCCGGCCTGTCCAACGCCGGCGACTGGATCGTCGACCACAAGGGCGAAATCATCGGCGGCCTGGCCGGCGCGGTGGTCGGCATCGGCTGCGGCGTGGCCATCGGCGTCACCGGCATCGGCGCGGTGGCCTGCGCCGGCGCCGCGGGCGCGGTCGGCTCCCTGGTCACCGACCTGGTCGACGGCGGCAAGGGCTGGAAGGAGATGGCCGCCGACGCCCTGAAGGGCGCCGCGATCGGCGCGGTCCTGGGCCCCCTGTCCGAGATCGGCGGCTCCGCCATCACGGGCGCGGTCCGGGGCGCCATCGACAGCGGCCTCAAGGGCGCCGCCCAGGCGGGCAGCTCGGCCTTCACGAGCGGCTTGCGTTCCCTGGGCGACCGCCAGATCGGCGGCGTGGTCGGCAAGGCCCTGGCCAACCGCTCGGCCGGCTCCGCCAGCCGTGAGGCGGTGGAGACGACCGGCGCCAGTGCCCGCTCCTCGGCCCGGGGCGAAAGCTGCAACAGCTTCGCCGCGGGAACAGCGGTCCTGATGGCGAACGGCAAGACAAAGCGGATCGAGGACGTGCGGATCGGCGACAAGGTCGTCGCCACCGACCCCACCACCGGCAAGACGGCTGTCCGCGCGGTCACCGCCCTGATCACAGGCGTCGGCGTGAAGAACATGGTGACCCTGACCGTCGACGTGGACGGCTCGAAGGGCTCCAAGACGGCCACCATCGACGCCACCGACGGCCACCCGTTCTGGGCCGCCGACCTGCACCAGTGGGTCAACGCGGCCGACCTCAAGCCGGGCACCCTGCTCCAAACGGGCGCCGGCACCTACGTCCAGGTAACGGCGACGAAGGCATGGAAGGCCGAACACAAGGAGGTCCACAACCTCACGGTCGACGGTCTTCACACGTATTACGTGTTGGCCGGCACAACGCCGGTGCTGGTACACAATTGCGGAACAACGGAGTTTCACACTGTCCAAAGTCCAGAAGACGCTGCCCGCCTGACCACTAACGGTGGCAAGCCGTTCCCGACGGAACCGGATCGTGCCCATTTTGGGCCCGGAGTATATTCCTGGGGATCGCGCGCGGAAGCTGAAGCGTATGCAGCTAACAAGCCCGGAGCCAGCATTCTTTCCTTCTCGGTCAAAAATGATGATCTCGCGGGTTTGAAGCAGGCGCATCTTGGGTCGATGTCAGACGACGAAGCAACCGCATTTATGGAACAGAACAGCTTGCTCTGGGACGGCGATGCAGGGCACGGACTAGACTACATTTCCCGGCCTACGGCGCGTGGGACGGAACACTACTTCTCATCCAAGGTGTTCCATCTTCTGGACTTCGGAGGCTAGCCCGTGTCAAGCACGTATCTCTATCGCTTGATCAAGTCAGCCTGGGGTATCAGGATTTCAATAACCGCAAGCGTCGTGCCTCAAGCGGGGCGTGCCTCGACTCAGGGCGGGAACGGTTTCGTTGATGTTCGCTTCGCGGGCGCGACGGAATCACTCCCGGAGAATCTGAAAAGACACGTCAGAAGAGGATTGTCGGCCGTTGGGGATGAGATCGTTCAAGCGCTGGGTGGTGCAAAGGCTCTGGTGACGATCGAAGACATCTCCTACAATGAGGCCGATTTCCAAGCCGAAGGACTCGAGGTTGCAGTAATTCGATGGGCTGAGCAGGAGCTCGGGCTACCGCGGCGCGAGATAGTCGAAGGTTTTGACAAAGAGAAGAACAGGTACCTATTCGGCTTCGATCGAGTGAAAGACGAATAGACTATCGCTTTCGGCTGCTGGTCGAGTGTTGTCGGCCGTTCGTCGTAACGGTGGACATGCCGACGCTGACCCAGGCCGCCAAATCGGCGGCAGCGAAGGCAGCCCCGGCTTCACCGAGCACCACCTTTCGAGACCCTCGGCCGACTGAGGATTCGGCCGATGTACGGGGATGTCACCCCATGGCGTCCCCTTCATGTTCGTGAGAGGAAAGCAGTGTCAAGTACGAAACGCGGACGCCTGTTCGTGGCGCTCCGAGCTGTCGCCGTGGCGGTGGTCGCCACGGCGGCGACCGTCGGCGTCGTGCCGCAGGTCGCGCAGGCGGCTGTTACGCCTGCGGTGGGGACTACTATCAAGGCGGCGCACTCCAACCTGTGCCTGAACGTGCTGGGTGGGGTGACGGACAACGACGCCGAGATTGGGCAGTACTCGTGTTCCGATGCGAAGAGCCCGATGCGGGTGGTTCCGCAGTCCGGTGGCACGTTCCAGATCGTTGTGGTCTATGACAACAAGTGCCTGAACGTCTACAAGGGCGCCACCGACCTCAACACGCCGATCCACCAGTACACGTGCAGCGCGACCGCCACCAACAACCTGTGGCGTTTCGAGCCGGTGGACGGCAAGACCACGTATCACATCGTGTCGGTGCAGAGTGGTAAGTGCCTGAACGTCAAGACCGGGCTGACCGACCCCAAGACGCCCGTGGTTCTCTACAACTGCCAGGGGCCGACGGCGCTGAACGACCAGTTCTCGTTCCCGCCGGCCGTTACGGCGTCGCTGGCGGCGGACCTTCCCGTCGTTCAGAACACGCCCGTGGCTGTGGCCCAGGCCGGGACCGCCAATGTGGTCGGGGCGCTGGTCTACGGCTATGTCAACAACCGGGGTCTGCTCGTCCGTGGCTACCAGGCCGACCCGGACAACTTCAACGGGCTCACCTGGACCACGACGTCGAGCCTGAAGCTGTTCACCAACCACCCGACGATCACCCAGCAGCCCGACGGGAGGGTGCAGGTCGCGGCCCGGCAGGCCAGCGACGGTGACCTGTTCATCAGCACGCAGACGGCCAAGGACAAGGACAGCTTCTACGACGGGCAGGACGTCGGTGGCACCGCCCCGTCGCAGCCGATCGCCGGGCGGCTGGCCGACGGCCGGATCGTCGACTTCGAGATCGTCAACGGTCAGCTGTGGCATCTGGTTCAGGACGGCACCCACACCCCGTACGGCGGCTGGCGGTACATCGGCGGGACGAACCTCGCCGGTGAGCCGGCGGTGGCGGTGACCCAGACCGGTCTTCGGGTCTTCGCTCTGAACACCTCGGGCGCGTTGCAGACCGCCCTGTACGCCGACGGCAAGCTCGGCGACTGGACCAGCCTCGGCGGGTCCGGGCTGACCGGCACCCCGGCGGTCCTGGTGCTTCCCGGCTACCGCGACCGGATCGTCATGCGCACGGCCGACGGCACGCTCGTGACCAAGGTGCAGAAGGCCGACGGCACGTTCGAGGCCGAGTGGAACGCCTTGCCGGACGTGGCCGCGGCCGGATCGCCGGCGATCGTGCTGGACCCGAAGTCGAGCCGCATGGTCATCGTGGTGCGTACCACCGACGGCACCGTGTCGGCGCTGGCCGAGACCGCCGTGGGCAGTGACACCTGGGGCAGTTGGCAGCTCGCGTCGTCGACCCCGCTGGCCGTCGACCCGACGATCGTGACCTTCAAGAACAGCGCCGGCACCACGTGGGGCTACGCCGCCCGGGACGCCAACAACCAGCCGTACATGGTGCTGGCCGACGGCATCTCGACCGGCCGGGTCGCGGCGCGCGCCGCCTCCGGCGCGGGGCCGGCGTTCACCGAGCACCGCCTCCCGAAGGCGCCGGTGGACTGAAAGCCGAGGGGGACGTCGCCGGCCGGCCGCCGGTGACGTCCCCTGACGTCATCCCGGGCGGATGAGGATTTCCGGGGGCCGTCCCGCCACCGTCTAGGGCGGGACCACCCCGGAAGGAGAAGGCGATGGCCGTCGATACGTTCATGGTGTACGTCGGTGTATATCCCACGGTGGCGCAGGCCGAGGCGGACTACGCCGTGGTCAAACAGCTGCACCGGGAGGCCGATCTGATCGACGCGTACGACGCGGCGGTCATCGAGCGGCGGGCCGACGGCAAGTCGAAGATCGTGAAGCGGCATGAGACGCCGACGCGGGTCGGCGGGGTGCTGGGCGGCGGGCTCGGGCTGGCGACCGGGCTCGTCGTGGCGCTCTTCCCGTTCGCGGCGATCGGGGGCGGGCTGCTGGCCGCCACCACCGGTGGCGGGGCCGTGCTGGGGGCGCTGGCCGGGCACGCGGCGGCCGGGATGAGCCGGTCCGACCTGAAGGAACTCGGCGAACACCTCGACGAGGGCCAGGCCGGTCTCGTGGTGGTGGCCGTCTCGGACATGGGCGCCAAGGTGGAGCGGGCCCTGAAGAACGCCGAGAAGGTCGAGTCCCGGCAGCTCAAGGCCGACACCGCCGAGATCGAGCAGGACGCCAAGGCGGCCGCTAACCCCTGACGACGATGCCCAGGACCTGGGCCAGCGCGGGGGCGGCCTCGGCCAGCTGGTCGTGGTCGATGACGGCGCCGCGCAGGGCGTCCCAGCCCTGGGCCACGTCGAGTTCCCGGGCGCCGCGGAAGTCGAGCTTCTTCACGGTCACCTTGTCGAACCGGGCCCGGCGGACGGCCGAGCCCGGGAACGTCACGTTGATCAGGGTGGCGCCGCCGAAGTCGACCTCCGACAGGTCGCAGTCGCGGAACTCGACGTCCTGGAGCCGGGCGCCGCGCAGGTTCAGGCTGTCGATTTTGCCGCCCTGGACGGTCACCCGGCGCCACTGGGAGCCGTAGGCCTGGACGCCGGCGATGGCACTGTCCAGGATCGTGGTGTCGAGCAGCTGGGCCTCTCCCCAGGTCCCGCCGATCCAGCGGCACCGGGACAGCCACACGTCGTCCAGGCGCACCTGGTCGTAGGTGCCGCCGGTGAAGGTGACCGCGGTCATCGCGCTCTCCGAGAAGCGGGAGCCGGCGGCCGCGACCTCGTCCAGCTCGACGGCGTCCAGGTGGATCTCGCTGTGGTCGCCGTCGTGGCCGAGCTCCTCGTCCAGCGGCCGCAGGTAGGCCGCGTACGGCAGGGAACTGAGGTCGTGAATCACCGGCATGCCCCGCATCCTGCCGTGTCAGGCGTGGCGGCGCTGCTGCGGGAGGGCCGGACGGAGCGCGCCGTCCTGTGCTAATTCGGTCAGCACCCGATTCAGATCGGCGACCTGTTCCGTCGTGTGAGCGGCGGTGAGCTGCACCCGGAAGCCGATCTCGTCGCGCGGAACGCCGGGATACGGGGCGAGGGTCACGTACTGGCCGGCGGCCCACAGCCGTTCCGAGACGGCGATCAGGTCGTGCTCGGGCGAGATGGGAATCTCGACGACCGGGGTGTCGTCGACGTTGAGAGTGTGCACGCCCATACCCCGTACATGGGAAAGCAGTTGATGGGTGAGTCGGTAGAGGTGACCGCGCAGGTCGTCGCCGCGCTTCTCGTTGACGTCGAGACCGGCCCAGACCGTGGCCAGCGAGGCCACCGGCGAGGGCCCGGAGTAGAGATAGGTCGGCGCGGCCACCTTGAGCCGGTTCTTCACCGCCGTCGGCAGGGCGAGAAAGGCCAGCAGCGAGGAGTACGCCTTGGAGAAGCCGCCGACCAGGATGACATTGTCGTACGTCTCGCCGAAGTGCCTGACGATCGCGTTGCCGCGCATGCCGTACGGCGAGGTCTCCTCGGTGCCGCGCTCGCCGATCACGCCCATGCCGTGCGCGTCGTCGACGTACAGCGTGGCGTCGTACTCCCGGCACAGCTCGGCGTAGACGCGCAGGTCGGGAATGTCGCCGGTCATGCTGTTGACGCCGTCCATGCAGACCATGACCGGGCGGGCGGTGGCCTCCTGGAGCAGGCGGGTGAGCTCCTCGACGTCGCCGCTGCGGAACCGTCTCATGGTCGCGCCCTGGCCGCGGGCGAAGACGCAGCCGTCGTAGATGGTGCGGTGGGCGCGGCTCTCCATGATGACGGTGCCCTGGCCGATCAGCGCCGGGATGACACCCAGGTGGATCTGCGAGATGGTCGGCAGCAGGAGCACGTCCTCGGCGCCGAGCAGTTCGGTCAGGCGCTCCTCGAGGTCCGGGTAGATCTGCGGGCTGCCCAGCATGCGCGACCAGCTCGGGTGGGTGCCCCAGCGGCGCAGCTGGGGCTCGACGGCCTGGATGACCTCCTCGTCGAGGTCGAAGCCGAGGTAGTTGCAGGACGCCCAGTCGACCAGCCAGTCGTGGCCGATCCGGATGCGGCGACCGTCGATCTCCTCGATCACGGCGTCGTACATGCGGCTGTTCCGACGAAGGTCCTCGATGTCGTGTGTCACTGCCGGCACTGTGAACCCCTTTCGCATTTCTGATCACTTTCGCACCTACCCGGGTGATCGTCGATCAACCTGAAAACGTCTGACCGACACTCGGCTCAAGGGCCCGCCCCGGCGGCCGATGTCCCCGACGTGACGAGGGCCTGGAAGGTCTACCTGGCGGTGTCGGCGGTGGTCGCGGCCGTCTACTACCTCGTGCCGGTCGAAGCCGTGCAGACCGTCCTGGTCAGCGCGCTGGGGCTGTCCTCGGCGGTGGCGATCCTGGTCGGCGTCCGCGTCCACCGGCCGGCCGTGCGCTGGCCCTGGTATCTCATGGCGGCCGCCCGGGCCCTGTTCGCGCTGGGCGAGCTCGTCTACTGGATCCAGGTCTTCGTCACCGGTGGCGAGGTGTTCCCGGGGCCGGCCGACGCGTTCTATCTGGGCTTCGCGGCGCTGCTGGCGATCGCGGTGGTCGGCCTGGTGCGCTCCCGCCGGCCCGGCAAGGACCGGCCGGGGCTGCTCGACGCGCTGGTCCTCTCGACCGGCGCGGCCATGCTGGCCTGGGTCTTCCTGATCGTTCCGTACGTCCGGGACGACACGCTCAGCCTGACCGAGCGGGCGGTGTCGCTGGCCTACCCGGCCGGCGACCTGCTGGTGCTGGCCGTGCTGGCCCGCCTGGTCACCGGGCGTGGCGACCGGCCGCCGGCGTTCTTCCTGTTCGTCGGGAGCATCCTGGCGCTGTTGGTGGCCGACACCTCGTACACCGTGCTCGGCCTGACGGGCGCCTACCAGCCGGGCGGCCTCGTCGACCTGGGCTGGCTGGCCATGCAGGCGCTGGGCGGGGCGGCGGCCCTGCACCCGTCGGCGGCCGCGCTGTCCCGCCCGAGCCCGCCGGCCGGTCAGGAGGCGGCCCCGCGCCTGCGGGTGATCGGGCTGGCGGTGGCGAGCCTGACCGCCCCCGCGGTGCTGGCCATCCAGTGGCTGACCGACCGCACGATCGACGTGCCGGTGATCGTGGTCGGCAGCGTGGTCCTGTTCCTGCTGGTCATCGCCCGGCTGGACGGCCTGGTGCGGCTGCTGTCGGGCGCGCTGCGCCAGGTCGAGGAGCAGGCCACGACCGACCAGCTCACCGGGCTGGCCAACCGGCGCCGCTTCCACGACCGCTGGGGGTCGGCGCTGCACGACTCGGTCGGGCCGACCGCGCTGCTCTACATCGACCTGGACGGCTTCAAGCCGGTGAACGACACGTTCGGCCACGAGGCGGGCGACGCGGTGCTGGTGGCGGTGGCCGAACGCGTCAACGGCGTCATCCGGGCCGGCGACGTGGTGGCCCGACTCGGCGGCGACGAGTTCGCGGTGATCCTGCCCTGGACCGACGACGCCACGGCCGACAAGGTGGCGGCCCGCATCCTGGCCGCGCTGGCCGAGCCGTTCGACACCCCGGCCCGCCCGGTCTACATCGGCGCCAGCATCGGCGTGATCACCGCCGCCACCGGCGCCGACCCGGACGGCGAACTCCGCCGAGCCGACTCGGCCATGTACGCCGCCAAAGCCGGCGGCCGCAACCGCGTCCACCGCGCCGCATGAGGCCCGGGAGCCGGAGCTCCCGGGCCGATGACATCACCAGATGCGGGTACGGGCGGTGCCGGAGGCCAGCGCCGACACCGGGCCGGCCGCGGCCGCCGAACCGGACGGGCGCCGGGCGCCGGTCAGGTCGACGTCGATGACGGCCGGGGTGCCGTCCGGCTCCTCGAAGTCGGCGTCGGCGAAGCGGACGCGCTCGAAGTCGCCACCGCCGACCGTCACGAACGCCGCCTGGTCGAAGTCGGCCGGCAGGTCGGTCTCGAGGTAGACCTCGTCGCCGTCGGTGACCACGCGGACGGTCGCGTCGCCGATGACGTGCGGGTCGGTCTCGCCCGCGAACGGCCGCGCGCCGCTCGCGTACACGTTGCCCTTCGCGTACACGGCCTGAAGCACGTCGAGGTACCGCTGGTGGTCGCCCGGCGGCTGCTCCTCGATCCGCTGAAGGTACTCGGCGAACGACGCCGGATGCTCGTCGTAACCGGCCAGGCCGTACGACGGGGCCGCCTCACCGTCCCCGCCGTGCCCGTACGCCTTCTCGAGGTCACCGCCGAGGAAGATGTTGCCGACGTAGCGGTCGTCGCCGCCGCGGATGTACGCGTATCCGGCCACCTGGGTGCTGTGCGGGACGTGGTACGGCGTGGCCCGGTCCATGACCGCCTCGAGGCGCACGGTGCCGGCGAACAGGTTGCCGACGAACGCGCCGCCCTGGCTGAACGACTCGTACGACGCCTTGGAGGCCAGCACGTTGTGGTCGACCAGGAAGGGACCGTGGCTGACCTCGATGAACAGGTCACGGTTGTTGTCGTAGAACACGTTGCGGCTGACCCGGGTGCCCTGGGTCTGCCAGTCGAGCCAGATGCCGAGCGACGTGTCGTGGATGCGGTTGTGCCGGATCTGCACGTCGATCGCGGCGTGCAGCTTGATGCCGCCGATCTCGTAGCCGTAGTACTCGCGCTTGAGCGCGATGTTGTAGATGTGGTTGTCCTCGATGGTCGAGAAGACGCAGCCGAGGTGGCCGACGATGCCGTTCTGCCCGCAGTCGAAGATGGTGTTGCGGCGCACCACGTGCGAGCCGATGTGCTCCTTGTCCCAGCCGATCTGCCGGGCCGAGAACACCGACTCGAGCTGGTACTGGTACCCGGGCTTGTCGCGGCGCTCGGTGGCGTAGTTGTGGCCGGTGGAGGCCTCCTTGCCGAGCGAGACGGCCGAGGTCTTGGCGTCGTGGATGACGTTGTCCTCGATGATCCAGCCCTTGGCCCAGTTCGGGCCGATCAGGCCGGGCTGGTCGGCGGTCGGCGGGGTCCACGGGGTGGCGGCCTGGGCCAGCTCGAAGCCGCGCACGGTGATGTAGTTCAGGTGCGGCACGTCGGGATAGAAGACCGACCGCCGTACGTTGATCTCGGCCACCTCGGCGTTGGGGTCGGCGCCCTGGAAGTTCGCCCAGATCGTGGTGATCTCAGCATCGACGCTCGCGAACCAGACGAGCTGGGTCTGCTCGACGTTGCGGACGGTGTCGTCGACGGCGGTCCAGTTGTCGAGCACGGTGGTGCGCGCCGGCGGGTTGTCGAGATCGGCGCGGGAGGCGGCCTCGTAGAACGAAAGACCGTTGAGGTAGACGTCGCCCAGGTGCTTGTGGGGCGCGCCGGCCGGGTAGACGATCCAGTCGCCCGCCACTTCCTCGGCGTACGGATTGAACTCTCCGAAGAGTGAGTTGGGCACCTCGGCCTTCCAGACCGGGCCGCCGTCGTTGACCCAGTTCGTGATCCGCTCGGAGCCCTTGATCACCACGTGCTCGCCCTCGGCGGCCGTGTAGGTGATGCGCCGGGCGTCGCTGAGGCCGCCGCGGCGGGGCTTGACCCACTCGCGGTACTCGCCGGCGTGCACGATCACGGTGTCGCCGGGACGGGCGAGCTCGGCGGCCCGGTTGATGGTCCGGAGAGGCTGCTTCTCGGAGCCCTCGGCGTCATCGGATCCGGTCGTCGCCACATGGAGGAGCGTCATGTCAGGCCTTTCATGAAGGAGGACCGGCCCAACGTAACTTTTCGAAATATTCTCAGTCAATACTCGAAAGTTTCGAGGTCGACTTCCGAACGATGAGTTCGGTCGCCAACTCGATCCGCGGCGACTCCAGCCGCTCGCCGGCGGCCAGGCGCAGCAGCCGCCGCATGGCGACCCGGCCCATCTGGGAGAACGGCTGCCGTACGGTCGTCAGCGGCGGCGCCGACCACTGCGTCACCGGCATGTCGTCGAAGCCGATCACGCTGACGTCGGAGGGGATGCGCAAGCCGAGCGTGCGGGCCGCCTCCATGGCGCCCAGGGCCAGGGTGTCGTTGCACGCGAAGATCGCGGTGGGGCGGTTCGCCGAGCTCAGCAGTGCTGTGCCGGCCGCGAAGCCCGCGTCGAAGGTGAACGGGCCGGCCTGAACCAGACCCGGGTCGTGCTCGACGCCGGCCTGCGAGAGCGCGGCCCGGTAGCCGTGCAGCCGGGCGATGCTGACGCCGCGCTCGGGCGGCCCCTCGATGAAGGCGATGCGCCGGTGACCGAGCCCGGTGAGGTGGGCCGTGGCCTCCATGCCGCCCTGGAAGTTCGTGGCGCCGACGCTCGGAACTTCCGCCGACGGCACGTCGTGCGGGTCGATGGTGACGATCGGGACGCCGCGCCGGGTGAAATGCTGCCACTGCTCGGCGGTGATGCTCGAGGTGACCAGCACGATGCCCGCGCGGTGGGCGCTGTGCGGGCGCGCCGGCGCCAGCCCCACCACCACGTCGACGTTCTCCTCGGCGGCGGCGTCGATGGCGCCCTTGAGGATCTTGAGGTTGTTGGGCGTCTCCATGCCGTCGAAGACCAGGTCGACGCTACGGACACCGGCCGGCGCCGCCTGCTGCCGGCGCACGTAGCCGTGCCGTTTCAGCAGGGCCGCGACGCGGGCCCGGGTCTCGGGCGCCACATCGGTCCGCTCGTTGACCACCTTGGAGACGGTGGACAGCGAGACGCGCGCCTCCCGGGCCACCGCCGCCAGGGTGGCCCGTTGCTGGTCTGTGCTCATTCGAAAACTATCGCAACGTTGCGAAGCCGCCGTCAACGCCGGGCGTCGGCGACCGCCCGTCCTCTCTCGGACTCCTCGAAGCGGGCCAGCATGGCCCTGACCTCGCCGGCGTCGGTGTTCGCCCCGAAGAGCTCGGTTCCGGGTTCCATCCGTACGCCCTCGGCCAGCAGCCCGGCCACGACCGGGTCGAAGCCGAGCGTGTCGATGAACCCGGCCACCTCGGCCACGGCCGACGGGTTGTCGCCGGCGAGCGCGATCGCCTTCCGGCCGGGCGAACCCGCCGTACGGGACTCGCCCTCGACGTCGTGGTAGCCCATGTGGTTGAAGGCTTTCACGACGCGCGAGCCGGCCAGGAACGCCTGCACGATCTCGCTCGAGGAGGTGCGCGGGTCGGTGAGGTCCTCGCGGAGGCCGTCCACCTCCCACCAGTAGTTCATGGCGTCGATCACGGTCTTGCCGCGCAGCGCCTCCACCGGCAGCGTCTCGTACTTGCCGAGCGGCAGAGCCAGGATGACGATGTCGGCCTTTTTCGCCGCCTCGACGGCGCTGACGGCCTTCGCGCCCGGCGTGATGATCTGAACGATCAGCGAGATCTTCGCGGGGTCGCCCGAGCCGGCCACCAGCACGTCGTACCCGTGCGCCACGGCCAGCCGGGCCAGCACCGTACCGAGCTTGCCGGCCCCGAGGATGCCTACTGTCGTCATCACTTCTCCGAAATCATGTCGCGGACCATGGGCACGACCTTCGAGCCGTACAGCTCGACGGCGCGCGAACGGTCCTCCACCGGCTGCGCCCCGACCGTGTAGATCAGGTCGAAGCGGCCGACGTCGAGGGCCGTCACCGCGCGGGCGATCTTGCGGGCAACCGTATCCGGCGATCCCACGTACAGCGAACCGCCCTCGACCTCGGCGTCGAACTCCGCGCGGCGCAGGGGCGGCCAGCCGCGCAGGGCGCCGATCCGGTCCCGCTGCTCCTTGTAGTACGGGTAGAACTTCTCCTTGGCCAGCTCGTCGGTGTCGGCGATGAAGCCGGGGGAGTGCATGCCGACCGGATGGGCCACGGTCCCGAGCTGCTCGGCCGCGCGCCGGTAGAGGTCGACGTACGGGGCGAAGCGCTCCGGCTGCCCGCCGATGATGGCCAGCATGAGCGGAAGACCGTGCCTGGCCGTACGGACGACCGACTGCGGCGACCCGCCGACACCGACCCAGGTGCTCAGCCGGCCCGACTCGGTCTTGGGGAAGACGTCGGCGTCGGCCAGCGGCGCCCGCGTCGTGCCGCTCCAGGTCACCGGCTTCTCGTCGAGCAGCTTCACGAACAGGTCGAGCTTCTCCTCGAAGAGCACGTCGTAGTCGCTCAGGTCGTAGCCGAACAGCGGGAACGACTCGGTGAAGGAGCCGCGGCCCAGGATGACCTCGGCCCGGCCGTTGGAGAGCGCGTCGACGGTGGCGAAGCGCTGGAACACGCGTACCGGGTCGTCCGAGCTGAGCACGGTCACGCCGGAGCCGAGCTTGATCCGCTCGGTCCGGCCGGCGATGCCGGCGAGCACCGTCTCCGGGGTGGAGATGGAGTATTCGGGCCGGTGGTGCTCGCCGAGCGCGATGGCGTCCACGCCCAGTTCGTCGGCCATCACGGCCTCGTCGGCGACCTGCCGGATCGCCGCCGCGTGGGTGAGCCCGGCGGGTACGTCGCCGAAGTTGTCCAGACCGAAGATCATGACCGCTCCCAGGAATAATTGACGTGTCAATCGCTTATGCTGGACACGTCAACTACAGGAGGTCCAGGTTTATGCCCGGCACCCGCAGGCTCCCCACCCGGGACCAACTCGCCGCGTGGCGCGACTTCATCGAGACCACCGAGGCGCTCCGCTCGCGTGTGGGTGGAAGGCTGCACGACGAGACGGGACTCTCGCCGGGCGACTATGCGGTCATGCTGGCCCTCAGTGAAATGTCGGAGATGCGCTCCTCGGACCTCGCCGCCCACATCGGCTGGGAACGCAGCCGCCTCTCCCATCACCTGGGCCGGATGGAGCGCCGCGGGCTGATCCAGCGGGAGGACTGCGCCACCGACAACCGAGGCGCTTTCGTGCGGCCGACCGCCGCCGGCACCGAAGCCTTCGACGCCGCCACCGTCCCCCACCTGAAGGCTGTCCGCGAGCTCTTCGTCGACGCCCTGACCCCCGCGCAGATCGCCGCGGCCGCCGAGATCGCCGCCGCGCTGCGCGCCCACCTCGACCAGGCTCGACCCTGACGCGGCGTGAACCCCCGGCACTCCCGCATCGGCCAGCCGCCGGGCGGACCCGGGCCACGTCACCCGCGGCCAGGGAGTGTTTGGGAAGTCATCGGAGCCATTCGCCGATAGCGGCTGTGCGGACGGTGGCGAGGTAGCGAACGGCGAGCTTGTCGTAGCGAGTGGCGACGGCTCGGTGCCGCTGGAGTCGACTGATGCCACGCACCGAACTGCGGACTGTCACCGGCCTGCCCGGCAGTGACCAGCATCGACAGCGGACGCTGGCCTTGCGCGCAGGCCATTTCTGAAAGTCCCAAGGTCCATATCGCTCGGGCATGTCACGCCACGGCGATCCGGTATGCACCCGCCACCGGATCGCGTTGATCACCGTGCGCCGGTCCCTCGGCGGACGTCCCATCCGCAGCTCGGGCAGCACAGCCTCGAGCTGAGCCCATCGATCGTTCGTCAGGTCACCACGCGCCACGCATGCTCAACGAACAATCAACATTCCAAACACTCCCTAAGTCAGCCGTAACGTCCAGCGGTAGGCCTGCACGAGGCGGGTGTCGAAACCGGAGGCCGAGCCCCACAGGAAGATGCGGAAGCGGCGGTAGAGCTCGTCGCCCCAGCGGGCCACGATCTCCTCGCGTCGGGCGTCCAGGCGCTGGGCCCAGGCCCGGCACGTCAGGAAGTAGTTGTGCCGGTCGTCCTCGACCGTGAGCAGCTCGAAGGGCGAATGCGCGACGTGCCGGAGGTACGAGTGCAGCAGCAGCGGCGCGGAACGGCCCGGGTAGACGTACTGCTTGAAGAAGGTCGAAGCAGTGTGTTTGCGCCGCATCGCCAGAGCGTCGAGATAGACCCTGCCCTCGGGGCGCAACAGGCGGGCGTACGTCTGAAGGGTCGCTCGGTAGTCCGGAAGGTGTTCCGTGACGCCCATGTTGACGATGGCGTCGAAGGGGCGGTCGTTCTGGTAGCGCAGGATGTGCTCGCGGACCACGGTGACCGGCAACTGCTCGCGGTCGAACAGGTCCTTGAGGAAGCGTTCCGACTCGGCCGCCAGGGTGACGGTCGTGACGTCGATGCCGCGCCGGGCCGCGTGCTCCGAGAACGCGCCCCAGCCGCCGCCCACCTCCAGCACCCGGTCGCCCGGCTTGACCTGGATGGCGTCGAGCGCGAGGTCCAGCTTGCGGGTCACCGCCTCCTCGAGCGGTTCGTCGTCGGCGGCGAAGACACCCTGCGTGTAGCAGCGGTGCCGGGTGTCGAGGAAGGTCAGGAAGAACTCGGAGTCCTCGTCGTAGTGCTGGGCGATGGCCCGGTTGTCGTGCTCCGTCTTGCCGTGCCACAGCGACGGCATCCAGCGCCCGAGGAAGGCGACCGGGTGGATGTCGGAGAAGAACTCGCGCATGCTCAGCGCGGCGGCCAGATCACCGTCGACGTCGAGATGACCTCGCAGGTACGCCAGCGCGACCTGGAGCTGGTCGAGGGAGGTCAGCGCGTCGCGGCCCTTGTCGTCGCGCACGATGACCGTGTAGCGCGGGGGCGCGTCGCCGCCGGCGCCGAACCTGTGGGTGGTGCCGTCGCGGTCCACGACCTCGAACGGTACGGGGGTGCGCTCGCGGAAGAACTCGTCGTAACGCCGGCCGATGACGTCGGCTATGCCTCGCCGCCTCATGCCGCGATCATTACACGATTTCCGTCTCAATTGAACGGTGGCCGATTGACGCCGTAGTGCGCGTGGATCTGCGAGGACCGCAGCTCGGTGCGCGCGACCACCATGGTCACCGTGGCCAGCACCATCCCGGCTCCCAGCAATCCCCAGAAGAGCTGACCGGCCGGCATCAGCAGAGCGAACAGCCCGCACCAGCCGACGGCGAGCGCGCCCGTACCGGCGGTCAGCCGCAACTCGTGCAACATGTCGTGCAGCGTGCGATGGGCGTCGACCTCGGTCCCGAAGTGCGACGGCGGCGACCATTTCTTGGTGATCCACAAACCGATGAAGGTGCCGAACCAGAACGCGCCGAGCCACAAATTCCAGGCGTGCACATTGCCGAGAAAGAACGCGCCCGGGATCTCCATCCCGGCGATCCCGAACGGCAACAGGCAGTCGAGGAAGGAGGGGGCCCAGCGCAACAGAATGCTGATAGTCAAGTAAAAATAGAAAACCGTGACCAGAACGAGGAGCATGGTGACGGCCTGTACGGCGACGAGCAGTCCCGGCCGGTCGAAGGCGTTCTCGGCGAGCAGTCCCAGCGCCACGCCCTGGATGATGCTGATGATCGTGATGAAGGCGGTCGGCGACACCTCGAGCGACCGCCGGATCAGCACCTCCCGGGTAAGCGCCTGAATGGCCTCACCGCGCTCGGGAAGATCGCCCGGATAAACCGGCGCGGCATGTGACGGCCGGGCCGCCACGGGTATGAAGTCACGCGGATTCACCGGCCGGCTGTCATAGTCCATCGGGGCCGCCCGGCGTCGTCGCCCCACACGCGATTCCGTTGCCACGCCAAACATCATGCACGCCGGGTCAATAGGCGCACTTGACTAGCCAGGACGCCTTTTCTGATCACCTCGAAATGCAATTCCGCAGGTCATCCCGGATACGCGATTTTCGTGCAATCACGCACCGTCGCACCGCCTTCACGGAGACGGAAGGGCTAGGCCCGCGTGTCTAGTACTCGCCGCACAAACGCACAAATCACCGGGCCCATCTCGTCGGCTCCTCGTCGCCTCGGCGGACGGCGCCGACGGTCTCCAGGTGGTGCAGGTGGGCCAGCGTCTCGCCCAGGGCCATGCGGCGCATCAGGCCGCGCAGGCTGTCCCAGCCCCGCGACCAGGTGAGCGCGGCCGCGATCTCCCAGGCGGTGGCCGCGCCCTGGTCGTCGAGGGCGCGCAGGATCTCCCGGTTGCGGTCGCCATGGTGGCCGATCATCGCGGTGGCCCGGGCGTCGATGCCGCGGAACCGGTATTCGTGCGCCGGCAGGGCCTCCTCGGCGGCGAACTTCCCGGTCTGTTCGAGCGATTCCAGGTACGGGGTCAGGGGGTCGCCCTCGTTCGCCGGGTGCACCGCGACCGTCGGGCTGATCCGGGGGAGCAGGTGGTCGCCGGTGAGCAGGACGCCGGCGGCCGCGTCGTGCAGGCACAGGTGGCCCGGCGTGTGCCCGGGCGTCCACACCGCCCGCACCGAACGACGGGTCAGCGGCAGCAGGTCGCCGTCCTCGATCACCCGGTCCGGCTCGGCCATCGACAGCAGTCCCCGCATGCGCTCCGGGCTGACGACCAGCCCGGAGACGTCGGCGGCCGGGACGCCGTGGCGCCGCAGCCACGCCCGGTCCTGCTCGGGCCGTCGGCCGCTCCACAGCCGGCTCGGCAAAGTGGCCGCCTCGGCCGGGTGCATGCCGATCCAGGCCCCCTGATCACGCAGCCAGCCGCTGAGCCCGTGATGATCGGGGTGGACGTGGGTGACCACGACGCCGGCGACGTCACCGACCGCGGCGCCCGCCGCCGACAGTCCCGAGGCCAGCGCGGCGCGGCCCGCGGGGGAGTCCCAGCCGGGGTCGACCAGCAGGACGCCGTCGTCCTCGCCGGTGAAGGCGTAGCTGATCGTGTAGCGCAGCGGGTTGTCCGGGATCGGCACGGGGATCGACCACAGGCCGGGGCGCACCTGCTCGACCGGCGGAAGGACGCGCTGCTGCCACGCCCGGTGCTGGGCGGTTCCGGTGACGATCACGCGCCGGCCCCGGCGGTGACCGAGTGCATCAGGAAGTCGACCAGCCGGCGGGCGTGCGCCGCCGTGTCGTCCGCGAGCTCCGCGCGCCGGTCCGGTGGGGTGGTCAGCGCGTGCATCATGGCCCCGCCCGTCAGCGTCTCGAGCAGCAGCGTGACCGAGGCCGCGGCCGGCAGTTCGCCGCGGGCGATGCCGCGCCGCACGATGGCCCGGGCGGCCAGGATCTGGGCCTGCCGCAGGGCCTCGTACTGCTCGGCGACGCCGGGGATGGAACCGGCCTCGACCGACAGGCGCAGCGCGGCCCGGCTCGACGGCCCGGCGTACAGGCCGAGCATCTGAGTGGCCAGCTCGACCAGGTCACCGTGCAGGGTGCCGGTGTCGACGTCGCTGATCCGGGGCAGGCCCTCGCCGAGGGCGTCCGTCAGCAGCGCCTGCTTGCTGCTCCACCGCAGGTAGAGCGAGGCCTTGCCGACTCCGGCGCGGCGGGCGACGGTCTCCATGGCGAAGCCGGCCCAGCCGGTGTCGCCGAAGACGTCGAGCGCGGCCCGGGCGATCCGGCGGTCGACCTCCGGGTCGCGGGGGCGGCCCGGCGAAGGTGAAGTGGCCACGTCTCTCCAGGTCCATTGCTGAACGGTTTCCGTCAGGATAACCTTGCCCGCAAGTGTGAACGGGAGTTGCCATGAGTGCGATCCTGGTCGGCGTCGACGGCTCGACGTCGTCCCTGCGTGCCGCCGCCTACGCGGCCGGCCTGGCCCGCCGGCAGCGCTGCCGGCTCATCGCGGTGTACGTGCGCAAGGGCCCGCCGACGATGATCCCGCTCGGCGACGACAGCGGCGCCGCCGCGGCCACCGCGTTCGAGGCGCAGGACGAGATCGAGCGCGAGTTGCGTTCCCATTTGCCCGGCCTGGGTGTCGAGGCGAGCTTCATGGTCCGTACGGGCGAGCCGTACGCCGAACTGATCGCCGCCGCCAAGGAGGCCAGGGCCGACGCCGTCATCGTGGGCAAATCGGCTAAGGTGCTGCATCGCATCGCCGGGTCGCTCGCGGTCAAGCTCGTCCGCTGCGGGCATTGGCCGGTCACCGTCGTCCCCTGACTCGACACGGCATGCATAATGTCATTATGGAAACCACCAGCCGCGGATCCCAGTTACTGCCGGTGCTCGGTCAGCTGGTTCGCTTCCTGCGCCAGCTCGAGGGCCCGGACAATCCCAGCCCCGTGGCGCTCTCGGTCCTGCGGCGGCTGGGCCGCGAGGGCCCCATCCGCCTGACCGACCTGGCCCGCCAGGAGCGGGCCTCCCAGCCCGGCATGACCCAGCTGGTCGGCCGCATGGAACGGTCGGGCCTGCTCAAGCGCCTCCCCGACCCGACCGACGGTCGCGGCGTCCTGGTCGAGACCACCACCGCCGGCCGCGCCCTCGTCGAACGCACCCACGCCCACTACGCCGCCACGATCGACAAGCTCTTCGACGACTTGGACAAGCCCGACCGCGACGCCATCGTCCAGGCACTGCCCGCCCTGACCCGCCTGGCCGAGTCGACCCACCGCTTCTGACCGCGATCGACCACGAACTCCAGGCCGGAGTCGACGGCGGAGCCGGTCGCGGCTCAGCGGAGCGACCGGCTCTGGCCGTCGGGCTGCTCATCGGATGCTCATTCGGTCGCGGCAACCTCGAACTCGAATGAGCCGCCGCTGGTGGTGGCCTGTCTCGAGGAGGACGTATGGACCTGCGGCTTGCCGGTAAGACTGCTTTTGTCAGTGGATCCAGTCAAGGCATCGGCTACGCCACCGCCAAGGCCCTGGCGGGGGAGGGCGTCGACGTGATTCTCAACGGGCGCGATCCGGGGAAGCTGGACAAGGCCGTCGAAACTCTGCGCGCCGAAGTGCCGGGGGTGGCCGTCAGCGGGGTCGCCGCCGACTTCGCGGTGGCCGCGGATGTCGAGCGGCTGTGCGACCGGCTTCCGCGCGTCGACATTCTGGTCAACAATGTCGGGCTTTTCGAGCTCAAGCCCTTCGCGCTCATCTCCGACGACGACTGGCGGCTGTACCACGAGGTGAATGTGCTCAGCGGGGTTCGGCTGGCCCGGCGGCTCCTGCCCGCCATGATCGAGCGGGGGTGGGGACGGGTCTTGTTCGTCAGCAGCGAGTCGGGGGTCGACGTGCCGGCTGACATGATTCACTACGGCGCTTCCAAGACGGCCGTGCTTGCTGTCGGTAACGGGCTCGCGAAGCTCACCAAGGGCACCGCCGTGACCGTCAACTCGGTGCTCGGCGGGCCCACCTACTCCGACGGCGTCGCCGCCACCGTTCAGGGGCTGGCCGGCAGTCAGGGGATTCCCGAGGAGCAGATGAAAGCGGCGATCATCGGCGCCAACCCGACGTCGCTGCTGGGGCGTTTCATCGAGCCGGCCGAGATCGCGGACGCGGTGACCTTCCTGGCCAGTCCGGTCGCGTCCGCGATCAACGGGTCATCCATGCGCGTCGACGGTGGCGTGCTCACCACCGTCCTGTGAACTAACGACCGGGGGTGCGGGCGATGTCGAGACCCGAGCCGTCGGCGGCGTCGGCGGCCACCGCGGCCGACTTCAGCTCGTCCGGCAGGTCGATGCTGGTGCGGAGCATGACCGGGCGCAGGGCCAGGGCGGCGATGATGCCGACGACGCCGATGACGGCCGAGATCAGGAAGATGTGGCCGGTGGCGTCGCCGTAGGCGGCGCGGACGATGCGCACGATCGGCTCGGGCAGGGCGGCCAGGTTCAGGCTGCTGCTTGCGTCGCCGCCGCCGGTGGCCGGGATGCCGGCCGCCGTGAGGCCCGACGTGATCTGGTCGGCCACCCGGCGGGCCAGGACGGCGCCCAGGACCGAGACGCCGATCGTGCCGCCCAGGGAGCGGAAGAACGCCACCGTCGAGCTGGCCGCGCCGATGTCCTTGAGCGAGACGCTGTTCTGCACCGCCAGCACCAGGTTCTGCATGCTCATGCCGACGCCCGCGCCGACCAGGAACATGCCGACGCCCATGTACCACAGCGGGGTCTCGTGGTCGATCGGCGACAGCACCGCGAAGCCGCCGACCAGGGCGATCGCGCCGGCCACGATGTACGGCTTGATCTTGCCGCTGGCGGTGATGAGGCGGCCCGAGATGATCGAGGTGACGAGCACGCCGGCCATCAGCGGGATGGTCAGCAGGCCGGCCTCGGTCGGGCTGTAGCCGCGGCCGATCTGGAAGTACTG
Organism: Actinoplanes sp. NPDC048988; assembly: GCF_043197815.1. Classification (NCBI taxonomy): domain Bacteria; kingdom Bacillati; phylum Actinomycetota; class Actinomycetes; order Micromonosporales; family Micromonosporaceae; genus Actinoplanes; species Actinoplanes sp. NPDC048988. Next base: position 255,054 of record NZ_JBICTW010000005.1, on the reverse strand, counting down.
GCCGAGGAAGACGGCGCCGCCGAACATGGCCATGCCGACGGCGAGGCTGGCCACGATGGCCAGGGCCGTGTTGCGCTCCTTGATGATCGGCAGCGGCACGATCGGTTCCTTGGCGCGCGACTCGACCAGCACGGCCAGGGCGAGCAGCACGATGGTGCCGCCGACCATGGTGTACGTCTGCCACGAGAGCCAGGCGAACGAGTCGTCCACGAAGGAGATCCAGACGAGCAGCAGGCTGACTCCGGCCGCGATGAGGAAGGCGCCCAGGTAGTCGATCTTCACGTTCTCGCGGCGCAGGACCGGCAGGTTCAGGGTGAACTGGAGCAGGATCAGCGCGACGACCGCGACCGGGACGCCGATGAAGAAGCACCAGCGCCAGCCCAGCCAGGACGTGTCGACGATCAGGCCGCCCAGCAGCGGGCCGCCGACGGTGGCCAGGGCCATGACGCCACCGAGGTAACCGTTGTAGCGGCCGCGCTCGCGCGGCGGGATCATCGCGGCGATCGCCACCTGGACCAGCGCCTGCAGGCCGCCGACGCCGATGCCCTGGAAGGCGCGGGCGCCGATCAGCGCGCCGGCCGACTGGCTGAAGCCGGCCACCACCGAGCCGGCCACGAAGATGACGATGGAGAGCTGGATCAGCAGTTTCTTGCTGAACAGGTCGGCCAGCTTGCCCCAGATGGGCGTGGTGGCCGTGGCCGTGAGCAGGGTGGCCGTGACGACCCAGGTGTACTGGGTCTGCGACCCGTTGAGCGAGCCGATGATCTTCGGCAGCGCGGTCGAGACGACCGTGCTGCTGAGCATGGCGACGAACAGCACCAGCAGCAGGCCGCTGAGGGCTTCCAGGGTCTGCCGGTGGTTCGACGGTGCGGGTGGTGCTGTGGTCATGCCGCGGCCTCCGTGGTGACGTGCGAGGTGGTGGCGCCGCCGAGCGCCTGGGTGAAGCGGTCGAGTCCGTGGCTGAACGTCGCGATCTCGTCGGGGGTCCAGTCGGCCAGGGCCTGCTCGATCCGGCGGCCGTACCAGCTCATGGCCTCGGCCATCGCGGCGTGACCCTTCTCGGTCACGACCAGGACGCTGGCCCGCCCGTCGTGCGGGTCGGGCTCGCGGGCGACCAGGCCGTCGCTGACGAGGGTGGCCACGGCCCGGCTGATCGTCGACGGGTCGAGCGCGGCGTGGATGGCCAGCTCGCGGGCGTGGCAGCCGGTGGCGGCCCGGTCGATCTGGGCGAGCAGGCCGACCAGTCCGGCCGGGACCGCCGGCCGTTCCGCCGACCGCTGGTGTTTCAACAGCCGGGTGACCTTGAGCAGTTGCTGCAGGCGTTCGGCTACCGCCTGCGTGGCGCCGTCCATGGCCCGTGCCTTTCTGAGGATTCGATGAATGCCACAGACAAGTTTCCTCAATACGTGCTCAGCGTGCAAGTTTTCTCATCGAGAAAGTTCTGCATCGGACAGTGACCATGGCGGCGCGCTGCGTACCGTAGAGGGATGTCGATGGGACGGCCCTGGCTCACGGTCGAGGCCGTGCTGGCGACGGTCGTTCTGGGGGCCTCGGTGGCTTATTGGGGTGTACGAGGTGATGACCGCGCCTTCTACACGTCCATGTCGGACGCCGCGCGCGTGCCGGCGGCGGTGAAGCCGGTCGAGGGAGCGTCCACCGGCTCGTACACCTGGGATTGCGGCCGCAACCAGAACGGCCACCGCAACACCGGCAATCCGGTCGTCTCGCCGGGCGTCGCCGGTCCGGCCCACCACGAGCACGACTTCGTCGGCAACCTCGGCGTCCGCGCCGACTCCCGCCTGGAGGATCTTCCCGGCCAGTCCACCAGCTGTACGAACGGGGACGCGTCCACGTACTACTGGCCGGTGCTGCGGCTCGGCACGACGAAGGAGCACCACGGGCCGGCGCTGGTGCCGACGTCGCTGACCCTGACCTACCTGGGCAATCCGCGCGGACCGGTCGTGGCGATGCCGCGCCTGCTCGTCGCGGCCGTGGGCGACGCGTACGCGTACACCAATAAAAATGGTTCCGCCCGCTCGGAATGGTCTTGCTCGAACACGCCGGACCGGACGACCATGAAGTACCCGATCTGCGACGACGGCGCCGAGGTGGTCAGGATCTTCGATTTCCCGAGCTGCTGGGACGGGCGCCAGCTGGACAGCGCCAACCATCGGCAGCAGGTGGTCTTCCCGGCGGCGGGCGGCGGCTGCCCGGCCGGCACGTTCGCGGTGCCACACCTCAAGATCTCGATGACGTACGCCGTGCCGGCCGGCCGCCGTTACCGCATCGACGCCTTCGACGGGCAGCGCCGCAGCCCGCTCACCGACCACGGCTTCATGGTCAACCTCATGCCCGACGACCTGATGAAACGCGTCGTGACCTGCCTGAACGCGGGACAGGCGTGCGACGGCACCACCGGTTCGAGATCAGGATGAACCGGCACCGTCGGCACGTCGTGTCTCTAGCGTCCGCAGGGAGGTGAAACATGAGCGAGCACGTCGATCTCGCCGGCTATCTCGTCGATACGCTCGGCCCGGAGCAGCGCCGGGACGTTGAACGACATTTGTCCGGTTGTGGCCAGTGCCGCGACGAGGTCGAATCGCTGCGGGACTGGCAGACGGCGCTGGCCGCGGTGCCCGAGGCCATGCTGATGGAGGGACCGCCCGACGGCGGTGACCTTCTGCTCCAGCGCACGCTGCGTCAGGTACGTCAGGAATCCGCCGGGCAGCGCCGCCGGTCCACGGCGCTGATGGCGTCGGCCGCCGCGGTCGTGGCGGTCGCGATCATCGGCGGCGGGGTGCTCGCCGGTCGCCTCACGGCCCCGGACGCCCCGGTCGCGCAACCGCCGATCCCGTCCGTTCTCCCCACCGACGTTCCGGGGACGCGGACCGGGACGTCGGTGGACCCCGCCACCGGGGCCCGGATCACCGCGGCCGTGGCGCCCGCGCCCGGCTGGGTGCGGGTCACGGCCGCGGTGTCCGGTATTCCGGCCGGTGAGCGATGCGTTCTCGAGGTCGTGGCCAAGGACGGGTACGCCGTCCAGGCCGGCAGCTGGATCGTGTCGCCGGCCGGTGAGGCCGGCGGCACGACCCTCAACGGCAGCGCGCTGATCGATCCCGCTTCGGTTCAGGCCGTACGGGTGGTCAACACGTCCGGGAAGCGGTTCGCCAGCGTGAACCTCTAAGGCGCGATGGCCCAGAGCTGGCAGGTGTTGTTGAGCCACATCCAGAGCTGGGCCTTCGTGCCGTTCGCGGTGCCGCAGTTCTGGTCGTCGAGGACCATGCCGCTGTTCTCCACGACCAGCTCGTAACGGCCGTTGCCGGCCGGGATGACCGCCCACTGCTGACACGTGTTGCCGAGCGGCTGCCACAGGTTGACCGCCGTGCCCAGGGCCTGGCCGCAGTTCACGGCGTCGAGCACCTTGCCGCTGTTGACGTTGGTGATCGTCCACTTGTTGGCGCCCACGTTGGTGAAACGCCACTGCTGGCACGTGTTGCCCAGCGACTGCCACACCTGCACGCCGGTGCCGTTCGCGGTGCCGCAGTCGACCGCGTCGAGCACCTTGCCGGCGGCCAGGTTGGTCAGGCGGTAAGCGGCCCCGTTGACCGGGAACGTGACGCTCTTGCCGTAACCGACGGCGACGATGTTGGCCTGTACGGAGTTCTCGGTCGCGTCCGAGGGATAGCCGCTGGTCATGACACCCTCGAAGAACGAGCCGACCGACCCGTTGCTGTTGTCGCCGCCGATGCCCAGGATGATCGCGCCCTGCTTGGTCATCGGGCGGTATCCGGACTGCGTCGGCAGCGCCCCGTTGTACTGCGTCTTCAGGCCGCCCGACTGCGCGTTGCCGTCCTTGATGGCGTACGTCGAAGTGCCGTTGTTCTTGAGAACCGCCGTGACGAAGGCGCTGTTGCGCCCGGTGTTGGCCGTCCACGACCCGTTGCCGCCGGCGAACAGGCCGTTCTCCAGGTCGGCGGCGACCCGCGGACCGGCCGAGCAGGGCGAGAACCAGCACAGGTTGCCGAAGTAGATGGCGTCCATGTCGCCGTTGCCGGTGTCCATGTTGTTGGTCTCGGCGTTGCCGTAGTCGAAGCAGCACCGGTCGTTGACGTGGGTGCCCTCGGTGACCATGTACATGCCCTCGGGCGCGCTGCCGGTGGCGATGCCGTTGGTGGCGTTGTTGCGGTAGCCGTTGCCGGCCGAGATGTAGACGCCGTACACCTTGTGCCCACCGGCCGTCACGGGCAGGGCGGCCGCGTTGGCGCCCTGGTCGGCGGTCGGGTTGGCCCCGCCGCCGGGCGCGATGGTGAGGTCGTTGTGCCGCGTGGTCTGGTCGTAGATGCGCACGATCGTGCAGTAGGTGCCCGAGCAGAAGGAGTCCTGCGCGGCGGCGTTGGCGTAGCCGCCGGCGCTGAGCACCCCGATGTTCGAGGTGGCGCCGTCCGACCACCGCCGCACCTGATAGAGCGACCCGCCGTACGACCCGAACAGCGCCCGCGTCGTGCTGTGCGCGGCCACGCAAGGCGTGCCCCCGCCGGCATAGATGTCACACGGCCCGGTCCCGGCCGCGCTGGCCGCGCCGCCACCGGCCACCAGCCCGCCGGCCGTCAGCAGCAGCACCGCCGCCGTTCGCCACAGTTTCATGGGATCCCCTTTCGCGTACGCGCGAAGCAGCTCTCGCCACCTGGGGAGTCACGCGGCTGTGAACGTTAACAAGGGTTTACGCCTTTAATTCACGCATGTCAATACCGGGTCACCTGGAAAGATCAACGGCATGCGAGTCGACGGTTGACGAGCTGCGGCGGTGACCTCCACCTCACGTTCCCGGCAGTGGCTGCCTGACCGGCTCTCTCGTACAGTCGGGTGAGCCGGCGAAGGGGGAGAGAGTCATGCTGGACCACTTCCTCTGGTCCGTGATCGTGGTGCCACCGCTCGTGGTGCTGGCGGTGCGCTGGCTGGCCGACCGGCTCGCGCCGTTGGCGGCCGCGCGGGCCGTGGCCTGGTCGGCGCTCGCCGTGGCGGCGGCCAGCACGTTCAACCTGGTGCTGTTCGCGCTGCACGCCGTGGCCGAGATTCCGGTCGTCGGCCGCGCGTTCGGATGGTCGACCCGGGTCTTCTACCAGGACACCGAGCGGGTGCCGTTCGTGCCGTGGCTGAGCATCGCGCTGCTGGCGTACGCCGTGATCGCCCTGGTCTGGCGGCTCCGGCGCCACCGCCGGGTGCTGGCGATGATCCCGGCCGGTGACACCGCCGGTGGGCTGGTCATGGTCGACGACGACGAGGCGCGGGCGTTCGCCGTGCCCGGGCGGCCGGGGCGGATCGTGGTCACGACCGGTATGCGGGACGCGCTCACCGACCGGCAGTTCGAGGCGCTGCTCGCGCACGAGAACGCACACCTCGCCGAGCGGCACCACCGGCTGGCCCGGGCGGCCGACCTGGCGGTGGCGGCCCACCCGGCGCTGTGGTGGGTCGGCCGGCACGTCGACTACCTGATCGAGCGGGCGGCCGACGAGCGGGCCGCGGCCGAGCTGGGCAGCCGCACCGTGGTGGCCCGGGCGATCGGGGCGGCGGCCCTGGCCGGTGTCGCCCCGCGCACTCCGGCCCACCTGCACGCGGCGGCGGCCGGCGGCGTCGTTCCGCGCCGGGTGGCCCGCCTGCTGCAGCCGAGCACGGGCCGGGCGCCGCGCGTCCTGTACGCGCTGCCGGTGGCCCTGGCCCTCGCCTCCGTCATCTGGACCGGCGAGGCCACCCTCGACCTGATCGAGCTGTTCATCAGCGCCGCCCGCTGAAGCCGCCGCCCGCTGAAGCCGCCGCCCGCTGAAGCCGCCGCCCACCGAAGCCGCGCCGGCTGAAGCCGCCCGCGCGGTGAAGCGGCCGCGTGATGAACGCCGCCCTCTTCGCCGCGCGGTGAACTCTGCCGCCTCGGCCGCGTTGTAACGGGGCATGCGAACAACCCTCACCGCCTCGATCGGCGTGGCCGCCGCCCTGCTCGGCGGCGCGCTCGCCGCCTCGCCGGCCGGCGCCGCCCCGGCCACGCTCCGCGCGAAGATTCAGGTGTGTGCCCACGGCAACTACACCGCGTACGCCAAGGTGGTGACGAGCACCGGCAGCTCGATCAAGCTCACCCAGGTGCCCCAGGGCCAGTGCTGGACCGACAGCGTGCTGGTCGACTCCGGCACGTACAAGGTCTGGCTCTTCGGTCTCTACAACGTGAGCCACAAGGGCTTCAACGTGAACCCGTCGGGCGGCGCGGCCCTGACGAACATCGGCTCGACCACCACGCCGCTGCCGGTCGGTTTCGAAGCTGTCGGCACCACCACCGCGCCCAACTACAAGGCGCGCATCCTTCAGTGAAAAACTGGGGCCGTGAGTTTCCACGGCTGGCCGAGTGAGGCGCTCGAGTTCTACGAGGGGCTGAGCGCCGACAACTCGAAGACGTACTGGACCGCGCACCTGGAGTTCTACGAGCAGCAGGTGCGCGGGCCCATGCAGGCGTTGCTGGACGAACTCGAACCGGAGTTCGGTCCCGGCAAGATCTTCCGGCCGTACCGGGACGTGCGCTTCAGCACGGACAAGACCCCGTACAAGACGCATCTCGGCGCCTGGCTGGAGTTCGGCGGCTATGTGCAGCTCTCGGCGGACGGCCTGGCCGCCGGCTCGGGGATCTACCACATGGAGGCCGAGCAGCTCGACCGTTACCGCCGGGCCGTGGCCAACGACCTGACCGGCCCCGAGCTCGCGAAGATCATCGCTGATCTCAAGGTCGGCGTCGCCGGCCACGACAGCCTCAAGACGGCCCCACGCGGCTATCCGAAGGACCACCCGCGCGTCGAGCTCCTGCGCCACAAGGGCCTCTCCACGTGGCAGGACTGGGAGCCCGCGCCCTGGCTCGGCACGCCCGCCGCCAAGAAGCGCGTCGTCGGCTTCTTCCGCGCCAGCGAGCCCTTGCGTTCATGGCTGGACGGAAACGTTCGTTAAGAGGACGGATACGGGGAGTCGGCCAGCAGGCGCGCGACGTGGGCCACGTTCGCCGCGAGGGTCTTGGTAGCGGCGCCCGTCGTGTCCGGCTTCGGGCCGGCGTCCTTGTAGTCGACCTTGCCCATGGCCTCGCCCACCCAGTAGGTGGACGCGCCCGCGGGAATCGTGAAGCCGACGTCGTTCAGCGCCTGCAGCACCTCGGCCGTCACGTGGTGGGCGCCGTCCTCGTTGCCGACCACCGCCACCGCCGCGACCTTGCCGTACATGGAAGTTCCGGAGATCTCCGCGTCCAGCCGCTCGAGCACCATCTTGGCCACGCTCGACGGCTGACCCATCCAGATCGGCGTGGCCAGGATCAAAATCTGGGCATTCAGCAGCTTTTCCCGTACGCCGGGCCAGCCGTCACCCGCGCCCTCGTCCACGCTGACGCCGAACTTGACGCCCAGGTCGACGACGCGCAGGACCTCGCCCTCCACGTCGTGGTCGGCCAGGGCGGCCAGTACCTCCCGGCCCAGCAGCTCACTGCTCGACTCGTCCTCGGACGACTTCAGGGAACAACCCAGCACCAGAGCTCGCATGCGCCCTCAGGTGCCCGATCGGGGTCGCGGCAAACTCAGGATGTGGTCACGCGGTAGATGGCCCCGGCCTTGTCGTCACTGACGTACAGCGCCTTGTCCGGACCGGCGACGGCCGCGACCGGCCGTCCCCACCGCGACCCGTCACCGGCCTGGAAGCCGGTCAGGATCGTCTGCTGGGGACCGAGCGTGTTGTCGCGCCAGGCGAAGAACGAGACCTCGGGCTCACGCGGCGGCTGCCGGTTCCAGGAGCCGTGGATGCCGACCAGCGCACCCGGTCCGAGCGAGCCGGCCTCGCCGAAGGCCAGGCCCAGCGGAGCGGAGTGCGCACCCATGCCTTGCTCGACCGGCCGCAGCTGGGCGCAGTCGAGCTTGCTCCCGTCCGGGTTCATCTGGAAGTCCCGCACGAACGGCCGGTTCGTGTAGCTGGGCGTCTTCAGATCGGGGTCGGGATTGCAGTAGGGCCAGCCCAGCTCGCGGCCCTGGGTCAGCCGGGCCAGCGGTTCCAGGGGATGGTCATTGACGTACGACGTGAAGACCTTCCCCTGGTTCTCACCCTCGTACGGGTAGGCGATGTTGTCCCGGTTGTTCACGGCGGTCCAGACGGAGCCGTCGGGGGCGACGGCCAGGCCGGTGCCGTTGCGGACGCCGCGCGCGAAGGTGGCCGGCGGTCCGCCGCCGGGCGGCACCCGCACGATGGAGGCGCGCTCGGGGGAGGCGTCGCGGTCCTCGGCCGAGACGTTGCCGGTGGAGCCGATGGAGATGTAGACGGCACCGTCCTGCCCCAGGGCGACGCTCTTGAGCGCGTGCGAGTAGGCGCCGCGCAGCTCGGGGCTCTTCGCGTCGGGGAGGCCGCCGGCCACGACCCGCTTCCCGGTGGCGCGGCCGCCGGCGTACGCGTAGGAAGTGACCTGGTCGCTCTCGGCGACGTAGAGGGTGTCGCCGCGGAAGGCCAGGCCGTGCGGCTGGTTGAGGCCGCGCAGGAGGGTGGTCTGCGCGCCCTGGCTCACCGACAGGACGTCGCCGTACTTGGGCCGGGAGACGAGCAGCTTGCCGTCCGGGGTGAAGGCGAGCAGGCGGGCGCTCGGGACGCGGGCGTAGACGCTCACGGTCCAGCCCTGGGGCGCTTTCAGCTCGCGGTTCTCGTTGAACGGCGCTTCGCCGTTCCCGCCCTGGACTGGTGTGGCCACCAGGGGGATCGCCTTCGCCGCCGTCGTACCGCCCGGACCCGCGCCGCCCGGGCCCGCCCCGCTCGCCTGCGCGCTCGCCTGCGCGCTCGCCTGCGCGCTCGCCTCGGCGGCGCCCGCCTCCGACCCGCTCGCCTCCGCCGATTTCGTATTTGCCGGATCTGTTCCGGACGATGAGCTGCACCCGGCCAGGGAGAGCGCCAGGGATCCGGCCACCACCGCGCGCGTCATCGTCTTCATCGGCACATTTCTACCCACTGCCGACGGGATCAGTCCAGGCCCTGATACGTCCAGCTGATCGTGTTCTTGCCCTTGACCGAGCCGTCCTGGTTGATCGTGCGGGTCACCGACACCCGGAAGCCGCCCTTGTCGCCGCGCGGCTGGCGCGGCCCGGTCACCGACGAGACCTCGCGGTCGCCGGTGTGCCCGTAGATGCCGACCGTCACCGACGTGCCGGTGGTCCGGGCCCGGATGACGAACGGCGCGTCCGTGTCGTTCTTGATCACGTTGTCGATCGAGCGCCAGTCCAGGGTCGCCTCACGGCCCGGGGGATAGCGGCTGATGTAGAGCGAGTGCGGCTGGTGCTTCTCGATGTCGAGCCCGGCGAACCAGGCCGCGTTGAACAGCGTGGTCGAGAACTGCGAGACCCCGCCGCCGAGCTGGTCCTCGAGCTCGCCGTCGACGATCGCGGGCGCCGCCACGAAGCCGTTCGCCTTGGTCCGTTCCCCGGCCGCGTCGTTGAGCGAGAACGTCCCGCCGGCCGGCACCACGGTGTTGTCGATGAGCTCGGCGATCCGGTGGATGTTGGTCACGCGCGGCGCACAACACGGGTGGTACGTGGTGAAGGTGCCGATGAGCTGGTCGACCCCGGCCAGCTTGGGGTTGGCGTTCCCCGGCTTCAACGTCGTCACGCTCAGTTTCAGCGTCGTTCCGCCGTCACGGACCGTCTTCACGAGCCTCTTCACCGCGTCGCTGGTGTCCACCCCGCGCCCGGGCTCGCCTTTGTCGAGGGTCACGCCCTTGGTGGAGGCCTCGTACGACAAATCGCCCTTGCCGTCGATCACGGTCGGCGGCGGGGCCAGCTTGACCGAGGCGTCGCGCGGCTGCTTGTTGAACGGCTTCACCTTGGCGTCGAGCGCCTTCTTGGCCGCGCTCTCGTCAACGGTGATGACCGGCGTCACGTCGTGCCGCGACTTGCTGCCCGGCAGCCGCAGCCGCGTCATCTCCACGTCGTCGCGGGTGGCGTCCACGTCGAGCTTGATGCCGGCCTCGGCCGGATTGACGGCGAACCGCTCGTCGTCACCCACCTCGACGGTGATCGGCCGCTCGATCTTCTGCCGCACGGCGCCGTCGAGTTTGCTGGTCAGCTGCGCGTCATCAAGACCACCAACGGCAATTCCCGCCACGTACGTCTCGTCAGCCACCGCCGGTGACATCCGTATGAACGCGACCCCCAGCCCCACAGCGATCACGACCAGCGCCGCGACAACGCCCAGCACCCATCGCCAATGACGCCGGGGCGGCCGCGTCGGCACCACCGCCGACCCGGTCCAGCGCTGATCCTCGGGCACCGTGGGCATACTCATGAGTGGATCATGACTTGAAAGGTCAAGTAACCGCATCAGTAGATCGACTGCTTGTGACGAGCACCCCAAGAACCCTCAGCCGGGCGCTTCTGTACCACCCGGCACCCACTTACGTGCTTCGTCCCGAATCGCCCGAGCCAACTCCGCGCCCTCGGGCGCCCCGCAAACAGAGGCCGCACCGCTTCCTCTGACCTCCCTCTCGACGGCCGACTCATCCGCCGCATCCTTTTCCTCGGCGGCCGACTCATCCGCCGCGTCGTTTCCTTGGCGGTCGACTCATCCGCCGCGTCGTTTCCTTGGCGGTCGACTCATCCGCCGCGTCGTTTCCTCGGCGGCCGACTCGTCCGCCGCATCGTTTTCCTGGGGGCGGCTGACTCGTCCGCCGGGTCGTCCTCTTCGGCGGCTGGCGTATCTGCTGCGCCGTCCCTTTAGCGGTTGGCGAGCTCATCCGCGGCTGCTTACGCCGGGTAGGCCGCCTCCGCCACAGATCCTCGGCCGCGCAGAAGGTCGAGCGTTATGCGCAAGGCGCCGATGGCGTTCTCGGCCTGAGCCGTCCAGTCGTTCCAGTCCTCTTCCCGCGGCAGCAGCCGAAGCACCTCGTCGCCAGCCGGAAGTGCCCCATTTCTCCCGTCCGCGAGGCGCGCGCTGTCCGCGAGGTCCGTGCTGTTGGCGAGGCGCGCGCTGTTGGCGAGGCGCGCGCTGTTGGCGAGGCGCGCGCTGTTGGCGAGGCGCGCGCTGTTGGCGAGGCCCGCGCTGTTGGCGAGGCCCGCGCTGTTCGCGAGGCCCGCGCTGTTCGCGGGGCGCGCCCGGACGGTGTCGAGCGTCGATCGGACGAACGGGCTTTCGCCGGCCTGCTCCATCTCTGCGAAGCGTGCGTAGGCGGGGAAGAGTACTTCGACGCAGGACGCCGCGAACGCGACCGCCTGTCACTGGTCGAGCCGGGCCGGGTTCGCCGAGAACCGTTCGTCGGGCACGGGTCGAGGCTACCGAGGGTGACGGTGGTGGGCTACGCTGGCCGCCATGTCCGATGTGGATGGAGCGGGGAAGCTCGACACCGGTGTGCCGCACTCGGCGCGTCTCTGGAACTACTGGCTGGGCGGCAAGGACAACTTCGCGGCCGACCGGGCCGTGGCCGACCAGATTCTGGCCATGGTGCCGGAGATGGTGGCGTCGGCCCGGGCCGACCGGGCCTATCTCGGCCGCGTCGTGCGGTGGCTGGCCGGTGAGGCCGGCGTCCGGCAGTTCCTGGATGTCGGGACGGGGATCCCGACGGCCGAGAACACCCACGAGGTGGCTCAGCGGGTCGCGCCGGAAAGCCGGATCGTGTATGTGGACAACGACCCGCTCGTGCTCGCCCACGCCCAGGTGCTGCTGACCAGCGATCCGCGGGGGAGCACCGACTACCTGCAGGCCGACCTGCGCGAGCCGGACGCGATCATCGAGGGCGCACGCCGCACGCTCGACCTCGGTCAGCCGGTGGCGATCACCATGCTGGGCATCCTGAACTTCATCCCGGACGACGCCGAGGCGGCCGCGCTCGTGGCCCGGCTCGTCGACGCGGTGCCGTCCGGCAGCTACCTGGCGATCTCGCACCCGACCAACGAGATCAACGGCGAGACCATGGAGGAGGCGCTGCGGTTCTGGAACGAGGGCCCGTCCGCTCCGATGGTCCTGCGCAGCGCCGACCAGGTCCGCGCCCTCTTCGGCGACCTCGAGCTCGTCGAGCCGGGCGTGGTCAGCTGCTCCCAGTGGCGCCCCGACGACGCCACCGGCCCGGTGCCGCACTTCGGCGGCGTCGCGCGGAAGCCGTGACCAGGGCATAGCCTGGCGGGATGCGCGAGAACTGGCTGGCCGACGCCGTCCTGTACGAGATCTACCCGCAGTCGTTCGCCGACTCGGACGGTGACGGGGTCGGCGACCTGCGCGGCGTGATCGGCAAGCTCGACCACATCGCGTCGCTCGGGGTGGACGCCATCTGGTTCAACCCGTGCTTCGCGTCGCCGTTCGTCGACGCCGGGTACGACGTCGCCGACTACCTGCGGATCGCGCCCCGCTACGGCACGAACGAGGACATGGCCGAGCTTGTCCGGGAAGCCCGCGAGCGGAACATTCGGGTCATCCTCGACCTGGTCGCCGGCCACACCTCGATCGAGCATCCCTGGTTCCAGCGTGAACTGGCCGCCGACGGCCCCGACCCCGCGGGTGACCGCTACATCTGGCGGTCCGAACCGCCGGCCGAGGGCTGGACCGTCGACATTCCCGGCATTCCGGCCTGGGTGCCGTCGCCCGGCCCGCGCCCCGGCTGGTATCTGAAGAACTTCTACGACGAGCAGCCCGCCCTCAACTTCGGGTGGATCGCCGGCGACGGCGGCGATCCGGTCGACGCCCCCGGCCCGCTGCGCAACCGGCGGGCGCTGCGCGACATCATCGAGTTCTGGCTCTCCCGGGGCGTCTCCGGTTTCCGCGTCGACATGGCGTTCTCGCTGGTCAAGGACTACAAGATCACCGAAGGGGTACGGGCGTCCACCGACATCTGGCGCGAGATCAGGGATTGGATGGCCGCCGCCTATCCGGACGCCATTCTGATTCCGGAGGGCGTGGAACCCCGTACCGGAAAGCAATTGGCCTTCGACGCTGACTTCTTCCTGGTGATCAAGGAGGAGCACGCCAGCCTCTTCGACAATCAGGCCGCCGGTATCCTGCCTTTCCAGCCCCCACGCGACCCCTTTTTCGACGCCGAGGGCAAGGGCAGCACGCGTACGTTCCTGACCGCCTGGCACAAGGCCCGCGAAACCGACCCGCGGCGCCCCATCATCATGAGCACCGCCGACCACGACTTCGACCGCCTCTGCTGCGGCCCGCGCACCGCCGAGCAATTGGGCGCCGCCCTGACGTTCCTTTTCACGTGGGGCAACATCCCATGCCTGTACTACGGCGACGAGATCGGCATGCGTTACCTGCCGGACATGCCCGACGTCGAGGGCGCCGTATGCAACCCCCTCTACAACCGCGCGGGTTGCCGCACCCCCATGCAATGGGACGACACCCCCAACGCCGGTTTCTCCACGGCCGACCCGTCGAAGCTTTACCTCCCCATCGACCCCGACCCGAATCGCCCGACGGTCGCCCAGCAGAACGCCACCCTCGCCCTGGTCCGCGACCTGATCGCCCTCCGCAAGAAGACCCCGGCCCTGCGTTCCCGCGCCACCGCCGAGGTCCTCAACGAGACCTACCCCCTTGCTTATGTACGCGGCGGCACCCACCTCGTCGTCGTCAACCCCCGCCGCGAGCCCGCACCTTTCAGCCTGCCCCCGGCCACCGCTCTGCTGGCCCAAGGCGTGGGGGAAGACCAGGTCGAGGGCTTCGGGTACGGAATTTTCGAGCTCACCTGAGTCGCGCGACGAGATATTTCGGCGCCATCTGGCAGTAGCTTTCGGTGACCAGCTCGGCGATTTCGTCCCAGTCGCTGTGCTCACCGAGCACAGCCGCGGCGACGTTGTGCCCCCACGGCGCGCGAAAATACGGAAAGCCCCCGGCGACCAGCCCGTCCAAATCATCGAGCGGCACCCGAAACGTCATCACGACCGGTTCCTCACTCCCGGCCAGGTATGGCGCGTAAACCGGGAACCGCTCCACATCGGGCACGTAGACGTGGCCGATCGTCCGCTGCCGAATCCGCCACCGGACCCCGATCCAGGCCGGCTCCTCGTATGCCTCGGGCAGCTCCCGAAAGAGCACCCGCAGCCGCCCCAAAATCTCCGGCGGCACATCGAAAGAACCAGCCATGATCCCGACGATAGACCCACCCGGGCCCCGGGGTCCGTGCGGAACGACCGGCGCCGAGTGGCGCTCTATGACACCGTCGGCGCGACCGGGAAGCATGCGGTCTCTGGTGCGGCTCATCTAGGGCGGCGGTACTCCGCGACGACGAGGTCGGTCAGTTCCTCCAATGAGGTGTCGGTGGCTCGTTTGTCGAAAGTTATGCGGCCGTGCTGGAGGAGGTTGACGCGGTCGCAGACGTCGAGGACCTGGGCGTAGTTGTGGGCGATGATGATGACCGAGACGGTGCCTCGGCGTTTCAGGTCGCGGATCAGGTCGAGGATGAGGGCGCCCTCCTTCGCGCCCATCGCGGCCAGGGGCTCGTCCAGCAGCAGGACCTTGGCGTCCGAATACACCGAGCGGGCCACCGCTATCGCCTGGCGCTGGCCGCCCGAGAGCTTGGCCACCTCGACGGTGACGTCGGGGATGTTGACGCCCATGTCCTTCAGGTGTTCGGAGGCTCGGCGGCGCATGGTGCGGTTGCTCAGCAACGGCCAGCGGACGAGTTCCCGGTTGAGGAACATGTTGTGGTAGACGGACAGCTCGTTGATCAAGGCCAGGTCCTGGTACACCGTGTCGATGCCCAGGGAGCGGGCGTGATCCACCGAGCGGAGCACCACGGGAGTGCCGTCGACGACGATGTCGCCGGCGTCGGGGCGGTGGTACCCGCAGAGGATTTTGATCAGGGTGGATTTGCCGGCGCCGTTGTCGCCGATCAGGCCCAGGACCTCGCCCTTGTCCACGTGCAGGGTGACGTCGCGCAGGGCGGTCAGGGCGCCGAAGCGCTTGGCGATGCCGGTTACTTCCAGGGCTGTCGTGGTCATGTTCTCCCCGCTCGCCGCAGCCGGGACAGGTACTGGTTGGCGATCATCGAGGCCAGGATGGCCAGGCCGAGGATCAGGTAGATCGTGTTGGCGCTGTAGCCGATCAGGTTGAAGCCGTTCTGGAGTTCGGCCAGCACCAGTGCGCCCAGGAACGCGCCGGCGACCGTGCCCGAGCCGCCGGCCAGGGCCGTGCCGCCGATCACCGCGGCCGAGATCGCGTAGAAGGTGAGCGTGGTGCCGCCGCCGATGTTGGGGTCGATCGTGTTGATCCGGGCCGCCTCCATGATGCCGACGAGGCCGCCCAGCGCGCTTGTGATCATGAAGTTGCCGATCTTGATGCGGGAGGCGCGGATGCCGGCCTCGGTGGCGCCGACCGGGTTGCCGCCGACCGAGATCGTGTGCAGGCCCCACCGCGTCCGGGTCAGCACCACGTGGAAGATCGCCACGATGATCAGGGCCCAGATGATCGACGCCCAGGGTCCCGCGCCCAGCCAGGTCTGCAAGCGGCCCTTCATCGCGGCGGGGATCGCCACCGGGTACGCGTGGGAGGTGATCAGAAGCAGGCCCTGCACCGCGAAGAACGTCCCCAGCGTCACCACGAACGAGGCCACGTGCAGCTTCGTGACGATCAGGCCGTTGATCAGGCCGATGACCGCCGAGACGGCCAGCGCGATCAGGAACGCGAGCAACGCCGGCACGTGGTAGAAGTCGATCGCGAAGTGCAGCAGGAACGGGGCGAACGCCGCCACGATGCCCACCGACAGGTCGATCTCGCCGCTGACCAGCAGCAGGACGATGCCCACGGCGACGATCGCGGTGGGCGCCGTGGCCTGGGCGATGTTGATGATGTTGTCCTTGGTCAGGAAGACGTCGCTGACCGCCCGGAAGTAGACCATCAACCCCAGGGCGACCAGCAGCACGCTCGCCTCGCGGCGGCGCAGGAACGCGTCGGCGAATCTAGCCATGCGCGATCGGCCCCGACCGGGGCACGAGGACCTTGTCGGTCGTCGATCCCTCGTACCTCGATTTGGTCGTCTGATAGGGACCGACGTTGTCTTTCGTGACGAACAGCAGGCCGGTGTTCGTCTCGCTCGGCGACATCAAACCGCCCGAGATCTTGTAGAAGTAGAGATACAGGACCGGCAAGAACCCTTGCAGGTACGGCTGCTGGTCGATCGTGTAATCGAGGCTGCCCTCGGCGATGCCGGTCAGCGTCTCCGGAATCAGGTCGAAACCGCCGGCGACCTTCAGGCTCTTCGACCGCATGTTGTACTTCTTCGCCACCTGCCCGACCGCCGACGTGGAACCCGCGTCCACGGCGAGCATGCCGCTCAGATCGGCGTGCCCCACGGCGTACGCGTCAATGATCGAAAGGCCTTTGGTGACGTCGGCGTTGGTCGCCACCGAGGTGAAGGTGATCGCCTTGCCCGAGTCCTTGAAGGCCTGTTGGCAGCCGTCGATGCGCGGCTGGATGTTGAGCGCGCCGGGTGTGGCGATGAACGCGACCACGTCGCCCGAGGTGACCGTCTGCAGCGCCCGCTGGCCCAGGGCATAGCCCGATTCGTAAAGGCCTTGGCCGATGTACGCGAGACGATTCGTGCCCGGTTCGCCCCGCGCCCCGTCGGCGTTGTAGGACACCACCGGAATGCCGGCGCCGAGCGCCTGATCGACGGGCGCCCGGAACGCGTCCTTGTCGACCACGGCTATCGCCAGGCCGTCGACCTTGGCGCTGACCGCGGTGTTGGTCGCGTTCACCATCTCGGCCACGATCGAGTTCTGCGAGCCGGTCCACTGCGGTTTCTCCAGCCCGAGCAGGGTGGCCGCGTCCTCCATTCCGTACTGCGTCGGAGTGAAGAAGGGGTTGGTGGTCACGTGATTGACGAAGGTGAACTTCCATTTCGGGGTCTCGGGGAAGTTGCCGATGGCGCCGGAGGCCGCGGCCTTGTCGTCGCTGCACGCGCTGAGTAGGGCGCCGGCGGCGAGCGACGCG
This sequence comes from Actinoplanes sp. NPDC048988, assembly GCF_043197815.1. NCBI lineage: Bacteria > Bacillati > Actinomycetota > Actinomycetes > Micromonosporales > Micromonosporaceae > Actinoplanes > Actinoplanes sp. NPDC048988. Next base: position 238,095 of record NZ_JBICTW010000005.1, on the reverse strand, counting down.
CCGAACAGCCCGGAGCCTTTCAGCAGCCGGCGACGCGTCGTGGCGGGGAGATCCAGGGTCTCGACGGCCTTCTCGACCTTCGGGTGAATGGTGGACATGTCAGCCTCCATGCCCGTGCCCGATCCCTCGGGCACGGGCGGATCGGGTGCTACCGGGAAGTGCCGAACTGGTAGATCGTGGTCGACTTCAGGACCTGGCCGGGGCGCAGGACGGTCGACGGGAAGTTCGCGTGGTTGGGTGAGTCCGGGAAGTGCTGCGTCTCCAGCGCGAGGCCGTCACCCTGGCGGTACGACCGTCCGCTCGTCCCGTAGAGCGTGCCGTCCAGGAAATTGCCGCCGTAGAACTGGATGCCCGGCTCGGTGGTGGCGATCGTCAGCGTGCGGCCGCTCGCGGCGTCGCTGACCTTGGCCGCCGTCTCCAGCTTGCGGTACGAGGTGTCGCGCCGGTCGAGGACCCAGTTGTGGTCGTATCCGCGCCCGTACACGATCTGCTGGAAGTCGCCGCGGTTGCGCGCGCCGATCAGGGTCGGCCGGCGGAAGTCCATCGGCGTGCCGGCGACCCTGGCCAGCGTGCCGGTGGGGATCAGGGTCGCGTCGACCGGCGTGTAGCGCGACGCGTTGAGCTGGAGCTTGTGGTCGTCGATGGTGCCGGTGCCCTCGCCCCCGAGGTTCCAGTACGCGTGGTTGGTCAGGTTCACGACCGTGGCCTTGTCCGTGGTCGCGTGGTAGTCGATCCGGATGCCCCTGTCACGGGTGATCGTGTACGTGACGGTGGTGCGCAGGGTCCCCGGGTAGTTCTCCTCGCCGTTCGGGCTGACGTAGGTCAGGCGCAGTCCGACGGTGTCGCCGCCCTTGACGGGGGTCGCGCTCCAGACACGCTTGTCGAAGCCGACGTTGCCGCCGTGCAGGCTGTTCGGATCGTTGTTGATCGCGAGCTGGTACGTCGTGCCGTCCAGGGTGAACTTGCCCTTGGCGATCCGGTTGCCGTAACGGCCGATCAGAGCGCCGAAGTACGCGGGGTTCTTCGAGGTCACGTACTCGTCAAGCGTCTTGAATCCCAGCGTGACGTTGGTCAGCTTGCCGTGGCGGTCCGGTGTCTCCACGGTCTGCAGGATTCCGCCGTACGTGAGAATGCGTACCCGGAAAGCTCCGTTCGTCAGCGTGTACCGGTCGACGGCTTGACCGCCGACGCTGCCGAACGCCTCCTTGCTGATGGTGGGCTTGCCGCCCGCCTGCGACGACGATGCCCCGGCCAAGCCGAGGCCCGCGCCCAGGAGCATCACGGCCCCGGCGCGGACGAGCATTTTGACGGTGGCTGTCATTGGTGCCTCGTTCCTTCGGGCGTGACGCCACGCCGCCACGGGCGTGGCGGTGCGAAGCCTTTGCCGATGCCGAGGACGGCCGGCCATCGGCCCAGACGGGGCCGGCTCGGGGCCCGAGCGCGGTCCGGATACGAGTACGCTGCGGACCGTAAGCAGGTTGAGAGATCGACACCAATCGTCCGATCGGCCGAATAGTTAACGTGAACATGGATCGTTTGACGGGGGCGGCCCTTCTCGGAGGGGTGCGGCAACGGGCGTGGTCGCTGTTGATCACGGCCGCCTTTCTCGTGCTCGGCGCCGCGGGGGCGGCCGGGCCCTTCTTCGCGGAAGCGTCCGACAACGCCGCCTTCCAGGTCGGGCGCGACGCGGTGTCACCCACGGCCCGGCAGACCGACGCCGCGGTGGTGCGCCTCTCCGCGCCGGTGGGCCGGGCCAGCAACGATCATCAGCAGGTGCTGGACGACCTGCGCCGGATCCCGCACCTGACCGAGCCCGACCTGACCGGTGGGTCGATCGGGGCCGAGCTCAAGGCGCCGAGCTTCTGGGGCTCGACGGCGTCGTTCGGCGGTGCTTCCGAGCGCGGGCGCCTTTTCGCCGTCACCTCGCCGGCCTCCGAATTGGACGGCGAGGCGCACGGGCGGGGAGGGCTGTGGATCCCGCAGCCCATGGCGACGTCACTGCGGGTGAAGCCGGGCGACACGATCACCATTACGGTCACCGTGGGTACCTCAGGGCGGTCACGCAGCGCCAAGGCCCGGGTCGACGGCGTGTACGCGGTCGACGCGGGCGGGCGGCTGCCGGCCGGATCGTCGTGGGCGCTGCGCCGCGGCGACACCCCGCCCGACACCGAGTACGAGACCCTGCCGGCGTATCTGCTGATCGGCGACGTGCCCACCATCGAGAAGCTGGCGCTCGAGGTCGACGACGAGATCTTCTGGGCGGCCGAGGCGGCCCTGGCCCCCGGGGTGACCCTGGCCGAGGCCCAGAGCACCGCCAACGAGGTGGAGGACCTGCGCCGGGGCTACGCGAGCGGCCTCGAATTCGGGCCGGACAGCCCGCGCAGCATGCGGTTCGCCAGCGGCATCACCCAGATCGTGACGGACGCCCGGGCCACGTCGGGCGCCGTCGAACAGCGCACCCGGCCGGTCGAGTGGGCGGCGATCGCCGTCGGCCTGGCCTCGGTGCTGGCGGTGGCCCTGCTCAGCGCCCGCCGCCGCGACCGCGAGATCCGCCACGCGGTGGCGGTCGGCATCGCACCGGCCCGCGTCGGTGGCCTGTGGCTCCTCGAACACCTGCTGCCGGCGGCGCTCGGGGTGGCGCTGGGCTGGCTGACGGCCTGGCAGCTGGTGGCCCGCCTCGGCCCACCCGGGCGCCTGGCCGAGTCGTTCGCGCCGGCCGCGGCCGGCTCCTCGGTGGCGGTCCTGGCCGGGGTCCTGGCCGTCGCGGGGGTGGGCGCGGCCTCGGCGGCCCGACGCGTCCGGCCGGCGCCGCCGGTCGCCGTACGCCGCAAGCTGCCGTGGACGACGATGCTGGTGCTCGTCGCCCTCACCGCCGCCGCCGGCCTGGCCGGCGCGGGCGACGCCACCGGCGGGGTGGACCTTCTCGTGCCCATGCTGGTGCTGGTCGCCATCGGGGCCCTCGCCGCCTGGCTGCCCGGCCTCCTCGCCGGCCGCGCCCGCCTGCGGCTGTCCCGCGGTTCGTCCGCACCCGGCCGGGTGCCTGTCTTCCCCGGCGGCGGCCCCGCTTCGCCGGCTTCCCCTGACCTGGGCGCCCCCGTTTCGCCGGCTTCCCCAGGCTCGGGCGGCTCCGTTTCGCCGGCTTCTCCGGCCGGCGGTGCTTCCCGGGGGCGCGGGTTGCCCGGGTCGCCGGGTCGCGGGGTGCTGTGGCTGGCCCGGCGCCGGCTGGGGGAGGCCGGCGCCGAACGCCGGCTGGCCGTCCTGGTGATGACCGCGGGTCTCGGCATGCTTCTGTTCGCCCTCTCCGCCATCGAGTCGACGCAGGTCGCGGCGGACGACCGGGTCGCCGTGGCGGCCGGCGCCGAACTGGTGGCCACCATCGAGGGCTCGTGGGAGATCGACCCCACGGCGACCCCGATCCCGCGGGAGGATCCCAACAAGCCGGTATGGGACGGCCCGGTCCCGGGCGTGCACTCGCCGTCCCTGCCCCCGGGCTCCACCGTCGTCTGGCGCACCGACGTCGAAACGCCGCTCGACTCCACCCAGAAGGACCTGCTCATCATCGACCCGGCCCGCTTCCGCGAGGTGGCCCTGTGGGGGAGCGGGCCCGACCTGGCGAAGGCCCGCGCCGCCCTGGCCACCCTCGAACGGGCGCCGGCCGACGCGAGCGGCCACCCACGGGCGATCGCCGTCGGCGACCCGGAGACCAACCAGATCGACTCGGTACGGATCAACGTCGGTTACGCCGTGTCCGACCTGACGATCGCGGCCCGGGTGCCGGCCTTCCCGGGCATGGAGGGCCGTCCCATGTACGTCGTCGCCCACGACCCGCTGCTCGGCGAGCTCGGCATCGACGACCCCCGCCTGAAACCCCGCAACCAGCAGCCCAACCCGCTGTTCGCCCAGACCTACCTGTACGCCACCGACATGTCCGCCATCCAGGCCGTGACCGCCCCGGTGCAGGCGCAACCCTCACGCATCGACAGCGCGGCCACCCTTCGCAAGGACGCCGCGTACGTCGCCACCTCGCGAGCCCGCGGCTATCAACTCGCGGTAGCCGGTTACCTGGCGTTGCTGGCCGTGCTGACGCTCTGCATCTACGCCCAGCGCACGGCCACGCTGCGTCGACCCGCCGACCTCATGCTGGCCCGCGTCGGCCTCGGCGCCGCCCGCGTACGCCGGGCCCGGGCGATCGAGTTCCTGCTGCTGACGGTCGTCGCGCTGGCCGCCGCCGTGGCCGGGGTGGCCGGGCTCGCCACCGTGGGCCCCCGCCTGCTCGACGATCAGCCCGGCCTGCTGCCACGCTTCGCCTTCGAGATGCCCGTCCCGGCCCTGCTGATCACCGCCCTGGCGGCCGTCGCCGCGGCGGTTCTCGCCATCTGGGTGAGCAGCGCCCGCTCACAACACGCGGAGGAGGACGCCTACCGTGACGACTGACCTGCCCCCGCCCCCCATTCCCGGCACCGGCTCCGGCCCAGGCCGCTCCGGGCCGCGCGGCTCAGCGTCGGGCGGCTCCGCGCGAGGTGGTGCGGTTCCGCTGGGTGGGGTCTCGACGCTGGACGGGTCGCTGCTCGAGGGGCGTGAGCTGCTCCAGCTGTACGCCGCGCCGACCGGGGCGACTCAAGCGTTGCGGGGCGTCGACGTGACGATCGCCGGTGGGCGGATCAGTGCCATCACCGGGCCTTCGGGTAGCGGCAAGTCGACCCTGCTGGCCGTGCTCGCCCTGCGGGAGCGGCCGGCCGGGGGTGAACTGCGGCATCGCGGCCGTCTCGTCGCCGGGCTCTCGCGCCGCGATCTGCACCGGCTGCGGCGGCGGGAGATCGGGTGGGTCGCGCAGCGGCCCACGCACAGCCTCTTCCCGCAACTGGACGCCCGCTCCCAGATCGCTCAGATGGCGCAACTGCGCGGGGTCACGGTCGACGTCGACGCGGCCCTCGCCGAGGTCTCCCTCGGCGACCGGGCCGGCGCCCGGCCGGCCATCCTGTCCGGTGGGGAACAGCAGCGCCTCGCCGTGGCCGCGGCCGCTGTCGGGCCGCCCGCGCTGCTGGTCGCCGACGAGCCGACCGCGGAACTCGACGACGAGTCGGCCGCCCTCGTCCTGCGCCTGCTGCGTGCCCGCGCCGACCAGGGCAGCGCCGTCGTCCTCGCCACCCACGACGCCCGGGCCGTCGCCGCCGCCGACACTGTGCTGCGCCTGCGCCACGGGGTTCTCTCCGGCGAGCAGAGCGCCGGCGAGGACCACACCGCCACCATCGACGGCCTCGGCCGTATCCAGCTCCCCGAGGAGGCGCTCCCGTTGTTCCCCGAGGGAAGGGTCGTCGTCACCCTGGTCGACGGTCACGTGGAGCTCCACCCCCGTACGGGAGCCTGATCGTGGCCTTGATCGAAGTGCACGGGGTGAGCCACACCCGCGGCGGCACGCGCGTGCTCGACGGCGTCGACCTGTCGCTGGACGCGGCGACCACCGCCGTCCTGGCCGGCCGGTCGGGTTCCGGCAAGTCCACGCTGTGCCACCTGATCGCCGGCGTGATGACCCCGACCTCCGGCCGTGTGCTCGTCGACGGCCGGCCCGCCCACCCGTCACCCGACTGGGCCACCGTGTCGCTGCTCCCGCAGCGGCTCGCCCTCGAGCCGACCCTGACCGTCGCCGAGAACGTCTTCCTCCCGGCCGGCCTCCGAGGCTCGGCCGCCGGCCCGGCCCACCTCGACCGTCTGGGCCTGACCGCGATCGCCGACCGTCCCGCCCGCGACACCTCCCTGGGCGAGCAGCAACGTACCGCCCTGGCCCGCGCCCTGGTCCTCGACCCGGCCGTGGCCGTCCTCGACGAGCCCACCGCCCACCAGGACGACGAGCACGTCCAGCTGGTCCTGGACGCCCTGGCCGCGTCCACCGCCACCGGCACCCTGGTTCTGGTGGCCACCCACGACCAGCGCGTCATCGACATCGCCGGCCGGGTCGTCCGCCTCGCCTCGGGCCGCGTCGTCTCGGAATGAGGGCCGAATGAGGGCCAACTGACCAGTCGAATCGCTCATGGCGGCCGGCGGCGCCGCGGCCACCGTTGTCGTCATGGAACGATTCGATGTCGTAGTGGTCGGTGGCGGCACCGCCGGTTCGGTGGTGGCGTCCCGCCTGTCGGAGGATCCGGCGTGTTCGGTGCTGCTGATCGAGGCCGGCACCGGGAACCCGCGAGACGCCGTACAGGATCCGAACATCTGGCCGAGGCTCCGGGGCACCGGCCTCGACTGGCGGTTCACCACCGTCCCGCAGGAGGGGCTGCACGGCCTGCGGCTGCCGTATCCGCGCGGGAAGGCGCTCGGCGGCTCCAGCGCGATCAACGCGATGATGCACATCCGCGGCGTGCCCGAGAACTACGACGCCTGGCCGGCGGGCTGGCGGTACGCCGATCTGCTGCCCTACTTCGACGGCCTGGTGCGGCCCGCCCCGCTGCCGCCGGACAACCCGTTCTTCGCCACCCTGGTCGACGCGCTGAACGACGACGGCCGCTACACGGCGATCCATCATGACCTCGCGATCGTGGACGGCAAACGGCAGAGCGCGGCCGACGCGTACCTCACGCCCGAGGTTCTGGCCCGCCCCAACCTGACCGTGCGGGCCGACACCCTCGTCCTCCGCTTGATCATCGAGAACGGCGCCTGCCGCGGGGTCGAGCTCGCCGGCGGCGTCGCCGTCCGCGCCGAGCGCGAGGTGATCCTCAGCGCCGGCGCGATCGGCTCACCCCACCTGCTGCTGCTCTCCGGTGTGGGCCCGGCCGACGAGTTGCGGGCGGCCGGCGTCCCGGTCGAGGCCGACCTGCCCGCGGTCGGCCGCGGCCTTCAGGATCACGCGATGACCGGGCTGAACTACGCGTACGGCCCGAACCCGCCCGCCGCCGGCTACCGCCCACCGGAGATCACCGCCCTGCTCCGTTCCTCGACCGCCGCCGGCGGCCCGGACGTCCAGCTCACCGCCATGTCCGTCCCGTATCAGCCCGCCGGCCTGCCGGTGGTGGCCCCCGGTTCCCTGGTCGCCGTCTCGGTGGTCCTGCCCTACAGCACCGGTCGCGTCACCCTGGCCGGCGCCGACCCCGGCCTGGCGCCCCGGATCGACCCCGGCCTGCTCACCGACGTGCGTGACGTCAGCAAACTGGTGGAGGGCCTGCAAACAGCTCGCCAGGTGATGACTGATCCCCGGCTGACCGCCTGGCGCGGTCCCGAGACCCTGCCCGGTCCCTGGGTCGACACCCCCGACGGGCTCGCGTCCTTCGTCCGTCACGCCACCGGCACGTACTGGCACCCGTACGGCTCACTGCGCATGAACGCCGCCGTCGACCTCGACCTGCGCGTGCGCGGCGTGACCGGCCTGCGCGTCGTGGACGCCTCGGTGTTCCCGGGCGGCGTCTCAGCCAACCCGAACGCCACGGTGCTGGCCGTGGCCGAACGCGCCGCCGATCTCATCCGAACCGCTGCCAGTTCTTCATGACCCAGGCCCGGCAGCGGCCGGCCCACCTCCGGGCTGACGATCGCGTTGCCGCCGCGCCGGACCAGCAGCGCCCCGGCCACCGCCGCCTCGGCGATCGTGGCCGCCGGAGGTGAGCGCCTCCGCGGCCACGGCCGCCACATCCGCCGGGTCCGCGATTTCCTGGGCGCCGTCCCCGAACAAGTTCGAGATCGGCCGCCCCGCTCTGGCCAAGGCTGCCTCCGGCGCCCGGGTGAGCGAGCGCTACCTGCCTACTCTCTTCGCCTGGGACGTCGGCCTGTCGCCCGCATCGGCCGCGTCCGGTGTGTGTCCTCGCGCTGGCCGGCCGCGACAGCTGGGCCGCGGTCGCCACCAGGACCGGCTCCTTCGACCAGCCCCACATGATCGCCGATTTCCGTACCGTCGTGGGCGTTTCGCCGGCCGCCTGCCCGCACCGGCCCCGTGCCGTGGCCTCAGCTCGTGGCGAAGCGCAGAAGCGCGCCCGTCATGGCCTCGACGAAGCGGTCGCGCGTGGCCGGACCCACCCGGTCCAGGGAGAGGAAAGGATTGAGGTCTTCCAACTCAACGAGCAGCAGACCGCCGTCGCGGGTGCGGCAGGCGTCCACGCGCTGAATGCCGTGCTCGACGGCGTTCCAGTCGATGAAGCGCCGCGCGAAGGCTAGGTCGGCCTCGTCGGCGTCATACGGTTCGAGTTCCCAGCGCTGGTCCGGCCGGGGCGCGTACAGGGCGTACTGGAAGTCGTGGCCGACGAAGTAGAACGACACCTCGTACGTGAAGTCGATGTGGGGCTGCACCAGCAGATCCGTGTAGTCGAGTCCGTCCAGCGCGGACCGTTCGACGACGGTCAGCCCGGCCGAGTCCGCCCCGAACTTCGGCTTGGCCACGTATCGATCCGTCTGCGGCAGCCGGCCCACGTCCGCGAACCGGTCGACCGTGGGAATCACCGGATACCCGGCCGCGAACAGATCGAGCAGATACTGCTTGCCGGCCATGTCCCCCTTACCGGTCAACTCGGTGAAGACCCGCACGCCCGCCTCGGCCGCGGCCGCGCGGAACGCCTCGTACTCGGCCTGGTAGTTCAGGACCGGCCCGCTGTTGCGGACCACCACCACGTCGAAGTCGCCCATCAGCGCCCGGGCGTCCAGGGGATGGCACACCGCCAGGTCGAAGTGGCCGCGCAGCCGTGACGTCAGGAAGATGTCCTCGTCGCAGTAGCGGCGCCCGCGGGCCTCATAGCCCAGATCGCTGACGTACAGGACACGGGGCCGCCCGGAGATCACGGCCTCATCCTCGCACGGCCGCTCCGAGCGCCTGGATCAACACGGTCGCGATGACCGCCTGGCCGGTGGTGGCGAAGTGGATCCGGTCCTGGCTGAGCAGGTCGGGCCGGTCGTTCAGCGGATGGTCCCAGCAGTCGCCGACGGCCGCGCCGTGCTCCGCCGCCAGCTCCCGCGTGAGGTCGTTGAGGCGGGCGACCCGGTCGCTGAAGTCGGGGAAGCCCGGGATGACGAAGGCCCGGCCGAGGGTGAAGACGCTCAACTGGGCGCCTGTGGCGCTCGCCCAGGCGTACATCAATCGAAGGTCCTTCTCGATCCGGCCCCAGTCGGGGGTGCGCCGCATGATGTCGTTGGCGCCGCTGTTGAGATGCAGAAGGTCGGGACCGAAGTCCTCGACGCGCTGGGCCTGCTCGCGCATCGCCTGCGCGGTCGTCGCGCCCACCCGCGCCGTGTTGAGGTACGCGAGTCCGGGCCGCACCCGCCGCAGCACCCGCTCGACGCGGGCCGGCCAGCCCAGGTCGTCGTACCCCGGGGTGGCGTCGCCGACGCCGAGGGAGAGGCTGTCGCCGAAGACGGCGAACCGCCGCCAGGGCGCGCCGGCGAGCAGTTCCGCGCCCTCGGCGGGCGAGAGGACATCGGGATCGGTCGCTTCGACGGTTGTCATCATGAGTCCTGACTTCTCGAGTGGCGGATTCGCAGGGCGGTCGCGGCGCTGGCCAGCGCCACCGCGCCGACGGCGATCGTGCTGTTCCGGAAGGCGATCTGCTCGCCCAGGACGGCCACGGCTCCCGCGACACCCAGGGCGTAGCCCGCTTGGCGGGCGGTGTTGACGACCGCGCTGCCCGTGGCCGCCGCGGCGGGGGCGAGGTCGGCGGTCGCGGTGGCGATGAGAGTGGGCATGGCGATCCCGATCCCCACGCCCATGACGATCCAGCCGGGAAGGATGTCGGTGGCGTAGTGCTCGGCGCCCTGGGCGGCCGTCAGCAGGGCGCCCACCCCGAAAACGGCGAGCCCGGCGGACACGACGAACCGGGCCGGCACGTCGGCGGCCCAGCGCTGGGTGAGACTCGCGAACAGCGGCACGGCCACCGGGCCGGGAGCGAGCGCCAGCCCGGCGCGCAGCGGCCCGTAGCCGGCGGTGATCTCGAGCCACAGCGACACGCTCAGGAAGACAGCGCTGAAGGCGCCGGTGAAGAGCAGAATCGTCAGGTTGGCGGCGGTGAAGCTGGGCACCTTCCACAGCTGGGGCGGCACGACGGGCGCCGGGTGGGTCCGGACCCGATGGATCAACACCATTGAGGCCAGTACGGCGGTCACGCCCGTCAGCAGAATCGCGGGCGAGCCCCACCCCCAGTCGCCGGCGTTGACCAGACCCAGCGACACGGCGCCGACCGCGACCGCGACGGCCAGCGAGCCCACCGGATCGGGGATCCGCCCGCTCTTCACCGGCGCGCCGCCGGGGAGCAGGCGCAGGGCGTACCCGAAGGCGATCACTCCAATGGGGAGGTTGAGCAGGAAGGCCCACCGCCACGAGGTCTGCGCGAGCAGGCCCCCGACGACCGGCCCGAGCGCGCCCGCGAAGGCCGAGCTGGTGGCCCACAGCTTCACCGCGCCGGCCCGGCGCGGCCCCGGCAGGACGCTGAGGATCAGCCCCAGGCTGGCCGGGGTCAGCACCGCCGCGCCGACCGCCTGAACGGCCCGGAAGGCGACCAGAAAACCCAGGCTGGGCGCGATCGCGCAACCGAGGCTGGCCACCGTGAAGACGCCCAGCCCGGCCAGGAAGCCCGCCTTCCGGCCGTACCGGTCGGCCAGGCGGCCGGCCGGGATGAGGCAGGCGGCATAGACCACGATGTACGCGTTGAGGACCCAGCTGAGCCCCGGCAGGGAGGCCTGGGGGTAGCTGGCGCCGATCGAAGCGAACGCCACGTTGACGATGAACAGGTCGAGCATCGTCATGAACGCGGCGGTGCACAGCAGACCTGTGGCCCGGGAGGCCGCCCCGGGCGCCACCTCATCGGCGGCCGCGGTGGTGGTCATGGTCGCCTCCCAGTCAGTCGGCAAATCAAACTGACTCGCATCCTCGCAGGACTCAGTTTGAAATCACAACCCACTGGGAGCAGAATTCGAGAATGCCGACAGCGCCCGCCGACAAGACCCCCCGCGACTGCACGATCGCCGACGCCCTCGAGGTCGTCGGCGACCGTTGGAGCCTGCTCGTGGTGCGCGAGCTCTTCTACGCGGAGCGCCGCTTCACCGAGATCGCCCGCAACACCGGCGCCCCCCGAGACGTCCTGACCACCCGCCTGCGCAAGCTGGTGAACCACGGCGTGATAGCCCGGAAGCAGTACAGCGAACACCCACCCCGCTACGAGTACCGCCTCACGGACGCCGGGCGAGCCCTGGCCCCCGTCCTGCTGACCTTGAAGCGCTGGGGCCACGAACACGTCCGCAACGGCCCCGACCCGGTCCTGTTCGACCACACTTGCGGCCACGAGTTCATAGCCGAGGTCCACTGCACGGCCTGCGGCGACCCTCTGGACCGGGGTCAGCTGAACCTGCGCCCGCGTCCACAGTAGCGTCGGCTACGTGACTGTGAGGCGATCGCAACTGGCCATGACGGCCGCCGCGACGGCACTGATCGTTGACAGTCTGCTGCCCTGGTACACCATTCGATGGTCATCGACGACATACGGCACCGGGCAGACGATCGAGCACTCGAGCACCGCGTCGGCCTGGACCGCATCGACCGGCTGGTCGCTCGGGGTCGTTCTCGCCCTGGTCGCGGCGGCCGGATGGCTGCTCTGGCCACGCCGGCTGTCACGCCGCGCCCGGGACATCAGTGCGGCCGTCCTGGCGGCAGCCGCCACGCTCACCACGGCCGGCACGTGGCTGACCGTCGCGCTGCGGTCATACGGCCCCGACGCGACCCTTGCGATCACGCCCTCTACGACGAACCAGCCGAGACTTGGCGTCATAGTCCGGGATGCGCTGAACTCCGGAACGGTCAGCTGGGGTTGCTATATCGGCGTACTTCTCATGGCGGCGATCGTCTGGTGTGCGCTCGCCGCCACCCATCTCGACCCGTGGCGCCGGTCGGCTTCTTAGAAGTGCGTCGTGACGAATGATTGCGGCCGAAAACTGACCTGATCGATCCGTAGCGTGAATTTCGGGCCGGGCACCGCGCTCGGAACATCGAAGAGGATCGGATCGTTGATGACAATTCTGGTAACCGGTGCCACCGGAGCGGTCGGGCGTAGTTTGATCGGTGCTCTGGCGAGCTTCGGGGAGCAGGTACGCGCGGTGAGTCGTCAACCGAAGGAGGCAGAGCTACCGGAAGGCGTCGAGGTCGTCGGTGCTGACCTGACCGCATCCTCGTCGTTGACCGCGGATCTGTTCGACGGGGTGGACCGGATGTTCGTCTTTCCGATCGATCACGGCGTCGACGATCTCGTCGCCGCCGCGGTCGCCGGTGGAGTCGGCCGATTCGTGGTGTTGTCGTCGCTCGCCGCCGCCGGCGAGTTTCCACGGGACATCGGCTCGGCCAGCCACACCCACCACGTGGCGGTTGAGCGGGCGGTGACGGCCCGAACCGACGCCTGGACCATCCTGCGGCCGGGAACGTTCGCCAACAACCTGCTTTCGTGGGCCTGGCCGATCAAGGCCGGGATGCCGATCCGTGCGCCGTTCATCCACTCCGCACAGGCGCCGATTCATGAGGCGGACATCGCGGATGCTGCTGCCGCCGCGCTGTTGCGTGACGGGCACCATGGCCAGATCTACCCGTTGACCGGCCCGCAGTCGCTCACCCGGATCGACCAGGTTGCCGCGATAGGTGCTGGCATCGGACGCGACATCCGGCTCGTAGAGATCAGCCCGGACGAGTTTCGTGCGGACGTCGCCCCGTTCATTTCCGAGGACATCGTCGCCATGCTGCTCGACTACTGGTCGGACACGGTGGCCGAGCCCGACCGGGTCCGGAGCGGCGTGCGCGACCTCACCGGGCGGCCCGGCCGCACCCTCGAAGAGTGGGCCCGCGACCATCGCGCCGCCTTCGGCGCCGCCTGACCGCATCGCCGTGAGCACCACTCGGACCGGTGCGTCCGGGTGGTGCTCAGGTCATTCGTCAAGCAGCCGCCTCAAAAAGTCGGATCTGGGGCTAACGGAAGAACGCGAGCAGGCGCTGCGTCATCTCGGCGGGATGTTCCTCGTAGATCCAATGGCCGGAGTTCGCGATCGTCACGGCGGTGACGCGGGTGGCGTAGCTCGGGACCTGCTTGGCGAGGAAGTCCTTGAGGCTGTGGTCGGCGCCGACGTCGAGCACCGGCATCCCACTGCTCCTCGCGGCCGTTCACCGTCCGCTCGGGAATGCCGTTGGACAGCAGGAAGAACCCGAACTGCCAGGGGCCGGGGCCGTCCGTCGACAGCGCCGGGAATGAGTAGATGCTTTCGTCCGGAATCGGGGCTTCACTGAGCACCAGCCGTTTGACCTCTGCCGGATGGGTGGCGGCGTACGCGTAGGCGACCATGGTGCCGATGTCGTGCCCGACCAGCCGGATGTCCCTGTTCAGCCCTTGCGAGACGAGCAGGCCATGGATTTTGGCGGCCATCGTCTTCTTGTCGTAGCCGCCGGCGGGGGCGTCGCTCTCACCGGCGCCGGGAAGGTCGGGCGCGACGACGGTGTAGCGGGCGGCGAGGGCGGGCATGAACTCGTGCCACTCGAACCAGATGAGCAGCAGCGGGCCGCGGGACTCGTTGGCGGTGGCGACCTCGGCCGGCGAATGCGGGTTGAAGTTGGCGGCGGCCGCCTCGAAGAGCGGCTTTCCGGGTGCGGGGATCGACTTGGTCGGGTTGCCCAGGACCGGGAGACCCGACCGCGGCGCCGACAGCGGAAGTGGCAGCACTACCTCGATCTGGGCGGCGTCGAGCAGCTTCTGGGCGATCAGCCCACCGAACGAGTGCCCGATCAGGATCGGCTCGACGGTGGCGGCGTCACCGGGCCGGCCCGGCGCGGTCGCCGGATAGCCGCGCTCCTCGAACAGATCGATCCACGGCTGCCACGACGACGCGTGCAGCCACAAGCCGTGAATGAAGACAACGGGAACTCGGTCGTCGGCGAAACGCGGTCACTTGACCCAGTCGGTGACGGGCTTCGTCGAGTAGCTTTGATTGGCCAGCCAGCCGAGATGAGCGTTTTGTGACGTGGACCGGACCAGCCATAGCGTGGTCGTCTGCGTCACGGAGAATTTCGGCTTACCGGTCGGGTACAGCACGGTGGTGGTGGAGCCGGACACACGTAGTGGAGATTTGGCCGTCCCGCTTCCGGCCGACTCGACCTTCCATTTCGTGACGCTGGGACCGGCGCAGTTCTCCTTCGGGAACGTGAGCCCGGACTTTCGTACGTCCAAGAAGATGCCGTACTTCTTGCTTATCGCCTCGTCCACGGTGTTCGGAGTGAACAGCGAGTACATCGCGGCGGTCCCGTTGTCGGTACCTGACAGCCAGGAACAGTTGCCCTGGTCCAGGCTGACGAACATGTCGGCGAATTGGATCGCCTTGTCGAACACCGGCCGCCTGTAGCCGGAGATCGCCTTGGTGCTGGCCGCATCGTCGACCACGGTCCCGTTCCAGTTGGAGCTGGTCAGGATGCCTTTCCCCGCGGTGCCGGCGGATACCGCGGCGCGGGGAGAGGCAGCAGCGGCCGACGGGCTCCCCGATGCCGACGGCGCCGCCGACGAGCCGGCGGCGGCCCCGCTCGAGCCGGTGCTGCCGCAGCCGGACATCAAAGCGACGACGGCAACAACAGACAGCACGGGCGCGGTGGCGCTCTTGCGGGGAAGACTGCTCACGATGGTTCCTTGTCGAGTCACACGAAGAACGGCGCACCCAGCGGTACGGCAGCTGGGCCAGCCGCATCATCGGCAGCCCATGACGCCGGACGAGGCTTTTTCGCATTCGACCTGGCGGTTCGAGAGCTAGGTGGGCGCCGCCTCGGTGCTGATGATGGACATGCGGCGGCCCAGGTTGAGGGCGGCCAGGTCGCGCAGGGGGCGTAGCGGGTTCTCCAGGGCGTCGACGTGGCGGCGCCAGATGACGTAGAACGTCACGGTGCCCGTGGCCAGCGCGAGGACGACGGCGAGGGACCACATCCAGCCGAACCAGCCGCCGAGGGTGGCGCCGGCCAGCACCCCGAGACCGCAGATCGAGACGAGCGCCCAGATGGCCACCACCGCCTCGGGCAGCAGGCCCTCCTCCAGCGCGTTCAGCCAGCGGCCGAGGGCCGGCGAGTAGATGCCGACCGAGTCGGAGAACGTCGTGAGCAGCAGCAGGAGGGGCACCGAGACCATTACGGCCAGCAGGGTCCAGGTCAGCCAGTCGGGGCCCAGCGGCCAGAAGCCGAACAGGGTGCCGAGCAGCCGGCCGATGCCGAGCCCGGCCACGGCCAGGGCCAGCGGCGCGGCGCAGGCCACGAGCAGCACCAGGGCCAGGGTGGGTCGCCGGGGCTCGCTGTTCACCGTCGACCAGTGTTGAGGTGAGGCGCGCGGGTCGCGGCGGCAGAACACCCGGCGGACGGCCTCGACCCGCGAGGTGTCGTCGAGCATCCCGATGATGGCGCGGCGCCGGCCGCTCACGCCGTGCGTGGCCAGCACCTCGGCGCAGATCGCGCGGGTGGTGGGGGCGTCCGGGGCCGCTCTCTCCAGGACCCGGTCGACGTCCTCCCAGGTCGGGTACGTGATGTTCGGCGACACGTCGCGGATGAGGTTCTTCAGCAGGCGGGGCGGGGCGTACGGCGAGGCCTTCGCCTGTTCCGCCCCGCGGACGACGCCCAGCGGGATGGCCAGCCGAGCGTCGATGTGGGCGATGCCGGGCGGATGGTCCGGGCTGCGGTCCAGCAGGAAACCCATCCGTCCGATGATTTTGGGAAGGTGACCGGCGTCCGGGCCGCGGAACGGCGCGGATATCCAGTCCGCCGAGGCGCCGGTGAGGCCGGGGGCCGGATCGTGCAGGCGCAGATGGGCCTCGATGTCCTCCTGCTGCAGGAGCTCGGCCAGCCGCCAGGCGGCGCGGATCGCCTCGGGGTCGTCGGACCAGAGGGACTCGGCCAGGGCCTGCGCGGCGGCGGGGGTGCCCACGAACGCCAGGTCGTCGACGGCCGGCAGGACGCCGTGGGCGATCTGGGTGCGCAGGGCCGGGATCGCCTGCTCGCCCATCGAGCGCAGCGCCTGCCGGGCGTGTTCGTCGCCGGTGGCGGCCATGGTGGCCAGGATCTCGACCGCCTGCGGCAGGCGGGTCTTGGCCAGGGCCGTGGTGGCGACCTGCCGCATCGGCTGACCGCGCTGGCTGCGCTTGACCAGCTCGGTGAAGACGTACTTGCCGCGCGGGCGGGTGTCCGAGGCGACCGTGCTCAGCGCGTTCACCACCGCGCCCTGGCGGTCGCCGGGCTCGGTCAGCCGTCGCAGGAAGTGGGCGATGATGCTGGTGGCGAGCTGGTTGTCGACGCGTTTGGCCTCGGCCAGGCATTCCAGGGCCAGGATCCGGTCGTGGTCGGCGCCGGTGTCGAAGATGGTGCGTACGACCTCGGTGCACTCCCGGCTCGAGCCGCCGCACCACAGTTTCACCGTCTCGCGCCATCCGGCCGGGTCGGCGAAATACCTCTCCAGCAGCGTGTCCGGGCGCGCCGCCAATTCCATGGCGGCGAGATATTCCTGGAGCGTGAGGTGCGGAAAGGCGTACCGGGAATTGCTGCGGTCGAGCGTCACCAGCAGGTGGCTGCGCTCGTCGATCTCCTGGACGAGCGGCCGGGCGTGCTCGGCGTCGAGGTTGAGGTCGGGCAGCATGCCGTTGACGATGGTCATCAGGCCGGCCCGGTCGATCGAGAGGCGGTCGGGGCGGCCGGGCGGCGCCTCCTGGAGCGCGAGCGCCACCCGCTGGAGCACGGCCAGTTTGTCCTGCCAGTCGTACTGCGAGATGCGCCGGTCGCGGGACATCACGATGTCCCGGCGGAGCAGATGGTCGACCGCCATCTCGTAGAAGGCCACCCGCGAGGTGGGCAGGGTGCGCCCGTCGCGGGCCAGCACCACCCCGTACAGATAAGCGATCATGGTCAGCAGCAGGGGGCTGGCCGCGAGGCGCATCAGCTGCTGGTTGTGTTGCAGGTCGAGAAAGAGCTTGTCCGCCTGCTCCTCGGTGAGGCCGGGCCAGTTGCTGAGGAAGCGGCGGACGTTCGCGTCGTCGAAGTCGGCGACGTAGACCCGCTCGGGGAACTGTGGCTCCAGCTGCCCGAAGTACGCGGCGGTACGGCAGGTGACGACGACCTGGCAGCGCGGATAGTTCTGGGCGAAGTCGCGCAACATCCGGGTGACCCGGTCCTGGTCGTCCCGGCCGACCTCGTCGAGCCCGTCGAGCAGGACGGCGAGCTCGCCCGCGCGCAGCGCCTCCTCGACGAAGGCCGGGCCCTTGCGGACGTCGTTGCGGGCGAGTTCCTGCTCGATCAGCTCCGGCAGCGGGGCCTCGTCGCCGTTGCACCGGTGCAGGTCGACCATCACCGGCAGGCGCATCCCGGACGAGGACTCGTCGATCGCCCAGATCAGCATCGAGTGCTTGAGCAGCATCGACTTGCCGGCGCCGGGCAGGCCGAGCACGACCACGCGGGGTTGCTGCCGAAGCCAGTTGTAGACGTCGGAGCGCTCGCCACCACTCTCGTACTGCAGGGGGACGTAGACCTTGAGGATCTCCACGGTGCTGCTGCCGGGGGCCTGGTCACTGACCAGCCCGAGCCGGTGCCGGGCGAAATTGGCCCGCACCGCGCGGCGGTAGGCGCGCAGGGCCCGGGCGCTGAGGAGGCGGCTGGCCGAGATGCGCCGGACGAACAACGCGGAGAACTTGGTGCCCATCTCCTGGAGAAAGCGCCCGAAGAATTGCTTGGCGGCCCACAGAATAACGGCCAGAACGGCAACGAGGATCAATCCGTACGATATCGAGGAATTCAATCCCGGACTCGCCATGGGCGAATTATCCTATTAGGATCTTGAAATGACAACGCCGGAATGACGACCCCGGAATGACAACACCGGCCGGTGGGGCCGGAGCTCAGCCGGCCGAGGTCCGGCGGGGCGAGGTCATGCGCTTCGTCTCGTCACCGCGGGGGTCGAAGGCCGGGGCCTCGTACGCGTGCGGGACCGTGACCAGGAAGGCGGCGCCGCGTGGCTGGTTCGGCCGGTAGCTGACGTCCAGGCCGCCCGCCTGAGCCAGCTGGCGCACCAGGTAGAGCCCGAGCCCGGTACCGCTGGTCCGCGTGGCGACACCACTCTCGGCACGGGCGAAACGGTCGAAAAGATGCTCGACGAACGCCTCGGGAACGCCCTCACCCTCGTCGGCGACCTTGATCTCGACGTGATCGCGCCGGTTGGCCACCGTCACCGTGACCGGCGGCTCGCCGTACTTGGCGGCGTTGGCCAGCAGGTTGCCCATGATCAGCTGGAGGTGCTTGGGGTCGGCGAAGCCGTAGATCTCGTCGGGCGCCACCACGGTGACCTGCTCGCCGGTCACGGCCGCGCGGACCAGGTGCGGCAGATCGACCCGTACCGGCCGGGCCACCAGCGCCCCCGCGTCGAGCTGGGCCAGGGTCAGGATGTCGGTGACGAGCTCGCTGGCGCTGTGCCCGGCCGCGGTCATCCGCCGTACGTCATGAAGCTTGGCCTTCGACGTCGACTCCTCCCAGTCGTCCAGCAGCAGCTCGCCGAGACCGATGATCCGGGTCAGGGGCTGGCGGACGTCGTGGCTCAACATCGCCATGACGTCGCCCAGGTGGGCGTTGACCTGCTGAAGTTGCTCGGCCCGCTCGGCCAGCTCGGCCCGGTCGGCGAGCCGGGCCCGTTCCAGGGCGCGGCGTTCGGTGGTGTCGATGATCTGCATGGCGAAGTACTGCGGCCGGCCCTCGGTGTCGCGCAGCAGGGCGCTGGTGACCGACGCGTCGATGATCCGGCCGTCCGCGTGGACGTACCGTTTCTCCAGGTCGAAGCCGTCGATGCGGCCGGACAGGCAGTCGCGGATGAACCCGGCGGCCCGGCCCACGTCGTCCGGGTGGGTGATGTCGTCGCTGCGCCGGCCGATCAGGTCCGCCTCGGACCGGCCGAACAGCTCGGCCGCGGCCGGGTTGACCCGCACGTAACGGCCCTCGGTGTCGGTCAAGGTCATGCCGATCCGGGAGCCGTCGAACACCTTACGGAACCGGTCCTCGCTGAGGCGCAGGTGCTGGCGGCTGCGCCGAACGCGGCCGGCCGCCAGCACCACCAGCAGGCCCACCACGGCGGCGCCGCCGAGACCGGCCCGGCCGGCGAGCTCGTTGCCGGTCAGCGTCGCGAACAGCACGTCCTCGGGGACGGTGGCCGACAGCCGCCACGGCGTGCCCTCGATCGGGGTCGACGAATAGCGCCACCACCGGCCACCGGCCTGATACCGGCCCTTGGTGTGCTGCCGCAGCGCCGCCGCCAGCGGCTCGTTCTTGCCGTCCAGCGTGGGCACCGCGCCGTCGAGCGTCCCGTTCGCGGCGACGATGCTGCCGTTGCCGTCGACCAGTTGCACCTCGGCGCCGCTGTAGGTCAGGGCGGTGGACAGATAACTCGACAGCGGGCTGTCGCGGATCTCCACGGCGCCGGAGAAGACCCGCCGCCCGGAGGTGGTCTGGTAGGGAACGGCGAACGCGACCACCGGCAGGCCGCGCACGACCGACGACACGACCGGCGAGACCGCGGCCCGGCCCTCGTGCAGGGCGGTCCACAGATGCCCGTACCGCGAGGCCAGATCCTTGCCGACGATCGTCGCGTCGTGCGGCACGACCTGCAGCGCCCGGCCCTTGGAATCGAGCAGGACGGCGGCCGGATAGCCGAAACCGGCGGTCGCCCGGGCGAAGTCGCGCTCGTCGACGACGGGATCGGACAGCGAGGCGCGGGCCTGCACGCGCTCGCGCTCCATGAGGTCCCCGGTGTAGCTGGTGACGAAGTCGCCGATCAGCCCGACCCGGAGGTTGAAGCGCTGCGCCACCGACTGCCGGCTGTCGTACTGCTGCCAGGACAGCACCGCGGTGCCCACCGCCACCAGCACCAGCCAGATCAGCAGCGGGACCAGCGCGGGTCTGATCCTGCGCACGAGCCTCACGGTGAATCATCGGCCGTCGCGGGCCGTCGCTGAGCGGTTAGCGCCGGTGAACCGCCAGCACCGCGATGTCGTCGGTCGGCTGGTCGGGGCCGATGCCGGCCATCACCTCGGAGCAGACCCGCTCGGGCGCGGCCGGGCGCACCACTTCGATCAGGGCGTCGACGCCGACGTCGATGATCCGGTCGCGGCGCTCGATCAACCCGTCGGTGTAGCACAGCATCAGGGCGCCCGGCGGCAGGTCGATCCGCGTGGTCCGCCGCGAACGCTCGCCGCCGACGCCCAGCGGGGCGTCGACCGGCATCTCGACCAGCCCCTTCTCGCCGTTCGGCAGGGCCAGCACCGGGCGCAGATGGCCCGCCGAGGACAGGTGCACCGCGGTGTGGTCGGGGGAGATGGTCGCGTACAGGGCCGTGGTGAGACTGCCGGCCTCGAAATGCCGGACCTTCCGGTCCAGCAGGGTGAGGACCTCGGCCGGATCGTCACTCATCAGGGTGTACGCCCGCAGCGCGCTCCGCACGCGGCCCATCACCACCGCCGAGGCGAGCCCGTGGCCGGCGACGTCGCCGATGACCAGCCCGAGCGGGCCCGACGGCAGGTGGAACACGTCGTACCAGTCGCCGCCCAGCCCGAACTCGTGACCGGGGACGTAGCGGGCGGCGAAGCTGAGCTCGGGCAGCTCGGGCAGCAGCGACGGCAGCAGGCTGCGCTGGAGGGCGAGCGCCGCCGCCTGGTCGAGTTTGCGGGCCCGGATCTGCCCGGCCGCGCCGGCCCGGTCGGCCGCCACCTCGAGCAGGCGGATGTCGTCCTCGGTGAAGTGCCGCGGCGAGCAGGTGCCGACGTGCAGCACCCCGATGACCTCGCCGGCGGCCAGCACCGGCACGCCGAGCAGCGACCGGATGCCCTTCTCGATCAGGACCGGGCTGGCCACGTCGTCAGCGGTCACATCGTGCAGCACCACCGGGTGGCGGCCCTGGGCGACGCGGCCCGCGAAGCCCTGGCCGACCGGGATCCGGACGCCCTGACGGATCTCCTGCTCGAGGCCCTTGGCGGCGGTGGCGACGAGCTGCCGCGCGTGCGAGTCGAGCAGCATGATGGCGGCGGTGTCGGCTTCGAGCAGATCGCGTACCCGCTCGAGAAGCTCGTCGAGAAGATCGGAGACCTCGAGCCGGGACAGGGCGGCGTCGGTGACCGCTTCCAGGCGGCGCAGCCGCTCGTCGTCACGCATCGCCCCCACGAGGCCACCCTAGTTGGAGGGACCCCACCGACGGGAGGCGGAAAGTGCGAACCTGGCCCACACGTGTTTGCCGCCGGCCGCCGGATACCAGCCGACGTCGAGCGCCAGCTTCTCGGTCAGCGGCAGCCCCAGCCCGCCCGACCTCCGCGGGCGCGCGGCGTCGACGGCCGGGCGTCCCCGGGGGTCCCGGTCGGCCACGTCGATGATCACCGCGTCCGGGGTCCGCAGCAGCGCGACGACGGCCCGCGACCGGGCGTGCCGCAGCGCGTTCGACGCCAACTCGGTCGCCACCACCAGCAGGGTGTCGTTCGCCGGCCCGGTGTCCACTTTGCGCATCTCGGCCCGCAGGATCCGTAACTCCACCGGCTCGTCGACCGTCCACCGCCCGACCTCGTCGGCGGCTACCGGCTGCGCCATCCGCCACCCCGTCATGGGCTTGTTCAGTGCCCCGCACGGCGTACCGCAAAGCATTTCGATCACAACCACCCTGGTCACGGCCGTCACATCACCCGACCGGGTGGTTGCGGCGGGCCACGTCCGTACGAGCGAACCCGGCACCCTCCCCTCTCGACCCGGCCGAATTGCTCCTTTTCGGGGGAAGCGCAGCTTGACAAAATGAGGTTTGATTGACGCGGCTCGACGCCTAGTCACGGGTGGTGGTTCCGGGTGGTGGTTCTGTGAGTTCCTGGATGCGGCGGCGCGATCACAACATCTTCTTCAACGGGTTCGCGTTCCTGCTGTGCGGTCTGCTCGCCGGAGTCGTCGTGGCGGCGGCCGCCTTCCCCGTCGTGGCCATGTCCGGGCTGGCCGCCAAGGCCGGCGGTGAGACGTTCGCCAGCCTGCCCGGCGAGCTCAAGGCGTTCAGCTCCCCCCAGATCACCCGGGTCTACGCGTCCGACAACAAGACCCAGCTGGCCCAGTTCTACGACGAGTTCCGCAGCGACGTACGCCTCAAGGACATCGCGAAGCCCATGCGCGACGCCATGGTCGCCGCCGAGGACCGCGAGTTCTACAACCACAACGGCGTCGATCTCAAAGGCGTGGCCCGGGCGCTGGTCAACAACAACAACGGCAAGTCCAAACAGGGCGCCTCGACGATCACCATGCAGTGGGTACGCATGTCGCTCGCCTACTCGGCGACCAGCCCGCAGGAGGTCGTCGACGCGACCGAGGACACGCCGAAACGCAAGGTCACCGAGATGAAGTACGCCATGCAGGTCGAGAAGGAGCTGAGCAAGGACCAGATCCTCGAGCGCTACCTGAACATCGCGCCGTTCGGCAAGCAGACGTACGGGATCTTCGCGGCCAGCCAGGTCTACTTCAACAAGAAGCCGAAAGACCTCACCGTCGGGCAGGCGGCCCTGCTGGCGGCGGTCGTCAAGGCGCCGTCGGCGTTCGACCCGACCACCGCCGAGGGCTACAAGGCGATCAAGCAGCGCCGCGACGCGTACGTCATCCCCGGCATGGTCGAGCTGGGCGCGATCACCCAGGCCCAGGCCGACAAGGCGATCAAGGAGCCGATCCCGCGCAAGGTCAAGCCGATCGGCAACGGCTGCGTCTCGGTCTCCCGCAACGAGTGGGGCTTCTTCTGCGACTTCTTCTACCGGTGGTGGATGGAAAGGGAACAATTCGGAGCGACGCCGTACGATCGTGAGCGCCGCCTGAAGAGCGGCGGCTACCGCATCACGACGACGATCGACGTCAAGGCGCAGAGCCAGGCCCGCAAGCGGATCGCCGAGCTCATCTCCGAGAAGGACACGAACGCGCTCCTGCTGGCGGCGGTCCAGCCCGGCACGGGCAAGGTCCGGCTGCTGGCGGCGAACCGCCGGTTCAAGCTGGACGAGTCGAAGAACTCCATGTCCTCCGACCCGGCGAAACGCAAACGCGGCATCCGGGGCAGCTACCCGAACACGACGAACCCGCTGCTCACCGGCGGCGGCGACATCACCGGCTACCAGGCCGGCTCGGTCATGAAGATGTTCACGATGGTGGCGGCGCTGGAAAAGGGAGTGCCCCTCGCCTACCAGATCAAGACGGAGAAGCAGTACCGCTCGAACTACATCATCAGCTCGCGCAGCGAATCGGCGTGCGACGGCACCCACTTCTGGTGCCCGCAGAACGCCGGCGGAGGCGGCGAAGGCGTCTTCAACATGTGGTCGGCCTTCGGCAAGTCGATCAACACGTACTTCGTACCGCTGGAAGAACAGATCGGCGCCGAACGCGTGGTCGACGCGGCGAAACGCTTCGGCATCAAATTCCGGGCGCCGAGCGACGCCAAACTGGCCTCACCGGGCTACTCCCACCAGTGGGGAGCGTTCACCCTGGGCGTCTCGGCGACCACCCCGCTGGACATGGCGAACGCGTACGCGACGCTGGCCGGCGACGGCATGTACTGCGAACCCACACCGATCGAGCAGATCGTCACCAAGGACGGCCAGAAACTCGACATCGGCAAACCCCAGTGCAAGCGGGCGACCAGCCCGGACGTGGCCCGGGCGGCCCTGGACGCGACGCGCTGCCCGGTCGGCGACTCGGCCCGCCTGGGCAGCTGCGAGGGCGCAACGGCCCCGCAGACCCACGACGTGGTGGATCATCCGGTCTTCGGCAAGACGGGAACAACGGACCGCGACCGCACGGCATCCCTGATCGCGGGCACGACCTCACTGGTGGTGGCGGGGTACCTGGTCAACCCGGACTACCAGGCCCACCGCGACCGGATGCGGCACGCCCAGGTGAACCCGGCGGTGTACCGCACGCTGGGGGACTACATGCAGGGCAAGCCGTCCGTGCAGTTCAAGAAACCGGAGAACCGAAAGATCGCGTACGGCGACCAGCGCCGCATCCCGGACGTCACATGCGACTCGCTGGGCGACGCGATGGACCGGCTCAGCGATGCGGGCTTCCGGGTGTATGTCGGGGGGGACGTGGACTCTAAGTGCCCACCGGGGACTGTCGCGGGGACGGCGCCCAGCGGGCGCACCATCAAGGGCGGGATCGTGACGATCCAGACCAGCAATGGCAAGGACGTGCCGAAACCTGCGCTTCCTGGGTTCCCGCCGATTCTTACGCCGCCTCGGCCTGGGGAGTGAGACGCGTCTTTCCTGCTTTTTGCTTTCTTGCTTTCTTGCGCTGGGACGGCCGAGGGGAGGGGGTGCCACAAAAGAGCCGTCAAGCTTGATGCTCTTTTGTGGCACCCCCTCCCCTCGGCCTTGCATGGGAGTAGGTAACTGCCAGGTGGTGGGTTGCTGACTGCTGGGCGCGGGGAGAGGTTTGCGGTCACCTTGCGGTGCGGTGGTGGGTGGGGTTCGCTGCCGCGCTGGGGTCGGGGGTGGGATTCGGTCACGCGGGCCTGCTTGGTGGTGGGTTGCGCGGCAATTCCAGGCCGGTTGCGCGGGCTTGGTGGGCAGGTCCAAGAAAAGGGTTGCGTGGGTCAGGTGATGTTTTCGGGTGTGGGAGTGGTCCGGCGATAGGGGGGATCGCGGGACGGGCGACATTCGACGATCGGTCCGTACCGTCGGGGTTGGTCATCGGCTGTTGGTGAGCTTCGCCGTGGCTTCTGGCGCCGCTGATAGGCGGGAGCCGGCTCAGCTGTCGTCGACCACGCCACCGGTGACGCACGGTGGCGGGGTGGCGGAGGTGCCGCTCACAATTTGCCGACCGTCCAGTACCAGTGACACTGGAGCGCGCAGTTCTGAACGCATCAGCGACGGCACTTTGAAACCGGGCAAGATAGACCCTTCATCGGGCATCTCGGTCGCCTTGACGCGCGCATGAACTGTCCGCAAGTGCGCTAGCTGCACAGCTAGGGTATTCAGTAGGGCGTCGTCGACTCTGTACGAAGCCGTTCCGAAGACAACCATCCGGCGGCTGCGCGATGGCGACGATGCTCGATTCTTGGCACTCGCTGACGAGCGGGAGCCAACGGAGTGGGTCCGCGCGGAGCTGGCATCATCCGCGCCTTTCGTCATCAAAGGAGATTGGATCTGTGGCATACGAATGGGTCGGGCCCGTAGTCACGGGAATCGTGGGTGTCGCCGGTATTGCGGGGACGATCACCGCAGCTCGCATCAGTAGTCGCGTTCAGAGGGAGGCGGCACAGTCCGCCGCTCAACAATCGATCAGACAGGCGCGCCAGATCCTCTACGCCAGGTATCTGCAGGCCGTCGACGATATGCAGGACGCACGCAGGCATGGCGAAGAAGCCGTACTCGCCGCCTCAGGAAAGATGTATTCGCTCGTCCCGGAAATAGCGGTTGTTTCTGGCGGATTCATCGCGACGGAAGCTCAAGAGCTGATGACGTGCCTCCTTGCGCTGGACGCCATACCCGACGATCAGGAGGCTTTCAGAATGCTGGACGAAGCCAATACCAGAATTTCTCGAATCGCCTACCTGATGCACATAGACATTGCGGATACGTCCTTGCGCGGCATGTCGGAGCGGGTAGCGTACCTGAAGAATGCCGCGAAGAGGTTCGAGGTCGGCGGCGCCACTTGAAGATGTTGATCAGGGTTGTGAGGTGAAGATCGGTCTCGTTCCGGCCGGCCCTCGGCCGGTTGTGCCCGCGGGGCAGGCGATCGCGGGTGGGTAAGTGGACGTGTTCGTGGGTGGAAAGTCCGACGTGAGAGCGCCGCTGTGTAAGCCCGGCGCCGGATGGTTTCGGCTACGACGTGCTTTCTCGGGCGATTCGACATTCGCGCATCTTCACGACAAGGACACCCGCTATTCAGTTCTTGTACAGAATCAAATGTATTCGCGTCGTGATCCGTTTCGGTGGCAGTGGGGGAGAACGCTTCCTGCGTGGGCGCCGTGAATCGGGTTCATGCGATCGCCTATGCTTCGGCCGTCTAAGTGGCGAGGTGAAAGGTCTTTATCGGTGTCGCAGGTGAGTGCAGGGCGGCGGAAATGGCTTCCGATTTTGATCGGCACGGGCGTCATCGGTGTTCTCGGATGCGTGGGCGGAATCGCTTGGCTGGTCTACACGGCGATAGGTCTCGACCACCTCAGCGATGAAGAGATCCGCGACGGCCGCGCGTGTACCGCGGCCGTGCTGTCGGTCCAGGACACCGGATCCATCATCAACGACGACACGGTCTACGAGTTCGAGCTGCGGGTGCAGCCGTCGGACGGCGCCGGGTACGAGGCCACGGTCCGGGACTCGCTGAACTCTGTCGAGGCTGGTCGGGTCGGCGCCGGAACCACTGAGTTCCGGTGCGTCATCGACCGGAACGACGCTTCCCGTGTCGAGGTGTTCTGGTCCTGAGCGCTAGGTGCGGCGCAGGACTGAGACGACCTTGCCGAGGATCACCGCGTGGTCGCCGTTGATGTTGGCGTAGGACGGGTTTCGGGGTTCGAGGATCACGTGGCCCGCGCGGCGGCGGTAGACCTTGACGGTGGCCTCGTCGTCGATCATGGCGGCTACGATGTCGCCGTTGTAGGCCTCCTGCTGTTGCTTCACGATCACCAGGTCGCCGTCGCAGATGGCGGCGTCGATCATCGAGTCGCCTCGGACGCGGAGGCCGAACAAGGTGCCGCGGCCCACCAGGTCGCGGGGGAGCGGCAGCACCTCGTCGGAAGTCTGCTCGGCCAGGATGGGGGTGCCGGCGGCGATGTCGCCCAGCACCGGCACGCCCACCGTGGTCGGCTCGCTTCGCTGGTGCGGCACCGGCTGCAGGAACATGCGGACGTCGACCGGGCGGGTCGAGCGGCCGCGGCGCAGGAAACCGTACTCCTCCAGGACGCGCAGGTGGCGGCTGACCGTCGAGGTCGAGGCCACGCCGATCGCGTCGGCGATCTCGCGTGTCGAGGGGGAGTAGCCGTGCCGCAGCGCCCACTTCTGGATCACGGAGAGGATCTGGCGTTGCCGCTCGTTCAATGTCGACGTGTCGAGAGCCTCATCCGGTAGCACCCTGTGATCTTGCCTTATCGTCGCCGGGGCCGCGAGGCGGCTCGCCGGGTACCGGGTAGCGGCGCCGGATCCAGGCCTGCTGGGCCAGGCCGAACAGGTTCTGCGTCACCCAGTAGACGATCACCCCGATCGGGAAGATGGCGCCGGAGACCAGCAGGGAGGCCGGTACGCCGTACAGCATGAGCCGTTGAATCAGCCCGTCGCCCTGGACGGCCTGGCGGGTGGACAGGTAGGTCGTGACGATCATGACAGCGATCAGGGCCGCCGTGACCAGCTGGACGGTGAGGCCGGGCGCGCCGAGATGGTGGCTGAAGGTGGCGGCGATGGGCGCGCCGAGCAGCTCGGCGTGCGCGGCGCTGTCGAACTGGGTCTGCGTCCAGCCGTACAGTGTGGCCGTCGTCGACCCCGGCCTGATGTGGCGCAGCACGTGCAGGAGGCCGATGAAGACCGGGAACTGGATCAGCAGGGGCAGGAAACCGGCGAACGGGTTGACCTTCTCGGACCGGTAGAGGTCGGCCACGGCGGCCGGATCGTTCCCCAGCTCCCTGATCCGCGGTTGCAGGGCCTGCAGGGCGCGCTGCGACTTCACCTGCCGCACGGCGAGCGGCAGCAGGAACAGGCGGATGGTCAGGACGAGAAAGACGATGCCCAGAACCCACGGCCAGTCGGGGCTGGACAGCACGCGCTCCCACAGCGCGTGCCAGAACAAGAGCACGGCGGAGATCGCCGAATAGACGGCGGACATGAAGAACTCCTCGAGGGACGACCGGACAGGGTGGAAATCACCGAGCGGCCGTGCGACTCACACGGCCGGGAGCGGCCGTGTCGGTCCTCGAGGGCGGGTACGACCCGGAGCGTCGGGGTCGCGATGGCGGGGCAGGATGCGGGCGGCGCGCTGCCGCAACACCCCGGGCGTGACCAGCGGCTCGCCCACCGGCGAGCGGTGGGTGGCGGCGGCGACGCCCGCCAGCACGGCGACCAGCAGCGCGCCGACGACCAGACCGGCCGGGCCGACGTCGGTCAGCGCGCCGATCAGGTGCCACAGGGCCACCGACCAGATCACGGGGACCACGCTAGCTCGGCGGCGCAACACCCCACTACCGGTTAGCCGGTAGTGGGGAGTCGGGCTGGCCGCGATGTGCGGAACGGTCGCGGTGCCGAGGATGTTCACATGATGCTGGTCAACACGGCCGGTCGCGAGCTGCGCGGCCGACAGCGGGAGCAGCACGAGCTCGACCGCGTGCTGCGGGAGGTGCGGGACGGGCGCAGCCGGGCGCTGGTGCTACGAGGCGAGGCGGGCACGGGCAAGACGGCACTGCTGAAATACCTGGACGGCGAGGCGGAACGCGACGGCGACGTCCGTGTGCTGCGGACCGCCGGGGTCGAGTCGGAGTCGGAGATCGCCTACTCGGCGCTGCAACGGCTGTGCGCGCCGCTGATCGGCGAGCTCGACCGGCTCCCGGAGCCGCAGCGGGCGGCGCTGCGCGTGGCCTTCGGACTGAGCGTGGGGGAGACGCCGGAGCTGCTGGTTCTCGGCATGGCGACGCTGGGGCTGCTCAGCGCCCACGGCCGGCCGGTGGTCGCCCTGGTCGACGACGTGCAGTGGCTCGACCGGCTGTCCGGGCTCATCCTGGCCTTCGTGGCCCGGCGGCTGACCACGGAGCCGGTGGCGCTGGTCTTCGGCGCTCGCGACCCGGCCCCGGAGCCGATCCTCACCGACCTGCCCGAGATCAAGGTCGGCGGGCTGTCCGAGACCGAGGCCGGGGCGCTGCTGGACTCCGTGCTGACCGGGCCGGTCGACGCCCGCGTCCGTGACCGGATCCTGGCCGAGACGCGCGGCAACCCGCTGGCCCTGCTGGAACTGACCAGGGGTCTGTCGGCGGCGGAGCTGGCCTTCGGCTTCGGTGGCGGCGGCGCGGCGCCGCTGGAGGGCCGGGTCGAGGCGGATTTCCGCCGCCGGATCGCGGCCCTGCCCGCGGCGGCCCGGATGGCGCTGGTCACGGCGGCGGTGGAGCCGGTCGGCGACGTGCTGCTGCTGCGCCGCGCCCTGGACCGGCTCGGTCTCTCCCCGGAGGCGGCGGCGCCGGCCGAGGTCGACGGGCTGGTCGAGATCGGTACGGCCGTACGGTTCGCGCATCCGCTGGTCCGCTCGGCGGCCTGGCGGTCGGCCGACGCGGCCGCGCTGCGCGAGGTGCACCGTGCCCTGGCCGAGGCGACCGACGGCGACCGCGACCCGGACCGCCGGGCCTGGCACCGGGCGCACGCCACGGCCGGGCCGGACCAGGAGGTGGCGGCCGAGCTGGAACGGTCGGCGGGCCGGGCCCTGGCGCGCGGCGGACGGTCGGCGGCCGCGGCCTTCCTGGAACGGGCGGCCGAGCTGACCCGCGACCAGCGGCGGCGGGGTGGGCTGCTGGTCGACGCGGCCGTGACGAGGGCGCACGCCGGCTCGTACGCCCAGGTGCCGGACCTGCTGGCGGCGGCGGAGATCGGCCCGCTGAGCGACCTCGACCGGGCCCGCGTGGAACGGCTGCGGGCGCAGGTGGCGTTCGCGGTCACCCACGGCCGCGAGTCCGGCTCGGCGTTGCTGGCGGCCGCGATCCGCCTGCGCGACCTGGACCCGGTGGCCGCCCGTGACACATTCCTGTCCGCGATCGGCGCGGCCCTCTACGCGGGCCGGCGCGGCCTCGACGACCTGCGCCGAGCCGCCCGCGCCGCCCGCGATGCCGGTGATGCCCGCAACGCCCGCGCCGCTCGTGATGCCCACGACGCCGGCGCCGCCCGCGATGCGCGCGTCGGCGCCGGCGATCTGCTGGGCGCCGGGTCGGCCCGTCTCGACGCGGTTCGCGCCGAGCTCGACGGGCCGAGCTTTCGTGATCTGCTGCTGGCCGGGCTGACGGCGTGGGTTCTCGACGGGCGGGAGGAAGCCCTGCCGCTGCTGGCGCGGGCTCTCGACGCGATGACCGAGCCCGACGACCTGAGCCTGATCTGGCTGGCCTCGCCGGTCGCGCACGAGCTGCACCGGATGGACCTTGCCCACCGGATGAGCGAGCGGGCCGTCGCCTTCGCCCGCGACACCGGTGCGCTCTCGCTCCTGCCGACCGCGCTCGCCCTGCAAGCCCGGAGCCTGATGGACGCCGGTCGCTTCGCCGACGCCGAGCGGCTTCTCGACGAGCTCGAGGCGGCCGTCCGGCACACCGGCGGCGCGGTGACGCAGCCGACCGGCCTGGTGCTGGCCGCCTACCGGGGACATGAACGGGCCGCGCTCGACCTCATCGAGGCACAGCTGCGGGACGCGGACGCTGGGGACGACGGCCGTCGCCACACGATGGCCACGTACGCCAAAGCCGTGCTCTACAACGGACTCGGCGACCACCGGGCCGCGCTGGCGGCCGCCCGGGAGAGCGCCGGCCACCCCGACCTCGGGCTGCACCAGTGGCCGCTGGCCGAACTGGTCGAGGCGGCCGTCCACGCCGGCGACCAGGCGGCCGCGGCCTCGGCCCGCGCGGCGTTGCGGGAGCGGACGGCGGCCGTCGACACCCCGTGGTCGCGGGGCATGCGGGCGCTCGCGGACGGCCTCACCGACGGCGACGAGCAGAGTTTCCGGGTCGCGGTCGAGGAACTGTCGGAGCCGGCGACCGCGCTGGAGGGCCACCGGGCCCGCCTGCTGTTCGGCGAATGGCTGCGCCGGGCCGGCCGCCGGGCCGAGGCCCGGCGGCACCTGCGGACGGCGTACGAGGCCTTCACCGCGATGGGCGCCGCCGGCTTCGCCGAGCGGGCCTGCCGCGAACTGGCCGCCTGCGGCGGAGCCACCATCGTCCGGAAGGTGGCCGACCCCCGTACCGCCGAGAACCTCACCCCGCAGGAGTCGGCGATCGCCGGCCAGGCCGTGCGTGGCCGCACCAACGTCGAGATCGCGGGTTCGCTGTTCCTCAGCCCGCGCACCGTCGAATGGCACCTGCGCAAGATCTACGCGAAGCTCGGCATCGCGTCGCGGCGCGAGCTGACATCCGCGCTGGGCTGAGGCCGAGCGGGGCTGAGGCCGGGTGGGCGGGCTGAGGCTGAGCGGGGCGGTCAGCGGCGCTTCCGGCGGATCAGGGCGTACGTGATGG
The DNA here is from genome assembly GCF_043197815.1 of Actinoplanes sp. NPDC048988. Classification (NCBI taxonomy): domain Bacteria; kingdom Bacillati; phylum Actinomycetota; class Actinomycetes; order Micromonosporales; family Micromonosporaceae; genus Actinoplanes; species Actinoplanes sp. NPDC048988. The sequence goes on along the minus strand of NZ_JBICTW010000005.1, from coordinate 206,941 downwards.
CGGCGCCGATCAGCCAGGGTGCGGCCACGACGATCGGATCCAGCGGGTGATGGACGACGTCGGCGCGGCCCTGGCCGCGGCGGGAGGCGAGGCCGTGGTGGGAAAGCTCGCTGCGCACGCCGGTCTCGGCGATCAAGCGGTCCGGGTGGCCGGCGGCCAGCGCGCGCAGCCGGCTCTCCGCCACGTCGACCCGGTCGGCGGCCAGCAGCAGCAACCAGTGCGCGGCCCGGCCCTCACTGAACTTCGCGTACGAGTACCGGCGGATCGCGCCGGACAGGCCACGGGGCGGGCACGACGTACCGAAAACGGGTGTCAGGAATTTGTGCTCGATCGACCGTTCCCGCGGCCATTTCTCCGGCTGCCGCTCCGGGAACTCCCAGTGGGCGCCGCTCAGATCCGGGTCGAAGACCTCCCGCGGCACCGAGGGCCGGTCCTTCGGATCCAGGTCGGCGCCCCAGCCCGGAATGCGGGCGCGCAACTCGTCGGAGGACTCGGCGAGCTTCGGCTTGTCCGGCGTGTATGCCATGGCGGGTCTCCTACGCGACGATGAGCGGCTTGATGCAACCGTCGAGCTTCGCCGAGAAGATGTGGTAGCCCTCGGCGATGTGCTCCAGCGGAATGCGGTGCGTGACGATGTCGCTCGGCTTCAGATAGCCGTTGCGGACGTGCTCGAACAGGCGCGGCCACTGCCGTTTCACCGGGCACTGGTTCATCCGCAGGGTCAGGCCCTTGTTCATCGCGTCGCCGAACTTGACCAGGCTGAACATCGGCCCGTAGGCGCCCATCACCGAGATCGTGCCGCCCTTGCGTACCGAGTCGATGGCCCAGTTCAGCGCGACCGGCGAGCCGCCCTGCAACTTCAGCTTGGTCGCCGTCACATGCTGCAGCAGATTGCCGTCGGCCTCGGCCCCGACCGCGTCGATCGCCACGTCCGCGCCCAGATGGTCGGTCAGCTTCTTCATCTGTACGACGATGTCGTCGTACTCGGTGAAATTGATCGTCTCGGCGTGGGCGAAGGTCCGCGCCTTCTCCAGCCGGTACTCAAGGTGATCGATGACGATCACTCGGCCGGCGCCCATCAGCCAGGCCGACTTGGCGGCGAACAGCCCGACCGGCCCGGCGCCGAAGACCACCACCACGTCACCCTCGGCGATGTCACCGAGCTGGGCCCCGAAATATCCGGTGGCCAGCGCGTCGGTGAGCAGCACGGCGTCGTCCTCGTCCATCCAGTCGGGGATGGGGCTCGGCCCGACGTCGGCGAACGGCACCCGTACGTACTCGGCCTGCCCGCCGTCGTAGCCGCCGCACGTGTGCGAGTAGCCGTAGATGCCGCCGACCGCTGTCGCGTTCGGGTTGACGTTGTGACAGTTGGAGTACAAGCCGCGGGCGCAGAAGAAACAGGTGCCGCAGAAGACGTTGAACGGCACCATCACCCGGTCGCCCGGCTGAAGCCGCTGCACCGACGGGCCGACCTCGTCGACCACACCGACGAACTCGTGCCCGAACGTCATCCCGACCCGGGTGTCCGGCATCATCCCGTGGTACAGATGCAGGTCGGATCCGCAGATGGCGGCCCGGGTCACCCGCACGATCGCGTCGTTGGGGTGCTCGATCACCGGGCGGTCCTTCTCCTCGACCCGTACGCGGTACGGACCGCGGTAGACCATCGCTCGCATCAGCGCCTCCTCGAACTGGCGAACATGCGGCTACCCGTTCCGATCGCCGGCAAACGGGATCACCCGGCCGGATTGCGCGCCGGCCGGCCGGTATGAGCCGGCCGGCCGGCGCCGGGTCAGACGAGCTTGACCGTCCAGTCGCCGCCCCACTCGCGGGCGATCCAGCCCGGTCCCCGGGCCGGCTCGGAGGTCTTCCCGGCCGGCAGCTTCGCGTCGTACTCGCCTTTGGTGCAGTTGCCGATGGATCGGTCGGATTCAGCTCATCGATCCGGGCGGACGCGGGCAATCCGGCGGGCCGTTCCGCACTGACCGGAACACCGTTCAGCGCCGTTCGACGCGCGTCGGACAGCGGTTTCCCCTGCCGGTTCGTGGTGGGATGGCGGGTCCGGCGACCGCTATCGGGGGATGTCGCGCCGGCCGGGTGGGGGCTTACGGTGCCCTGGCACATGTTCGCGCGGCCGGTCTAGGTGGGTCCCATGGTGACATTTGTGAAGCGTCTCGCGATGGTGGTGGCGCTGGTCGTGGCCGCGCTGACGGTGCCCAGCTCGGCTCAGGCGGTGGTTCCCCGGGACAACGGCTTCTATGAGATCCGGTCGCGGGCCAACAATCTGTGCCTCGACGTGTACGGGTTCTCGACCGCCGACGGTGGGGCGGTGGTGCAGTGGCCCTGCAACGGGGCCGCCAATCAGCAGTGGCGTCCGCTGTTCGTGAAGTTCTGCTCGCCGTTCATCAGCATCACCCAGATGCCCTGCTACGTCTGGATGAACAAGCACAGCGGCAAGTGCCTGGACGTGCAGTGGGGGAACGCGGCCAGCCGTACGAAAATCTGGCAGTGGCGCTGCGACGGCAACAACGCCCAGCTCTGGATGCCGCGCTACCGCAACGCCGACAGGGCCGAGTACCAGTTGCTGAGCATGCTCTCGGACGGGCAGAAGAAAGGCTTCAAATGCCTGGACGTGCCGTACGTGTCCCGTGATCCGGGTGTTCAGCAGTGGATCTTCGATTGCAACAGTACGGTCGCGCAGACCTACTACCTGCCCGTGTTCAAGCGTTAGGCATCGCCAGAGATCGATCGACGGGTTACCTTGGCGGGACGGGAAGCCGCGCCGAGGGAGGACCTGACGATGACACTCCGTGACACGCCGCCGTTTCGGGCGGATCACGTCGGCAGTCTGCTGCGGCCGCGGCGGTTGCTGGAGGCGCGGGAGCGGCGGGCCGTGGGCGAGATCGACGCGGGCGCGCTCAAGGCCGTCGAGGACGACGCGATCCGCGAGGTCGTGCGCATGCAGCGCGATGTCGGGCTGCGCACGGCGACCGACGGCGAGTTCCGGCGCACGTCGTGGCACATGGACTTCATCTACCGGCTCGGCGGGGTGCGCCCGACCGACGAGAAGATCCAGGTGCATTTCCGCAACGCCGGCGGGGAGCTGGACTTCGAGTCGGCCGCGCTCGCGATCGACGCGCCCGTGCGGCTCACCGACACCATCTTCGGCGACGACTTCACGTTCCTAAGGGAGACGGTGGACGCGGGGCAGACCGCCAAGCTGACCATTCCCTCGCCGAGCATGGTGCACTACCGGGGCGGCCGGGCCGCGATCGATCCGGCCGTCTATCCGGACGAGGAGCAGTTCTGGGCGGATCTGTCCGCGGCGTACAAGGAACAGGTCAAGCGCGTCGCCGATCTGGGGTGCCGCTACCTGCAGTTGGACGACACCAGTTTCGCGTACCTCAATGACCCTGAGCAGCGCAAGCTGCTCACTCAGCGTGGGGACGACGCCGAGCATCAGCACCTGCGGTACATCCGGCAGATCAACGCCGCGCTCGAGGGGCGGCCGGCGGGCCTGGCCGTCACCACGCACATGTGCCGGGGCAACTTCCGCTCGTCGTGGGCGGCCGAGGGCGGCTACGACTTCGTCGCCGAGGCGCTGTTCAGCGAGCTCGCGGTGGACGGCTTCTTTCTCGAGTACGACGATGAGCGCTCCGGCACGTTCGCCCCGCTGCGGTTCGTGCCGCCGGGCAAGATGGTCGTGCTGGGCCTGGTCACCACCAAGCGCGGCGAGCTCGAGTCGAAGGACACGCTGAAGCGCCGCATCGACGAGGCCACCCGCTACATCCCGCTCGACCAGCTCTGCCTGTCGCCGCAGTGCGGGTTCTCCTCGACGGTCGAGGGCAATTCCCTGTCGTACGAGGAAGAAGTCGCCAAGCTCCGGCTGATCGCCGAGACCGCTGACGAGGTCTGGGGGTGACCGTCAGGCTCGTGTCAGCGCCGTGTGCGCGCGGTGTCAGCGCGCCGCGCGACGCTCGGGGGCATGAGCGATTTCGTGGTGCGTGCGGAAGGCCTCCGCAAGCGATTCGGTAAGACACAGGCGCTCGACGGGGTGGACCTGGCGATGCGCCGCGGCACCGTGCTCGGCGTCCTCGGGCCCAACGGCGCGGGCAAGACCACGGCCGTACGGGTCCTGGCCACCCTGCTGCGCCCGGATTCCGGCCATGCGGAGGTGGCCGGCATCGACGTGCTGCGCGAGCCGCAGCGGGTCCGCCGGCGGATCGGCCTGACCGGGCAGTACGCCAGTGTCGACGAGGATCTGACCGGCACCCAGAACCTGGTGCTGATCGGCCAGCTGCTCGACCTGCCGACCAGGGAAGCCAAGCGCCGGGCGGTCGAGCTTCTCGAGTGGTTCGACCTGTCCGAGGCCGCGGGGCGGATGGCCAAGACCTACTCGGGCGGCATGCGGCGCCGTCTCGACCTCGCGGCCAGCCTGGTCGGTCACCCTGAGGTGATCTTCCTGGACGAGCCGACCACCGGCCTCGACCCGGCCAAGCGCGAGGACATGTGGGGCGTCGTGCGCAGCCAGGTCACCCAGGGCGCCAGCGTCCTGCTGACCACGCAGTACCTGGAGGAGGCGGACGCCCTCGCCGACGAGATCGTGGTGATCAACAAGGGGCACGTGATCGCGCACGACACCCCGGACGGGCTCAAGCGGCTCGTCGGCGGCCTGACCCTGCGCGTACGCCCGGCCGACCCGTCGCGCGTTCCGGATGTGCTCCGGGTGCTCGACAAGGTGGCCGCGCCCGGCGCGACGGCCAGCGCCGACGGCTCGGCCGGGGCCCGTCCGGGCGCGGTCAGCGTGCCCGTCGCCGACGACACCGCGCTGCTCGACGTCGTCCCGGCCCTGCGCGAGGCCGGCATCGAACTCAACGACTTCGGCCTGCACCTGCCCAGCCTCGACGAGGTCTTCCACACCCTCACCACCAAGAAAGAAGAGCTGGTATGACCACCTTGACTCTGGGCACCGTCAGCGACTCGCCGCGTGGGGGCTCGCTCGCCGCGCTCGCCCGGCACAGCGTCGCGCTCGCGCGCCGAAGTTTGATCAAGACGATGCGGACGCCCGAGGCCCTGATCGACGTGACCCTGCAGCCGGTGATCTTCCTGCTGCTGTTCACGTACCTGTTCGGCGGGGCCATCTCCGGGGGCCACCGGGACGAGTACCTCCAAGTCCTGCTGCCCGGCATGCTCGCGCAGTCGCTGGCCATGGGCGGCATCGCCCTCGGCCAGAACCTCAACGCCGACATCGAGAAGGGCGTGTTCGACCGGTTCCGGTCGCTGCCCGTGGCCCGGTCGGCGCCGCTGATCGGCGCGGTCGGGGCCGACATCATCCGCTACCTGACGGTCTGCGTGGTGATGCTGGGCTTCGGCATGATCATGGGCTTCCGGGTGCAGACCGGGTTCCTTCCGGCGGTCGCCGCGGTGGCGCTCGCGGTCGGCTTCGGGCTGTGCTTCTGCTGGATCTCGGTGTGGGTCGGCATGCTCGTGCGCACCCCGGGCGCCGTACAGGGACTGATGTTCCTGATCGTCTTCCCGTTGTCGTTCGGCAGCAACGTCTTCGTCCCGGCCGACACGCTGCCCGGCTGGCTCCAGTGGTTCGTGAACGTCAACCCGATCACGCCGCTGGTCTCGACCATCCGCGGGCTGCTGCTCGGCGGCCCGGTCGCCTCCCACCTGTGGGCGACGCTGGCCTGGATGGCCGCTCTGCTCGTCGTCTTCGTCCCGCTCGCCCTGCGCGGCTACTCGCGCCGCGCCTAGTCACCCGGTCACGCTTTCTCGATCCCCGCCCGGCTGAGCCGGGCGGGGTCGACCCGGGTCAGGGCCGTCTTTCCGTCCAGGTTCCATCCTTTCCCGTACGCCTCGTCGAAGGCGTCCCCGCCGAGCGCCAGCCGGCCCTCGCGGCTCAGCTTCGCGATCTGCGGATCGGTGTGGTCGTGGGCGCCGCGCAGCCGGGCCGCCGCGCCCAGCATCACGGCCATCTCACCCGCCCGCCCGTACGCGCCGGCCAGGGCGGCCGCACCGACCGCCACCAGCGACATCAACGGCATGTCACGCGACTCCAGCGCGGCCGCGTACGCCCCGGCCAGAGCCTTCTCGGCGCCGGCCGGATCACCCAGCTCGAGGCAGAGCCCGGCCCGCACGGAACCCACGATGGCCCGGCCGTGGTCACCGCCGTACATGTACCGCTCGCCCATCTCCTTCTCGGCGTGTTCGAGCAGCACCCGCGCCCGGTCGAGGTCACCCAGCCGCACCCACATGCCCGCCTCGAGCGCGTTGATGAGGATGAGGAACTCCGGCGAGACCGCGCGCCGGGCGCGGTCGCGCACCTCCTCGGCCATCGCGATGGCCAGCTCGTTCTCGCCCAGCCGCATGTTGAGGTCGATCCAGCGCAGGTCGATGAAGATCTCGTCGGTGAGGCTGAGCGAGCCGAACTCGCGGGCCACCGCACGGGCCCGGCGCAGGTCGTCCAGCGCTCCCTGCAGGTCACCGGCGTACTGCCGCATCATGGCCCGGGTCGGCAGCACGGTGGCCAGCCCCCAGCGGTCGCCGATCCGGCCGAACGCGGCCAGGGCCGCCGTCACGTCCTCGCGTACCTGGTCGAGCTGCCCCTCGTTCTCGGCGATCTGGGCCCGGAACACCCGGGCCAGGGCGCCCAGCCACTCGTCGGGCCCGTCGATGAGCCGCCCGAGCAGGGCCAGCGAGGCGTCGTTCTCCCGCAGCCAGGCCAGCGTGATGGCGGTCAGCGGACCGGCCAGCCCCGGCAGCTGCGGGTAGGCGGTGAGGCGGCCGGCCAGCTCCCGCAGCTCGTCGCGGCGGTGCTCGAGGATGTCGCCGAAGATCTCGTTCTGCGCGCTCGCCCGGTTGAGCAGCAGGATCGCCTCGGCCGTGTCGCGTTCGAGTGTGTGACCGCCGGCCGGCAGGGCCAGCGCCTCGCCGATCCAGTAGACCGCGTCCGTGTGCCGGCCGAACATCTGCCAGTACCAGGTCAGATCCAGCGCCAGGGAGACCGCGGCGGCCGCGTCGCCGCTGTCGCAGAAGTGGCGCAGGGCGGCCAGGGCGTTGTCGTACTCGGCGCGGATCTCCCGCATCGCGTCGAGCTGTTCCGGGCCGCGCAGTCGCGGGTCGTTGCGGGCGATCAGGCCGGCCAGGTAACGGGCCGCGAGGTCGCGCGCGTCACCCAGGGTGCCCTGCTCGATGCCGTACTCACGCAGCGTCTCGAGCATGCGGTAGCGGCCGTCCTCCGGCGCCAGCCGCAGCAGTGACTTGTCGACCAGGGCGGCCAGCAGGTCGGGAATCTCGGCCGGGGGCACCGCGGTGCCGGCGCAGATCGCGGCGGCCGAGGCCGGCGTGACACCGCCGGGCAGGATCGAGATCCGTTCGGCGACCGTACGCTCGTGCTCGCTCAGCAGGTCCCAGCTCCACGCGATGACCGCGCGCAGCGTGCGGTGCCGCGGCATCGCCGCCCGGCTGCCGGTGGTCAGCAGCCGGAACCGGTCGGAGAGCCCGGCGGCCAGCTCGGCCAGCGACATCGTCCGCAACCGGGCCGCCGCCAGCTCCAGCGCCAGCGGCATGCCGTCGAGCCGGCGCACCACCTCGAGGATCCCGCCCAGCGTCTGATCGTCGACGTCGAACCCCGGCCGTACGGCGCCGGCCCGCTCCGTGAACAACCGCACCGACGCCGCCCGGCGCGCCTGGGCAACGTCGGCCCCCGGCTCGGGCAGGGCCAGCGGCCCGAGCGGCGCCAGCGCCTCACCGTCGATGGCCAGCGCCTCCCGGCTGGTCGCCAGCACCCGCAACCCGGCCGCGCGCGGCAGCAGCGCCGCCAGCAGACGCGCGACGGCGTCGATCAGATGCTCGCAGTTGTCCACGACGAGCAGGCTCTCCCGCCCGTTGAGCTGGTCGGCCAGCACGTCGAGCTCGTCGCCCTCGGCCCGCAGCCGGGCGTCGAACAGCGCCGACCCGCGCAACCCGATCGAGGCGAGCACGGCCGCGCCCACCTTCGACGGCTCGGTGACCGACGACAGATCGACCAGCCAGGCCCCGTCCCGGTACTCGTGCCGGCGCCGCCGGGCCGCCTCGACCGCCAGCCGCGTCTTGCCGGCCCCGCCGGGCCCGACCACGGTGACCAGCCGCCCGCTGGTGAGCAGCGTGTCGACCCGGGCGAGGTCGTCGTCGCGCCCGACGAAACTGGTCAGCGGCGCCGGCAGGTTCCCCTCGGCCTCGGCCCGCGCCTCCGGCTGCCCCCGCAGCAGCCGCACGTGCGCCTCCTGCAGGGAGGCGCCCGGATCGACACCCAGCCGCTCGGCCAGCGCCTCCCGGATCCGCTCGTAGACGGCCAGCCCTTCGGCCGGCCGTCCCCGCGCCGCGAGCGTCTCCATGAGCAGCACGGCCGCCCGCTCGTGCACCGGATCCTCGGCCAGCAGCGCGGTCAACCGGGCCGCCGCGGCCTCGGGCCGTCCGGTTCGCAGCTCCGCCTCGGCCAGGCCGGCGGCCGCCTCCCGCGCGACCTGCGCCAGCCGGGTCGCGGCGGCCGGCGCGACCGAGCCGACGGCGGCCGGGTCACCCCAGAGCTCGACGGCCTCGGCCAGGAACGTGGCGGCCGCCGCCGGATCACCGGCCCGCAGCGCGTCACGCCCCTCGGCGGCCAGCCGCTCGAAGCGCAGCGCGTCCACATCGTCGTCGGTGACCGCGAGCCGGTAGCCGCCCTGCGCCTGCGTCACCGACTCGGCGTCCCCGAGCAGCCGCCGCAGCCGCGACACCAGCGACTGGAGGGCGTTCGCCGGGTCACCCGGCTGTTCCTCGGCCCAGAGCGCCCCGACCAGAGCGCCGGGCGCCACGGGCCGCCCACCGGCCAGAGCCAGCCGGACCAGCAGCCCTCGCAGGCGCGCCCCGGGAACGGGCACGGCGGCACCACCGACGGCCACCTCGAAGTCGCCGAGCAGCGTCACGCGCAGATCCACACCCCGATCCTCTCGCGCGGGCGCACGTGTCCCCAAACCCACCCTCGCCCGGTGCCCGCCGCTGCCACGATGGGTGAGTGAATCCCGACGAAGCGCTCCGCGCGCTGGCGGCGTGGTTGCTGACCGAGGACGCGTACGAACGCGGCGGCGTACCCGACGAGGTCCTCACCTACATGCAGGACCACATCGACGACATCCTGGCGCCGAACGCCACCCTGGCGGCAGCCGACTTCCTGCGCGAACACGCGGGGGCCGGCGGTGGCCTCGCAGCTGTCGCCCGGGACCGCGCGGCCCTGCGCGCCCTCCTCACTCACCTCACCGGCCGGCAACCGGAGCCCAGCGACCTGCAATGGCGAGCGGACCGGCCCACCTGAGCCGGCCGGTGCCCGAGCCGGGCCGGGATCACGCCGGCTCGACGCGCAGGGTGGCGTCCTGGGCCGACGGGCCGGTGACCAGGGCCGCGTTGGCGCCGTACTTGGCGCGGTAGGCGGCGTCCAGCGCCTCGGCGGGGCCCGGCTCGGCTGACAGGAGGACGTCGCGGTCGAGGCCGCTGGCCGCGATGTGCCCGCGCGGGTCGCTGAGGGCGGCCCGGAACCAGGCCGATCGGCGGCCCCGGAACGCGCGTACGTACAAATCGCCGTTCATGACGACCATGCCCAGTTCGACGCCCTCGCGCCGAGCCGGGCCGACGCTCAGCATCAGCGACGGGCTCGCGGCGAGGACGGCTGCTTCTTCGGATGACCACATGACTCGACCCTGGCGCGGAAATTGGCGCCGCGCCCCAGGGCCGAGCACTGGCCGGCCCGGGCCGGGGTGTCAGGCGCCCGCGCCGCCGTCGACCGGGAGGACGGCGCCGGTGACCCATGAGGCGCGGTCGCTGAGCAGCCACAACGCCGCCTCGGCGATCTCGCGGGGCTCGGCCATCCGGCCCATCGGGGTCGTCGCGGTGATGCGCTGGACGATGCCCGGTGTCGCGGCCTCCCACGCGTCGATCATCTCGGTGGCCGTGCCGCCGGGCGTGATGCCGTTGACCCGGATGCCCTGCGCGGCCCACGTGACCGCCGCCGTCTCGGTGATGCTGTCGAGGGCGCGCTTCATCGCCCCGTACGCGGGCAGGGCCGGGTTGGCCCGCCGGCTGCCGATGCTGGACGTGTTGACGATAGCGCCGCCCCCGCCGGCCCGCATGAGGGCCGCCTCGGCGGTCATGGCCGTCCAGTGGCCGCGGAAGTTCACCGCGAACTGCCGCTCGATGTCCTCGTCGCTGGTGGTCTCCAGCGGCCCGGGCTGCTGGATGGCCGCTCCGTTGTTGAAGGCGCCGTCGAGCCGCCCGTGCAGTTCCCCGGCCCGGCCGACGGCGGCGCGGATGCTCGCCGGATCGGCCAGGTCCAGGGCTACGGCGTCGGCGGCGCCACCCGCACCGCGGATCTCGGCCACGATTTTCTCCAGGGCCCCGGTTCCCCGGGCGGCGAGGACGACGGCCGCGCCCTCCCGGGCGAAGAGGCGGGCCGCGGCCGCGCCGATGCCACGGCTGGCGCCGGTGATGAATACGACCTTGCCGGTCAGCATGTCTGTCATGCCGGAAAGCCTCGCCGCGCCCGCGCCCCGGAGACAGGCACAAGCCGTACCAGGCTCCGCCCTCGCCTGGCGCGCAGACTGGAGGCATGGACAAGCAGGAGCTGGGAGCGTTCCTTCGTACGCGCCGGGAGCGGCTCCGCCCCGAGGACGTGAACCTTCCGTCCGGCCCGCGCCGGCGAACCCCCGGCCTGCGCCGCGAGGAGGTGGCGGTGCTCGCGCACATCTCCACCGAGTACTACGTGCGCCTCGAGCAGGGCCGGGCGCCGCGCCCGTCGGCCGAGGTGCTGGCCGGTATCGCGAGCGCTCTGCGCCTGACCACCGCCGAATCCGGCCACCTGCACGTGCTGGCCGGCACCGCGCCCGTCCGTACCGCCCGGCACCGCCGCGACGTGCGCCCGAGCATCCTCGCCCTGCTCGAACGCCTCCCGCGGACCGCGGGGTTCGTGACGTCGGCGACCTTCGAGGTGCTGGCCTGGAACGACCTGGCCGCCGCCCTCATGGAGGACTTCGGCGCGCTCGCCCCGGCCGGCCGCAACCTGGCCCGCAAGGCGTTCCTGAGCCCCGGCCGCGCGCTCTACGGCGTCTCCGACGTCAGCGAGTTCCGCCACCACGTGGTGATGGAGCTCCGCGCCACCCTGGCCCGCTACCCGGCCGACCCGGAGGTGACCGCCCTGGTCCGGGACCTGCGCGACGGCAGCCCCGACTTCGCCCGCCTGTGGGACCGCCACGACGTGCAGGGCGCCCCGATGATCACCAAGACCTTCCACCACCCGGTCGTCGGCCAGGTCACCGTCGACTGCGACTCCCTGGCCCTGACGGAGAGCGACCAGCACCTGGTCCTTTACAGCGCCCCGGCGGGTTCCCCCGACGCCGAGGCGCTGGCCCTGCTGAGCGTCTTGGGCTCCGACCCGTTCGGCGCCACCGCGCCCCGGCGGTGATCGGCCGCGTTCAGGAAAGCGTGACCGTTCGCAGACCGCTGCCGGTGCCGACGAGCAGCGGGCCGGGGCCGGCCGCCACCGACCGGGCCCCGCCGTCGACGGGCAGCACGGCGAGCGTACGGCCGTCCCTCGTCGCCAGCAGGACGAGCAGGCCGTCGAGGCCGAGCGCGATCGTCTCGCCGTCCGGAGTCAGGCACGGCCGGGAGGAGAGAGCCGGTGGGGTGCGTGTGGCGTTGACCGAGCGCTGCCAGACCACGGCGCCCCGGGTGTCGGCCATCAGGAGGACGTCGTGCCGGCCGGTCCAGATCACCAGGTGACGGCCGTCCGGGGTGAACACCACGGCCGGGATCTCGTCGCCGTCCAAGGGCTCGATCTCGGTGACGGGCTCCAGGCCACCGTCGGGCGTGACCCGGTCGAGGCGGACGTGGGCGCCGGCCTGGAACGAGCACGTCGACGCGAGCAGGGTGCCGTCGGGGGAGAAGGCCACGCAGTCGTTCCGCTCGCCGGCCTCGACGCCGGCGGTGACCCGGCGGGCGGCCAGGTCGTAGAGGACCACCCGCTCGTCGTCGGTGGCCGCGGCCAGCCGGCGGCCGTCGGGGGAGAAGGCCAGGGCGGTGACGTCGCCGAGCCCGGTGAGCGGCCGCGGCGTGGCAAGGTAGTCCGCGCGGAGTTCGGCGCCGGCGCCGACCGGGGCGACCGCGATCAGGGGCCGATGCGGATGGACGGCGAGGTCGCGGAAGGCGATGTGCTCGGTCGCGACGATCGCCTCGGCGTCTGACCGGAGCCGTCGCGGGCGTCGACCTCCGCTCCCGCCTCCAGGAGCACCCGCGCCTTGCCTTCGGGGGCGTCGCGCCGGGCCCGCACCGGGGCGTCCGCCGCGAGCAGCATCCGCACAACCTCGGCGGCCCCGGACGCGGCCGCCGCGTGCAGCGCCGTCTCACCCATCCACCCGCGAGCGCCGGCCGCCGCCGGATCGGTTTCCAGCAAACGCCGCAGGCCGGCCACGTCCCCGCCCCGCGCCGCCGCGATGACTTCCGGTTCCATGGCCGGATCATGACACGCCGCCTTCGACATGGCGGTTGAGGAGCATCGGAACGGCAACTGGCGCGTTCGGCGCTGTTGCGGTGGGGCAGGTCGAGGCCGGTTCCGTGGAAGGCGCTCCCCGGGCCACCACCTCGGTGGCGGGGTACGGGGCTGTAGGAGCGCTGACGAGGGCGTTCTGCAGGTCGCAGATCACCAGTGCGCTGGACCGGTCGAGGGAGTACGTCCACGTCGGGGCAGCAGGAGCGGGGTGGTCAGCATGAGAAGGCCGGCGATCGCCATCGCGATGCGCAGGCTGGTGACTGTGGTCAGCAGCCCCCACAGCGCGGTGAGGGCCGCGATGGTGGCATTGCTGGTGACCGACCACGCGGACAGCGTGCGGGCGACTCGGTTCGCCGGTGTCTGGTCGAGTCGATAGGTCGCGAATACCGGGTTGAACACGCCCATGCAGGCGACCAGCCCGAACTGGAGGGCGATGACGAGCACAAGACCGGCGATGCCAGGGCCGACCAGGGCGAGCCCAAGCGGCCAGCAGGCGCGAAGCGCGCCGGCAGTCAGCAGGATCTCGCGTTGGCCGAACCGGGTGACGAGCGGCTGCGCCAGGCGTGAGCCGATCAGCCCGCCGACGCACGGCGCGCCGAAGGCGAGGCCGTACTGCCAGGGCGCGAACCCGAGCCGGCCGAGCATGAGGACGGCCAGCAGCGGTGAGGTCGCCATGATCAGACCGTTGACCAGGACCGTGTTGAAAAACAGCGGGCGCAGCGCCGGGTGGGCCAGGATGTAACGCCATCCGTCGAGCAGGTCCCCGGGTTTCAGCCGTATCCCACCGGTGCGATCGGGGCGTGGCTCCCGTCCTCCGGTCGCCCGGATACCCAGCGCCGACAACAGGTAGCTCACCGCGTCGACCGCCACGGTTACCACTGGACCGAACAGCCCGATCGCGGCATTGCCGAGCGGCGGTCCCACCACGGTGGCGGTCCACGTGGTGGCCTCGAACCGGCCGTTCGCGACGAGCAGCTCCGCCCGCGGGACCAAGGTCTTCAGATAGGCGCCGCTGGCCGCTTTGAAGGTGATGTCGCACGCCGCGGCAGCAATCGACACGACCACGAGCTGAGTGAAAGTCAGCCGGCCGAACGCGAACGCGGCGGGAACGCTCATCAACACGGCGAACCGGATCAGGTCCATCGTCACCATCACCGGCCGCTTGCGGCGAAACTCCACCCACGGGCCGAGCGGCACCGCGACGACCGCACCGACGGCCAATCCCGCAGCCGACAGCAGTGACACCTCGATCGGGCCGACGTGCAGTACCCGGATCGCGATCAGGGGGAAGGCGCCGAACCCGAGCCACGTGCCGAACGTGCTCACCGTGTACGCCGTCCAGAGCCACCTGAACTGCCGCCCCAACGATCTTTCAGTCACCACCCGGTGGCCCTCACATCTCAGCAAAACAACTGATAGTTGATGGCTGGGATCCAATCAGGCAGTGCTACTGCGTATCAAACAACCGCCACGCCGGGATCGAACAACCTGCGGTTGTGACGGTAAGGTCTGTCGACATGGACTTCGACGCCGTGCGCACCTTCGTCGCCGTTGCCGAGGCGGGCCAGTTCCAGGAGACCGCCGCCGAGCTGTCGATCACCCAGCAGGCCGTCTCCAAACGCATCGCCGTGCTGGAGCGCAACCTTGGCGTACGGCTGTTCACCCGCACGCCGCGCGGTGCCGAACTCACCATCGACGGCCAAGCATTCCTGCCCCATGCCCGCGAACTGCTCCGCGCCGCCGAGCGAGCCGCCGCAGCGGTGCGCCCCGGAAGCCGTCCGCTGCGCGTCGACGTGATCGCCTCACGCCTCGCCACAACCGGCCTGATCCGCGGCTTCCACCAGGCCCACCCCGAGATCGAACTCGACGTGATGAAACTGTTCGACATCGAGACGGCCATCGCGGCCCTGCGGGCCGGAGCGATCGACGCGTCCTTCCGCGCGGTCGCGATGCCCGGCCGGCCCCTTCCCGAAGACATCGAGACTGTCCGTGTGCTCGACGAGCCACACCAACTGCTCACCGGCCCCGCCCATACGCTGGCGTCTGCCCGGTCGGTGACGATCGCGCAGCTCGCCGGGCATCGCATCTGGATGCCCGGCATCACCCCGGGCACCGAATGGGCCGCCTACTACGACGACCTCGTCGCCGAGTTCGGGCTCACCATCGAGGCAACCGGCCCTAACCTCGGCGCCGACGCGCTCCTCGACACCGTCGCCGACACCCCGGCACTGGCGACCTTCATAGGTGCGCAGACCCGCCTCGTCTGGCCTGCCAGCCACGGTCTGCGCCGCATCCCGGTGATCGACCCCACCCCGGTCTACCCGCACTCGCTCCTCTGGCACCGCGACAATCTCCACCCGGCACTGGCCGCCCTCCGTGACCATTTCGCTGCGACGACGTCCAGCCACGACAACCCTGGAACCTGGACGCCGAGCTGGGTGATCCGGCCGTAACCGCAGAGTCTGTAGACATGCGCTTCACGCCTGATCGGGCCGCGACGGCGGTCGAACGTCACGACTGCCCGAACTGTGGTGCACCGGCCGGCAGCGCCTGCCGCACCCGGGGCGGGAAGACCACAGCGAAGTGCCACACCGCGCTGGCTCTGGATCACCAGTTCAAGCAGGCCGCCCCTGAGATCCGGTGATCGTCACCGTGCACGAACTCAGGCGGCTGGCCCCGTAACGCGCTGAGCTGATGACGCTGTCGGCGGATCCGCAGGCCCGGCGGTATCCAGCTCGAACTGCTCACCGGACCGCTGACCGGCGTCTACGACCCCAACGGCATGGGGGTCATGTTCTTCGCCGCCCCCACCGCTGCGCCGCCTGCCGCCCGTCGAAGACCGCGGGCGCCGCGGTCCTATGCTGCCGCGGTGATCAAGATCCGTGGAGTGGTGGCGCTGGCGGCGCTGATGATGGCCGGGGCATGCGCGCGGGCCGACGCGGAACCAGCCGTCACACCCGTCCCGTCCGGCTGCGAGCCGACGGCGGAGACGCTGACCTGGTCGGCCGTGACCACGACGCCGGTGCTGACGCAGGTCACCCTGTTCCGGGCGGACGAGCTCGCCTCCGGCGGGGCGGGCCGCCGGCTGCTGGACAAACCGTTCACCCCGTCGGTCACCGGTGTCGACGCGCCCGGGTGGCTGACCGCGCTGGGTGCCTCGCTCGCGCGGAAGACCGGCCGGCCGGTGCACACCACCGCGCCGTCCGCCGAGGGGCAGTCGTTCGGGTACGGCTCCGGCGCCGGGCCGGCGGATGTCGTCTACACCGGCGTCGACCGTGTCACCGCCGACTTCGAGGTGCGCTGCGGCACCACCGTGCGGGGCCGCTTGCAGGGCTGGTCCCGGACCGTGGCCGGTGGCCAGTCGTGCGCGGGCGACATCACCACCGACGTCTTCGGGCGGCTGGCCGTCCAGCTGTGCCCGGCGCAACCGTCGCCGCCCGCGGGCTGAATCCTCAGGCCGGCGCCGGAACGACCGATACCGCAGAGGTGAACCGTCTTCTCCGCGATCCGCTCATACTGGCGGCCGTGCTGTGGACGCTGGCCGGCGCCGGGGTGCTCTGCTCCCTCGACGCCGCCCACGACCAGGCGCGGGCCTTCTGGGCGTTCCAGCCGCCGCTCGACGCGCTGCTGGCCTGGTCGGCGTGGCGGGTCCACCGGATGGCGACCGGGGCCATCCGCCGGTTCTGGCTCGTCATGACGGCGGCCGGCGTGCTCTTCACCGTCGGCGACACCGTGCAGGCCGTCACCGCGTTCATCGGGCCGGGTCTCAAGGACACCGCCGGTGGGCCGGTGCAGGGGCTGCTGTTCGCGGTGGGGCTGGGCGCCATCATCGTGGCGATGCTGCTGCATCCGATTCCGGGGAGTTCGCGCCGGGAGAAGGTGGCGTTCTGGCTGGACTCGTCGACCGTGCTCGTGGGCGGGGCCGTCGTGGCGTACTGCTTCGCCATCGAACCCTCCCAGCACGGCGGCAACATCGCCGGGACGCTGGCCGCCGGCTGCGTCATCCTCACGTCGTGCTTCGCCGCGGTGAAGCTGGTTCTCAGCGGCAACGCGCCCATGCACCGGGCCGCCGCCGTCCCGATGATCGTGTCGGCCGGGATCAACAGTGTTGGCTTCTTCCTGGGGCCGAACCCCGACGGCACGCTCGACCCGTACGTCTTCGTCGTGCGCCTGCTGCCGTCGTTGCTGATCGGGCTGGGCGCGCGGATCCAGGAGGACGTCGCCCGGTTCGACCAGGGCTCGGCGTTCGGGTCACGGCGGCGTCGTCCCTACAGCCTTCTCCCGTACGGATCGATCGCCGTCGCCTTCACCACGGTCGTCGTCGAGACGCCGGCCGGCCCGCATCCGCGCCTGTGGGGCGCGATGGCCGGCCTGGGCATCATCGTGATCCTGGTCGTCTGCCGCCAGCTGGCCGCGTTCCACGAGAACAACCGTCTCATCGACCAGCTGCGCGAGCACGAGGCCCGGCTGCGGCATCAGGCCCTGTACGACGGGCTGACCGGCCTGGCCAACCGCACCCACTTCCACGAGGAGGTCACCGGCGCGCTGCGCGACGTCGGTGACGAGAACACCTCGCTGCTGCTGATCGACCTCGACGGCTTCAAGGCGGTCAACGACACCCTGGGCCACGCCGCCGGCGACGTGCTGCTGGCCGGCGTCGGCGGGAAGCTGACCGCGTGCGTGCGCCCGGGCGACGTGGTGGCCCGCCTGGGCGGCGACGAGTTCGCCGTCCTGCTGCGCGACTGCGACGGGGAGGGCGCCGAGCACACGGCCCAGCGCATCCTGCGCGAGCTGGCCGAGCCGATCCCGTTCGAGGACACCGCCGTGCGCGCCGGCGCCAGCATCGGCATCGCCTGCGCCACCTGTGACGACGACGTCGACTCGCTGGTGCGCGACGCCGACCTGGCCATGTACGCCGCCAAGCGCCAGGGCAAGGGCACGTGGACCCGCCACCACCGCGACCTCGCCCCGGCGTCCTAGAGGCGGATCGCGCTCCACGACACCGGTGGCAGCGTCACCGTGACCGTGCCGTCCGTCGCCTCCACGGCCAGTTCGCGGGGGATGACCCGGTCGGGGAACTGCTGCGTGTTGGTGGCGGTCAGGTCGTCGTCGCTGAGCACCCACGCCTCCGACACCGGTCCCCGGGCGGGGAAGGAGAAGGAGACGCTTTCGGTACGGTGGCGGTTGACCACGAAGACCGACAGGGCGCCGTCGTCGTGGGTGGCCACGGCGTCGACGACCGGCACCGCGCCGAAGCGCGAGGTCTCGTACACCGGGGAATCAATTTTGACGTCGAGCACGTCGCCGGAGGAGAGGCGGGACGTCAGGGCGAACGGGTGGAACGTGGTCTGCCGCCAGGCCTCGCCGTCGGGTTCGCTGCGGATCGGGGCGATGACGTTCACCAGCTGCGCCAGGCAGGCGGCGGTGACCCGGTCGCTGTGCCGCAGCAGCGAGATGAGCAGGCTGCCGACCACGACCGCGTCCATCACGTTGTAGCTGTCCTCGATGACGCGCGGGGCCACCTCCCACTCGGTGATCGCCGAGCGGGACGCCTCCCACTGGCTGAGATACCAGACGTTCCACTCGTCGAACGAGATGTTGATGCGCTTCTTCGACTTCAGGCGGGCGCCGACGCTGTCCGCGGTCGCCACCACGCTGTCGATGAAGTGGTCCATGTCGACCGCCGAGGCCAGGAACGAGTCGACGTCGCCGTCCAGCGGCTCGTAGTAAGCGTGGGCCGAGATGTAGTCGACCTGGTCGTACGCCAGCTCGAGCACCTCGGCCTCCCAGGCGCCGAAGGTCGGCATGGACGAGCTCGAGCTGCCGCAGGCGATGAACTCCGCGTCCGGCTGGGCGGCCCGCAGCGCGCGCGCCGTCTCGGCGGCCAGACGCCCGTACTCGTCAGCGGTCTTGTGTCCCGTCTGCCAGGGCCCGTCCATCTCGTTGCCGAGACAGAACATGCTTATGCCGTACGGCTTCTCCGACCCGTTCCGGCGGCGCAGCTCGGCCAGATGGGTCCGGGCCGGCTGGTTGAGGTATTCGTGGACGTCGAGCGCCTCCTGGACGCCGCGGGTGCCGAGGTTGAGGGCGTACATGACCTCGACCCCGGCCTTGCCCGCCCAGCGCATGAACTCGTCGACGCCGACCTCGTTGGTCTCCAGGCTGTGCCAGGCGAGGTCGCGGCGCACCGGCCGGTCGGCGACCGGCCCGATCCCGTCCTCCCACTTGTATCCGGAGACGAAGTTGCCGCCGGGGTAGCGGACCAGCGAGACGCCGAGCTCCCGGACGAGGGCGAGCACGTCGGCCCGGAATCCGTCGGCGTCGGCCGAGGGATGCGCGGGCTCGTAGAGGCCGCCGTAGACGCAGCGGCCCATGTGCTCGACGAACGAGCCGAAGGTGCGGCGGGAGACGGGAGCGACGACACGGTCGGGGTCGAGGTGCAGCTTGGCGTTGAGCACGTTGGTCCTTTACTTGAGGCTTCCTACGGCCAGTCCACCCTGCCAGTACTTCTGCAGGGTCAGGAAGGCGACGACGAGCGGGACGATCGACACCAGCGAACCGACGATGATGAGGTTCCAGAGGGACTGGCCACCGCCGTTGTTGGAACTGGCCAGCTGCTCCCACAGGCCGATGCCGACCGTGAGCGGGTAGAGCTTCGAGGTGGACAGCATGGTGAGCGGCAGGAAGAAGTTGTTCCAGGTGGAGACGATCGACAGCAGCAGCACCGTGATGACCCCGGGGCGCATGAGCGGCAGCGCCACCTTGACGAACGTGCGGAGCTCACCGGCGCCGTCGATGCGGGCCGCGTCGAGCAGTTCGTCGGGTACCGACGCGGACGCGTACACCCGCATGAGATAGACCGCGAACGGGCTGAGCAGCGACGGCAGGATGACGGCCCAGATGGTGTCGGTGAGCCCGGCGTTCGACATGAGCACGAACGTCGGGATCACCAGGGCCGTCAGCGGCACCATGACCGACCCGAGCACGGCGGCGAAGACCACGTTGCGGCCGCGGAAGCTGAACTTCGCGAAGCCGTACCCGGCGAGAACCGAGACGACCGTGCAGCCGATGCCGCCGGCGAAGGCGTACAGCGCGGAGTTGCCCAGCCAGCGCAGATATTCACCGTTGTTGTACGTGAACAGGTCGCCCAGGTTCTCGAAGAAGTGGAAGCCGTTCGAGAACCACAGCGCGCCGCGGCCGGAGAACAGTCCTTCGGCGTTCTTGGTGCTGGCGACCAGAAGCCACCAGACCGGGATCAGGAAGTAGCACACCATGGCCAGCAGCAGGAGCTTGGCCCAGATGTGGCGGGGCCTGGTCACGTGAAGATGCTCCCCTTCTTGCGGGTGACGAACATGAAGATGCCGACCGCCAGGAAGACCACGAAGCCGAGCGAGAACGAGATGGCCGAGGCGTAGTTGAACTGCGCGTAGCGGAAGGCGATGTTGTACGCGTAGATGTTCGGCGTGAAGTCGGGCGTGACCGAGCCGTTGGCGATCGGGGCCAGGATCTGCGGCTCGGTGAAGAACTGGAGCGTGCCGATGAGCGAGAAGACCAGGATCAGCACCAGGGCCGAGGACACCATCGGCACCTTGATGCGCAGCGCGATCTGCCGCGCGGTGGCGCCGTCGATGCGCGCCGCCTCGTAGATGGACGTGTCGATGCTGCGCAGGGCGGCGTAGATGATGATCATGTAGTAGCCGGACCACTGCCAGGTCACCACGTTGAGCAGGCCGTAGAAGATGTTGCCCTGGCTGAGCAGGAACGGCGCCCGCACGTCGAACGCGGTGGCGATCTGCTCGATCGGGCCGAAGCTCGGGCTGTAGAGGAAACCCCACATGAGGGCGCCGAGAACGGCCGGAATGGCGTACGGGAGGAAGATGACCAGCCGCGAGAAGCGGGCCAGGCGGCCGGTCACCTCGTCGAGCACGAGCGCCGCGACCAGGGCCACGATGATCTGCAGCGGGATGACGACGGCGCTGAACCGCAGCACGAACCAGAGGCCCTTGCGGAACGACGGATCCTCGAAGGCTCTGGTGTAGTTGTCGAAGCCGGCGAAGGTCGTCCCGGTGGCCAGCCCTTTCGTCCAGAGCGAGAGGTAGCCGGCGTAGCACAGCGGGGCCACCAGGAAGGCCAGGAACACCACCAGGAACGGCAGGATGAAAAGCCAGCCCGTTGCTTTTCCGCGTGTCGTCGTCACTTGACCGTGAAGCCCTGGGTCTTCGCGTACTGGACGATCTGGTTGTGCAGGTCGGTGGCCGCCTGGTCGCCTGTCGTCTTGCCCTCGTTGATCTTCACGATCTGGGCCTGGAGCTGGGCGTAGTAGTAGACCGTGAAGGGGCTGTAGGTGGCGCCCTTGTACGCGTTCTCGGCCGGGATGTAGATGTCCTTGTTCGCGGTCTGGCCGTTGAAGAATTCGACCTTCGCGTTCACGAACTCGTCCGAGGTCAGCACGCTCTGGTTGAGCGGGAAGATGGTCTGCGTCTTCCAGCCGTCGGTCAGTGAGGCCTCGTCGGCGTACAGGCCCAGCGCCACCTTGGCCGCGTTCGCCTTGTCGGTGGCCTGGCTGGTGACCGCGAAGGCCGAGCCGCCCCAGTTCACGCTCACCGGGTTCGCCGGGTCCCACTGCGGCAGCGGGGCGACCGCGAACTTGCCCTTCTCCTTGCCGTTGCCGACGCCGGCGCCGGTCAGATAGCCGGGGGCCCAGGCGGCCGAGACGTACGTGGCGTACTTGCCGCCGACCATGCCCGCGATGTAGTCGGTGGTGAACTGGTCCTCCTTGCCGACCAGCCCTTTCTTGGAGAGGTCGCCCCAGAAGTTCAGCACGTCCTTGGTGGCCTGGTCGTCGAGCTTGACGGTGATGTTCTGCTTGTCCTTGAGGTCGTAGACGAACGGCACCGCGCCCTTCTGGATCATCAGGGCGGTCGTCACGGCCGGCACGTTGCTGCCGAAGTCGCCGAAGACCGGGCCGCCGGCCGCCTTGACCTTGGCCGCCGCCTCGGCGTACTCGGCCCAGGTCTTCGGGGGTTTGATCTGGTATTTGTCGAAGATGTCGGTGCGGTAGATCAGCGCCATCGGGCCGCCGTCGACCGGCGCCGCGTAGACCGCGTCGCCCTGCGAGACGTCCTTCCAGGCGCCCTCGCTGAAGTTCTTCTTGACGTCGCCGGCGCCGTACGGGGCCAGGTCGACCAGGGCGTCCTGGATCTCGAAGCCGACGAGCTGGTCGGCCTCGAGCATGATGACGTCGGGCGCGCCCTTCTTGGCCGAGATGGCGGTCTGGAACTTCTCGTACTCGGGCTGGCCCTGCCCGGCGTTGGTCCAGCAGACCTGGACGTCGGTGTGCTGCTTGTTGAAGTTGTCGACGACCTTGGCCATGTTCGGGTACCAGGCCCAGACGAGGACGCGGGGCGCCGCCTCGTTGACGATCTTGTTGGTGCAGTTCGTCGGCTTGGCGGTCGTCGTTTCTTGATCATCGCCGCCACCGCACGCGGCCAGCGTGGTGATGAGCGCGAGGCTCATCGCGGTTTTTGTCATGAATCGCATGGTCCGGCCTCCTGTACACGGGCGCGCCGACATGACCGACGGTGACATCGGCGCGATCGATGGATCTGGAGCCGAATGGCGGGGGAGTACACCACTCGTGGGGGTTGGTGTGAGGTAGATTGCGCTTTGCAGCGCTGCAAAGGACTATGCCCCGGCCATTCGGCTCTGGCAAGAGGCAACCTGCCGGAAATATTCTCGTGGAAATTTCAGGGGGGACCATGCGCGAAACTACTCTGCGTGACGTCGCCGATCTGGCCGGCGTCTCGCCGCGCACGGTCTCCAACGTCGTGAACGGCTACGCCCGCGTCACCGACGCGACCCGCGAGAAGGTCGAGCGGGCCATCGCCCAGCTCGGATACCGGCCCAACGTGCTCGCCCGCAACCTGGCCACCGGCCGGTCCGGGCAGATCGTGGTCGTCGTGCCCTATCTGGACACCCCGTACTTCGCCGAGCTGCTGCAGGGGATCATTCCGGCCGCCCGCAAGCTCGGCTACAACGTGCTGGTCGACCAGACCGACGGCGACCGCGAGCACGAGCACGAGCTGATCGGGCGGGGCTCGCGCCGCTTCCTCTTCGACGGCATGATCTTCAGCCCGCTGGGCCTCTCGCAAGAGGATCTGGCCGTACGGGATCCCGACCTGCCCCTGGTCGTGCTGGGCGAGCGCTCGTCGGACGGCACGTTCGACCACGTGGGCATCGACGACGTGGCCGCCTCGACCGACGCGGTCGCGCACCTGATCTCCCTGGGCCGGCGGCGGATCGCGGCCATCGGCGACCAGCCGTACCCGACGGGCGAGGCGGCCCAGTTGCGTACACAGGGCTTCCGGGCCGCGCACGCGGCCGCGGGCCGGCCGGTCGACGAGTCCCTCATCATCAGCACGGCCCGCTTCAACCGGGTCGACGGCGCGACGGCGATGGCGGCCCTGCTCGACCGGGCCGACCCGCCGGACGCGGTCTTCTGCTACAGCGACCTCGTCGCGTCCGGCGCCATCCACGCGCTGCATCAGCGTGGCCTGCGGGTGCCGGAGGACGTGGCCATCATCGGCTACGACGACATCGAGGACGGGCGCTACAGCAGTCCCACGATCAGCACGATCCAGCCCGACAAGAGGGCGATCGCCCAGATGGCCGTCGACCGCCTCGTCAAGCGCATCACCAGCCCGTCCCCGGTGCCCGGCGTCGAATGGCGCGCCGAGCACCGGCTGATCGCCCGGGAGAGCACCCTGGGCGTCACTTCTTGACGATCACCAGGCGGGCGACGGTCTTGTCGCCCTCCCTGCGGCCGGCCACGCCGACCTCGGCCCCCGTCTTCAGGTCGCCGCGGACGGTGAACTTCTCGGCCTTGGCCCAGGTCTGGGTGAAGCCGTCGGTGGACTTCACGCTCAGGCTGTCGCCGCCGACGGCGGTGACGGTGCCCCGCTGGACGACCAGGGTCCGGGGGCCGTCCTTGCCCTGCACGACGATCTCGCCGTGCAGGGTGTTCTTCCGCAGGTAGGCGCGGCCCGGCTGGTGCTTCGCCCGGGGCTGGTTCGACGCGGTGGCGGACGGCTCAGGGCTGTCCAGGCCGACCGTCGTCAGCGCGGACGTCTCACCGGTGAGATCAGTCGCCCCGGCCGGCGCGGCGTAGGCGGCCAGCGCGAGCAGGCCCGCGAGCCCGAGCCCGAGCGCGGTCAACTTCATGTTTCTTCTCATGGCGGCCACTCTCGCGGCGGCGCGCGTGCACCACGTCAGGGAAGTGTTCGGATTCGGTAAGGCGGATTGCTTCACGTGGCGAACGGCAGGGTGATGCGGAACATCGCGCCGCCCTCGGGGGCGTGCGCGGCCTCGATGGTGCCCTCGAGGCGTTCGACGAGGCGGGCGGCGAGGGCCAGGCCGAGGCCGCTGCCGGTCGCGCGTTCGTGGCGGTACCGCTGCTGCAGGGCGCCCCGCTGGAAGGCGACCGCCAGATTCTCGTCGGTGAAGCCGGGACCGCCGTCGCGGATCTCCACCACGCCGCCCCGCTCGCCGGCCCGGACGGCGAACACCAGGGGCGCGCTGGACGGCAGCACGCGCAGCGCGTTCTCGGCGAGCCCGTCGACCACCTGGCGCAGCCGCCCCGGGTCGGTGCCGACCATGACCGGACCGTCCGGAAGTTCGGTGCTCAGGCGCGGACCGTCCGGGGCGCAGCGCGGCGCCCACGCCTCGGCCGCCGACCCGACGAGATCGGCCAGGTCCACGGCGACCATCTGCACGGGAAGGTCGGCCGCTTCCAGCCGGGAGAGCACCAGCAGGTCGGAGATCAGCCGTTCCAGCCGACCCGCCTCGCCCAGCATGATCCGGCCGGCGCCGTCGGCGGTGACCACCCCGTCGGCCAGCGCCTCGGCGTAGCCGCGGATCGTGGCCAGGGGCGTCCGGAGCTCGTGCGAGACCGACAGCAGGAACTCGCGCTCACGGCCCTCGCTGCGCTGAAGGGCGGCGCCGAGCTGGTTGAGGGCGGTGGCCAGTTCGGCCGCCTCGGCCGGTGGGCGGACCGGCAGCCGCACGGAACGGTCGCCGGCCGAGAGCTGCTTCGCGGCCAGCGCGGCCTGCCGCAGCGGCCGGGCGATGAAGTGGGCGAGCAGCGCGCCCGCCACCACCCCGCCGGCCAGACCGGCCAGCAGGGCGATCCACACGCCGCCCAGCACCCGCGCCGCCGTGCCCGAGCCGGCCGCGCGGGTGAGCACCACCCCGGCGTCGTTGCCGGTCAGCGGGCGGCCGGAGATCAGCACCGCCCGGCCGTCCACGACCCCGCGGGCGTCGACGTCCTCGCCGGCGGCGATCCGCCCCACCACCCGCGCGGGCAGGCCCGGCCGGTCGGCGGCGCCCCGCCGGACCAGGTAGACGGCGATCCCGTCGTCGCGCAGCCGGTTCACGATCCGGGTCCGCGCCGCGGCCCGCTCGCTGGTGAGCAGTTCGACCGCCAGCGCCGACTTCTCGGACAGATCCGCGCGGGCCGCGTGGTCGGCCGACCGGACCGCGATCGGCAGGGCGACTAGGGCGGTCACGATGACCGAGACGACCGCCGTGGCCGCCGTGACGAGCACCGCCCGCCCGGTGAACGTCCTAACCATCGGCGGTGGCGGTGTAGCCGACGCCGCGGACGGTGCGGATCAGGGCGGCGCAGTCGGCCAGCTTGGCGCGCAGTTGAGCGATGTGCACGTCGACGGTGCGCGTCTGCGCGTGCGACGCGTACCCCCACACCGCGGCCAGCAGTTCCTCGCGGGTGAACACGCGGCCGGGTCGGCGCAGCAGATGCGCGAGCAGGTCGAACTCGGTAGCGGTCAGGGTGAGCGGGCGGCCGGCGGCCGAGGCCAGGCGGCGCGCCGGATCCAGCGAGACCGGGCCGAGCGTCCGCACCCGGTCGCCGTCGCCGGGGCCGGCGGCCCGGCGCAGCAGGGCGCGTACCCGCGCGACCAGCTCGCGCGGGCTGAACGGCTTGGTCAGGTAGTCGTCGCCGCCCAGCTCGAGGCCGAGGACGCGGTCCACCTCGTCGTCGCGGGCGGTCAGGAAGACCACCGGCGTCCAGTCGCCGTCCTCGCGCATCCGGCGGCAGATCTCGGTGCCCTCCAGGCCGGGCAGGGCGATGTCGAGCACACAGGCGACCGGCCGCAGCCTCCGTACGGCCTGAAGCCCCGCCTCGCCGTCGTGGGCGACATGGACGCCGAAGCCGTCGCGGGCCAGGTAGAGCCGCACGAGGTCGGCGATCGGGCGCTCGTCCTCGACGAGAAGCACCAGCCCTTTCTCGGTCACCGGCCCATTGTGCCCGCGCGGGCGGCCGGCCGATGTTCGGGCAATGTAAGAACACCCAGGGGTAAGAACACTCCTGGGTACGGCGAGAGAGGCGTCCCAGTGGCAGAGCTCGCTGCCCGGCCGCAGGTGGTGGGGAGGCCCGCGGTGACCACCGAGCAGGTCCGGTCCGGCGAATCGAGGACCCCCTGATCCGCGCGGCAGTCTCGTCGCGATCGTCCGCGACAGCCGTCTCTACACAGTGGACCGCCGGCCCCTCTGGCTCAGGGGCGCGAGCTGCACCGTCCACGTGCGGGCCGACCCGATGACCTCGGTGGCCCGGCAGAGCAGTTTGCAGCCCAGCTGGGGGCTTCCCTCGGCGAAGCCGCGGTTGATGAAGCCGATCGCCTTCTGGTGGTCGCCGGCCTCGAGGGCCTGCTCCAGCCCCGCGGTCAGGGCGGTGGCGAGGACGGCGTGGAAACTGGCCGCGCTCCTCTCCCGGAGGGTTGGGACGGGCCGTGGCGAGGGTGAAACGGTCACGTGAATCTCCTGGGGGCCGACGGAACCAAGGGCCGGACGTCAGCCTGCAGGGCACTGTACGCGCGTCGCTGTGACGCAGCACGCATCCGGGTCGGCGGAGATCAGCGGATTCTGTGCTAAGTTGGCCGTGTTGCAGTTTTGATTTCCGTAGACGTTTTCGGCGCCTGATGGGTTATCTGGACCCGCGGGCGCTTTTTCGTTTTTCGTGTCGTTTCCGGCGCGGGTGATCAACGCGGCGGCGTAAGGGTTCGCACAGTGCGGCCCCTGAAAGCCTGCTAAGGAGCAGACATGGCTACCGGTACCGTGAAGTGGTTCAACGGCGACAAGGGTTTCGGCTTCATCACCCCCGATGACGGTGGCGCCGACCTGTTCGCCCACTTCTCGGCGATCGCGAGCAGCGGATACCGCAGTCTCGACGAGAACCAGCGGGTGGAGTTCGAGGTCACGCAGGGCCAGAAGGGCCTTCAGGCGTCGAACATCCGTCCTCTCTGATTTCACATTCCGCGAACGGCGGCCCGACTGGTTTCAGCGGGCCGCCGTTCGTTTTGTGTCCGGACGATCAGGCGCCGGACACCAGTTCCTGGTACGCGGCGACCCCATCCGGATCGAGGTATCCGCCGGCCGGGACCGAACTGGCGCCGAGATACCAGTTGTCCATCTGCCAGTAGGCGATGACCCGGAAGTCGCGCGCGGACAGCCACGCCCGGGACGCCCGGATGGCGGGGCCACGCGACGCCCGTACCCCCTGGTCGTCGTCTATGCCCCACTCGGGGAGCGTGAGCGGGCGGCCCAGGCCGGCTACGGCGTTGTACCAGCGCAGCATCCGCGGGTCGTTGCCGGCGCTGACCGGGTTGTCGGGCTCGCTGCCCCGGGTGCTGGCCTGCCAGTAGAGGTCGAAGCCGTACGCGTCGGCGTAGAGCGGCGGCACGATCCAGTCCCTGATCTCCCGGTCGCCGCCGGTGCCGTTGTTGGTGACGCCGGTCGAGCCGGGCCGCCACTGGTACGACATGTGGATCGGCACGATCGAGATCGAGGCGTTGACGGCCTTGGCGACCACGTAGACCCGGCTGAAGGCGGCCACGAACTGGGTGCCGGTCATGTCGTCCTCGGGTTCGTGGAAGTACGTGAGGTAGGCGCCGGCCGGCATGGCGGCCGCGATGTTCTGGATCTCGGTGTCGCAGCCGCCGGCGGCCACGGCCACCGGCGTACAGGACGTCTTGAAAGAGAACCAGAGAACGGCGCCGTACGCGGTGTGGCAGTTGACGGCGTCGGCCGGCGGCAGCTGACCGGCCGAGGCGAAGACCCGCCGGATCCCCAGATTGCCCAGGTGCGCCCGTTCGTCGAGGAAGCCGGCGCAGGTGTTCCCGCTGCCGACGGTGTCGGCGGCCGACGTGGTGGCCCCGACCGCCGGAGCCGGCGCGGCGGCGTGGGCCGGAGCCGGTGCGGCGGCCGCCACGAGCACGACCGCGGTGGTGGCGATAAGCGCCCGGTACAGGACGGTTGGCATGACCGCAGCGTAGGCACGTGAATCGAAGAGTCCACATGGATGAATGCGTGAGGGCGCCGGGTCATGCGAATTCGTGGGCAAGGTAGCGGGGGTGGACGGCTTATCGCGGTGGCGGCTCGCCAGCTCCGACATGGACCACGCGCGGCAGGAGATGGCCCGGTTCTTCGCCCCGTCCGGGCTTCGGCTGGACACGGCCGGCGGCTTCCCGTTCCGGCTCGAGCTCGACGTGGCCCGGGTGGGCGCGCTGCTGACCGGAAGCTACTCGTTCACCATGCCGCTGACCACGGCGGTCGAGAACATCGGCGGCTACCAGGTCACGCTGGCCACCGCCGGCACCGCGGGGGTCCGCCACAACCACGACGAGGTGGGCGTCGACCGGCACCGTGCCGCGGTCATCGGGCCCGGCCGCGACGTGACGTTCCGGCACGGCGCGGACTTCCGCCCCCTGGCGGTCGTGGTCGACGAACAGGCCCTGCACGCCGAGCTGTCGGCCATGCTGGGCCGCCCGGTGACGCACCGCCTCGTGCTGCCGCCGGCCCTCGACGTCACCCATGGCCCGGCCGCGAGCTGGTGCCGCCTGGTCCGCCTGTTCCGCGATGAGTCGGTGGCCAAGCACAGCCTGCTCGAATACCCGCTGATCGCCGAACGCCTGCGCTACGCCTTGATCGACGGCATGCTGCTGTGCCTGCCCCACAACTTCCGCGACGACCTCGACCAGCCGCCCCCACCGGCGCCGCCGCGCGCGATCCGCCGCGTGACGGACACGGTGAACGAGCGCCCCGAGCGCCCTTTCACCGTGGCCGAGCTGGCCGCCGCCGGCCATCTCAGCGTCCGGTCACTCCAGGACGGGTTCCGCCGGCATCTGGGCCTGACCCCCATGGCGTACGTGCGGCAGGTCCGCCTGGGCCGGGCCCACGCCATCCTGAAGCGCGCCGCGTACGGCGAGGTGACGGTGGCCGCCGTGGCCCATCGTTGCGGCTTCGCCCACCTGGGCCGCTTCAGCAGCGAATACCGTGCCCGCTACGGCGAATCACCCTCGGACACGCTGCGCGCCGGCGACTGACCGCCCGCCCGCGCGTAGGTCTCGGCATAGGCGGCTTCGCCCAGCGCGGCCGCCGCCTCGGCGCGGGCGAGGTCGAGTTCGGCGGCGTCGTCGGGGTCGGGAACCTGGCCGTGGGCGGCGAAAGCGGCGTCGGCGGCCGCGATCAGCCGGGCCGCCCGCGCGTGGTCGCCCTCGGCGGCGGCCAGGCAGGCGTCGGCGATCGCGGCGAACGGCAGGAAGGAGGCCCAGCCGTTGCGCTCGGCCTCGGCGCGGTTGGCGGCGAACAACTCG
This sequence comes from Actinoplanes sp. NPDC048988, assembly GCF_043197815.1. NCBI lineage: Bacteria > Bacillati > Actinomycetota > Actinomycetes > Micromonosporales > Micromonosporaceae > Actinoplanes > Actinoplanes sp. NPDC048988. Next base: position 177,718 of record NZ_JBICTW010000005.1, on the reverse strand, counting down.
CGAGCCGCGTCCAGGTGGCCCAGCCGGAGGTCGCAGAACGCCAGGTTGTGGCGTTCGGTGAGGACCGTCTCGGCGTGGCCCAGCTCCTCGTTGAGGCGGATGCTGTCCAGGTAGAGCTCCCGGGCGCCGGCCAGGTCGCCGGAGAGGCGGGCGACCGCGGCCAGGACGTGCCGTGGGCGTTCCTCCAGCGCCCGGTCGCCCGCGCGCTGTGCCGCCTCCAGCGACTGCCGGGCCAGGGCGGTGGCGCCGGCCAGGTCGCCGGAACGCAGGGCCGCGCGGGACAGGCCGTACAGGGCCTCCACCTCGGTGGCGCGGGACTCGGCGAGGGCGGTCCGGCACAGCCGTACGACCTCGTCGGTCTCGCCGCGCCGGAAGGCGGACCGCACGTCGTCGGCGAAGGTCATGTGAACAGGGTCCAGTTCTCGGCCAGGTGGAAGCCCATGCGGTCGTAGAGGGGGCGGCCCTCGGCCGTCGAGTGCAGGAAGGCGGTGCGGGCGCCCTTGGCGTAGGCGTCGCTGAGGGCGGCGGCCGTGGCGGCGCGGCCGAAACCCCGGCGACGGAAGGGTGGGAGGACCGCGATGTTGAAGACGCCGACCAGGTCGCCGGAGAGGGCGGCGAAGGCGGTCGCCACCGGTTCGCCGCCGGCCTCGATCAGGTAGGCGCTCATCGACGGGTGGTCGAGCAGGTGGGGGTGGGCGAAGATGGCCATGCCGTCCAGCGGCGCCCCGAAACCGGCGGCCAGGGCCCGCTGGTAGGCCGCGCTCTCGGTTCCGGTGACGCGCCGGGCGCCGGCGACCGGGGCGGCGTCGGCCGGGGTGAGCTCACGGAGCAGGAACGGCTGCGGCGAGCGGGTGGCCAGCCCGTGTGCGGCGGCCACGGCCGCGATGCGGTCGTCGGCGTCCTCCCCGCGTACCCGAAGAGACCAGGGCAGGCCCGCCAAGCGCGGGGACGTCGCGGCGCCGGCGATCTCGCCGGCGTCGGGGTCGCGGGTGATGGCGACGACCCCGTTGAGGAGGGGAATCCGGGTGCCGGTGACGAGCTCGGCGGTGCCGTGGGGGGAGACGTGCAGATAGCCGTCGGGCTGGGTGGCGGCCAGGACGCCGTGCACGTCGAGCCAGGCGCGGGCGGCCCGGTCGGCGCGGGTGTTCGTGTTCACGGCGGCAAGGCTAACCGGCGCCGGCGGGGCGAGTGGACGCCAGCAAGCGCGTGATCACGTCGTGGGTCACGCTCAGTTCGTGGTCACTGACCACGCCGTCGAGCAGTTCGGCCACGGCGGCGTCGTACGTCCCGGTGGCGGCGGTCAGCATCGCCCGGCCCTCGGCGGTCAGGGCGATCCGGGTGGCGCGCCGGTCACCCGGGTCGGCCGTGCGCTCGATGAGGCCGGCGGCGCCGACCCGGTCGGCCAGTTTACTGGCGCCGCCCATGGTGATCCGCAGCTCACGGGCCAGGTCGCCGACGCGGGCCGGCTCGCCGTCCTGGAGAACCCACAAGGTCTCGAATCCGGCCAGCGAAAGGCCGTGGGCCTGCTTGAGCCGGGAGTCCACGTGGTCCCAGAGGACGACCTCCAGGCGTACGAGGTCATGGGCCCAGCGCACTCTCTGTGTCACGCCGCACATCTTAGCAAATTGCATTCCATGGAATCTAATTCCGTGGAAACTATAAGCCATGAGAGCCATCGTCCTGACCTCGCCCGGACCCGTGGAGCACCTTGAGATCCGCGAGCGGCCGCTGCCCGTGCCGGGTCCCGGAGACGTGCGCATCCGCGTGAAAGCCTTCGGTCTCAACCGGTCCGAGCTCCATCTGCGCCTGGGGTACGCGGAGAACGCCCGCTTCCCGATCGTTCCCGGGATCGAGGCCGTGGGCGTGGTCGACGAGGCGCCCGGCACCGACCTGTCCCCGGGACAGCAGGTGGTGGCGATGATGGGCGGGATGGGCCGCAGCTTCGACGGCGGCTACGCCGAGTACACGGTGGTGCCGCGACGGCAGGTGATCCCGTTCGCGTCGGCACTACCGTGGGCGACGGTGGGCGCCGTACCGGAGACGCTTCAGACGGCGTACGGCTCCCTGACCGTCGGTCTTGACCTGCGACCCGGCCAGACCCTGCTCATCCGGGGCGGAACATCGGCTCTGGGGTACGCGACGGCGGCGCTGGCCGCAAGCATGGGCGCCACCGTCCTGGCCACCACGCGCCAGCCCGGCCGCCTGGCCGAGCTGACCGCCGACCACGCGCTGCTGGACGACGGGAAGGTGGCTGAGCGGGTCCGCGCGCTCTATCCGGACGGGGTCGACGCGGCGACGCCACCTCGCTGTCGCCGGCCGTGCTGCAGGACAGCCTCGACCGGATCGCGGCCGGCACGCTCGATCTGGGGCCGGTCACCGTCTACCCGTTCGAGCGGATCCGCGACGCGCACCGGGACGTGGAGGACAACAAAGTGAGCGGCAAGGTGGTCGTGCTCGTGCCGTGACACCTGGTTCGCACCCGGGACGGCCCTGGGGCTGCACCCGGGCGACACCATCTTTGCCGGGTGACGAAACGACAGGAAACCCGATCCCGAGCCCGACGGTCCGTCACCACCGCGATCGTCGCTGCCGCTCTCGCCACCGCCGGCATGCAGGCTCCGGCCGAGGCGGCCGTCCCGGCCGCCGCGCAGAGCTGGACCAGTCTGATGTACCGCAGCCTCACCGTGACCGCCACCGGCGCGCAGCTGCGCCAGACACTCGCCACCCAGCGCACGACCGTGACGACCCGCACCGTGGAGGTCACCCGGGCCACGGCGGCCCTGTCCGTGGCCGCGAAGCAGGTCACCGCGGCCACGAACGCCGACAAGACGGCCAAGGACCGCGTGACGGCGGCCAGGGCGGCGGTGACGGCGGCCCGGAAGAAGCTGTCGAAGGTGAAGCCGCGCCACAAGTCCGCTGTCACCATCGCCCGGAACGGGGTCACGGCCGCGCAGAAGACCCTCACCGTCCGTACCACCCAAGCGCGTGACGCGGCGACGGCCCTGGCCCAGGCCCGGTCCTCGTCGTCGGCGGCGACGGCCGCCCTGGACACCGCGAACAACTCGGTGAAGTCGGCCTCGGCGGCGGTCGTGCTGACCGAGCAGAAGATCGCGGCCCTGAAGACCCCGGCCGAGCTGGCCGGCCAGGCCGCCGCCGTGAGCAGGAGCGTGGTGACGGCGGTCCGGCCGGCCTTCACCACCGCCGACACGGTCGTGATCTACGGAACGACGGTGCACCGCACCGTCTCGTACGCCTACCGGCGCATGGTCGACGACGCTAAAAAGGCCGGCATCGACATCTCGGGCGGCGGCTTCCGCACCAAGCAGCGCCAGATCGAGCTGCGGAAGATCAACGGCTGCCCGGACATCTACACGGCGCCGTCCTCGTCGTGCCGGGTGCCCACCGCCGTTCCGGGCCGGTCGCTGCACGAGATCGGCCTGGCCGTCGACGTCACGTCCGGCGGCAAGACGCTCACCTCGAAGAGCCCGGCCTTCAAGTGGCTGCAACTGCACGCGGACGAGTACGGCTTCGTCAACCTGCCGTCCGAGCCGTGGCACTGGAGCATCACGGGCGGCTGAGCGGCGTCACTCGATGGTCACTGGTCCTCTACTGGGCGGTTCTAGCTTCGGCCCATGAGCACGATCGAGAGGGAACGGGAACGCCGGCGGCGGCGCCGGAAGGTGCTCCGCCGGGTGGGCCGGTCGCCGGCCGGCGGTGAGCGGACGGACGAGATCGAGCGCGCTTTCGCGCACGGGTGGACGGAGCGGGCGGCGGCGCTGCTCGACCACGCGGACCCGGAAGACGCCCGGGTACGAGCGATCCGTGCCCGTTTCGCGGCGCGGCCGCACGACGCGATCGCCGAGTTGACGCGGGCGGCGGCCGGGCTGGCCGCCGCCCGCGAGCCCGGGGCGGCGCTCGACACGCTGGTCACGGCGGCCGGGCTGTCCCTGATCACGTGGGACGGCCCGGCCGCGTCGGCGTTGCCGGCCGTGCTGGCGGCTCTCGGCGACGTGGCCGGCGATCCCCGGGCGACCGCCGTCCGGGCGGTCGGGGCTGGGGCTCGGACGGTCGGGGCTGGGACTCGGACGGTCGGGGCTGGGACTCGGACGGTTGGGGCTCGGGCGGTCGCGGGTGAGGCTGAGGGGAGCGGGCCGGAGCTCGGGCTGACCGCGCTGGCCGGTGGGGACGTGGTGCGGGCCGGCGATCTGCTGACCGCGGAAGCGGCGGCGCTGCGGCGCGGCGGGCGGCTGGGGCTGCTCGTTCACGTGCTGGCGCTGCGGGCCGAGGCCGCCGTGGCCGCCGGCGACTGGCCGGCCGCGGCGTCGGCCGCCACCGAATGCCGGGTGCTGGCCGAACGTACCGGACAGCCGGCCTGGCGTGCCCGCGCGACCGCGACGATCGCCCTGGTCGAGGCGGTGCGCGGCGAGACCGAGAGCTCGGGACGGCACGCCGCCGAGGCCGAGATCCTGGGCGGCCCGCTGACCGCGACCGCCGTGCGGTACGCCCGGGGCGTGGCCCTGTTGAGCGCCGAGCGCTACGCCGAGGCGTACACCACGCTGTCGTCCTTGATGGACGGACCGCGACCGGTCGACGCCGCCGGGCACCTCGCCGAGGCCGCCCTGCGCTGCGGCAAGCGGGACGCGATGCCGCGGATCCGGGATCCGTACGTGTGCGCCCTGCTCGACGGCGACGAGGACTCGTTCGTGCGGGCGCGCCAAGCGGCGAGGTCGCCGTGGCTGGCCGCGCGGATCGATCTGGAGTACGGGTCCTGGCTGCGCCGGCAGCGGCGGGTCAGCGAGTCGCGGCTGCCGGTCGAGTCGGCGCGGCACACGTTCGAAGTGCTCGGCGCCACCACCTGGGCGCGCCGGGCCGGACGCGAACTGCGCGCGTCCGGCGGGGTGCCGGCCGCCGGCCTCCTGTCGGCGCAGGAGCTTCAGATCGCCCGGTTCGCGGCCGACGGGCTGTCCAACCGCGAGATCGGCCAGCGGATGTTCCTGTCGCCGCGCACGGTCGGCTCGCACCTGTACCGGATCTTCCCCAAACTCGCGGTGACCTCCCGGGCTCAGCTGGCCGGCCGGATCGGTCTCCACCCTGGGGTGGAGACCGGAGTTCCATCCGTACGCCGATTCGCCGCGCCCGCGAAGCCGGGATCGTCTAGGGCATGACGAACTACCTGATCAGCCTCGGCATCCTCGTTCTCATGCTCACCACCGCGCTCGGCACCCACGAGTTCACCGGCAAGCGGCTCCTGCGGCCGGTCGTCATCGTCCTGGCCGTCGCCGCCTTCTACCTCCACTCGTTCCCGACCGAGGGCAACGACGTGCCGCTGGTGCTGGCCGGCCTGGCCGCCGGTGTGCTGCTGGGCGTCGTGTCCGGGCTGTTCGTCCGGGTGCGCCGGGACGCGTCGACCGGGCGGATCCTGACCACGGCCGGCTTCGGCTTCGCGGCGATCTGGATCGCGGTGACCGCCGGGCGCATGCTGTTCATCTACGGCGCCGACCACTGGTTCACCCAGGGCCTGGTCGACTTCTCGCGCACCCACCTCATCACCGGCGCCGACGCCTGGACCGCCGCCTTCGTGGTGCTCTCGCTGGCGATGGTGCTCTCCCGCCTGGTCGTGCTGATGGTCTCCGCCGCCCGCCTCCGGCAGCCCGAGCTGTCCGGGACAATGGCGCGGTGAACGCACGACGCACCTTCCGGGTGCTGGTCTACGCCAGCGCGGTGGTGATCGCGGTGAACGCGGTCCTGGCCGGTCTTCCCTCGTCGGGAGCGGCCCGGGCCGCGTTCCCCGTCGTGGTGGTGGCCGGGATCGCGCTGTGGCTGACCGGCACGTACTCCAAGCTCACGAATCCGTGGATCCTCGCCGCCTGCTTCACCGGGGCCGGCCTCTGCGGCGCCCTGATGGACCTGATGCTGCCGTCCGGGCCCGGCTACATCCTCAGCTTCATGGCGGTGGCCGGCATCGGCCTGCGGCTCTCCCGCGTCCCCGCGTTCGTCTTCGGCGGGATCGTGGTGGTCGGCACCGCGCTGGCCGAGGCGCTCAACTCGTCGCAGGGCGTCAGCGCCTTCCTCAACCTGGCCATCGGCGGCTTCTTCCTCTTCCTGGCGTCGGCCTTCGCGCAGGCCAACCGCACGGCCCGCGAGCAGGCCGAGGAGCGCCTGGCCCAGGAGTCGGCCACCCGGGCCGCCCGCGAGGAGGCGGCTCGCCTGGCCGAGCGCGGCCGGATCGCCCGCGAACTGCACGACGTGCTCGCCCACACGCTGGCCGGCCTGGCCGTGCAGCTGGAGGGTGCGCGCCTGCTGGCCACCAAGACCGGCGCCGACCAGCGCCTGGTCGACCAGATCGCCGGTGCGCACGGCATGGCCCGCGACGGCCTCACCTCGGCCCGTCAGGTGGTCGAGACCCTGCGCGGCGACCGGCTGCCCGGCCCGTCGCTCATTCCCGGGCTGGTCGACCGGCATCCCGGCGCCACCCTGACGGTCACCGGGACGCCGCGGCCGCTCCCGCCCGAGAACGGCCTGGCGCTCTACCGTACGGTCCAGGAAGCGCTCACCAACGCGGCGAAGCACGCCGGTCCGGACGCCACGGTCGCGGTCTCGCTGGGGTGGGGCCCGGACACTGTCGAGCTGACCGTGGCCGACACCGGCGGCCCGGGGACCGAGCTGCCGTCGGGTGGCTTCGGACTGACCGGGCTGGCCGAGCGGGCGGCGCTGGCCGGGGGACACCTGTCCGCCGGGCCGACCGACAAGGGATGGCATGTCAGCCTGACGCTGCCGCTGGGGGAAAATTGACCGTCACCGTTCTGATCGCCGACGACCAGAAGGTCGTGCGCGACGGCCTGGCCATGATGCTGGGGCTGCTCGACGGCCTCACCGTGGTGGGCACGGCCCTCGACGGCGCCGACGCGCTGCGGCAGGTGGCGCTGCTCGACCCCGACGTGGTGCTGATGGACCTCAACATGCCGGGCGTGGACGGCGTCGAGGCCACGACCCGCCTCGCGGCGGCCGGGTCCCGCTCGCGGGTGGTCGTCCTGACCACGTACGCCGACGACACCACCGTCTTCCGCGCCCTGCAGGCCGGCGCGCGCGGTTACCTGACGAAGGACGCCGGCGCCGAGGACATCCAGCAGGCCATCCTGACCGTGGCGGCGGGCGAGGCCCAGCTCGACCCGAGCGTGCAGCGCCGCCTCCTGGAGGCGCTGGCCGGCGGGGCGCCGTACGGCGTGGCCCCCGCCCCCGGGGACAGCGGCCTGACCGCCCGCGAGGAGGACGTGCTGCGCGAGATAGCCCAGGGCCACAGCAACAGCGAGATCGCCGCCCGCCTGCACGTCTCCGACGCCACCGTGAAGACCCACGTCAACCACCTGCTGGCCAAGACGGCCTGCCGCGACCGGGCGGCCCTGGTGGCCTACGCCTTCCGCACCGGCCGCGCCCGCTAGCCGAGCGCCTTTTCGGGACTTTCGCCTCTGCACCGCACCCGGACGGCGGGGCAGGGTCGGAGCATGGAGAAGATCTCGCTGACCGAGCTCGCGGCCAAGGAGACGGTCACCGCCCGGGACGTGCCGAGCGGACGCGGCGCCCACACCGTCTTCGGCAACCACACGACCACCCTGCGGCAGACCGTCATCGCGCTCGCCGCCGGCCAGCAGCTGCACGAGCACAACAGCCCGGGCGACGCGACCCTTCAGGTCCTCAGCGGCCGGGTCCGTCTGGTCGCGGGCGAGGACGCCGGCGACGCCGAGGCGGGCGACCTCGTCATCATCCCCGACGCCCGGCACAGCCTGGAGGCGCTGGACGACAGCGTGGTCCTGCTGACGGTGGCCAAACTTCCCTGACGGCCAGTCATTCGCCGTATGTGGGTGGGCCGGCGCGGACGAAGCATGGCGTCATGCCAAGTAGTTACATCGACTCGCCCAACAAGCTGGTGAGCGCTCAGAACGGGATCGACTACGCCTACCGGGAGACCGGATCCTCGGGGGTGCCTCTGCTGCTCCTGCAGCACTTCCGGGGCAACCTCGACAGCTGGGATCCGGCGCTGATCGACACCCTGGCCGCCGGCCGCCGGGTCATCGCCTTCGACAACACCGGCGTCGGCGGGACGACCGGCGTCACACCGCCGAGCGTGACCCGGATGGCCCACGACGCCCTCGCCTTCCTCGACGCCCTCGGCATCACCCAGGCCGACGTCCTCGGCTTCTCCCTCGGCAGCTTCGTGGCCCAGGAGGTGGCGCTGATCCGGCCCGACGCCGTCCGCCGTCTCGTGCTGGCCTCGGCGGCGCCGCGCGGCGCGGCCGGGATGCACGGCTGGGCCCCGGACGTCATCGGCGCTGTCGGCGTCCCGCAGACCACTCCGGAGGGCTACCTCGGGGTCTTCTTCACCGGTTCCGAGGCCAGCCGTCAGGAGGGGCAGAAGGCCCTGGGCCGGATGTACGCCCGGACAGCCGACCGCGACAAGGCGACCACCTGGGAGACGCGCCTGGCCCAGTACGACGCCGTGACCGAGTGGGGCATCCCGAACCACGCCCTGCTCGAACGCGTGACGGGCATCGAGGCCCCGGTGTTCGTCGCCAACGGCGACAGCGACCCGATGATCCTGCCCCGCTACTCGCACCTGCTGGCCGGCCTGATCCCGGGCGCCCGGCTCAAGCTCTACCCGGACGCCGCCCACGGTTTCCTGTTCCAGCACTACGCCGAGTTCGCCGCCGACGTGGCCGAGTTCCTGGCCTGACCGCGGCGAGCTGAACGAGCTCGTGCATCTCGGCGAACCGGGCCGACGAGCGGGCGCCGAACTGGTCCCGCTCGCCGGGCCGGCCGCGGCAGACGTGCTCATATCGTCAACAATTGAGAAGACAACATTGACTGGCTTCAGCGCGGGCCGTAGACATGGCTGCGACGGAGGAGGCGCCATTGGCATCGCATCACGTCGTCCGGAACGTGCGCCGAGCCGAACCCGGCACCATCGAGGCCCTGCGCGACGCGGGAGTGGCCACGGTGCACCACGATCCCGCTGACCGCGACGACCTCCTGCTGCGCGTCCTGGGGTCGCCCGACGAGCGGCAGATCGACGGGCTCGGCGGTGGCCACCCGCTGACGAGCAAGGCCGCGGTGGTCGGGCCGCCGAGGGTGCCGGACGCCGGTGGTGCCGGGCCGGGCGATCGTCGCCGGCGCGCAGACGTGCGGCAATCTGCTCGCCGGGGGCGGGCCGTTCGCCATCGAGCGGGGCCCGGTCGCCGTGGCGGGGGAGGCCACCACCGTGCGGATCCGCATCATGAATCCCACGGTGAGCGTGGCCGAGGCGACGGTGCGGACGCCCGGCGGCGAGTCGAGTACGACGGCGACACCGTAGCGGCTTCTTCGACGCGTACGGCGAACTCGAAGGTCTCGGGCCGCGGGCCCGGCTCGTGCGCGGCAGCGTCGTGCGCACGGCGCGCAAGTTGGCCGACGGCCTGGTGTGGCCGCGCAGCGGAAAGGCAGTCGGATGAGCGTCACGCACGACCCGGACCGGCGCCGGGACATCGCCCACGTGGGGCCGATCGAGCTGCGGACGGCGGTGCTGGAGGAGTCGCGCGACTTCTTCGTCGACGTGATGGGGTTGCGGGAGGTGCACCGCGACGCTTCCTCGATCTACTTGCACACGTGGGACGACTATCAGTCGTGGACCGTCCGTCTCGTCCGGAACGTCGACGCGGGCGTTGGCCGTACCTACCTTCGGGCGGCCAGTCCGCAGGCGCTTGATCGTCTGCGCGCTGGGCTGAGAACCGACAAATCATCCAGTGATGTTCCCGGTCTGGGTGAGGTCTATTTGTTCGACGATCCCGACGGCCACGACATGGGGATCTATTGGGACGCTGAGTGGTATGCGGCGGACAAATCGGACAGGCCGGCCCTGAAGAACCAGGCGGCCAGGTATCCGGGGCGCGGCGCCAACCTGCGCCGGCTCGACCACGTGAACTACCTGACCGCGAACGTGCCCGAGACGAGCACCTTCCTCAGCGAGACCCTCGGCGCCCGCTGCACCGAACAGATCGTCAAGGACGACGGCTCGCCGCAGGCCGTCTGGTACTCGCTCGGCAACAAGACCTACGACCTGGTCTACACCGAGGACTGGACCGGCAGCCGCGGCCGCCTGCACCACGTCGCCTTTGCCACCGACACCCGCGAGGAGATCCTGCGCGCCGCCGACGTCTGCCTGGACGCCGGCGTCCACATCGAGACCGGCCCCCACAAACACGCCATTCAGCAGACCTTCTTCCTGTACGTCTGGGAGCCCGGCGGCAACCGCGTCGAGATCTGCAACGCCGGCGCGCGCCTCATCCTCGCCCCCGACTGGCGCACCATCAGCTGGACCCGCGAGGAACGCGCCAAGGGCCAGGCCTGGGGCCTCAAGACCATCGACACCTTCCACACCCACGGCACCCCGATCGTGCCCGCCGGCGAGGCCGGCACGTGATCGGACCTGTTCCAGCGCTTCCCCGGCCCGCGGTTCATCATTCCGCACGGCGGGGGAGCGGTCCCGTACCACTGGGGCCGTTTCCGCGGCCTGGCCGACATGCTCGGCCGCCCGCCGCTCGAGGAGACCGTGAGGGGCGACGTCTTCTTCGATACGTACGTCTACCACCAGCCCGGCATCGACCTCCTCGTCAAGGTGATCGGTGTTGACAACATCCTCTTCGGATCGGAGATGGTGGGTGCTGTGCGCGGCATCGACCCCGAAACCGGCCACTACTTCGACGACACCCGCCGGTACGTCCCGCTCCGGCCCAGAGTGGGTGACCCCATGCGCCGTCCGTCCTCACTGCTGCTGGTCATCGTCCTCGGGGTCGCCTCCGCCTCCGCCACCGCTGATCCGGCCGCCCGCGGACCCCGGATCAATTGCGCGGAGGTACGCGACGTCGACCTGAGCCGGGCCACCGACGCTCCGGTCACCATCACGTCCGCCACCGTCGCCGGCGACGATTGCGAGGTACGGGGCACCATCGCCCCCGCGACCACGATCGTGGCCCGCCTTCCCCTCCGGGGCTGGACCCAGCGCTACGTACAGACCGGCTGCGGCGGCCTCTGCGGCAGCGCCACCATCAACTACGGCCAGGCCGCCGGCTGCCGGCCCGTCGACGACGGCGAGGTCGCCAGCGCCACCACCGACATGGGCCACCAGGGCCACAACGACGGCTCCTGGGCCGCCGGCAACCCCCAGGCCCAGATCGACTTCGCCTACCGCGGCGTGCATGTGACCGCGCAGACGGCCAAGGCCCTCATCAAGGCCTTCTACGGCAAGCCCCCGCGCTACTCCTACTTCACGGGTTGCTCCGACGGCGGCCGCGAGGCCCTGATGGAGGCCCAGCGCTACCCCGGCGACTTCGACGGCATCGCCGCCGGCGCCCCCGCCACCAACATGGCCGTACAGAACACCTTCCACCACGCGTGGACCGTGCTGGCCAACAAGGACGCCAACGGCAACGACATCCTGCTGGCCGACAAGCTGCCGCTGATTCACAGCGCGGTGCGCACCGCCTGCGGCGCGGTCATCGACGATCCGCGCCTCTGCCACTTCAACCCGTCGACGCTGATCTGCCGGACCGGCCAGAACCCGGCCACCTGCCTCTCGCCGGCGCAGGCCACGGTCGTCCGCAAGCTGCACGACGGCGCCACCGACTCGCGGGGGAACCGCCTGGAGCCGTACATCTCCCACGAGTGGGGTTCCGAACTCGAATGGACCCTGTTCATCCCCGCGGCCCAGGGCCGGACGGTGGCGAGTGAGAACTTCGCCCTGTCCTACCTGCGCTACCTGGCCCAGCCGAACAACCCGCGCCCTTCCTACCAGCTGACCGACCTGAAACTGACCGTCGAGTCCTTCTGGAAGACAGTGATGCCGTCATCGTCGTACATGGCGGCCTCGAACCCCGACCTGAACGCCTTCCAGCGCGGCGGCGGCAAGCTGATCCTGTGGCACGGCTGGAACGACCAGCACATCTCCCCCCAGAGCACCCTGATCTACTACGACGCCGTACGCCGAACGGTGCGCGACGCCGACAGCTTCACCAAGCTCTACATGTTCCCCGGCCTGGCCCATTGCTCAGGCGGCGCCGGCCCCGACACTTTCGACGTCCTGACCCCGCTGATGTCCTGGGTGGAGTCCGGCCACCAGCCGGCCCGCATCATCGCCACCAACGGCGCCCGCACCCGCCCGGTCTTCCCCTACCCGGCCGTGGCCCGCTACGACGGCACCGGAAGCCCCGACGACGCCTCGAATTTCGTTGCCTACACTCCGAAGAACCCGGTCCGCACCGACGCCAGGTGGGTGGGCCAGAGCCTCTATTCCTCCCACTACCAGACCTGGCCACGCGTGAAGAACGGCAAACTCGCCCTTGGAGGCGCCCCGGCGATAGGGTCGTGAGCGATATCGATGGGGGTGAACCTTGACTCCGAGATCCCGCGGCCACGGCAGCGGTGGCGGCGACGGCTCACCGGCCGGCGGCCGGGGCCGGCGGAGCCGAGGTGGGCCAGGCAGTGTGGAACGAGGCGAAGGGCAGGCTCGCGAGGCGTTCCGGCACGGGCGGCCGACCGCCGCGGGCGGTGGCTCGCCCTCCTCCGCCGGGCCTTCCTCGTCATCGGCCGGGCAGCCCCGGGGGGTGCCGTACGGCTTTCGCGACTTCGGGCAGTTCCGTGAGTTCGCAACGCGGTTCCGGGACCGGATGCGCGAGCTCTACCCCGACCTGGACATGGGATTCCAGGGCAGTTCGGTCACCGGCCGCAGCGCGGACTCCGGGGATCCGTTCGACGAAGGGCGGATCAGCGACTACGACATCGCCATCAGCGGCGACTCGGTCAACCGGGCGGCGCACGAGAACGGGGTGCCATTTCGGGGCGACGGCGTATCGACCGGGCCGCTGACCGAACGCGAACTCGACCGGCTCGGGCTCGACGGCGTCGTCGAGGACGCGTCGTCCGAGACGGGCCGCGAGGTCCACGTCATGATCTTCCGTACTATCGAGGAAGCCGTCGGCCGCAAGCCGACCATCAAGGTCTGGTTCTGAACGGGAAGCACACTGTGATCTACGACGTGTACGGATTCGGGGAGCCCAGCCTCGGCGATCAACCGGGCCGGCTCGCGGAGGCTCTTGAGGTGGACTGGGTCCGTCACGAGAGCGACTACCGCGGCGTCTACTTCGCGGCGCGCCCGCCCACGGGCGCCGGCAAACTCAGGCTCCAGTCCAACGACCTTCGCGACGGCGACGACGAGTACCACCAGGAGCCCGACTTTCCCGAGTATCGCTATCTCCTGTTCGTCGACAAGTTCGATCGTCCCGACGAGATCCGGACCAGGCTGGCGGCTCTGCCTCAGTGGCGGTTCCTCTACCGCAGCGTCGTGGAGTAGCGGCTGATGCGGCTGGCCGGCACACGACCGGAGAGGCTGGCGACGATTCCGTACCGGGCAGCCGGTCCCGGTGGCGTCCCGCAGAATGTTCAGCTCGGTGTCGAGCGGCTGCCGGTCGAGGAGCTGCCCGCCGGCTGCGACGCGCTGCTCGCCGCCGGTGACCTGCAGGGGGTCGCCTCCTCGCCACTCGGCGGCGACCCGGAGCTGCTGGGCATCGCGCTCGCCGACTACCTGGGAGTGTGGGCGGAGAGTGGGTTGCTGCCGTCCGCCGACCGGGTCGGCGTCCTGCTCACTGGTGATCTCTACTCGGCGCCCGGCGCCGACCGGCGCGGCGCCTCGGGGGCGGTCCTCGACGTCTGGCTCGCCTTCGCCGCCGCCGGCTGCCCGATGGTGTACGGCGTCGCCGGCAACCACGACGAGGTGACAACGGCGCAGGTGGCCGAGCTGGGCTCGGACGTCGCGTTGCTGGACGGGGACCGGCGTAGCTTCGGCGGCGTCACGGTCGCCGGCATCTCGGGAATCGTCGGCGATCCGGAACGTGAGCTGCGGCGTACGGAGAAGGACTTCCTCGGGCTTGTCGGGAAGCTGACCACACCGCCCGTGGACGTGCTGCTCCTGCACGAGGGACCGACCGGCGATCGCGCCGGCCAGCTCGGCCGGCCCTCGATACGTACCGCGTTGGCGCGGCGAGCGCCGGCGCTGACTCTCTGCGGGCACGTCCACTGGACGGAGCCGGTGGCCACCCTCGGGGACGGGCACATCGTCAACGTCGATGCCCGTGCACTGGTTTTCACCGTGTGATCCATTTGCGCACGTCGTTGTACACTCCGGCGCATGTCCGAGGTTTCCGACACCCAGCCTTTCCTGGATCCGGACGCGTCCCGGGAGTATCTGCGGTCGTGGAAGGACGATGTCGACCGGACGGCGGCGCGGGCCGCCGCCATGAGCGAGCAGATCGAACGGTTGCGCGTCACCGCGCGGGACGGCAACGGTCTGGCCGAGGTCACCATCGACTCGGGCGGGGTGCTGGTCGGCCTGGAACTCACCGACCGCATCCATCGTTTCGAGCCGGCGGTGGTGGCCCGGGCGGTCTTGAGCGCCCTGCGGGACGCCCGGTCGAAGGCCGCGGACCGGGTGCACGACATCGCGGTCGAAACAATGGGGCCCGATTCGCTCTCCGCACGCACCATCGCCGACCGGATGCGCGATGTGCTGCAGCGCCCGGCCGATGATGACCCGTCGACCGCGAGAGGATTCTGACATGCCGGACGCCTTCCAGGTGGATTCCTCGCAGCTGTTCCGGCACGCCGCCAACGTTCGCGCGATACGCGACCAGCTTTCAGAGATCAAGGGTGCGAGCAGGGCGATCGCCCAGGACGACAGCGCGTACGGCCTACTGTGCGGCTGGATGTCGGCGATCCTGGAACGCCGGCACGGCGCTCAGGATCAGCTCTACGCCTACGCCGGGGAGAACCTCGACCTGCTGGCCGAGGCGCTGGACGCCACCGGCCGCGACTACGACGCCGCCGACGGCAACGCGCAGAGCATCATCCGGGCCGCCGGCGGGCGAGGCTGACCGTGGTGTCGAACACCACCCTGGTCGCCTCCTCGACCACCACCCGGACCGCGTACACCGGTGTCTCGCTCGCTGAAGGCTTCCAGGGCCTGCGGCAATCGGTCAGTGGTGGCAGCTGGGTCGACGGCATGTTGGCCGGCGGCTCGCTGGTCGGCGACGCCGCGGCGACCGTCATCGACCCGTTCAGCGCCCTGCTCGCCAACGGGCTGGGGTGGGTCATGGAGCATTTCGAGCCGCTGCGCGATGTGCTCGACAAGCTGGCCGGCATCCCCGATCTGGTCGTGGCGAACGCCCAGACGTGGGCCAACATGGCCGGTGCGCTGCAGACCATGGCCGAGGATCTCCGGTCGAGCCTCGCGGCCGACCTCCCCGACTGGGGCGGCAGCGCCGCCAGCTCATACCGGTCGATGATGGCCAGCAACGTGGACGGGCTCGGCGGCCTGGCGGTGCTGGCCGACACCATGTCGGCGGCCACCCGGGCGGCGGGCAATCTCGTCCAGTTCACCCGCGACATCGTCCGCGACCTGATCTGTGACCTGGTGGCGCGGGTGATCGTGTGGGCGGCCGAGGCGCTCGCGATCGTCACCATCCCGGTCGTCACGGCGCAGATCGTCTCAGCGGTCGCCAAGTGGTGTGCCCGGATCTTCGCCTACACCGGCGCCCTGCTCAGCAGTCTGGAGAACCTCACCGCCTTGATGGAAGGCTGATGTCATGTGGGTGGTGGCCCGCCGGACGGGCCACCACTCACACGTTTATCCAGTTCACCCGCAACCACAGCTCGTTCCGTTCGCAACAACGACGGTCCTCGAGTGGCGTGCCAGGAGAAGAAGGTTACGGTTGGAGGTTTTCGAGGTCCTCGAGGAGGCTCGGGTGTTTGGGCTGCCAGCCCAGGGTTTCGCGGGTGTGGGTGCTGGAAGCGGGCTGGTCCATGGCGAAGATGGGGCCGAACGGGCCGAAGGTCTCCTCGGGTACCGACTCGACCGGCAGGGACAGGCGGCGGCCGACGACGGCGGCGATGTCTCGGACCGCGTCGCCCTCGTCGGCGACCGCGTGCCAGGCGGTGCCGGCCGGGGCCGATTCGAGGGCCAGGCGGAACAGGGCCGCGGCGTCGAGGGCGTGGACGGCCGGCCAGCGCTGGGTGCCGTCGCCCGGGTAGCCGGCGACGCCGGTGTGGCGGGCGGCGTCGGTGAGCAAGCCGGCGAAGCCGCCCTGGCCGTTGTTGTGGACGGTGCGGGGCATGCGTACGGAGGTGGCGCGGACGCCCTGTGAGGCCAGCGCCAGCAGCGCGTTCACCGAGCGGCCGCGCGCGCCGACCGGGCCGTCGGTCGGTACCGGGTCGGCCTCGGTGGAGGCGCGGCCGGGCACCCACGGCGTTCCGGAGACGGTGACGAGCGGGCGGCCGCTGCCGATCAGCGCCGAGCCCAGCGTGGCCATCGCGGCGCTCTCCTCGGCGATGGACGCGGCCAGGGCCTCCGGGGTGCCGTAGTCGCGCCCGAAGGCCAGGCTGATGACGCCGTCGGCCCGCGCCGCGCCGGCGCGCAGAACGTCGAGGTCGGCCAGGCCGCCGCGCAGCACCTCCGCTCCGGCGTCCCGCAGGGTGCGCTCCGAACTGTCCGAGCGGGCCAGCGCGAGCACGGTGTGGCCGTTGGTGAGCAGTTCCGCGACGACGGCCGAGCCGATCGTGCCGGTGCCGCCGGTGACGAAGACAAGCATGGATGCTCCTGAAAAAGTGACGGGACTTCTGTCCCATCACCATAGCGCGTGATGGGACCATTGTCCCGTCGCCTATGATGGTCGTCATGGCGCGATGGCAACCGGAGACGACGCAACGACTGGTCGTCGCCGCCGTCGACCTGTTCACCGAGCAGGGGTACGACGCCACGACGGTGGCGCAGATCGCCGAGCGGGCCGGCGTCACGAAGAGCACCTTCTTCCGGCACTTCTCCGACAAGCGGGAACTGCTCGTCGCCGGTCAGGAAACGCTGTCGAAGCTGCTGGCCGAGGGCATCGCCGACGCCCCGCCCGAGGCCGCCCCGCTCGACGCGGTCGCCGCCGGCCTGGCGCGCGCGTCGAGCACGATGGGCCCGGCCAACCGCGAACTCGGCCCCCGCCTCAAGGCGGCCGTGGCCGCCAGCACCGAACTGCAGGAACGGGACGCCCTCAAAAGCGTCGGCCTCGCCGCCGCCATGGCCGGCGCCCTGACCGCCCGTGGCGTGCCCGAACCGGTCGCCCAGGTCGCCGCCGAACTGGGTGTGCTCGCCTTCAAGCGCGGCTACGCCCGCTGGTCCGAGGGCGACCGCGACGACGGCCAGGGCCTGGCGCCGCACGCCCTGACCGCCCTGACCGAACTGCGCGCGGCCACGGCGTCGCTGACCTGATGCCCTGGTTTCGCGGCGACTGCCACGTCCACTCCGAGCGTTCCCACGCCGGCGAGCTGACACCCGGCCAGATCGCGGCGGCGGCGCGCGCGGCCGGGCTCGACTTCATCGCCGTCACCGAGCACAACACCGTGGAAACCCATGGGGCGTTCCAGTCGTACGCCGGCGAAGACCTTCTCGTGGTGTTCGGCCAGGAAGTGACAACCGATCTCGGACATTGGCTCGCCCTGGGTCTCGATCTCGGTCAGGCCGTCGACGGCGTCGACCAGGTTCGGCGCGCCGGAGGCTTGACCGTGGTCGCGCACCCGTTCGCGCCCTATCCGACCGGGACCTTCCGTCACCCGTTCGAGGACTTCGACGCGGTCGAGGTGTGGAACGGCCAGTGGATCTCGGATCTGCCCTGGAACGCCGACAACGAGGCGGCGCTCGCCCGATGGGAGAGGGACCTTCGCCGCGGCCGGTGGCGGCCGGCGATCGGCAACAGCGACGTTCATCTCGCCGGCCAGATCGGCACACCTCAGACGGTCGTACGGGCCGAGAAGGCCGATGCGGACAAGGTGCTCGCCGGCATTCGCGGGGGACATTGCTGGATCGCCGAGTCGGCCGGCGTCGAGCTGTCGTTCACCGCCACCGTCGGCGAGCGCCGCGCCCAGGCCGGCGAACGGCTGAGCACCGGTGGCCGCGAGGTCGTGGTGACCGCCGAGGTGAGCGGGGTCCCGGGTGGAACGGTTGCCGTTCACACCGACCGCGGCGAGATCGGCCGGTCCACCTTCGCCGCCGAGTCGGCGTTCGTCCGGGCCGAGGTGCGTCACCCCGGCGGCCGGATGGCGGCGCTCACCAACCCGATCTTCCTCACGGCCTGAAGTAGTCCGCCATGAGCTTGGAGACGAACTCGGGCTGCTCGACGTCGGCCACGGTGAACTCCCGCATGGCCGGCTTCAGGTCGACGACCGGGGTGCCGGTGACCGCGTCGAGGCCGACGACGGTCAGTTCGCGGCCGCTGACGGACGCGATGGCGCACGTGGTCACGCCGATCCGGTTGGGGCGGCGCGGGCCCCGCGTGGCGAAGATGCCGACCGGTGGCAGGTCGGCCCGGCCACGGTACGGGCGCGGCTCGCGATAGTCGCCGGGCTCCTCGAGCTGGTCGAAGACGAACAGCACCTCGACGTGCGAGAAGAGCTCCAGCCCCTGCAGGCACGCGTCGCCGAAGCGTTCGTCGACGACGATCGTGCTGCGGACCGCGCCCCAGTAGTCGGAGTTCTGCACATCCGTCCGCTCGTTGCGAACCGTGCCGATCGAAGTGATGTCGAAGCTGACCATGGCCCGAGGCTACCGGCGGCCGCCGAAGGTCCAAGGATGAATCTCGATCGTCTCGTACGCCCCGGTCGCCGCGAAGACGTCCCCGATGGCCGCCGGCTCGTCGAACTCCCCGATCACGGCCGCGCCCTCCCAGTCCTCGGTGTCCTCGGAGAGGAGCCGGCCGTACGCGATGAGCCGCTTCCGGTCGAGGACCGGCTCGGTTCCGGGCCAGTCCATCAGCGGCTTGGCGTGCGCGAGGACCAGATAACGCCTCCGCTCCTCCTCTCGGCCCGGGAAGTCCCACATGGTCTGTCCCAGCAGATCCACGTAGCGCCGTACGATGACGCGGCGATAGACCCCGGCCAGATAGTTGGGCTCTTCGAAGGCGAAGACCTGTGCGGCCGGAACGCCGGGCAGATCGACGATGTGGACGCTGCCGGTGGCCCCGTCGAGGTCGTCGGTCAGCGTCGGTCCCCGGGCGATCATCCCGTCGGCGTACCGGTCCATGAACGCCCAGTGTTCTTCGACGAGCCGCTGCCGCAGCTCCCCGGTCCCGTCTCGATCCCAGCAGTAGAAGAAGAAATCCACCCGAGCAGGGTCCCACGGCCGTGCGCCGGGTCAGCGGGACGTCGCCGAACGGCGCGGCCACGGTCCGCCCGGCCCGGATCGACTCGGTCCGGGCGAGGGCGTCGGAGGTGAAGCCGCCGGGGCGCGGGATCGGCCAGCCCAGACCGGACCGGCGTACGACGGCCTCGACAAGCCTTCATCCGCACGGGGTGAGGTGTCGCGGACGGAGGCCGGGAACGCTCGTTGATTGTGAGCGCGACGAGGGAACCGGTTCTGGCGCCGCCGTTCACTCGCCGGCGCGAGTTCTGGGTCCTCATCGCGTACGCAATCGTCCTCGGGGTTTTCGGCGCCTTCGCCGGTCTGGTCTTCGTGGGGGCGACCGGGGCCGGTGGCCGGTGGTACGGCGAGCCGGATCCGGGATGGTTCGGCGGGGCCTGGTGGTGGATCGCGGTCACCGCCGGCGCGGGGCTGGCCGTCGGGCTGCTGCGGCGGCTGACCGGGCTGCCCGGGGAGCTTCCGGGGCTGATCGCCGACCTGCGGGAGGAGCACGTCGACGCCAAGCTGGTGCCCGGGGTCGTCGCCGTGTCGGCGGTGTCGCTGATCGGCGGGGCCAGCCTCGGGCCGGAGAAGGCGCTGGGCTCCATCGGTGGCGGCGCCGGCGGCTGGTGGTCGCGGCGGCGCGGGCTGAGCGAGGACGACGCGCGACTGAACACCTTGTCGGGCTTCGCCGGCGCGTACGGGGGACTGTTCTCCAGCACGGTGATCGTGGTGGCCATGATCATGGAGATCGCCCGGCCGGGAGGACAGAGATACGTCAAAGCCCTCTTGAGTACGATCGTCGCCTCGAGTGTCTCGTTCGGCGTCTACTTCGTCATCGCCGGGTCCGTCTTTCTCGACGCCTATCAGGTGCCGCGGTACGAGTTCAAGGACTGGCTCCTGGTCGCCGGGGTGCCCCTCGGCCTGGTCGCGGCGGTCGTGGTGGCGTTGATGGGCCTGTTCGTCAAGGGCGCGGCGGCGCTGTTCGGGCGGCTCAGGCTCCCTCCCATGGCGAGGCCCGTGCTGGGCGGTGCCGTTTTCGGGCTGGTCGGCGTGGCGCTGCCGCTGACCATGTTCACCGGCAGCGATCAGCTCGAGACCGTGCTCGGCGAGGCCGGGAGCCTGGGCCTCGGGCTGCTGATCGCCGTACCGATCGCGAAAATGCTCACCTTCGCCGTGAGCCAGGCCAGCGGCTTCGTGGGCGGGCCGATCTTCCCGGCCCTGTTCGTCGGGGGAGCCGCCGGCGTCCTGATCCACCAGGTGATCCCGGGAGTGCCGCTGGGGCTGGCGTTCACCTGCCTGCTCGCGGCGGTGCCGGGCGGGGTGGTCGCCGCGCCGTTCTCGATGGTGCTGCTGGCCGCGTTCATGACGCAGATCGGGGCCTTGCAGACCGCCCCCATTCTGATCGCCGTCATCACGTCGTTCCTCACGACCAAGGGCGTCGAGTACCTCGTCGCCCGGACCAGGCGAGGTGAGACATGAGCAAAAAGGACCGATTGCCGTACGTCGCCATGATCGTCCTCGGGGTGGCACTGGGCATTCTGCTGTTCATGTTCCTGCGGGTACTCATGGCCAACGAAGGGACTGTCACATGACCACTGTGGAAAGCGCCGACGTCGGCGTCCTCGGCGCCGGCCCGGCCGGCCTCTCGGCGGCGCTGCGGGCGGCCCGCCTGGGCGCCCGGACCGTCCTCGTCACCCGGGACGCGGTGGGCGGCATGGCCGCCGCCGAGGGCCCGGTGCCGGTCCGCGCGCTCGCGCAGGCGGCCCGGCTGCGCCGCGAGGCACGGCACCTGCATCGGTACGGCATCGACGTCGGCGACCCCGTCCTCGACTTCCCCCGGCTGCTCGGCCGGGTCCGGGAGGTCGTCGGCGAGGTCGCCGAGCGCTCGATGATGCGCGCCGAACTCCAGGAGGCCGGAGTGGCCATCCTCGAACACGCCGGCACGGCCCGCTTCGCCGGCCCGCACACCATCGAAGCCGAACCGGGCCTCCGCCTTCGCTGCGACAAAGTGATCCTGTGCGCCGGCGGCACCAACCGGCTCCTGCCGGTGCCCGGGGCGGAGCTGGTGGGTTCGCAGCGCGACGCCTGGGCGCTGACCTCGGTGCCGGAGTCGCTGCTGATGATCGGCGCCGGCGCCACCGGCGCGCAGGTGGCGTCGGTCTTCGCCGAGCTCGGCACCCGGGTCACGCTGTTCGAGGCCGGCCCGCGGATCCTGGCGACCGAGGACGAGGACGTCTCCCGGGTCATGGCCGACGCGTTCCGCGCCGCCGGCATCGAGGTGCGCGAGGGCTTCGGCCGCATCGAACGCTTCGAGAAGTCCCCGGCCGGCGTACGCATGGTCTTCACCAGCGACGGCGTGACGCACAGCGCGGAGGCGACCTTGGCCGTGGCCGCGATCGGCTGGCTGGCCGACACGGCGGGCCTGAACCTCCAAGCGGCCGGCGTGGCCACCACGGCTCGCGGCTACGTGCAGGTCGACGCCGAGCTGCGAACAAGCGCCGAGCACGTCTACGCCGCCGGCGACGTCACCGGCCGCCTGATGCTGGTACCCCACGCGGTCCAGGACGGCTTCCAGGCCGCGACAAACGCGGTGACCGGCTCCCACGCCCGCCTGAGCCCACCCGCCAACCCGATCGGCAGTTTCACCGATCCCGAGTACGCCCAGGTCGGCCCGACCGAGGCCCAGGCCCGCGCCGACCACGACGTGGTCGTCGCCACCGAACAGTTCGCCGACGTCGTACGCCCCATCATCGACGGCCGCCCCGGCGGCTTCTGCAAACTCATCGTCGACACCGCCACCCACCAGATCATCGGCTGCCACATCGTCGGCGAACGAGCCGTCGAGATAGCCCAGGTGGCCGCGGTCGCCGTGGCCGCCGCGATGCCGGTGGAGCAGTTCATCCGCATCCCGCTCTCGTTCCCGACCTACACCAACGTCCTCGGCCGAGCCGCCCTGAACGCCGCCCGTCAACTCGGCGTCTCCGACTTCTGGGATTAGAAGTGGCTTCAGTGCAGACGCTCGAAGGTCAGGCCGTCTGCGGCGGGAGAGCGTGAGGCAAAGTGCGGGGGCTCGACATCGCGAAGCGGAGATGGCACCCGACGAGCCAAGAAGGGCGAACGTCCTGACCGCCGCAACCCGCAATACTCGGCAGGTCACACCAGGATCACCAACGGGCGGCAACGGGACCCTCAACGTCACCACGCTCCACATGGAGGCCGGCGCCTGCTCGATCATGCGGCACAGGGTTTGCAAACCGGGGCGCCCGGCCTTGTCGGCGTGCTGGATGACCAGCGTGCCCTCGCGACATCATGGGCGTCTTCGTCAACAACCCCTTGACCACCGCCGCCGCGGCCGCCCTGATCATCGGCCTGAACGTCTTCCTCCCACTGGAGACGTTCATCCGGTGACCCAGCCGTCCATGAAGCGACCGGCCGCGCCCCGGCGCTCGGCCCGTCCGCAGCTGCCGCAGGTCCGGTGCGGCCTCACGCCGTCCCTTGCTCCGTGTACATGAGGAACAGGTCCGCCCAGCCGAGCAGGACCAGCACGCGGCATACGAACGGGCTCGCCGCTCGCAGGTGGATCCGGCGGCCGGTGGGCCGCAGGAGCAGGGCGGCCCGGGCCAGCGCTCGGCCGCCGCCCACGTCGAGGAAGGTGACCCCCTCCAGGTCGACGACGATGTCGCCGGGCGTGTCGAGGAGCAGTTCCAGTACCAGTTCCAGGCTGGGCAGCGTGGCCAGGTCCACTTCGCCGCGGAGGCGGACCCCGGGCGGCTGCCGCAGGGCGGTGATCTCCAGTGGCCAGGCCGGCCCGGTCGTCGTCATCCGCTGCGCCGTGTCCGCCTCAGGTGGATCGCGGCGCTCGGCGGCCGCGGCGAGCCGTCAGCTCGTCCGCGCCGACCAAGGTGAGCATGGGCGCCCCGGGTGGGCAGATCATGGTGACCAGGAACCGCAGCCGTGTCTCGGTGCTGTGGTTGCCGTCCTGGTAGTGGATGACGTCGCCGCCGGGCTCCCAGAACGTCTCCCCGGCGCGGACGACCCGTTCGGGCTCGCCTTCCAGTTCGAAGACCATCTCGCCCTCGAGCACGTAACCGAAGGCCGGTCCGGGGTGACGGTGCGGCGCCGTGCCGGGGCTTCCCGGCGGGTACTCGATGATGATGGTGGTCGCCTCCGCGCCGTCCGGGACGAAGGGCGGCTTGACGCTCTGCAGCACGGTCAGGGGGCCGGAGTCGTGCGTGTTCTCATCCATGCGGCAACGCTAGGACGGGGTTGTGCCGTCTCAGTGACAGGCGAATGTCCGCGCCCTTCGCCGAGCCCGGTGTGAGGGCTCATCGTCACCGTCTCGCGCAGCGACACCCGGCTGTCCGTGGCGGTCCACGACTGCGTCGGCCGGTTCCCGGCCGCGAGCGAACTGGAACTCGCCGGCCAGCCGGTCCCGCTCGGTGAACGGGGCCGGGGCCTGCGGCTGGTGCACGTGACCGCCGCCGCCTGGGGCGTCCTGCCCACCCGGGACGGCAAGGTGGTCTGGGCCGCCGTGACCTGATCGCGAAGCGGGACGTGCCGTCGCCGGGCAAGTCGATGACGATGTCGCCGTGAAGGCGTTCAGCGTGTCCGGCGGCGCGTCGTCAGACCGGCCGGACGACGGCGGGCCGAGCGCCCGGTTCGGTCAGGTCGGCCGGGTCGAGCCGCAGGGTGGACAGCAGGCCGCCGTGCCGGGAGAGCTCGAAGTGCTCGGGGAGCTCCCGGTCGACGAAGTCGGCGCGATCGTGCTGGCCGCGCTCGCGAAGAGCGAAGATCACGGCTGCCTTGGAGATGGTCATGGTGTGCTTTCTGAGAGGGTGAAGCGGGCCGGCGGCGAGCCGGTGAGATGGCGCGCGTTCACCGTTCAGCGCATGCGGGCGGCGGCCGCTTCGGGCCGGACCGCGAACGGGTGGCGCAGCGCCCGCATCGCTTCGGCGCGGTGGTCGGCCGCCGGCCGATTCGGGCCGGTCTCGGTGTCTCGGGGCGAGGACGGCGCCAAGAACAACGAGGAATTGTCATAGTTCGGTGTCATTCAGATCCTTCTCGTTCGCGTTTGTCAGGTGATGCTGGAAGACCAGGTCGACGATGTCGTCCGTCGCGGGCGGGTGCGCCGGCGACGACGAGGAGCGTCCTGATCAAGGGCGGCCGGTGCTGCCGGCCTCCGGCGCCTCGAGGCGACCGCAGGGCCCACTGTACGCGCAGCCCGCGGTGGAGCGCGTACGGTAGCCGTCAACGGCCTCCGCGATCTCCGACGAGCGCATCCGCGCCCGCCTTCGGCGTGCCGAGACCCTCGATCGAGGAGCTCCATGACCCTGACACCGGCCGACATCCACAACACGGAATTCGCGAAGGCGTCCCTCGGCCGGCGTGGCTACGACGACAACGACGTGGACGCGTTCCTCGACGAGGCCATCGGCGAGATGAGCCGGCTGCTGGAGGAGAACGACGCGCTGCGGACCAGGCTCGAGGCCGCCGTGCCGCCGGGCGATCCCGGCGGGCGCCGTCGAGCCGCCCAGGCCGAGTTGTCAGAGGTGGCCGCCGCCCTCGATCGCGCGCATCGCGCCCGCGACCGTGCCGAAGGGGAGGCCCGGCACGTGCGGCAGCAGCTCGACGAGGCGCACCGGTCCGCGACAGCCGCGGCCGTGGGCGGCGAGGCGTTCCCGGAGCGAGTCATGACGATGGCGCGGCACACCGCTGACGAGCACGTGCGCGACGCCGAGGAGAGATCTCGGGCACTGCTCAGCGAGGCGCGGGAACGGGCCGGTCGCACGCTGCACGACGCCCGGGAGATGGCCGCCGCCATCGGCCGGGAAGCCCGGCACCACCGGAATCTGACTGCCGCCGCCATGCTCACCGACCGGGAGCGTGCCGTGCGCGACATCGACGAGCTGACCCGCTCGGCCGCGCAACAGCTCAGCGCCCTGCACCGTCATGTGCGTCGCCAGGAACAGTTGATCGACGGCACGTCCGGCCGGTGACGTGTCCCCAACGGACGAGCGCCGATCCGGTCAGCGCGGCCTCTGCCGGATGCCGATGAGATTGCCGAACGGGTCGAGGAGCTGACAGAGCCGCTCCCCGGTCATGATGGTCTTCGGCCCGCGGTGGGCGCTCGCGCCGTGCCGGATCCATTCGGCGGCCAGCGCGTCGACGTCCTCGACGTCGAAGTAGGCGACGCATCCGGCCGGGCCGCCGGTGTTGTAGTCGTCGGCCTTGTGCATGGTCAGGGCGGACCCGCCGAGGTCGAAGCGGACCATCTGGGCGACCTCGAGCACCGGCGGTGTGCCGAGCCGGTCGGTGTACCAGGCGGAGGCGGCGGCGAGGTCGGTCACGAAGCAGAAGACGTCGGCCACGGTGCTGAAGGGGCGGTTCATGCTTGTTCTCCGATCGAGCGGTGCTTGTGGCGACGGTGCCCAGGGGCCGCTCGTGGTCACGGCTGCCGGCCCGGGGCCAGAGCGTCGTGCAGGAAGGCGAGGGTCCCGGCGATGGCTTGGTCCAGATAGCCCTCGGCGTGCCGGGTGCCCGGGATCAGTTGCAGCGTGCTGGCCACGCCGACGGCCGTCAGCGCCTGCTGCATCGCGATCGGATCACTGACCGGGACGAACTCGGCGAGCGAATTGGCCAGGTAGACCGGGCCGGCGTTCGCGGTGGCGTGCTGGACGGTCGAGGCGTCCGGCAGCAACGACCGGTCGCCGCCGACCTCCTGCAGTATGCACCAGCGCAGGAAGGCGTCGTCGCGGCCGGTCTGGTTGATGTCGGCGCTGCGCATGGCGTCGAGGTCCTGCCCGGTCGGTGTCGCGGCGACGGTGCCGTCGGTGGCCTCGATGAAGGCCTGCAGGTTGAAGATGCCCGACCAGCTCGCCGCCGGGCGGCCGGTGGACAGCCCGGCCTCGACCGCCAGGTTGCCGCCGGCCGAGCCGCCCAGGAAGGCGACCCGGTCGCGGTCGAAGGCGTAGCCCGAGGCGTGTGCCCACGCGGCCGCGGCCAGTACGTCGTCGCGCCCGGCCGGAAACGGGTGGGCCGGTGCCAGCCGGTAGTCGGGCACGAACACGACGTAGCCGGCCTCGGCCAGCAGCGACGCCAGTCGCTGTTCCTTGGACCTGTCGCCGCGGAACCAGCCGCCGCCGTGCACCAGCACGACCGCGGGCGGCCGGGTGGTGCCGGTCCTCTGATAGACGTCGAGACGGTGTTCCGGAGCCGGGCCGTAGGGCAGATCGAGGTCGACCGACATGGGGGTGGTGATCACTCCCTCAGACTCCCGCCCGGCGGCCCGGCCGGCAACGGCTGAGCGGCTGGGCGGGCAGAACGGGAGGAGCGTCACATGATCGGTCCGGTCTCGGTGTCACGCGGCGGCGAGGACGCCGGCCGGGCCGATCAGGATCATGATGACGCTGCTGACGAACAGGGCCGGGTTGTGGGCGCCCCACCAGCCGATGCGGCCGCGAGCCTGGCCCGGCGTTCAGCACGGCGACCAGGACTCCCAGGACACCCAGGCCTGGCTGGGCTACGTCGTCTACCGCGTGCTGATCAGGCAGTCACCAGCGGCTTGAGCGCCGCGCCGACCGCGGCCACCACGCCGGGGCGGTGGCCGTTGCGGATGAGGTTGATGCAGACGCCGTCGACGCCGGCGTTCAGGATCCTCTCCTGGATCTGCTCGGCGACCTGGTCCGGCGTGCCGACAGCGGCGCGGGCGCGGCGGTTGTCGTCGAGGCTCGCACTGAGCTCCGCGGCCTCCTGAGCCGTCTCGCCGACCATGCCGGTGACCAGGAAGCTGGTGGCCAGCGTGGCCGGGTCGCGGTCGGCCTCCTCGCAGCGCTGCTTCAGGACGGCGACCTTGCGGGGCAGGTCGTCCAGGTCGCAGATGATGTTCATGTGGTCGGCGAAGCGGGCGGCCAGCCGGAACGTCTTCTGCTCGCCGGCGCCGCCCAGCATGATCGGGATCGTGCGCAGGCGCGGGTGGTTCATCGCCCCGCGAGCCGTGTACCACTTGCCCTCGAGCGTGGGCTCCTCGCCGCGCAGCATCGGCGCGATGATGCCGAGGGCTTCCTCGAGCCGTTCGAAGCGCTGGCCGAAGGTGCCGAACTCGAAGCCGAAGTCCTGGTGTTCCCGCTCGAACCAGCCGGCGCCGATGCCGAGGATCGCGCGGCCCTTCGCGATGACATCCAATGTGGTCACCGTCTTGGCCAGCAAGGCCGGGTTCCGGTACGTGTTACCGGTGACCAGTGTCGAGAGCCGCACCGTCGACGTCGAGGCGGCCAGGGCGCCCAGGGTCGTGTAGGCCTCCATCATCGGGTGGTCGGGCGTGTTGATGCCCGGAAGCTGGTAGAAGTGGTCCATGACCAGCACGGTGTCGAAGCCGGACGCCTCCGCCTCGCGGGCCTGGGCGGCGACGGTGTCGAAAAGGTTCTCGACGGGCACACCGGGATAGGTGAAGTTGGGGATCTGGTAGCCGAGCCGGATGGTCACGATGTCTCCCGGGCGCATCAGATGTAAAAGGGCACTTACTTGATAATGTAAGAGCCCCCTTACAGGGAGGCAACCGTGACGCGCTACCACCACGGCGATCTCCGGGCCGCGCTGGTCGCCGCGAGCTTCGAGGTGCTGGCCGACTGCGGGGTGCAGCGCTTCTCGGTCGCGGCCGTGGCCCGGCGGATCGGGGTGAGCGCCGCCGCGCCGTACCGGCATTTCCCGGACCGCGCCCACCTGCTGAGCGCCGTGTCCGCGCGGGCCGCGCGCGACCTGCGTACGGCAATCGAAGCCGCCGTCTCTCCGGCCGGCGACCCGGCGGCCCGAATGGCGGCGGTGGCCGGCGCCTATGTCCGCTATGTGGGCCGGACCGGAGCCGGGATGAGCGTCATCTTCGCCAACGAGCTGTACGCCGTGCGCGATGATGAGCGCCGCGACCACACCCGCGCGCTCATGACGGCGCTTCTGGACCTGGCAGTGGCGGCGGCGCATCCCGGTGGCTACCCGGCGGCGGTCCGGCTCCTGGAGGCGACGCTCGCGGTCGCGCACGGCTACGTGGCGCTGTTCGGTGAGGGGTTCTTCGCGCTCAGCGACCGTCCGCTGGACGAGGTCGCCGTACGGGCTGTGGAGGCCGCCGCCGCCCTGATCGGGTGATCCACGGTTGCCGATGGCCGCTACGCTGCCCGGATGACCACCGGATGGCAGGAGGTCTACCTGGGCGGTTCGCCCGAGGCGGAACGGCGCCTCTTCGAGCGGATGGCGCGGCAGATCCTTCAGACGCAACTGAAGAACCGGAAGGCCGGCGGCCCGATCCGGGCCGGGTTCCAGGCGAAGGGGACCTTCGCCACGGCGGCGGCGACGCTGCGTTTCCTCGACGTCCCAGCGGATCTGCGCGTGGGGTACGCCGTTCCCGGCGCGGAATACCCGGCTTCCGTGCGGTTCAGCAACGCCGAGGGCCGCATCCTCGACGACCGCGAGCCCGACCTGCGCGGCGCCGCCGTGCGGGTGACCGTCTCGCCCGGCGAGCAGCACGACCTGCTGATGACGAACGCGCCGGTGTCGCACGCCCGCGACGCCCGGCAGTTCACCGAGTTCGCGGTGGCCACGGCGGGCGGGGGCGCGCGCCGCTACCTCGGGCTGGTCCGCCTGGTCTTCGTCCTCGGGCCCGTCGAGACCCTGCGCATGGTCGGCAACGTTCAGCGGGGCCGCCGCCGGATCGGCAGCGTCGCCACCGAGACCTACTGGAGCCGCGTGCCGATCGCCTGGGGCGGCACCGCCGTGCAGTACCTTCTGCGGCCCGCGCCGGGCACCCCCGCCGCCGCCCCGTTCTCCGGCTTCGACTTCCTGCGCGAGGAGATGACGTCGCGGCTTCAGGCCGCGGACGTACGCCTGGAGCTGTGCGTCAAACGCTATCGCGGCCCCCGCGAGACGCCCATCGAGGACGCGGCCGTGGAGTGGAAGTCCGACGCCGAGCCGATCGCCGTGCTGACCATCCACAGTGGCGCGACGGACGACGGAGCCGTGCACGCCCTGCGGTTCAACCCCTGGAACACGACCGCGGAGTTCCGTCCGCTCGGCAACCTCAACCGGGTGCGCGAGACCGCCTACGACGCCAGCGCCGCGCACCGCGACCGCCGGCACTGGGTCACCGAGGTCCCGCTGCGCAACCGGATCGCCGGGGCGGCCATGCGCTCCCTGTTCGGCGTGGTCAACCGGTTCCGGCCGTGGCACCGCCTGCCGGAGGCCCTGTCACTGCTCAATCTGGCGGCGCTGCGCGACGTGCTGCGCCGCGAGAACCTGATCGACACCGAGACCCGGCCCGCCCCGCCGTCGGCCCGGCCCGTGCCGGCGCCGCCGTCGGCGGACGCGCGCGCCTTCCGTACCCACGAGGGAACCTGGAACGATCTGGCCGAGCCGTCGATGGGCGCCGTCGGCGCCGCCTTCGGGCGCAACGTCGCCGCCGTGGCCCGGCCCGAGCTGGTCAACGAGCCCAACCCGATCGTGGTGAGCCGGGAACTGTTGCACCGCCGCGAGTTCCGGCCGGCCACGTCGCTGAACATCCTGGCCGCGGCGTGGATCCAGTTCCAGGTGCACGACTGGGTCGTGCACGCCCGGCACCCGCTCGGCGTGGCGGATGTCCGGGTTCCGCTGCCGCCGGACATGGCGGGCTGGGCCAACACGCCCGGTGGCCCGCTCGAGCCGGAGATGCGCGTCGGCGGGAACGTCACCCGCGACGGCGTGCTCTTCGGCAACGTCGCGTCGCATTGGTGGGACGGTTCCGAGGTCTACGGCACCACCACGGCCAAGGCCCTCGACCTGCGCGACGGCGCCAAACTGCGGATGACGCCCGACGGCTATCTGCCGCTCGACGTGGCCGGATCGGAGATCACCGGGTTCAGCGAGGCGTGGTGGCTCGGCCTCGGCGCGATGCACACGCTCTTCGCCCGCGAGCACAACCTCCTCTGCGACGAGCTGCGGTCACGGAATCCCTTGTGGCCGGACGAGCGGATCTACCAGACCGCGCGCCTCATCGTCGCCGCCATCATCGTCAAGATCCATACGATCGAGTGGACGCCCGCGATCCTGGCCACGCCGGTGCTGGAGCGGGCCATGAACGTCAATTGGAGCGGCGTCCCACCGAAAGACTGGCTGAGCCGCGCCGGCCTGTGGCTCACCGACGCCAACGCGCTGCACGGCATCCCGGCCACGACACCGGACCACCACGGCACGCCGTACTCGCTGACCGAGGACTTCGTCACCGTCTACCGGATGCATCCGCTGATCCCGGACTCGTACGCGTTCCACGCCGCCGGTGACGGCGCCCTGCTGCGCCGCGCGGAGTTCCCGGAGATCCAGGGCGACCGCGCCGACGACGCGCTGCGGGAATTCGGGCTGACCGACACCCTGTACTCGTTCGGCATCGCCCACCCGGGGGCGATCGCACTGCACAACTATCCGCGGGCCTTGCTCAACTTCGTCCGCGAGGGCGAGGTGATCGACCTGTCGGTGGTCGACCTGATCCGCACCCGGCACCGCGACGTCCCGCGCTACAACGACTTCCGCGAGGCACTGCACCTGCCCCGGATCACACGCTGGGAGGACCTCTCGGCCGATCCCGCCTCGGTGGCCAAGCTTCGCGCCGTCTACCGGTCGATCGACGAGGTCGACACGATGGTCGGCCTGTTCGCGGAGACGCCGCCCGAGGGCTTCGGCTTCTCGGACACGGCGTTCCGCGTCTTCATCCTGATGGCCTCGCGGCGGCTGCAGAGCGACCGGTTCCTGACCGCCGACTACCGCCCCGAGATCTACACCCGGTTCGGCCTCGACCGGATCGCCGAGACCAGCATGACCGCCCTGATCAGCCGCCACTGCCCAGCACTGGGCGCCAAGCTTCCGGCCAACGCGTTCAAACCCTGGCCGTCGTCCTCGACGTGATCCGGCGACAGCGCTGGGCCGCCGGGCCGGTCGTGCGCGGTCCGCTCGTGGCCGCCGCTCCACCTCCGCGGCGGCGGCCGACACGGCGCGCGGGGTGAGGTCAGTGCAGGTCGGCGTCCTCGGCGGCGGACATCAGGGCGGCCGCGGTGTCGATCAGCTCGGTCAGTGAGGACAACGCCGACGGCAGGGTCACGTAGACGTGGTCCACGCCTACCTTGGCCAGGGCCTCGATCTCCTCGACGATCTTCGGTACGGAGGGGGTCGCGGCCACGCCGATCTGGAAGACGCAGGTGATGGCCGCTCGGTCACGGCCCGCCGCCTCGGCCAGGTCGCGCAGGCGGGTCAGGGTCTCGCCGACCTGCTGGGGTGCCGTCGCGGTCGGGAGCCAGCCGTCGGCGCGGCGGGCGATGCGCCGCAGGGCGGGTTCGCCGCGGCCGCCGAGGATGACCGGGACGCGTCGGGCGGGCTTTGGGTTGATACGGGCGGATTTGATCGAGTATCGACCGTTGTCGAAGGTGACCGGGTCGGGGCCCCAGACCGCCTCCGCCACGTCCAGGAACTCGTCCAGGGCGGCGCCCCGCTCGGTCAGCGGGCGCGGGGCGCTGGCCTCGAACTCGTCGATGGACCAGCCGGCGCCCAGGCCGGCGATGAGGCGGCCGCCGCTGGCCGCGTCCAGGGCCGACAGCATCTTGGCCAGGCGGACCGGTACGTGCAGCGGCGGCACCAGGACGCCTGTGCCCAGTTCGATCCGCGAGGTCACGGCGGCCGCCATCGACAGGGTGACCAGTGGATCCGTGGTGTAGCCGTACCGTTCCGGCCACGGCACATCGGGCATTCCGTACAACCCGTGGGGTCCGGTCTGGTCTTCCGGGGTCAGCACCCGGTCGTACGCCCACAGGCTGTCGAAGCCGATCTGCTCGGCTTCCCGGGCGAACGCGGTCACGTCGTGCGCCAGGTCGTAGGTGGTGGTCTGCGGCAGGTTCACACCCAGTTTCACCGGGCCACCCTACCGTCCACTGGGGACGCGTCACTGAAAAGCGTTCGGGCGGGTATACAGCGGTGGTGGGAGATCTCGTGGACGCGCCGATCCTCGCCGCGATCGCGGCGGGTTTCGGCTCCAGCAACCGGGTGCCGGGGCTCGCGGCCGACCTGCTGGTGCGCGATCTCGAGGGCTGGATCCCCGCGGAAAGCCTGGTCGGCGACGGTGTCGAGGTGCTGCTCGAGGCGGGCCGGCGCCGGTGGCCGGCGGCGCAGCCGCACGTGTCGGCGGCGCTGATCTGGAAGGCGTACTCCTTCTGGCTCGCGGTTCCGGCGGTCTTCGGGTGGGTGGCGGCGCGCCGGGTGCCGCATCTCTCGCGTGCTCAGGTGCTGATCCGGTTCGACGACCGGTACGCGCCGGCGCGGCTCGGGCTGCGCGAGGACGTGCCGGTGTCGGTGCTGCCCGGCGACCCGCTGGCCGGTGGCGGAGAGCCGCGGGTCCGGGTCGCCGGTGACGAGGGCGCGCTGCTGGCGACGCTGCGCCGGACGCTGCTCGACGAGCATGTGACGCCGCTGCTCGACACCGTTGCCGACGCGACCCGGGTCAGCCGGCGCCTGCTGCTGGGGTCACTCTCGGCGGGGGTCGCGCACGCGGCTCAGCGGGCCGCCGCGGTGGCCGGGGTGCCGCCGGGGGAGACGACGGGCCGGGTGCTGCGGACGCTGGGGGTGGCGGGGCTGGTCGAGTGGAACGCCGAGCGGGTCCGTCGCCGCACGTGCTGCCTGGCATTCACGATTCCGCATCAGCGGCTCTGCGCGGACTGTTCGATCCAGCGGCGCTGAACCGAACATGGGAGCGCTCCCGTATGGGTACCAGGGAGGCATGCTCATGGCGTTGTTGTTGGATCTCGCGAACATCCTCGGTGGATTGCTGCTGGCCGCGGCCCTGCTGCGGCAGATTCCCCGGGTGGGCGGTGGGGTGGGCGGGTTCGCCGACAAGGTGGCGTGCTGGGGCTGGGTGGTCGGCGTCGTCGCCCTGGTGGCCGGCGGCTACTACCTGCTTGTGCACCTGTTCGACGGGCCGCACGTCTTCCACTTCGAGGTGGTCGGTATCGCCGTCGGCGTCGCGCTGCTCTGGGACCGCCTGACCGGTCGCAAACCGGTCGAACCGGGCGCCGCGCCGTTCGGCCGGGGACTGCTGCTGACGATCTTCGGTCTCGTCGCCATTGTCGTCGGGCTGCAGGGCCTGGTAACGCCGGACTGATCGTGCCTGGTCGCGGCCTTGATCGTGGTGGCCCACATAACGGGACGAAATCGGGCACATTCCCGGCCTGGGCGTACTGAGAACAACGTCACGATCGCCCTTCGGGCCTTTGCCGACCGTCGCCGGGCGTGGTTACGGTCGGCCGGTCCCACGATCGTGGGCACCGCGGGCGGAACGCCGAGTCCTGCCGCCGCCCGACGGAATTCAACTCAGGCATGGAGCGGGGGACCCACACGTTCCTCGGCACGCCCAGCGCGTGCCTCGGGGTGAAGCCGCCACGTGCGGCCGGGCACCTCAGCCCGAACCCGACAGCTCACCTCGTAGGCGTGGAGGTTGTTCTTCCATGGCACAGACCCGTAAGCACACCATCGCCCTCGGCCTGACCACCGCCGGCGTGGCCGGAGCGTTCGCCCTGTTCGGTGCGGCCCAGCCGGCTCAGGCCGCGGGCAGCGTCAACTGGGACGCCGTCGCCCAGTGCGAGTCCGGCGGCAACTGGAGCATCAACACCGGCAACGGCTACCACGGTGGCCTGCAGTTCACCAAGAGCACCTGGAAGGCCTACGGCGGCGGCAAGTACGCCAGCACCGCCGACAAGGCGAGCCGCAGCGAGCAGATCCGGATCGCCGAGAAGGTCCTCGACGGTCAGGGCATCGGCGCCTGGCCTGTCTGCGGCAAGAAGGCCGGCTCGTCCAAGAGCTACAAGGGCCACAACACCAGCGGCGCTTCGGAGACGAAGAAGTCGTCGGTGAAGAAGAAGTCGACGAGCACGCACAGCAGCCACAGCACCCACAGCACGCACAAGAAGTCGACCTCGACGACCCACAAGTCGAGCGCGAAGACGACGTCGACCCACAAGTCGACGACCCGGACCAGCGGTGACTTCTACGTGGTCCGCGCCGGCGACACCCTGGCCAAGATCGCCAACCGCTACCAGATCGAGGGTGGCTGGGAGCGGCTCGCCGAGCTCAACAAGAGCATCATCGACGACCCGAACCTGATCTTCCCGGGTCAGCGCATCGCGATCTGAGCGATCTCCCCGAAAGTGACCCGGCGGCTCGCCCGGACCTCGGTGTTCCCCCGCACCGGGGCCGGGGCCGCCGCCAGCACCGCGGCCGCCTGCGATTCCTCGCGCAGGCTGCTCGCGGCGCGCCGGGCCAGCGAGGTGTCGTGCCAGGCCGTGGCCTCGGCCTCGACGGCCAGGTCGTAGCACTGGCGCAGCCACGCGGCCGAGGCCCGCGCGATCACCAGTTCCTGGTCGACCGGGTGCAGCCGCGCGTCCCAGCCGTTGCGCCCGGCGATCGCGTCACCCAGCGCCGAAGCCGGGAGCTCGCCGCGGCCGACCGCCGCCGAGACGGCCTGGTGCAGGAAGCGCTCCCGCGCCGCGTACTCCTCGCAGGTCCGCACCGACCACGGGGTGCCCCACGCCGCGGCCGAGGCCGCGCTCCGCACCCGGGCGTCCGCCTCCAGCCACGCGTCGTACGCCGTGTTCACCGAGGCCGACGCCTGCTCCCAGATCTCCTGCCAGCGCTGCGCCGAGGCCGCCGCCCGCGAGGCCGCCACCTCGACCTCCGAGGCGAACTGGGCCGCCCGCTCGGCCTCCTCGGCCTGACGCCGCCGCAGGGTGGCCTGCGACCGCAGCGCGGCCACGGTCTCCTGAGCCGCCTTCCGGGGGTGGCGCATCGCCTGGGGGCTGCCCAGCAGGAGCAGAGCGGGCAGGGTGAGCAGCATCAGCGTGGCCCAGATGGCCGCCGGCGCCGGCGAGGAAACGAGCATCTCCGCTACAACATTCATGACTATCTATCCGTCCAGTCGGTACGTCCACTCTTCGCAACAGGGCTGCGATCACCAAGCGGTGATCAGAGGGACGCGGCCGGAGGCGCGCGAGAACCGCGGACACCCGCGGTGAACTGCGTACTGAGGACGGTGGCGCGGTCAAGCGGCGCCTGCTCGAACTCCGCCTCCTCACCCGGCTCTTCCGGGGAGGATTCAGAAACGGCGGAGGAGGAAACAGCGGCGGACGGCCGCTGCGGCGTGGCGACCTGCGCCAGCAACACGAACAGCAGAATGGACAGCAACGCGCGCGGCAGGAGTGTCCCGCGTGCGCCGGCCGTCGTCATGCGTACCAACATAGCGACTCATGGGAGATCTTGCCCGGCGCGCCACACCGCCACGTCAGAGTGACGGCCGCCGCGGACGGCGCTTGTGAACGTACGCCGCCGGGAGGCCGAACAGCTTGCGGGCGTTCCCCGAGACGAACGCCCGGAACACCTCCGGCGCGAGCCGCTGGGCCAGCCGCAGCAGCCCGGTGTTGTAGTTCTCGGTCATCTCGATGTTCGGCGGCCGCCGGACGTAGTGGTCGGGCCCGTCGGTGGCCGCGTCCGACCCGAAGAGCACCCGGTCCGGTCCCAGCTCGTCGAGCAGCCGCTCGGCCTCGGCCGACCGGCACCACGAGGTCTCGAGGTAGAGGTTCGGCAGCGCGGCGGCGTGCCGCAGGGCGCGCTTGCGGCCCTCCGGAGGTCCGAGGTACGTGTGGTAGAGCACGAACCGTACCGCCGGGAACCGCTCGGCCAGGCGCCGGATCAGGTCGGGATCGGCCGGTCCGGGCGCGCTGTGCACCGTCACGGGCACGCCGGCCTCCTGGGCCACTCGCAGGTACGGATCCAGCCCCGGCGTGTCGGCCGGATACCCGTCGTACGCCGGATGGAGCTTGAGTCCGGCGCCGCCGGCGGCGAGCCGGCGCCGGACGTCGGCCGGATCGGGACCGCCGGGCCGGACCCAGACGAGCGGGGTGAGCCACGGCGTCGCCTCGGCGACGATCTCGACCAGGTCGTTGTCGGTCCATGAGACCAGCGCGTGCGTCATGCCGCCGGAGAACGCGGCCGTGCGCAGGCTGTCGAAACCCAGCATGCCGCCGCCGGGCGCGCGGACGTGCGTGTGCGCGTCGACCGGGTCCAGCCCGATCCAGAGCCGGTAGTCCGCCCCGTCGTTGTTGTCGCACCGCTCCGATCGCGCCGAGCGCACGACGCAGTCGACGACGTGGCGCCCGGCCGTGGGGATCGAGGCGAGCCAGCCGGCGTCGTCGCGCCGCATGGGCAGATCCCGCGGGGAGGACCACCCGTCGTACCCGTAATGGAGAACCGGGAAGGGAATCGAGCCGGTGTAGCGGATCAGGCCCCGGCCGGCCCACCGCAGCGGTCGGTCGTAGCGCCTCACAGGGAGATGGTCCAGCCGTGACCGTCGTTGTCGTCCCAGCGCTCGTCGTCCGCGGCCGGATCCGGCATCCCCTGGCGCAGCAGGTGATAGCCATAGCGAATGGTGGTTCCGCGCACGCCCCACACCAGCCCTCGGAACACGTGCGGCAGCGGCTGCGCGCGCACGAACTCGTAGACGTCACCTTCCGGGGGCGCGGTACCCGGCGACACGAACGGCAAACCGTCCATCGCCCCGCTGGTGTAGTTCGGCACGGGCGCGTCGACCGCGCTCCAGACGAAACCCACCGAGGTGTACGCCCCGGCGGCGTCGTCGAACACGATTTCGCGCGCCATGATGTCCTCGGTGAAGACCGGAGACGTCGTACGGTCGTTCGCGCCCACGACGAAGAAGAAGTGGTGCAGCGAGAACTCGGTGGACCCGTCGACCGTCCGTGGCAGTTCGAGAACCGCGGTCCGGACCGGGGACGGCGCCAGCACGACCTGTTCGGCCGAGGACCAGTCGGGAGGTGCGCCGCTGGGGGAGCAGACGTAGTGCGCCTGGACCAGGGCGATGCCCGGCCCCGGGTCGACCCAGTTCTTGCGCAGGCCGAAGACGCTCACAGGTGGTGGTACCAACAGTTGCCCCCTCCCGGCGCCGACGCCCCGTCCGGCCCCAGCCACGTCTCGTTCTTCTCCTCCGGCGGGTACATGCGCCCGACGTGGTACTGCTGCACGAGGGTGGCCCCGCGCGGCCCCCACATCCGCGAACGGAAGCGATGCGGCAGGTCCAGGCCGTACAACATCTGGTATTTCTCGTGGTGGAAGCGTTCCTTGTCGTCGTACGTGTAATAGTTCCTGGCCTGGAACTCGGAGTCGCCGGGGATGCGCGGGTCCTCCATGGGGCTGTAGACCGGCGCGACCCAGTCGCCCACCGACCAGTAGATGCAGATGTTGGTGATCCAGCCGTTGTCGTCGGTGTACTCGAGGTCGCGGTAGACGATGTCCTCGGTGAACAGGTCGGTGGTCCAGCGGTGGCCGTGCTGGAACACCTCGAAGTAGTAGTGGAAACGGTATTCCGGCGTGGACCGGTTGTTCTCCAGATCCCAGACGGTGCGCGGCATCCGCAGCACCTTCAGCCGCTGCCGCGGAGAGCCGCCGAGATCCTGCAGTACCCGCGCCTCGTGACCCCAACTCCAGTCCGGCCACTGACCGGGAGGTGTCGCCGCGTAATGGATGAGGACCTGTTCCACACCGTCGCCGGAGTCGGTCCAGCCCTTCGGGTAATACCAGCTCATGGGCTGATCACCTCGTAGGTGCGCACGCTGGGCACACCCATGAGCAGCTCCGGCAGCGCCCGGTAGAAGTCGCCGGTCTCCGGCCGGTCGAGGTAACGCTGCATGTCCTCGACGCTGGCCCAGCTCGACACCGCCATCACGCGGTCGCCGCTGCGCAGCGACTGGACGAAGACGATGCCGGCCGCCCGCGCCACGATCTGCTGTTCCTGCCGGACGACGAGCTCCGACAGCCGGGCCACGGCGCCGGGCCGCGCGGTGGCTTCGAGGATGCGGAATACGGCCATTCAGCGCTCCCTGTGGTCGACCAGCCGCTGGATTTTTCCGGCGGAGCGGGCGAGGGTCTCGGGTTCGGCCACGACCACCTCGACGCTGGTGCCGACGGTGTCCTTGACCGTCTTGGCCATTTCGGCGCCGGCGGCCTCGCGGCGGTCGCCGGGGCAGTCGGGGCGCGCCTCGACCTGGACGGTGAGGTGGTCCATGCGGCCGCGCTTGGTGAGTACCAGCTGGAAATGCGGAGCCAGTCCCGGCGTCCGCAGGATGATCTCCTCGATCTGGGTCGGGAAGAGGTTCACCCCGCGCAGGATGATCATGTCGTCGGAGCGGCCGGTGATCTTCTCCATCCGGCGCATCGCCGGGCGCGCGGTGCCGGGCATCAGCCGGGTCAGGTCGCGGGTGCGATACCTGATGATGGGCATCGCCTCCTTGGTGAGCGAGGTGAAGACGAGTTCGCCGTGCTCGGCCGGCTCGCCGGTGACCGGGTCCAGGATCTCCGGGTAGAAGTGGTCCTCCCAGATGTGCAGGCCGTCCTTGGTCTCCACGCACTCCTGGGCGACGCCGGGCCCGATCACCTCGGACAGGCCGTAGATGTCGACGGCGTGGATGCCGGCGCGTTCCTCCATCTCGAGGCGCATCTGCTCGGTCCACGGCTCGGCCCCGAAAATCCCGATCTCGAGGCTCGACTTGCGCGGGTCGAGGCCCTGTTTCTCGAACTCGTCGATGACGGTGAGCATGTACGACGGCGTCACCATGATGACCCGCGGCTGGAAGTCGGTGATGAGCTGCACCTGCCGCGGCGTCATGCCGCCTGACACCGGGATGACCGTGCAGCCCAGCCTCTCCGCCCCGTAATGGGCGCCCAGGCCCCCGGTGAAGAGCCCGTAGCCGTACGCGTTGTGGAGCCGATCGCCGGGCCGGGCGCCGGCCGCGCGCAGCGATCGGGCCATCACCGTCGACCAGGTGTCGAGGTCACGCTCGGTGTAGCCGACGACGGTGGGCTTGCCGGTCGTCCCCGACGACGCGTGGATGCGCCGCACCTGGTCGCCGGGGACGGCGAACATGCCGAACGGGTAGTTGTCGCGTAGGTCGGCCTTGCTGGTGGTGGGAAATCGCGCCAGGTCGGACAGGTCGCGGCAGTCGTCCGGGTGGACACCGGCGGCGTCGAACGCCCGCCGGTAGTGCGGGACGTTCTGGTACGCGTGCCGCAGCGTCCACTGGAGCCGTTCGAGCTGGAGCCCGCGCAGCTCGTCCACGCTCAGCCGCTCGGCGTCGTCGACCGTCATAGGAGCCTCCCGTCAGGTGCTCCATTCACGTAATCCCCGCGAAAGGAGGTTCGCAACTTGGGAGGCTCGTTACGCACAACCGCGCAAGACGGGTCAGTCCAGGCAGAACTCGTTGCCCTCGGGGTCGGCCATCACGATGAACCCGAAGCTCAGCGGGGGAGCGGGCTCCTCACGCCGCAGCCGCTTGGCCCCGAGCGCCACGAGCCGGTCGTGCTCGGCCTCCAGCGCCGCCATCCGTTCCTCGCCCCGAAGGCCGGGAGCCGACCGGACGTCCAGGTGAACGCGGTTCTTGACCGCCTTCTCCTCGGGCACCTGCTGGAAGAACACGCGGGGGCGCTTCCCCTCGGGATCCTCGATCGCCGACTGCGCGTTGCGCCGCTGTTGCGGCACGTTGAACCGCTCCAGCGCCTCCTCCCAGGCGGCCCACACGTCGTCGCCGGGCGCCAGCTCGACGCCCGGCGGCGCCGGCACGACGTAGCCGAGGACCTGGCGCCAGAACTCGGCCTGGGCCTTGGGGTCGCGGGCGTCGAAGGTCACCTGGAACTCGGTGCTCACAGCTTTTCTCCATTCGTGTGCGGGTAGAGGTCGCGCAGCAGGCAGACCTCGGACAGGTGATGGATCAGTTCGCGGTTGATGTGCAGGACCAGCTCGGCCATCGTCGCCTCCGGATAGGGCTCGCTCGGTCCCGCCTTCTTCTCCAGGTCAGCCTGGCTCACCCCGGCCAGCCAGATCGCCAGCTGCTCGTCGAGCTGGCGGCGGGCCCCGGCCGCCGTTCCGGCATAATCCCACGTCTCGTACGCGGCGGCGGGCGCGCCGAAGTGGGACGCGTTGCGCATCGCGAGCACCCCGACGATCACGTGACCGAGCCGCCAGGCGATCGTCGTGACGGGCGGCGGCGACGGCTCGGGAAACGCGAAGTCGATGGTGAAGTCGCCGCCGCCGGCGTGCACCGGCGCGGGCGAGGTGCCGCGCGGCCGCACGTTCCAGCCGTCCGTCACCGGCTCCCAGAAGTACTCGTCGTCGGTGAGCCCGTCCAGGCGCGGGCCGACCTGGTTATTCCAGTGCCATTCCCACTGCTCGCGAAGTGCGCGGTTGAGGTCCATGTCCGCACCATGCCAGTTGAGGCGGACAGGATCGGTCCGCTATCTCTGACAAGGTGGGTGACATGGACACGACCGAACGGGTGCTCACGCTCCTGGGCCTGCTTCAGCAACGCCGCGTCTGGACCGGGCCCGAGCTGGCGGAACGGCTCGGCGTCACGTCCCGCACGGTCCGCCGCGACGTCGACCGGCTGCGCACGCTCGGCTACCCGGTCAACGCCGGCCAGGGCGCCGGCGGCGGATATCAGCTCGGTCCCGGGCAGGCGCTGCCGCCGCTGCTGCTCGACGACGAGGAGGCCATCGCGACCGCCGTCTCCCTGCTGGCCGGAGTCGGCGGGGAGGCGGCGCTGCGGGCCCTGTCCAAGCTCGATCAGGTGCTTCCGGCCCGGCTGCGGCAGTCGGTGAAGGCGCTGTCGGGGTCCGTCTCGTCGTTCGGCCGCGAGCGCTCCTTCGGCGATCCGGCCGACCTGATGACGCTGGCCCGGGCCTGCCGCGACCAGGTGCTCGTCGACTTCACGTACACCTCGGGGCCGCGGCACGCCGAGCCGTACCGGCTGGTCGCCTCGGACAAGCGGTGGTACCTGTTCGCGTACGACCTCGATCGCGACGACTGGCGCACCTTCCGGGTTGACCGGATGAGCGAGGTGTCCGCGCGCACCTGGCGTTTCCGGCCACGCCCGGCACCGGACGCGGCCACCTATGTCCAAGAAGGAGTGACGAGCCGGGTCTACAAGTATCAGGGCCGCTTCCTGGTGCACGCTCCGGCATCCGTCGTGCGGGCGGCGGTCCCGCCCTCGGCCGCCATCGTCTACGAGCGCGACGACGGAAACTCCGAAGTGGTCAGTGGGGCCGACAACCTGGATTTCATTCTCATGCACGTGGTCCTGCTGGGGCATGAATTCCAGGTGCTGGAACCGCCCGAACTGTCGGCCCGGTGTCACTCGGTGGCCGCCCGGCTCCTCGCGGCTACCGGTTTCGTGCCACCTGCCACAGAGATCGATCCCGCTCGCTGACCGGCCCGCATAGCGTTCTCCGCACACCACTTCTTCACGGGGAGAACACAGAAATGCGCCGTCGCCAGGTCATCACCGCCACCCTCGCCGCCGCCTTCGTCGCCACCACCGCCTTCGCCGCCCCGGCCCAGGCCGCCGGGACCGATGTGGACAACGGCACCATCGCCGGTCGCGTCGTCACCCCGGCCGGCCGCCCGGCCGCCGGTGTCAAGGTCACCGTCGACGACATCGACACCGCCCGGCCGTTCACGGCCACGACGGCCGCCGACGGCCGCTACGCCATCGAGGTGCCGGCCGGCGACGCGTACGTCGTCAGCTTCACCGACGGCCACCTCCAGCAGTACTCGCCGCGGACGCTCGACTTCGCGCAGGCCACCGTCCACACGGTCCGGGAGGGCCGCACCCTGCGCGTCAGCGAGCGCCTGTTCCACGCCGCCACCCTGACCGGCCGCCTCACCGACGAGACCGGCGCGCCGGTCGCGGGCGCCTCGGTCGACTTCGTCAACATCGAGAACGCGTTCGGCCTGACCACCACCACCGGCGCCGACGGCCGCTACCGTTTCTCCAAGCTCGCCCCCGGCCCGGTCAAGGTGCACTTCCGCACGGCCGGCGGCCGCTCGCAGTGGGCCCACCAGGCCGCCTCGTACGAGGAGGCCGACGTGGCCACCCTCAAGCTCGGCCGGGTGACGGCGGTCAGCGACTCCCTGCTGGCCCCGTGACGCGGTAGCTGTCGCGAAGCCACCGGGCGCCTCACCTGAGCGGGGGAGGGCGCCCGGTGGCTTCGTTGTAGTCTCCGGTCGTGCGCCGCAGCCGGGTCGTCGAGGTTCGCCGGCTCCAGGCCGCCCTGGCCGAGCGGGAGCGGACCCTGAGCGCCGACCACCCGCGTACCGTGCGCAGCCGGATCGAGCTGGCCGGGGCCTACCGGTCGACGCCCGAGTACGACGATCCCGGCCACGCGGTCTGGGAGGACGCGGCCATCGGTGAGCTCGCGAAGGCAGCCGAAAGCCGGGCGCGGACCCTCGGGCCGGAGCACCCGGACACCCTCACCGTCCGCGAGGAGCTGGCCCTGGTGCGCTGGGGTGCCGAGGGCGACCGTGAGCCGCGCCTGATCGCCGAGCTGGAGAGCATCGCGGCCGCGCGCGCCCGGATCCTCGGCGAGGCCCACCCGGACACTCTGGAGACCCTGTCCCGCCTGGAGTTCTGGTCGTCGCCCGGGCCGGTCCGCTCGGCGTTGCGGAAACGGATCCTGCGCGGCTGGCGCGAGGCGGCCGCCGGGCCGGACGACATCGGGACGCTTCGGGCCCGGGCGCGGCTGGCGGCGCTGCACCGGCGTTTCGGCGACGAGGGAGCGGCCCGGGCGCTGTTCGGGCAGGTCGCGGCCGCCTGCGAACGGATCGTGGCCGACCGCGCGCGCGACCTCGGGCCGGTGCATCCGGATACCGTGGCGGCCCGCGAGGAGCACGCGCGATACGTGCGGTGGCCGGCCGGGCCGGACGAGGAGCGCCACCGGAAACGGGGGATCGCCGGCGACCTGGAACGGCTGCTGGGGCCGGACGACCCGCGAACCCTGCGCGCGCTGATCCGCCTGGCCGCCGAGACGCCACCG
The DNA here is from genome assembly GCF_043197815.1 of Actinoplanes sp. NPDC048988. Taxonomy (NCBI): domain Bacteria; kingdom Bacillati; phylum Actinomycetota; class Actinomycetes; order Micromonosporales; family Micromonosporaceae; genus Actinoplanes; species Actinoplanes sp. NPDC048988. Next base: position 134,565 of record NZ_JBICTW010000005.1, on the reverse strand, counting down.
GACGAGGGGCTGCTCGCCCGCGCCCACGCCGTGCTGGGCCGGGACGACGAGGACGTGGCGCTGCTGCGGGCCCACCTGGTCGTGGCGTACGCGGTGCGCGGCCGCGAGGACGAAGCGCTGGCCCTGGTGGCGCGATATCCGGTGGCCGCGGACGACGACGTGCTCGACCAGCCCGTACGCCCGTTTTGATAGCCTGCTGGCCGTATGGAGCTGCGCCACCTGCGGTACTTCCTGGTCGTGGCCGAGGAGCGCCACTTCGGGCGGGCCGCCGCGCGGCTGCACATCGCCCAGCCGCCGCTGTCCCAGGCGATCCGCCGGCTCGAGGCCGAGCTCGGTGTCGAACTGCTGCACCGCACCACCCGCCGGGTCGAGCTGACCGAGGCCGGCCGGGCCTACCTGGCGCGGGTGAAGGCGATCCTGGCCGACGTGGAGCAGGCCGGTCACGAGGCGCGCCGGGTCGCGGCGGGCGTGGTCGGTCATCTGGCCATCGGCTGCGTCGGCTCGGTCACGTACAGCCTGTTGCCCGCCCTCTCCCGGCACCTCGCGGTCGAACTGCCGGGCGTCGACTTCTCGTTCCGGGGCGAGATGCTCGCGCCCGACCAGGTCGAGGCGCTGCGCTCGGGTGAGATCGACCTGGCGCTGCTGCGCCCGCCGGTGGCCGACCGGTCCCTGACCGTCACCCCGCTGCGCCGCGACCGCCTGGTCGTCGCGCTCCCGGCCGCGCATCCACTGACCGGGCGTGAGCGGGTACGGGTCACCGACCTGGGGGAGACGCCGCTGATCGTGCACTCCGCCGGTCGCCGTTCGGTGATGTACGGCGTGGTGCTCGGCCTGTTCCGCGACGCCGGCCTCGAGCCCCGCGTCCGGCACGAGGTCGGCGAGACGTCCACCGTCATCACTCTGGTGGCCGGCGGCCTGGGTGTGGCGGTGGTGCCGGAGCCGGTGACCGCCCTGGCCCTCGACGGTGTGGTCTACCGCCCGCTGGCCGGCCCGGCCGCCACCGTCGACCTGGCCCTGGCCCACCGGGCCGATCGGGCCGAGCCCCATCTCAGCCGCACGATCGAGCTGATCCGGGGCCTGGCCTCGTGAACGCCGTCAGACGTCGGTGCCGTCGGCCGGGTCGGCCTTGTCGTGCTCCTTCAGGTCGGGCCGGTCCTCGGTTCCGGCCCGGCTGGGCGATTCCTCGGGCGCCGGCGCGCCGTCGCCCTGTTCCACCGCGTCCCGTTCGTTCCTCTGATCGCTCATGACCATCGGATACCCGCCGGTTGCCGGTCAAACCCGATGCAGGGTCGCGGCCAGGCTCTCCAGCTCGGGGATCGTCCCGGCCTCGGCCAGCGACTGCTCCAGTACGCGGTCGTGGGTGGGCCGCGCCTCGGACAGCAGCCGCTGCCCGGCCGCGGTGAGCTCGGTGTAGATGCCGCGCCGGTCGTCGGCGCACAGGATGCGGGTCAGCAGGCCCCGGTCTTCCAGGCGGGTGACCAGCCGGGTGGTGGCGCTGCTGGACAGGGCGGCCGCGCGGGCCAGCTGCTGCATGCGCATGTGCCAGCCGTCCTGGCGGCTCAGCGCGTCGAGGACCGTGAACTCGACGACGGAAAGCTTGTGCTCGGCCTGGAGCGCCTTCTCGAGCGCGGTCTCGATGAGGCCGTGCAGGGCGGCCAGGCGCCGCCACCCCTGGGCGCGGATCTCGACCGCGTCGTTGCTGATCCCCATGGCGACCAACCTTACACCGCCTTGCGCCGATAGAACGCGCGTGCAACTATCGGTTAGTTGCATACGCTGTCTATTGCAGGAGAAACAATGACTGCCGTCCCTACCGTCACGCTCAACGACGGCGTGACCATCCCGCAGCTCGGCTTCGGCGTCTTCCAGGTGCCCGGCGCCCAGACCCAGGCCGCGGTCTCCACCGCGCTCGAGGCGGGCTACCGCAGCATCGACACCGCGTCGGCCTACGGCAACGAGGCCGGCGTCGGCCGCGCGATCGCGGCCTCCGGCCTGCTCCGCGACGAGCTCTTCGTCACGACCAAGCTGTGGATCTCCGATTTCGGCCGTACGCCCACCCGTGACGCCCTGCGCCGGAGCCTCGACGCCCTGGGTCTCGACCGGGTCGACCTGTACCTCATCCACTGGCCGGCCCCCGCCACCGACGCCTACCTGGAGACGTGGCAGGCCCTCGAGGAACTGCGCGCCGAGAAGCTGACCCGCTCCATCGGCGTCTCCAACTTCCTGCCTGGACACCTCGACCGGGTGGCCGCCCTCGGCGGCGCCGTGCCCTCGGTCAACCAGATCGAGCTGCACCCGGCCCTGCAGAACCGCGAGACCGTGGCCGCGAACACCGCCCTCGGCATCGTCACCGAGGCCTGGAGCCCGCTCGCCCAGGGCGCCGTCCTCGACGCGGCGCCCGTGGTGGCCGCCGCCCGCGACCACGGGGTCACCCCGGCCCAGGCCGTCCTGCGCTGGCACCTCCAGCAGGGCCGCGTGGTCATCCCGAAGTCGGTCACCCCGGCCCGCATCGCGGCCAACCTCGACGTCTTCGGCTTCGACCTGACGCCGGCCGAGCTGGCCGCGATCGACGCTCTGGAGAGCGACGGCCGTACGGGCCCGCATCCCGCGACCTTCAACGGGTAAGAAGGCCGGCATGTCGAAGACTCGCAATCTCGCCCAGGCCGCCCTCGGCCTGGTGCTGCTGACCGCCGGCGCCGGCCACCTGACGACCCAGCGCGAGGAGTTCCAGGCCCAGGTGCCGTCCTGGGTGCCCCTCGACCCGGACTTCGTCGTGCTGGCCTCCGGCCTGGTCGAGCTCGGCCTCGGCGCCGCGCTGCTGTCCACCTGGAAGCAGCCGACCCGCGGCCGCCTGGGCAAACTGGCGGCCGCCTTCTTCGTCGGGGTCTTCCCCGGCAACATCGCCCAGTACACCGAGCGCAAGGACGGCTTCGGCCTGGACACCGACCGCAAGCGGGCGCTGCGCCTGCTCGGCCAGCCGGCGCTGGTCGCCTGGGCCCTCGCCGCCACCCGCGAGAGCTGACTCCCGGCCGCTCCCGGCGGGGTGTCAGCCCGGGCCGGGAGCGGCGGCGGTGCGGGGCAGGGCGAGCATCACCAGGGCGGCCAGCAGATAGGCGGCCACCTGCCAGGGCATGACCCGAGCGAGACCGTCCGGGGCGCTGAAGAAGACGGTGCCGAGCACCGCGACACCGGCCGCTCCGCCGATCTGGGTGACGGTCGACAGCACCCCGCCGGCGGCGCCGGCCTGACGACCGGGCACGCCGGCCAGCACGACGTTGACCAGGATCGGGGCGGCCAGCCCGAGCCCCAGCCCGCCCAGGAACAGGGCACCGGCCAGAGGCCAGTATCCGGGTGTGCCACCGTCGCGGACCAGCAGCCACAGCAGGCCCTGTGAGGCGGCGAGTGTCAGCGAGCCGGTGACCAGCAGAGCCCGGCCGGCCTTGGCCGCCAGGGCCACTCCGGCGCCGGACGTGAGCATGGAACCGATCGCGTACGGCAACAGCACCAGGCCGGTCTGCCACGCCGAGCGGCCCGTCTCCGACTGCAGGTAGATCGACAGGACCAGGAAGAACGACGCCAGCGCGCCGAAGAAGAGCACCGACGCGGCCAGCCCGGCGGTGAACGGGCGTACGGTCAGCAGCGCCGGGTCCAGAATCGGCTGCCCGCCCCGGTTCGCCACCCGCCGCTCGTACGCCACGAAGCCGGCGAGCAGACCCAGACCGGCCACCAGCATCGCCCATCCCCACCAGGGCCAGCCCCAGTCCCGTCCCTGCACCAGGGGCAGCAGCACCAGCACCACCGCGCCCGCGGACAGCAGCGCGCCGGCGACGTCCAGGCGGGCCCGCTCCGGCGCGGTGGATTCCGGCAGCACCCGGATCCCCACCACCAGGGCGACCACGGCGACGGGGATGTTGATCCAGAAGACCGTGCGCCAGCCCAGGCCCCACAGGTCCGCGTCGACCAGGGCGCCACCGAGCAGCGGACCGGCGACAGCGGCCAGGCCCTGCACCGCGCCGTAGGCCCCGAACGCCTTGGCCATGGCGGCCGGCGCGAACGAGGACCTGATGATCCCGAAGACCTGCGGCACCATGAAGCCGCCGGCCAGGCCCTGCACCGCTCGCAGGGCGATCAGCGCCCCGGCCCCCGGAGCCAGCGCGCAGGCCGCCGAAGCGACGGCGAAACAGGCCAGTGCCACCAGGAACACCCGGCGGCGGCCGTACGCGTCGCCGACCCGCCCGCCGGTGATCAGGCCGGAGCCGAGGGCCAGGGTGTACGCGGCCACCGTCCACTGGAGCTGGGACTCGCCGGCACCCAGGTCGGCGGCGATGCCGGGGGCGGCGACAGTCACGATGGTGACGTCGAGCAGATCCATGAACGAGGCGAACAGGACGACCAGCAGGGCGATCGACGCCCGCCGGCCGGCGACCGACGGCGGCCGGGACACGGTCGTCCCGGCCGGGGAAAGATGAGTGCTCATGACGGCAGCGTGGCAACCATGGCGGACACCGGCTGACCGCCACGTCTGAAATTGTGGATTCCATGGCCGATACCTCCGCGCGGATCTTGCGCCTGCTCTCCCTGCTGGAGGCGCGCGTCGAGTGGCGCGGCGCCGAGCTCGCCGCCCGGCTGGACGTGTCGGCCCGGACCCTGCGGCGTGACGTCGACACCCTGCGCGAGCTCGGCTATCCGGTGAACGCCGTGATGGGGGCGGGCGGCGGATACCGGCTCGGCGCCGGCGGCCGGTTGCCGGCTCTCGTGCTCGACGACGACCAGGCGATCGCGATCGCGCTGGCTCTGCAGACCGCGCCGGCGACGGTGACCGGGATCGACGACGCCGTGGCCCGGGCGCTCACCACCCTGCGCCAGGTCATGCCGGCCCGGCTGCGCGCGGCGAGCGAGGCCTTCGAGGTCACCTCGCTGCGCAACTACTGGGAGTTCTCCGCCCCGCCGATCGACGTGGGCACGCTGCGGACGGTCGGCGCGGCGATCCGTACCGCCCGGGTGTTGCGCTTCGACTACCTCGACCCCGACGGCTGCGTGACCGAGCCCGGCCGGCCCGGGTTCCGCCCGCCCCGCGAGGTCGAGCCGCATCACCTGGTCGTCTGGGCCGGGCGCTGGTACCTGATCGCCCGCGGCCACCGCGACCGGGAGTGGCACACCTACCGGGTCGACCGGATCCGCCCGCACACCCCCGGCGGCGGGGCGGTGTTCACGCCCCAGCCGCTCACCCGCGACGACCTGACCCGCCTGGTCGTGCGGAACCCGGACCGCGGTGACACGCCCGGCCGGTGGCAGTGCGTCGGCTCGGCCGTCCTCGAGCTGCCGGCCGAGGTCGCCGCTCGCTGGGCGCCGGGCGGTTCCGTCGTCGAGCCCGCCGGCGCCGACCGCAGCCGGCTCACCATCGGCGGCTGGTCCTGGGCCGGGATCGCCGGTCTGTTCATCACCTTCGACACCGACCTGAGCGAGGTCGAGCCGGCCGAACTCCGGTCCGCGATGGACCAGATCAGCCGGCGCCTCAAAGCCGCGACGACACCGTCGCCGAGCTAGCCGCGGACGACCTGGGTGCGGGCGACGATGTCGCCGACGCGGCGGCGGCGCGGGGAGGACAGGACGACGATGAACGCGACCAGGTAGCCGAAGATGCTGTCGATGATGCGGAAGATGGTGCGCAGGATCGCCTTGCCGACGCCCGGCGGGGTACGGCCGGTCTCGCCGTCGACCACCCTGATCCCGGTCACCATCTTGCCCACCGTACGGCCCAGGTAGCCCTCCATCAGGACGTAGTAGAGCGTGGCGACCACGAAAAGCAGGAGATTGCCGCCGCTCGCCAGGTGGGTCAGCTCACGGCCGCTGACGACGACGTCCAGGTCGAACACCGCGGCCAGAATATTGCCGATCACGCCGAGCACGATGCCGTCGATGATGGTCGCCACCACCCGCCGCCCGGTCACGCGGACGTCCGGTCCCCCCGATACATGAGTCATGGAAGCCATCCTCACAGGGTGAAGGGGCGGGTCACTCACCCGCCCCTCACGATCACAACCGGGCGATCGCGGCCGCCGGGTTCTCGATGGCGTCGGCGACCGCGCGCATGAAGCCGGCGGCCGTGCCGCCGTCGCAGACGCGGTGATCGAAGACGAAGCTCATCTGGGTGATCTTGCGGACGCACAGCTCACCGCCGACCACCCACGGGCGGTCGATGATGCGGCCGAAGCCGAGGATCGCCACCTGCGGATGGTTGATGATGGCGGCGCTGCCGTCCACGTTGAAGCCGCCGTAGTTGTTCAGCGTGAACGTCCCGGCCGGGGCGCCCACGGTGCCCTCCCGGGCGGCGGCGGTCACCTTCCGGATCTCCTCGTCGAGCCGGGTCGTGGTCATCGACCCGGCGTCGGTCACCGCCGGCACCACCAGCCCCCGCGAGCCCTGCACCGCGATGCCGAGGTCGATCCGGTCGTACTGGACGATCTCCTGGCGCTCGGTGTCGAGGCGCGCGTTGAGCACCGGGTACTGCTTGAGCGCGGCCACCACGAACCGCGCGATGTAGGAAAGGATCCCCGGACCCGGCCGTACGCTCTCGCGCAGCTCCCACAGCGGCGTCGCGTCGACGTCGACCCAGACCGTCGCCTCGGGGATCTCGGACCGGCTGCGGGCCAGCGCGGCCGACACCGCCTTGCGGAACCCGCTCAACGGAATCCGCTGCTCGCCCGGCACGGTCACCGCGGGGGCCATCGGCGGCACGGCCGTCTCGGCGGCCGTTTCGACGTCGGCCCGCACGATCAGGCCGCCCGGGCCGCTGCCGGTGATGGTGCGCAGATCGAGTCCCTTGTCGCGGGCGATCCGCCGCACCAGCGGGGACACCACCAGAGGGACCCGGGAGACCGTCGTGTGCACGGGCCGCCGCCGGCGGCGGCCCGAGGCGGCCGGCGCGGCGCTCGTCCCGTACCCGATCAGGACGTTCCCGGATCCGGCACGCTCCTCCTCGCGGTAGGTCTCGGCCGGCGTCGGCGCGGCGACCGCGCCGACCGTCAGCAGCGGCTTGCCGACCTCCAGCACCGAGCCCTCGGGGGCGTGGCGCACCGCGACCTCACCGGCGAACGGCGTCGGCACCTCGACCAGCGACTTGGCCGTCTCCACCTCCACGACCGGCTGGTCGACGGCGACGGTGTCACCCTCCTTCACCAGCCAGCGCACCACCTCCGCCTCGGTCAGCCCCTCGCCGAGGTCGGGCAGCAGGAACACCTGGCCGCTCACGAGTCCTCCCACTGCAGGTCGTCGACCGCTTCGAGCACCCGGTCCACATCGGGCAGGTGCAGGTGCTCCAGCTTCGGCGGCGGGTAGGGGATGTCGTAGCCGGTCACCCGCCGGATCGGCGCCGCCAGCGAGTGGAAGCAGCGCTCGGTCACCCGGGCCACGATCTCCGAGGAGACGCTGGCGAACCCGCTCGCCTCGGCGACCACCACGGCCCGCCCGGTCGACCGGACCGCCGCGCACACCGTCTCGTCGTCGAACGGCACGATCGACCGCAGGTCCACGACCTGAAGGCTGCGGCCCTCCCGGTCGGCGACCTCGGCCGCCTCCAGCGCGACCGGCACCGACGGCCCGTAGGCGATCAGGGTCGCGTCGGTGCCCTCCCGGCGGACGACCGCCTTGCCGATGCCCGCCGCCGGGCGACCGGAGAGCTCGACCTCCTCCTTGCTCCAGTAGAGCTTCTTCGGCTCCAGGAAGACGACCGGGTCGGGCGAGGCGATCGCCTCCCGCAGCAGGCCGTACGCGTCCGACGGGGTGGCCGGGGCGACCACGTGCAGGCCCGGCGTGTGCGCGTAATACGCCTCCGACGAGTCGCAGTGGTGTTCGACACCGCCGATGCCGCCCGCGTACGGAACGCGGATCACCATCGGCAGGGACACCTTGCCGCGCGTACGGTTCCGCATCTTCGCCACATGGCTGACGATCTGCTCGAACGCCGGATAGGCGAACGCGTCGAACTGCATCTCGACGACCGGGCGCATCCCGTTCATGGCCATGCCGACGGCGACACCGACGATGCCCGACTCGGCCAGCGGCGTGTCGAAGCAGCGGTCCTCGCCGAACTCGGCGGTCAGGCCGTCGGTGATCCGGAAGACCCCGCCGAGCGGGCCCACGTCCTCGCCGAAGACGACCACCGCCGGATCGGCGGCCATCGCGTCGCGCAGGGCCCGGTTGAGCGCCTGCCCCATCGAAAGCTTCTCGTGGACGGTCATGCCTGGGCCCCCTGCTCCCGCAGTTGGGTTGTCGGTTCGGCGTACACATAAGCGAAAAGGTCGTGGGGGTCGGGCTCGACATCGCGGTTGATGCCGTCGCGCATGTGCTCTGCCGTCTTCTCGGCCGCCGCCCGCATCTCGGCGAGCGAATCGTCGGTCAGCAGACCCCGATCGCGCAGGTGCTTCTCGAGGCGGACGATCGGGTCGCGCTCGACCCAGGCCGCCACCTCGTCGTCGGTGCGGTAGCGCGTCGCGTCGTCCGCGTTGGTGTGCGCCTGCATCCGGTACGTGTGGGCCTCGACGAGCTGCGGTCCCTCACCGGCGCGCGCTCGATTCACGGCGTCCGTCAGCACGGCCAGCACGGCGGCGACGTCGTTGCCGTCCACGCGCTCGCTCCTGATCCCGTACCCGATGCCCTTGTAGGCCAGGGAAGGAGCGGCGGTCTGCCGGGAGAGCGGGACGCTGATGGCGTACTCGTTGTTCTGGAGGAAGAACACCACGGGCGCCTTGAGGACGGCGGCGAAGTTCAGCGCCTCGTGGAAGTCGCCCTCGCTCGTGCCGCCGTCGCCGCAGAGGGCCATCACGACTGTTCGCTCGCCCTTGAGCCGGGCGGCGTGCGCCACGCCGACCGCGTGCGGCAGCTGGGTGGCGAGCGGCGTCGTGTGCGGGGCGACCTTGTGTTCATGCGGGTCGTAACCGCAGTGCCAGTCGCCCTTGAGCAGGCTGAGCGCCTCGACCGGGTCGACGCCGCGCTCGGCGATGGCCGCCGTGTCCCGGTAGGTGGGGAACAGCCAGTCGCCGTCGCCGAGCACCTGGGCCGCCCCGACCTGGCAGGCCTCCTGCCCGTGCGACGACGGGTAGACGGCCAGCCGGCCCTGGCGGACCAGGGCGTATGCCTGCTCGTTGAGCCGGCGCGCGGTGATCAGACCCTGTAGGGCCCTCAGCAGCGCCGCGTCGTCCGGCAACTCGTCTCGTACGGCCCGGCCGTCGACGCCGATCAGCGTCACGGGCGTGGCCGAGGGGAGAAGGTGGTGTGCGTCACCTGTCATGTGGACATGCTTCGCTTCATGCCAATTGGTTTCCACTATCGGGTGAAAACCGAGAAGATGTACGCTCGCCACGAGTTCTTGGGAGCCAAACGTCTCGGCCGGGCGCCTAGTGGATCGGAGGGGCGAGACAAGTGGTCGACGACATCGATCGCCAGATTCTGGCCGAGCTCACCCAGGACGGGCGCCTGTCGATGCGTACCCTGGCCGAGCGCCTGCACATCTCCCGGGCCAACGCCTACGCCCGGGTCGAGCGCCTGCGCTCCACGAACGTGATCCGCGGCTTCCGGGCCGACGTCGACCCGGTCGCGGCCGGCCTGGGCACCTCGGCCTACGTGACGGTGAACCTCAACCAGGCCGAGTGGCGCGACGTGGCCGACCAGCTCCGGGCGCTGCCCGGCGTCGTGCACATCGCCCTGGTCGGCGGCGAGTTCGACGTCATCATGCTGGTACGCGCGCCGGACAACGCGGCCCTCGGCCGCCTCGTGCTCGACGAGATCCAGGGCATGCCCGGCGTCGTCAACACCCGTACCCTGCTGGTCTTCGAAGAGGTGGAGAAGCCGTGACCTCACCCGAGAAAGGTTGACGCGCCGGCCATCTTCCGGCTTCCCTGGCGTACGCGGCGGTCCGCGCGCCGATCGCCGAAGGAACCGGATACGCCTGGTTCGCCAACCGGGGGATCGGCCGCCCCCGCCCCGAATCGCTGCGCGCGAGCATCGACTGGTTCCGTGAATGGCTGGACGCCACGGCGAAGGGCCGCCCGGTGGTCCTCGCCGGCTTCAGCGGGGGAGCGGCGTTCGCCGGCGGTCTCCTGCTCGACGACCCCACCCGTTTCGCCGGCGCCGCCATCCTCTACGGCACCCTGCCGTTCGACGCCGGGGTGCCCGTCACGCCCCAGCGCCTGTCCGGCGTGCCGGTGCTGGTCGCCCAGGGCGACCACGACACCGTCATTCCCCGCGAACTCCAGGACCGGACCTGGGCCTACGTGACCATGGAGTCCGGCGCCCTCGCCGAGGCCCGCCGCGATCCCGTCGGCCACGGCATCGCCCCCGACGCGCTCAAGGCGCTGCACACGTGGCTCGAGGAGGCCGCCCGGTAACGCCGTGGCCGGCGACATACGTGGCCACGGTCTTCGGCCTCGCCGCGGGCCGTTCACCCGGCGCCCCCGATCCGTTCCTGGTCGGGCTGGCCACGCTCAGCCTGCTCGGCGAGGCGGCCGCCGAGAAGCCGCTTCTCTGCGTGGTCGACGACGCGCAATGGCTCGACCAGGCGTCCGCTCGGGTGCTCGCGTTCGTCACGCGCCGGCTCCAGGCCGAGTCGGTGGTGATGCTGTACGCGCTGCGGCCGGCGGTGCGGGAGTTCGACGGCCTGCCCACCCGGACCGTCGAGGGCCTCGGTGACCTCGACTCGCGGGCGCTGCTCGACACGGTCGTCCGCTGGCCGCTGGACGAGCGGGTCCGCGACGCGATCCTCGCCGAGGCGCACGGCAATCCCCTCGCGCTGCTCGAACTTCCGCCGGCCCGCACCCCGATGAGGCTGGCCGGCGGCTTCGGGCTGCCCGGGGCGCTGCCGCTGGCCGGCCGTCTGGAGGAGAGCTTCGCCGCCCGCAGCCGCGGACTGGCCGGCCGGCGCCCGCACGCTGCTGCTCATCGCGGCCGCCGACCCGGTCGGCGATCCGGCCCTGATGTGGCGCGCCGCCCGCCGCCTCGGCATCGCCCGCGCCGCCGCCGACGAGGTCCGCGCGGCGGGGCTGCTCACGATCGGCGCCACGGTCCGTTTCCGGCACACGCTGGCACGCTCGGCCGTCTACGGCGCGGCACCACGGGACGACCGCCGCGCCGCCCACCGCGCCCTGGCCCACGTGACAGACGAACGGGCCGACCCGGACCGTGGCGCTTGGCACCGAGCTCAGGCCGCCGACGGCCCGGACGAGTCGGTGGCCGCCTGGCGCGGAGCCGGCGGGGCGGCCAAGCTCGTCGCCGAGTCGGCCGAGCTGGCCGAGGCGCTGGGGGAGGGCGTCGGGATCACCTGGTTCCACTATCTCGGCGCCGTTCTGCACAACGGATCCGGCCGATTCCGGGAGGCGCTGTCCGCGGCACGTCCGCCGCGTCCTCGGCAAGCTCGGCGTCGCCTCCCGCCGCGAGCTGCCCCGAGCCCTGGCGGAGGCGGGGCGCTAGAGCTAGGCGCGCAGGACCGCGGCGAAGAGTTCGGCGCGCCGCTCCAGCGGGAGGGCCGCGGGCTCGATGACGCCGTGCACGCCCAGGACGTTGGTCGTGCTCAGGATCAGAAAGGCGATGCTCCACGGGTCGCCGGTGACGCCGAGAGGGGCGGCGTTGTCGCGGATCAGGCCGGCCAGCGCGGTCATCAGCCGGTGGCGGCTGGCCAGGTAGACGGCGGCCACGCCGGGGTCGGTGGTGGCCTGCACGGCGAACTCGGCGATGAGCACGTGCCAGCGCTGTTCGTCGAGCGACAACCGGGCCAGGCGCAGCGCCACGTCCTCGGCCCGGGCCGTCGAGATCTGCTCGACCGAGGTGGCGATGAGGGCTGTCACCTGCTCGTCGAGCAGCTCGGCGAAGAGTTCCTGTTTCGAGCCGAAGTTGGAGTAGACCGCGCCCTTCGTGTAGCCGGCGCGCGCGGCGATCGCTTCGAGCCGGGTGGCCGCGTACCCCGAGAGCCGGAATTCCTCGGCCGCCGCGGTGAGCAGATCGCGCCGGACGTCCTCGCGCCGTGGCCGTCGTCGATCTTGTGGCATGTCAGACATTGACCTCTCGATACCGCGGGTATTCACTCGATACCGAGGGTACTGAAATTACCGACCGAGGAGCAACCATGCTCGCAGGACGTCTCGACGTTTCCACCGGAACGTTCGCTGTCGAAGAGATCGCCGAGCCGCACGCCGGCCCCGGCCAGGTCCGGATCGCCGTCAAGGCGGCCGGTGTCTGCCTCTCCGACGTCCACCTCATCCAGGGCGTCATCAAGCCGCTGCTGCTGCCGGGCGACAGCGTCACGCTCGGGCACGAGACCGCCGGTGTCATCGACGAGATCGGCGACGGCGTCACCGGGCTCACGGTCGGCCAGCGGGTGCTGCTCCAGGCCGGCGAGGAGCGCGACGGGGTCGTCTGGACGCGCGGCGTCGACTACGACGGCGGCTGGGCCGAATTCGCGGTCGCCACCGCCGGCACGGTCGTGCCGCTGCCCGACAGCCTCCCGTTCGAGCAGGCCTGCTTCATTCCCGACGCGGTCTCCACGCCGTGGGCCGCGATCGTCGAGACCGCCCGGGTGGCCCCGGCCCGGCCGGTCGGCGTCTGGGGTGTCGGCGGCCTCGGCGCGCACGCCGTGCAGCTGCTGCGCGTCATCGGCGCCGCCCCGGTCATCGCGATCGATCCGCTGCCGGCCGCCCGCGAACGCGCGCTGGCCTTCGGCGCCGACCTCGCCCTGGACCCGGCCGACCCTGTCTTCGCGACGCGGGTGAAGGAGGCGACGCGGGGGCGCGGTCTCTCGTACGCCTTCGACTTCGCCGGCGTGGCGCCGGTGCGCGAGCAGGCCGCCGCGACGATGGCCCGCGAGGGCAGGCTGATCCTGGTCGGCCTCACCGACCAGCCGCTGACCATCACCCAGGGCACCCACTTCAGCTATCTCAAGCAGCAGATCCTCGGCCACTACGGCTCGCAGCCCGAGCATGTGCTGGAGCTGCTCGACCTGGTGGCCGGCGGCCGGGTCGAGTTCTCCCGCTCGGTCAGCGGCGCGCTGCGCCTGGCCGACGCGGCCGAGGCCGTCCGCCGCCTCGACGCCAAGGAGGGCGACCCGATCCGCCTGGTGCTCGTGCCTTGACAAACGTTACCGGTAACAGTTTTGCTGGAAGGGCGAACTGTTACCGGTAACTTTCTCGGGGGAGCGGCCCGTGGTGCGCAAGGACCGAGTGCCCAGAGCACCGACGATCTACGACGTCGCGCGCGTGGCCGAGGTCTCCCACCAGACCGTGAGCCGCTACCTGTCGGGTGCGTCCCCGCTGCGCCCGGCCTCGCGCGAGCGTGTCGAGCGGGCCATCCAGGAACTCGGCTACCGGCCCAGCCTGACGGCGCGGATGCTGGCCCGCGGCGAGTCGCGCACGGTGGTCGCCCTCACCGGCGAACTGCTCGAGGTGGGCACGGTCCAGCTCGTCGAGGGCGTACGCCGGGCCGCGCGCGCCGCCGGCTACCTGCTCGACGTGATGACGTACGACGCGGACGACCTCGAGCGGACGCTCACCACCATCGGCCGCCAGGACGTCGCCGGGGTGCTCGCGATCGCCGACACCGACCAGCTCCGCGAGGCCGTCGGCCGGCTCTCGCCCGACCTGCTCGTCACGGTCACCGAGGACACGCCGGCCGCCCACACCGTCGAGGCCCACCACGCCGTCGCCCGGCACCTGATCGAGCTGGGACACGACCGCGTGACGTACGTGGCCGGCCCGCGCGACTGGTGCTCCGCGCGGACCCGCCTGCGCGCCTTCGAGGAAGCCTTCACCGGCCTCGACAGCGAACGCCTGTTCGCCGCCGGCTGGTCCGCCGCGTCCGGACACGAGGCGGGCCGGCGGCTGCGGAATCCCACCGCTGTCGTCTGCGCCAACGACCAGATCGCGCTCGGCGTCACCCGGGCCCTGGCCGAGCGCGGCCGCCACGTCCCGGCCGACGTCAGCGTGGTCGGTTACGACGACATGCCCGAGGCGGCGTACTTCTCGCCGCCGCTGACGACCGTACGCCAGGACTTCGCCCTCCACGGGGCGCACGCGTTCCGCCGCGTGCTGGAACGGCTCGAGCCGGACGTACCGCGCGAGCCCTTGCCCGCGGTCGAGGACCACCTGATCGTGCGCGGCTCCACGGCCGTGCGACGCGCCTAGGCAGGAGAGACAAGATGCCGATCTGGTACGGCGGGGACTACAACCCGGAGCAGTGGCCGCGCGCGGTGTGGGACGAGGACGCCTCGCTCATGCGGACCGCGGGCGTCAACCTGGCCACCGTCGGCGTCTTCTCGTGGTCGCGACTCGAACCGCGCGACGGCGAGTTCGACTTCGAGTGGCTCGACGTGGTGCTGGAGAAGCTGCACGCCGCCGGGGTCCGCGCCGACCTGGCCACCGCGACGGCGTCCCCGCCGCCGTGGCTCACCCTCAAGCACCCCGAAATCCTCCCGGTCACGGCCTCGGGCGTACGGCTGTCGACCGGCAGCCGCCAGCAGTACTGCCCGAGCTCGCCGCTCTATCGCCGCTACGCGACCCGGCTGGTGACGGCTCTGGCCGAGCGCTACGGCTCACATCCCGCCCTTCAGATGTGGCACGTCAACAACGAGTACGGCTGCCACGTGAGCCGCTGCTACTGCGACGTGTCGGCCGAGGCGTTCCGGGGCTGGCTGCGCGACAAGTACGGCACCGTCGAGGGCCTGAACCACGCCTGGGGCACCGCCTTCTGGTCGCAGCACTACTCGTCCTTCGACGAGGTCTTCCCGCCGCGGGACGCGCCGACCTTCAAGAACCCGGCCCAGCTGCTCGACTTCGACCGGTTCGGCTCCCACGAGCTCCTCGAGTGTTTCCGGGCCGAGGCGGCCGTCCTGCGCCAGGTGACCCCGGACATCCCGCTCACCACCAACTTCATGGGCTTCTTCAAGCCCGCGAATTACTGGGAGTGGGCGAAGGAACTGGACTTCGTCTCCGACGACAGCTACCCCGACCCGGCCGACGAGACCGCGTACCTGCACTCGGCCATGACCCGTGACCTGATGCGCTCGCTCGCCGGCGACAAGCCGTGGGTGCTGATGGAGCAGGCGACCAGCGCGGTCAACTGGCGCCCGCAGAACGCGGCCAAGCGCCCCGGCCAGATGCGCGCGTGGTCGTACCAGGCCATCGCCCGCGAGGCCCGCGGCATCATGTACTTCCAATGGCGGCAGTCCATCGCCGGCGCCGAGCAGTTCCACTCCGGCATGCTGCCGCACAGCGGCACCGACACCCGCGTGTGGCGCGAGGTCGTCGAGTTCGGCGCCGAGCTGACGGCGCTCTCCGGCGTGCTGCCGTCCACAGTGGCCGCCCCGCCGGTCGAGGCGGCGATCGTCCTGGACTGGGAAAGCTGGTGGGCCCTCGAACAGCCGGCCCGCCCGACCCGGATCAGCTACCAGGGGCAGCTCTCGGCCTGGTACCGGGCTTTCACCCAGGCCGGCCTCCGGGTCCGGTTCGTGCACCCCGGCGCCGACCTGAGCGGCTTCCGTGTCGTCGTCGCGCCCACGCTCTTCCTGGCGACCGAGGCGAGCCTCGACAACCTTGCCGGGTACGCCCGTGACGGCGGCACGCTCATCGTGACGTTCCAAACGGGAATCGTCGACGAGAACCTGCGCGTCCGCTCCGGCGGCTACCTCGGCCCGCTCCAGCGGACGCTCGGCCTGTGGATCGAGGAGTTCACCCCGCTCGCCGGCCACCCGGCCGCGCTCGCCGGCACGGTCACCTCGTCGTCGGTGACGTGGAGCGAGGTCGTCCGGCCGGCCGGAGCCACCGTCGAGTCCGAGTTCACCGACGGTCCCGCCGCCGGCGGCCCGGCCATCACCAGCAACGGCACCGCCTGGTACGTCGCGGCCGACCTGGCCGCCGACGGCAAGGCGGCCCTGGTGGAGACCATCCTGGGCCGCCTCGGCCTCGACCTGCCCCGCCCGGCGCCCGGCGTCGAACGGATCACCAGCCAGGCCGACACGTACGTCATCAACCACAACCCGCTGCCGTACGTCGTCGAGCTCGACGGGACCGACCTGCTCACCGGCAAGCCGGCCCGCGGCCTGGAACTGCCCCAGTACGGGGTGGCCATCGTCCGCGCCTGACCCGCGTCAGACCTTGACGGCGCCGCTCGTCTTCGACGACAGCGCGGTGCTCGCCGGTGCCACCACCCGATAGGTGGCGCCGGCCACCAGGCCGGTGACCAGGCGGCCACTCGCGGCCGGGTAGGACCGGATCGCGTGCCAGCCCTTGCCGGTCCACCGCTGCACGCTGAGGCGCTGCCCGGCCACCCCGGTCATGGCGATCCGCATCTTGCGGGCGCCCGCCTTGGCCACGGCCAGCCGGGGCCGGACCACGTACGAGGTGACGGGCGAGCTGACACCCGCGACCGTCAGGCGCACGCGCCGGTTCGCCGTGGCCGTCGCCGCGACGGTCACGGTGCCGGCGGCGGTGGTCGTCATCGACGTACACGTGAACGCTTTGTTGCCCGAGGCGACGCACAGCTGGGCCGCCCGCCCGGCCAACGGGCTGCTGCCCGCCTTGACGGTGTAGCGGGTGGTCAGCCGGGTGCCGTACGCGACGTCGCGCGCTCCGGTGCTCACTCCGATCGTGACGCTCGGTGTGCTGGGTTTGCGGGGCTCGCTAGGCGCAGTGGGCTCGCCAGGCGGAGTGGGTTCGCTAGGCGCAGTGGGCTCGCTAGGAGTGATGGGCTGGACAGGCGTTGTCGGCGTGCTCGGTGTGGTGGTCTCAACGGGCATGCTCGGCGCGGTCGGCGTTTCCTCGGCCAGCGCCGCGACCGGGTCGATGCGTCCCCAGCCGTAGCTCGTGTCCTTGCCGGGCGTGCCGAGGTCCACCGCCGTGCTCTGAAGAACCTGTTCGATCTCGTCGGGGCTCCAGGCCGGGTGGTACGCCTTGAGGAGCGCCACGACCGCGGCCACGTGCGGCGCGGCCATCGAGGTGCCGCTCATGCTCCCGTAGCTGCCCTTCACCGTCGGCAGGGTGCTCAGGATGCCGACGCCCGGCGCGGCCACGTCGACGTAGGAGCCGCGGTTGGAGAAGGCGGCGACCGCGTCGGCCGAGTCGGTGGCGGCGGCCGCGATGACGCCCGGGTCGGCCCCCGGATAGTTGGCCGGGCTGCCCTTCCTCCCGTCGTTGCCGGCCGCGGCGACCACTGTGACACCCTTGCCGCGCGCGTACGCGATGGCCTGGGTCACCGCGTCGAGCCGATCCGTCGAGCCCAGCGACATGTTGATGACCTGGGCCCCGTGGTCGGCGGCGTAGACGATGCCGCTGGCCGCGTCGGCCATGCTGCCGGTGCCGTCGGCGCCGAGCACCCGGATCGGCAGGATCTTCGCCGACGGGGCCACCGCCGAGATGCCGACGCCGTTGCCGGTCGCGGCCGCGATCGTGCCGGCCACGTGGGTGCCGTGGCCGTTGGGATCGATGCCGGTGCCGCCGACGGTCCCGGCGACGTAGTCGATGCCCGGCAGAACGTCGCCGGCCAGATCGGGGTGGGCCGCGTCCACGCCGGTGTCGATGACCGCGACGGTCACCCCGTCCCCGGTCGACCGCGGCCAGGCCGCCGCCACATTGATCTTGGCGAAGTCCCACTGATCGGCCCGGTACGGGTCGGAGCCGGCCGGAACCTCGGTGGTACGAACCGTCTTGTCGATCTCCACGGCCACGGACCGGCTGCGGCTGCGGCCTTCCCGAACGTACCGCCGCGCGGCGGCCCGGTCGGTGGCGGTCCGAACGCGGACAATCGGCCGCCCGGCGTCGTCCAGAGCCGTGCTGACCACCCTCGCCGGCCGCCGGCCGGACACCTCAGCCGGAAGCAGCGAGTCGGCCGCGTCCACCCCATAGGCGGCCGGCGCGGCCAGGGAGGCGGCCCCGGAGATCGCCGCGACCACGAACAAACCATTTACGAGCGACTTCATGTGCACACAGTCGGCAGCCCCACCCCCGACCGCGTGACAGCCCCGGAGCGACCCAGTTGCGAAACGGATCCCCTCGCGCTCCGCCGCCCCGCGCCACGCTCCCACCGCCCGCGCCCCGCATCGCGTGCCACGTCCCCTTGCACCCGTGCCACGCCGCCCGCGCGCCGTCCCGCGCTACTCCGCGCCGTCCCGCCTCGCGCCGCGCCGTCCCGCGCTGTCCCGCGCCGCGCTGTCCCGCGCTGTCCCGCGCCGCGCTGTCCCGCGCTGTCCCGCGCCGCGCTGTCCCGCGCCGCGCTGTCCCGCGCTGTCCCGCGCCGCGCTGTCCCGCGCTGTCCCGCGCCGCGCTGTCCCGCGCTGTCCCGCGCCGCGCTGTCCCGCGCCGTCCCGCGCCGCGCTGTCCCGCGCCGTCCCGCGCCGTCCCTGGGGCGCGGTGTTCTGGGTCAGGCGGCTTCGGTGAGGTCGGCTAGGTCGATACCCGCCTTTTCGAGTACCAGCCGGACGTCGTCCAGGGTCAGGCCCTCGACCACGTTGTCGCCGTGGACGATCCGGTACCACTGGCGGCCGTCGCGGCGTACTGCCTCGACCCGCCAGGTGGCATCCGCGGTCATGACCGTGCCGGTCACCTCTTCCCGCGCGGCCGTTTCCCGCCCGGCCGTCTGCTTCCCGGCTGTTTCGCGCCCGGCTGTCTGCTTCCCGGCGGTTGCCCGCTTGGCTGTCTGCCTCGCTGCCGCTGACGCTGACGCTGCCGCTTTCGCTCGCGTCGCCTGGGCTGGTGTCGCCTGGGCTGGCGTCGCCTGGGCTGGCGTCGCCTGGGCTGGCGTTCCCTCTGCTCGCGTCGCTTGAGCTTGGGTCGGGCGGGCTTGGGTCGGCCGGGCTTGGGTTGCTTGAGCTCGGGTTGGTCGAGCTTGGGTCGGTCGGGCTGGGGTCGGGCGGGGGCGGGCTGTCGGTGGTGTCGGGGGTTGGGTCGGGGTGGCTGCCCGCGGGGGAGCGGCCAGCGAGGACGGGTCGCGGTCGGGGCGCAGGCCGCGCCAGGAAGCGTGGCGGAGACGGCCGTCGACGGTCCAGTTGCGGAAGGCGACCTCGCCGACCAGGGTGGGCTCCACCCAGCGGGCGTGGCGGGCATGGTCGCGGGGGACGCCGGGTACGGGGGCCGTGGTGCGCCGGGCGGCGTCGAGTTCGGCCTGCAAGTGCTGGAGCATGGCGTCCGTGAAGCCGGTGCCGACCTGACCCGCGTACCGCAAGCTCTGCTCCTGATCGGGGACGGCGAGCAGGAGTGAACCTATTGTTCCGGAGCGGCGGCCCTCGCCCGGCTCGTAGCCGACGATCAGGACCTCCTGGGTGCGGATCAGTGGCACCTTGGTCCACTCGGGGGAGCGGCGTCCCGGCCGGTACACGCCGTCCTCGCGTTTGGCGACGACGCCCTCGAAGCCGGACAGTTTCGCCGCGTCCAGGACGATGGTGCCGTCCGCGTCCGGGAAGTTGGCCGGCGTCCGCACCGTCGCGCCGTCGAGGCGCAGGGCGGCCAACAGCTCGCGGCGGCGCCGGTAGGGCAGGTCGATCGTGCTTTCGCCGTCCAGCCGCAGCACGTCGAAGACGTAGTAGCGGATCGGGACCGTGTGCAGCAGCGCCGCCGGGGGAGCGGCGACGTGCATCCGGTTCTGGAGCAGCGCGAACGACGGGCGCTCGCCGGCTTCCAGGGCGACGATCTCGCCGTCGAGGATCACCTGGCGGCCATCCAGCAGCGTGGCGATCTCGGCCAGCTCCGGGTACGTGGTCGTGACGTCGTTGTCGTTGCGGGTCAGCGCCCGCACCTCGCCGCCGGCGGCGTAGGTGACCGCGCGCACGCCGTCGTACTTGAACTCGAACGCCCAGCCCGGTCCGGTGGGCAGGGGGCCGAGCGCGGCCAGCATCGGCCGTACGACCTCGCCGTCGATCGTCATCCGATCGGGCTACCCCGCGCACGGCCGGGTGATACCCCTTGACCAGGAATTACATGGTGGTAGTTAACCGGCGGGATTCGATTCGCCGCCGGCGGGTATGGCAGCGGTATGGCGCGACCGATCTGGACAGGAGCGATCACCTTCGGCCTGGTGTCGGTGCCGGTGGCGATGTACTCCGCCACCCACGAGCACGAGGTCGGCTTTCACCAGTTCGAGAAGGGCACCGGCGACCGCATCCGCTACAAGCGGGTGAACGAGCGCACGGGCAAGGAAGTCGACTACGACAACATCGTCAAAGGGGCCGACGTCGGCGGCGGCGACTACGTCATGCTCGACCAGGAGGAGCTCGACTCGGTGGCGCCGGGCCGGTCGCGCAGCCTCGACATCGACCGTTTCGTCGAGCTCGACGACATCGACCCGATCTACTACGACAAGACGTACTTTCTCGGTCCCGGCCGCGAGGAGGCCGAGAAGGTGTACGGCCTGCTGCGCGACGCGATGGCCGATTCCGGCCGCGCCGCGATCGGCACGCTGGTGATGCGGGGCAAGGAGTATCTGGCCGCGATCCGTGCCGACGGCGACCTGCTGATGCTGCAGACGATGTACTTCGCCGACGAGGTCCGCGACCCGAAGGACCAGATCGACTCGCTGCCCCGGCGCAACGCCGCCAAGCCGGCCGAACTGCACATGGCCCAGCAGCTGATCGACTCGATGGCCGGCAAGTGGCGCCCGGCCGATTTCCGCGACACCTACACCGACCGCGTCAACGAGCTCATCGAGGAGAAGAAGTCCGGCAAGGAGATCACCCCGGCCGCCGAGGCCCTCGAGCCCACCGCGGCCACCGACCTGTTCGAGGCCCTGCGCCGCAGCGTCGAGGCCGCCAAGAAGAGCCGGGCGGCGGCCGAACCGGGGAAGTCGGCCGCCCCGAAGCGCAAGACCGCCGCGAGCGGGAAGGGCGCGAAGGCGAAGGCGGCCGACCTCAAGGAGGTCTCGAAGAGCGATCTGCTCAAGCTCGCGCGCGACCTCGACGTCCCGAAGCGGACCACGATGAGCCGGGCCGAGCTGGAGAAAGCCGTCCGCAAGGCGCGGCGCCAGGCCGCCTAGGGCTCGTCGAGGCGTTCGAGCCAGCGGTCGAGCAAGGCCGCCTCCGCGGGCTCCAGTTTCGGCGTACCGGAAAGGGAAAGACGCGAGCGCAACTGGCGCGCCCCCGCCCGTACCGGATCGGTGCCGTCGTCCTGGGCCGGGATGGCGGTCAGGACGGCGGCGAAGACCGCGTCGCGGGCGCGATGCGACAGGTCCGGGTCGTCGAACAGGGACGGCTGGGCGATGCGGCTCAGCGCGACGCCGATGTTGGCCGGCAGGATCAGCTGGGCCGCCAGCCGCGGGGTCGTCCGGAGGGCGCCCGCCGCCGCGGCCCGCACCAGCGTGGCCTCCAGCAGGTCCAGGATCCGGCGGTGGGCGCTCGACGCGGCGCCCGCCCGGGGCGCGAACATCAGCTGGTAGAGGGCCGGGTTCTCGGCGGCGAAGGCCATGTGGTCGTCCCAGCCCACGTACATGTCCGCCACCGGGTCGTCGCTGACCTCCAGGCCGGCCTTGCGCCGCGCGTACCGTTCGAAACCGGCGTCGGCGACGGCGTCGAGCAGGCCGCGTTTGTCGCCGAACAGCCGGTACAGCACCGGCTGGGTGACGCCGACCTCCTCGCAGACGGCTCGGGTGGCGATGTCGCCGTCGGCCGAGGCCGCCAGTTGCCGTTCGGCCGCCTCGACCAGCGCCGCCCGTACGGCGTTGTCTTCCAGCTTCTGCATGAATCGATGATACGTCAGTGAGCTAACATTGATTTCAACCGCTAGGGGGCAGGTGAGAGGCATGCGCTTCGTTGTGCAACGGCACCGCGCGCGGCGGCTGCACTACGACTTCCGGCTCGAGATCGACGGGGTGCTGGCGAGCTGGGCCGTGCCCAAGGGGCCGACGCTCGACCCCACGGTGCGGCGGGCGGCCTTCCAGGTCGAGGACCACGAACTGTCCTATTACGACTTCGAGGGTGTCCTCCCGGCCGGGCAGTACGGCGCCGGCGACGTCATCGTGTGGGACGCCGGAACCTTCGAGCCGCAGGGCGATCCGGGGCGCGCGGTCAGGGACGGCGAGCTTCACTTCGACGTGTACGGCGAGAAGCTGCGCGGCCGCCTCGTCCTCGTGCGCACGCGCCAGGGGGCCAACGGCAAGTGGGAATGGCTGCTGCTGCACAAGCGTGACGAGTACGCGGTCGAGGGCTGGAACGCCGAGGACCACCCGCGCTCCGTGGTGAGCGGGCGCACCAACGACGAGGTGCGAGCGGCGTCTGCGCCCGGACGGTGAGCCACCGCCCGGGCGGCTGCCGTGCGCTCAGCTGACGCGGCGGGGCAGCTTCCAGTCGGGGCGCGGGAAGTGGCAGGTGTAGCCGTTCGGGATGCGCTCCAGGTAGTCCTGGTGCTCCGGCTCGGCCTCCCAGAACGGGCCGGCCGCGGTCACCTCGGTGACCACCTTGCCCGGCCACAGCCCGGACGCCTCGACGTCGGCGATGGTGTCCTCGGCGACCCGCTTCTGCTCGTCGGTCTCGTAGAAGATCGCCGAGCGGTAGCTGGTGCCGACGTCGTTGCCCTGCCGGTTCAGCGTCGTCGGGTCGTGGATCTGGAAGAAGAACTCCAGCAGATCCCGGTACGACGTGACGGACGGGTCGAAGACGATCTCGATCGCCTCGGCGTGCCCGTCGTGGTTGTAGTACGTCGCGTTCGCGACCGTGCCGCCGGTGTACCCGACCCGCGTCGAGATCACTCCGGGGCGCTTGCGGATCAGATCCTGCATCCCCCAGAAACAGCCGCCGGCGAGAATCGCCTTCTCCGTGGCCATGGCGCACACCTCATTCGTAGTTTGTCCCCCAGCATTACCCTTCGGCGCCGCCGGGGCACTGTCATGTCGCTCACCTGAACGTCAGAACGGGCTTGATAGTTCCCGGCCGGCTGCCCTCCGGGTTTCCGAGCGCAACCGATCACGCACGTCGCCGTGGCGGGCCGAGCGCTCTGGGCGCGCCAGCGCCCAGCTCGGCTCGTCGCGGCCCTCGGCGGGAGCGACGGTCTGTACGCCCCACCCCGCTACGACAGCCGGCTTTGACCTTGGGCCTGAGGGTTGTGCCGGGTGAGGGGGTCAGCGGGAGAGGCCGAGGGCGGCCAGGGAGAGGGCGCGCTTACGGGATCAGGCGGTCGAGCAGGGGAAACTCATCGTAGACCTGGTTGTAGTCGCCGAAATGGCCGTCGTCGCGGACGATCTGGGTGCCGCCGAGGCGGTCGAACAGGGACCGGCCCTGGGTGGCGTCGCAACCGTAGGGATCCGAGCGGGAATTGATGAAGTACGGGTCCCGGACGTTGGCCCGGATGGCGTCCCAGTCGTAGCCGGGACGCAGGACCGGCTCCTCGCCGTCGTTGGGCGGGGTGCAGTAACCGGCCACCAGCACAGCCTGGGCCGCGGGCCGGCGCTCCAGGATCGCCAGCAGCAGGGCGGCGCCGCCGGAGTGGCCCACCAGCACGGTCTGCGGGTCGAAGGTGTGCGCCTCGAGGACCTTCGGCAGGAACGTGTCGATGGGTTCGACGTTGAGGGTGGGGTAGTGCGGCACCTCGACGGCGTAGCCGCGGGCGGTCAGCCGATCGGCCAGCCAGGGATACCAGGCGACTCCGGGGTTGCCGCCGGTGCCGTGGAAGATGATCGCCTTACGCATGGGCGGAGGATAAGGCATCGATCCGCGACCATGGGGGAGGCGACGGGCTTCCCGGGTGTGCGGCTCAGTTGGCGTAGACGCGGGCGGGGGTGATCAGGACCGCCACGCGGCCCTGGTCGCGCATGACCCGGTCGTACTCGTCCCAGTCGTCGTGGGTGCCGCCGGCCGCCGAGAAGATCTCGCGCAGCAGGAGGCGCAGCGCCTCGGCGCCCGCCTCGGGGCCGACCACCTCGGCCCGGCCCTCGACCGCGGCCCACTGCCAGCCGCTGCGGAACGTCACGGTCAGCTGCGGCCGCGCCCTGAGGTTGGCCAGCTTCACCTTCCCGTACGTCACGAAAGCCAGCACCGGAGCATCCCGCTGGATGATCCCGGTGTTCACCAGTGAGCTCTGGATCGTCTGGTCCGCGCGCAGCGTGGACACCACGGCCAGGCCGCTCTCGGCCCGGCTCAGCTCCCACGCCTGCTCCACCGTCATCGCCATGGGCGAACGCTACCGCCTACCAGGCGCCGGCCAGCGCCGCGACACCGCCGACCGCCGTCGCGGCCGTGCAGGCGGTCAGCAGCGCGGCCGACAGCTGCCGGGCTCGCCGGTGGTCGGCGGCGCCCGGTTGGTCGAGGAACGCCGCCAGCACGCCCCACGAGATTGCCAGTGCGCCGAGAACGAAGCCGAACATCGGCACAGCGTGCCGGTCGTGACCGCACGCGGCGTCCAATTCGGGGTGACCGGCCGGTGAACAGCAGACGGTCATTTGCGGAGGCCGTGCAGGGCCTGGACATAGATCTCCGAGAAGGTGGGGAACGGCTGGATCGTGTCGCGCAGGATGTCGAGCGGCACCTTGGCCCGGATGGCCAGGGTGGCCTGCTGAAGCCACTCGCCGGCCTCCGGGCCGAGCGCGCACGCGCCGGTGAGCACGGATCCGTCGGAGAACAGTGTCAGGAAGCCGTGCGACTCGGCGTACCGGCGCGTGTAGGCCGCGGTCTTGGCGACGTCCTTGAGGGCCACAGTGGAGCTGACGGCGCCCGACGTCGCACCGACCGCGGCGGCTTGCGGGTCGGTGAAGACCACCCGGGGTACGGCGGTGTAGTCGACCTTGCGCGGGCGGCCGTAGATGTTGTCGGCCACGACCTCACCCTGATATTTCCCGACATGCGTCAGCATGAACTGGCCGGTGGCGTCGCCGACGACCCAGAGGTTGGGCGCGGCCCGCAGATACTCGTCCACCGGGATGCCCCTCTTGTCCGGCACGATCCCGACGGTTTCCAGCCCGATCCCCTCGACGCGAGGCGCCCGCCCGGTGGCCACCAGAAGCCGGTCACCCCGCAACTCCTGACCGTCATCCAACGTCAGGACATAGTCGGAATCGTCCCGGCGGGCGCCGATCGCACGAGGGCCCAGGGCGAGCGACACGCCGTCGGAACGCAGGGCGGCGGTGAGGGCGTGACCCAACTGCGCGGGCTCGTGCGGGAGAACCCGGTCACCGTGGGCGGTGAGCACGACGGAGCCGCCGAGACGCCGTACGGCCTGGGCCATCTCCACCCCCACCGGCCCGGCGCCGAGAATCACCAGCCGTCGTGGCACCTGTTTCATCCCGGTCACCTCGCGGTTGGTCCAGACGTCGAGCTCGCGCAGACCCGGAATCGGCGGGATGATCGGCGACGCCCCGTTGGCCAGCACCACGTGCTCGGCCGTGTAGCGGACCCCGGCCACCTCGACCGCCCCCGGCCCGGCCAGCCGCGCGCTGCCCCGGATGAGCGCGATCCCCGCCCCCGCCAGCCACCGCTCCTGGCCCGCGTCCGAATAGTCCGAGACCATGAAGTCGCGCCAGGCCAGGGCCCGTTTCACGTCGACCTCGGCGGTCGACTCGGCGTCCCGGGCCGCCTGCACGGCCTCACCCGGCCGCAGCAGGGTCTTCGACGGGATGCAGGCGTAGTACGAGCACTCGCCACCGACCAGCTCCCGCTCGACCAGCGCCACCCGCAGGCCGCCCTCGGCCAGTGCCCCGGCGCAGTGCTCACCCGGCGACCCGCCGCCGACCACGATCACGTCGTAATCGCTCATACCCGATGCCTCCCCAGATCGATGTGCTCCCCTTCACCCTGGCCGACGTCCCGGGCCACCGGTACCGGTGGAAGACCCTGGTGTCGCGTATCCCGGGGGTTTACCCGGGCGCCGAACCAGTGCCGGGCGGACGACGGTGGAGTTCGGTATTCCGCACACTCACGGGAGACGCGATGACCCTCGCCGACCACATCGTCGCCACGCTCAAGGCGTCCGGCGTCAGCCGGATCTACGGACTGCCGGGCGACTCGCTCAACGGCCTGACCGATGCCCTGCGCCGCGACGGCGGCATCACGTGGCAGCACGTCCGCCACGAGGAGGCCGCGGCCTTCGCGGCGGCCGGGGAGGCCGCCGTCACCGGGGAGCTCGCGGTCTGCGCGGCCAGCTGCGGGCCCGGCAACCTGCACCTGATCAACGGGCTGTTCGACGCCCAGCGCAGCGGCGTGCCGGTCCTCGCGATCGCCGCCCACATCCCGCGGGCGGAGATCGGCACCGGGTTCTTCCAGGAGACCCACCCGCAGGAGCTGTTCCGCGAGTGCAGCGTCTACAGCGAGATGGTCAGCGTTCCCGAGCAGCTGCCCGGTGTCCTGCGCATCGCCATGCGGGCGGCGGTCGAGCGGCGGGGCGTCGCCGTGATCGTGGTGCCGGGCGAGGTGTTCGGGGCGACGGTCCCGGCCGAGGTGACCCCCGTCCGGCCCGCGCGGTCGGTGCACCGGCCGGCCGAGGCCGACCTGGCCGCCGCGGCCGAACTGCTCAACGGCGCCGAGCGGGTCACCATCCTGGCCGGGGCCGGTTGTGAGGGCGCGCACGGCGAGCTGACCGCCGTCGCCGGGCGGCTCCAGGCGCCGATCGTGCACGCCTTGCGGGGCAAGGAGTTCGTGGAGTACGACAACCCGTACGACGTCGGCATGACCGGCCTGCTGGGCTTCCCGTCGGGGTACCGGGCGATGGAGCACTGCGACGTGCTGCTCATGCTGGGCACCGATTTCCCCTACCGGCCCTTCTACCCGGCGCACGCCAAGGTGGTGCAGGTCGACGTGCGGGGCGAGCGCGTCGGCCGCCGGGTGCCGGTCGACGTGCCAGGATGAACGGCCGGCGCCGGCTGATCGGCTCGTTCAACCACGGCACGATGGCCAACGCGCTGCCGCAGGCGATCGGCGTGCAGGCCGCGCAGCCGGGACGGCAGGTCGTCACCTTCTCCGGCGACGGCGGCCTCGCCATGCTCCTCGGCGAGCTGCTCACCCTGCGCCAGCAGCGGCTGCCGGTGAAGGTCGTGGTGCTGAACAACGAGGCGCTGGCCTTCGTCGAGCTCGAGATGAAAGCCGACGGCATCGTCAACTACGGCACCGGCCTCGACAACCCGAACTTCGCCGAGGTGGCGCGGTCGGTCGGTCTCTTCGGGGTACGGGTGGAGACCGCCGGCGAGCTCGACGGCGCGCTGGAGAAGGCGTTCGCGCACGACGGCCCGGCCGTCGTCGACGCCCGCGTCGTGCGGCACGAGCTGGCCATCCCGCCCAAGGTGAGCGTGGCCCAGGCGTCCGGTTTCGCGCTGTGGGCGACCCGCTCGATCCTCGGCGGGGCCGGCGACGACGTGCTCGAGGTCGCCGGCGCCAACCTGCGCGAGGTCGCGACCGAGTTCGCCTAGTTTCTCCCGGCCGTCCGGACCAGCATCTCGCTGACCGCGACCCGGCCGTCGCGGCTGACCATGTAGAGGACCGCGTCCGCGACCTCCTCGGCCAGCAGCGGCCCGGCCGGGGCGCCGGGGGCGACCAGGCCGACCCGTACCCGCTCCTCGAGCAGTTCCTGCCGCAACGACTCGGTGAAGCCGGTGAGGCCGAACCGGGTGAGGGTGTAGACGCTGGCGCCCGGCTGGGCGACCCGCCCGGCCGTGGAACTCACATTGACGATGTCGGCCACCTCGCGCGGCGAGGTGGCCGCCGCGTCGATCAGGTGCGGCACCGCCGCGTGGGTGACGTGCAGCACCGCCGACACGTTGAGCGCGACCATCCGGTTCCACTCCTCGAGCGTGGTGTGCAGCGCGGTGCCCAGCAGCATGACGCCGGCGTTGTTGACCAGCATGTCGATGCGCCCGAACCGGTCGAGCGCGTCCTGGACGGCCCGTTCCGCCTGGTCCGGGTCCGTGAGGTCGGCCTGGACCGCCACCGCGTGCCCGCCCAGCGCCGTGACGTCCTCGACCACGCCGGTGAGACGGTCGGGGCGGCGGGCCACGGCCGCCACCGCCGCGCCCTCCCGGGCCAGCCGGCGCGCGGTGGCGGCCCCGATGCCGCCGCTCGCCCCCGTGACCAGCGCCACCGTCCCGCTCAGGAGGGTGTCCACCATGGCCGTTCAACCCCTCACGTCGAGGACGGCGCGGAAACGCACGTCGCCGGAGATCATCCGTTCGTACGCCTTGGCGGCCTCGCCGAGCGGGAACACCTCGTTGTAGGAACGGATCGCGTGGCGCAGCGTGAACCGCAGGTTCTCCTCGTTCTCGATCGCCGTGCCGGTCAGGCTGCCGCGGATCCGGTGACTGCCGAAGATCAGCTGCTCCGGGCGTACCTGAAGCGGCTCCGGGTCGGCCCCGACGACGACCAGCTCGCCGCCCCGCCCGAGCCCCGGTATCAGGCCCGACATCGCCGCCCCGGCCGCGGCGGTCGCGACGATGACCGCCGCGCCGCCGAGCCGTCGCAGCGCCTCGCCGGGATCCTCGGCCCGGCTGTCGATGTACTCGTCGGCGCCGAGCTCGGCCGCGAGCTCCCGCTTGGCCGGGCCCCGGCCGATCGCGGCGACCCGGTGACCCAGCGCCCGGGCGTACTGGATGCCCAGATGACCCAGGCCGCCGATGCCCTGCACCGCGACCAGCGAACCCGGCCGGGCCCTCCCCGCCAGCAGCGCGCTGTACATGGTCAGGCCCGCACAGAGCAGTGGCGCGTCGTTCACGGTCTCGGTTCCCAAGGGGATCCGGACCAGGCCGGTGGCCCGGGCGTACGTCACCTCGGCGTAGCCGCCGTCGACCGTCGTGCCGGTCAGCGGCTGGTCGGCGCAGTTGAGGAAGTCGCCCCACCGGCAGGCCTCGCAGGTGGTGTCCGGGCCGCCGAGGAAGCCGGCGCCGACCCGGTCGCCCACCTTCCACGACGGGTCGACCCCCTCGCCGACCGCGCCGATCCGGCCGATGATCTCGTGGCCGGGCACGATCGGCGCCGACCGGTCGCCCTCGACCGCCAGCGCGTCGGTGTGGCAGACCCCGCACGCCTCCACGTCGATGAGCACCTGGCCCGGCGGCGGGTCGTGGCGCTCGCGCTCGACCAGTTCGAAGCGGCGGTGACCGGTGGCGACCACCGCGCGGTACGTGTCGCTCACCGGGGGAGCTCCTGACCGGACTGCTCCTTGACGATGTAGTCGGCGTACCAGGACGGCCAGTCCGGATCCTCGGCGCCGGTACGGGCCTCGTGCTCGCCGTGCGCGGCCGCGGCCCGGCGCAGCGCGGCGGCCAGATCGCTCGCGGAGGAGAACGCGGTGACCGACGGGTCGAGCCGGCCCGGCAGCCGAGTGGTGATCTCCTGGAGCAGCCAGCCGTTGCCGTCGGGGTCGCTGAACGACAGGAACGAGCCGTAACTGGCGTTGCCCTCGGCCGGCCCGGCCACCCGCTCGGCGGTGCCGCCGTGGTGGAAGACGCCGCCGGTGTCGTGGAAGACCTCACTCGGCTCGGCCCCGGCCCGTTTGAGCTCGTCGTGCGCGGCGGCGATGTCGTTCACGATCAGGTGCAGCCCCTGCGCGGTGCCGGGCTGCTGGTCCGTCACCGAGGTGCCGAAGATGACCGAGGCCGGCGAGCCCGGGGGAGTCACCTGCACCACCCGGAAGCTCTCGCTCGTGGCCAGATCGGCGTCGAGGCGCCACCCGAGGCCCGTGTAGAACGCCTTGGCCCGGTCGACGTCCGACACCCCGATCACGACGACTTCCAGCTTCATGTCCATGGCCCACTCCTCCTGCGTTGGTGGACCGAGCCTGCCGCCCCGCGGCGCCGGGACACACCGGTGAGACTCCCTGGGCACGCGGGGCCAGGGAGTGCCACGGGTCCCACGGACCGGTTGCCTGACGGAGGGTGGAACACAGCACGACGAGGGGAGCGACATGGAATTCCTGGTCACGATGACCACCAGGGTGCCGGCCGGCACCACCGAGGACGAGGTGGCCGACATGCGGGCCCGGGAAGCGGCGAACACCGCCCGGCTCGCGGCTCAGGGGCAGATCCGGCGGCTGTGGCGGCCGCCGCTGGGCCCGGGGGAGTGGCGCTCGATCGGGCTGTTCGCGGCCGATGACCCGGACGAGCTGGAGGCCGCGCTGGCCAGGATGCCGTTGCGGGTGTGGCGTACCGACGAGGTGACGCCGCTGACGGCGTTCCCCAACGACCCGGGGGCGGGGCGGGTGCCGCTCCAGCCGGGTGCCCGGGAGTTCCTGGTCAACTTCACCATCCAGGTTCCCGAGGGTACGCGCCGGGAGGCGGCCGAGGAGCGATTCGAGCAGGAGGCCGCGCAGACCCGGCGGCTGGCCGGCGAGGGACGGCTCGTACGGCTGTGGACCGCGCCCGGCGGCCGGGGGGTGGGCCTGTGGCAGGCCAGCGGCGAGGACCAGATGCGGCACCTGCTCGGGTCGCTGCCGCTCGCGGACTGGCTGACCACCGAGACGGTGCCGCTGACCCCGCACCCCAGCGATCCGGCCACCCTGGCGGCGGCGCGGTGATCGCGCTGCGCGGCCCGGCCGGCCGGGCGCTGATCGCCGCGACCGTGCTCGCCTCGGCGGTCGGCTTCATCGACGCGTACATGATCAATGTGGCGATTCCGGCCATCGGCGAGGACCTGGGCGCGAGCGTGAGCGAGCTCCAATGGGTGCTGACCGGCTATCTGGTGACGGTGGCGTCGCTGCTGCTGCTGTCCGGGGCGCTGGCCGACCACTTCGGCCGCCGGCGGGTGCTCGCGGCCGGGCTGCTCGTCATGCTGGCCGCCTCGCTCGCCTGCGCCGCCGCCCCGAACGTGGGGACGCTGATCGCGGCCCGGGTCGTGCAGGGCGCGGGCGGGGCGCTGGTCGTGCCGAGCAGCCTGGCCCTGCTCAACGGCACGCTGCGCGGCCCGGACCGGGCCCGGGGCATCGGGATCTGGGCCGGCGTCTCCACGCTCGGCACCACCCTGGGCCCGTACGGCGGTGGGTGGCTCGTCGACCACGCGTCCTGGCGCTACGTCTTCCTGCTCAACGTGCCACTCATCCTGGCCGCGCTCGTGCTGCTGCGCCTCGTGCCCGATGTGGACACCGGACGGCGGCCGCTGAGCGTGGACGTGGCCGGCGCGCTGCTGGCGGT
The DNA here is from genome assembly GCF_043197815.1 of Actinoplanes sp. NPDC048988. Classification (NCBI taxonomy): domain Bacteria; kingdom Bacillati; phylum Actinomycetota; class Actinomycetes; order Micromonosporales; family Micromonosporaceae; genus Actinoplanes; species Actinoplanes sp. NPDC048988. The sequence goes on along the minus strand of NZ_JBICTW010000005.1, from coordinate 103,512 downwards.
GGCCGGCCTGGGCGGGGTCATCTACGCCCTCACCGCGGGCGCCGAGCGCGGCTGGGCGAGCGGGCCCGTCCTGGCCTCGGCGGTCCTCGGGGTGGCCTGCCTGGCCGCGCTGGTGCCGGTCGAACGGCGGTTGCCGCGGCCCATGCTGCGGCCCGAACTGTTCCGGTCACGGCCGTTCGACGCCATCAACGCGGCGACCGTGCTGTTCTACGGCGCTCTGGGTGCGGTGAGCTACCTGGTGATCCTGCAATGCCAGCTCCAGCTCGGCTACAGCGCGACCGAGGCCGGCGCCGCCCTCATCCCCGAGTCGGCCGTCTTCCTGCTGGTGTCGCCGTTCGTCGGTGGCCTGGTGGCCCGGGTCGGCACCCGCTGGCCGATGGCCGGCGGCATCCTGATCGTCGCGGCCGGCTTCGCCTGGCTCTCGGCCGCGAGCCCCGGACAGCCGTACACCCAGGCGATCCTGCCCGGCGCGCTGCTGTTCGGCCTCGGGCTCGGCCTGGCCGTCGCGCCGCTCACGGCCGGGGTGCTGGCCGCCGTGGACGACGGCGACCTGGGCGAGGCCTCGGCCGTCAACGACGCCGCGTCCCGGGTCGGCGGAGTCGTGCTGGTGGCGCTCGTGCCGCTGCTGCTCGGCGCCCGCGGCGCCACCGACCTCACGCGGCCGCTGGCCGACAACTACCAGTTCGCGATGCTCGTGCTGGCCGGGGTGACCGCCACCGCGGCCGTCCTCACCGCCGTCTTCGTGCCCAGCCGCCGGGCCACCCAGCAACCGCTCGCCCCCAATCCGCGCCTGCAAGCCTGCGCCGTCTAGGAGGACTCATGAGAACTCTCGACCAGAGCACCGTCGTCGTCATCGGCGGCACCTCCGGCATCGGGCTGGAGACGGCCCGCCAGGCCCGCGCGGCCGGCGCGAACGTCATCGTCACCGGCCGCGACGAGGGCCGCCTCAAGGAGGTCGGCGGCGAACTCGGGGTGACCGCCGTCCGGCTCGACCTGGCCGACCTGGACGGCTTCTTCGACACGCTGCCCACGCCCCTCGACCACGTGCTGCTCAGCGGCCCCGGCCCGGCCTACGCGCCGATCGCCGAGATGGACTTCGCGGTGGCCCGTGAGCAGATCGACGATCATCTCGTCGGCGCCCTGCGGGTCGCCCGCGAGACCGCGGCCCGGGCCCGGTCGGGTGGTTCCCTCACCCTCATCACCGGTACCGGCGCCCGCCGCCCCGGCAAGGGACTGATCCTGGCCGCCATCGGGACCGCGGCGCTGTCGGCCATCACGGCCAACGCGGCCCTGGAACTGGCCCCGCTGCGGGTCAACGCGGTCGCCGCCGGCTTCGTCGACACGCCGCTGTCGGCCCGCCTGCTCGGCGACCAGCTCGAGGCGCGCCGGGCCGAACTACGGGCGAGTCTGCCGATCGGCCGGGTCGTCGGCCCCGGCGACGTGGCCGCGCTGATCCTCCAGCTGATGAGCAACGACGCCCTGACCGGCGCCACCTACGACGTGGACGGCGGCCAGCAGCTCATTCCGTGACGTCGCCGGCCGGCAGGACGTCGCGCAGTTGACGGCGGGAGTCGATGCCCAGCTTCCCGAAGATCTTGCGCAGATGCCATTCGACGGTACGGGGGCTCAGGAACAGCCGTTCGCCGACCTCCGGGTTGGAGTAGCCGTCGCGGGCCAGCAGGGCGATCTGACGCTCCTGGGCGGTCAGTTCCTCGCCGGCCGCCGCCGGGGCGGCCCGGCGGCGGACCGCCTCGCCGGTGGCCAGCAACTCCCGGCGGGCGCGCTCGGCGAAGGCCTCCATGCCGATGGCCACGAACATCTCGTACGCGGTGTGCAGGTGCTCGCGGGCCTCGAGCCGCTGCCGGCGCCGCCGCAGCCATTCGCCGAACACGAGATGGGCCCGGGCCAGCTCGGTACGCAGCGGGGTGCGTTCCAGCCGCTCGACCGCCTCCCGGTAAAGCGCCTCGGCCTCCGGCCCGTCGGCCATCAGCGCCCGGCTGCGGGCCTCGACGCCGCCGGCGAAGTCGGTGGCGAACGGTGCGGTCGCCTCGACCAGCCGGTCGAGCGCCTCCCGGGCGATCTCCGCCTCCCCGGACCGCGACGCCGCCTCGACGAGCTCCGGCAGAAGCCACGTCGACAGACCGGGCTCGGCCAGGTACGTGGTGGACCGCGCGGCCCGCACCGCCTCCGGGTAACGGGCCAGCCCGTTGTAGAGCACAGCGGCCGCCCACTGCCCGGCCGTGACACCCATGCCCAGGCCGGCGGCGGCCGAGCTCTCGACGGTGGCCGCGACCAGCGCCGTGGTCTCCGGCTCCCGCCCGCGCAGGGACAGCAGCCGCAGCTGCGCGTACGGGGGCAGGGGAATGCCGCTGGCGGCGGCGACGGCGTCGGCCTCCGCGATGAAGGCGGCCGTCGCCTCGAAGTCACCCGTCCACGAGCTGGCGTAGCCGACCACGGTCAGCAGGTACGGCAGCTCCCGCAGCGCGTAGGCGTCGCGCACGATCCGGGTCCAGCGCTCGGACGTCTCCCGCATGGCCACGTCGTCCCAGACGGCGGCGTTGACCCCGGTCGCCACCCAGCCCCAGCGCAGCACGTCCGCCGGGGGAAGCTCGGTGAGCGCGGCGGCGGCCCGGCGCAGCACGTCGGCCGCGGCCGCCCGGCCGTCGGTCACGAGCAGCGTGTAGCCCTCCAGCAGCAGGTCGAGCGGGCCGGGGTCGGCCGGTGGGGTGAGGCGCCGGACGGCCCGCGACACCGCGAGCAGGGCCTCCGGATCGGCGACGCTGACGGCGATGCCGTACGCGGTCAGGTAGATCTCGCGGGCCAGCCGAGGATCGACCGCCTCCAACTGCCGGGCGGCTTGGACGGTGCGGGCGGTGGCATCCGCGCCGCGACCGGAGGCGAAGGCCACCTGGCCGTGCAACACGCCGGCCCGGCCCGACTGAAGGCCGTCGAGCGGCCGGCCGCGCAGCGCGCTCAACATCCGGCCGACGTCCTCGAGATCGCCGGCCTGGAAACTCGCCTCGGCCGCGGCCAGAATCCGGTCGGCGCGGCGGGCCGGATCGGCGGTCAGCGCCACCGCGCGCCGGAGAAAGGCGGCCGCCGCGGCGATCCCGCCGCGCGCCTGGGCCCGGCCGGCGGACTGCTCCAGTTCGGCCGCGACGGCCTCGTCGGGCCCGGGCGCGGCGGACGCGAGATGCCAGGCACGGCGGTCGGGATCGGCCGCCGGGTCGGTCACCTCGGCCAGGGCCAGATGAACGGCGCGGCGCTCGGCGGGGGACGCCGCCCGGTAGACCGCGGAACGCACCAGCGGATGCCGGAAGGTGACGCGGTGGTCGACGGCCAGCAGCCCGTCCGTGGCGTCGATGTCGAGGCCGGCGCCGAGCCGGGCGGCGGCGTCGCGCACCAGATCCGGGTCGCCCGCCGGCTCGGCCGCCGCGACCAGCAGCAGCGTGCGGGCCGGGCCGGAGAGCGCCCGGACCCGTTCCAGGAAGCTCTCCTCGATCTGGCCGGGCAGCGTCTCGGCGTCGAGCAGGTCGAAACCCCCGGCCAGCCGGGTGGTGCCGAGTCCGCGGGGGAGCTCGACCAGGGCGAGCGGGTTGCCGTGGGTCTCGGCCACTATCCGCTCGCGGACGCCGCGGTCGAGCGGCGCGTGCGTGACCGAGTCGAGCAGGTCGTGCGCGTCGGCGTCGCTGAGCCCGGTCACCTCCCGCTCGGGCAGCCCGCGCAGCTCGGGACCGGGCTGCCGGGCCGCGAACAGGATGGCGATGGACTCGGCGAGCAGCCGGCGCGCGACGAAGCCGAGAACCTGGGCCGAGGCCCGGTCCAGCCATTGGGCGTCGTCGACGGCGCAGATCAGCGGCTGTTCCTCCGAGACACCGGAGAGCAGGTCGAGGGTGGCCAAACCGACCAGGAACGGATCGGGCGGCGCGCCCGCACGCATGCGAAAGACGGTCTCGAGCGCCTCGCGCCGCGGCGCCGGAAGTCGCGGGAGCCGGTCGAGCAGGGGCAGAAGCAACTGGTGCAGGGCGGCGAAAGGCAGCTCCATCTCCGACTCGACCCCGATCGCGCGGAGGACCCGGAACCCGGTGGCGGCCCTCTCGGCGTACTCGAGGATGACGGTTTTGCCGATGCCCGCGGCGCCCCGCACCACAAGCACGCGGCTCTCACCCGCCCGAACGGCGGCGATCATCTCTTCGAGCACGGCGCGCTCAGCGGCCCGGTCGATCACACGGACACCTCGTTCGCGGCGCCGGGCAGAACGTCACGCAGCTGGCGCCGGGACTCGATGCCCAGCTTGCCGAAGACCTTCCGGAGGTGCCATTCGACGGTACGGGGACTCAGGAAAAGCCGCTCGCCGACCTCCGAGTTGGAGTAGCCGTCGCGGACGAGCAGGGCGATCTGGCGCTCCTGGGCGGTCAGGTCCTCGCCGGCGGCCGGTCGATCCGCACGCCGGCGTACCGTCTCGCCGGTGGCGAGCAGCTCGCGCCGGGCGCGCTCGGCGAAGGCCTCCATGCCGACGGCCACGAGCATGTCGTACGCGACGCGCAGCTCCGCCCGGGCCTCGACCCGCTTGTGGTGGCGGCGTAGCCACTCGCCGTACAGCAGGTGAGCGCGCGCCAGTTCGGTCCGCAGCTTCGTCCGTCCCAGCCGGTCGATCGCCTCGCGGTAGAGGCGGTCAGCCTCGTCGCCCTCGGCGAGCAGGGCTGATTGCGGGCCTGAAGGCCTCGCGGGAAATCGCCGTCGAACGGCGCCGTGGTCTCGACCAGCCGCTCCAGAGCGGCCCGGGCCACGCCGAGCTCGCCGGCCCGGCCGGCCGCCTCGATCAGCTCGGGCAGGATCCAGATGGAGTGCCAGGGATCGTGCTTCTCCCCGGCCTCGACGGCGTAGCGCATCGCCTCGGGGTACCGGGCCAGGCCGTTGTAGAGGATCGCGGCCGACCATCGGGCGGCGGTCATGCCCGCGCCGACACCGGCGGCGGCCGAGGCGCGCAGCGTGTCGGCGACGAGGCCGGCCGTCTCGGCCTCGCGTCCCTGAAGGGCCCGCAACCGCATGATGATGTACGGCGGGGGTGCGGCCCGGCGGGTCGCCTCCGAGATGGTGCGGCCCTCGTCGTACGTGGCCTCGGCTTCCTCGAAATCGCCGGCCCAGAGCAGGGCGTGGCCGAGAGCGATCAGGTTTTCCGGCAGGCTCTGCAGCGCGCCCGCCTCCCGCACGAGCCGAACCTGGCGGGCCGCCATCGTGCCCAGTCCCTCCATGTCCCAGACGCCGACGAAGGCGGCGGTCGAGGCCCGGCCCCAGCCGACCACGTCGGCCAGCGGCATGTCGAGGATGGCCCCCGCCGCCCGGTGCAGCATCGGCGCGGCGGCGGCGCGGCCGTCGGTCACCATGCGGGCCACGGCGTCCACGATGAGGTCGAGCGGGTCGTCCCCGCCGGGAGGCAGCACCTCGAGGGCGTTGCGCGAGACCGCCAGCAGCAGGTCCGGGTCGGCGGCGACGTTCGCCATGGCCCACGCGTGCAGAAACGTCTGGCGCGCCAGTCGCGGCTGCGGACCGGCGAACCGCTCGGCGGCGCTCAGCAGCAACGGTACGGCCGCGGCGGGCCCACCGCCGGAGGCATAGGTGAGCTGGGCCCGCAGCACACCGGCGCGGCCCTCGTCCACCGCGTCGAGTGGCCGGGCCCGGACGGCGGCGACCAACCGGCGCACGTCGGCGAACTCGCCGGCCCGCAGCGCGGCCTCGGCGGCGGCGAGCATCCGGCCCGTACGGCGTGGGGCGTCGGCGCTCAGGGCCACCGCGCGCTGCAGGAACGCGGCCGCCGCGGCCACCCCGCCGCGCGCCTGGGCCCGGCCGGCGGAACGCTCGAGCTCGGCCGCGACCTCCTCGTCCGGACCGGAAGCGGCGGCGGCGAGATGCCAGGCGCGCCGATCCGGCGCGGCCGACGGGTCGGTGGCCTCGGCCAGGGCGAGGTGCACGGCCCGCCGCTGCTCGGCGTCGGCGGCGCGGTACACCGCCGAGCGCACCAGGGGATGGCGGAAGGTGACCCGGTCGCCGATGGTGAGCAGCCCGTCGGCCCGGTCGGCCGCGAGGGGAACGCCGAGCCGGGCGGCGGCCCGGCCGACCAGGGCGGGATCGCCGGCGGGTTCCGCGGCCGCCAGCAACAGCAGCAGACGGATCGGCGCGGGCAGCTCGGCGGCGCGGGCGAGGAAGCTCTCCTCGATCTGGCCGGGCAGCGCCCCGGCGTCCAGCAGCCCGAGCCCACCGGCCATCCGGGTCGCGGACAGCCCGCGCGGCAGTTCGATGAGGGCGAGCGGGTTGCCCTGTGTCTCGGCCACGATCCGCTGGCGGATGCTCCGGTCGAGCGGGGCGTGTGTGACCGAGCCGAGCAGGAGGTGCGCGTCCGCCTCGGGCAGGCCGGTGACTTCCAGCTCGGGCAGGTCCCGCAAGTCAGGGCCGGGCGTGCGGGCGGAGAACAGCAGCAGGATCGACTCGGCCAGCAGGCGCCGGGCGACGAAGCCGAGTACCTGCGCCGACGCCTGGTCGAGCCATTGCCCGTCGTCGACCACGCCAGAGCAGAGGGCCGCGCTCGGACGCGTCCGACAGGAGGTTGAGGACGGCCACACCCACCAGGAGCGGGTCGGGCGCGGGGCCCTCTCGCATCCGGAAGACGACCTCGAGCGCGGCGCGGCGCGGCCCCGGCAGCTCGGCCAGGCCGTCCAGCAGCGGCAGCAGCAGCTGATGAAGGGCCGCGAACGCCAGCTCCATGTCGGACTCGACGCCGGTCGTACTCAGCACGCGAAGTCCGGTGGCGGTCGTCCGCGCGTAGTCCAGGAGAGCGGTTTTGCCTATCCCGGCGCCTCCGCGCAGGACGAGCACGCGGCTCTGGCCGAGGCCGACCGCCTGGACCATGTCGTCGATGGCGGCGCGTTCCACCTTCCGGTCGACGAGTGCGGTGCCGGTCGTCCCCGGCCGCCCGCCACGTCCGTAACGCTCTTGCCGCACGAGCTCTCCCCGGGCTGAGCAGGCCTGACGCGATGACGCATCAGTCTTGACCATCCGCCGAGCGGCGACCTATGACCTACATCACCCTTTCTGGGGTGCGGTGCCGAAGGTGACGTGCAGGACGACGGCGTCGTCTATGGCGGGGCCGTCGTGCGGGATGCGGCCGAGCAGGGTCTCGGTGAGGTCGGTGGTGGACGCGCGGGCGACCGTGGCGGCGAGGCGGTCCAGGCTGGTGCGCAGGGATTCGCCGCGGCGTTCCACCAGGCCGTCGGTGTAGAGGAGCAGGTGCGCGCCCGGGGGAACGATCCGCTCGGCCTGCGGGCGGGCCCGCGGCTCGACCGCCAAGGGCATCGAGCGGCCCTCCCACAGGAACTCGCCGCCGCCCGGCGTCATCAGCAACGGGGGCGGGTGGCCGGCGCAGGCGTAGCGGAGGCGGCGCGTGGCCGGGTGGTAGTCGGCGTACGCCACCGTGCACATGTGGGCGCCCTCGATGACCATGCTGGCCTTGTCGAGGCCGGTCAGGACCTCGGCCGGGCCGGAGGCGGTCTGGGCCAGCAGGCGCAGGGACGACTGGAGGCGGGCCATGGCCGCGGCGGCGGCCAGGTTGTGGCCGACCACGTCGCCGACGGCGAAGCCGATGCGGTCGCCGGGGACGTCGAAGACGTCGTACCAGTCGCCGCCGACGTGGTGGGTCAGGTCGGCCGGGCGGTAGCCGGCGCTCACCGTGATGCCGGGCGGCGCCGGGGCGACCGCCGGCAGCAGGGCCTGTTGCAGCTGGTGGGCGGCGCTGACCGCGCGGTCGCGTTCGGTGACGCCGACCGTGAGGAAGCAGGCGCCGAGGATGGCCACCGCCAGGAACAGTTGCAAGGTGGCCGTCTTGATCTCGATCGGGCCGTCGAGGGCCGCCCACGGGCCCCGGCCGGCGCCGGTCAGGGTGTTCGCGGTGACGGTCATGGCCAGGCCCGAAATCATCGTCACGGCCAGCGGCTGGGTGAAGCCGAGCCAGAACAGCAGCGGGATCGGCAGGTAGAACAGCGGCAGGTGCTGGGGCCAGAAACCGACGGCGGTGACGGCCACGGTGACCAGGACGGCCGGTACGCAACGGGTCAGCCACGAGCGGCGCCAGGCCAGGACCGTGCCGGCGACGGTCAGGGCACCGGTGGCGTCGCCGGCCCAGAAGGGCAGGAACGAGGAGAGCCAGCCGCGGTCCTGGGCCAGGGCGATGGTGGTGCCGCCGACCAGGGCGCCCACGGCCGGGCCGGCGGCCACGCCGAAGGCCAGGAAGGCCAGCAGGTGCGGGCGCTGGGCGAGGTCGATCCGGCCGGGCACGGCGCGGCGCAGCAGCAGCGCGCCGACCAGGGGTTCGAGGGTGTTGGCGGCGGCGAAGCCCAGGGCGTACCCCGGATCGAGGCCGTGCCCGGCGTCGATCAGCAGCTCGAGGACGGCGACCGTGCCGAGGATCCACGGCCATTCGCGGTGGGGGGTGAGCAGCAGGGCCGACAGCGTGACGCCGGCGGGCAGGAAGAGGACGACGATCGAGTCGGCGTCGAAGACGACGAAGGCCATCTGGGCGCCGATCGTGTACGCGACGGCCACGACCAGCAGCAGGCGCAACCTCGTCATGAGAACAGGGGGAGTACGCCTGTGATCTCCAGTGTGGTCCGGGCGATGCCGTGGACGTTCACCAGTTCGAGGCGCGCGCCCTGCGCGACGGCCGTCGCGCGGGCCCGGATCAGCGCCTCGATGCCGGTGGAGTCGCAGAACGCGACGCCGTCCATATCGACCAGGACGCGGGCCGGGTGGGTGGTGGCCAGCGCCTGTTCGATGTACGAGCGCACCTCGTCGCTGCTGGCCAGGTCGAGTTCCCCGGTGAGCGCGACCCGGACGGCGTCACCGTCCTGCCGTCCGATGATCTTCACTTGGGGTTCTCCTGCCAGGGTGCGGCCACGGCCGGCCGGAACTCGACGTGGACCCGTTTGCCGTCACCCTCGTCGGCCACGTACCACCGCTCGGTCAGCGCGTCGAGCAGCAGCAGGCCGCGCCCGCCGCGGTCGTCCGGCTCGCGGCGCCGGGGAACGACGGCCGAGGAGTCGGCCACCGACAGGGTCACCCGAGTGGCGTACGCGTCGAGGGCGATCGCGACCAGGGTGCCGCCACCGTGCTGCACCGCGTTCGTGACCACCTCGCTCACCACGACGGCGACCGCGTCGAGCCAGCCGCCGTCGGTGAAACCCCACTGGCGCAGGCACGTCACGACACGGTGACGCGCCTCGCCGGGTGCCTGCGGGCCGACCTCGACGTCGAACTCGAGGCTGCGCTGAGCCATGGGTCAGGACGCTACCTCAGATCGACGGAGTTCGGCGTCACCCAGACCGCCGTATCGGCCGGCAGCTCGACGATGCCGTCGCGCTCCTGGACACCGGTCCGGTCCGAGGCGAGCAGCACCCGCCGGGCGGGCACGAACGCGGCCGACCCGCTCATGTTGATCCAGCAGGTGACCGGGTCGGGGTCGCCGTCGCGGGCCACCAGGTCGACCCGGATGACGTCGCCGACGCGCGAGACCGCGCCCAGCCCGGAGCCGAGCGCCGGGTAGAGCGACCGCATCGAGATCGCCTGCCGGTAGAGCGAGAGCGTCGAGGATGCGTCGGCCGCCTGGCGGTTGACGGCGTGATCCCGCCAGCCGTCCGGGATCGGCAGCCACGGCGCGGCGCTGCCGGCCGCGGAGAAGCCGGCCAGCGCGTCGTGGTCGTCCCACGGCATCGGCACCCGGCAACCGTCGCGACCGGCCCGAGCGCCCCCGGAGCGGAAGAAGATCGGGTCCTTCTTGGCGGCGTCGGGGACCTCGGCCTCGGGCAGGCCCAGCTCCTCGCCGGCGTAGAGATAGGCCGACCCGGGCAGGGCGAGCATCAGCAGGGCGGCGGCGCGGGCCCGGCGCAGGGAACCGTACCGGGTGACCTGCCGTGCCTTGTCGTGGTTGCCGAGCACCCAGGGCGCGGGCGCGCCGACCGACGCGAAGACGGTGAGCGCCTCGGCGATCGTGTCGGCGAACGCCGTCGCGTCCCACTTGCTCTTGAGCAGCCGGAACTGGAACGCGTGCTGGAGCTCGTCCGGCCGCGCGTACAACCCGACCTGCTTCAGATCGGCGAGGGAGACCTCGCCGACCAGCATCCGCCCGTTCTCGTACGAGTCGCCGACCGCCCGCCAGCGGCGCCAGATCTCGTGGATCCGGGGCTGGTTGGTGGTCATGACCTGCTCGGGCCCGTGCCCGAACAGGGTGGGGGAGTAGACGCCGGGGTTGTCGCGGTATTGCGGGTCCTTGAACAGCCCGTAGGCGACGTCCACCCGGAACCCGTCGACTCCCAGGTCGTACCAGAACCGCAACGTCTCGTCGAAGTCGTCGGCGACCTCGGGGTTGTCCCAATTGAGGTCCGGCTGCTCGGGCGTGAACAGATGCAGATACCAACGGCCGTCGGGCGTACGGGACCAGGCCGACCCGCCGAACATGCTCTGCCAGTTGTTGGGCGGCTCCTCGCTCGCCGGCCGGAAGTGGTAGCGCGCCGCCTCCGGGCTGTCCGGGTCGGCGAGGGCCGTGCGGAACCAGGCGTGCTGGTCGCTGGTGTGGTTGGGCACGATGTCGAGCAGCACCTTGAGGCCCAGGCCGTGCGCGTCCTCGACCAGGCCGCGGACGTCCTCGACGTCGCCGTACACGGGGTCGACGGCCTTGTAGTCGATGACGTCGTAGCCGCCGTCGGCGCCGCCCGACGGGTAGTGCGGGGTCACCCACACCGCGTCGACGCCGAGTGACTTCAGGTAGCCGAGCCGCGAGCGCAGGCCGGCGAAGTCGCCGATCCCGTCGCCGTTCCCGTCGGCGAACGACCGCAGGTAGACCTGGTAGACGACGGCGTCGCGCCACCAGGCGTCCCGGGCGGGGCCGGCCTGCGTGTCGCGGGGGAAGAGGATCGGCTCTGCTGACATGCCCCGCTTGATCGGCCGGGACGGGGCCGCGCGGCAGGGTCGCACCGGACCGCAACCCAGTTGCAGCCGGCGCTCTGTGAAACAGAAAGGGAGTGCGGCGCGCGGCCGCACTCCCCTTTCTGTTCGCCGCTTACGCGGACGCGGCTTCCTTGATGAGCTCGACCAGCTGGGCCGCCTCGGGGATGGCCACGGTGTGCGAGCCGCCGGCCAGCTCGACGGTCCGCTTGGAGCCGGCCCGCTCGGCCATGAAACGGTGGGCGGCGACCGGGATGTTGAGGTCGTCGCTGCCGAACAGGAACCACGACGGGATCGTCTTCCACGCGGCCTGGGCCGACTTCTCGTTCAGCGCGGCGTCGGTGATCGGCCGCTGGGTGACGGCCCAGACGGCGGCGTCCTCGGCCGGCGAGTCGGCGGCGAACTGGTGGTGGTACAGGTCCTGCTTGATGTACAGGTCGGTGCCGCCGTCGGGCAGGGCGACCGGGTTCAGGGTCTCGCCCAGCGAGCTGCCCGGGAACTTGCCGGCCAGGTCACCGGCGCTCTCGCCCGCGTCCGGGGCGAACGCGCCGACGTACACCAGGGCCTTGACGTTGGGGTTGCCCTCGGCGGCGTTGGTGATGACCATGCCGCCGTACGAGTGGCCGACCAGCACGACGTCACCCTCGACGGAGGCGAGCGTGGCCTTGAGGTACCCGGCGTCGTTGCTGACGCCGCGCAGCGGGTTGGCCAGGGCGATCGCCGGGAAGCCGGCCGCGCGCAGGCCCTCGACGACCCCGTTCCAGCTCGCCGACTCGGCGAACGCGCCGTGCACCAGCACGATGGTGGGCTTGCTCATGATTCCCCCAGATGAATCGAATCTCTCGCGTTGTCCCCTCGATCCTGCGGGCTGGACGCCGTGCTGGCATCAGTCGGTCGACTGAGCTGTCGGCATCGCTCGTGCGATTGCTGTGAGGCAGGCGACACGCTTTTACTGTACGGCCGGTCATTAGCGAGCTACGTTAATGAACAGCTGTTCATTAGTGAGGAGTCAACGATGAATCTCGAGCCCCTGTCCCCGGCCGACAGCACGGTCGTCCTGGTCGACTACGCGATCGGCTTCGCCAACCTGCTGCGCTCGCACGACCTGCGGGAGCACATCAACAACACGGTCGGCCTGGCCACGACGGCGAAGCTCTACGGCGCCGGGCTGGTCGTCACCAACGGCGAGAGCTCCAAGCCCTCCGGCCCGCTCTACCCGGAACTGCTGGCCGCGCTCGGCGACCAGCCGGTGATCGAGCGCAAGACGGCGTTCAACTCGTTCCTCGACCCGGCGTTCGCGGCGGCGGTCGAGGCGACCGGCCGGCGGCGGCTGCTGATCGGCGGCATCGCCACCGACGGGTGCGTCCTGCAGACCGCGCTGGGCGCGGTCCGGGCGGGCTACGAGACGTACGTGGTCGCCGACGCCTCCGCCTCGCTGAGCAAGGAGGCGCACGACATCGCGATCCAGCGCATGGCGATGGCCGGGATCGTGCCGGTCACGTGGTGGTCGGTGGCGGCCGAGTTCCAGCTCGACCCGCGCTTCGCCGACTCCCCGAACCGGGTGAAGCTGATGAACGACTTCCAGCCGGCCATGACGATGAGCGGCCGGACGTTCTTCAACGGGGTCGCGCAGGCCCCCGCCGCCGGCTGACGGCGGGAGCCCGGGCCGTCGTCTCAGGCGAACGCGAGCTTGAGCATCGCGATCGCCTGGGCCACCGCGGCCCGCGTGGCGTGGGTCGGGCTGAGCGGGTTGAGCATCATGAAATCGTGGTGGATGCCGTCGTACCGCACGGTCGTCACCGCGACCCCGGCCTCGCGCAGCTTGCCCGCGTACAGTTCGCCCTCGTCGCGCAGCACGTCCGCCTCGTCCACGATGACGAACGCCGGCGGCAGCCCCGCCAGCTCGTCCAGGGCGGCGTTCAGGGGCGAGGCGTACTTGCCGGCGCGCTGGGCCGGGTCGGTGGTGTACGCGTCCCAGAACCACGCCATGCTCCTGGCTGTGAGGAACGGCCCGTCGGCGTACTCGGTGTAGGACGGGGTGTCCTGCGCCGCGCTCGTCACCGGGTAGTACATCGACTGGTGGACGAAGGTGACATCGCCGCGGTCCTTGGCCATCAGGGCCAGGGCCGCGGTCATGTTGCCGCCGACCGAGTCGCCGGCCACGGCCAGGCGCGAGGCGTCCAGGCCCTTCGAGGCGCCCTCGGCCACGATCCAGCGGGCGGTGGCGTAGCCCTGCTCGATGGCGACGGGGAAGCGCGCCTCGGGCGAGCGGTCGTACTCGACGAAGACGACGGCGGCGTTCGCGCCGACGGCCAGCTCACGGACGAGCCGGTCGTGGGTGCCCGCGTTGCCGAGAATCCAGCCACCGCCGTGCATGTAGAGCACGACCGGCAGGGTGCCGGTGGCGCCGGCCGGCTTGACGACGCGTACCCGGACGTCACCCACCTCGGCCGGGACGGTGATCCACTCGTCGTCGACCGGCAGCATGTCGATCGGCGCGGCCTGGATGTCGTCGAGCACCTTGCGGGCGCCGTCGGGCCCGAGCTCGAAGAGGAACGGCGGCTTGCTCGTGCTGTCGGCGATCTGCTGGGCTTCGGGTTCGAGAACGAGACGGGGTTCGGTAGTCATGCCTCCAGGCTCGCCGCGGGCCCGCTCCGGAGCATGAGTCGGTCGACCGGTGGCGGCGGGCTAGAACCTGAGAGTGGTGTGGCCGGCTGGGCCGGCCGGGCGGGTGGGTACGCGCCGGCCGTCGCCGGTGAAGAGGGTTCCGGCGCCGGTCAGTTTCAGGTCCACGGTGCTCAGAGACTTCGGGTTGGGGATGTCGACGGCGTAGGTGACCGGGATCGTCGTCTCGGTGACCGTCAAGGTGTCGCGGATCGGGTGGGCGCCGTTCACCTCGAAGTCGCGGCCCAGATCCAGCTCGACACGCCAGCCGTTCAGGTCGGCCGGGTTCGAGTCGCCGCGGACCTGCGTCTTCAGCACCAGCCAGGCGTGGCCGTCCTTGGCCCAGCCGCGCTTGGCGTCGTACGCGCCGAGGGTGGCGTCGATCTCGAAGGTGGTGAGGTAGGCGCTCAGCGGCGTCACCCGGCCGGCGCCCGGCCCGACCAGTGTGGCCTTGGCGGTTCGCAGCGGGTAGTAGGCGTCCGGGCTGTGCCCGCCGCGTTTCCCGGTGCGCAGGCTCAGCGTCTGCGTCCGGCCGAGGTCGGTCACCGTCAGCGCCGGGTCGGCGCCGGCGGAAATGTTGACGACCAGGACGTCGCCCATCTTCGTGAAGCCGCCCAGGCGTTCGACCGTCCGGGCGGCGCCGTCCAGCTGAAGCTTGACGACCGGATCGGGATGCTCACCGGAGTACGGCTCCCGGGTGTTCTGCCCGCCGCCGGCCACGGCGATGAGCAGTTCCCGTCCCGCGCCCGCGTTGACCCCGACGTCCGAGCTGTCCGTCAGATCGAGGTCCCACGCCTGCTTCCCGGTGAGCGCCGCCGCCACGTACACCTTGCGGAAGCGCACGCCGTACCGGGGACCGGTGATCTCGGCGCCGGTCAGGACCGGCTTCAGGCCGTCGCCCTCCAGCGCCACGTCGAGCTGCGGGCGGCTCTCGGGCGTGCTGTACGTGGCGTAGCCGGCGGCGAGGGCGGTGCTCTCCTCTTCGGGCGGTGAGCAGGCGGCCGTGCTCAGAAGCACGAGCAGGGCGGCGCAGATCCGTCGTCTCATGATCGGGCAGATTAATCGAAGGTCGTGTCTACGAGGGTCCCAGGTCGGAGATCTCGTAGCCGCGCGGGTAGCCGGGATAGGTGCGGTTGTGCGGTGACGCGCCGAGGACCGACTCCCGGCGAGGCGGAAGGAACCGCAGGGCGCCGGCCCGTGCGCGCAGGCCGGCGCCGGCGGCGGCGGTGACCCAGCGTGGGGCGGGGCCGAAGCCGAAGGCGCGCAGCATCGGCTCGTCGAGCAGGCCGCGGACGCCGAGGCGGGCGGCGGGGCGCAGGAACGGCGGGAACCAGGCGGCGAACAGGTTCACCGTGTACTCGCCGATCTCGCGGTTCGTGTCGGTGTAGCGGAAGTGCTCGTCCTCGTACGACCGCTTGAAGCTCCGGAAATCGCCGAAGGCGGGCGGGATGTCGCGGATACCCATCCGCCGGCCGACCTCGCGGTAATAGAAGAAGGCGGCCAGGCGCTCGTTGTCGTGCAGCGGGCGCCAGCCGTAGCGGTCGAGCCAGTCGATCGGGTCGTACACGAACGTGGACAGAACGTAGAGCATGTCGTCGTTGGTGATGGCATAGCGCCCGTGGGCCCGGTTGACGACTCGCAGCGCTTCCTTGCCGCGTGGGGAGTCGTACCCGTGCGCGGCCATCTCGGCCATCAGCAGCGCGGTGTCGTCGTAGCGGCGCTGGGGCCGGTCGCGGAACTCGCCGGTGGCGGCCAGCAGGCGCGAGATGCTGGGCACGCAGTACGTACGGAACAGGGCGAACTCCAGCGCCCGCGTGTAGTCCCACGGGAACTCCAAGCCGGCCGAGATCTGGTAGATCTCGAGGTGGTCACGCTCGGGGTCGAGGGCGGCGATCCGGTGCGCCCGCTCGTATCGACGGCTCACGCGCGTCAGCGTAACGCCGGTCCGCGAAGCCCGGCCACGCTGATCTCGACCGGGTACGGCGGCACGAGCGAGATTCAGCGTGACATCATCGGCAAACCTGCGGGCTGGAGGCCTTACAGGGGACGGGACAGGCGGTAGTACGCCGAGTTCCACCGGACGCGGTCGGTGAAGTCGTGCGTCGTGGTGTTCTCGTCGATCAGCAACAGCTCCGTCCGGAGCATCGTCGCGAAATCGCGCAGGGTCTCGGCCGAGGCCGACTGGGTCAGGACGGTGTGGTGCGGGCCGCCCGCGGTCAGCCAGCACTCGGCCGACGTGGACAGCGACGGCGCGGGCTTCCACACGGCCCGGGCCACCGGCAGCGCCGGCAGCGGCTCGTCGGGGGTGGTCACCTCGACCGCGTTCGCCACCAGGCGGAACCGGTCGCCCATGTCGACCAGGCCGATCACGGTGCCGGGGCCGGGCGCGGCGTCGAAGACCAGGCGTACGGGGTCCTCGCGGCCGCCGATGCCCAGCGGGTGGATCTCGACCCGCGGCCGGGCGGCGGCGATCGACGGGCACACCTCGAGCATGTGGGCGCCGAGGATCTTCGGCTCGCCCGGCCCGAAGTGGTAGGTGTAGTCCTCCATGAACGAGGCGGCCCCGCCCATGGCCTTCACCGCGGCCAGCAGGGCGGACGTCTTCCAGTCGCCCTCACCGCCGAAGCCGTACCCGTCGGCCATCAACCGCTGGACCGCGAGGCCCGGCAGCTGCCGCAGCCCGCCCAGGTCCTCGAAGTTCGTGGTGAACGCGCCGAAGCCACCCTCGGTGAGGAACTGCCGCA
This sequence comes from Actinoplanes sp. NPDC048988, assembly GCF_043197815.1. Taxonomy (NCBI): domain Bacteria; kingdom Bacillati; phylum Actinomycetota; class Actinomycetes; order Micromonosporales; family Micromonosporaceae; genus Actinoplanes; species Actinoplanes sp. NPDC048988. Next base: position 87,115 of record NZ_JBICTW010000005.1, on the reverse strand, counting down.
GCCCGGCCTCGATCCGGGCCGCGTACCGCAGCGACTCGTGCCGGTCGCCGCCCCGGGCCAGCTCCGGCGCCAGCTCGTAGAGGTCGGCGTACTCGGCCACCAGCGCGTCGACGGTCTCGGGCGCGGCCGCGTCCACCACAGCGACGAGGTCGTTCACCCCGTACGTGTTGACCGAGACGCCGAAGCGCAGTTCGGCCTCGACCTTGTCGCCCTCGGTGACCGCGACGTCCCGCATGTTGTCGCCGAAGCGGGCCAGCCGCAGCGTCCGCAGATGCTGATAGCCGGCGGCGGCCCGGATCCAGGCGTCGACCCGCTCGATGACCGAGGGGTCGCCGGCGTAACCGGCGACCGTCTTGCGCGGCACGCCGAGGCGGGCCTGGATGAAGCCGAACTCCCGGTCGCCGTGCGCGGCCTGGTTCAGGTTCATGAAGTCCATGTCGATGGTGGCCCACGGCAGCGACCGGTTGTGCTGCGTGTGCAGGTGCAGCAGCGGCTTGCGCAGCGTGTCCAGCCCGGTGATCCACATTTTGGCCGGGGAGAACGTGTGCATCCACGCGATGACGCCGATGACCGACGGATCGGCGTTGGCCTCGAGCATGGTCTGGCGGATCGCGGCCGAGTCGGTCAGCACCGGCTTGCCGACGATCTCGACGGTGAGCCCGCCGGCCACCAGCAGCTGCTGGATGTCGGCCGACTGGGCGGCGACCTGCTCGAGGGTTTCCGGGCCGTAGAGGTGCTGGCTGCCGGTCAGGAACCAGATCTGGGGTTTCATTCGACGGGCTCCTGTCCGTAGACGTTCTGGTAGCGCTCGTAGAGCGAGTCGACGTGGTGTTGCTCGATCGGCAGGGGCGTACCGAGCTGCCGGGAGAGGTGGACCGTGCGAGCCACGTCCTCGCACATCACGGCCGCCTTGACCGCGTTGCGGGCGGACGAGCCGATGGTGAAGACGCCGTGGTTGCGCATGAGGACGGCGGGGGAGCGGTGGCCACGCAGCGTCTCGACGATGCCGCGGCCGATCGAGTCGTCGCCGATCAGCGCGAACGGCCCGACCGGGATCTCACCGCCGAACTCGTCGGCGATCATCGTGAGGACACAGGGGATCGCCTCGCCGCGGGCGGCCCACGCCGTGGCGTACGTCGAATGGGTGTGCACCACGCCCCGCACGTGGGGCATGTGCTTGTAGACGTAGGCGTGCGCGGCGGTGTCGGAGGAGGGGCTGAGCTCGCCGTCGACCAGTTCACCCTCGAGGTCGGTGACGACCATCGCCTCCGGCGTGATTTTGTCGTACGAGACCCCGGACGGCTTGATGACGAGCAGATCGCGGCCCGGAACGCGGGCCGAGACGTTGCCCGCGGTCCACACCACGAGCTGGTTGCGGGGGAGTTCGGCGTGCAGCTCGGCGACCTGCGCGCGTAGTTCCGCGATGGTGTCGCGGACGTCGGTCGTGACGGTCATCGGTTGTCCCACGCCTTCCGCTGAATGGCCCGCAGGCGGCGCATCACCTTGCTGCCGCCGCGGCCGAAGTAGTCGTGCAGCGCCGAATACTCGGCGTACAGCTCGTCGTAGACCGCCGCGGCGGCCGGATCGGGTTGGTACACAGCGCTTTCCACCCGGCCCATCGACTCGGCGGCCGTGCGCACGTCCGGGAAGCAGCCGGCGGCGGTGGCGGCGTGGATGGCCGAGCCCAGCGCGGGCCCCTGGTCGGAGCCGATGACCGAGAGCGGCATGTTCAGCACATCCGCGTAGATCTGCATGAGCAGGCGGTTCTTGATCAGGCCGCCGGCCGCGATGAACTCGCGTACGGGAACGCCGGCGTCGTTGAAGGTCTCGACGATCTTCCGCGTGCCGAAGGCGGTCGCCTCGATGAGCGCCCGGTAGACGTCCTCCGGCCTGGTGGCCAGGGTCTCGCCGATCAGCAGGCCGGACAGCTCGTGGTCGACCAGGACGGACCGGTTGCCGTTGTGCCAGTCGAGCGCGATCAGGCCGTGCTGGCCCGGCCGCTGAGCCGCCGCCCGTTCGGTGAGCAGCGCGTGGGTCCACTCGTCGCCGAGCCGGTCGACGTAGTGCCCGAAGATGTCGCCGACGCCGCTCTGCCCGGCCTCGTAGCCCCACAGCCCGGCCACGATGCCGCCGTCGACGACCCCGCACATGCCGGGCACCTCGCGGATCTCGTCGCCGTTCATGACGTGGCAGGTCGAGGTGCCCATGATGGCCACCATCCGTCCCGGGTCGAGGGCGCGGGCGGCGGCACTGGTCACGTGCGCGTCCACGTTGCCGACGGCCACGGCGATCCCGGCCGGCAGGCCGGTCCAGGCGGCGGCCTCGGCGGACAGGGCGCCCGCCTTCCGGCCGAGCTCGCCGATGGGCTGGTCGAGCTTGCCGGCCACGAAGTCGGCGAAGCCGGGGTTCAGGGCGGCGAGGAAGTCGGCCGAGGGATAGGCGCCGTCCTGGCGGATGCCCTTGTAGCCGGCCGTGCAGGCGTTGCGCACGTAGCTGCCGGTGAGCTGCCAGACGATCCAGTCGGCGGCCTCGACCCAGCGGGTCATCGCCGCGTACGCCTCGGGGTCCTCCTCGAGGATCTGCAGGGCCTTGGCGAACTCCCACTCCGAGGAGATGAGGCCGCCGTAGCGGGGGAGCCACGCCTCGCCGCGTTCCGCGGCGAGGGCGTTGATGCGGTCGGCTTGCGGCTGGGCGGCGTGATGCTTCCAGAGCTTGACGTACGCGTGTGGGCGGCTCACCCACTCCGGAAGCTCGTTGAGCGGGGTGCCGTCGTCGAGCGTGGGGACCATCGTGCACGCGGTGAAGTCGGTGCCGATGCCGACCACGTCGGCCGGATCGATCCCGGCCGCCTCGACGGCGGCGGGGACGGCGTGCTTGAGGACGTCGACGTAGTCCGAGGGCACCTGCAGCGCCCAGTCGGGACCGAGCGGCGTGCCGTCGGGCAGCGCCTCGGTGAGCACGGCGTGCTTGTAGTCGTGCACCGCGGAGCCGAGCTCGGCGCCGTCCGGCACGCGGACGACGACCGCCCGGCCGGACAGGGTGCCGAAGTCGACCCCGACGGTGTAACGCGGGTGATCGGGCATGAGGGGGAGCACCTCCACGAGGCGCGTGCTGTTAGCGATAACATCACGCGACGACGCGGCGCGAAAAGGGGAGCGCCTTGGGTCGTGTGAACGCTAACAGACGAGGACGACAAACGGTATACCCCCAGTCGTTCGACTCATCCCGGCCGCCGGGACCGGAAGCACGCTGATCGCATGTCTTCACTGCTCGAGTACCTGCGCGACACCGACACGGTCATCATCGAGGCCGACGGCCACCGGACGCCGATCTGGGCGGTCGAGGCGGGCGGCACCGGGTACATCCGCTCCTCGCACGGCACGACGTCCGCCTGGTACAAGCGGGTCGCGGCGGCCGGCACGCTGACGTTCGTGACCCCGGACGGCCCGATCCCGGTGACGGTCAGCCTGGCCGCCGACGAGCACACCAGGGAGCTGGTCGACCGCGCCTACCAGGCCAAGTACGGCGACCAGCCCCGATTCCTGCCGATGCTCCTCGCACCGCCCGCCCGCTCCACGACGATGCGCGTCGCCGACCGTCGTTACTCGCAGACGACCCCGTCGCCGTCCCGGTCCTGATACCAGTCGTACTCCGGGTCCTGGCCCTCGTAATACGGTCCGTAGCCGGCGGCCTTCGCCTTGGTGCAGCTGGAATAGCGGGGGTCGGTGCCGCCGCCGCTGTCGCTGTCGTCGCCGGGCTCCTCGGCGGGCGGCTCCTCGTCGCCGCCGCCCTGCTCGCAGGCGACGCCGTCCTTGTCACGGTCGAGGGCCTTGCGGTATCCGGGTTGGCCCTTGCGCAGCGGGCCGGGGGCGTCCTCGCAGGTGGCGTAGTACACGGCCTTCGTGGTGCTGGGCTTGGCGGCCGGCTTCGTGGTCGGCTTTGCCGCGGGCTTCGTGGCCGGCGCTACGGTGACCGGCTTCGTGGTCGGCGCTGCTGTGGCCGGCTCTGTGGTGGCCGGCTCTGTGGTGGCCGGCTCTGTGGTGGCCGGCTCTGTGCTCGGTACATCGGCCAGCTGTTGGGCCGCGGCCGTCCGCTCCTTGCCGGCGGGATCGCCGGAGTTCGAGTCGGGCGCGAAGACGGCGATGCCGCAGACGCAGAGCGACAGCGCGCCGATCACGCCGAGCGTCACCTTGTGCCAGGCCTTCCACCGCGACGGCGGCTTCGGCGGCTTCGGCGGCGGGAAGGCCGTCGTGGGCGGGTACGGCTCAGCTGGGCGGCCGGGCGTGCTTTCCCAGGGCTGACCGTAGGCGTCGACGGGCTGGCCGTACGCGTCCATCGGCTGCCCGTACGGCTGTCCGGGCTGGACGTATCCCGGTGGTGGCGGCTGCCGGTCCGGCGGGACGGCGTCGTTGCCTTGCCACGGATCCTGAGCTGGAGGCGGGTTCACCCGCGTGAGCATGGTGAACGCCCGCACACCGCATAACCCGCCGACCGGATGTGACGGGCGTCCATGCGTGCGGAGACGCCCTGCCTGAACGGGCGAGCCGTGCCTGCTCACCCGCCGGCCGACCGGCGAACGCGGGCCGGGCCTTCATCACCCGGCGGGGTGACCACCGCTCAGTGCGCGCAGGTGGCGATGCTGCAGAAGCGGCGGCGGCCGGTGTCGTCGAGGAACAGCCAGCCGCAGTTGGCGCCCGGGCACGAGCACACGGTGAACCGCCGGGGATCGGCGAGGAGTTCGGCGGCGGCGTTCGCGGCCGCGTGCACCGGTGTCTCCAGCCCGGCCGAGGGCGACAGCGCCCAGCGGGCCAGCCCCGAGCCGTCCCGGGTCAGGACCGACGCGCGGGCGGCGGCCTGGGCGAAACCGGCGACCGCGGCGAAAGCCCGATCGTCCCCCGGGTCGGTCAGTACGGCGTACAGAAGCGAACGAAGTCTCTTGGCCTCACGGAGAACGCCGTCGGCGGCTCGAGGGCTCCGCCGAGCGAGCCGCAACAGCGCGGACACGGTGCCCGGGCCGACCAGGCCCACCTGCTCCGACCAGGCCGCCAGCGCCGGATAGCCGCCCAGCCATTCGCCGCCCGCGCTCGGCGGTCCGCTCCAGCCCGCATAGGTGTTGCAGAACTCGAGGGCCGGATGACCGCCGACGTTCCAGGGAAGCCACTCGCCGCGCACCCGAACCGCGTAGGCCGGCGCGGGCGGCCGGTCGAGCCGCGGATCCCGCCGGGCGATCCGGCGGCGAAGCTCCCGAAGGTCAGCCCCGGGCGTCACGTCCAGACCCTTGACGGTCAGGTCATAACGATGAATGGCCTCGGCCGTACGGCCCTGCCGGTACAGGGCCGTCATCAGCAGCGCGACCAGCGCCTCGTCGGCCGGCTCCTGCGCGGCGACGGGCTCGAGAGTGGACAGTGCGCGTTCGTGCTCGCCGATGGCCAGCAGATCCTCGGCCTGCTTGCGGGTCCCGGCGAGCCACTGGCGGCGCAGAGCGGCCCCAAGGCGCTCCCGCAGCCGGTCGTCGGCGACGTCGGCGAGCAGCGGCCCACGCCACAGCCCGAGGGCGTCGTCCCAGAGGCGCACCCGCTCGACGGCGTCGGTGCCCTCGGCGGCGCGGCGGCTCCGCTCCACGAACTCGTCCACATCGAGCCGATGCCCCAGCAGGTCGACCCGATAGCCGTCGTGCCGGGTCTCGATGGTCAGCCCATGGTCACCGAGCGCGCGGCGAAGCCGCCCGACGTACGTCTGGATGGCGCCCCGCGCCGATGGCGGCGGCTCCCCGCTCCACAGAAGATCGGCGATACGCTCGGTGGCCACGACGCGCCCGCCCGCGAGCAGCAGAATCCCCAGCAGGCACCGCTCCTGCCGACGATTACCCACCGCGATCCGCAGCCCGCCGCCCCAGACCTCGAACGGCCCCAACAGCCGAAACTCCATCACATCGAACCTTATAACCAGCCCCCTCCCTCCGCCCGACCTCATCCGAACGGAATCGCCGGCCCGCGCCCGCCTTGCTGTCCCGTCGTCACCACCGTCACCTCTCGGCCTGCCTTTGCTGCCCGCCCACCGCGCCCGCCTACGGCGCCCGCTCACCGCGCGCCGTTCCCGCCGCCCGCTGTGCCGGCCGTGCCCGCCGCCCGCTCCGCCGTGCCCGCCGCCCGCTCCGCCGTGCCCGCCGCCCGCTCCGCCGTGCCCGCCGCCCGCTCCGCCGTGCCCGCCGCGCGCCTGTCGCCCGGCCGTCGTCGCTTTGCCTTCTCGCTGGGCCGTCGTCGCGTCGCTGCCGCCGCGCTCTCCAGTCCGACCGCTGTCGCTGAAGCTCGCGCCCGCCTCCGAATGCCGGATCCGTCGCGCTGCACCCGCCCGTCCGTCCGCCGCGCCCATCGCTGTGCCACGCGGTGGCACCTGCCGCCGTCAGGGGTGCTGCGAAGCCTGCCGTCCGGGCGCCGGCCTACCGGGCCGCAACTCAGGAACCTAGCCTCCTAGGATGCTCAACGGCCTGTGTGAGCGGGCTCGGCGACGGGCGTCGGCTACGCAGTGCTCCACGCCCGGCTCGCATGGTGATCGGATGGTGAGTGCTGTCCTCCAGGCTGCACCGATGCGTCGAACACTCATGACGGCCGCGACGGCCGTAGTCCTGCTGACCGGTGTCGCCTCGCCTGCCGTTGCCGGCGACTCCCCGTCTCCCGCCGTGCCCGCGGTCTCCGACAGCACCGGCTGGGTTCCCGCCCCAACGCCGCCGTTTTCGCAGGAAGCGGGGCTTACCTGCGACTTCGCGTTTCGGGCCGAGCCGGTGGTCGACGAGGTGGTGACCAAGGTTCTGCGGCGTTATCCGGACGGGGCCATCCGCTGGGACGCCTACAAGGGTGCGCTTGTCGTTCGGGTGACCAACAGCGGGAACGGCCGGTCGTACGACGCCGACGTCAGTGGCAGCGCCGTGGTCGAGCATGCCCCCGACGGGGGTGCGATCTGGAATGTCGTCGGGCCGGTTCTGCTCGGGGTGCGCGCGGGCGGTGGGAACATTCCGCGCGGGCTGTGGGTGATCGACGGGGTGTACCGGCTTCAGATCTCGGCCAGTGGCTATCGGACCGTGACCATGGTGCATGGGCGGCGGGACAACGTTTGTGATCACTTGGGCTGAGAACCGTCTCAATCGGACGCACGGTCTGGCTTTGTGGGCATCCGCGTACTTCAATGGGCGGTGTCCGGGAGCCGAGCGTGGGGGCGAGCATGACCGAGTCGTACGGATGGGTGCCGGAGGGTGTGGACATCACCGTGCCGGATGCGTCGCGGGTGTACGACTACACGCTCGGCGGGGTGCACAACTTCGCCGTCGACCGGGAGTTCTGGCAGCGGGTGGAGACGATGTTCCCCGAGGCCCGCCTGGTGGCGCGGGCCAACCGGGCGTTCCTCGGGCGGGCCGTGCGGTGGCTGAGCGCGCGCGGTGTGCGGCAGTTCCTCGACATCGGGTCGGGCATCCCCACGCTCGGCAACGTGCACGAGGTCGCGCAGGAGGCCGACCCCGAGGCCCGGGTCATGTACGTCGACATCGACCCGATCGCCGTGCAGCAGAGCCGGAGTCTGCTCGCCGGGAACCCGTACGCCAAGGTCATCGAAGCCGATCTGCGCAAGCCGGACGGCATCCTGTACCACCCGGACGTTCTCGACCTGTTCGACTTCTCCGAGCCGGTCGCCGTGCTCACCGTGGCCGTGCTGCACTTCGTGCCCGGCGAGGCCGACCCGGCCGGCATTCTGCGGCGGCTCGGGGAGCCGCTCGTCTCCGGAAGCTATCTGGTCGTCTCGCACCTCGGGCCGGAGGTGACACCGGAGGGCCGCGAGGCGCAGGAGAGGGCCCGCAAGCTGTACGAGAACACGCCCACCCCGGTTGTGATCCGTACCGGGGACGAGATCGCCGCCCTGATCGGCGACGAGTTCGAGATCGTCGAGCCGGGTGTGGTCAGCGCGACCGAGTGGCACGCCGATCCGGACGAGGCCGGTGATCCACCGCAGCACACCGCTCTCGTCGTGCTCGCCCGCAAGAAGTGACCGGGCGGGATCCCCTGGCGGGGATCACTGACGATTGGTTGCGCGGGGTCGTCGCGGCCGGCTTCGTTCCCGGTGTACGGTCCCGGGCCCGCGCCGCCCTGCGGGACCTGCTGGAGGAGTTCGTCGCGGCCGTGCGGGCGGAACCGTTCGACCCGTCCCGCGGCGCCCGTATCGGCGCCGAACTGGTCGACCTGCGCATGTCCGCGCCGCCGGTGCTGGGAACGACGGTGACGTTGTTCGCCGGCCGCCTGCCGGCCGCGATGGGCGGGCCGGCCGGCGATGAGACCCGGCAGCGAACGGCCGCGAGGGGCGGCCCGGCCGGCGATGAGAGTCGGCAGCGAACGGCCGCGATGGGCGGGCCGGCCGGGGATGAGACGCGGCAGCGGATCATGGCGCTGTTGGGGACGCTGAGCACCGGGTTCGTGGCGGCCCAGCGTGATGCCGCGCTGCGGGCGGCGGAGGAGATGAACCGGGCCGAGAAGATTCACTGGCGGGGCGTGCAGGCCGATCTGCAGCGGCGTCTGCAGCAGGCCCTGCTGCACCGGCCCGACACCGGACTGCCCAACGAGCAGTACCTGCGCAAACATCTGGCCGAGACGATCGCCGGCCGGGGCGGTGAACGGCTGGGTTTGTGCCTGGTGAGCCTTGACCGGTACGACGAGGTGACCGACACCCTGGGGCACGAGAACGGCGTTCTGCTGCTGGCCGAGGTGGCCCGGCGGCTGCGCCCACTCGGCTTTCTCGCCCATCTGGCCGACGACCAGTTCGCGATTCTGCTCGTCGGCACGGGCGGGGTGGACGACGTCCTGAAGGTCGCCGACCGGGTGTCGCGGCTGCTCGCGCACGAGGTGGCGGTGACCGCGGGCGTGGTGGAACGCGCGGCCGCCGGCACCGACCCCGACGGCTGGCTCCACGACGCCCGCCTGGCGCTGCGCTGGGCCACCCAGGACAACGCCCGTCCTGGTGTCTTCGAAGCGGGGCGGGCCGAGGACGACCGGCGGCGGCACCGGGTGGCCGCCACGATTCCGGCGGCGCTCGCGGCGGGGGAGTTCACCCTGCGGTATCAGCCGCTGGTGCGGCTCGCCGACCGGGCCGTGATCGGGGTCGAGGCCCTGGCCCGCTGGCACCGGCTCGAACCCCGGCAGTTCATCCCGATGGCCGAGCGGACGGGCGTCATCCACGAGCTCGGCCGCCACCTGCTCGAGCGGGCCTGCCGGGCCGGCGCCGCCCGGGAGGGCCTGCGGATCAGCGTGAACGTGTCGCCGGTTCAGCTGGCCGCGCCGGGTCTGGTCGCCACCGTCGCCGATGTCCTGCACCGCACCGGTCTGCCCGCCGGCCGCCTGCAACTGGAGATCACCGAGACGGCCGCCGTCATCGAGCACCGGGCGGTCCTGGACCGGCTCGCCGGCCTCGGGCTGCGGCTCGCCCTGGATGACTTCGGCACCGGCTACGCCAGCCTGGCCGAGCTTGTCACCCTCCCGTTCGCCGAGGTGAAGCTGGCCGCCGAATTCCTCGCCGTCCCCCGTTCCGGGACCGCGGAGGTTTTGCGCGGCGTCGTCGGGCTGTGTCACGCGCTCGGCGTGACTGTCACCGCCGAGGGCATCGAGACGGCCGAGCAGGAGCGGGTTCTGCGCGAGGCCGGCTGTGACCACGGGCAGGGCTTTCTCTTCGGGCGGCCGGAGGACGGCCTCCCTTCCTGACCGCCCCGGAGGTGGCCTGTCCGCCATCCGACATCGGGGCCGTTCGCCGGATTCGGCGGCGCGCTGGGAATATGTTGAATTCGCAATCCCGGGAAGAACGAAGCCGCGGCGAAAACCTGTCCTTTCGAGATCGGGAAAACGCCATGAAAACTCATTCCATTCTGCGCCGTCTCGCCGTGGTGGTCTCGGCCGCCGTCCTCGTGATCGCGCCGGCCACAGCGGCTCAGGCCGCCACCATCACGTTCCGCAGCGAGCTCAACCACAAATGTCTGGAACTGTACAACTTCAACAATGCCAACGGCGCCGACGTGGTCACCTGGCAATGCTGGGGCGGCGCGAACCAGGGGTGGTACTGGGACGGGCAATACATTCGTAACGCGATGAACAACAAATGCCTGGAGATCTACGGATTCAACGGTGACAACGGCGCGAAGGTGGTGCTCTGGGACTGCTGGGGCGGCGCCAACCAGAAGTGGTACCGCGACGGCAAACAGATCCGCAGCGTGATGAACCACAAGTGCCTGGAGATCTACGCGTTCAACGCCAACAACGGTGCCAAGGTCGTGACCTGGGACTGCTGGGGCGGCGCGAATCAGCAGTGGTATTAGAACCACAGCGGCCAGGGAGGCGGACCGGCACCGTCTCCCTGGCGTTCGCCCCCGGTCGATACGGTGGGCCGCGTGGTGCGACGTGCGGTGGTCCTGCTGGTCCTGCTGGCGGCTCTGACCGGTTGTCAGACCGACGGGGAGAAGGAGGCGGCCGTACGGTCGGAGATCTTCGCCGCGATGAAGTCGGTGCCCGGCGTTCAGCGTTCCGCCGTCGAGACCAAGACCGGTGACGACGGGGTCGAGGTGAACGCGGAGGTGACCGTGAAGCCGGCCGACGGTCAGGTCGCCGAGACCGTCAAGCGGGTCCGGGCGGTGCTGGCCGAACCTTCGGACGTTCACGGGGTGTCGCTCAAGCTCTCCGTGCTTCGCGGTGCGAACGAGCATGACGGGCGCTGGTACGACGGGACGGCCGCGGCCGGCCAGTTCGACCGGCAGGCCGACCTGTGGGGCCGGACGATCGAGAGCGGCGACTACCGCCGGGTGGGCGTGATGTCGCAGTCCACGACCCGGTTCTTGATCTTTGCGCAGGGCTGGGTGGGTGATGCGGCGAGCCGGCCCACCGCCTCCGTCGCGTACCGCAAGATGGTGGAACTCAGCGTGAGCGCCGGTCTCAGCCCGGCCGATCTGAACGTGTCCGCCGCGCCCACCGAGCAGGTCAGGGTGGAGAGTGACGGCACCGAGGCGCTGCCCGAGCCGCTGCTGGTCGCGGCCGAGAAACTCGGGTCGGCGCCGGCGCTGTGGGTGCTGCGCCGCCGTACCGGGCCGCATCTTCAGGTCCGCCTCTACGGACCGGTGACTCCGCGGGATCGGGAGCGGGTCATCGGCACTCTCCGTGAGGCCGGGCTGCTCGGAGCGGATCTTGAGGTGTACGAGGGGACGGGCACCGCGAAGCGGCTCTGGCCCGCCGCCTGAGGCCCGCCGCGCGCCGGGCCCACAGGTCGGCGACGAGCGTCGCCGACCGTCAGGAACTGCCGGTCGGCGGGGGTCGCCGTTGATCCCGTCGCCTGGTCAACTGCTGTGCAGGGCGGTCCGGATGGTTGCGCCGATCGGCGAGGGCTCGGCGTCGGTCACGCGCAGCACGTAGGGGCCGAGCCAGAGGTCGTCGCTCGGGTCGAGCGGCGGCTGCGCCATGAAACGAGGGTGCTTGCCATGGTGCGGCTGGGCGGCGTGCACGAGGAACGGGTGGCACAGGAAGACGTCACCGGTGCGGCCGGTGGCCACAGTGACAGCCCGATGCTCCGAGGCCGCCGCCACTTCGGAAGCTACCGTCATCATCGGGGTGCCGCGTTCGCCGTACGGGGCGAGGACCGGCGGCACGTCCATGTGAGACCCCACGCGGATCCGGGTCGGTGCGTCGTTTCCGCCGACGTCGGTGAAAAGGAAGAGCATGAGCAGCGCCCGGCCGGTGGTGTGCACGTTGACCCAGTTGCCGGATTCACCGGGTGGCTGGTAGCTGCCCTCGATGTGCCATCCGGCGTCGTCCGGCTCCTCATCGTGCGGAAACCGCAGGGGGAAGGAGCCGAGCGACTCGCGTGGTTTCCAGCGCCGCGGTGACATCCGGCGGCACCGCCTGCTCCATTTTGATGAACCCATCGGTCATGAAGCGCTTGATCGACTCGCTGTCCATCCGGACAACATCGCCAAGGGGCGGTCGGGCGTCAACCGGATTTTCAGAGAAGTGAGCTTCCCGGCGGACACGAATTCTTCCCGGAATCATCGGTAAAAGGGACGATGGAAATGAAGGGTCACCATTCACAGGTTCCGCGCAGTGGGGACACGCGCCATTCCTGTGGCGCGATGTGAAAACCGGTTGCCGGAGCGGGAGACGGGCGAGGAGGCTGTCCGCCATGCTGCCACCCGAGACCATCGACGCCGGCGAGATCGTGCTCCGGCGCTGGGCGCCCGAGTTCGCCGAGGAAGCCACCGCCGCCGTCCGCGAGTCGCTGCCCGAACTGGCGCCTTTCATGCCGTGGGCGTCGGGCGCCTACGACGACGACGCCTCCCGCGACTTCATCAAGAGGTCGGCCGAGAAATGGGAGACGGCGACCGAGTTCAACTACGCCATCTTCACCCCGGCCGGCGAACTCGCGGGCTCGATCGGCTTGATGACCCGGCGCGGACCGGGCCAGCTGGAGATCGGCTACTGGATGCGGACGCGCTTCGCCGGTCGTGGCCTGATGACCACCGCGGTGCGCGCCCTCAGCGAGGTCGGTCTCACCCTCCCGGGCGTCGATCGGCTGGTCATCCTGCACGACGCCGCCAACGGCGCTTCGGGGGCGGTCGCCGCCAAGGCCGGCTTCACCGAGGTCGAGCGGGTGGCCCGCGAGCCGGAGGCTCCCGGCGAGACCGGCGTCGACGTGGTCTGGGAGCGACAAGCCGCTTAACGCTCAGCGATCAGGCGAACCGGCCGAACAGGGCAACGAGCCCTACAACGGGAGGCCGGGATGTTCAGGCGCGGTGCGGCGTTGATCGCCGCCTTTCTGCTGGCGGGTGTCTCCGCATGCGCCGGCGACGAGATCGACGCCGGGGCGGCGCCCGATCCGGGGACCATCGGGATCGCCCTGCCGACCAAGGACAGCGCCCGCTGGATCGCCGACGGCGACAACATGGTCAAGCAGTTCGAGGCGCTCGGTTACAAAGCCGATCTGCAGTACGCCGACAACAACGTCGGCACGCAGCAGGACCAGCTCGACGCGATGATCGCCGCGGGGGACCGCGCGCTGGTCATCGGCTCGATCGACGGCACACAGCTCAAATCGCAGCTGGCGGCCGCGCACGACAAGGACATCCCGGTGATCTCGTACGACCGGCTGATCCGGGAGTCGGCGAACGTCGACTACTACGCCAGTTTCGACAATTTCAAAGTCGGGGTGCTGCAGGGCCGTACGATCGTCAATCATCTCGGTCTGGCCAAGGCGAAACGCACGTACCGGATCGAGCTGTTCGCCGGTTCGGCCGACGACAACAACGCCCGGTTCTTCTTCAACGGCGCGATGAGCGTGCTGAACCCGTACCTCAAGAACGGGAATCTGACCGTGCCCAGCGGCCAGAAACAGTTCGCGCAGGTGACCACGCCGCAGTGGGACGGCAAGCTCGCGGCGGCCCGGATGGAAAAGCTGATCAAGGCGAACGACGTCACCCTCGACGCCGTTCTCTCGCCCTACGACGGGATTTCCCGCGGCATCATCGAGACGTTGCAGAAATACAAGAAGAAGGTGCCCGTCGTCACCGGGCAGGACGCCGAACTCGACTCGGTCAAGCTCGTCAAGCAGGGCGTGCAGACCCAGACGGTCTACAAGGACACCCGCGAGCTGGCGAAGGTGACCGTGCAGATGACCGACAAGGTGCTGACCGGCGAGACCCCCGACATCAACGACACCAAGACGTACGCCAATGGGGTTAAGGTCGTCCCGGCGTTTCTGCTCCAACCGGTCAGCGTCGAGAAGGCCAACCTGAAAACGGTCCTGATCGACGGCGGCTACTACAAGGAATCGGACTTGGCGTGAGCCGTTTTCAGACGAGGCTCGCCGCGGCGTTCCTCGACCGCCCCGTAGCTGTCAAGTTGACCGGCCTGGTCGTCGTGAGCCTCCTGGGCCTGATCACCTGCCTGTGCGTCAGCACCTGGTCGTCGTGGCAGGCCAACCGCACCGCCGAACGCCTCCAGCGGCTCAACCTGGCCGGCACGTACGTGTTGCAGCTCGACCGGATGGCCAGCGAGCTCAAGGCCAGCGGCCTGCAGGCGATCGTGCGCGAGAAACCGGCCGACCAGGCCGGCGAGCTCGACGATCAGATCGACCGGACCAAGGGCCTGCTGACCGATCTGGCCGCGATCGAGCTGCCCGCCGGCCAGGCGGCGACAGTGTCGAAGCTGACCACGGTGTACGACGAGTACATCGACGTCATCACCCGCTACGTGGCCGGCGCCGGCAGCGACCCGCAGACGGCCCGGCTCGGCTGGGCCCAGATCGGCGTCGACAACTACCTCGTGTCGGCCGTGCTGGAGAACGCGCGCAACGAGTTCGCCCGGGTCGTGTCCGCGGCCGAGAAGTCGTCGGCCGCCCAGCGCGCCGACGGCAACCACGTGATGTGGGTGGCGGTCGGCCTGGCCTCGCTGGTGGTGATCGCGCTGGCCTGGATCGTGGTCATCTCGGTCACCAAGCCGCTGGTCCGGGTGCGCCGGGCGTTGCAGGGCCTGGCCCGCGGCGACCTGACCGTCACGGCCGACGTGACCACCCGCGACGAGGTCGGCCTGATGGCCCACGACCTCGACACCGCCCTGGCCGACCTGCGCGGGGTGGTGAGCGCGGTGACCGGCGCGGCCGGCGAGGTGTCCGGCGCGTCGGCCCGGATGTCGTCGACCTCGGAGTCGATGACCGGCGCCATCACCGAGACCGCCCGGCAGAGCGAACTGGTGGCCGAGACGGCCTCGGTCGTCTCGCTCAACGTGCAGACGGTGGCGGCCGGCGCCGAACAGATGGGCGTGGCCATCACCGAGATCGCGGAGAGCGCGGCCGAGGCGGCCCGGGTCGCCTCGCAGGCGGTGTCGATCGCGGAACGCACGACCGAACAGGTCGGCAAGCTCGGCGACTCGTCGGCCGAGATCGCCACGGTCATCCGGGTGATCACCTCGATCGCCGAGCAGACGAACCTGCTGGCGCTGAACGCGACGATCGAGGCGGCCCGCGCGGGCGAGAGCGGCAAGGGCTTCGCCGTGGTGGCCGGGGAGGTCAAGGAACTGGCTCAGGAGACGGCCCGCGCCACCGAGGACATCTCCGCCCGGGTGCAGCAGATCCAGACCGACACGGCCGGCGCGGTCGAGGCGATCAGCGAGATCACCTCGGTCATCACCCAGATCAACGACTTCCAGACGACCATCGCCAGCGCCGTCGAGGAACAGACGGCCACCACCTCGGAGATGAACCGCGGCGTGGCCGCGGCCGCCGAGGGCATCGGCGGCATCGCCGCCAACATCGACGGCCTGGCCGGCGCCTCCCGCGTGACGAACGACGGCGTCGCGCAATCACGCGACGCCGTCACCGAACTGAGCGAAACGGCCCACCGGCTGCAGACGCTGGTGGGCCACTTCCGCGTGTGACTACAAGGACAGGCGGATGGTCCGCACCTCGAACGGGGTGAGGGTCAGCGTCAGCGCGTCCCCGGAACCCTGGAGGGGGCGCTCCAGCAGCGTGACCTCCTGGGCCGCGGTGAAGTCGGCGTGGACGTGCAGCGTGCCGGTGGTCCGGCGGCCGCGGGACTCGTAGAGGCGGACGATCAGGTCGCCGCTGCGGTCGTCGGCCAGCTTCACGCCCGAGATGACGATGCCGTCGCCCTCGGCCGAGACCAGCGGCTCGAAGCCGTGGGCGCCGGTCACCGCGCGTGCGGGCAGGTTCATCGCGATGCCGGCCTCGGTCGCCTCGGCGACGCCGGCCCCGATGACCAGGCCGTACGCGCAGGTCTGCGGGCCCTGGTCGGTCTCCGGGTCGGGGAAGCGCGGCGCCCGCAGCAGCGACAGCCGCACCGTCGTGGTGACCCCGTGCTCCTCGGTGGAGTCGCGCGTCTGGTCGTATCCGTACGTCGAGTCGGTGATCAGCGCGGCCCCGAAGCCGGGCTCCTCGACGAGCACGTAGCGGTGCATGGAGGCCTCGAACTTGGCCGCCTCCCAGCTCGTGTTCGTGTGGGTGACCCGCTTCTGATAGCCGAACTGGGTCTCGGCGGCGACGTGCTCGGCCTGGATGGCGAACGGGAACGCGACCTTCAGGAACTTCTCGGTCTCGTGCCAGTCGGCCTCCTGGTCGATGCGCAGCGTCCGGCTGCCCGGGGCCAGGGTGAGCGTCTGCTTCACCGTCGACTTCGAGAACTCCCGCACGATGGTGACGTGCGCGCCGTTGGCGTCCTGGCTGAACTCCAGCGACGACAGCGACCGCAGATCGGTCACCTTGTTGCGGTAGAAGCGGTCCACGTCCCAGGCGTCCCACTGGTTCGGAAAATCCTGGTGCAGCTGCAGAAGGTTGGCCTCCTGCCCGGCCGCGATCGTCTCGCGCCCGGTCGCCAGGTCCACCGCCGAGGTGATCAGGCCCTCGTCCGAGACGGTCACCGACACGATGCCGTTCGACAGCACGTTGCCGTCGATCGAAACCTCGCCCGAAGCGGGTGACGCGGGAGCCGCCGAGAGAGCCGGAACACCGTCGCGAGCGAACGGCGCCGGGTTCAGGACGATCGCCGACGAACCCTCGCCGACGAGCGCGGCCTGAGCCTCGGCGATGATCGCCTCGGTGGCGACCCGGATTCGCTCGTACGTGGCCACGGCCTCCCGGTGCACCCAGGCGATCGACGTCCCGGGCAGGATGTCGTGGAACTGGTGCAGCAGTACCTCCTGCCACAGCGCGTCGATCTTCTCGTACGGGTAGGGCGCGCCCGCGCGTACGGCCGCGGTCGCCGCCCACAGCTCCGCCTCGATGAGCAGGTGCTCGCTGCGCCGGTTGCCCTGCTTGGTCTTGTGCTGGCTGGTCAGCGTGGCCCGGTGCAGCTCCAGGTAGAGCTCGCCCACCCACACGGCGGGGTTCGGCAGCTCGGCCCGCGCCTTGTCGAAGAACTCGTTCGGGTGCTCCCACTCGACGGTGGCGCTGCCCTCCAGCGAGCGCAGCCGGCGCGCCTTGCCGGCCATCTCGCGGGTCGTGCCGCCGCCGCCGTCGCCCCAGCCGACGGGGGCCAGCGACCGCGACGCGAGCCGGCTCTCGCGGAACTGGTTGGTGGCCTTGGACAGCTCCAGGCCGGACAGCTGAGAGTTGTAGGTGTCCATCGGCGGGAAGTGGGTGAAGACCCGCGAGCCGTCGATGCCCTCCCACAGGAAGGTGTGGTGGGGGAACTTGTTCACCTGGTTCCAGGAGATCTTCTGCGTGAAGAACCACTGGAAGCCGGCCCGGCGGATCAGCTGCGGCAGCGCGGGGGAGTAGCCGAAGCTGTCCGGCAGCCACACGCCCTGCGACTCGACGCCGAACTCCTCGCGGAAGAACCGCTGCCCGTACGTGAACTGGCGGACCAGCGCCTCACCGGTCGGCATGACGGTGTCGCTCTCGACCCACATGCCGCCGAGCGGAATGAACCGTCCTTCCCCGACGGCCTTGACGACCCGCTCGAACACCTCGGGGCGGTGCTGCTTGAGCCAGGCGTACTGCTGGGCGCTGGACATGCCGTACTTGAAATCGGGGTCGAGACCGATCAGCTCGGTCATGCCGGCCGCGGTCCGGGCCACCTTGCGGATGGTTTCGCGGACCGGCCACAGCCAGGCCGAGTCGATGTGCGCGTGCCCGATCGCCGACAGGTGGTGCGCGCTCCGCTCGGCCGGGGAGGAGAGGACCTCTTCCAGCTCGGCGCGGGCGGCCGCCGCGGTACCGGAGATGTCCTGCAGGTCGAGCACGTCCAGGGCGTTGTCGAGGGCCTGGAGGATGCGCATCCGGCGCGGCGCGGTCGCCGGCAGGTATGCCTGAAGCTCGAGCAGGACCTCGACGTCGAGGGCGAGCTCGTACGTCTGCTCGTCGAACAGGGCCAGGTCCATGCGCCGGGTCGTGTAGAGCGGCCGCGGCGAGGAGGTCTGGATGTCGCCTTCCTGGGTGGGCAGGAAGGGGTGGTAGTCGAGCAGGACCGGGTTGGCCGCCGCCTCCAGGTAGAGCTCGACGGTCTCGCCGTCGCCGACCGGGATCCACTGGTTACGCGGGTTGATCGACTTCACCGGGCTGCCGTCGGGGCGGTAGACCAGCGCCTCGCACTGGAAGCCGGGCATGTTGATGTCGAAGCCGAGGTCGACCACGGCCTCGACGTGGCGTCCGCGCCACTCGGCCGGGACGGTGCCGCGCAGCCGGAACCAGGTGGTGTTCCAGGCCGGGCCCCAGGGCGTGCCGACGGTGTAGGGCTGGTACGACAGGGCCAGGCCCTCGGCGGGCGGGATGGGCTCGCCGGGCAGGGCGTGGACCTCGACCTCGAACGGCACGCTGCCGGTGTGGATGGCGGGCCGGATGCGCTCGGCCAGGACGCGGGTCGCGCGTCCCACGGTGAGCGGGATGTCGTCGTGCATGTCAGGGCCTTTCGAGTGGACGGCGGAGTTCGGTGATGCCGCGGGCGGAGAGCAGTTCGGCGTCGCCGGCCTTGGACGCGAGGACGATCTGCGGGCCGGCGCCGTCGCCCGCCAGGTCCAGCCACGAGCGGTAGAACTCGCGGGTGGGCCCGGAGGCGGCACGGTATCCGGGAACGGTGTCGTCGAGCACAAGCGCCATCGATTGTTCCACCGTGTGGGATTCCTTGCGAATCTGTTCGATCGTCGCGGCGAAACGCTCACCGGTCGGCTTGACGCGGCCGTCGCTGGTGATCAGGCCCAGGTCGTACTCGAGCTCGGGGAAGTCGAGCAGGTCGCGCGAGACGTCGTGCGAGCACCACCAGGTGATGCCGGACAGCTCCGGGATCCGCGCGACGTGCCGCAGGGTGGCCTCGAGGAAGTCCGGGGCGTCGGCCTCGGCCACCACGTTGGTCGGCGCGCCGACCTCCTGCAGCCACACCGGCCGGGCGGCGTCGGTGTGCCAGGCGGCGGCGAGCCGGCAGAGATATTCGGCGTGCCGTACGGAACCCTCACCCATCCCGCCGTGGGTCTGCGCGGCGCCGTTGAACACCCACGAGTGCACCACCGTCTCGTCGCCGTGGGCCACGGCGTGCGCCGGCCCGAACGGCTGGGTGTCGTCGTACCAGGCGGCGTCGTACATGGCGTGGGTGACCACCGTGCCCGGCCCGGCCTCGTCCCGGATGGCCCCGGTCAGCCGCGACAGCCAGATCCCGGCGCCCTCCTCGGTGACCGGGTGCGGGAACGGGTGCGGCGCGGCCGCGAACTGATTGGTCTCGTTGCCGACGGTCACCCCGAGCAGGTTGGGCCGGTCGGCCACGGCGGCGGTAAGCCGGCGCAGGTAGTGCGCGGTCGAGGTGACCACGTCGGGATCGGTGAACATGTTGCGGCGGTGCCAGCTCGACAGCCACGCCGGCACGAAGTCGAAGCTGGACAGGTGGCCCTGCAGGCCGTCGACGTTGACGTCCAGGCCGCACTCGGCGGCCAGGTCCACGACCGTGACCACGTCGGCCAGCGCGCGCGGGCGGATCAGGCCGCGGTTGGGCTGCACGTGCGGCCACAGCGGCATGAGCCGGATGTGGTCGACGCCGAGCGCCGCGATCGCCTCGAGGTCCTTCTTTGTCGAGCGTGGGTCGAAGTCCAGCCAGGAGTGGAACCAGCCGGCCGAGGGGGTGTAGTTGACGCCGTATCTCATGGTGCGCTTTCTCTCGGTTTTACAAGGACGGGGTCAGCCCTTCACCCCGCCCTCCTCGACGCCCTTGAAGAAGTAGCGCTGCAACGCGCTGAACAGGATCGCGATCGGGATGAAGGCGATCATCGTGCCGGCCGCGATCAGGCGCTGGTCCTGGGTGAACGTGCCGGACAGGTATTGCAGGCCCACCGTCAGCGTGTACTTCTCGGGTGAGGTCAGCACGATCAGCGGCCACAGGAAGTCGTCCCAGGCCTGGATGAACGCGAAGATGGCCACGACCGCGAGGGTTCCCCGTACGGCCGGAAGCGAGACCCTCAACAGCCGCTGCGGGACCGTGGCGCCGTCCATGACGGCGGCCTCGTCGATCTCCTGCGGCAGCGAGCGGAACGCGTTGAACATCAGCAGCACGTTCAGCGCGGCCACCATGCCCGGCAGGGCGACGCCGATCAGCGTGTCGGCCAGGCCCAGGTCACGGACCGTCACGTACTGCGAGATGATCGTGACCTCGCCGGGCAGGATGAGCGTGGCCAGGAACAGGCCCAGCACGATCTTGCGGCCGCGGAAGCGCAGCCGGGCGATCGCGTAGCCGGCGGCGGTGGCGAACAGGATGTTGCCGCCCACGGTCAGCACGGCCACCAGCAACGAGTTGCCGATGTAGCGCCAGACCGGGATGGCCTCGGCCACCTGGCTGTAGTTGTTCAGCGTCGGCTCGTGCGGGATGAAGCTCGGCGTCCGCGTGTAGATGTCCTCGCCGGCGCCCTTGAGCGAGGTGGACAGCTGCCACAGGAACGGGCCGACCGTGATGAGCAGGACGAACAGGAGCAGGACGTAGCGCAGGACCTTCTCGCCGGTCGAGGGCTCGCCGATCTTCTTCACGAGTCACTCCGGTTGTTGAGGCGCGCGAGGACCACCATCGGGACCACGGTGACGACGAACAGCAGCACGCTCAGCGCGGAGGCGTACCCGAGGTTGCCGTAGAACCCGCCCGCGTACTGCTGGATCAGCATGACCAGGGACTGGTCCTTGCCACCCGGACCGCCCTTGCCGCCGGTCAGGATGTAGAGCTCGGAGAAGACGCGCAGCGCGGCGACGCTGGTCAGAACGGCGACGAGAAACATGGTTCCCCGTACGCCCGGGACCGTGACCGTGAGGAACCGGCGCACCGGGCCGGCGCCGTCGATGGCCGCCGCCTCGTGCAGGTCCTTGCGGACGTTACCCAGCGCGGCCAGGTACACGATCATGTAGTAGCCGAGGCCCTTCCAGACGGTCAGGCTGATCGCGCTGATCAGCACCAGCCAGCGGTCGGTCAGAAACGGCACCGGTCCCTGAATGATGTGCAGCCACCGGGCCAGGTTGTTGATCAGGCCGCGGTCGTCCAGCAACCAGGTCCACATCAGGCCGACCACCACCGCGCTGGCGATGACCGGCACGTAGAAGGCGGTGCGGAAGAAGGCGATGAACGGCAGCTTGCGCTCGACGAGCACGGCCAGCAGCAGCGGCAGGATCGTCAGCAGCGGCAGGCAGATGGCCATGTAGATCGCGCTGTTGAGCAGGGCGGTCCAGACCTGGCTGTCGTGCAGCAGCTCGGTGTAGTTGCCGACGCCGACGAAGTCGGTGTCACCGCCCAGCGGCTTGGCGTCGGTGAACGAGAGCCGCAGGGTGTTGATGGAGGGCCAGACGCTGAACACCAGCAGAAAGGCCAGCGCCGGAAGGGTGAGAACCCACGGCGTGAACCAGCGATGTGTCTTCACAAGATCTCCTCGGGGGTGGCGGCCGGCGCTATCGGGGGGACCCACCGGCCGCCACCGGTCCTCACTGCTTGGCCAGCAGCTGGTTCATCCGGGCCACGGCGTCGTCGAGAGCCTTCTTGCTGGTTTCGTCGCCCTTGACCGCGAGCGCGATCTGCTGGTCGAGCAAGGTCTGCATGTCCGAGTTGACCTCGTACGGGATGAGGTTCTTGGCGTCCTTGAGCTCGCTGAAGGCGAGCGAGCGGGCCTTGCCGCCCGGGGTGCCGTCGTCCTTGCCGAAGTAGCTGTCCTGCTCGGACGCGATGGTCGACGGGAAGACGTTGACGATGTGGCCGAACTTGTTCTGGTTGTCGGCGTTGGTGATCCACTCGGCGAACGCCTTGGCCGTCGCGGGGTGCTTGCTCTTGGCCGACACGCTCACGCCCTGCACGTACAGCGGAGGGGTGTCCAGGGCCTTGCTGACCGCGATCTGGCCCTTGAGGCTCGGGTTGTCCTTCTCGAAGTCGGCCAGGCCGGTGGCGCCGCCGGTCGTCCAGGCCACCTTGCCCTGGGTGAACAGCTTCGAGTTGCCCTGGTAGTCGCTGTTGAGCACGCTCGGCGGCATGTAGCCCTTGGCGTACGCGTCGCGGTACTGGTCGACCAGCGCGGCCGCCTGGTCGGTGTTGAAGACGAAGCTCTTGCCGTCGTCGCTGACGATCGGGATGCCCGCGCGCACGAAGTCCGACACGTCGGGCTTACGGCTCATCAGGTAGTCGTCCGGGCACCTGGCCTTCATGGTCGCGGCCTGGGTGAACAGCTCCTGCGTGGTGGCCGGGGGCTTGTCGGCGTCGAGGCCGCACGCCTTGAACTGCTTGGCGTTCCAGTAGTCGAGGTCGGTGTTGAGATACCAGGGGTAGCCGTAGACCCCGTCGACACCCTTGAACTTGTACGCGTCGACCGCGCCCTGCACGTACGTCTTGGACAGGTCGTTGTCCTTGCTGACATCGACCAGCAGGTCCTGGCGCGCGAGCGGCAGCGCGAAGTCCGGCGGCAGGTTGACCACGTCGGGCAGCGTGTTCGAGGAGGCCTGCGCGAGGACCTTCTCCGAGTAACCGTCGCCCGGCTGGTCGAGCAGCTTGACGCTGGTGCCCGGGTACTTCGCCTGGAAGCCGGCGATGACCCCGTTGAGGTAGTCGGTGAACTTGGGCGTCAGGGCCCAGGTCTGCAGCGTGATGCTGCCGGTGATCTCGTCGCTCTTGGCGCTGTCGCCGTCGCCGCCACCGCAGGCGGCGGTCAGTCCGAGGGACAGAGCCGCCACGGTGGCGACGGCTGCTTTCGTGATTCGCATGGTGGTGAAGCTCCTGAGCCTTAGGTCGGCGTCGACCAGGAAACGTCGGCGAAACATCATCGTGAGTAACTAAAGCGCTATAGTCAACGCTTCATGTTCTTTTTGTTTTCTACACCCGCTGCTGGCTAAACCGCTATAGCTGCGGTAGCGTGCGCGACGTGGGTAACAGGCCGACCATCGCCGACATCGCCAAGCGCGTGGGCGTCTCGCCGGGCGCCGTCTCGTTCGCGCTCAACGGACGGCCGGGTGTCAGCGAGCAGACCCGCGCGCGCATCCTCGAGGTGGCCCGCGAGATGAACTGGCGGCCCCACCGGGCCGCCCGCGCGCTCGGCGGCGCCCAGGCCGGCGTCGTCGGCCTGGTCCTCGCCCGCGACCCGCGCACGCTGGGGTCCGAACAGTTCTACACCCAGATCCTGTACGGCATGCAGGACGTGCTCTCGGCCCACTCGTCGGCCGTGCAGATGCAACTCGTCCGCGACACGGCGGCCGAGATCGACCTGTACCGGCACTGGGCCTCCGAACATCGCGTCGACGGCCTGGTCCTGGTCGACCTCCAACTCGACGACCCGCGCATCGCGGTCGTGCGTGAGCTGGGCCTGCCCGCCGTCACCCTGGGCCTGCCCGGCGAACCCGACCAGCTGCCGAGCGTGTGGGCCGACGACGCCGAGGCGATGACCACGATCGTCGACTACCTGGCCGCCCTCGACCACCGGCGGATAGCCCACGTGGCCGGCCCGCCGGTCTACCAGCACACGGCCCGGCGCGCGGCGGCGCTGCGCGCGCAGGTGTCCGAGCGGGGCCTGCACGCGGGAGAGTCGGTGCCGACCGACTTCAGCGACGCCCAGGGCGCGGCGGCCACCCGGGCCCTGCTGTCCCGGGCCGACCGCCCCACGGCGATCGTCTACGACAGCGACCTGATGGCGGCGGCCGGCCTCGGCGTGGCCCTGGAGATGGGCATCGAGGTGCCCCGCCAGCTGTCGATCGTGTCCTTCGACGACTCGGTGCTGACCCGCATCGTCCACCCGGCCCTGACCTGCCTGTCCCGCGACACGCACGCCCTGGGCGCCCAGGTCGCCACGACCCTGCTGGAGGCCATCGCCGACGCGTCGTCGCGGGTGAGCGTCCGCACCGAGACCCCACGCCTGGTCGTGCGGGGCAGCACCGCCCGCCCGGCCGGCTGAGCTTTCCTCTCGCCGAGGCGCGCCCCGCCCCCCTTTCGGGCGCGCCTCGGCCCATATTCGTCCTTTTAGGTAGGCCCCGGCCGCGTAGGATGCGGCGCGTGACGGCTTACCTCGTCGGAGTGGCGCTGTTCCTGCTCGCCCTGACCCTCTCGGTCGCCCTGCACGAGGTGGGCCACATGGTCACGGCGCGCGCGTTCGGCATGAGGGTGCGCCGCTTCTTCGTCGGCCGGGGCCCCACCCTCTTCTCCGTCAAAAGAGGCGAGATCGAGTACGGCGTGAAGGCCCTACCCATCGGCGGCTTCTGCGACATCGCGGGCCTGACCGCCCTCGACGAGCTGACCCCCGAGGAACGCCCGCGCGCGATGTGGCGCTTCCCGGCCTGGAAACGTACGGTCGTGATGGCCTCGGGTTCGGTCGTGCACCTGCTGATCGCCCTGGTCGTCCTCTACACCATGGCCATCACCAGCGGCCTGCCCAACCTCCACCCGTCCGACGACCCGATCGTCGCCTCGACCACGTGCGTCCCCACCACCGCGACCTGCCCCGCCACCGCCACCGCCACTGCCACCGCCACCGTGACCTGCCCCGCCACCGTGACCTGTCCCGCCGCCGAGGCCGGCCTGCGCCCCGGCGACCGGATCGAGGCCGTCGCCGGCAAACCGACCCCCCAGTGGAACGACGTCCTCATCGCCGTCCGGGCCGCCGCCGGCCCGACCCCGCTCACCGTCCGGCGGGGCGCCGAGACGCTGACCCTCACGGTCGACGTGGCCCGGGTCGCAAGCCCCGACGGCGAGATCGGCATGATGGGCGCCACCGCCCAGCAGCCGCCGGCCTACCTGCGCTACGACCCACTGGCCGCGACCGGCGCCACCATGTCCTTCACCGGCGACATGGTCGCGAACACGGCCACCCAGCTGGCCGCCTTCCCGCAACGCCTCCCCTCGGTGCTCGAAGCCATCACCGGCGGCGAACGGCACCCCGACACCCCGATCAGCATGGTCGGCGCCAGCCGCCTGGGCGGCGAGGCGGTGGAGCGCGGCTTGTGGGAGGTCTTCCTCTTACTACTGGCCAGCCTCAACCTCTTCATGGCCGTCTTCAACCTGCTGCCGCTGCTCCCACTGGACGGCGGCCACCTGGCCATCGTCTGGTACGAACGAGCCCGCGACACCATCCGCCGCCGCCGGGGCCGAGCAGCCGCCGGCCCGGTCGACTACACGAGGCTGTTCCCGATAACCCTGGCCGCCCTCCTGATAGGCGGCGCCGTCATGCTGCTGACAGTCACGGCCGACCTGGTAAACCCGATCCACCTCTCCTGACCCCCGCCGGTTCGAGCCACGCGCGGCCCGCTCACCCACTCCACCACCGAACCACCCGCGCCCCGCTGCCGATGCCGGCGCGATAGCCGCCCGAGCTGCTCACCCATCGCGTCCACCGCCGTTCTGAACTGCCCACCCATCGCGTCCACCGCCGTTCTGAACTGCTCAGCCATCGCGGGCACCGCCGTCGCGTTCCCCGGCTCCACCAGGGCGGCCGAAGAAGGCCGCCACCGCAACGAGATACCGGCCGGCCCTCCGTGTAGCGCCCACTCTCACGCGAATGCTGAACGTCGTCCGCCATATCACCTTCGGCGGTCCGGACAGCCGGCTCGAACCAAGTCATTCATGGCCGAGCTCACCATCGTGACCGGCTTTGCCGTCGCCGCCGTCGTCCGGCCGGGTGCGCCGGGCCTGGTCGACCGCGGCCAGCCCGTCGGCCGCCTCCGCGGCCACCGCGAAGCCGTCCTCGTTCCTGAAGAGCACCCGCAAGCCCATCCGCACCAGATCCTGGTCGTCGGCGATCAGCACGGAGATCACGGCGCCTCCCGACGCGAACGCGGCCGCGGCGCGACCAGCGCCGGCGGGGTTGGCGGTGGGGTGGGTCGGCGGGGCGAGGGTGCGAGGCAGGACGGCGTGGACGGTGAAGGTGGAGGGCCAGGTGGCGGTGGCGGGCGGGGTGGAGGTGG
Organism: Actinoplanes sp. NPDC048988; assembly: GCF_043197815.1. NCBI lineage: Bacteria > Bacillati > Actinomycetota > Actinomycetes > Micromonosporales > Micromonosporaceae > Actinoplanes > Actinoplanes sp. NPDC048988. Next base: position 61,216 of record NZ_JBICTW010000005.1, on the reverse strand, counting down.
CGGGCGGGGTGGCGTGGACGGCGAGCCCTCCACGGCCAGCGTCACCGACACCCCGGCCGCGCGCAGGCGGTCGCACAGCGCCTCGGCGCCGGCCAATCCGGGGGAAGGGGTCACGCCGGCCAGGGTGGCGCGCAGTTCTTCCAGCGCCACGCACGCCGCCGCGCTGATCGCGGTCAGGGCCTCGTGGGCCAGGGCGGGGCGGGTGTCGCGCAGGCGGAGGGCGATGCATCTGGATGGCGGCCAGGCCGTGGCCGACCACGTCGTGGACCTCCTGGGACAGGCGCAGGCGTTCGGCGTCGGCTGTCCGCCGCTCCGTTGCGGCGCGCTCGCGGGACTGAGCCTCCACCACCAGGCGGCGGGCCGCGCCCAGGGTGAACGGCACGATCACGCAGGCCGTCCCGGGTACCAGGCCGACCAGGCCGGGTGGGCCGGTGAACGTGTGGACCAGCACGATGGCCAGCGCCGCGACGGCCCAGGGCAGGGCCTGGCGGAGGACGAGCCGGTGGCCCACGGCGTGGACGGCGAGGCCGAAGGACAGCAGGATCGAACTCGACCCGGGCAGCCTGGTCTTCCCGCCGATCGTGTCGCTGACCGCGCTGAGCCTCGCCACCGTCCTGTCGGTCTACAAACCGTGGGGCCGGATCGCGCCGAGGAGCCGCTGAAGCCGTTCCCGGGAGTGGAAGTCGTCCAGCACCTCGCCGATCCAGGCCGCCGCGTCCGGCCGCGCGTCGCCCCGCAGCCATCGCTCGCCGGCCAGCGCCGCGATGTGGCCGAGCTGCGCGATCAGCATCGAGAAGTCGCCGGTCCGGGTCAGCCGGGCCGGGCCGCCGGCGGCCGCGTAGGCCGACGTCAGGGCGCGGGCGCGGCCCGGGTCGGTGCGGGCGAACTCGTACAGCACGCAGGCGAGCTCCTGGGCGGGATCGGCCGGCCCGCTGTTCTCCCAGTCGATGACGCACAGTCCGCCGTCCGGCGTGGGCAGCACATTGTCGGCCCACAGGTCGCGATGGCACGTCTGCGCGGCCGCGGGCGGAGTGAGCCACCCCTCCAGCGCCACCAACTCGTCGCGCAGCGCGGCCAGCCGGCCGCCGAACGGAGCGTCCCGTAGCTCCTCGATCAGCTCGTCCCACCGGGCCGCGCCGACCGGCGCCGTGTGCCATTCCCCGGCGGGCCCTTCGGCGGGCACGAAGACCCGGTGGATGGCGGCCACCGTCGCCCCGACCAGCTCCGGGTCCGCCAGGGGATCGGGCGCGCCGAGCTCGACCCACTCGTACACCCGGATCTGGTCCTCGCCGGAGACGGCGCCGTCGACCGTGCGCCGGACGGCCGGCGCCCGGACTCCGGCCGCGCACGCCTTCTCCTGGAAGGCCGCCCCGGCCACGGAAGCCGCCTCGAACGGCACCTTGACCGCCCACCGCCCGTCCGAGGTGTCGAGCCGCCACACCTCGCCCTGCCGGCCCCGCGCGACCGGCCCGCCGGACAGCCCGCGGAAGCGGCCCAGCCCGAACAGGTCCGCGATCGCCGCACCGTCCACACAGGTACGGTATCGCCGTGAATCCGTTCCTGGGAAAGCTTTATCAGTCGGGCCTCGATCACGACGCGGCCGAGCCGGACCGGCGGCGGCGCCTGCGCAACCTCGAGCCGGCCACGGCCGAGCTGCTGGCCACCGTGGTGCGCATCGCCAAGGCGCGGGACATCGTCGAGATCGGCACCTCGAACGGCTGGTCGGCGCTCTGGCTGGCCGCGGCCGCCCGGGACACCGGCGGGCACGTCACCACCGTCGACGTCGAACAGTGGCCGGGCGTCGAGGAGAACCTGTCGGGCCAGGGCGTCGAGCGGGTCGTGGCCGACGGCGGCGCCTACCTCGCGCACCGCGACAGCGGCGAGATCGACCTGCTCTTCCTCGATGCCGAGCGGTCCGAGTACGCGTCCTGGTGGCCCCATCCGGCCCGGGTGCTCCGGCCGGGCGGGGTGCTGGCCGTCGACAACGTGCTCTCGCACCCGGACGAGGTGGCCGATTTCCTGGCCCTGGCCCAGGACCGCTTCATCGGCGGGACCGCGGCCGTCGGCAAGGGCCTGTACCTCGGCTGGCTGAAACCTTAAGGCTGGCGCATCGGCGCCATGTCGCTTTATGGCCAGTCTGTTTTTCACAACGACGTAACCAAATATCCACATGCTTCACCGCAACCCCTCGATCCACAGGAGTTGCGTCTTGTTCCACTCAGTCCTGGCGGTCGTCACGACCGCCGCCCTGGCGACGGCGCCGGCCGGTCAACCCGCGCCGGCGCCCGTCGCCGCGCCTGACGGCCAGGCCCGGACCGTCACCCTCATCACCGGCGACCGGATCACCGTGACCGGCACGGCCGTCGGCGTCGCCCGGGCCTCCGGCGGCGTCCGGATCAGCACCTTCAAGGGCGACACGTACGCCTACCCCGACGCCGCCATGCCGTACGTGACCTCGGGCCTGCTCGACGAGGACCTGTTCAACGTCACCAAGCTCATCGCCGACGGCTACGACGACGCCCGCACCGGCGCGACGCCCGTGATCGTGCAGTACGCCGGCGGGGTCGCTCCGGCCGGCAAGCAAGCGGCCGGTGTCACCGCGGTCCGGACCCTGGCCAGCATCGGCGGCGCCGCGCTGACCGTCGACCACGACACCACCGGTGACTTCTTCGGCTCCCTGGTGGCCCGCAAGGGCACCTCGATGAAGGGCGGCATCTCCCGCGTCTGGCTCGACGGGAAGGCCCACGCCGACCTGGCCGAGAGCACCGCGAAGATCGGCGCCCCCCAGGTGTGGGCCGGCGGCGACACCGGGCAGGGCGTCGCCGTGGCCGTCCTCGACACCGGGGTCGACACCGGGCACCCCGACCTGGCCGGGCGGATCGCCGAGACGGCCAGCTTCGTGCCCGGCGAGGAGGTCACCGACCGGCACGGGCACGGCACACACGTGGCCTCCACGATCGCCGGCACCGGCGCCGCCTCGGACGGCACGGAGCGCGGCGTCGCCCCCGGCGCCGAGTTGCACGTGGGCAAGGTGCTCAACGACGCCGGCGAGGGCCAGGACTCCTGGATCATCGGCGGCATGGAGTGGGCCACCCGCACGGCCAAGGCCAAGGTGGTCAGCATGAGCCTGGGCGGCGGCCCGAGCGACGGCACCGACCCGCTCAGCGAGGCGGTCGACCGGCTCAGCGCCGAGACCGGCGCCCTGTTCGTCATCGCGGCCGGCAACAGCGGCCCGGACGCGCAGACGGTCAGCGCCCCCGGCGCGGCCGACTCCGCGCTCACCGTGGGCGCTTCCGACAGCCGGGACCGGCTGGCCGTCTTCTCCAGCCGCGGCCCGCGGGTCGAGGACAACGCCCCGAAGCCGGACCTGACCGCGCCCGGCGTGGACATCCTGGCCGCCCGCTCGCAGTACGCCCCGGAGGGCGAGGGCTCGTACCAGACGATGAGCGGCACCTCGATGGCCACCCCGCACGTGGCCGGCGCGGCCGCGCTGCTGGCCGCCGCGCACCCGGACTGGACCGGGACGCGGTTGAAGGACGCGCTGATGAGCACGTCCAAGGCGACCCCGTGGTCCCCTGTGGAGTTCGGTGGCACCGGCCGCCTCGACGCCGCCGCGGCGGTCAAGGGCACGCTCTTCGCCACCGGCACGACGTTCCACGACCTGAAGTTCCCGTACTCGCCCGGGCAGCGGGACACCCGGACCATCACCTACACCAACGCCGGTGACAAGGCCGTCACCCTCGATTTGGCGTCGACCAGCGAGGCTTTCACCCTGCCGCGCGACCAGGTCACGGTTCCCGCCCACGGCACGGCGACGGCCGAAGTGGTCGCCCCGCTCGACCCGATGCCCGACGACACGTACGCCATCGGCTCGGTGACGGCGACAAGCGCCGAGCAGACCTTGCGGACGACGGTGGGCCTCAACCGCGAGGGCGAGCGCGCGAACCTGACCGTGAACACCAAAGGCCCCGACGGCAAGCCGCTGCCCGGCGTGCTCATCGTCAAGGACGTCAAGCACGACACCGCGCCCCGCGCCTACCAGATGGAGGCGTCCGGCACGCTGACGCTGCGCCTGCCGGTCAGCACGTGGGCGATGTGGCAGTACGCCGACGTGCCGGGCATCCGCGGGCCGCACTCGCTGGGCATGGCCGTGCTGGCCGCGCCGGAGGTGGTGCTCACCGCCGACCGGAAGGTGACGCTCGACGGCACGAAGCTGGTCCCGGCCAAGGTGACCACCCCGGAGCGCACGAGCATGGCCCAGCTGCGGGCCGACGTGTTCCGCTCCTACCCCGGCAAGCACCCGTTCGGCGACGACTACGTGGTCGGCCCCAAGTACGACAGCATCTGGGCCACGCCGACCGGTAAGAAGGTCACCCAGGGCGCCTTCACCTTCGGCACCCGCTGGAGCGCCGTCCAGCCTCCGCTCGCGCTGACCGTGGGCGGCCAGGTCTTCGACGACCTGCTGTGGCAGTCGGGTTCGGCCAAGCTGCCCGACGGCGTCCGGCGCGGCCAGGCCGTCCTGGTCAAGCCGGGCGGTTCCTTCGCGGCGGCGAAGGGCAAGGTCGCTGTCGTACGTTTCGTCGACGTCGACACGGCTGTCGCCCAGGCCGCGGCCGCGGCGAAGGCCGGCGCCACCCTGCTGGTCATCGTCAACTCCGGTCAGGGCCGGCTGGACGCCTGGTGGGAGGTGGACGACCCGGTCACCCCGCTGCCCGTGGCCGCCATCGCCCGCGACGAGGGCGAGCGGCTGATCGCCCGCCTCGGCCGGGCCGACGTGAGCGTGGAGTCGCACCCCGCGCCGCACTACGTCTACGACCTGAGCAAGTGGTTCTCCGGCGCCGTGCCGGCCAGCCTCACCTGGGCGCCGAAGGCGCGCGACCTGGCCCGGGTCGAGCAGGATTTCCGTCACCGCACCGCCGGTACCGGCCTGATGGCCCGCGGTGACCTGAACGCCGATCTGGACGCCTACCTGTACGGCCCGGCGCTGACCGTTCCCGCCCAGGGCCGGCGCACCGACTGGGTCTCGGCCGGCTCCTGGATGGAGCAGGCCGGTGTCCACCCCGTCTACCAGGTCTCCGACGGGCACACCTATCCGGTCGGCCGGACCAGCCGGACGAGCTGGTTCGCCCCGGTCGCGCGGCCCCGCCTGTTCGAGCGGGGCGGCCCGGCCCGGATCGGTGAGGCCGTCGCGTTCTTCGGTCTCGCCCCGTTCGGTGACGGCGATCCGCACCACCAGGGCAGCATGGAGGAGGGCCTGACCCAGAGCACCGCGCTGTACCAGGGCGGTACCGAGCTGGCCCGGGTCGACGGGTCGTTCTTCGACGTCGTGGTCGGTGCCGGGGCGACCCCGCTGCGGCTGGTCACCGAGACGGCCCACGCCGGCACGGTCACGCCGTACAGCACGAAGACCTCGACCTCGTGGTCGTTCGTGGCGCCCGCCGTCGATCTGAGCCAGGACATCGTCGGCGAGCCGCTCGACCTCGTTCAGCTCGACTACGCGGTGGCGACCGACCTGTCCGGCCGGGCGTCCCGGAAGGCCACGCTCGGCGTGACCGCCAGCCGTCTCGACGGCACCGCGCTGCGCACGGCGGTCAAGGTCGAGGTGTCGTACGACGACGGCCGCACCTGGCGCACCCCGCGCGGCAAGCTCGACGCCCCGAGGTCGGCCGAGTACGTCAGTGTGCGGGCCACCGCCGAGGACAGGGCCACCCGCTCCGCGGTCACCCAGACCGTGATCCGGGCCTTCGGCCTGAAGTAGCCGGGCCGCACCCATTACGCCAGCGCGGCCAGCAGGGCCTTGCGGGCGTAGTGGGTGCGCGATTTCACCGTTCCGACCGGCACGCCGAGCCGGTCGGCGATCCGTTCGACCGGCTCGCCGCGCAGATAGACGTCGGCGAGCAGATTCCGGTGGGCCGCAGTGAGATTCGCGAACGCCGAGAGCATCGTGCCCGAGGCCAGCGCGGTGTCACCGGTCTCGTCCGACCCGGTCGCGGCCCACGTCAGGTCGGCCACGCCGACCTCGACCGGGCGGTGGCGCCGCGAGCGCACCGAGTCGATGACCAGCCGGCGCGCCACCGTGAACAGCCAGCGGCGCTCCTCCTCCGAGCTGGGCGGCAGTCCGTCGACGTGCCGCCAGGCCCGCACCATCGTCTCCTGGGTGAGGTCCTCGGAGGTCTGCCGCGCGCCGCGCGTCAGGTTGAGGATGAAGTGGTAGACGTCGCGGGAGTGCGCGGCGTGCAGGGCCGTCATGCGGGCGTCGGCGTCCACGGCTCACCCGGCCGCGTGGAATCGGCGCAGCTTCTCGAGGACGGCGGCCGGGTTCTCCTCCGGCAGGAAGTGGCCACCGGCCAGGCCCTCGCCGGTGACGTCGCCGGCCCAGCCGCGCCAGACCTCGAGGGGGTCGTACCAGGTGCCGACCGGGCCGCCGGCGCTCCACAGAACCTGGACGGGGCAGGCGATCCGGCGCCCGTTCGCCCGGTCCTCGTCGTCGGCGGCGCGGTCGGTGGTGGCGCCGGCCCGGTAGTCCTCGCAGATCGCCCGGACGACGCCGGGGTCGTGCACGAAGTTCGAGTACTCGGCCAAGGTGTACTCGTCGCGCTCGCGCAGCGCGCCGCCGAACTGGATGTCGAAGAAGAACCAGTCCGGGTCGTGGACGATCAGGATCTCCGGTACCGGGTACGGCTGCGCCAGCATCGCCCAGTGCCAGTAGGCCAGGGCGAAGCGGTCGTCCGCGCGCGCCCACACCTCGCCGGTCGGCACGACGTCGAGGACGGTGAGCCGCCGTACGGCCGGGGGACGGTCCAGGGCGAGCCGGTAACCGACCCGGCCGCCGCGGTCGTGCCCGGCCACGTCGAACCGGTCGTACCCGAGCTCGGCCATGAGCCCGAGCACGTCCGAGGCCATCGCCCGCTTGCTGTAGGCGTGATGTTCCGCGTCGGGCACCGGCTTGGAGCTTCCGCCATAGCCGCGCAGATCCGGCGCCACGACGGTGAAATCGCGGGCCAGTTCCCCGGCCACGGCCGACCAGCACAGGTGGGTCTCCGGGTAGCCGTGCAGCAACAGCAGCGGCGGCCCGGAACCACCCCTGCGAACCCGGAGCGTCTGGTCGCCGACCGTGATCTGCTCCAGCTCGTACCCGTCGAACCCAGGCATCGAAGTCTCCTCGCGGAATGAGCGGTGCCCGCCGGCGCCGTTGCCGGCGGGCAGCCGCGGCTCAGCTGATGAAGGCGACCGCTTCGAGGATCGCCGCCGTGACCTCGTCGGGCCGGGAGGTGGCGATGGCGTGCGACGCCCCGGGCACCTCGCGGACGCCCTGCGGCGACGACCGCTGGACCTGCCAGCGGAACAGCTCGGCCGGGATGTTGCGGTCGGCGTCGCCGTAGACCTCCCACGTGGGCAGGGTCTTCCAGGCCGGTTTGTCGGTGACCAGCTCGTCGGTGAGGGCCTTCTGGGTCACCGAGCGCTGGGTGCGGCCGAGCAGGATCGCGTCCTCCAGTTCGAGATCCGCCCCGAACTGCGACGGGAACTTGGCCGGGTCGATCTTCAACTCGGTGCCGCCGCCGGACAGGGGGAAGGTCACCAGCGCCTCGCCGAGGGTGCTGCCGGGCAGGCGGCCGGCCAGCGAGAACGCGGACTCGCCACGGTCGGGCACGAACGCGGCCACGTAGACCAGCGCCCGCACCGGGTCGAGACCGGTCGCGGCCTCGGTGATGACCAGGCCGCCGTACGAGTGGCCGACGAGCACGACCGGGCCGCCGACGCCGTTGACGACGTCGCGGACGTACTGGGCGTCACCGGCGAGGCTGCGCAGCGGGTTGGCCACGGCGATGGCGTCGATGCCCTGCTTGGCCAGCTCGGAGATGACCGGGTTCCACGCGGTCGAGTCGGCGAAGGCGCCGTGGACGAGAACGACTGTGGGCTTCATCTTCTTCTCCTTCAGGCCAGGCCGACTGTGATGGCCGCGATGGCCTGGGCGGTGGCGGCTCGCGAGGCGCGGGTGTCCTTGAGCGGGTTGAGCATCATGAAGTCGTGGATGGTGCCGTCGTAGCGGACGGTCGTGATCGGCACGCCGGCCGCCCGCAGCTTGGCCGCGTACGCCTCGCCCTCGTCGCGCAGCACGTCGGCCTCGTCGACGAGCAGGAACGTCGGCGGCAGGCCCTTGAGGTCCTCCAGCGACGCCTGATTGGGCGACGCGGTGATCTCGGAGCGGACCGACTCGTCGGGGGCGTACTGGTCCCAGAACCACGCCATGGCGGCCGCGGTCAGGTGCGGGCCGTGGGCGAACTGCTTGTAGCTCCCGGTGTTCATCCGGGCGTCGGTGACCGGGTAGTACATCGAGACGTGCCGGAAGGAGACGTCGCCGCGCTGCTTGGCCAGGATGCTGACGGCGGCGGTCATGTTCCCGCCGACCGAGTCGCCGGCCACGGCCAGGCGTGACGCGTCCAGGCCCTCGGCGGCGCCCTCTTTGACGATCCACCGCGCGGTGGCGTACGCCTGCTCGATCGCGACCGGGTAGTGCGCGTCCGGGGACGGCGTGTACTCGACGAAGACGAACGCGAAGCCGGTGCCGATGGTGAGCTGGCGGACCAGGCGGTCGTGGGTGCCGTTGTTGCCGAGAACCCAGCCGCCGCCGTGGATGTAGAGCACGGCCGGCAGGGGGCCGGTGGCGCCGACCGGCTTGACGATGCGGACCCGGACGTCGCCGGCCTCGGCCGGCACGGTGATCCACTTGTCGTCGACCGGGGGCAGGTCGGTCAGCCCGGCCTGCACGTTGTCGAGACCCTTGCGGGCTTCGACCGGGGTGAGCTGGTAGACGAACGGCGGCTGGGCGGCCGCCTCGCCGAACGCCTGGGCGGCCGGCTCCAGAACGATGTCGGACACTTCTGTTCTCCGTTCCTCGGATGTGAACTCAAGCTAGGAAGGCGCAGTGCGCATCGAGTGACTGACCAGTGGTGCCGGATCGCCGGTACGGGCGACCTCGCGGAACGCGGCCAGCAGGTCGTGGTGGTCCACCGGCGACACCCGGCTGTCACCGGAGGTCTCGAGCCGGGTGCGGGCCCGGCGGATGAGCTGGCGGGCGTGCGCCTCGGTGACGCCCAGCAGGCCGGCGATCTGGCGGTAGGGGAGGGCGAACGCCTCGCGCAGCAGGTAGGCGACACGTTCGCGGGGGCCGAGGCGCGACAGCAGCAGCGCCAGGGCGCCGCGCAGCTGGTCGGCCTCCACCACCAGCGCGGCCGGGTCGTCGCCGGTGTGCGCCCGCTCGGCCGGCCACAGGCCCACCGGGCTCTGGTGCCGGGCGTACGCGGTGGTGGTCCGGGTCAGGGACAGGCGGGTCGTGGTGCGGCTCAGGAACGCCGGGGCGTCCCGGACCACCGTGCGGTCGGTGCCGTTCCAGCGCAGCCACGCGTCCTGCACGACGTCCTCGGCGTCCGGGCCGGCGATGCCCCGGGCGATGCGGAGCAGTCGATCGCGTACGCCGAGGAACTCGTGCAGGCCGTCGTCGATCGTCATGGTTCCTCGCATGGGAGGAACGCTAGGAAGGGTCAGTGTTCGTCGAGTGCCGATGGAGTGACGTACGGGAACTCGTCGCTCACTCGAGCCGGGGCCAGCCCGGTGCTCACCGCCGAGTTGGTGGCCAGCGAGAACATCACCTCGGGGGCGTTGTCACTCAGATGCCGCCCGTTGAAGTCGGTGAAGCCGAACACCGCGGCCGTGCCGACCTGGTACGGCAGGGTGTCGGGCAGGATCCGCTGGGCCACGGCCAGCGCGTACGCCTCGGGCCGGGCCGAGGTGCCCAGGCGCCGCACCGCCGCCGCGACCAGGCCGCGCACCTGCCCGCCGTACCGGGCCCAGTCCTCGCCCGGGTGGGTGCCGTTGGCCGCGCTCGCCTCGTCGCCGCCGGCGTCCCGGAAGATCGGCCAGATCATCGGCAGCCCGGCCCGCCCGGTCTGGTGCCAGCCGCCGGCGTCCGTGGCCAGTAGAGAGGCACTCCAGACCCGGATCATGCGGTCGGGGAACAGCTGTCCGTCGCGGTGCGGCACGCGCACCACGATGCTCCAGACCGTGGAGCCCTCGAACGAGTTGGCGGCCTGGCCCGGCAGGTAGCCGGTGATCTCGGCCTCCTGGCCGTGGATGACCAGGGAGTCGACGGCGGCCAGCTGCGACAGGTCCAGGTAGAACGGATCGAGCGCGTGGCCCGCCCAGACCCGCAGGCCGTCCGGGCCGTCGACCGGCACGCCGACCCGGCCCGCCGCGATCTCGGCGCCGTCGCGGGTGACCCGCAGGGCGCCGCCGGTGAAGGTGAAGCCGAAGACCAGGTTCTCGGCCGGCGAGTCGTCCAGGTGGATCCGGAACTCGTAGCGGGCCTCGGGGTGGAAGCCGTCGGCGACGAGGTCACCGGCGAGCGAGGTCCGCACGTTCATCACGAAGACGGTCGCGTCGCGGTCGTCGAAGACGTACTGGTCGGTGATGTTCAGGCGCGGATCCTGGCGGGCCTGCGGCGAATCCAGGTGGTGTGACATGGGGTTTTCCTCCGGTTGCTCGGTGTCGCGGTCACCGTAGGAGCCGGGAGTGGACATCGACTGAAGATGCAGTGACAGGCGGCTCGGCCGCCGTGGCCAGGGCCGGGACCGGAACGCCGGCGCGGGTCGCCGCGCACACGACCCGCCGCCATGGCGGGCGCCAGTCGCGCAGCGCGAGCGCGAAGTGCTGATCGTCGAGCAGCCCGTCGCCCGGTACCGCGGTCAGCGCTTCGCGCGCGTACGTCAGAAGGCGCCCGGCCAGCGCGGTGCCGCCCCGCCAGGCGCCGGCGACCGCGGCCAGGTCCATGCCCCAGCCGTACGCCGCGCCGGCCACCCGCAGACGTTCGAAGGCCCGCGCGTAGGCGACCGCCCGGGCCGCGTTCCAGGCCGCGCGGATCTCGGGAAGGGTCACCGTCAGCGTTCCGATCGGCGCCGGCTGGTCCCTGGGCACGGCCGCCTCGGTGATCATCTCGTCGTCCTGCCAGGCCCGCAGGATCTTCCGGTCGCCGATCAGGGCGTACGCCTCGGCGGCCAGCTCCGCCTCGGCCGCGGCCAGTTCCTCGTACACCTGGCCCGCGAAGTGCCCGGCGCTGCCCGCGCCGGCGTAGGCCACGCAGGGAACGTTCTGGAAGCGGGCCGCGGTGGCGGCCAGAAGCGGGCGAAGCCGTTCGTACGCGCGCCGATCACCACCGACCACATAGGACGGCCCGTGCTCGATGGTGCGCGGCCGGCCGGTGATCCCGCAGCCCGCGAAGAGCACGCCGGAACCGCGCATCCAGGCCGTACGCCGTCCCGTCTCGGAGAACCGCGTCGCGCCGCCGTCGGCCACCACGTCCCCGGGCTCGAGCCGGGGCAGCAGCTCGGCCAGGACGCCGTCCAGGTCCGAGCCGTCCAGCCGGATCAGCAGGCGCGGGGCGCTGAGCGACTTCGCCATCTCGGCCGCGCCGTGCCGGTCGGCCACCGCGACGTGATAGCCGTGCCCGGTCAGGTTGCGGACGAAGGCCGCGCCCCGCTCGCCGTGGGTCACCACACCGATCGTCGTCATGCCCGCCCGCAACGATCGGAAGGGACCGTCGTTCGAGCCGTGTGTCAGCTGTCACCCAGGCGGTCACGCAGCTGGGCCGCGAGCGGGCCGGCCGGCTCGGCCAGCGCGCCCAGGGCCTCCCGCCAGTGCTGCCGGGCCGCCTCCGCGTCGCCGGCGTCCCGGCAGGCGTCGCCCATGGCCAGTTGAACCTCGGCCAGTGCGGCCGGGCTGCCCGCCCGCCGGTACGCGCCGGCCGCCTCCGCCCAGCGGGCCATCGCCTCCTCGGGGCGGCCCATCTCGCGGTAGAGGTTGGCCAGCAGGTCCCAGCTGTGCCCGGCGCCCAGCTCGTCGCCGATCTCCCAGGACAGCGACAGCGTCTCGCGCAACAGGTCCTGCGCCTGCCGGATGTGGCCGAGCCGGGCCCGGCTGCCGGCCAGCGTGCGCAGCGCCCGGGCCTCGTTCACCCGGTTCCCGGCCGAGCGGAAGATCTCCAGCGCGCGCTCGCTGTGCCGGACGGCCTCCTGGTGTTCGTCGTGCTCGGCCCGGACGTACGCCCAGTTGAGTTCGACCATGGCCAGGCCCGCCCGGTCACCGAGCCGCTCGAAGAGCGCGCCCGCGCGGCTCAGGTGCTCGGGCGCCTCCAGGCCGGAGTACGAGTTGAACAGCGCGCCGGCCAGGCTGCGGTGCAGGTGCGCCTGCCCGGCGAGGTCGCCGTCGGCCACCGCGGCGGCCAGGCCGCGGCGCATGGTCGCCTCCCAGGCCGGCAGTCGGCCGGTGAAGTGCAGGTGGGTCTGCAGAGTCAGGGCCACGTGCCAGGCCACGGCGGGCGGTCCGTGCTCGACCAGCGCGTCGAGCACCCGTCGCTCGGCGTCGAACCACGCCATCGCGTCCTCGGGCCCGGCGAAGGCCGGGACGGTGACGCCCGGCCGGGACTCGGGCGGCCGGGGTGGTGCGAGCGCGCGGGCGAGGAGCTCCTGCGCCTCGTAGGCGGTGCGGCGATAGTGGTCGTGGATCCGGCCCAGCGCCTCCCGGCGGTCTTCGGCGCCGTCCTGGCGGACGCTCAGGTCCGCCGCGTACTGGCGCAGCAGATCGTGCATGTGATGGCGGCCGGCGCGGGACTGGGTGAGCAGGTGGGTGGCGAGCTCGCCCAGCAGCATCCGGGCCGCGCGCGGTTCGACCGCGGCCAGCGACGCCGCCGCCGGGATCGTCACGTCGGGCCCGGGGTGCAGCGACAGCAGGCGGAACATCCGGGCCGCGCCGGGGCTGAGCGCCCGGTACGACCACGAGAAGACGGCGCTCAGGTCGGTGTCCTCGTCCGCGCCGAACGCGTCGAGGCCGGCGCCGGCCTCGGCCAGCTCCGCGGCGATGTCGGCCAGGGACGTGTCCGGCAGCGCCGCCGCCCGGGCCACGACCACCGACGCCGCCAGCGGCAGCCGGCCGGTGCGCGCGATGATCTCGTCGACCGCCGCCGGTTCGGCCTCGACCCGCCGGGCGCCGAGCCGGTTGACCAGGCCCTCGCGCACCTCGTGGGGCGACGGCAGGTCTAGCGGGACCGGATGGGCGCCGCCGGTGGTGACCAGGCCGGTGATCCGTACCCGGCTGGTGACCACGGCCAGGCTGCCCGGCGCCGAGGGCAGCAGGTGGCGTACCTGCTCGAAGTCGCGGGCGTTGTCGAGCACCACCAGCATCCGGCGCCCGGCCAGCAGGCTGCGGTAGAGCCCGGCCAGCGCGTGCAGCTCGGCCGGCAGCGTCTCCTGCGGCACCCCGAGCGAGCCCAGGAAACCGCGCAGCGCCTCGTCCGCCGTCATGGCGGTGCCCTGGGCGGTGAAGCCGCGCAGGTCGGCGAAGAGCTGACCGTCCGGGTAGGACCCGGCGAGCCGGTGCCCGAGGTGCACCGCGAACGTGGTCTTGCCGATGCCGGGCATCCCGTCCACGGCCAGGGTGACCGCGCCCCGGCCCCGCCGGTGACCCGCACCGATCAGGGCCGTGGCCCGGGCCAGCACCGACTCGCGCCCGGTGAAGAACGGCTGATCGGGCGGAAGCTGGGCCGGGACGAGCGCTTTCGGGGCCGGTCCGGGCGCGCTCTTCTGGTGCAGCAACCGGTCGTACGCCTCGGCCAGCTCCGGGCCCGGATCGATGCCGAGCTCGTCGGCCAGCCGATGGCGTACCTCCTGATAGGCCTCGACCGCCTCGGCCTGCCGCCCGTCCGCGGTGAGCGCGGCGATCAGCCGGGCCTGCAACGGCTCGTCCAGCGGCGACCAGCCGACGGCCTGCCGCAGCGCCGGGATGACGGCGCGCGCCTGCCCGAGGGCCAGCGCGGTGTCGGCCGCGTCGCGCAGCGCCTGCGACCGCTCGCCGTCGATCGCCACGAAGGTGGGATGGGCGCGCTCCAGGCCGGCCGCGCACGGCCCGTGCCACAGCCCGAGGGCCTCGGTCCACAGCGGCACGGCCCGGGCCGGATCGCGTTCCTGGCGGGCCCGGCCGGTCAGCCGCCGGAACCGCGGCAGGTCGAGCATGTCCTCGCCCACCTTGAGCTGGTAGCCGGCGGCGTGCCGGACGAGGTGGTCGCCGACCGCGCGGACCGGCAGGTCGGGCTCGATGAGCCGGCGCAGCGTGCCGATGTAGCGGTGTACGACGTTCACCGCGCTGGCCGGCGGGTCCTGCTCCCAGACGGCGTCGACCAGCTCGCCGAGGCCCACGACCGTGCCGGCCCGGGCCAGCAGCAGGGCCAGGACGAGCCGCTGCTGCCGGCCACCCAGGTCGAGGTCGGTGTCGCCCCGCCACGCCCGGACCGGGCCCAGAATGGTGAATCGCACCGGCGTCATGGCCCCACTCTGATCCGCCGGCCGAGCGAAAACATCAGTCGGATGACTATCCCGCGGCGCGGGCGGCCAGCCAGTCGGCGAACCGCGTCGGCGCGGTGCGGAACCCGGCGTCCGGGGTGAGCGAGCCGTCGTCGAGCACGGCGCCGAAGTAGGCGGTGTCCGGGTCGGCCACGACCGTACGGGGATCGCCGTCGACCTTCAGGATCCGCCGGGCCAGCTCGTCCAGCGGGATCGCCTCGGGTCCGGCCACCTCGACCACCCCGTTCGCCGGCTCGGCCAGCGCCACCTCGGCCACCAGGGCGGCCACGTCGTCGGCGGCCATCGGCCGCAGCTTGGCCGGGGTGAGCCGGACCGTGTCGCCGTCGGCGCCGGTCTCGGCGATCGCCTTGACGAACTCGTAGAACTGGGTCGCCTTGACGATGGTGTACGGCGTGTGGCCGTCCCGGATCAGCTCCTCCTGCGCCACCTTGGCCCGCATGTAGCCGCTGTCGCGCAGCCGCTCGGCGCCGACGATGGAGAGCGCGACGTGGTGGCGTACGCCCGCGGCGGCCTCGGCGTCGAGCACGTTGCCGGTCGAGGTGCGGAAGAAGCTCATCACCGCGTCGTCGGAGAAGTTCGGCGAGTTGGCGACGTCGACGACCACCTGCGCGCCGTCCAGCGCGGCGGCCAGACCTTCGCCGGTGAGGGTGTTGACGCCCGTGTTGGGCGCGGCCGGCACGGCCTCGTGCCCCTGGTTCGCCAGGCGCTTGACCACGTTCGAGCCGATCAGCCCGGTGCCGCCGATGACCACGATCTTCATGTCCTGCTCCTTGTCGGTTCCGTTGTCGTCGGGACCGAAGGTAGGCAGCGCGGGTGCGGGATCGGTGACCAACGAGTGACGGTGAACCGGCGCCCCCGTTCGTCGTTGTGCGCGGTTGGCCGCTCCCCCCGGCGGCCGGCCGATCGAAGGGCAGCCGGACATGAGAATCCACGAACCCGTGTGCGTCGTGCACCCCGGTCATGAGCAGTTGAGCCTCGCGGGCGTCGAGCAGCACGTACGGGTCGTCTACGTCGAGCCCGCCCGCCGGCTGCCGGCGGTGGTGTCGGGCCTCGGGTGCCATCCGGTGATCCTGCTCGGCCACGCGTCGGCCGGCCCGATCGTGCTGCGCTTCGCGCTCGAGCACCCGGCCGCGGTCTCGGGGCTCGTGCTCTACTCGCCGGCCGCCGACGACGAGGATCTGAGCGCGCTGACCCTGCCCACGCTGATCGTCACCGGCGCCCACGACGCCGTCTGCAGCCCGTCGCGGGCCGCGCTGCTGCACGGCCGGATCGGCGGATCGGCCCTGCTCGTGCTGCCCGGCAGCGGCAGCCAGGCGCACCTGTCCCAGCCGGTGGCCTTCACCGGCGCGGTCGCCGAGTTCATCCACCTGGTAATCGACGTCACATAGCGACAACTGGTTATCGGTAACGCGTTTTCGTTAACGTCGGGATATGACAAGCGAACTGGTTCTGGTCACCGGCGGCTCCGGCTTCGTCGGCTCGTACGTCGTACGGCGCGCGCTCGCGGCTGGTCTCCGCGTCCGCACCACCGTCCGCTCGCATCCGGTGGAGGGCGTCGAGTCGGTCCGCGCCGACCTGCTCTCCGACGACGGGTGGGACGAGGCGGTCGCCGGCGCCTCGTACGTCCTGCACGTCGCCTCGCCCTTCCCCGCCGTCCAGCCGACGGACGAGAACGACCTGATCGTCCCGGCCCGGGAGGGCACGCTGCGGGTTCTGCGGGCGGCAAGCGCTTCGGGGGTACGCCGGGTGGTGCTCACCTCCTCGTTCGGCGCCGTCGGCTACGGGCACGGCGACACCAGCCGCGTCTTCACCGAGGACGACTGGACCGACGTCGAATGGCCGGGCGTGCAGCCGTACGTCAAATCGAAGACTCTCGCCGAACGCGCGGCCTGGGATTTCGCGGCCCGGGGCGGCCCGGAACTCACAGTGCTCAACCCGACCGGCATCTTCGGCCCGGTCCTCGGCCGGTCCTGGTCCAGCTCGATCGACCTGATCGCCGGCATCCTGGACGGCACGATGACACGGGTCCCGGACGTGACCATCACCCCGGTCGACGTCCGCGACCTGGCCGAGCTGCACCTGCTGGCCCTGACCGACCCGGCGGCGGCGGGGGAGCGCTACATCGCCTGCGGCCCCGACGAGGTGACCCTGCCCCAGGTGGCCGCCCTGCTGGGCCGGGCCGGCCTGCCGACCGGCCCCGGCGACCGCCCCCGCCACACGACGAACGCCAAGGCCGTGGCCACCTTCGGATGGAAGCCCCGCCCGGCCACGGAGATGTTCCTCGACACCGCCCGCAGCCTGTCAGCCCTTCGCCAGCAGGGGTAGCAGGACATCGTCGACGAGGTGTTCGGGCAGGCCGGGGTCGTGGCCGGCGAACAGCTGCTCGAACAGCAGGGGGCCGAAGATGAGGCGGTCCACAATGTCCAGGATCGTGGCGTCGGTGGCGATCCGGCCGGCCCGGGCGTGCCGGTCGAGCACCCGGCGCAGCACCTCGACCTCGGGCTCGACCAGGATGTCGCGCATCGCCCGCATCAGTTCGGGGTCGAGCAGCGCGTCGCGGGCCAGCCCGGTCATCGTCGCGGTGGCCGGCTCCCGCAACCGGATCGGTCCCGCGGCCCGCTGGGTCACGGCCAGCAGGTCACCGCGCAGGCTGCCGGTGTCGATGTCGGCGGCCGACTCCGGCTTGGTGACCTGAATGGCGGTGATGACCAGCTTCGCCTTGGAGTCCCACCGCCGGTAGAGAGTGGCGACGCTGGCCTTGGCCGCCTCGGCGATGTCGTCCATGGTCACCCGGTCGTAGCCGCGTTCCCGGACCAGCCGCAGCGCCGTGTCGAGCAGCTCCCGCTCCCGTTCCGGCGACAGCCGGCTGCGTCGCGATCTCGGCTGCTCGGAAGGCACCCGGCCAGCATACGGCTCAGCCCAGCGCGAGACCGGCGGGCGTCTCGGCCCGGAGCTCGGCGGCGATGAAGGCCAGCTTGTGGTTCAGCCCACCGTGAGACCGGCGGGCGTCTCGGCCCGAAGCTCGGCGGCGATGAAGGCCAGCGGCAGGTCCGGCTCCACGACGGCCTGGGCCGCGGCGCGGGCCAGGGCCGACGGCAGCCGGCCGCAGCGTTCCACGATCTCGGCCGTGGCGGCCGGCTCGGCGGCGACCCGGTCGGCGCCGATCCGCCGCCGCAGCATGGCGGTCGCCTCGGCCGGGCCGGGCAGCGGCACCGGGAACGTGCCGCCCGCGCGACTGGTCGTGATCACCACGCTGCCGGGGGTGCCGGGCAGCAGGCGCGGGTCGACAGTGCCGCAGTTGTCCAGCACGAGCAGGATCCGGCGGCCGGTGAGCAGCGACCGCCAGCGTTCGGTCAGCGCCGCCACATCGTCCGGCAGCTCGCGCGCGGGCTCGCCCAGCGAGGTCAGGAAGCCGCGCAGGATCGACGGCGTGTCGAGGCCGCGCACGTCGGCGTAGAGCTGGCCGTCCGGGCAGGACGGGGCCAGCCGGTGGGCGAGGTGGATGGCGAGGGCCGATTTGCCGGCACCCGCGACGCCGTCGATGGCGAGCACCGCCGGCCCGGTCGCGCGCTGGCGTTCGATGTCGGCCAGGGCCGGGCCGGCCTGGCGGGGCACCAGGAACGGGTGGTCGGACGGGAGCTGGGCCGGCGTGGCGGCCGGGCGGCGGCGCAGGGTGTCGCGGGCCGCCCGCAGTTCGGCGCCCGGGTCGATGCCCAGCTCGTCGCCGAGCCGCTCGCTGACCGCGTGGAAGACGCCCAGCGCGCGGTCGCGCTGCCCGCCGGCGGCCAGCGCCAGCATGAGGCGGCTCTGCAGAGGCTCGTCCAGAGGCTGGTCGCCGGCCACCTCGCGCAGCGCGGGCAGCACCCGGACCGCCTGGCCGGTGCGCAGCGCCGCGTCGGCGGCGTCCCGGGCCGCCTGCGAGCGTTCGCCGTCGACGCTGTCGAACACCGGGCTCGGGCCGAGGCCCTCGGCGCAGGGGCCGCGCCACAGGGCCAGCGCCCGCAGATAGCGCCCGACCGGATCCTCGGCGGACGCGGCCGAGGTCACCAGGCCGCGGAACTCCAGGAGGTCGAGTGTGGACTCGCCGGCCCGGAGCAGATAGCCGTCGCCGACCCGGGACAGCAGCGAGCCGGCCGACCGGATCGGCAGGTGCGGCTCCATCAGGCGGCGGAGCCGGCCGATCGAGCGGTGCAGCACGTTGGCCGCGCTGGCCGGCGGGTCGTCGCCCCAGACCAGGTCGACCAGGTCCGTCTGGCCGACCACCGAGCCGGCCCGGGCCAGCAGCAGGGCCAGGACCGTGCGCTGCCGGCCGGCGCCGGCGTGCAGTTCCCGGTCGCCCTCGCGCAGGCTGACCGGGCCGAGAATGGCGAACCGAATCATGCCCTCAGCCTGTCGGCCGGGGGTGGCGAAAACATCAGTACGATGACTGCGCGCCACCCAAGGCCGCCGCGAGCTGCCGCCGGCCGCTGACCCCCAGCCGCGGGTAGATGCGGTAAAGGTGGGCGCCGACCGTGCGGTGCGAGATGAACAGCCGCTGTCCGATCTCGCGGTTGGTCAGGCCCTCGGCGGCCAGCGTGGCGATCTGCATCTCCTGCGCCGACAGCTGGTCGCTCAGGTTCTCGTGGCGCCGGCCGCTGGACTCGCCGGTGGCGCGAAGCTGGTCGCGGGCCAGCTCGGCCCACGGGCGGGCGCCGAGGCGGTCGAACTCGTCGCGGGCCGTGCGCAGCGGCGCGCGGGCGTCGAGCTGGCGGCGCCGGCGGCGCAGCCAGCGGCCGTGGTTGAGGTGCAGCCGGGCCCGGACGAGCTGCACCGAGGACGGCAGCATGGCCAGCGCCGAGGCGTAGCGTTCCTCCCCCTCGTCGTCCGGGGCCAGCACGGCGCTCGTGTACGCGTACGCCGTCGTCATCATCTCGGTCGGCAGGCTGCGGGCCAGCGCCGGCAGCTCGGCCAGCAGTTCCCGGGCCGGTTCCACCGTGCCCGCCGCCAGCGCCGCGTCGGCCAGATCGGGCGCGACCAGCCAGCGGCTCACCGAGTGATAGTGCGGATCGGCCGGATCGAAGAGCCGGGCCAGGAGGTCGTACGCCTCCTCGACGCGCCCGCCGAGCAGAGCCAGCAGCCCCTCGGCCTGAAGCGTGATCGACGACGCGAACGGCATCCCCGTCAGCAGCGGATCGGCTCGCAGCTTGCGTACCATCTCCTCGGCCGTCGGGACGTCGCCACGGGTCACGGCGACCAGAGCCGACACCGACCGCACACCGAGCAGGACGATCGCCTCGCCGGTCTCCTCGGCCAGCGCCACGCCCTCGGCCGCGTCCGACCGGGCCTGGTCGAGCTGGCCGAGGTAGTAGCGGGGCCAGGCGCCGGCCAGCGAGCGCGCGAGCAGACCGAGGCGGCCCTGGGCCCGCCAGTTCGTGGCCGCCCGGGCCAGCAGGCGGCTGCTGTGCGTGAAGTCGCCGAAGCCCATCGTGCCGCTGCCGAGGTAGTGCACGGCCCGGCCGTCGAGCCGATCGAGGTCGAGCCGGTCCAACTGGCCGAGCACCGGCACGCCGTACCGGTAGGGCTCCGCGTAGGCGCGGACGGCCAGCAGCAGGGGATCGTCCGGTCCGGCGGCCCAGCGGTCGGCCACCGCGGCCAGCTCGGCCCGGGTCGCGGCGTCGCCGTCCTGGAAGAAGCAGCGCGAGGCGGCCCGCCACAGCAGGTTGTCGGCGACGTCACGAGCCCCGGCCGCGGCCGCGCCGGACGCCGCGGTCAGCATGTCGTGGATCCGCCGCTGCGGCTCGTCCGGCTCGAAGGCGGCGTTGTCGGAGACCAGAAGCAGGCGGGCCCGCTCGACCGGGCCCATCACGGCCGGATCGGCCCCGGCCAGCAGCGCGCGGGTCCGGCCCCGGTGGCTGAGCTGCCCGGACAGTTCGGCCGCGCGGACCAGGACGCTGGTGCGGCGGCGCTGATCCCGTACGAGCGAAGCCGCCTGTTGCAGTGCCGGGACCGCCGCGGCGACCTTGCCCCGCGCCAGCGACGCGTCGGCGAACTGCTCGAGGCGGTCGGCCAGCTCCTCGTCCGGCCCGATCGTGGCCGCGGCCTGGTGGAAGAGCCGGCGGTCGGGCTGATCGGCCAGGATGGCGGCCAGCGCGCGGTGGACGGCGAGCCGGTGGGTGACCCGGGCCCGGTTGTAGATGGCCGAGCGCATCAGCGGGTGCCGGAACTCGGGCCGGCCGTCGGTGATCGTGATCAGGCCCGCGTCGGCCGCCTCCTGCAGCGCGTCGACGGTGACGATCGAGCCGGTGACCTGACCGGCCGCCTCGAGCAGCCGGTGCAGGGCGGCGTTCGGCTCGGCCGCCAGCGCGAGCAGCAGCGCGCGGCTGGACGGGCTCGTCGAGTCGGTGCGCGCGGCGAACGCGGTCTCCAGCCGTTGCGTCAGCGGCAGGTCGTCGGTGCTGGCCGGGGCATCCTGCACGGCTTTGGGCAGTTCGATCAGGGCGAGTGGGTTCCCGGCCGCCCGGTCGAGGATCAGCGCCCGCAGCTGCGGTTGCAGGGCCGGCGCCTGGGCGTCGAGCAGCTCGGCCGCCGCCGTGCGGTCGAGCGGGGCCAGGCTGAGCTCGGGGGTGTAGCCCGAGCCGATCCGCCCGCTGCCGTCCGGCCGGCTCGCGCCGAGGACGAGCAGGGCGTGCCCGTGGGCCCGGCGCGCGACGAAGAGCATGGCGTCCCGGGTCGACGGGTCGATCCACTGGATGTCGTCGGCGACCACCAGCACCGGCCGGCGAGTGGCGGCGTCGGCCAGCAGCTCCAGGACGGCCAGGCCGACCCGGTACACGTCGGGCTCGGTGTCGTCGGCGCCGAAGGCGGCCCGCAGCACCGTGCGGTGCGCGGCGGGCAGCCGGTCGATCTCGCGGATCATCGGCTGGAGGAGCAGGTTGAGCGCGGCGAACGGGAACCAGCGCTCGGTCTCGACGCCGGCCATGTGCAGGACGGTGAAGCCCCGCTCGGCCGCCTCGGCGGTCGCGGCCCGCAGCAGGGCCGTCTTGCCGACACCGGCCGGGCCGTGGATCAACAGGGCGGTGCCGTTCCCGGCGGCCGCGCCGGCGAGCAGGTCCCGGGCGAGGCGCAGCTCGGCGTCTCTCCCGATCATGCTCGTCACCCCGGTATTTTATGCCCGGCCGTAGACCAGCCGGTGAATCGCCTCGGTGAGGTCGTCGACGGCCTCGCGCAGCTCGGCGTCGGTGGCCCCGGCCAGTTGCTCATATCGGGCGTCGCGGATCGCCGAGATCATCTCGGCCAGCCGGTGGGCCGGGATGGTCGTGGTGGCGCTGCCGCCGGCCTGGTCCCGGCGGATCTTCTCGGCCGCGCGTTCGTCGTACCGCTGCCGGATCCGGCCGACGAAGTCGCGCAGCTGTTCGGAGGTGGCCATCGCGGTCGCGGCGCACGAGAGGATGCCGGCGTTGGCCCGCCACAGGGTGGCCGACGTCTCGAGCTGGGTGCGCAGCAGGTCGCGGGCGGGGCC
Source organism: Actinoplanes sp. NPDC048988 (assembly GCF_043197815.1). Taxonomy (NCBI): domain Bacteria; kingdom Bacillati; phylum Actinomycetota; class Actinomycetes; order Micromonosporales; family Micromonosporaceae; genus Actinoplanes; species Actinoplanes sp. NPDC048988. The sequence continues at coordinate 39,310 of NZ_JBICTW010000005.1, read as the reverse complement.
GTCGGCGTCGAACCAGACGTGGCCGGCCGCCAGGTCGTGCCCCACGTTCGTCATCAGCGCGGTCAGCACGGCGGTCTTGGTCGGGAAGTAGAAGTAGAAGCTCGTCCGGGAGATGCCGGCTCCGCTCGCGAGATCGTCGATGGTCACCGCCTCGTACGGCCGCTCGGAGAACAGGGCCCGGGCCGCCTCGAGGATCGCGGCCTCGCGGAGATCGCCCTTGGACGGGCCGGTCCGGCGGCGCGTTACCTGACTCATATTTCCGATCATTCCTTATGTGATCATCAACGCGGTGCCGACAAAAATCGACACTGTGTCGATAGCGTAGTCGGACGTGACCACCCCCGAACCCGTTGCCCGCCCGCGGCTGCTCCTGCTCGCCGCCGCGGCCGCCAGCTTCCTGCTGGCGCTGATCCAGTCCATCCCGGTGCCGGTGCTGCCGCAGATCGCGGCGCAGCTCGGCGCGGACGCCACCACCGTCGGGTGGGTGTCCACGGCGACGCTGCTCGCCGCCTCCGCCTTCACGCCGCTGCTGGGCCGGCTCGGCCACGTCCTCGGCGTCAAGCCGGTTTTCGTGGCCACGCTCGTCGTCACCCTGGCCGGCAGCGTGCTCGCCGCCACCGCCCACGACATCGGCTGGCTGATCGCGGCCCGCGTCCTGCAGGGCACCAGCTTCGCCCTGTTCCCACTGGGCATCAGCCTGCTGCGCCACGAGCTGCCGCCGGCCAAGCTGACCCACAGCATGGCCGTCGTCGCCTCCACGCTCGGCGTCGGCGGCGGTGTCGCGCTGGTCGCGGCCGGCCTGCTCACCCAGGGCGACGCCGACTACCGCCGGATCTTCTGGCTCACCGTCGTGATGAGCGCCATCACCCTGGCCCTCGCGCTGACCCTGCCCAAGCGGGCCGGCGCCGGCGGCCGCGTCGACTACGTGGGCGCCGCCGTCCTCTCGGCCGGACTGGTCAGCCTGCTGCTGCCGATCTCGCAGGGGCACACCTGGGGCTGGGGCTCGGCCCGGGTCATCGTCCTGTTCGCGGCCGCTGTGATCATCCTGCTCGGCTTCTACTTCCTGGAACGGCGTACGGCCGCCCCGCTCGTCTCGGTCGAGATGCTGCGCCACCGCCCGATCCTGGTCACCAACCTGGCCGCCATGGCGGTCGGCTTCGCGATGTTCGCGCTCCAGCTCGCGACGAGCTACTTCGTGCAGAGCCCCAGCGCGTACACCGGCTTCGGATTCAGCGCGACCGTCCTCGAGACCAGCGTCATCTACCTGCTGCCGGGCGCGGCGGCCAGCGTCGTGATCGGCCCGCTGGCCGGCATGCTGGTCGGCAAGGTCGGCCCGCGCGTCGTGCTGGCCCTGGCCTGCGGCGTCGGCGCCGTCGGCCTGGCCTCGCTGACCTTCCTGCACGACAACAAGGTCGAGACGATCGCCGCCTTCGTGGTCGCCAGCTGCGCCATCGCCATGGCCTACGCCTCGATGCCGGCCCTGCTGGTCAGCCACGTGCAGCCGGCCGAGACGGGCATCGCCAACTCGGTCAACAGCATCATGCGTACGGTCGGTGGCACCATCGGCAGCGCTCTGGTGATCACCATCCTGGCCGGGCAGACCAAGACGGTGGGCGCGGTCGCCCTGCCGACCGAGAACGCGTTCCGGATCAGCTACGCGCTGGGCGCGATCGTGTTCGCCATCGGCGGCGCCCTGGTCCTGCTGTTCATCAACCGCGACCGTCCGGCGGCCAAGCACCGCGCCGAGGTGTCGGACATCCGCTCGACGGCCGACCTCGAGGGCGCGCGCGCCTAGCCTCACGGAAGGGAACGTCCCGACTGGAACGGGCCGCCGGGTGTGGCCTTCGACCACGCGACGGCGTACCTGGGCGGCCTGCCCGACCGCCCGGTACGCCCGTCGGCGTCGCTGGAACAGATGCGCGCGGCGCTCGGCGGGCCACTGCGGCCGGGCTCGCTGCCACCGGAGAAGGTGGTGGCCGACCTGGTCGCGGCGGCCGAGCCGGGCGTGATGGCATCGTCCAGCGGGCGCTTCTTCGGCTTCGTCGTCGGCGGGGCCACCCCGGCCGCGCTGGCGGCCGACTGGCTCACCTCGGCCTGGGACCAGAACGCCGGGCTGTACGTGCTGGGGCCGGCGGCGAGCGTGGCCGAGGAGACGGCGGCCGGCTGGCTGGTCGACGCGGACGGGCTGTGGGGAGCGCCACGGGTCCGGGTGGTCGTGGGCGAGGGCGCCACGGCACGATCGACCGGGCCCTGCGACACCTCGGCGTGGGTACGAACTCGCTGGTCACCGCGGCGATGGACGAGCAGGGGCGGCTCGTGCCGTCCGCGCTGGCGGCGGCGCTCGCGTCCGGTCCGGGGCCGGCGATCGTGTGCGCGCAGGCCAGCTCGGCCGCGACGGCATCGCCGAACTGGTGGACCGGTCGTGCGCACTGGCCCGGCGCTTCGCCGAGCGCCTGACGGCCGGTGGCGCCCAGGTCCTGAACGAGGTCGTGCTCAACCAGGTTCTCGTACGCCCCGGCGACGACGACACGACGCGGCGGGCGCTGCACCGCCTCCAGGAGGAGGGCACGGCCTGGATGAGCGGCACCACCTGGAACGGCGCCGCGGCCATCCGGCTCTCGGTCTCGAACTGGTCGGCCGACGAGAACGACGTCGACCGCACGGCCGAGGCCATCCTGGCCGCGGCCGCTTAGCGCCCGGCGTCGTCCAGGGCCTTGGTGGCCAGTTGGCGTCCGAGGGCGACCATGTCACCGGCCCGGTGGAAGTCCATGACGCGGCAGGCGTTGACCGGGACGGCGATCCGGACGTCCGGGGGCAGACCGGCCATGCGGTAGCGGGCGATCATGTCCTGCATGGCGTCGAGCGAGGAGGCCAGCACGTCGGCGATGCGCAGGTTGCCCGGTAGCGGGACCGGGTCGATCGCGGCCGGGGTGTCGGTCAGCTCGGGGGTGTCCAGGGGCGCCGCCTGGCCGTTACGGGTGTGGAAGACCTGCTTGAGGCGGTCGCGCCAATCCTCGTACCAATGAGGTGCCGCGGCCGCCCGCACCGGTGACCCCGGCTCGCACTGGGGGCGTGGGGCCTGGAGGGAGACGGCCACGGTCAGGTCGGCGCCGGAGGCGGCGGTCGGCTCGATGGGCACCGGGTTGAGCAGGCCGCCGTCGGCCAGCAGGCGGCCGTTGATGACCACCGGGGTGATCAGGCCCGGGATGGCGATGGAGGCCCGGATCGCCGAGCGCAGCAGGCCGCGCTGGAACCACACCTCGCGCCGCGCGTTGATGTCGGTCGCCACCGCCGTGTACGGGATCGGCAGGTGTTCGATCTCCGCGTCGCCGAGGAAGTCGTTCAGGTGGTTGATCAGCCGGTCGGCCGCCATCGCGCCGGGCAGCGCCCACTTGGGGTCGATCAGCCGCAGGATGTCCCGCTGTTTGAGCGCCACCGCCCAGTCGGTGAACTCCTTGAGCCGCCCCGCGGCCATCACCCCGCCGACCAGCGCGCCCATCGACGATCCGGCCACCGAGCACACCTCGAAGCCGCGTTCCTCGAGCACCTGCACGACCCCGATGTGCGCGAACCCGCGGGCCCCGCCGGAGCCCAGCGCCAGCGCGACCCGCCGTTCGGAGGACATGCTGCGATGCTATCGAAGCGGCCCGGGCTATCCGGCCGCTCTCCGCAGCAGGGTCAGCACCTCTTCGTCCAGCTCACGGGCCACTTCCAGGGCAGGTTCGCTGCCGTACGGGGTGAGCAGGCTCTCCATGGTGTCGTAGGCGAGCCGCACCACGTCGCCGTCCTGGAAGATCAGGATCGACACCGGCGCGTACGAACCGGCCTCGGGCACGTGCCGCGTCATCCGGGCCATGGTGTGCGGGTTGCCGGCGATGAGGCGTACCAGGCGCCTCGGGGTCACGTCCGGCAGCTTGGCCAGCGCGGCCCCCTGGTCCAGGTCCATGAACCGCATCAGCCCGGACGGTCCGGCGGCGTCGGCCACCACCTTCTGGAATTCCTCGTACGAGGAGGCGCCCAGCCACGCCCGTGCCGCCGAGGCGAGGTCGGGCCGGGAGATCCCGGCGTAGAGGCCGGCGAGAACGTCGTCGAACTTCTTGGCGGAGGTCAGGGTGACCCGCTCGACGGTCACCCTGCTCCGCGTCTCGGTCTGCGTCATACCCCGAAAGTTAGGCGGGGTTCGCGGTACCGCTATCAGTCATCCGACTCGCCGGCTTTGGAGCGCTCCAGCGCCAGGTCGAGCGCGAGCACGCTGCCGATGATGAGCAGCGGGTCGACACCGTCGGACACCTGCACCGCGTAGGTGTCGCGGATGGTCAGCCAGCGTTTGGAGACGGCGGCCACCTCGCGGCCGTCCTGCTCGATGACGTACTCGTGGTCGAGCAGGTCGCCCTTCAACTCCAGGTCGTCCGGGCCGGGCACGTCGATGGTGAACTTCTCACGGAACGGCGTGAACAGCTTCTTGCGGACCTCGGCGGCCTTCTCGCCGCCGATCCGGATCTCGTAGGTGGGGCGCAGCGCGACGAGGTGGCGGTGGACCGACGCCACCTCGTCGCCGTTCGCGTCCTCGATGACGACCCGGTTGCGAACGCTGAACACCTTGCCGTCGACGTGGTAGACCCGGTTGCCGTTCTCGTCCTCCACGTCGAAGTCGTCGCCGATGGAGAAGAAACGTTCCTTGATCACATACATGCCTCAAGTGTGCGGCGCGGCCCGCCACGGCGAAAGCGGGCCGCGCCGCGTCTTCGGGTTACGGCAGGACCCAGCGCTGGTTGGCGCCGGCGAAACAGTCCCAGATCTGCAGGCGGGTGCCGTTGGCCGAGCTGTTGTTCGACGCGTCCAGGCACTTGTTGCTGCCCGCGTTGACCAGCGTGCCGTTCGACTGGGCGGTCCAGCGCTGGGCGCCGGAGCCGTTGCAGTCGTAGATCTGCACGAGCGAGCCGTTCGCCGTGCCGGCGGCGCTGACGTCCAGGCACTTGCCCAGGCCGCGGAGGGTGCCGTCGGTGCCCACGGTCCAGTTCTGCGCGGTGGTGCCGTTGCAGTCGTACAGCTGAACCGCCGTGCCGTTGGCGCTGCTGGCCGAGGCGATGTCGACGCACTTGCCGGCGATCCCGGTGATGCGCCCGGTGCGGCCCGACGGCGGCGGGGTGGTCGGCCCGCCGCCGCCACCCATGACGGTCTCGTAGATGGCGCTGACCAGCGAGTTCGCGCCGGTGGCGTCCTGTGACAGCTCCCAGTTCATGATGCCGCCGGCGTTGGCCAGGGCCCACTGGGTCTTGCGGCGGATCGTCGGCAGGCCGTTGTAGCACTCGCCGGACGGCGTGCAGTCACGGTTGGCGTTGGCCGGGTCCTGCGCGACCAGCTGGGCGTACGTCAGATAACCGGGCCGGCTGTAGAACGGCACACCGAGCACCGTCTTGGCCTTCGGCAGGCCGCGGTTCTTCCAGAAGTTGGCCGAGGCGATGGACCAGTCGTAGTTGGCGTGCGGGCTGCCACCGTCGTACGCCATGATGTTGAGCCAGTCGACGTAGCCGAAGACGGCCGGCTGGACGCCGTTGGCGGTGTTGCCCTCGCTGACGACAGCGGCTGTGAGCAGCTTGCCCTCGTTGTGCAGGGCGGTGCTCAGCTGCTGCATCAGCGCGGTGTAGTTGTTGCCGGAGGTGCCCGGGTCCGGGTACTCCCAGTCGATGTCGACACCGTCCAGGTTGTACTGGCGGACGGTGTTCATGACGTTGGTGACGAACGCCGTGCGGGTGCCGGAGTTGGCCGCCAGCGACTCGAAGGCCGAGTCGTTGCCGTCGTTCCAGCCGCCGATGGCCAGCGAGACCTTCGTGTTGTTCTGGTGCCCGAGGGTGACCAGCTGCTGCAGCTTCGAGGTGTTCTCGATCGGCTGGAGGGTGCCGTTCGCGTTGGGCAGCGCGAACGAGTAGTTGATGTGGGTGAGTTTCGAGTACTGGATGCTGGTGACGCTGCCGGCCCACGACGGCATGTAGCCGACGCTCTTGAACCCGTTCGGCAGGACGGCGGCTTCCGAGGTGCCCTGTACGGCGAGCGCGGTGATCGTGCCGACCGCGGCGACGGTGAGTGCGGCGGCCGAGGCCGCCCACCTGCTTCTTTTCCTGATGGCCATGGGGATGGCGACCCTTCGTGTCCGGCGCGGGGGATGCGCCGTGGGGATGACTGCGGGCGGCCAAATCTTAGGAAGGTTAACTAATGATAGTCAATATAGGACTTCATAAAAGTCTTGGTGATGATTCACTTAGCGGGTGACACAGCTTCAGGAACTCGTGGCGCGGTGGCAGCGGGGCTGGGGTGTCTCGCGTGGGCTGCCGGAGGCGACGGAAGTCGGCTCGGGGCTGCGGGTGCGATGTCTTCAGGCGGGACGGAACGTCGAGTACTTCGCTCTCGACGGTGCCGCCTCCGTGGCCGGGCTGGCCGACCTGGTCAAGGGCGAGAACGAGGTCACCTGGCTGACCGTGCCGACCACGGAGCCGGACCGGGCCGCGGCGGCGCTGGAGGCGGCCGGGCTGGTGGTGCTCAAACGCTCCGAGAAGCTGATGGTCACCGGCCTCCGCGAGCACCCCCGGCGCCCCGCGCCGCCGGGCTATCGAGTCGAGACGGGCGTCCAGGACGCCGTCGTACGGGTCGTCGTGCGGGACGAGAACGGTGACGTGGGCGCGCGGGGGACGATGGGCGTCGCCGGCCCGGACGGGATCGCCGACCGGATCGAGACGCTGCCCGCGCACCGGCGCCGGGGGCTGGCCAGCACGGTGATGGGCGCGCTGGCGGAGGCCTCGGCCGCCGAGCACGGGATCCTGATCGCCAGCGAGGAGGGGCAGCCGCTGTACGCCGAACTGGGCTGGACCGCGGTCGCCGACGTTCTCATCGCGTCGACGCCCGGAGTCGGCTACCCGAGCTGACTCAAGGCCGGACCTGCGACACCGCGTCGAGGATCGTGCCGGTCACCTCGTCCGGGCGGGAGACCGCGATGAAGTGCGAGGCGTCCTCCACCTCGCGCATGCCCTTGGCGCCGGCGCGTTCGGCCATGAAGCGGTGCACGGCCGGCGGCACCGCGCGGTCGGCGTCGCCGAAGACGAACCAGGACGGGGTGGACCGCCAGGCCGCGGTGGCCGCCGTCAGGCCGGTGGTCAGGGCGGCGTGGGTGACCGGGCGCTGGGTGGCCGCCATGAGGCCGGCCCGTGCGGCCGCGACGTCGTGGGCGAAGCCCGAACGGAAGGCGTCCGGGCGGATGACGTGCTCGGCGCCGCCCGCGCTGAGGGGGTACGAGGTGAGCGCCGCGCCGAGGGCGCTGCCCGGGAACTTCGCGGTCAGCTCCAGTGCGGACTCGCCGTTCTCGGGGGCGAAGGCGCTCACGTAGACCAGGGCCGCCACCGTGGAGAGCCGGCCGGCCGCCTCGGTGACGACCATGCCGCCGTACGCGTGGCCGGCCAGCACCACCGGGGTGCCGAGGCCGGCCACCACGTCCCGCAGGTAGGCGGCGTCGCCGGGCAGGCCGCGCAGGGGATTGGCCACGGTCGCCACCGGCAGGCCGTGTCCGGTCAGGCGTTCGGCGACGCCGTTCCAGCTCGCCGATTCGGCGAAGGCGCCGTGCACGAGGACGACGGTGGGTGTCATGGTGCGGTCCTTTCCGAACGCAGGAAGTCGACTGCCGTCCGCACGGCGGCCTCGGCCGCGCCGGTGTGGCGCAGCGCGTTGAGCATCATGAAGTGGGGCGGGGCGCCGTCGAAGGTGGCGGTTGCCGTTTGCACCCCGGCGGCGGTCAGGTCCCGGGCGTAGGCCAGGCCCTCGTCGCCGGTTCCGCGCGCGATGACGAGAGTGCTCGGGGCGCAGGGGGCGGCCGTGATGCCGCGCGGGTAGTAGAGCGACTGGTGCGCGAAGCGGACCCGGCCGGCGGACAGCGACGCGGCCAGGGCGGCCCCGGTGTCGTCCCCGGCGACGCCGAGCCGCTGTCCGTCCAGCCCTGAGGTGCGGCCGCGCCGGAGGATCCACTGGGCCACCGTGTACGCCTGCTCCAGCGCCACCGGGAAACCGCCCTCGAACTCGACGAACGCCACGGCCATCGCGGCGCCGACCGCGAGCTCGCGGACGAGCCGGTCATGGGTGTTCGCGTTGCCCATGACGAAGCCGCCGCCGTGCAGGTACAGCAGCGCCGGCAGCACCCGGGTGGCCCCGGGCGGCCGCACGACGCGCACGGCGACGCCGTCCACCGTGACCCACGTCTCGTCGACGTCGGGCCGGGGCGCGGGCGTGGCCTGCGTCCGCTCCAGCTCTTCGCGGGACAGGACTTCGTGGTCAAGCATCATGCCAGCCCAGACAGGGCAGCCGTGGCACTTGTGACAGAAGCTTGGTGATTGCCCGCGCACCGATCACCATGAGCAGGTGGATCTCGACGATGGCACGGCGGACTTCCTCGGCGTGCGCCCGCGCCTGTTCGGCATCGCGTACCGGATGCTCGGCAGCGCGAGCGAGGCCGAGGATCTGGTGCAGGAGGTGTGGCTGCGCTGGCAGGCGTACGACCGGAGCCGGGTGACGAATCCGGCCGCGTTCCTGGCCACCACCACGACGCGGCTGGCCATCAACGAGCTCCAGTCGGCGCGGGCGCGCCGTGAGACGTACGTGGGCCCGTGGCTGCCCGAGCCGGTCGACACGAGCGCCGACCCCTATCTGGGCGCCGAGCGGGGCGAGGCGCTGGAGTACGCGACCATGCTCCTGATGGAGAAGCTGAAGCCGGCCGAGCGGGCCGCCTACGTGCTCCGGGAGGCGTTCGACTATCCGTACGCCCAGATCGCCGACATCCTCGGCGCCACCGAGCCCGCCGTCCGCCAGCTCGTGAGCCGCGCCCGCACGCACCTGGCCGGCGAGCGCCGCACGCCGGTGGCCGCGGCCGAGCAGAAAAAGCTGCTCGCCACCTTCCTCGAGGCCTCGCGCACCGGCGACATGGCCGCGCTGGAAAGGCTTTTCGCGCCGGGCGTGCTCAGCGTCTCCGACGGCAACGGCGCGCTCGGCGTCGCCCGCCGCGTGGTCGAGGGCCCGCTGCCGGTGGCGAAGTTCCTCGCGGCGATGTCGACCTGGATGTGGGAGGGCGCCACCGTCCGCTGGATCGAGGCCAACGGCCAGGCGGCCACCCTCGTCACCCTGGCCAACGGTCTGGAGGGCTACCTCACGGTCGGCGCGACCGCCGAGGGCATCGACCGGGTGCTGTGGCAGATGGTTCCGGAGAAGTTGTCACAAGTGCGAGGGCTGTCCGGTCATAGGGGGTGACTGCGAGAGAAACAGAGGATTCCATGCGGACGATCCTGGTGGTGGGCGGCGGTTACGCCGGCTTCTACACGGCCTGGAAGCTCGAGAAGAAGCTCCGCCGCGGCGAGGCCCGGGTCGTCGTGGTCGACCCGCGTCCCTACATGACGTACCAGCCCTTCCTGCCCGAGGTGGTGGCCGGTTCGGTCGAGGCGCGCCACGCGGCGGTCTCCCTGCGGCGGCACCTGAAAACCACCAGGATCATCTCCGGTACGGTCGTGCGGGTCGACCACGCGCACAAGACGGCCACCATCCGCCCGTCCGAAGGACCGGAATACCCGTTGCCGTACGACATCATCGCCGTCACCGCCGGCGCGGTGACCCGCAAGCTCGACATCGCGGGCGTGGCCGACCAGGCCATCGGCATGAAGCACGTCGAGGAAGCGGTAGCGATCCGGGACCGGATGCTCGTCAACTTCGACCGGGCGTCGACGCTTCCGCCCGGCCCGCAGCGCCGCCGGCTGCTGACCGTCACCTTCGTCGGCGGCGGCTTCTCCGGCGTCGAGGGCTTCGGCGAACTACTGTCGCTGGCCACCGCGCTCGCCCGCAGATATCCCGAACTCGACCCGGCCGAGCTCTCCTTCCACCTCGTCGAGGCCCGCGACCGGATCCTGCCCGAGGTCACCGACAAGCCCGGCGAATGGGTGGTGCGCTCACTGCGGAAGCGGGGCGCCCACATCCACCTGAACTCGGTGCTCCAGTCGGCCCGGAACGGTCACGTGGTGTTGTCGACGGGCGAGGAGTTCGACTCCGACCTGATCGTGTGGACGGTCGGCAACGCGGCCGGGCCGCTCGTGCGCAAGCACACGGACCTGCCGGTCGACGGCCGCGGCATGCTGACGGTCCGGCCCGATCTGCGGGTGGGAACCGACGAGGCGTACGTGCCGGACGCGTGGGGCGCCGGCGACGACGCGGCGATCCCCGACCTGGCCATGCCCGGCTCGGCGACGGTCCCGAACGCGCAGCACGCCGTCCGCCAGGGCAAGCTGCTCGCGAACAACCTGGTGGCCACCCTGCGCGGCCGCGAGCCCAGGCAGTACCTGCACCACAGCCTCGGCGTGGTGGCGACGCTGGGCCTGGGCCGCGGCATCTTCCAGTACCGGGGCATCGTCATCAAGGGCTTCCCGGCCTGGCTGATGCACCGCGGCTACCACGTGCTGGCCGTGCCGAGCTGGGAGCGCAAGGTCCGGGTCCTGTTCGTCTGGCTGACCGCCGCCCTGTTCGGCCGCGACATCGTCTCGCTGGCCTCGGTCCAGCATCCGCGCCGCGCCTTCGTCACCGGCGGCGAGGCCCCGGCGGCGGCGCCCTCCGAGGCGCCGCTCGAGCATGCGCCCTCCGCATGAGGACGCCGTACGCGGGCTTCTAGCCGCCTGCCGGACTTCGGAGATCACCGCGCTGCGCGCCGCCCTGCACGAGGACGCCGTCGCCGTGTGCGACGGCGGCGGGACCGTGCGGGGCGGGGAGGACGTCGCCGGGCTCGTCCTGGTGCTGCTGTGCCGCCCCGGCACCGTCCTCAGCCTGGAATCCGTCAACGGCCGGGCCGGCCTGGCCTCGCGCCGGGCCGGCCACGCCGAGGCGGTGGTCGCGGCCGAGTCCATCGGGGCCTTCGTGTCGGCGCTGTGGATCGTCGTCGATCCCGCGAAGCTGACCCGTTGGCATGTACCGGCAGAACATGGTTGACGATTCACCACCGCGGGAGCCTTGGCGTCATGAGGAAAGTAAGCCTGCACCCCCAGGATCTCACCGGCCGGCTGGCCCTGGTCACCGGCGCGAACAGCGGCGTCGGCCGCGAACTGGCCGCGCGCCTGGCGTCCGGCGGCGCCGAGGTGCTGCTGGCCGTCCGCGACACCGCCAAGGGCGCCGCCGCCCTCGCCGCCATCCGCGACGAGGTCCCCGGAGCTGACGTCTCGCTCCGCACCCTCGACCTGGCCTCGCTGACATCGGTCGGCGCCCTCGCCGGCGACCTGCTCGCCGAGGGACGGCCCCTCGACATCCTGGTCAACAACGCCGGCGTGATGGCGCCCGCGACCCGGCACACCACCGCCGACGGCTTCGAGCTCCAGTTCGGCACCAACTTCATCGGCCACGCCGTGCTCACCCATCGGCTGCTGCCCCTGCTGCGCGCCGCCCGGGCGCGTGTCACCACCGTCACCAGCAGCGCCGCCCGCCAGGGCCGGCTCGACTTCGGCGACCTGCAGGCCGAGCGCTCGTACTCGCCGGTCAGGGCCTACAACAACTCGAAGCTGGCCGACCTGATGTTCGCGCTCGAACTCGACCGCCGCAGCCGGGCCGGGGGCTGGGGCCTGGTGAGCAACGCGGCCCACCCCGGCACGACCCTGACCGGGCTCTACGCGGCCGGCCCCAACCTGGGGCGGGGCAAGCCGGCGCCGCACGAGGCCGTCATGGCCCGCCTGGCTCGCTGGGGAATTCTGGTCCAGGACGTCGCGCACGGCGTCCTGCCGATCCAGTACGCGGCCACGAGCCCCGAGGCGGGCGGCGGCCGGCTTTACGGACCGGACGGATTCGGGCAGTTCAAGGGCGGCCCGGCCGAGCTCGCCATCTACAAGTCCGCGCGTGACGAGGGTGTGGCGGCCCGGCTGTGGGACTACGCCCTCGGCGTGAGTGTCTGAGAGGTACGGATATGGATCGCGCCCGGCTCGCCGAATATCTGCGCACGCGACGGGAGGCCCTTCAGCCCGAGGACGTGGGCCTGCCCCGCGGCCGGCGGCGGCGCACCAGCGGCCTGCGCCGGGAAGAGGTCGCGGTGCTCAGCGACATGTCGATCGACTACTACAGCCGGCTCGAACAGCCGCGGGGGCCGCACCCGTCCGAGCAGATGCTGGGCGCGATCGCCCGCGGCCTGCGCCTCTCGCTGGAGGAGCGCGACCACCTCTTCCAGCTGGCCGGCTACGCGACACCGCGCCGCGCGGCCGACAGCGACCACGTCAACCCGGGCATGACACGCGTCTTCGACGGGCTTCACGACTCGGCCGCGATGGTCGTCTCCCATCTGGGCGAGACCCTGGTGCAGACGCGGCTGGCGGTGGCCCTGGTCGGCGACGAGAGCATCTACACGGGACTGGACCGCAGCAAGCACTACCGCTGGTTCACCGATCCGGCCGCCCGTTCGCTGTACCCGCGCGAGGAGTGGGACGAGCAGAGCCGTCTCATCGTCGCCGACCTGCACGCGTCGTACACCCGCGACGGCCGGGACTCGCGGGCCGGCGTGATCGTCGACGCCCTGCTGACCGCCAGCCCGTCGTTCGCCGAGCTGTGGCGCGGACATCCGGTCGCCGGCCCGTACTGCGGGCCGGTGCGGCTGCTGCACCCGGAGGTCGGCCCGCTGGAGCTGTACTGCCAGCGGCTGGTCGACCCGGACCGGTCGCAGCAGCTCGTCGTCTACACCGCCGACCCCGGTTCGCCCTCGCAGGACAGGCTGCGGCTGCTGTCGGTCATCGGGACAGCAGCCAGTCCTGGTACCGCGTCGTGGTGATGACGGCGCCGTCTCGCGCGATGATGGCGTCGCCGGTCACCGCGGCGAACAGGCCGGCGCTCTCGTCCACCACGACGGGGCGCCGGTCGCCTTGAACGGCCAGCGTCACGCGGCCCAACTCGTCGAGGGAGAAGACCTCGGGGCCGGCGTAATCACGGACCCCCATCAGCGGCTCGCCCACCGCGACGCCGGCCACCGCCCGGGCCACCTCGGCCGAGGCCATCGGCTGCACGAGCGTCGACGGCAGGCGCACCGCGGTCTCGTCGGAGGTCCAGGCCATGGCCGCGCTCACGAATTCGAAGAACTGCGTGGCCCGGACGATCGAGAACGGGATCTTCTCCTGCTGCATGAGCAGGTTCTCCTGCAACAGCTTCGCCCGGTAGTAGGCGAGATCCGGCACCCGGTCGACGCCGACGATCGAGAGGATGACGATGTGCTGGGTGCCGGCGTCCTCGGCCTCGTCCAGCAGGTTCTCCATGGTCTCGCGGAAGAAGACCGCGGCGGCCTCGTCGAAGGTCGGCGAGTTCGTCAGGTCGACGACGACCTCGGCGCCCTTGACGGCCTCGGCGACGCCCGTGCCGGCCCGCAGATCGACCCCGGTGGACAGCGAGTACGGCGTGGCGTCGTGGCCCTGGGCGCTGAGGAGCTTGACGACCTGCGAGCCGATGAGCCCGGTGCCGCCGATGACAGCGATCTTCATGGTGGGGTCCTTCGTGGTCGTGGTGACTTCGTACCCACTAGGACCACGGCGGGCCGGTCCGCCGTGACAGGTGCCGGCGAGCGAGCTCAGGGACGCCTCGCCCGGCGGGCCCGGGGCGGCAGCGTCACGCCGCCGAGGGTGTGCAGGGCGGCCCGGGTGCGCGGGCGCCGGCGGGCCGTCCCGGGGCGCCGGCCGTCGACGCGCAGGTCGATGGTCGGCCTGGTGTTGTCGGCGACCGGTGGCTCCGGGCGCCGGTACATCTCGTCGGCCTCGACCGGCGCGGCCACGGTCTCGACGACCGCGGGAAGGTTGGGAAAAGGCGGCGGCTCGTGCGGCGGGAAGGCGGGCTGCGAGCGTACGAGGGACGGCTCTTTGGTGGTGAACAGCGTGAGAGCGGCGACCAGGTTCAGGACGACCAGCACGGCGCCGGCCGGGCCGACGGTCGCGGTCGGCCACATCAGCAGGGAGACCAGCACGGCCACCACCGCCGCGCCCAGGGCGGCCACGGCGCCGGCCTGGCGGGCCGGCGGGGCGGCGTTACGGGTCAGCCCGAAGGCGGCGGCCGCGCAGGCCGCGCCGCCCACGCAGAGCAGGACCCAGCTTCCGACGTAGGGCCAGAGCCGTTGCCACGTACCGGTCTCGTCGGCGAAGACGAACATGAGGAACGGCACGCCCACGATGGCGATCACCAGATAGAGCACGGCGTCGACCGCGACCATGACGGCGGCGGCCGTGAGCCGGTCGAACCGGCGTCGCTCACCGGTCAACTCCATCGCTTCGACGTCGACCATCGTCCATGCCCCCCGTTCCGGTTGATCTGGAACCGTAACGCATCGCCTGGTCGCCGGGCTGCCGGGGCTGCGGTGGCCGTTGCCCGCCCGGCCATCGCGTCCCGTCGTCGTCGCGGGCCGCGGTGAGGTCGGCGTGGGTGAGGACGGCGCCGCTCAGGTCGGCGTCCCGCAGGTCGGCCTGGCGCAGGTCGGCGCCGCGCAGGTCGGTGTCGCGCAGATCCGCCTCGCGCAGGTCGGCCTCGCGCAGCCCGGCCGCCGTCAGCTGCGCCCCGCGCAGCCGCCAGCCCCGCATGCCGGCGCCCTCGAGGTCGGCGCCGCGCAGATCGGTGTCCCGCAGGTCGGCTCCGTGTCCGGCCCGCTCCAGGCCGGCGATCGCGGCCAGGGCGACGTGCGCGGTCGGCAGGCGTTCCCGGTACGGCGGAATCTGGTTCACCGCGGCCGTCGCGGGCAGGCCGCCCGGCGGCGGGGGATAGGGGGCCAGCCGTCTGACGTGCGCCGCCAGCACGTCCCGGATGGCTTGCCGGTCGGCCCGCGAGTCGCGCGCGATCCGGGACAGGGAGTAGATCCCGCCCAGCACGACGTCGGGCTTCTCGTGCTGGCCGATCTGGTCGATGGCCTTGGTGAACCGCTCCGTCACCTGACCCTCGCGGTTCATCCGGAAGGTCCGGTAGGTGAAGATCAGCCCGCCCGCGACGGCCAGGGCCGTGACCCCCTGAAGCATCGAGACCCGCATGTCGTTGCGCAGCTTCGCGCGGTTGTCAGCCACCGTCAGGCGGCCCGCCGGGTCCTTGACGGCCTCGATCTCGGTGGCCGACAGGGGCGGGATCGACCGGGCCGGCACGGTGACGATCAGCCAGCCGACGGCGGCGGCCGCGGCCAGGATCGCGGCGATCAGGAGCCAGCCCAGGGCACGGCCGCGCACCAGTCTCATCGCTGCTTGCCCACGATGTCGTCGATCGCCCCGCGCAGGCCGCTCAGACCACCGTCGTCGTCGCGGTACACCGGCTGGAGACCGTCACCGAGGTCGCCGTGCGGCCCGAAGCAGACCAGGCCGGGGCGGCGTTTCCAGCGTGGCTGCCAATAGCGTTGCCGGTAGCTCGGCGTCCACAGGATCAGCTCGCACCGGGTCCGGCTCTGGTAGAGCCCGGGCGGGTTGTCCATCGGGTCGGACTGCACGAGCTGGACCTCCTCGTTCGGCGCGAAGAACACCTCGTACCGGTGGTGTTCCAGCTCCTGCACCAGTTTCCGGGCCTCGGCCTCGTCGTCCGGGGCGAAGGAGACCGCCACGTCCCAGACCCGGTTCTCCGGGTCGCGGCCGGCGAACCACTCCCGGAACAGTTGCGGCACGCGGGCCCGGCCGGTGTCGTCGATCCAGAGCACGCCCACGGTGAGCGCCTTCATCTCCAGCCGGTGCTTCTCGCGGGCGCGGCGGTCGGCCGGGGCGGCCGCGTGCGGGCGGCCGGCCCGCGGCACCTGGAGCAGCTCCCGGCGTACCTCAGCGGGCAGTTGCTTCTCCCAGAAGGTGAAACGGCGCACCAGGGTCTGCTGCAGCTCCTCGATCGCCACCGCCACCGGCAGTCCACGGTCGAGCTCGCGCAGCAGCTTGGTCGTGAGCCAGGCGTTGCCACCGGTCAGGTCCATCACCTCGGACAGTGACGGCCGGCGCGTGCCGGGCAGGATGTCGATCAGCTCCTGGACGGCGTCCGCCGGCAACGGCGTCATCGGCACGGTGGACGCGGTGCCCAGCGGCGGCGAGTTGTCGTTCTCCCGGTCGTGGTACTCGGCCAGCACCGGGCCGCCGATCAGCAGGAAGGAGACTTGCGACCGGAGCATCGACTCGTCGAGGAAGCGCAACTCGCTGAAGAAGTCGCCGCACCAGCCGGTGTGCTGCAGCAGCCGGTCGGCGCTGTCGATGACCAGGGTGAACGGCGCGACCAGCTCGGCCGCCCGATGGACCTCCTGCCGGCTGGCCTCGGCGTAGGCGCCGGCGTCCCGCCCCTCGAGAACGCTGCGCAGGGCGCCGAACGCGGTCCGCACCGATTCCAGGTCCCATCCGTGGGTGTCGGCCCGGAACAGCTGCCGGTCGCCGGGGAGTTCGAGCCGGCGGGCCAGCGTCGTCTTGCCGCTGCCGGCCCCACCGACCAGCAGGACCGAGTTCGCCGTGCCCAGCAGCTCGGCCAGCCGGTCCAGAAGCGCGGACCGGCCGACGAATCGCCCGTCCGGGCCGAACGGGTCCACGGTCACGATCGGTCCCCGAACTCGGTGACCCGGTCGGCCAGCAGCCCGATGGCGATGCCCCGGTCGTCGAGGATGCCGTGGGCCCGCAGGGAGGCGTAGGCCGCCCGTGTCGCCGGGGATCGGGGCGCGGCGCCGCGCAGCACCGACCGTTCCGCGTCGGTCAGCATGCGCCACAGGCTGGTGAGGAAGTCGTCGACGTTTATCGTCACGTCGTGCTCGACCAGGCCCCGCTCGAGGCTCGCCCGGTCCATCACGCCGGTGGTCATCGCCCGGTAGGCCCCGCCCGCGACCATCCGGGCCAGGGTGGGATGCCCGCCGGTGAGGCGGAACATCTCGTCGTGGAAGCCGGCGGTCACCTCGCCGGCTCCGGCGGCCTGGCCCAGGGCCGTGGTCATGCCGGCCACGGCGTCCTTTCCCAGCAACGGCAAGGGGATCTCCCGGAAGAATTGAAAGAACGGATTGGTGCGGTCGGCGCCCAGGTCGTTGCGCCGATTCGCGTTCGGCCGCAGGTCGGCCGCGATCAGCGCCACCAGGCGGGTGGTGCCCTGGGCCATGGCGCGCAGCGCGCCGGTGCCGTAGACCCAGCGCTCGACGGCGTCGTCCTCGTCGGCCCGCGGGTAGATCCGCTCCAGCTCGTCGAGGATGACGATCAGCTTGCGCCCGGTCACCTCCGTCCGCCGGCCGATCTCGCCGGCCAGCTCGGTGGCGGTGCGCGGCGTCGTGGGCTGGAAGGACCAGTCGGCCCAGGCGTCGGCCGCCCAGTTGTCGTACGCGGTGACCATCTGCCGGAACAGCTCCAGCGGCCACTCCTCGCGGCGCCGGTCGAACATCTGCAGGTCCACCTTGCACACCGGCCGGTCGGCCAGCCGCTGGCGCAGAATGTTGAGCAGGCTGGTCTTGCCGACCTTGCGCAGCCCGGTCAGCAGGATCTGCTCGTCCTGGCGCAGGGCGCTGCCGATGGTGTTGAGCATCGCGTCCCGGCCGAAGAGCCAGCGCTCGTCCTCGATCGCGTTGCGGCTCTCGAACAGGGTGTTCTGCGGGCCCCGCGTGCGGTTCAGTTCCTTCAGGAAGTCCTTGGCCCGCTTGTCGGTGTACGCCGCCCGGAGCGCGTCCACCCGTACCGTGATGACCGGCTGGGTCCTCAGCCGCAGCGCGTCCAGGGCCGCCTCGCCGTCGGGGTCGATCGGCTCGACGTGGACGAGGTGGGCCACCCCGTCGACGCCCAGGTGCCGCTCGAAACGATGGACCTCGGCCGCCGAGGGCGCGGTCTCCGCGGCCACCCAGACCGGGCCCGGCACCAACAGTTCGGGCTCCTCGCCGCGGGACAGCTCGACGCCCGCCTGCCGGAAGGCGCGCTGGGTGAGCGCGACACGCTCGCTCAGCCGGTGTTCGCCCGGGGTGACGGCCTCCTCGGCGGCCGGGAGATGCGCCGCGACCTCGTACGACACGTGCCTCATCAGGACCAGTGGCGCGTGGGTGTCCCGGACAGCCCGCCAGGCGAGCAGCGCCTCGGTCATCGCCGCCGCGGCCGGGCCGACCTCACCGGCGCGGTCCCGGATGCGGCCGCGCAGGGCCGCCGTCGCCGCGATGGCGGCCCAGTCCTGCTCCGGCCGGAACAGGCCCTCGGCCCCCTCCAGCTCGTCCAGGGCGTCGCCGGTTCGGCCCTGGGCCAGGGCGATCTCGGCCCGCACCAGCCGGGCCCGGCCCCGTACGCCGTCGGCCTCCGGCCCGCGGCCGGTCAGATGCCGCCCGGCCACCGGCAGCTGCTCCTCGGCCTCGTCCACGAGCCCGGCCGCGAGCAGCGTGCGGGCGAGCAGCAGCCGGGACCGCGCGGCGCTCAGGCCGCAGCCGAGGCCCTCGAAGCCGACGACGGCGCGGGCGGCCCGGTCGATCGCCTCCGAGCCCAGCCGGACCGACTCGCTCCCGTTCGACTCCTCGGCCTGGCTCAGGGTCAGGCGGGCGCGCCGATGGTCCACCATGGCCAGCCGGCGCACGTCGCCGCGGGCGGCCACGGCGGCGACCAGAAGGCTCTCGGTGGCCGTCTGCCAGTCCCGCCGCCGGCGGGCCACGTCGGCCAGCATGAGGCTGAGACGGAAGCGCGGGGCGTCCATGTTCTCGTCGGCGAGATGCTGGATCGTGACCGGATTTCCCGGTTCGGGCCGGGTGGCCGCCCGGGCCGCGTCGCGCACCAGCCGCACCAGCTGCCGGTCGGCCGACAGCCGGGCGGCCAGGACCGGCGACCGCAGGGGCACCGACCGCTCGGCGTGGGCGAGACCGCGCAGCGCCTCGGCGTGCGCCGACGCGGCCTGCCCGGCGTCGAGAAGAGCCGTCGCCAGCACCCGGTGGGCGCGCAGCGCCTCGACGGCGACCCGCTCGTCGGCCGGCGCCCTCCGGCCCTCGTCGATGGCGCCGCGCGCCATGCGCAGCCCGCTGTCGTGCCGTTCGGTCTCGAGCAGGAACTCGCTCCAGGCGACCCGCACCGCGATGCGGGCGTACCCGCTCGGGTCCCGCTCGGCCGCGGCACTCGCCCGTTCGAACGCGCGCCGCGTCTCGGCCTGGTCCAGACCGGGCGGCAGGTGGCCGCCGAGCCGGCGGGCGATCCGCCAGCACAGGGCGCCGTCGTCGGCGTCGGCCGCGGAATGCACGCTGGCCACCAGGTTCACGTACTCCGTCCGGGTCCATTCGTCGACGTAGTCCCGGATGCGGCGCGGAATGGTCGTACCGTGCAGATAGCCCCTCGCCTCGAGGGTGCGGCCGGAATCGAAGCCGGGCTCCTCGAGGCGGATCACCTCGGCGATGATGGCCAGATAGGCCTGGTAGAGCCGGTGCCGGGCCTCGTGCCGGCCGGGGTCGCCGGCCGCGTGCCGGCGGGCGAACAGCCGGAACAAGGGATGGAAGCGGTAGCGGGCCAGCCCGGACGGCATGTCGGCGCCGGACACGTCGATGAACTGCGCCGCGTACAGCTTGGCCATCAGGTCCTCGGCCTCGGCGTTCGAGCAGTCCATCAGCGGGGCGAGCAGCCAGGGCAGGAAGGTGTCGGAACCGATGGCGCCGAGCCGGTGCAGGGCGATCTGCTCCTGAGGGGTGAGCCGGGCGTACTCGATCTCGAGCCGGCCGGCGATGTCGCGATTGTGGTATGCCAGCGCGGCGAGCCGCCCGTCCGGATCGGCCAGCGAGTCGGCGACGGCCGGCAGCGACCCGGTGGCCGCCACCTTCTCCCCGACGGCCTGCAGGGCGATCGGGAGGCTTCCGCACTCCACGGCGATCCGGGCGACCTCGGACGGGTACGCCTGCGGGCCGAGCCCGGCCGCGGTCCGCACGATCGCCATGGCGTCCCGGAAGCGCGGCACGTCGATGTGCAGCGAACGACTCGACGGCGCCACCACCGGGCTCAGGTTGCGCCGGCTGGTCACCACCACCGTGCAGCCGGGGCTCGTCGGCAGCAGCACCCGTAACTGGTCGGCGTCCCGGGCGGCGTCGAGCACGATCAGGATGCGTTTGTCGGCCAGCAGCGAGCGGAAGATGCGGGCCCGGGCCGCGGGGGAGGGCGGCAGTTCGTCCGGCCAGCCGAGGGCGATCAGGAACTTCTTCAGGATCTCGCCCGGTGGCCGGCGGTCGCCGCCGATGCCCAGGTTGGCGTAGAGCCGGCCGTCCGGGTACTCGGGCGCGATGGTCAGGGCGAACTCCCGCGCGATGGCGCTCTTTCCCACGCCGGGCCGGCCGTGGAGCATGATGACCAGCGCGCCGGCCGATGCCCGGCCGGTCCGCTCGGCCCGGCCCCGGGCGTGGCGGTCGGCCAGCTCGCGCAGCTCGTTGACCCGGCCCCGGAAGGAGTCCAGGGACAGCGGAATCTGATCCGGGACCCGCGCGGCACCGGGCGCGAGCGTCTTCGTCCCGGACTCGGGCGGCTCCACGGCGGAACGGCGTTTCAGGCCGGTGGCCTCGGCGATCCACACCACCGACGCGGCCGCACCGGTGGCGACGACGATCAGCGCCACCACGACCGTGGACGGGTGCGTGCTCACCAGCCATCCGGCCCCCGCCGCCACGACCACCAGGCCCAGGAGCACGAACCAGGACCGAGGCGCGGAAGATCTCATGGGGCCGTGGCCGGGGGGACCTCGATGGCCGGGCCGCTGCGCAGGTCCTCCAGCTGCTGGCGGATCAGCATGCTCTCCTGCTGGTCGCCGAGGCTGTTCATCACGCGCTCGGCCGCCTCGAACAGGCGCCGCGCCTCGGCCGGGCGATGTTGCCGCACCCGGACACCGGCCAGCTCGGCGGTGGTGACCGCGACCAGGTGGATGTCGTCGCAGGCGCTGAGCGTCTCGACCGTCTCCTCGAGGGCGCTCGACGCGGCCGGCAGCGCGCCGTCGCGCGCGTGGGCCCGGCCGATCAGGAGGCGGCAGTGCGCCGTGCCGTACCGGTGCTGCATCCTCGCGAACAGCTGGAGGGCGCTGCCCGCCTCGGTCCGGCACCGCCCGGTCTCACCGATGTCGAGGGCCAGCCGGGCCGTGCCGTGCAGCAGCCAGGCGCTCCAGAGCTCCTGCTGGTTGTCGCGGGCGGCGGCCAGGCCCTGCCGCATCGCCACCTCGGCCGGGACGTGCTGGTCCGCGTAGTCGTAGATGGCGCCGACGGCCCAGGCGACGCCGGCCCGGTGGTGCGATTCGAGCTCGTCGTCGCCGCTGAGCAACGCCTCGATCAGCTCGATGTCGCCGAGGCCGTCGAGCGGGGTGGTGCCGAAGGCGTGGGCGATGGCCCGCTCGCGCAGCGTCCGGACGCGCTCGTTGCGCCGCACCTGCTCGGGCAGGTCGACGTCGTCCAGCGCGGTCAGCGAGTCGGTGAGCTTGCGCAGCGCCTCGTCGATCCGGAACTGCCGGCGCAGCGTCAGGCCGGAGTAGCGCAGCGAGCGCACCCAGGCCAGCATCCGGGTGCCCTCGCGGTGGGCCGGCCGGGCGATCGGACCCGGCCCGTCGGCGGTGTTGCCGAGCTCGGCGTTGATCTCGGCGAGCGTGGCCACCGCGAGGTCGAGGGCGGGCAGGTCGTGGTTGTCCTGGGCCAGGGCGAGGGCCGACCGTACGAGGTCGAGGGCTTCGTTGAGCCGGCCGGCGTCCTTGATCCGGTAGATCCGCCGGTGCAGACCGTCGGCGGCGCTCCGGCGATGCCGTTCCCGTAGTGCGGACTGGTACCGCTCCTGGATCTCCGCCCGCTGCTGCGGGGACAGTTCACGGGCGGCCCGCGCGTCCGCGTACTCGTAGACGCGGTCGAGCACGTGGAAGCGGGACACCCCGCTCGCGTCGGCCGCCGTCCGCTCGACGAGACCGGCCTGGCTGAGCCGCTCGACGATCGTCCACGCGTCGGCCTCCCCGGTCCGCATGCACGCGGCCAGCTCCCAGGGCGCGAAGACCGGGCGGGCGAGCAGGCCGAGACAGACCAGCGCCCGCTGCTCGTCGTTGGTGAGCAGTTCATACGCGAGGTCGAGCGCGTCCACAGTGTCACCCGAGCGCTGCCGCAGCCGGCGCACCACCAGTTGCAGGTCCCAATGCGGCCGGCCGGCCAGGGTGGCGCCGCTGAGGATGACACCGAGCGGCACGTTCCCGGCGCCCCGCACGATCATCTCGGCCGCGCCCGCCGCCCGCGACACCCGGTCGTCGCCCACCAGCCGGTCGAGCAGCTCCACCGACGCCGCCTGTTCCAGCGGGGGCAGGTCGATGCGCAGATCGGCGCGCTGGCCCGCGAGCGTGCCCCGGCTCGTGATCACGGCCACGCAGGCCCGTCCGGACGGGATCAGATCGGACACGTCGTCGCCGTCGCGCACGTCGTCCAGGACGGCCAGCACCCGGCGGTCCCGGGTGAGCCGGGCGAACTCGCGCGCGAGCACGGCCCGGTCGGTGGGCCGGTCGTCACCCGGCCCGAGCAGCGCGCCCACGAACGCCCGCAGCACCGCCTCCCACCCGCCGCCGGGTGCCGCCATGTCGCGGCGGCCGAACAGCTGGCCGTCCGGATATCGAGCGTCCACCTGGTACGCGAAGTGCAGCGCGGTCGCCGTCTTCCCGATGCCGGCCCGCCCGGTGATCAGGATGACCGGGGTGAGCCGCGGGCCCCAGCCGCCGGCACGGGCGGTGGCCAGGACCTCGAGCATGCGGGCGATCTCGGCGTGGCGGCCGACGAAGACGTCCGGCGCGGGCGGGAGCTCGGTCGGCACCAGATAGTGCCGGGCGACCCGCGGCGTCTCCCCGGGCACGGCCACCGGTTCGGGTGACGCCGAGCTGAGCAGGCGGAAGCGGACCAGCACCAGCCCGGCCAGCAGGCCGAGGCTGGCCGCGGCGGGCACCGCCGACCACAGGCTGGCGCGCTGCTCGATGGCCAGGGCCGCCACCACGACGACGGCTCCGGCCACCGCGAGCACGACCACCTGGGTCAGGACCGGTCGTGGCAGTCGCGCGTGGTCGGCACCCATGTCGCCTCCCTCGGTGGTGGACCGCCCATTGTGACGTGGTTACGCACCAGTGTCGACGCTGAAGCCGCCCTCCGCACATCGTCACATCGGACGAATGGTTCCGACTACCTCCCCGGCTTCGTGCTCCCCGGCTTCGTGCTCCCCGGCCTCGTGACGCCCGGCCTCGGGCGAGGCGGCCGGGCCGGCGTGGCGGGGCACCAGCTTCCAGGCCAGGACGCCGGCGATCACCAGCAGGACCGCCGCCACGGCCGAGGTCACCTGCATGGCGTCCGCGAAGGCCTCGCGAGCGCCGGCGAGCAGCGCGTCGCCGTTCAGCGCCTGACTGGCCGACGCGAGCGATTCCTCCACCGCCGTCCGCACGGTGCCCGGCAGCGCCGACAGGTCGGGCAGCCAGGCGCGGTAGAGCATGGTGTGCAGCGTGCCCAGCAGGGCGATGCCGGTGGCCACGCCGAGCTCGTACGCCATCTCGGACACCGCCGACGCGGACCCCGCCCGCTCCGGCGGCACCGAGGCCAGGATCGCGTCGGTCGAGGCGGTGAAGGCGATGCCGACGCCGAGCCCGATGACGATCAGGCCCAGAGCCAGTACGCCGTAGCCGCCCGCACCCTCGCCGGCCGTCAGCACCACGAAACCCGCGGCCGTGACCAGCAGCGACAGGCCCAGCGCGCGGCCCACGCCGAGCCGGGTCATCACCCGGACCGCCACCACGACGACGGCGATCGAGGCCAGGGTCAGCGGAAGCTCGCGCAGGCCGGCCTGCAGCGGCGAGTAGCCACGGACGAGCTGCAGGTACTGCGAGAAGAAGAACAGCAGGCCGCTGAACGCGAAGACGGCGATCACGCTGGCCGCGACCGTGCCGCTGAAGGCCGGGCGGGCGAAGAGCGTGACGTCGATCAGCGGCGAGGCGAGCCGGCGCTGCCGTCGCACGAACCACGTGCCGGCGGCCAGGCCGGCCAGCGCCGCCGCCAGGACGGACGCCGAGACGCCCGAGTGGGCGGCGTCCTTGACGGCCCACACGAGCGGGACGATCGCGGCGACCGAGAGCAGCGCGCTCAGCGGGTCGAACCGGCCCGGCGCGGGGTCGCGGGACTCGGGTACGAGCACGGCCACGGCCACCAGCACCAGCAGCATGATCGGCACGTTGATGACGAAGACCGAGCCCCACCAGAAGTGCTCCAGCAGCAGGCCACCGGCGAGCGGGCCGAGCGCCGCGCCGCCGGAGGCGCCGGCCGACCAGATCGCGATGGCGCGGGTGCGCCGGCGCGGCTCGGGGAAGATGTTGCGGACCAGCGAGAGCGTGGACGGCATGAGGGTCGCCCCGGCCACGCCGAGCAGCGCCCGCGCGGCGATCAGCCAGCCCGGGCCGGGTGCGAACGCGGCCAGCAAAGAGGCGGCGCCGAAGCCGGTCACGCCGATCAGGAGCAGGCGCTTGCGCCCGATCCGGTCGGCGAGGGTACCCATGCTGATCAGGAGCCCGGCCAGGGCGAACGAGTAGACGTCGCCGATCCAGAGCAGTTGGTTGCTGGTCGGCGCGAGATCGGCCGTCAGCGCGGGCACGGCCAGCGCCAGAACCGTGCCGTCCACCGCGAGCAGCGTCACCGCCAGCGTGAGGGCGGCGAGCGCGCCCCAGCGGCGTCCGTTCGAAGTCATGCTCCGACAGTAGCCGACCATTTGGTCGGTAGTACAGACCAAATGGTCGGCTACTACTGTGATCTGTATGCCTCCTCGTGAACGGGACACCGCCCGCACCCGGCGCACGGTGCTCGACGCCGCCGCGCGCACCGTGGCCAAGCAGGGCGCCGGTGTGAGCCTGGACGTCATCGCGCGTGAGGCGGGAGTCTCCAAGAGCGGGCTCCTGCATCACTTCCGGAGCCGCGACCAGCTGCTGCTGGCGCTCGCGCGGGATCAGGTGGACACCTTCGCGGCCGAGGTCCGGGCCGCGGTCGACCCGGCCGACCACGCGGCGGGGCGCCTCGTCCGGGCGTACGTCAAGGTGATTTTCGACAGCCTGGGCGACGAGACGATGATCTCGGAGCACCTGCTGCTCACGGCCGCCCTGTCGACGGTGCCGGGGGTGGCCGAGATCCTTCAGGCGGACGCGCGGGAGTGGGAATCGGCGTTCACCGCCGACGGCCTGCACCCCGACCGCGTCCTGATCATCACCAAGGCGGCCGACGGCGCCTCGCTGGCGACCCTCTACGAGGGCGGCAGCAACCCCGTGGCCCTGGAACGGACGCGGGAGTTGCTGCTCTCGATGACCAGGGGCGAGGGATCGTTCACGGGATGAGCAGGTCGGCCAGCGTGAAGCGGTCGCCGCGGGCGGGCAGCACCGGCGCCCAGCCGGGCTCCAGGCTCAGGTAGCTCGCCGGGTCGGCCCGCAGCAGGCCGATCAGCACCTCGGCCACGATGCGGCCGCCGACCGGGCCCAGCCGGTCCCCGTCGCCCAGCACCTCGGACTCCTTGAGGATGTAGAACCACAGCGGGACGCCGTGCGGCCAGTCCTCGAGCACCAGCGGCTGCACGCCGATCTCGCGGGCGACCGCCTCGCCGCTGGGCAGGCCGGTCGTCTCGCCGCGCAGCAGGTCCCGCACGGCCAGAGAGTGGTACGCGCCGGTGTCGACGGCGCCCGTGACCTGGACGGGCAGGCCGATGAGGCTGGACGCGAGCCGGCCGTCGAGGCGCTTGGCCCGCTGCGCGGGTGGACGGCCGGGCACGTCGAAGATCTGCGCCAGGTCGATGTGACGGCCGGGTTCCAGCGGGCCGAAGCCGACCAGGTCGGGGAAGAGCGGCACCTCCGGACCGCCCTCGGTGAGCCGGTACGTGTGCCGGATCTGCCCGTGCCCGTACCGGAAGGCGGCGTCGGCGAACTCCAGCGGGATGTACGCCCGCATCGGCTCCGGCGCGAACCAGCGTCCCCCGTTGGCCAGAACGTCCTCGGCGAGCGCCGCGCCCACGAGGCGCGGCAGGAAGTCGTGCACGACGATCCACTGGTAGTGCCAGGTGAGCGTGACGCGCGCGCGGTCGTACACATCAGCCTCGGCGGCGCCGCCGTCGCGCAGCCAGTCGACCACGCGGTTGTGCGCGTTCAGGAGCGCGACGTGCAGCGACAGGGCGAACCGGTGCACGTCGTTGCGCGGATCGCCGATCAGCGCGACGCCCTGCGGATTGCGCGGGACGTCGCCGTCGACGACGAGGAACTTCGCCGGGTCGCGCACGTCGAACAGGAACGGCGAGCCGATCGGCCCGTCGGAGTAGAGCATCTCCAGGTTGAGCTTGGGCGCGCGGGCGTTCCTGAGCGCCTCGGGGTCGATCCCGCCGGCCAGGGGAGAACGGTCGGCGGTGATGTCATGGGCGATCAGCTGGCCGAAGAACGGCCAGCCGGCGGCGCCGGCCGCGTCGTCGCTTCCCGGGTTCAGCCGGTCCAGCAACGGCGCCGCGTCGCAGATCCCGCCGGTGTCGCCGGCGCGCATCAGCAGCTTCGGGTCGCCGCCGAGCGGTTGCAGTCCGGGGAACATGCGGCCGTACCGGGCGGCGCCGGTCGGGCGGTCGACGGCACGGACGAGGCTGAGGCAGTGATCGCGGGTGGGAAGGGTCATGCCCACACAGACCGGGTAGCCCCGCTGTTCGTGACGAGCCCGGCAAGGACGAAGATCGGAGGCATGATCGAGCTGTCCGCCCTCCACCAGAACCTCGTCGACAGCGTGCCGGCCGGCGCCGGAGCCCGCGTCGAGGACGAGACCGTCGCCTACGAGCACGACGGTCAACCCCTTCAGGGGTACGCCGTGCACGACACCGCCGTCACCGACCGCAAGCCCGCCGTCATCGTCATCCACGACTGGACGGGCCTGCGCGAGTACCCGAAGGCCCGCGCGCAGATGCTCGCCCGCCTCGGCTACTTCGCGTTCGCCGCCGACGTCTACGGCGCCGGCGTCACCTTCGACAACGACGAGCAGTCGGCCGCCGAGGCCGGCAAGTACTACGGCGACCTGGCGCTGTTCCGGGCCCGCGTGCGGGCCGCGTACGACGTCGTCGCCCAGGACCCGCGCGTCGACCCGGCCCGGATCGTGGTCATCGGCTACTGCTTCGGCGGCAGCGCGGCCGTGGAGTTCGCCCGCACCGGCGCCCCGCTGGCCGGCGCGGTCTCCTTCCACGGCAGCCTGGTCACCCACGAGCCGGCCGACGTGGCCGCCATCAACGCCCCGCTGCTCATCCTCACCGGCGCCGACGACCCGGTGGTCCCGGACGCGGCGGTGCAGAAGTTCGCCGACGAGCTGCGCACCCGCGACGACCTCGACTGGCAGATCACCCTGTACTCGGGCGCCCAGCACGCGTACACCCTGCCCGGCATTCCCCCGTACGACGAGAGGGCCGACAAGCGCAGCTGGCGCGAGCTGGTCAACTTCCTGGACGAGGTCTTCACCCGCTGACCCGATCGCCGGCCGGGGCCAGCTCGTCGGTGACCAGCAGGTCGGTACGGGCCATCCCGGCCCGGTACCCGGCGCGGCCGATCATGTGGGCGGCCACCGGCGCGGTCGCCATCTGGAAGACGGCCACGAGGATCAGGGTGGTGACGTCGACCACGTCGCGCAGGCGCAGACCGCAGCCCAGCAACACCAGCAGCAGGCCGAGCACCTGAGGTTTGGTGGCGGCGTGCATCCGCGACAGCAGATCCGGGAAGCGCACCAGGCCCACCCCGGCCGAGAGGCTGAGGATCGCGCCGGCCACCAGGCAGGCCGCGGCGACCACGTCGAGAACAGCGCTCATCGCCGCCCCCTCGGCGCGGTCGTCTCATCGGCCCGCGCCGGGGCGGGCGCCGCGGTGAAGCGGGCGACGCTGACGGCGCCGGTGAAGCCGAGGATGGACAGGACGACCAGGATGGGCAGGCCGGTCGCGTCGCGGGAGAAGGCGGCCTCGGCGGCGATGGCCATCACGACGACCGCCAGCAGCACGTCCGTGGCGACGACGCGGTCGAGGATCGACGGCCCGCGCACGACGCGGATCAGGGCCAGTCCGGCGCCCAGGGCGAGCAGGGAAGTGACCAGTACGGCGATGACTGTCATGTCGGCGGCTCCTTGATGGCGCGGCGCTCGGCCGGTGAGCCGAACGCGTGGACGATCCGGCGTTCCAGGTCGAGCACGTCGCGGCGGAAACGCTCGGTGCCGGCCGCGTCCCGCACGCCGAGCACGTGCACGTAGAGCACCCCGCTCTCCCGGTCCGCCTCGACGATGAGGCTGCCGGGCACCAGTGACAGGGCCTCGGCGGTCAGGGTCAGGCCGAGATCGGACGGGACCCTCAGCGGTACGGCGATGACGGCACTGCGCGGCACGTGCCCGAACCGGAAGGCGAGCGCGGACACCTGCGCGCTCGCCACGACCAGGTCCCGGAC
Source organism: Actinoplanes sp. NPDC048988 (assembly GCF_043197815.1). Taxonomy (NCBI): domain Bacteria; kingdom Bacillati; phylum Actinomycetota; class Actinomycetes; order Micromonosporales; family Micromonosporaceae; genus Actinoplanes; species Actinoplanes sp. NPDC048988. Next base: position 10,927 of record NZ_JBICTW010000005.1, on the reverse strand, counting down.
GAAGCGCCAGGCGAACCGCACCACCCCGAGCGGGTGGACCCGGCCCGCGTAGGTCACTGGCGGAAGCGGGAAGACGGTCAGCACCACGACGGCCACGAGCGCCCCGCCCAGCATCGTCAGCGGGGTGAACGAGCCCCACAGCAGCGCCCAGATCACGGTCAGCCCGGCCGCCGCGACGGCCCGGTCCCGCCATCGGCCCCGTAACCCCCTCATCGCGTACCTCCGAAGACGGCTTCGACGTAGCCGGAACGTTCCAGGAGGCCGCCGGCGGCCTGGTCGCCGATCTCGAAGAGCGGTCCCGCGACGGCCGTGAGGCCCACGCCCAGCGCCACCAGCGCCAGCGTCGAGCCCACCATCAGCGGCGGCAACGGGCTCCGGGCGGGCGTCGACGCGTGCGGGACCCGCCAGAAGGCCAGGTTCCAGACGCGGGCCACCGCGTAGAGGGTCAGCAGGCTCGTGGCCAGGCCGCCGGCGATGAGCAGCCAGGCCAGCACCCCGCCGTCGGCCGCGCCGGCCTGCACCAGGCCCAGCTTGCCGATGAAGCCGGAGAACGGCGGGATGCCGGCGAGGTTCAGGGCGGGCACCAGGAACAGCACGGCCAGCACGGGGGAGAGCCGGGCCAGCCCGCCCAGCCGGTCCAGCGCCGTACTGCCGCCCCTCTTCTCGATGAGACCGGTGGCCAGGAACAGGGTGGTCTGGATGGTGATGTGGTGGACCACGTAGAAGATGGCGCTGGACAGCCCGAGCCGGGTGGTCAGCCCGACCCCGAACAGCAGAAAGCCGATGTGGCTGACCAGGGTGAACGACAGCAGGCGCTTGATGTCGGACTGGGCCACCGCGCCCAGGATCCCGACGACCATCGTCAGCAGGGCCAGGATCAGCAGGACGACCGCCGCGCGACCGCCGGGGAACAGCAGGGTCTCGGTGCGGATGATGGCGTACACCCCGGCTTTGGTGAGAAGGCCGGCGAAGACGGCCGTGACCGGCGCCGGCGCGGTCGGATAGCTGTCGGGCAGCCACGACGACAGCGGGAAGACCGCGGCCTTGATGCCGAAGGCGAGCAGCAGCATGCCCTGCAGCATCAGGCGCAGACCGTCCGGCAGCGCGTCCAGGCGCTCGACCAGATGGGCCATCGTGAGCGTGCCGGTGGCGGCGTAGACGAGGCCGATCGCGGTCAGGAAGATGACCGACGACAGGAGGCTGACCACGACGTACGTGATGCCGGCCCGGATCCGGTTCTCGGTGCCGCCGAGGGTCAGCAGGACATAGCTGGCGACGAGCAGGATCTCGAACCCGACGTAGAGGTTGAAGAGGTCGCCGGCCAGGAAGGCGTTGGTGACGCCGGCCGTGAGCACCAGGTACGTCGGGTGGTAGACCGACAGCGGGGTCTCCTCGTGCCCGTCGGCCATGCCCTGCCCGATCGAGTAGACGAGCACGCACACCGTCATGGTGGACGAGACCACCAGCATCAGCGCGGCCAGCTGGTCGGCCACGAGCACGATGCCGAGCGGCGCCGCCCAGCCGCCGACGGTCACGACCATCGAGCCGCCGGTGGTGGTGAGCCCGAGCAGGGCGGCCGAGACCAGCACGGTGGCCGTGAGGACGGTCAGGCTCACCGTCCGCTGGGCCCGGGGCCGGCCGGCCATCATCAGCGTCAGGGCCGCGCCGATCAGCGGCATGACGACGGGCAGGGGCACGAGCCAGGTCATCGGTCGTCCTCGGTTCCGGATCCCTGGTCGGTCTCGGCCAGGCGCATGATGCGGCGGTCCTCCACGTCGTCCTGCACCTCGTCGTGCCCGTCCACGGCCCAGCTCCGGTAGGCCAGGGCGAGCAGGAAGGCGGTCATCCCCAGGGTGATGACGATGGCGGTCAGAATCATGATCTGGGGCAGCGGATCGGCCATGTCGGCCTCGTTCGCGGCGCCGACGATCGGCGGCGCTCCGGCCTTGCCGCCCAGCAGGATGAGCAGGTTGACACCGTTGCCGAGCAGGATCATTCCCATCAGTACGCGGGTGAGGCTGCGCTCCAGCAGCATCGCGACCCCGGCCGCGAAGAGCACGCCGACGATGACGACGTAAACCAGGTTCGGTGTCATACCAGCTCCTTCTCTCGTCGTTCGGTGGGCGCGTCGGAGGTCTCGGCGGCGGCGTGCTGGCGGTCCAGTTCGCCGCCGAGGCTGCGCAGGATCTCCAGGACGAGGCCGACCACGATGAGGTAGACGCCGACGTCGAAGCAGGCCGACGTGGCGAAGTGGACGTGCCCGATCAGCGGCAGCGTCACGTCGACGAGCGCGCTCTGCAGCACCTGCCCGCCCGCGACGAGGGCCGCGGCGCCGGTGCCGACCGCGATCAGCAGGCCGGTGCCGAGCACCAGGCCCGCGTCGACCGGCGCCGCGGCGTTGAGCTCGCGGCGTCCGCCCGCCAGATAGCGGATGGTCAGCGCCAGCCCGGCCACCAGCCCGCCGGCGAAGCCGCCGCCGGGCGCGTTGTGACCCGAGAAGAGCAGGTAGACCGAGAACAACACGATGGTGTGGAACAGCAGCCGCGCCACGACCTGCAGAATGATGGACTCATGGCTCTCGCCGGCGAGCAACCAGCCGGCCTGCCGCGATGGCCCGGTCCGCGCCGGCACGGTCTGCTCGGCCCGCCGCCGCTGCAGCGCGGCGCTGCGCTGGTAGATGAGGCTGGCCACGCCGGTGGCGGCCACCACGAGCACGGAGATCTCGCCCATGGTGTCCCAGGCCCGGATGTCGACCAGGGCGACGTTGACGACGTTGTGCCCGCCGCCGAAGGCGACCGCCGGCCCGGGGAAGCCGACCGAGACCGGAACCGCGAGCCGCCCGCTCACCGCCACGTAGGCCATCGCCGACGTGACGGCGCCGGTCGCCACGGCCACGGCCATCCGGATCCACCGGGTGCCCCGCAGCGGCCGCTCCGAGAACCGCCGCGGCAGGCGCCGCAGCACCAGCACGAACATCACGATCGTGACCGTCTCGACCAGGAACTGGGTGAGCGCTAGGTCCGGCGCGCCGTGCAGCACGAACAGGACGGCCACCCCGTACCCGCAGACCCCGACCAGGATCATCGCCGTGAGCCGCCGCCGGGCCCGGGCCGCGATCAGCGCCGCCGCCACCACGACCACACCGGCCACGAGTTGCAGCGGCGTGTCCCAGAGCCGGATCCCGCCCGGCCGGAACCCGGACAGCAGCAGCGTCGTCGCGCCCATCATGACCAGGACCAGCAGGATCGCGCCGAGCGAGAACGGCAGCGACCCCCGCTGGGTGGCTCCGGTGACCTCGACCGCGGCCCGGTCGATGGCCGCCATGACCCGCCGGTAGACGCCGTCCGCTGTCGGCAGCCGCTGCTCCGGCACCCGCAGTCCCCGGTGCTGGGCAACGAAAATCCCCGCGCCACCGAGCAGCACCACCACCGACAGCAGCACCGGCAGACCGAGGCCGTGCCACAGCGCGAGGTGGCCGGTGGTCCCGGTCCAGAGATTGACGTACGGGGTGAGCGCCCGATCGAGCGCGGGCGCGCCCACCCCCACCGCGAGGCCGGCGAGCGCGAGCACCGCCGCCGGCCCGGCGAGAGCCAAGGGCGGTCGCGGTGCGGCGGTGGTGTCCATCGCCGGCTTGGTGGCGAAGGTGCCCCACAGGAAGCGGAGTCCATAGGCGACGGTCAGGACGGAGCCGGCCAGCAGGGCCGCCAAAATCAGTGGGTCGTGCTCGAAGGCGGCGAACAGCGTCTCCTTGCCGACGAAGCCGGCAAGCGGGGGAACACCGGCCATCGACGCCACGGCCAGGCCGGCCACGACGGCCAGGGCCGGCATCCGGCGGCCCAGGCCGCTCAGCTCCCGCAGGTCGCGGGTGCCGGTCAGCTTGTCGACGACGCCCACGACCAGGAACAGGGTCGCCTTGAACAGGGCGTGCGCGAGCAGCAGGGCCACGCCGGCCAGCGCGGCCGCCCGCGAGCCGGCGCCGAAGGCCACGGTCAGCAGGCCGAGCTGACTCACCGTTCCGTACGCCAGAAGCAGTTTGAGGTCGTGCTGGCGCAGGGCGGCCCAGCCGCCGAGCAGCAACGTGACGGCGCCGGCGGCCACCGTGACGGGCTGCCAGGCCGGGGTGACGGCCAGGGCCGGCCCGAGCAGGCCGACCAGGAAGACGCCGGCCTTGACCATCGACGCCGCGTGCAGATAGGCGGACGCGGGCGTGGGCGCGGCCATCGCGGCCGGCAGCCAGAAGCTGAACGGGAAGACGGCCGACTTGGAGAGCGCGCCGGCCAGGATCAGCACCGCCGCCGTGGTGCTTCCGGCCGGCAGCGGGCTCTCGGCGATCTCGGACCAGCGGTACGTGCCGGCGCCGTGCCCCAGGATCACGAAGCCGGCCAGCATCGCCAGGCCGCCGGCCGTCGTCACGACCAGCGCCTGCATCGCCGCCCGGCGGCCGGCCGCCTGCTCGGGCTTGTGCCCGATCAGCAGGTACGAGAAGACGGTGGTCAGCTCCCAGAAGACGTACAGCAGAAGCAGGTCGTCGGAAAGCACCAGCCCGGTCATGGCGCCGGCGAAGCCGAGGAAGACCGCCGCGAACCGGCCGAGGCCGGGATCGCCGGGCGGGAAGTACGACGCGCAGTACGCCAGGACGACCGCGCCGACGCCGCCGACGATCAGCAGCATCAGCCACGGCAGCGGCCCGGAGCGCAGGGCGAGGTCCATGTCGAGGTGCGGCACCCAGCGGTACGTGGCGGCCACCGAACCGGGGTTCAGGACGGCCCAGCCGGCCGCCGACGCCGGAACCAGGGCGAGCAGGTACAGCGCTCGATTACCTATAAACCTAATCAAAACGGGCGCGATCAGGGCGGCCAGGGCGTGAAGAAGCAGGATCGCGAGCATGTCAGGGCTCGATCAGACCGGCGCGGATCGCGTACCTGGTCAGTTCCTGCCGGTCCTTCAGGCCCAGCTTGGCCAGAATGTTGGACCGGTGCCGTTCCACCGTCTTGACACTGATGAACAGCAGCTCGGCGATCTCCCGGGTGGAGTGGCCCTCGGCGACCAGCTTCAGCACCTCCTCCTCGCGGTCGGTCACCGGCCGGGTGGGGATCTCGCCGCCGCGGGCCCGTTCGAGATAGTCGCGGACCAGGGCGGTCTCGGCCCCCGGGTAGAGGAACGACTCGTCCCGCATCGCCGCGTGGCACGCCTCGACCAGATCCCGGTCGGCCACCGACTTCGGCACGAACCCGGCCGCGCCGACCCGCAGAGCCTCGAAGAAGTACTGCTCGTTGTCGTACATGGTCAGGATGAGGATGCGCAGCCCCGGCCGGCGGCGGGTCAGCTCCCGGGCGGCCTGCAGGCCGGTCATCCGCGGCATCGCGATGTCCAGCACGGCCAGATCCGGCGGGTCGGCCGCGGCCAGGGCCACCGCCTCGGCCCCGTCGGCCGCCTCGGCGATCACCGTCAGGTCGGGTTCGTTGTCCAGGATCAGCCGGACGCCGCGGCGGACCAGCGCGTGGTCGTCGGCCAGCAGAATGCGGGTGGGCGCGGTCATGCGGTGCCTCCCAAGGTCGCGCCGACGGATGTGGGAACGTGCAGCGACACCGCGGTGCCGCCGTCCGGCAACTGCTCGACGGTGAGCGCGGCGCCGATCAGAAGGGCGCGTTCACGCATGCCCCGGATGCCGGCGCCCTCAGTGGCGGAGCCGAGCCCCCGCCCGTCGTCGCGCACGCATAGTCGAACCCCGTCGGCCTGCCCCTGCAGGGAGAGCTCGACGTGGTGCGCGCCGGAATGGCGGGCCGCGTTGGTCAGGCCCTCCTGAGCCACCCGGTAGACGACCAGCTCGACGTCCTTGCCGAGCGGGGGCAGGTCGGAGGCGACCCGGCGCCGGACGGTCAGCCCGGCGGTGGTGAACTCGATCGCCAGCGCGCGCAGGGCACTGGCCAGGCCCAGCTCCTCGAGCACGCCGGGGCGCAGCCGGCGGGCGATCCGGCGGATCTCGTCGAGGCTGTTGCGGGTGCTCTCCTGGGCCTGCCGCAGCTGATCGCGCACCGGCTGAGGGGAGGAGTCGGCGATCCGCTTGAGGTCGAGCAGCACGGCGGTGAGGGTCTGACCGATCTCGTCGTGCAGTTCCTGCGCGATGCGGTGCCGTTCCTCCTCCTGCGCGGCGAGCGCCCGGCCGGCGCTCGACGCGCGTTCGTGCTCCAATCGCTCGAGCATGGTGTTGAAGGCGTGCATGAGCGAGCTGATCTCGCCCTGCCCCTCGGCGGCGAGGCGCGTGCCGGGCCGGAGCAGGTCGATGGTCGTCATGACCCGCGTCACCCGGGCCAGCGGCCGCAGCCCGACCCGCAGCATCGCCGCGTTGGCGACGAGCGTGGCGACAGTGCCCGCGAAGATGATGACGGCCTCGGTCATCCGCGCCGTCGCCGACACCGTCACCGGCGCGAAGAGCAGCACCAGCGCCGCCACGGTGAGCACGGCCGCGTTCAGCGAGAAAATCCTCCAGAACAACGACACAGAGCCACCAATCCGATCGGTTTTCAGGTCCGCCTCAAGCCTGCCGGTCCACCGTCCCACCGTCCATCCGTGCCGACCCCCATTCCCCACCGCGACGCACCCAGCCGCCCGAGCGCGGCCGGCCCGACCCACCTCCGCATCCCGGCCCGGCTGGTTTGGCTCACCTCTGTGTCCTGGGCGCGGCCGGTCTGGCCGACGTCTGCGCCCGGGGGTGCGGCTGGCTTGGCCGACCTTTGCGTCCGGGGATGCGGCTGGCTTGGCCGACCTTTGCGTCCGGGGATGCGGCTGGCTTAGCCGACCTTTGCGTCCGGGGACGCGGCCGGCTTCGCCGACCTCTGCGCCCCGTGCGCGGCCGGCCTGGCCAGGCCCTTCTGCTGCCGGCCGAGCCGAGGGGCACGCCGTCATCATCCATTCCCCGACGGAGGCACAGGGCCGCACGCCCAACATGACGCCGCCTCTCATTCTTCCTGCGGCGGCCGATCGCGGTTGTCCCACCGGCGCGGCGCGGCGCGGTGGCGACCAGCGCCGGACCGTACGCGGTGTCGTCGTTCATCGCCGCCATGCCCGGCACGCCCGCCAGGTGGGCGCGGCCGAGGCCGGGCTGCACGAAGGCGGCGCTGCCGAATGTGGCGGCCAGGAAGACGTTGGCGATCGTCGTGAGCACCAGGCCGGCCAGCGCCGGCTTGCTCGGGCCGAGGGCGAAGGACAGGCCGATCGCGCCGAGGATGGCGAGGGCGGCACCGAGAATGCTGGCGCCGAGGTGGCTGACCAGGAAAACGCCGGTGGTCACGTATTCGGCGTACGCGTCGAAGTCGGTGACGGGCGGCTGGTGGGTGAGGGTGCTCAGGCCGAGCAGGACGCCGTAGGCCGGAAGCGCCCAGAGCAGGGCCTTCATTGCAGGAACTCCTTCGCGAGGTCGCGCGCCCGCTCGTGGGCGACGCGGCGTGCGGTGGCGGCGTCGGCGGTGGCCAGGTTGGGCCGGAAGTGGACCGTGCGGATGTCGTCGACTCCGGCCCAGCGCAGCCAGTCCTCCAGGTACGGGGCCTGGAAGTCGGCGCCGAAAGCCGGGCCGCGGTCCGGCCCGTACACCGCGCTGGTGTAGACGACGGCGGCCCGTTTGCCGTGGAGCAGGCCGCGGTAGCCGGTCGCGGGGTCGAATCCGAAGACGAGGCCGGGCTGGCTGACGACGTCGATGAACTGCTTGAGGATGTACGGGATTCCGGCGTTCCACATGGGCACGCTGAACAGGTAGCTGTCGGCCGCGTCGAAGCGGCGGAACGTGGCGATGGCCGCGTTCCAGGCCTCCGCCGCCGCCCCGCGCGGCTCCTCGCCGGCGAAGACGGCCATCTTGGCCGCCGCGGCGTCGGGGCCGAACGCCGGCAGGGTGCCGTCCCACAGGTCGTACTCCTCGACCTCCACCCGCGAGTCGCGGATCACTTCCAGGAACGTGCCGGCGAGGGCCAGCGACTCCGAGCGGGGGCCGCGCGGCGAGGCGGACAGGTGCAGCAGCTTCATGACGATCTCCTGACGTGAGGATGCGTGCGCACGCACATTCTTACGCCGATGCGTGCGCACGCACAAGAACTGGGTAGGCTGCGGTGATGAGCGACACCGATGTGGCCGCGTGGGCGGCTCTGCTGCGGGTGCACGCCGCCCTCGTACCGCGGCTCGACAAGGAGTTGCAGTCGGCCTGCGACCTCCCGCTGACCTGGTACGACGTGCTGCTGGAGCTGAACTCGGCGCCCGGGCGCAAGCTCAGCATGGGCGAGCTCGGCGAGGTGGCGGTGGTCAGCCGCACCCGGGCCAGCCGGGTGGTCGACAGCCTGGTCGCCGCCGGGCTGGTCGCCCGCGAGACGAACCCCGAGGACAAGCGCTCGTCGTACGCCACCATCACCGAACAGGGGCGCCGCCGGCTGCGCGAGGCGGCTCCGGTCTACCTGGCGGGCATCGAACGGCACTTCACGTCGCGGATGAGCGCGGCCGAGTCACGTACCGTCGCCAAGGCCCTGGAAAAGGTCCTGTCCGCCACCAACGTATAAGTTTTGTACACCTGCTGTTCATGTTTACGGGGTTACCGTTACCCCATGATCCGCCCGCTCGTCGCCGACGCTCGTGACCTCGCCGAACGTGTCCTGGCGGAGCTACCGGAGCGATGGCAGCACTCGGCCGGGGTGGCCGAGCGGGCCACGCAGATCAGCGCGACCGTGAGCGCCGAGGAGGCCGACGTCCTGGTCGCGGCCGCCTGGCTGCACGACATCGGGTACGCCGAGGCGCTGCGCGACACCGGCTTCCACCCGCTCGACGGGGCGCGGCACCTCCAGCGCCTCCAGTGGCCGATGCGGATCGCCGGCCTGGTCGCGCATCACTCCGGCGCGATCTGCGTGGCGCACGCCAAGGGGCTCGAGGGGGCGCTGGCCGAGTTCCCGCAGGAGCACACGCCGGTCAGCGACGGGCTGACCTACGCGGACCAGACCGTGGGCCCGTACGGGCGCAGCATGGACTTCGAGGACCGGATGGCCGACATGCTCCGCCGCCACGGTCCCGGCTCGCCGAACGCGGCCGTGCACTCCCGCCGCGCGCCGATGCTGCGCGCGGCCGTGCACCGCGTGATGTCCCGGCTGGCCGTCCCGGCCGGCGTGCGGGTCGCCTGAGGCTTTTACGCCGCGGCGGTGGCCAGGGCCAGCTCGGTCTTGGTGTGCTGCACCTCGGACGGGGCGATGCCGTCCTTACGCAGCGCCCGCGAGACCCGGGCCGACACGGCGGCGGCCTCGTCGACCGGGCACTTCGTGGAGAGCTCGAGCAGGGCCGAACCGTCCGGGTAGACCCAGCGTTCCGCGGTCAGGGCCAGGCCGCGCACCTTGACCCGGCGCTTACGCGCCTTGACGGGGCCGAAGGTCGTGAGTTCGCCGAGCTCGCCGGGTGCGTACGCCGAAAGCAGCCGCCGCTGGCCCGCCGAGAGCAACGACGTCAGGGGTTTGCCGTCCTTGCGGGCGCGGGCCACGCTGCCCTTGGCGAGGGGCTGCTTGAGCGCGCCCGAGCAGACGTAGTTGCCCGGCATGGCGTCGACCTCGACGTGGAAGCCGGGGGAGCGGCGCAGCCAGCCCGGAACATTGCTCGTGTGCATGGGGCGCAGCTTGACCACGATGTCGTCCGGCCGGCCGGCCCGTTCGCGGACGCGCACGACGATGCCGTGCTGCTTCAGCGCCAGGGCCGGGGTGTCCAGGAAGTAGACCTTCCGGGCCTGGCCGCCCACGGGGCCGCCGTCCGGAATGAGGAGCTTCAGCTCCACCAGGTCGGCCTGACGGGTGATGACCCGCAGGTCGTCGGCCTGATCCGACGGCGGTTGCCAGAATCCTCCCATGGAAGGTCGCGAACTCACTCGAACAACCGTACAGGAACTCCCGTTGAAAGATCATCAACGGGGGGCCATTTTCAGTTAATCCTCTGTTAACCCATAGGGGGCCTCGTCCTCGACGAAGTCCCGGAACCGGGAAGCCGCCGGCCCCAGGCGACGATCGGTGCGCCAGGTCAGCCCGACCACCCGCTCGGCGCCCGGGGCGGCCAGGGCCAGCCCGACCGTGCCCGAGACGCCGACGAACTGCTCCGGCACCAGCGCCACACCCAGGCCGGCGCCGACCAGACCCTCGATCGTGGCCAGATCGCCGATCTCGAAGGCGACCCGCGGCGTCACACCGGCCGCCGCGAACAGGTCGTCGACCAGCTGGCGGAAGCCGAACCCGGGTGGAATCGTCACAAAGTCCTGCTTCGCCACCTCGGCCAGCGGCACGGTCCGCGTCCTGTCGGCCCAACGGTGGTCCGGCGGGACGATCAGGGCCAGGCTCTGCGTCTGCAAGGCGACCCAGCCGTACGGGCCGGGCGGGCGCGGCGAGATCAGCGCCAGCTCCGAGAGGCCCGCGTCGAGGTCGCGCAGCATCTCGTGGCCCGGCTCCTGGCGCAGCTCGACCCGCATGCGCGGCGCGCGGCGACGGACATCGCGCAGGATGCGCGGCACGAGCGAGGTCGCCATCGAGTCGAGGAAGGCCAGCCGCACGGTGCCCGACTCGGGATCGAGCAGCCCGGCCAGATCACGGCGCAGCCGGTCGTGCCGGTCGACGATGTCGCGGGCCGCGTCCAAGGTCAGCTCGCCGAGCGGGTTGGGGTGCACGCCGCGCGCGTCCCGCTCGAACAGCCGGGCCCCGAGCTCGTCCTCGACCCGCTTCAACAGCCGGGACAACGTCGGCTGGGTCGTACCGAGCACAGCGGCGGCCTCGGTGACGTGGCGGTGCTCACCCAGCGCGAGCAGCGCCCGAAGCTCCTCGATCATCACGAGATCACGTGGCGGTGCAGGTACTCCCGGATCAGCGCCTTGGCCTCGGTCAGCACGGACTCGTCACCGCTCTGGTCGCGCCGGAACGCCAGCTTGATC